>NZ_QNFY01000003.1 GCF_003290185.1 Chryseobacterium lathyri | reverse complement strand
TTATTAATACAGTATTTAGCATCATATGTTAATTTAACATATTATATATTGAAATTATTACCTATTTTAACCATACAGAACACACAAGACTCATATCTCATTGCAACACAGTATTTTTCAAATTTCAAGCCGATATGTTAAAAAATCATAATGTTAAAAAAATGAAATTTCTTCATGTTTATTTTTAATAATAAATGGTGCATTATCATTTTTCACCAGGCAATTCTTATAATCTGTGAAATAAAAAAAGCAAAGCTTACGGCTTTGCTTGAAAAAAAATGATTTAAAAATTATTTCAGATACTTTTCAAAAAAATTTTCTAGTTTATCAAAAGGAATTACATCAACTTTATCATAAAGATCAACATGAACTGCACCAGGAATTATCATCAGTTCTTTGGGTTCGGAGGCCATTTTGTAAATATCTTCACTGAAATATCTCGAATGTGCTTTCTCACCAACAATTAGAAGCACAGGTCTTGGAGAAATTTCTTTTACATAGGTAAGTATCGGCATATTCATAAACGATAAAGGGTTGGTCAAAAGCCAGGCTCCGTTTGAATTAAGTGAATTGGTGTGAAAACCACGGGAAGTCCTGTAATAATCGAAATAATCTTTTACAAATTGTGGTTCGTCGCCTTTTAGACTTTCGGGAAGGTTTCTTTCGCCTTTGGTTGGGTTTCCATTTTCAGCATCTTTCCAACGCTGTTGACCCAGGTCTTCCAATATTTTTGTGCGCTGTTCCAAACTTATTACATCGTTATATCCTTTTGACATCAATCTGGTCATATCATACAGGCTGGTAGTAGCGACCGCTTTCACTCTTTTATCAACTGCAGTTGCATTCAATGCAAAGCCTCCAAAACCACAAATTCCAATGATGCCTATTCTGTTTCTATCCACATTTTTCTGAAGTCCTAAAAAATCGACAGCAGCGCTGAAATCTTCGGTATTGATTTCCGGTGATGCGAGGTTTCGAGGTTCTCCACCGCTTTCACCGGTATACGAAGGATCAAACGCGATGACAGCAAAACCCCTTTCTGCCATTTGGTTTGCATATAAACCGGATGATTGTTCTTTTACTGCTCCGAATGGTCCGCTAATCGCTAATGCTGCTAATTTCTGACTTTTAACATTTTTCGGAAGATAAAAATCTCCTGATAATGTTATACCGTAACGGTTTTTGAAAGTCACCGCTGTTCTTACTACGTTTTCGCTCAGTTGAAAAGTATAGTGTTCTGCCGTATCCATTTTTGGGGTATTTAAATTTTTGTTTTGGGCAAATATCTGCCCTGTAAAAAAGAGCATCACTGCCAGTGTTATTATTTTTTTCATTACAGTATTTATTTAGTTAATTGATTTTTCCTGAAATAAGCAACTGCAAGAACCACTGACCTTTTGTTCCCGTTCAGGTAAGGAGGACTGTTCATTTCAATCACTTAATTTACAATGCAAAAATAAATCAGATAAATATGCAACTTGTTACAAATAGTACAGTAATAATGTCAAATATTACGTATTTTAGCATTTTATCGACAGAAAGTAATATGGAAACACCGGCTCAACCAAAAGTTTTATTATTGAAAGCCACCGGAGACATCGAATTTCCGGAAGATTTCCAGTTACACTATCATACGCACATCTATTGCCAGCGTGGAAATGCAAGCTTTATTTTTAATGGAAAGCCTGTTCAATGTAAGCAAGGCGAATTTATTTTCTGGCTTGCTGACAGTAAGATTTCAGATTTATCTTTTTCTAAAAACTTTGCTGCAACAGTACTGTTTATTGATAATTATTTATTAACAGACAATTTTCCCAGCCTGAACATCAGCATCGACGCCATTGTGCATCATAGAGTTGATCCACTATTACGTCCAGATAAAAAAAACAAAGAAAGAATTCTGAAAAATTTTCAATCATTGTACATTAAGTCGCTTGAAACAGCCAATCGCTTTTATGATGAAATTCTAAAACTTCAAATGCGGCTTTTCCTGCTGGAAATGTGGGATATTTTTATTGACCAGCTTGAAAGGCGAAGCCGCAGTTTGGAAAGCGGAACATTATACGAGCGATTTATTAAACTCGTAGAAGTACACTGTATGAAACGCCGCGAAGTGCAATTTTATAGCAGTCTGCTTAATATAACCCCAAAATATCTAAACCAGATTTGCAAAACCAATACCGGCATCACTGCATCGGAGTGGATACAACGTTATACGAAAGACCGACTTATTTTCCTACTGGGTAACAAAACCCTGAATATTTCTGAAATTGCTGACCAAATGGGATTTTCCAGCCATTCATTTTTTACGAGATATGTGAAAAATATGTTGGGAATCAGCCCTAGCGAATTTAGAAACCGGCTATAATATGTATGTTATTTGAGCACTCACCGCAATCTCTTTTCCGTGAAATTAATTTCTAAGATACAAGGAAGACTGGTACTGCTTTTAGAGACATCTACCTATTATCTGCCGGGCAGAAAAAGAATTAGAAGCAACCGGAAAACTGTTAAATAAAAAAAGAAGGCCTGTTTCAGACCTTCTTTCTTAGTTTCATGACAATTGGAATTTATCTTAAGATATTTCAATCAATCGCGGTGGCTTCTGTTTGGCATCTTCTTTCTTCGGAATGGTCAGCAAAAGCAATCCATTTTCATATTTTGCATTGATATTATCCTGATCGACAACATCTTTTGGAAGTTCCAGGCTTCTTTGGAACGATTGATAGCTGAACTCCCTTCGGGTAAAATTGTCCTGCTCCCTTTCGCTGCTATCCTGTTTAGAGGACGAAATAGTCAGAAGATTTCCATCAAGTTTCACTTCAAAATCTTTCTTGTTCATACCCGGCGCAGCAATCTGCACCTCATAAGCATCTTCATTTTCTCTGATATTAACCGAAGGAACCGTTGTACTGGTCGATGAATAATTGTTGTTTCCCCAGTTAAAAAGTTCACGATTAAAAAAATCATCGAAAAGACCTGGAAAGGCTAAATAGCCATTCGGGTTTCTTTTAATAAGACTCATAATAATCTTTTTAAATTAAGTTAAACAATCATTTTATACATAAATCAGCTGGCCAGCTGTACGTTATGAAAACATCAAAAAAAATACCATGTTGAAAAATGTGTTTTTTTTGCAGAAAAACTGACAAAATTTCACTTTGTACTTCAAAAATTCTTTATGCGGGGAACCATAGTAATCCACTCCGAATAATGTATTATGATCTCACTCATAGACGTATTGATGAGTAATATATAATTTTGAATAATTAAAGCATTTAATAACACTAACCATCATTATAATATAACTTATGAAAAATTTATTCTTATCAATCATGGCCATAAGCTTCCTTGTAGCTTGTAAAAAAAATAACGAAAAAAATACCGTTTCTACTGATTCAGCCAATACCCAAAATGTTTATTCCGAGACTGATACAGGTGCCTCATCGCCCCGTATCTCCGCAGATAGCACGTCAGGTCGGGACAGTATTAATACAAAGACTCATATAGGCGGCAGAAAAACAAGCAATAATAATACAGGCAACGCCACTGGTAATATTAATGCAGCAGTATCAGACAGCGCACGTCCCAGCAGGTAAATTAAACAATTTTTATCGGGTTCCTACGGCCTAATTCCATATAAGATTTACGTATTAGTTTTAGACAAGACCTAATGATTTAATCGAACTATCCCTTGAAGCAAAATATTGCTTCAATAGTTTTATTTTATGGTTCTAAATTGAAGATCTTATTTTAAATAACTGAGCTTTAATCACTTGTCTCTACATCAATTGGTATCTGTTGTCAAAAGATAATTTTATCTTACAATGATTTTGGAATTAAACTTTTGCAGGCTTCATAAATTGTAAAAAAATCAGTATTTTCGCAGTCGGAAATCATACGTGATAAGTCTTTTTGAATTTATTCACTGCTGATGAACATGGCTGCATAGTTTAATGGATAGAACTTCGGATTTCGGCTCCGACAGTGAGGGTTCGAATCCTTCTGCGGTCACTTGATAAAAGAGAATTTGTATATTATTAAAAATTAAATAATTACACATTCTCTTTTTTTTGTTTTGAACTTCCAACGATTACGGACAAAAAAATAAAGCATTACAGCTATAAAAACAAACCCCTTACATTTGGAATGTAAAGGGTTTTATTGTCTTGAAATTTTTTTTAGGCTTAAAAGGTAATCTTCACTCCTCCCAGAATCTGTGCACCTAAGACTTTATAGCCTTTGTAGGTCTGGTAATTGGAGTTTAGAAGATTGTTTCCGATGGCAAAAACACTGAAGTTTTTATGAAATTTGTACTCTGCAGAAAGGTTTAAATCTGCATAGCCTCCAACTTTATCGTTTCTGTTTTCCGTAGACTGATAAACCATATCCGGGTTTGCTACTCCTTCAAGAGCAAAAGAATTGGTTGTTCTGTCGCTGGCAAAAATTCCTTTGAATCCTAACAGTAACTTTTTATCCAACATGGTATATTTTGCTCCGATGCTGGCGTTCACTAAAGGAACGTTGTAAATATCCTCGTAATTCTTCAGATCATATTTGGTAAATCTTACTTCCCCATCTAAAATCAAGTTCTCAAGCGGGAAATACTGTACACTTCCTTTGATATCACTTACATTTCCGTCGTCATAAACTGCAGAGAACGTATTGGCAAAATTATAAGCAGAACGATTCAAAGTATAGACATTGTCGAAAAGGTTGTTTCCCTGGAAAAACATAATATCTTTCATCTTTCCATAACCGGCAGAGAAGTCATATTTGAATGTTTCATCGATGTCTCCTCTCAGTCCTACATAAAAATGATATTTCGTCTCTGTTGGCTTTAAAAACTGGTCAGAAACAATAAATGGATTTGCCTGTAAAAGATCTCCAAAAGTATTAAGCTTTAAACCTCCGTCTACCCCGCCATAAAATTTGAATTCTTTAGCGGCAGCAACCTGAAACTCGGCCTGTGGAAACCAGTATGTTTTATTATTTTTGACTTCACCACCAAGCACATCGTTTGAGTTCTTGGCATTTAAGAAAGAAAATGTAGATCCCAGCATTAAATAAGAGTCTCCTTTTCTGAAGGTCACTTTCGGGTCCAGAGTCGTATTAAAGAAATTGGATGAATTTTTGTCTACGATGGCAAATTCTGTTTTCACAGCCTCCAAGCCTACGCCTAAGTCCGCATTTAAATTGATTCCTGATTTTCCGATCTCAACAGCATGCTTGGAAAGATTTGCCAAAATGGAAACCTGGTTCTCCTGTGCATCAAAATGATCTTTCAGGAAAGATGATTTTACCCTTACATCATTTAGAATTTCGTTGGAATAAAAATCGTAATATCCGTTCACTTTAAACTGGCTTACTCTCTGCTTCAAATCAACATCTGCAGCCGGCTCCAAAGCATAGATCCCGTAATATCTGTTATTATCCAATCCATACTGGGCATTCAGGTTGAATTTTCCTTTTTCGCCATATGAATTCAGGTAAGCTCCGATCGCTGTAGAACTCTGTTTGGAGTCCCAGGCATATTCTTTTTTCAGACCTAAAGTAGAAAGGAAATGGAAATCTGCCCCTACTTCCAGCTTATTATCAAGCGTCTTGGAAATATTGGCATCTGCAAGGATCTTCCCGAAGTTACCCATTCCGAACTGTACATAATTATTCTGAGCCGTCCCTTCGAATTTCGGAGTCACATCCTGTCCCTGAATGGTAGAAGTTTTGAAATCTGAAACCGCAGGCACATCTGTAATGGTATATTTTACAGGGTTCTGAGATTTCTCTTCCGGCGGATAATTCTTGATCGTTTCCACAGAGGTTTTCTTCTTCTCGATCTTCTTCACCTCCGGTTCCCGCTTCTTATTAAGAATCAGTTTCTCCTCCTTGATCTGGGAAAACGCAAACTGCGAAAACCCTAAAAATAATATGGATAATAATTGAATTTTTCTGTTCATTGTTCAATATTTGTATTAATGTATAATGTCGGATGTATAATGTATTTACTGGACTTTGTACATTTTTACATTATACTTTATACACTTTACTTTTTAATCTGCTTTTTAACCTCTTTTGCTTCTGCCACGATCTCCGGGAAATCTTTATAGTTCTCGATGATCTGATCGCATGTATAGCTCGCCTGATAATTATCTTTCAGCCCAACGTAGTTCTTAGCCATCAGTACCAAAGCTTTTGCTCCCCAATAGTCTTCGGATGCATAATTATTGGCCAGCTTAAAGATGGTCTCGTTTGAAGATTTGAATGCTTTTCCTTTATTCTGATAGTACGCTTTTGCATATAATGCTTCAGCCGCTACCGAGGTGTTGGATGATTTTTCAAGAGTACTATAAGCTGACTGTGCATCTTTATCTTTTCCTGAATTCATTAAGCTTCTCGCTTTGATTACTTTCGCAGTTTCAATAACTGCAGCAGAGTTTTTCGTATTTGCAATCACTGCATCTGCCAGTTTTTCAGCCTGAGAGAAGTTTTTCTCATCCGCGTACATCTTCATGAGCTCTACATTCGCATAGTTCTTAATGCTGATATCTGAAGAGTTTTTGAGATTCTCAAGGTATTTTTTAGCTTCTGCCGTGTTCCCCTGAGCGATGGAGATCTGTGCCAGACGGGTCTGTGCATCATCCTGGTAATCATTCTGAACCGAGGCCACTTCCTGAAGAACAAGAAGTGCTTTCGTAGCATTATTGGTTTGATAGTAGCTTTCACCCAGCTCGTATTTAGCCTGGTAAAGGCCTTCCCCAGTAGGATTCTGCGTTAAATATTTTTCGTAGTAAGAAATAGCATTTTTGTAATCCTTCTTAGTGAAATACTGTTTTCCGGTAGACAAATTAATTTCATCTATCTCAGAAGCATCTACATTCACGCCGATACTTTTTGCAAAGCTTTCATATCCTGAAACGTCTCCGTTTTTCGTGAAAACAGGTTTCGCTGCCTGAACAATCTTCTCGGCATACGCTGTATTTTTGTACTGCTCTCCTAAAGATTTAAGCTCAGAAAGCGCTTTATCATTTTGGTTCTGGTCAATATAGTTCTGCGCTCTGTAAATAGAGGCGTTTGCAATAAGATCTTTATCCGAAGATGTTTTGATCACTTTGGCAAAAGCATCATTGGAGTTGGCAAAATCATCCTGGGCAGCATAAGCCGTTCCCATTTCATACTGAGCATCATCATAATATTCAGAATCCGGATATTTGGATAAAAGATTCTTCAAATTGGTAATCTTTGCCTGCGTGTCTCCTTTAAATCCTAAAGCCATCGCTTTCTGATATAAAGTATAGTCCGTAGCATCTTCATTCTTATCGTAAATGGCAATTGCCTCGTTCAGATCATTGTTCGCATAATGAATATCTGCCAGGCGGAGCTCCGCATCATTTTTAAATTCAGGTTTCGGATTGCTCAGATACTGCTTGAAATAAGTCTGCGCCTGGTCGAATTTTTTAGCTTTGAAATAGGCATAGCCTAAATCATAAGGCAGCTGCTGCTTTTCAGGGAAGTTTTCGGTCAGGAGTTTCTCATAACGGGTAATAGCGGACGGATAATTCCCTTTCTGGTAATACACCTGTCCTAACCAATATAATGCTCTGTTGTAAAATTCTTTATTGATATTGAACCCTAAGCTCCTCAGGAAATATTTTTCAGCTTCATCATAATTTCCTTTGTTGAATTCTTCCGTCCCCAACAAATAGGAAACCTCCTGATCTACTTTATTGATTTCCGGAGTAGAATCCTGAAGTCTGTCAATTGCATTCAGGGTTTCTTTATAGTTTCCGGAATATAAATAGGATTTCACAAGAAGCGATCTCATTTCAGGAGCATTCGCATCATTCTGATTGTTGTTGATATAATTTTGGATTACAGCAGAAGGACTTTCAAACGGGTTCCCGATATCGTAGCTTAGTTTTGCGTACTGTTCGTGAGCTAATTTCTTCACCTTGGCATCGTAATCCATCTGGTAAGAAGAACGGAAGGCCGAAAGGGCTTCCTGCTTTTTATCAACTGCCAGATAAGCATTTCCTAACTGATAGTAAGCATTCTGTGCAAGCGCCGAATTGCTGTTGATAAGCTGGTTGTAATACGAAACCGCTTCATCATATTTTTTCAGCTGAGCGGCTACAAATCCCATTTCGTAAAGGTCATTTTCAGAAGGATTCTGCTGCACGCTCAAATAATCTTTAAGATGCGGATATGCCGAAGTGTAGTCATTTTTCATGAAATAACTTTCCCCAATGATCTTATGAACCTCAGCTTTGTAAGATTCAGAAATGTCCTCGTTCAGGAGGGCGGTTCCTTCGGTAATTGCCTGGTCATAATTCTTGTCATTATAATACATCTGTACATAATAAGGACGCACCAGTTTAGAAAACTTAGGCTGGTCCTTTACAGAATCAAAGTATTGAAACGCTTTATCGCTCTGCCTGTTGGAATAATACAGGTGACCCAGCATATAAGCAATATCTCCTTTTTGGGATTCATCAGCTGTTTTATAGGCTTCCTCCAGAGCATCTGTAGCCCCTTTGGTATCGCCCATCATGAATTTAGCATAGCCCAGCTTCAGAATATACTGTGTATTCTCTTCTTTTGAAAGCTGGTACTGATTTACTTTTTTCAGGGTCTCTAACGCTTTTTCAAAATCTTTTTTAGCCAGATAATAATCAGCCAGCGGTAAATTAGCCTGAGCAAAATAGGCTGAATTAGGATACTCTTTCATGAAGGCCGTTAATCCTTCCTCCGCATGGTTTTTCTGCAGAATCACCCCGATCACGTTATCAAAAAACTGCGCTGCTTCCTTTCTCGATTTGGACAAATTCTGATTATAGAAGTATTGTCTGGCATATTCGAACTGGGAAGCATTGTATATTTTGGTCTGATAAAGATTTTCTGCGAGGTTGAATCTGTAATTGTCTTTCTGTGTAAAGTACTGTGACTGTTGCGCTTCGGAAGTTCCGAAATAAAGCACGGCAGCTGAGAGAAGGATTTTTTTTGAATTCATTCTTTTTCTGAATAAAAAGATTAGTCTATATAAGTTAACGAAAATATTAAAAACTTATTGTTTAAGCAAGTTTTAAAAGGTTTAATAATCCAAAATATCTATTGAATGCATTTCACTATTTGATGATAAAAAATGATTACTTTAGTATCATAAAAGTTAAATAAATATCAATATAGAATTATCATAAAATATTTTGATTTAATCCTCATTCTACAGCAGCTAAAAACATACCATATTATGAAAATTAAGATACTTTTAGCATTAATATTTGTCAATCTGATGCATGCCCAGAAGTTTTACTTCCCCAAAACGGCAGTAACAGACTCCGTGGTTCTGGAAAAACAAATGCCCCAGCTAGCATCAAAACTGATCACTCAGGCCCCACTGCTGAAGCTTAAAAAAACCAATAAACTTGCCTATTTAGATAACCTGCTACGTCTGCAGATGGTCGCCAAAGACTATAAAACATCTATCACAACATTAGCAGATTACCGTAAGGAATTTGCAGACCATAATATGGCAGGAAATAAATTCATTGCCTACGAATTTTACAGCCTGGCAAAACTGATTGAGGAGAAGAAAAAAATAAGTTTTCCTGATGCACTTCAAAAAGCGTTCAATAAAAAGTATGAAGGCCTTCCTGATCAACTGATCACTAAAGTGGGTATTGCTGTTGATGGAGATGTTCCTGCTTCCAGGAAATTATTAAAAGAAGCGTTGAACAAGCAGAAAGATAAGGATAGCATAGATTATACCTCGGCTCTGGCGTTATGTAAAAGCTATTTAAACTATAAGACTTTTTCCAGCACCAAGCCTCAGATTGTACAGTTAGTGAAGTTAAAAGACCAGGAAAAATTCATTACCGAAACAAAGGATCTGAAAACCAAAAACGGAAATACCCTGACGATCACTATTGTCAGAAAAAAGGAAAACCCGGCTCCACTTCCTGTTATTCTTACCAATAATATCTATGCCGGACCTTTTGATTCATATTTTGGAAAAAGAGCTGCCGTTTACAATTATGTAGGAGCTGTTGTAAATACCCGTGGCAAAAGAAACAGCAATGATGAAAACAATCCTTTTGAGCATGAGTCACAGGACATTTATGAAGTTATAGATTGGGTAAGCAAACAGCCCTGGAGCAATGGTAAAGTCGGAATGATCGGCGGAAGTTACTTAGGTTTCAGCCAATGGGCAGCGGTGAAGAAATTGCACCCTGCCTTAAAAACAATTGTCCCACAGGTCGCTGTAGGAATTGGAATAGACTACCCTGCTCAAAACAATATATTCATGAGCTATATGCTACAGTGGATTAATTATGTGACCAACAATAAGCTTACTGACGAAGCGGATTTTAATAATTTCACAAAATGGGATTCTATCAATACGGCATGGTACAAAAGCGGAAGATCATTCAGAGCCTTGGATACCATCAGCGGTAAGCCTAACAGGATATTTCAAAGATGGCTGGATCACCCGGGTTACGATCAATATTGGCAGAAAATGGTTCCTTATAAGGAAGATTTTGCGAATATCAATATTCCTATTTTGACGACTACAGGATATTATGATGATGATCAAATTGGGGCAATGTCCTACTTTAAGGCCCACCATCAATATAATAAGAATGCCAATCATTATCTGGTAATGGGCCCATATGATCATGGCGGTGCACAAAGTTTTGGATTTACTTTCGTTAATGGCAGACCAATAGATCCTGCAGCCAGAATAAGCATTGACGACCTGGCTTTTTCATGGTTTGATTATATTCTGAAAAACGGCAAAAAACCAGCTCTTCTAAAAGACAGAATCAACTTTCAGGTAATGAATACCAATACATGGAAACATGCTCCTACTCTTGAAGAAATGCACACCTCAACACTTAAGTTTTATCTTCAGGACCGTAAAGGCAGTTCATCTGTTTTTAATCCGCCGGCAGAGAAAAGCTTCACTAAACAGACCGTTGATTTTAAAAACCGGGATCAAAAAGATACTTATCATCCAGTAAGCAAAACAGACAGTGTAAAAACCACAAATTCGATGTATTTTGAAAGCGAAGTGCTGGACAAAGATCTTATTATCAGTGGAAACCCGGCCGGATTCTTCAATGTTTCCATTAACAAAAAAGACTTTGATACGGATACATATCTGTACCAGATACAGCCGGATGGCAAAGCTTTCCTGTTATCAACCCATATTGTAAGAGCGAGCTATGCAAAAAACAATGCTTTACGCCAGCTACTTGAACCCGGTAAAATAGAACAGATCCCTATAAAAAATTCAATATTCATCAGCAAAAAAATAGAAAAAGGAAGCAGACTTGCCCTATTGGTTGGCGTCAATAAAAGCCCAAGCTGGCAGATCAATTATGGAACGGGCAAAGATGTAAGCGATGAAACGATAAAAGATTCCGATGAGCCGCTGGAAATAAAATGGTACAACGACAGCTATGTGGAAATACCTATTTATCAAGAATAAAGGCCATTAACGCTTATAGTCTCAGTCTTTTTAACGAAATATTATGATTACAGCCAGCACCAAAATAAAAAATCATTACATTTGCTTTTTTTCAAACTCAAATAAATATTGAATGAATCAACTTTTTAGAAGGAAAAACTATTCAGAAACAGATACTTCTACAAGCCTTTTAAGGGTTTTAGGTGTTTGGGATATTGTTTTTTTTGGTATTGCGGCCATTATTGGAGCAGGAAGTTTCAGCAGTTTAGGTGAAGCGGTTTTCAGAGGCGGCCCCGGAGTGATTCTATTGTATTTGATTTGTGGTTTTGCCTGTGGTTTTACGGCATTATGCTACGCTGAATTTGCGAGCAGAATTCCTACGGCCGGTTCTGCCTATACGTATGCTTATGCCAGTTTCGGAGAACTGATCGCATGGGTGATAGGATGGGCCCTGATCATGGAGTATTCTTTTGGTAATATTTATGTGGCTTTTTCATGGTCCGACTATTTCACCAGCTTCCTGGAACGTCTGGGAATGCATATTCCCGATTATCTTACCTGCAGCTATACGGAAGCAAGAAAAGCTTTTCAGAACGGTTCTGAGAATAAAGAGCTTTTAAGCGCATGGAAATCTGCCCCATTGATCGGCAGTTTGAAATTCATCGTTGATGTGCCTGCATTAGTGATCAACGGTCTCATTACGTGGCTTTGTTATGTTGGGGTGAAAGAAAGTAAAAACTTCAATAATTCTTTAGTCATTTTAAAACTGGCGGTCATTGTTTTAGTGATCCTGGTAGGCTTTGCTTATATCAATACGGATAACTGGACGCCGGTAAATCCGGAAACACAGGTCGCTTCTTTCATGCCAAATGGTTTTGCAGGAGTAATGAGCGCGGTTTCAGGGGTTTTCTTTGCCTACATCGGTTTTGATGCATTAAGTGTGCTTTCCGAAGAAACCAAAGATCCCCAGAAGACCCTTCCGAAAGGAATGATCATCTCTCTTGTACTTTGTACGGTAATTTATATTGCTCTAACACTGGTTTTAACAGGAATGGTGGATTACAGGAAATTTGACGGTATCGGAGATCCGCTTTCATTCATATTCGAAAAATCGAACGCCAATGTGGCCTGGATGGAACTTGTGGTTTCCTTCGTAGCTATTGTTGCCATTACCACTGTATTATTGGTGTTCCAGATGGGGCAGCCGAGGATCTGGTATGCGATGAGCCGCGACGGGCTGATGCCTGAAAAATTCAAAACTGTACACCCAAAGTATAAAACACCTTCATTTGCAACTATTGTTACGGGTATTGCAGTAGGCGTTCCTATTCTTTTTACAGATAAAACATTCATCCTCGATTTCACAAGTATCGGAACGATCTTCGCTTTCGTACTGGTGTGTGCCGGAGTTTTAATGCTTCCTGCAAAACAGAAGATCAAAGGCAGATTCCACCTTCCTTATATTAACGGTAAATTCATATTCCCGGTTATTTTTATCGGTGGGTTAATAGGTTTCTATTTCTGGCAACCGGAATTCTTTAGCAACCTGATGGACTGGAGCAATCCTAAGGAAGGTGAATTCAAAGCTTCTATCTTTGTTTTCATTCTGATCAACCTGGTGCTGTGTATCTTTACCTTTATCAAGAACTTCTCTTTAATTCCGTTAATCGGTTTAAGCTCCTGTTTATACCTCCTTACCGGAATGAGCCATGAGAACTGGTTTTGGTTTGGACTCTGGTTCGCTTTAGGTCTGGTGATCTATTTCTGCTACGGTTATAAAAACAGTAAGCTCAGAAAAGAAGCAGCGTAAAAAAACAATATAAAAGACATATAATAAAAGGCAAATTCGCAGATCAGCAAATTTGCCTTTTATTTTTTCATCAAATCGGCAGAATTATTGCATAGATTTTATCTGAAACTATAACTAATATTGCCATGTCAGGAAGAATAAAAACTTACGGGGAATTTTATCAGTTCTATCTTACCGAGCACAGTAAAACAGGAACAAGGATCTTTCATTTCATTGGAACACTTCTGGTATTTCTTGTGATCTGGTATGTCATCAGTTCAGGAAAGGAGCGGTTTCTGTGGTATATTCCGATCTTTGGTTATGGCTTTGCCTGGTTCAGCCACGCAGTGATAGAAAAAAATAAACCTGCTACTTTCAAATATCCGCTCTGGTCATTGATCTCTGATTTCAGGTTGTTTTTCGAGCTATTAATAGGTAAACAAAAATTCAGAGGGATAGCTCCTGTACCAAAGGAAACAGAGGATTCCGGGAATTTGTAGGGGTCTTTATTTTTAATAACAAAAGTCACCGCCTGAATCTAATACTTAGGGTTAGTTAAATTACCTTTAAGTTTTAAAAAATGTCCTGTTTTTTAGCGGTGAATTAATATTGTTTTTCCAGAATATCATAATGAACGGTATTCATTATTTTCTCTGCTAAAGCATCTCCATCCACTTTTGTATGTTCCGGTCTGTATCTTGAAAATGTAACCGTTTTGTCTTTATTAAATGTAACAGTTACTTCTTCAAGAATCTGACCTTCAACATAGAATTGAAGCCTGTCATCCACTATCTTCCAGAACGAAAGCCTGGGTTCAGAAGGCATACAATCTCCCGAGCTTCCTTCTACATAATTATAAATGGCAAAACCGTCTTCTCTTATGGAATAGTTTCTCATCAGGCGGCAATTGTCAAAATCCTTAATTACTTTTTCCTTATTTTCATAAAAGCCGGATTCTTTCAGTTTCCAGAATCCTGTGATATCCTCTTTCTTTAATTGTTGGGCACTGAGAAAGGAACTGACCGTTAAAAACAGTATTCCTATGTATATTTTATTCATTATTAATACAATTGTACTTCTTTTATTTGAGACATTTTGAGAGAGAAAGTTTTTTATTTTCGGCGGCCTCCGGCCGCCGAAAATAAAAAATCAATCTTAAATATAAACTTTAAGTATAAAAATTTAAAATACTAAATATCAATCTATTTAAACTTTTTCTTAAAGTTAAACTTGATCATATTCATTAGGCCAGGTTCTATAATATCAATTCCTAATCCAAAATTACTGTCTGCTATTGTATGATGATCTTCACGAAATTTTTCAAACTGATCCTGCGGAATTTCAAGATTCACCAGAGGATTGTATTCTATAAAAACCGTAGCCCCATTTTTAGTAATTTTCTTGCGGCTTTTGTACTCAAAATAAGGATTGCTTATCGTACTTTCCTGGACGGTATATTTTTCCTGGGTATCAATCTTTTGATCTGTATTCAGACTTATCTCATACTTTTCACTATCAAAGTTATGCCAGAAAGGAAGATCTTTATGTATAAAATCCCTTGCGCTTGTTTTAATGACATTACGATCAAAATACATTAAGAACCGGTTTTTCTGGGGATCTATGTAATATGGATTTTCTACTGTCGCAGTATACTGGATCCTGAATTCATTCAGTTTTTTATCATCGCTCACAATATCAATGGTGGCATCTTTAAAAATATCTCTAATATCTGTTCCGTTTCTGTCGCCAGAGTAATTAAGACCATAAAACAGAAAACTGTTCCAGCTGTCTACGATTTCCCTTTTGTTGGTAGTCTTGAAATACCTTCTCATCGCATTGGCTCGGTTTCCTTTATATGTTGTGGTCAATTTCAGACGACCCGTTGTATTCTGAGCGTTAAACTCAACTTTTTCATCAATACAGTAATACGGAAATTTATATGATTTTCTTTCCTGAAGTACCTGATCCGGTTTTACTTCGAGATAATGCATAAAGTAGATAAAGCCACGGTTTTCTATCAGTCCGAATTCATCACGAACCGTAGCATCTACAAAGTATTCCTGCCCTTTATAGTCAATCTTTACCACCACATGATTAAAGCTAAGCAGTGAAGGCAGATAATATTTAATATAATAGTCGGTATGAAAATTCACAAGGACTACCGAAGAATCAACACCGATATAATTTAAAATAACCTTCAGTAAAACACATTTCGCTTTACAGTCGCCCTGCTTATTCTCGTACGTGACAGAGGGTTCCTGAGGCTTATGCCCATTCATCTCATCGGCATTGAAAATATAATAAATATGATTCTGGACGTATTCTATGGCAAACTGCAGCTTTTCATCCAGGCTAGCAATCGCATCCAGCTTCTCAGCAAGATGGGGCGCAAAATCCTTTAAGGAATAGGTACTGAACATTTCTTCATAAATCGGAGCAATATAATTGGACAACTCTTTCCAGCTGTTTTCGGTTGCAAAATCTATAAACGGAAAAATTTCACGACTCGCATCTACTGAATTAGTGTAATTATCCTCTTCTATAACGAACCTCTCCCCTTTTTTCAGATAATGGATTTCCGGCTGCAAAACATTGCCTTGTTCATCTCTGAAAAAAGTCTTTTTATAAGCAATATTCTCTTCCCGGTCATTGATAAATGTAAACTTAAAGTTTCCGTATGCCCAGTAATTATCCGGACTTACCCAGACATATTTTGAAAATTCTTTTCTCAGAAAATCTCGTTCTGTAAATGCTTTAAACCGCGAATCTTCGAGAATCAGTACATCGTAAAGCCTCAGATCCTTAATGGTAATATTGATTTTTTTATTACTGCTTAAAACTCCGCCGCTGCTCTGGCTCTCGCTGTCCAATACTTTTATTTTAGTATCCGGAATCTTATCGATCAGTACACCGTCTCTCAAAACACTGATCCTGTGAATACTGTAGACTTCATTTTCTTCCACAATAACCTCCGAAACAGAAGCCCGCTCCAGATTCACCGGCTCATTAAGGGTATAGGCCATACAGACATATTCGCTGTTTTCAGTATTGCTTGTATAATATTTTTTATCAAGAAAATAACAGTAATCTCTTCCTTCATCAATCTGTTTTCTGGAAAATTCAGAGTCTTTTATTTTATCAATCAGTTCATGATCTTCTATATTTCCAGCCCATGCTTCAGGTTTCTGAATTTTGTAATTTTCAATGTGAATTGGATTATTCATAGTATATTCTGGTAATTGTCTTTGGTTAAATTTTTAGAAGTGCTCAAATTAAATAATTAATAAATAAAAAACAATAGAAGAACTGCGTCAAAAACTTCGGCACAGTAATTGGAACCAAGATGTAAAATAAAGTTTTATGAAAATTATCGCAAACATTCTAAAAAGCGCTGTTCCTGCAGTAGCACTATTCGCAATGACACAATGTACCACGACAGCCAACACTGCCGGAGCAGATGAAAAAACTTTCATCGTAGGACCTGAAACTGCAGACTGTACAGGAGTAGCCCCAATGAAATGCCTGCAGGTAAAAGAAAAACCATCGGAAAGCTGGACGAATTTCTATACAAATATTGAAGGATTTACTTATGAGCCGGGATACGAATACGTTTTGAGAGTAAAGACCGAGAAAATCGCCAATCCTCCAGCCGACGGATCTTCTATAAAATACACCCTGATCAAAGAGGTTTCCAAAACCAAGAAATAATACACAAAACTCCCGGAAAATTCCGGGAGTTTTTATTTTGAATGTTTATTGTTGTTCAGATTAAACCGTCATTCCTATATCAATCCCTTTGATCTTTCTGTAAAGATCGGTTGCAAAATTATCAGTCATTCCTGAAACGAAATCTACCACACCAAGTACTTTCTGATAATCCGTTCCTTCTTCGTAAACGAATTGTCTCGGAAGCAGTTTCAATGCTTTTTTATCGTAAGATTTTCTTTCATCCTCAGGTTTCAGAATAGAGGGAATAAAATGATCCAGAAGTTCATACATTACATTGTAACCGGCATTTTCAATTTCTACTACGGCTTTATGATTATAAATCTTTTCAATGGAGAACGCCTCGATGTCCTGCAGGGCGCGGTTCTCTGATTTATAAATATCCAGGAGCCCGTTATCCAGATTTCCCTGAAGGATGTTCTCGAAATTATGTTTGTAAATTTCAAGGGATTTATTGATCAGGGCATTAATCGTTTTTGCTCTCAGGTAAGAGATCTTTTCATTTTCATTGGAAATGGAAGCCAGCTTATTTTTCACCCTGTCCGTATCATTGCTTTCAGATTTGATCAGTTCAAAAAACAGGTTCTCACAGTCTGCAGTGGATACAATTCCCAATCGGTGTGCATCTTCCATATCAATAATATTGTAACAGATATCATCTGCTGCTTCTACAAGCCATACGAAAGGATGCCTTTTGAATATATAAGGTTCTTCATTTTCCAAGATCAGATTCGTTGCTTTTGCTATTTCAAGGAAAATATCTTTCTCATTCTGGAAAAACCCGAATTTCTTTCTGTGAATGATCCCTTTTTTCCTGGCAACGGCTTCACACGGATATTTTGCAATACTCGCTAAAGTAGAAAAAGTAAGCTGGATTCCTCCATCATCTTTTCCCTGCTGACGTTGGGCCAGAACTCTTATAGCATTGGCATTTCCTTCAAAATTAACAAGATCTGCCCATTCTTTTTCATTAAATTTCAGCTTCAGATCCTTTTCATTCCTCTCAAAATAGCTCGCAATTGCATCTTCCCCGGAATGTCCGAAAGCCGGATTTCCGACATCATGACACAGACATGCCGCAGCAATTACATTTCCTAAATTATGAAGATAAAAATTTTTAGAATCTTCCGTAAGGTCATTTTTATAGGTTTCAAAGATAAATTCCCCGATAATACTTCCTAAACTTCTGCCTACTGACGAAACTTCCAGTGAGTGTGTCAGCCTGTTATGCACAAAAACACTCCCGGGAAGAGGAAAAACCTGAGTCTTATTCTGCAGCCTTCTGAAAGCAGAAGAAAAGATAATTCTATCAAAATCTCTCTGAAAATCAGTTCTTGAAGCTTTAGTATGCGGATTGTTTCCTGTACGCTGATTCGTGAAAATCTGGTTTAAATTCATCATTTTTCAAAATTACTCCAAATTTTATTTTTACGGAATAGTATTTGAACTTTTGTTGAAAAGTAAAGCCATGCCTGAAGGACCATCCATTATTTTAATGAAAGAAAGCCTGCAGCCGTTTACCGGACATCAAGTAACGGAAGCTTCAGGCAATGCCAAATTCGAGAAAGAACCATTGATTGGCCAAACACTTCGCGAAATCCGCACATTCGGAAAACAGACATATCTTGTTTTAGACAATACAGCCATTCGAATTCATTTGCTGATGTTCGGATCATACAGTATTGATGAACAGACCAAACCGGATAAAAGCCTGCGCCTGTCAATTCATTTCAAAACCGGAAGCATCTATTTCTACACCTGCTCCGTCAAATCTGTAGAGTTAGAATTTTTATCCGGGATAGACTGGGAAGCCGACGTCATGAGTGATATATGGAACCCTGAAAAAGCAGAAAAGAAACTGAAATCCAAACCGGAAATGATGGTCTGTGATGCTCTGATGGATCAGGATATTTTTTCAGGTGTGGGAAATATTATCAAAAACGAGGTTCTGTTCAGAATTGGCGTTCAGCCGGAAAGCAAAATAGGGAATCTGCCTGCAAAAAAACTTAAGGAACTTATCGCTGAAGCCCGAAATTACAGTTTTGAATTCCTGGAATGGAAGCGAGAATTTGTTTTAAAGAAACACTGGCTCGTCCATACCAAAACAACATGTCCGAAATGCGGGCAGAAACTCGTGAAGAAACAGACGGGACTGGGAAAAAGGCGAAGCTTCTACTGCGAAAAGGATCAGAAGCTCTATTAAAAAATTTACGGCAGCCTTCATTTCAAAAACCTATTTACAAAATCTATTTTCACCAGTGCTTTTTCCATTCACGGAAACGGCTGGAAACATCCTATATTTGGGTCTTCAATGAAAACTATGATTCATCAGTGACTGATGAGCAACAAATAACCAAATAACACTTACATTCTTACAAATGACAGATAATACATGGCTTGACAGATGGAATGACAGGTACAGCAGTGAAGAATTCGCTTACGGAACAGAGCCCAATAATTATTTAAAAGAACAGTTAGAAAAATTAGACCCCGGCACTATCCTGTTTCCCGCGGAAGGTGAAGGCCGGAATGCTGTTTTTACAGCAACAAAAGGATGGAAGGTTTCCGCTTTTGATATCAGCAACGAAGGTAAAAGTAAAGCGCTACGGCTTGCTGATAGTCAAAACGTAGTGATTGACTATCAGATTGGTGAGCTTGAGGCCCTGAACTTTCAGACGGACCAGTTCGATACCATTGCTCTTATTTATGCACACTTTCCGGCTGAAATCAAATCTTCCGTTCATCAGATGCTGGACCGGTATCTGCGTAAAGGAGGAATTATTATTTTTGAAGCATTCAGCAAAAATCACCTGGATTATGTAACCAAAAATGAGAAGGTTGGCGGCCCCAAAGATATTGGGTCGTTATTCTCAATGGATGAGATCAAAGCTGATTTTCCCAATTATGATATTATACAGCTGGAAGAAAAAGAAATAGAACTCAGTGAAGGCTTATTTCACAACGGAACAGGTTCTGTAATCCGTTTTACAGGACGAAAGCGGTAATCTATCCCTCAGAATTCAGAAATCCACCGGCATATTTTGTAAAAAAATCGGATCTGTAGACTTCACCCAGGGGAATCTCAGATTCATCAATATAGATATTATGATTATCAAATGAATCAATAAAATCAAAATTGACTACATAAGATTTGCTTACGCGAAGAAAGGTTTCCCACGAAATTTTCTGGTGGATGGTTTTCAGGTTCATGGCTGTAATGAGTTTCTGCTGCCTGGTGTGGATGACAACATAGTCTTTCAAACCTTCTATAAATTTAATATCTGAAAAGCTGATCTTATAGAATCTCCGGTCTGCTTTGATGAATAAAAAATCTGCCGTATTGGACTCTACTGTATTTTTTACGGTGTCTTTGGATAAAAGCTCTGTGTAAAGAACAGCCTTTTCTATAGCCTTATCCAGTCTTTTGGCGTCTATCGGCTTCAGCAGGTAATCTACAGCTTCCAGTTCATAGCTTTTCAAGGCATACTGGGCATAGGCTGTGGTAAAAATAATCAGGGACTTTTTGGGAAGCATTTCGGCAAATTCCAACCCGGTTACCATTGGCATTTCGATATCCAGGAAGATAAGATCTACATCATTTGTTTTAAGGAAATCCAGAGCTGAAGGAGCATTGGAAAATTCTCCCAGGATTTCGGCTTTTGATGTTTCATTAATCAGCGAACGCATTTCTGTTCTTGCCAAAGGTTCGTCATCTACTATAATACAGTTCATACAGGAATTTTTAAGTTAACGGTGTATTTTTTTTCTCCGGAAATGATTTCCAGGCTGAAGGTGTTTCCGTAGAGGAGCTCGAGCCTTCTTTTAATATTGGCAAGTCCCAGACCGCTGTAGTTTGTACTGGATATAGTCAGGCTTGGATTCATTGAATTGGTGCAGGTGAAATGGAGACTTTTGTTTTCAACACTTATATGTATTGTCACATACGATGTTTTACTGCTGATATCTACACTGTGCTTTACAGCATTTTCAACAAAAGTGGTAAATAAGTTGGGAGGAATAAAAGTACTTTTTAAAGCTCTGCCTTCTGTTTCTGCATTAATATCAAAGGAAAAATTTTCTCTTCTTATTTTTTCAAGATTAAGGAAATTGGACAGAAAATCTATTTCCGAAGTCAGGAGGGTTTTTTCTTCTCCATTTTCATACAGCTGGTACCTTAAAAACTCTGAAAGTTTAACAATTACTGCGGATGCTTTTTCAGGATCTGTTCTGGTCAATGCTTTTACATTATTCAGCATATTAAAGAGAAAATGCGGGTTGATCTGGTTGCGGAGTTCATTCAGCTCCATCTGCAATGTAAGATTGTTGAGCTCGGTTATTCTTTTGGTATCATTGATCCATTTCTGAAGCAGCTTCACTGTAGTTGTGGTCAAAATAATCGGGATGCACATTAATATCCCTTCATAGATGCTGCCCTTCTCCCCTTCCTTCTTAATATTTTCCACTCTGAAATCTTCAAAAAAAAATTTAAAACCGTTGCCTATCATATTCAATCCGATCACCCCCATAAGCACCAGAAGAATCAGATAGGTAATATATTTTGTTTTAAAGAAAAATTTTGGCACCAGAACATAGATATTAATATATACCATTACAATCAGTATAGCATATACAAACAATAAAACATAATACTGATAAATTCCGGAATACCAATGCCAGAATCTTGCGCTGTACAGCAGGAAGAAAAAGAAAATAAGGAACAGCAAGTGCCTGCGGAACTTAAACCGGTCTTCAACCAGAAAGTCCATGACAAGTGTTTCCTTAAATTTTAGTGCGCTGTATTTCATAGTATTCTGCCGGTTTTAATACAGAACAAAAATAGAGAATAACGCAAGAAGTCCCCACAATATTATACAAACCCTGCATTTTTTTATACGAATTATAAAGTATAAGGATTTCGTATAAAATAGAAGCGGTTTGGTATAAAAAAAAATTCCTGCTCTATTATTCTGTCTTCCTTTGCCCTGAATTTTTATGCTTATGGAATTAGCCGTTTTTCAGGAACTCACAGAAGAAATAACCTCAGAATGTTTTTATATGACAGAATCCCAGCAAGAAGAGAAGATCATACAGATGATCGACCTGCATCATTTCGCAGAATGCTATCATTCGGACATCAGGATTTTAAACTACATTAAACATCCTATTAATACCGTAGAAGAAAATGGTATCAGAAAAGGAATTTTATTTTATAATCTTAAACATTCTGCCCCGTTCGACTGGAATGCCTTTGAGGAGTACAAAAGACGGAACCTGCTTAAAGAAGTCTGGTTTGTCTTCGTGGAGGAAGATGCTGTTTCCGACACGTTCCGTCATACTGATTTTATTATTGAGAATAGTCTAGAGATATTTTATGACAAAATATTCGTGTTCCATTTTTTCCAATCTGTCATCCATACTTTAAAATAAACTATGAAAACACTGAGAAAAGTTTTTGTTCCACTTGCCATGCTTCCTTTAAAGAATATTGCTTCGGCCCAAAAAAGAGACAGCATTCCGCTGAAAGTAAGAGCATTTTTTGCTGATAAATTTCCACAGACCCGCGATTTTAATATTGATTATACCGTAACTACACCTTATCAATTCTCTTCGAAACTTCAAGGGGCGGATTTACCTGACAACAAGGTGAAAAGCTTCCAGCAGCTAAAAGCCAATGCCAATATTTATTTCATCAAAAAGAAAAACCTGCTGTTAAGTACTACCCTGAATTACCGTTATACAGTATTCAATACGGAAGCACCGGTTTTATCCGAAACAGATAAAAAGAATGATTATCATTATCATTCCGAAGCGGTCAACCTGAGTTATTTTACAAAATTACTCAATAAAACAGCAATATATACCGCCACTGCTTCAGTGGACGGAAGCGACCGGCATTTTGAAAGAATCAGAGGGATGCTGACTGCTTCTGTTGTTTTAAAAGCTACTCCAAAGACAAAAATGCTGGTGGGCCTGGCCGGGTTTATTGATCCCAGCGCGCAGATTCCTTTACTTCCGATATTTACTTATGAAAACAGATTCAACAACGGTTGGGTACTGGATATTCTTCTTCCTAAAAAGTTACTGATCAGAAAGGATATTTTTGCCAACGGCAGGATTTCCCTGGGAACAGAAATGGAGAATACATCATTTTATATTTACCGGAATACCAGAACTTATGAATTCCGGCAGCTGGAAATCAATTCCGGGGCTATTTATGAACATAATCTCGGCAGTAATTTTATAGGAACTTTAAAAACCGGGATCAGGGCAGTTCCGCAGGCAAGAGTGTTTGATAAGGAGGAATCTTTTAAAGATTATATTTTTGAAGCCAGCTACAAACCTTCATTTTATTTCAATATCGGGGTATCTTATAATCCGTTTGGAAAACCGAGAGCAAAATAATTTCAAATTTCTGAAAACCATTCAAGAGTTCCTGGAAAAGCAAAACCAGAATTTTTGAATCGGTTTTAAACTAAACCCTTAAATGACTATGCTGAACTTTATCCTAAGCTCAGCTTTAAAACCCATTTAAAACCCATACTCAATTTAATGTCTGAAATCTTTAAATCTTAATTAAAAAATCAATGCGTTCCCATTTTTGAAAATACATTAATAACAATCACACCAATCACGATCAGTGCAATTCCTATGATAGCAGGCAGATCCGGCACCTGCTTAAAAGCAATAATACCAATGAGTGTAATAAAGACAATCCCCACTCCGGACCAAATTGCATAGGTTATTCCGACAGGGATCTGACGTAGGGTCAGGCTCAGAAAATAAAATGCAGCAGCATATCCAATAACCGTAATTACAGAAGGCCAAAGCTTTGAAAACTCTTCAGATTTTTTAAGAAAAGTTGTTGCTATGATCTCAAATATGATCGCTAATGCAAGGAATATATAACTGCGTCCCATACAGGCTTGTTTTTTACAAAAATAAGGAAAAGCTATTTCTTTACGTTGAAAACTGACCAATAAAATCAACATTATTGTTCCGTATTATTAATGTTATCTAACTTCTTCTATTTCATTTTTATTATATCCCTGGTTAATGTGTATGAAGGAAAAAATACTCTAAGAAAATACTTCTCTTAATATCCCTTGCTGGTGAATATCTATCAGGGTATTTATTATTAACAATTTACAAAAAGAAAACTTATCCTCTTTAAAAATGTCTGACAGTAATTGTTTCAATCTGTCACTATTTCCAATACATGTGACAAAATTTACAAATGTCTGTCATAAAATTAGTCAGGCTTTAAAAATTTAAGCACAAAATTCACTCCTGAAAAATAAATTTTCTTAACATAATAATTCATCCATTTCCCAAAATCTGACGTTCAAAACCCAAATGAAAAGTGAATGTTATGCACAGCATTTTTAATTTTTTGTTTTATCAAGTCCAATATAGAAGCATTGAAACAGTTGTCAACTTTTTAATTTTTTACAGATAAGACAATAAATATAGCAATAATTTCATAAAAATATATTAATTTTTTGTAAACAAAAAGCTTGTTAAAATTAACAATTCATACACTTAACATACTGATATACATCATAATTATTTGCTTTGGCACGTGATTTGAAAACTGTAATATTGCAATTAGAAAATTGATAAAATAAAGTCAAATAATTAAATAAAACAAAAAATGATAACTTACATCGGTATCGCAACATGTGTAGTAGTATTCGCTTCTTACTTTATGACAGTAAAAAGAGAGGAAAGAAACTAAGTTCTATTTAAGGAAAGCTTATAGAACATCTATATTAATTGTATTGTTTATGTTTTTTAATCTGAATAGTCAGATTTGCTCTTTTACTCACCGGAGTAAAAGAGCCCAAAAAACATATCCCTTCAACTGAATTCATAGCAAATTTTATATATCCCAAATAGTCAAGCCGAACCAATAGTCCGGCTTTTCTTGTAATATCTGGCCAACAGGCTTTAGCCCGTTCTTATTGAATATTCTACTCTTCCCTGCTCTGGACTACCTGCTAATTCTGATTCAGACTTCACTCATCATTCCATAAAGCTTTATCTTTGTACAGATAAAAATTATTTTTAAATTATAGCATGAATCTGTATAATCTCATCATTCAGGATAAAGAGGAGGTAACCCTCAATGACGTATTTCTCGGCAACGACAACAGAGCTCAGCTGGTACAGCTCATTAAAGAACATACTTATGTAAAAGAGCTGCAGGAATATGGTCTTCCGGTAAATAATAAAATCCTCCTGCAGGGAAATTCCGGATGCGGAAAAACCATGACCGCCAAAGCCGTTGCCAATGCTTTGGGTAAAAATATCCTGATTTTAAACCTGAGCAATATCGTTTCGTCCCGAATCGGGGAAACTTCCCAGAATATTAAAATGATCTTTGATAAAGCGGCGAGGGAAAGATCTGTCCTTTTTCTGGACGAACTGGACCAGATTGGGAAAGCAAGAGGGAGCGACGATAAGGATGTAGGCGAAATGAGAAGACTGGTGAACACGTTGATCCAGCTGATCGATTATTATCCTGAAAATGCTCTTTTAATCTGTGCTACAAATCACGCAGAAATCATTGATACTGCCTTACTGAGGCGCTTTCAGCTGAAAATCAGCTATGAAATGCCTTCCGCTGAATTTCTCGATACTTTTTATGATGATCTCCTGTCAAAATTCCCGGAAGACCTGAAAAATATACACCGTAAGTACAATATTTCTTTTGCTGAAGCGAAAGATCATGCTTTGACATCGGTAAAATCAGCTTTAATTAAAAAACTGGAAGCCAGAGAAATCACACAGCCATGAAAGGAGACATCCTCTACAATCTTGAGGTTATCCATGACAGGATAAATAAAGCCTGTGAAAAAGCGGGCAGAAATAATGAAGAAAAACAGTAAGCTAACATAGTTTAGCAACCTTGTTCAATTTCCACGGTAAATCATTACCACTCACCTATCTCTTCAAAATAACCTTCCGTAGCCGCTCTTCATGCTGATCTCCCCAATTTCCCAGTGCAGAAATAACAGGAATCAGTGTCTTTCCAAAGTCCGTAAGATAATACTCTACTTTGGGCGGAAGCTGGGCGTAAATGATTTTTGAAACCAGTTCGTGTTCTTCCAGTTCTTTCAGCTGAATATAATGGATGCACTGGGAGGAATTCCTTACGTAAGACCGCAAAACCTGAAGAAGTAGTTGAACTCATAGGATTCCTGGTCTCACCAAGAGCTGATTATCTCACAGGAACCGAATACATTATTGACGGAGGAACAATACCCACGATTTAAATCAATAGTATAATTATCCATATTTCTCCCGTTTTATATTGATACAATACAATCTAATATTTACTATTTATCACATACAGAATTATTATTTAAATAGACTAATTGGTATCTTTTTTGATCATAAAATCTTTAAAACCAAACAAATACACCTATATGATTAAAAAATTATTCTCGGGCTGTCTATTCATGACAGTAGTATTCTTGTCTTCGTGTGATAAAGATCACAGTACATCACAGGTAAACGATAGTGAAGCATCAATTAAAACAGTTTCAATGGTAACTTTTGGAACCATGGCTGTAGCACTTCTTGTAGCCTACAGCTCCCGAAGAAGGTAGCAGATAAATAATAAAAAAAGCACCCGTTTGAAAATCAAACGGGTGCTTTTATCTTTACTATAATAATTAATTACATATAAGCTTCAATCGGCTCACAAGTACATACTAAGTTTCTGTCTCCATAAGCTTCATCCACTCTGGATACGGAAGCAAAGAATTTGTGGTCTCTTACCCATTCCAGCGGATAAGCTGCCTTTTCTCTGCTGTATGGTTTATCCCAAGAATCTGAGATAACCAATTGTTCTGTATGAGGAGCGTTTTTAAGCACGTTATTTGCCTGATCTGCTTCTCCGTTGGCAATCTCATCAATCTCTTTTTTGATTGAGATTAATGCCTCTGCAAAACGGTCGATTTCAGACTTGCTTTCAGATTCTGTAGGCTCTATCATTAATGTTCCTGCTACAGGGAAAGAAACGGTAGGTGCATGGAATCCATAATCCATAAGTCTCTTCGCCACATCAGCTACTTCAATTCCTAAAGATTTGAACTGACGGAAATCTACGATACATTCGTGAGCCACTCTTCCATTCTCGTTTGAATATAAGATCGGGAAATGCTCTGCTAATATCTCTTTCAGATAATTCGCATTCATGATGGCATGGCCTGTTGCTTTTTTCAGTCCATCCGTCCCTAACATCTTAATGTAAGAATAAGAAATGTTAAGAATAAGACCTGAACCGTAAGGTGCTGCAGAAATACCGTCGATCGCATCTTTAGAACCGATTTTGATATTGGCATTGGAAGGAAGGAAAGGAACCAGGTGCTTGGCCACACAGATCGGACCTACTCCAGGACCTCCGCCACCGTGAGGAATTGCGAAAGTTTTGTGTAAGTTCAGGTGACAAACATCTGCTCCAATGTTTCCAGGACTTGTGAATCCTACCTGAGCGTTCATATTGGCACCATCCATATATACCTGTCCGCCATGTTCGTGGATCAGGCTTGTAATTTCTTTAATATTGTCATCAAAGAATCCGTATGTTGACGGATAAGTGATCATTACACAAGATAAGTTCTCAGAATGCTGTTCTGTTTTAGCTTTTAAATCTTCAAAATCAATTTGTCCGCTTTCAAGATTTTTAACGACAACAATTTTCATTCCCGCCATTGCTGCAGAAGCTGGGTTTGTTCCGTGTGCAGACTGAGGGATCAGTACTACATTTCTGTGGCCTTCACCTCTTGAAATGTGATATTCTCTGATCACCATTAATCCCGCATACTCTCCCTGAGCTCCGGAGTTTGGTTGTAATGAAGTTCCTGCGAAACCAGTAATTTCAGCAAGATCTTTTTCAAGTTCTTTGATCATTTCCTGGTAACCTCCGGCCTGATCTACCGGTACAAACGGGTGAACACTTCCCCAATCTGCCCAGGAAAGCGGAAGCATCTGAGTCGCTGCGTTCAGTTTCATGGTACAAGATCCAAGAGAGATCATTGAATGCGTTAATGACAGGTCTTTTCTTTCAAGACGTTTGATGTAACGCATCAGTTCTGTTTCCGTATGGTATTTATTGAATACCTGTTCTGTAAGAATTTCATCTTTTCTCAAAAATTCTTCAGGAATGCTGTATCCTTCTTTAATTTCTAATTTGAAAGTCTGCTTGTCTTTAAACTGAGCAAAAGAAGCCATCAGATAATTTAATTTCTCCAATGTTGTACTTTCATTGATCGCAATACTTACCACTCCTTCTGTGAAATAGTTCAGATTAAGTCTGTGATCAAGCATCATTCTCATTAACCTTCCTTTTTCATCTTCGCTCATTGTGATTTTCACAGTATCGAAGATTGGCTCTTCAACGGTTTGATATCCTAACGCTTTAAGACCGTTCTTCAAAGCATTGGCTTTAAAGTGGATCTGATCAGCAATGTAGTTTAATCCTTTCGGACCGTGATAAACTGCATACATTCCTGCCATTACCGCAAGAAGTACCTGTGCTGTACAGATATTGGAAGTGGCTCTTTCTCTTTTGATGTGCTGCTCTCTGGTCTGAAGCGCCATTCTCAGTGCACGTTTTCCATACATATCCTGAGAAACCCCGATGATTCTTCCCGGAATATCTCTTTTATAATCTTCTCTGCAAGAGAAAAATGCTGCGTGAGGACCTCCGTACCCTAATGGAATACCAAATCTCTGTGAAGTTCCAACCGCACAGTCAGCTCCCATAGAAGCCGGTGACTTTAATTTAACCAAAGCCATCGGATCACAAGCTACCACTACCTGCAGATCTAATTTTTTATAGTCTACGATATCTTCTGTGTAATCCAGAACGATTCCGTTTTTACCTGGATACTGTAATAAAACACCATAATAAGTTTCATCAAACTGGTGAGTTTTATGATCACCTTCCACGATTTCGATGGCTAAACCTTCTGCTTTGGTTTTTAAAACAGAAACGGTTTGAGGTAAAACAAGATCGGAAACGAAGAATTTGTTGGCATTCGCTTTTTTCTGGTCCTTCGTTCTGTTGTTAAAGAACATGTGCATCGCCTCGGCAGCCGCTGTAGACTCATCTAAAAGAGAGGCATTAGCCAGTTCAAAGCCTGTAAGATCGCACACTACGGTCTGGAAATTCAGAAGCGCTTCCAGTCTTCCCTGGGCGATTTCCGCCTGATAAGGAGTATACGCCGTGTACCAGCTTGGGTTTTCAAAGATATTTCTCTGAATAGCTGATGGTAAAAGGGTATTGTGATATCCAAAACCAATGTAGCTCGTATAATCAGTATTCTTCGATGCCAAATCTTTCGAATGGTTCAGCATTTCGTATTCTGAAAGCGGTGCCGAGATCTCAAGATCTTTCTCTAAACGGATAGAAGAAGGAATGGTCTGAGAAATTAGTTCTTCAATACTTGAAACGCCCAATTTTTCCAACATCGCCTGTTTATCGGCTTCATTAAGGGAAATGTGACGGCTCACAAACTGTTCTGTATTCATTTTTATTTATTAGATTTTGTTCGTAAAAAAGATTCGTAAAATTACAATTTTTTAAACGATTGTACAAGAGTCTGAAATTGCCGAAATAATAGGGAAAATTCCGGATCAGTTAAAAAAAGAAACGATATAAAAACTATTTATTACATAAAATTTAAAAGCTCAACTTTTTAAGTTTTAATATAAGGTTTTGTTAAACTGACCGTGCAAAAAATAAATCAGTTTAAAACTTGTATTTAAATTTTATTCAGTCTAAATTTTAGTTTTTTGTTTATACTGATTATTATTTTCAGGTAATTTTTTGGACCCAAAAACTATGCTTTCATTCTAAAATCCGGTATTGGATACCTCATAAACACACTGATAAACAGGGGTGATAAGATTTATAAAATTTTATTAATTATATTTATTCTAAATTAATATATTTGCAGTATGAATATGATTATCCCATTTAAAGTACCGCCTTTATCGCCAGTATACTCATTCAATAATGAAGACATGTTCTGTGAAAAGAAATCATGTTGTAAGAAATTTAAAAAGGGAAAAAGATGTAAAAAGTGCCCGGGAAGGAAAAAGATGGCTTAAACTAGCCAAAATTTCTGAACAGGAAATATATTGCTGCCGCCAAAATAAGAATTCCCCAGATCAGCATCATGATCTTTGGCTGGCCTGTTCTGTTGATTGGTGTTCTTGGCTGAGGCTTAAACATTTCCTCAACACTGTTTTTAAACTGAGCAGCATCATTCTCAAAGACTTCAGTAATCGTAATTCCCTGTACCGCAGTTTTGTGAAGCAAAGAATTTGTCGCATGAAGCAAAAGCTGGAATTTTCCGTCTTTAAATTCCGTAATCTTAAAAATCCGTTCTCCAAAAGGTTTTTCCAGGCCGAAAGGCAGTATTTTTACCACATCGGCATTATTCGTCTGCCAGTTAATGATAATCTCCTCCCCTTTTTTTGCATGAATTTTATTGGACGTAAAAGTTTTGATAGAAGGCGGAGTATTGTATCTGAAACTCTTCTGATGACTCTCTAAATTCTGATCATAGGTACGTCTCTTTCCTGAATCACTCAATATTTCATACGCTTCCTGAATTTCACGGAAACGCCCGGCAAAGAAATCATCATTATCATTCTTGTCCGGATGATATTTTAAAGATAATTTTCTATAAGCCTTTTTGATGTCTTCTTCTGAAGCATCCGGAGAAATCCCGAGAAAATAGTAGTAGTCTTTCATTGAGCTACACAAAAATAGGAATTTATTTTTTTCCTTATTGAAAATACAGAGGGCTATTTGATGAAAAATAATGATGTAAGGTCTCGTTTTGTTTCCATAATAAAATTTCACAGTGTCATTGCGAGCGAAGCGAAGCAATCTCTTTTAATGCAAAGACCACAAAGATTTTTTGAACATTTGATGTTTTTAAGCTCGCAAAGGCGTCTCAATTAGCAAAAGATTCTAAATATGCTGTGCTTTTCTGGTGGCTGAAGCCCTTGAAGTCATCTGTATTTTGAGATTGCTTCGCTTCGCTCGCAATGACAATAAAAAATTCCGGCGCGGGAAGCAAAGCTTCCCGCGCCGGAATTAACAATTTCAATTTAGTTATTTACTGCTTAAGCTTCTGCAGTATTGTTCTTATGTCCTGTTTTGCAGCATCTTGAAGCGAATTCTTTTTTGAATTTCCCTTTCAGTTCCTGATACTGTTCTTCGTTCATTTCTCTGATCTTATCTGCCAAGCCGAAAGGCGATTTTTCTTTGATTCCGTATTCGCTGAAAATACCTTTTATAAATCTTTTTCTTTGTATTGCTTTTTTGGCAACTAATGCCACTCCTACAACGGCTAATGCTCCCAGAACTCCTTTTAATGCTGAATTTTTCATTTTTTCAAAATTTTAAATTTTACTACTTCTTGTTTTTTATAGAGACGGATGAATTTCAATTTTACTTTACTACTTCTTAAATTTTAAATTATCCGTTATTTCTGTTGAAGAATCCTCCTGAACATCTGTTTTTCCATACTTCTTTAAATTTTTCCCGTTCTTCAGGAGATAGTCCAGCCATTTTCTCTCTCATTTTCCTTTCTTTAAAGTCTCTCACTCCTTTTCCGAAATGAAATCCTCCAAAAAGAATCTTACTTAAGATAAGAATCCCCATTGCCTGCCAGAATGTAATGGATTTTACCCCCAGGATCTCAGGAAGCAGACAGTTCCAAAGCCACATCACAATAAATGTAACAGTAATTAAGATCAATGGCGGACATAAGAGTAAAAAAATCCAGCCTTTTTTGTGTTTATGATTCATAATTTTCTTCTTTACTAACTATTTAAATCTTCGTATAATTTTCTCAGTCTGTTTCTTAAATGCTTTACAGCATAGTTTTTCCTACTGATAATGGTTTTAATATTTTCGCCCTGTTCATCGGCTATCTGCTGGAGGGTTTTGTCGTTCAGTTCGTTTTCTACGTAAACCAACCGTTGTTTCTCGGGAAGCTCGTCCAATGCTTCGAAAAGCTTTTTCCAGATTTCGTCCTGGAACATTTTAACTTCGGGGCCTGCACTCTCGTCCAGCAATAAGATATCTTTGATAGAAAAACTTCCGTCTTCATCTTCATAGACAAAATCTTCAAGATTTTCAGTTTTCTTTTTGCGGTAACGGTCGGTGATTTTATTAGCAGTCACCCTATACAGCCAGCCGCCTACATTCACAATCTCGGAAAGATTGGTCAGACTGCTGAACTGAAACCACACTTCCTGCAGAATATCTTCCGCATCTTCTGTGTTTTTCACTTTCGGACGAATATAAGACATCAGTTTTCCTCCGTACTTTGAAACGGTTTGTGAGATGATGCTTGCTTTCTCCTCTTGTGGCATTGTTATTTCTTCGACAACCTCCATATTGCTATGACGATCTGCCTTTTGATTTTACTTTAATAAATTTAAAAAAAATTATTGACTGTTGGGATTTTGTTTCTGGATGCGGGTTTGTGAGTTTGGGGTAAGAGAGTTTTAGAGTAGAAGATGAAAGGAATATGATCCGCGATTTCAGTTGCGAGTTGATGGATTAAGACTTTTGAGTATTTGAATTGTAAATAATCACTCTTTAATCTTAACTTCAACCTCAATCTCATATCTGATATCTCGCATCTTGACTCTTGGCTCTTGATTCTTGGCTCTTGGCTCTTGGCTCTTGGCTCTTCTTGAGTCTATCTAAAAAAAACGGAAAGCATTACACTCTCCGTCTCTATCGTTATAAAAATGAAATTTTATTTTTTGTTGAAATTCTCTGCAAAGAAGCCCAGCATATATTTATACAGCTCCAGTCTGTTTGGCTCTTTTCCAAATCCGTGCCCTTCATCATATTTTACCAGGTATGGAACTTCAAAGCCTTTTGCACGCATTGCTTTTACAATTTGGTCAGACTCATTGATGTTGACTCTTGGGTCATTGGCCCCCTGTACCACAAATAAAGGTTTTTTAATTTTATCGATCTGGAAAACCGGAGAAACTTCTTTGGCAATTTTTGCTTCTTCAGGGTTATCAAGATCATACCAGATTTGTTTTACCATTTCTTTGTAAGGTTTCCAGTATTCCGGGAAGGAGTCGAAGAAGGTAAAAATATTGGATACTCCTACGTAATCCACACCACAGGCATAAAGATCCGGAGTTTTGATAAGCCCCATCAGCGTAGCGTAACCACCATGACTTCCTCCATAGATCGCAATCTTATCTTTATCTACCCAACCCTGCTCAATGACATACTTCACTCCATCCTCCACATCATCCATTGCCTTTCTTCCGATCTGCTTGTATCCTGCTTTCTGAAATTCTTTTCCGTAGCCTCCGGAAATTCTAAAGTTCACCTGGAGCGTTGCATACCCTCTGCTGGCAAAGAGCTGTGTTTCCGGGTTGAATCCCCATTCATCACGGATTCCCTGCGGACCGCCGTGAGGATTGACAATTAGAGGCACTTTTTTACCTTCAAGAGCAGCTTTTGGAAGGGTTATATATCCACGAATCGTTAATCCGTCCCTGCTTTTGAATTCGATAGGCCTCATTTCTGCCATATCTTCTTCTTTCAGCTGGGGCATCAGGTTATAAAGAAGATTTATCTTTTTACTTTTTGTATCGTATTCGTAATAGGCGCCATAGAATTTGTCGCTTCCTACATATACCAAAAGTTTATCATTATTATCATCTGAAGAAACGATAGAAAACTGTTTGTCTTTAAATTCAGATTTCAGCTTAGCATCAATTTCTTTATAAAACTGGCTTACCGGAACGGTTTCACTTTTGATCCCGTCATAGCTTACGTAATCGAGTTCATAATTCCTGTTTTTGCCGGCAACGCTTATGGAGCTTACATCAAAGACAGGATTGGAATATACTTCTCTGATCACTGCATTCTTCTTAAGGTCATACAGTACAATCCTGGACTTATCACTGTCCAGATTGGTCACAACATAAGCTTCATCCTTATTTTTGGAATTATCATTAAGTCCTATGATGCTGAAAGTATCCTTCCAGTCTGTGGATTTAAGCAGGTTAAATTTCCCAGTCTGCAAATCTTTATAGTAAGTCTTGGTCGTTAGCCCATTTTCAAGGACGGTATATCCTCTGAGGTTCCCGTCTTTATCAAAAATATAATCATCAATAGGGCTGTTAACATCTTTATTTTCATACAGCTGGGTCATTTCTCCCGTGTTGAAATTGATCTTATAGGGTTCAAAGATCTGTTTGTTGTTTTTATTCATAGTCACCACAACAAATTCCGTATCTTTTATCAGCTTAACAGTTCCCAGCGTAATCCCATCGAAAGGAGTCAGGTCTTTAAGGTTTTTTCCGTCAATATCTGCTGCGTAAAGATGGATATTTTCATTCCCTCCTTTATCCTGGGTAAAGAAAAGGCGTTTTTTATCCAGCCAGCCATAGCTCTTGATAAGGTCATCTTTTTCAACAATCGCTTTAGTGATTTTGCCTGTTTTCAATTCTTTTACATAGACATGGTTCTTTTTGTCCTTATCTTTTTCTTTATAAGAGAGATACTGCCCATCCGGAGATATTTTAAACTGTGAAGCACTGGGTCTTGCAAAGTAATCTTCTACTTTATATTTGAAGTTTCCCTTATCATAAGAAATCAGTTTCTCAAGATTTGCTTTAGTGGATGGAAGCGTAGGATCGCCCGGCAGTTTTGCCGTTGAGGTCTGTGCATTAATCATAATTGCTGACAGTACGACTTGAGCCGCACCAAAAATTTTAGTATTAATATTCATAATTCATATTTTGGATGTTAAATTGCCTAGCCAGATCTTAAATTAATAAAAATCTTATATATAATATGACAGTATTACCCGCAAAATGTTACATACATTACGAAATTTTATGAAAAAAGATTTAAAAATAATAATAGTTCACTTCTAATGTAGGTAAATTCCAAAATACCAGGTCCAAGCAATCAGGATAAGCTGCATTGGGATTCTTTGGGTGTAAAGGTATTTCATGCCCGGCCCGGTATAGTCCGCTTTGAAAATATTGATTTTTTTTCTTGAAGAATTGATATTAGCGATAAAAACCAAAATATAAAAGATAATCAGCAGTATAGTCGTTATTTCTCTTATTGAAGGAATCATCAGACCAATTCCCGCAGCAATTTCAAGGACTCCTGTAAAATACACCCAAAACATTTTACCGGGAACAAAATCGGGAATCATCATAGCCATTCCTTTCTGGAATTTAAAATGCGAAAATCCTGTGAAGATAATAAATACAGCCATACCCAGATTCCCGGAGAATAAAAAATCCGGCTTTCCCTGAAATATATAAGTTCCTACCAAAGCAAGAATAAATGTTGCGAAAAGGATCGTTAATAATTTCATGTTTTTTTATTTTATTTACTGTACTAAAAGATAGAAGAAATTTTACAATACTGTACCGTCCTGCATGAATAAAACCACATAGATGAAAACTATGTGGTTTTTCTTTTTATACCAGGAACAAATTATTTGTTTTCAGCAAGATTTTTTACAACTTCCAGCCCCTGCGTGAATCCTTTGTCCATATCATCTTTCCATTCTTTTTCAACCTGTACTTCAACATGAAGCTTCGTTTTCCCTTCCAGATCAATAAGAATGTATTTTTCAAAACAGCCGCTCCACTCCATTACTTCTTTGCTTTGGGTGTCTTCATTTCCTTCTTTATCTACCATTCCCAGATGTTTAAAAACAATCTGGTTAGGCTCATCCAGGCTATCAATGGTTGATACCATTCCTGCACCTTCTGCATTCACGAAGTAGGTTTTTCCGCCTACTTTCCAGTCAGATTTCATTTTGGATCCGGAACCGAAAAATTTTGTCCATTCGGTATAAGTATCCGGATTCCAAAGAACGTCCCAGACTTTCTGTGATGGAGCGTCGATTACAAGTTCGTAGGATAAGGTTTCCATATTTTATATTTTTGTGGTTGATATTACAATTGATTTTCTGAAAGGTTTTTCACAATTCCCAAAGCATTTGGAAATTTTTCTTCAAAAAAGCTTTTAAATTCCTCGGGTGTCTGAATTTCAATTTTCAGTATTGTTCCTGTTGGGGTTTCTTCTAAAATATAGCCTTCTGTGGCTTCACCCCAATCCTGTTCAGTTTCCACACCGCCATAAATTTCTCCAAGGTGCAGAAATTTCATTTCTTCATTGGGTATATTTTTTTCAACCCGGCTGAACATTCCGTTATTATCCGGATCAAAAAATTTAATAATACTTCCTTCTTCAAAAGTTCCCATATAGAAGGAACCTTCTGTAAATGCTGTTGTCCATTGCCTGTATGTCATATCACTCCAAAGCACGTCCCAAACTTTTTCAGGGGGCGCATCGATTTGAATCTCAAAAAATAATTTCTGCATTGTTTTTTTATTAGATGTTAGATGGTTAGAAATTAGAAGTTAGTTTTTTAAACATTAGATTTTAGATCGTAGATGTCACATTTTTCTAACTTCTAACTTCTAACTTCTAACTTCTTGTTTCTATTTTCAATCAGCCTCCCACAAAATCACCGCCATTGATATGGATAACTTCTCCTGTAATATAATCTGCATCTTTGGAGGCAAGAAAAACGTAAGCCGGAGCTACTTCTGATGGTTGTCCTGCCCGTTTCAGAGGTGTATCTTTTCCAAATGTTGACAGATCATCAAAGGTTTCTTTTACAAGAGGTGTCCATATTGGCCCGGGAGCAATTCCGTTGACTAAGATTTTTTTTTCAGCAAGATTGGTTGAAAGGGAGCGTATAAAGGATAAAATAGCTCCTTTTGTAGCTGCATAATCAATCAGATGATCACTACCCCTGTATGCTGTAACCGACGTAGTACAAATAATACGACCTCCTTCACTAATTAACGGTAGAAAATCTCTTGTAAAAGAAATCATGGAGATGATATTGGTATTAAAAGTTTCCTGGATTTGCTCATCGGAGATTTTTTCAAGACTGTTTTTTGAGGTATGAATTCCTGCATTATTAACGAGGATATCCAGATCCTTCCAGTCCTTTTTTATCTTTTCCACGCATTTTGTTCTGAAAGCTTTTTTGGTAAGATCTCCCTTGATGAGGATGCATTGCTGTCCTTCTTTTTCAACAAGCTTTCTTGTTTCTTTGGCATCGTCATCGCTTTCTTTATAAATAATTGCGACGTCTGCTCCCTCTCTTGCAAAATGAACGGCTACAGCCTGTCCTATCCCACTATCTCCGCCTGAAATAACAGCTTTTTTTCCTTGAAGTTTACGGCTTCCCCGGTAATCATTCCGGATGATCTCCGGAAAGATTCCTTCTTTGGGAACTTTTGATTTAGATTGTGATCTGTTCTGTGTTTTCATAAGCAAATCTTTTTGTAAAACCACATCAAACGGCAAGCCGAAAGCTGAAATTCAAATGGAGAAACAGAGAAATCCGTTGTTTCTTTTACGAATTATAAGCCTCTTCCAGGTCTTTTATAACAATCTTCTGCATCTTCATCATGGCCTGTACTACTTTTTGTGATTTTGACTGATCGGAGTCGTTCATCAGCTGAATGAGCTTTTTCGGAACAATCTGCCAGCTGAGGCCATATCTGTCTTTCAGCCACCCGCACATGCTTTCTCTTCCGCCATCTGAAATAAGGGTATTCCATAGATAGTCTGTCTGTTCCTGGTCATCCGTCATGATTACAATAGAAATTCCTTCATTAAAATCAAACTGATGGTCATAAGAATTATCCATACAGAAGAAGCTGTAACCGTCAATAATAAAATGGGCATGCTGTATATTTTCTACCGGTTCGGATATAGGATGTCCTTCTCCACCATCACCATATTTCAGGATATTTCCAATGCTCGAATTGGGGAATGTTTTGGTGTAAAACTCCATTGCTTCTCTTGCCTTTCCGTTATTTTGATGGATAAACATCAGCGTAGGGATAATTTTCTGATCTTCTGGCTTATCTCCTAAAAACAGCTGCCAGGTAACGCCGTATTTGTCCTGCACCCAGCCGTATTTCTTACTCCAGGAATAGGAATCGAGTGCCATGAGAGCAATTCCTTCTTCTACAAGTTTGTCCCAATATTGCTGTACTTCGTTTTCTGTTTTACAAATTACCATGAAGGAAACTGAAGGATTCTTTTTAAAATGAGGCCCACCGTTCAGCAGCATCAATTTCTGCCCAAAGAGATCAATGTTCATGACTACGGGAGTATCAGCGGTGATTTTTCCGTTAAATACTTCACAATAAAATTCTGCTGCTTCCTTTGATTCTGCGTCGAACCAGAGACATGGAAAAATATCGTTATTCATACTATTAAATTTAGGAGTGAAAATATAGTTTATTGATCATCGCTGGCAAAGGCTGCAATGAAAGATCCGGTATTTTTTTAATAATCAGTTCCTGAAAGAAATCTGATGTTCTTCCATATGGTTTTTCAGTCTTTCCATAGCATTTCTTCCGAAACCATGAAGGTTCATGATCTCTTCTTCAGAATAGCCCGAAAGTTTTTCGAGAGAATCGATTTTTTCTCTTTCCAAAGCTCTTCTTGCCGGTACTGCAATAATGCCAGACAGGAAATTATTATTTTTAACAACATGATTAACAGCACAAATGGAGCTTAAACATTTTGCCATTATGACCAGATTTATCATGACTGAAGTTAAGTGTTTTAGTGATTTTCAACATACTTGTGAAAATTATTGAGAATAGCATACCAGCCATTCCGCTGCATTTCCACAGAATTCTGTTTTTCGGGGTCAAAAATTTCGGTAACTTTTGTGGTATTTTCGTCTATCTTATCAAAAATAACCTCAACTTTCCGGCCGTCTTCCAAATGATATTTAATCGTGGAATTCGTAACCACTTCATCATAGATTCCTTCAAACTCAAAACCGAAACTTTTGTCTTTTGCTTCCATTCTGGTTTTAAATTTCCCTCCTACTCTTAAGTCGTTTTCGGAACTGGGACACTGCCAGGATTCATCGGCAAAATTCCATTTTGTAATATGTTGTGGCTCATTAAAATAATTCCAGACTTTTTCTACCGGGGCTAAAATTGTGATATCTATCTTAATAGGATCCATTGTTTTATTTTTTTTAATTAAATAAAAAGGCAGTCCGGGTTTGAACTGCCCTCAATAAATTTAGTTAAATATAAGACTATTTTGCAGATTCTTCATTATAGTTCACCATCCAATGAACTCCATATTTATCCTGGAAACTACCGAAATAGTCTCCCCAAAACTGGTCTTCAATCGGCATTTCTATATTTCCACCTTCAGAAAGGCCTTTGAACAGTCTGTCAGCTTCTTCTTTGGATTCCGGGAAAATGGATACATAATTATTATTTCCTACGTTAAGGCTCTGCCCGAAGCTTGGAACAATATCCGAAGCCATAAGAAGGTCATCTCCGATAGGCAACGCAATATGCATCACCCTGTTTTTTTCTTCGTCTGATAAGTTTTCGGTTCCCGGGGCATTGCCCATTTTGAAAACCTCTCCACGGAATTCTCCTCCGAAAACAGATTTGTAAAAGTTGAAAGCTTCTTCTGCTTTCCCGTCAAAATTTAAGTACGGATTTAATTTAGCCATGATTTCTGATTTTTAAATGTTATTGTTAATTAAATTAAGTTTTAAGTTAAACCATTAAGTTTGATTAAGCTTTTAAGAATATTAAGAGCTATCATCATATAGCCTTAATGGTTTAAAAATTTTGTTACTTCACTTACTGTAAAGTTTATAAGATTGGAATCTGTGTTTCCTTCGAAATCTGCCATCATGTAGGATCCGTGGCCTGCCGGAAGGATCATCAGTTCGGATTCGGGGACCAGACGCCACATTTCCACTACATGTTCAGGTTTCATCACATCTTTGTCTCCACTTATGAATAAGGCAGGAGCTTTTATAGATGTCAGGACTTTCTCATCCCAGTCCTCAAAAGTCTGCATCCTTTTGCTGTCTTTCTCAAACAGGTTTTCAAGTTTTGAAAAATCAGGATTCAGGTTAAGGAAATTGATCTTAAGAGGTTCCGGCATAGATTCGAGAGTAGCTTCTGCCATGCTTTCGAAAAAACCGTCCATCATACCGCCTCTTTTGTAGAATGCAGATGCAATAATGATCTTTTCGGTTATTTCAGGATAAAGATGCGCAATCTGCATCACCGTGCTTCCACCGTTGCTGAACCCCCAGAATGAAGCTTTTCCGATATGAAGTTCCTTTAAAAGAGCTGCTACATCATGGGCATCCTGTTCAAAGGTTTCGGGAATGTCACGATGATCGGTCATTCCGTGATTCTGCAGATCAATACCTATGAGCTGAAACTGGGTTTCAAGCCTGGAAATTATTTCTTTAAAATCAAACAGAATGGAAGATCCTCCGCCATGAATGAGTACTAAAGGTTTTCCGGAACCATAAATCTCGTAGTACATACAGATTCCGTTGACCTGTTTATAGCCTTTTTCTTTAGGTTCCATTGATTAATACTTTAGATTTTCATCTACCTCGTATTTCATGCCCGGATAATCCAGAATTTTTCTCATAAGACCTATTTGCCCACATAAATAGTCTTCACGGCCGATACACATTCCTACGAAATTGAGTTTGGTTTCACGGATAAAAGGAATATTCATCCCGATCTCAAAGATTTCATCCAGCTCTTCATCCGTAACTTCCAAAAGCTTCTGGTATACTTTTGGCGAAATATCGTGAAAATTTTTCTCCAGTTCATCCAAGCCCGGATAGTTGTAATTTTCATCCAGAGCCTTTCCCTGAAAGAAGAGATCACTGTGAGGATCTTCGTCTCTGAGTCCTAAAACCCAACCCAGGCCATAGCGCATATTGACAAAGTTTCCTGCCATCCAGACGATATGGTTGGTTTTTCCTTCAATTCTTTTCAAAGCATCTTCTTCCGAAATGCCGTCCAAAACATTGAGAAAGCTTTGAGAGTGCATTCTGTAAGCCGGAATAACGAGCTCCATTTTTTTTGATTTTGGTGTGTCCATTCTTTAATTTTTAGTGATTGGTGTCTTTTGTAAGGAATATAGAGTTCTTCTACAGTTTTTTTAAAATTCTAAGCGTGGCTATTTTACAGCACCGGGTTTTCCTAAGATTCTTCTGAGATATCCCAACTGTCCGCTATGATAAATTTCGTGAAGACAAAAGATAGCAATATCATTAATTGTTTCAGGATTAAACTTTTCAATACTGATGAGTTTTGCTTCAAGCTTGTCCTGGGATTTTTGCAGATAGGATTTTAATTCTTCAAAACCTACTAGCTCATCTTTTCTTTCGAGCGGTATCTCTCCCCTGTTGTAGCAGGAAAATTTATTGTTGTCCCAGACAGATTCTTCTCCAAGGGTATTCAGAAATGCATTCCTTATGTAAATTAAATGCCCCAGAACCCAGTTCAGGCAGTTGGCTTCACCATTTGGGAAGATCATAGCTTCTTCATGGGTAATGCCTTCGGTATTCATTGAAATGACTTTGTAATTGCTGAATACCTGGACTTTCACTATTTCAATGTCGTTTGATTTTGTTTCCATAGCGGCAAGATTTCATTGTGAATAATCTTTGATCTTTACTCAGTTGGCATCTGAGAAACATCGGCAAACGTTATGTTCCAGCCATGACCATTTAAGTCCCAAAAAGAGTTTTGATACATCCATCCGTAATCCTGGGGTTCTTCGTGCTGCGAAGCTCCATTTTCCAGGGCTGTATTCACTACCTGATCAACTTCTTCACGGCTGTCCAGAGCAATAGCAACAAGAACCTGTGTTGTATCGCCTTTCGGAACCGGTCTTTCGGAAAAAGTCTGGAAGTATTCCTCTGTCAGGAACATGACGTAAATGTTATCTTCCTTCATCACTACGCAGACTGCTTTGTCATCTGAAAATTGCTCATTAATCGCAAATCCGAGCCTGGTCCAGAATTCTTTTGTTTTCTGTACATCTTTTACCGGAAGGTTGACATAAATTTGATTGGCTTTCATAATAGTAATTTTTGTGTTAATCTTTTAACCAAAATTACCAAGCCTTGATGAAAATCAACTTGCCATAAGACAAGATTTAATTTTTCTTCGAATGGGATACAATTTCTTTGCGGATACGGCTTAAGGAAGTGTCTGTTACGCCCAGATAGGATGCAATTTGTTTGAGAGGAGCAAACTGTACCACCTGGGGTTTCTGCTCCAAAAGATTAAGATAACGCCTGGTAGCGGAAAGAGTAAACATTTCTACAGAGCGCTGTTTATAGACAAAAAGCTCTTTTGACATCCATGCTCTTCCCCATTCTCTGAGATTGGGGATTTTATGGAAAAGCTCCTGAAATGTCTCATAATCAAATTTCCAGCATTCACAGTCTGTAATACAAATGATATTTTCCTGGGTTGGAATTCTCTGAAAAATCGACAATACCTCAATAATGATCTCGTTATCAGCAAAAAAATGTGTGGTTACTTCATTCCCGCTAAAGTCGTTCACGTAGGAACGAGCTAAGCCTTTTTCCAGGATATAATATTCATTAGCCGTCTTTCCTTCTTCAAGAATACTATCTCCTTTCTGGAACGAAACTTTTTCATGAGCCTGGAATATTTCGTCAAGCTCTTCCTGAAGAAAAAACGGGAAATCGTAACAGATCTCTAAGGCTTTGCTGATCATAGAGTTATTGCTTTTTTAAAGCTTTAAAAATATAATTTTTAATTGAATCCTGAATATAAAAAATTAAACAAATTGATGGAATGCATAAAAAGAACCCCATTTTACTGTATTGTTATCAATTGTTTTTATTCTTTCTAAATAATTAAACAGTTTTTTAATTACCTCTGCTGACCTTTAATATCAGAACAAAGAAAGCTGGATCGGTTTTGGATTTTTAGGTGGTTGTGCGTCCCCGAATACTGTTTTCCCTCCAAAGCGCCATGAATTCTGTCTTTCTTCCTCTATCACCTGCTGGATATCAAAATCGGGAGTAAAATCTTTTTCAGTGGCTGCAACAATCTGATGCAGTTTGTTTAAAGTATTCAGCTTGTCGGAGTTTCCAAGTTTTGATTTTTCAATTCCTTTTTTGAGAATACTGATGCTTTCGTCATAAGTTTTGGTAGGAACCGGGAAAGGATGTCCGTCTTTTCCGCCATGAGCAAAAGAAAACCTCGCCGGATCGGCAAATCTTGAAGGTGCACCGTGAATAACTTCACTCACTAATGCTAAAGACTGCATAGTTCTGGGTCCTACTCCTTCCAGCATTAAAAGGTCTTCAAAATTCTGAGGCTGCTGCTCACGGGTCACATATAAGAGTGCTCCAAGGCGTTTTAAATCAACATCTGAAGCCTGCACATCATGATGAGCCGGAAGAATTAATCTTGAAAAATCTTTCATTACATCAATAGAATCAGTATGGGAAATATCCAGAATTCCCTGGCGGTTTTCTGAGGCATGGGCATCCGTAAGATTGAGGATTCTTCCTCGTGAGATACCATTGATTCCTGTGTGCGGCTCTTCTATAAATGATTTGATATTCCCTGAATGCCAGTGATACCGCCTTGCAGTACCATCAGTTTCATGCATTCCCTGCTGCACTACACTCCAGCTTCCGTTGTCTGCCAAAATAAAATTATGGAGATAGAGCTGGTAACCATCCTGAATAGCCGTATTGTCTACTTTTGCAGAAAGTTTACTGGCTCTTACAAGTTCATGGCCATTCAGGCCTGTTTTATCAGCAATCTGAAGAAGCTCTGACGGAGTTTCTCGTGAGAATTTACCCTTTCCACCACAGATATAAAGTCCCAGTGATTTTGAATTGGGATTAATGGACCGTTTCAAAGCGCCCATGACAGAAGTTGTAATCCCTGAGGAATGCCAGTCCATGCCCATCACAGCTCCAAAACTCTGGAACCAGAACGGATCTGCAAGCCTACGGAGAACCTCATCTTTTCCGTAATCCATCAGGATCACTTCAATCATGGAAAGCCCGAGCACAGACATACGTTCGTAAAGCCACGGCGGGACTTTTCCGTAATGTAAAGGCAGATCTGCTGTTCCTGAACGTTTCATTCTACAAAGGTAGTTATCGTATTATTATCTTTTGATGATTAGGATCATCTGTTTGATTAAGTTTTTGGCTAAAGCCACAGGAAGATTATTTTTTTAGAACGGGCTGAAGCCCGTCCCTATTGATAAATTTATTAGTGTATTGAAAAGAATTCCAGATTCTGATGCTTCTTTTCGTCAAATTCTTCATTGAAGATTATTTTATTTCCAAAAGGGTCGTCTACAGTAAATGAAACTGCTCCATAAAATGTTTTCTCCAATCCGGGACGATTGTATTTATACTTCTTATCCAGGAGCTCTTTATGGTATTCCGCAACTTCCTGCCCCCAAATAAATACCCGGCTTCCGGGGGTTCCGTCTCCGTGATGTTCACTTAAGTGAAAAACTATATCTCCTTTTTCCACTTCCATGTAAACAGGGGTATTTTCTTCAAAATAATGTTCCCATACTATTTTAAATCCTAACCAGTCCACATAAAACTCTACGGCTTTTTGATAGTCGAAGATTCTGAGAATAGGAATAATCCGTGTTGCTTTCATAATAAAATTCTATAGTGAAAATGATAATTTCTGCTGACAAACAAGCTATTGATGCGAGAGTATATTGATTAAATTTCCAAACGGATCTTTTACAAAAAACCTTCGTACTCCCCAATCTTCATTGGTGATCCCGTAAGTGATTTCAAAACCGGCCTGCTGCATTTTTTCGTAGAGTTCATCTACATGATCAACTTCCATCGAAAGTAGCGGAACCTCCGTATCATTTCCGCCCTGGGTGGCAAAACTTACCTGAACCTGCGCTTCTTCATAGTTTCCGAAAGTCTTGATCCAGCCATGATCCATCAGGATTTCGAGACCCAAAATATCTTTATAAAAGCGATCTGCATCAGCTAAATGATCTGTTTGTATGTTGGCTACAATTCTCTTTACCATTTTATACAAATTAAGAGTTTACAATATAGATTACTGTTAATAATAAGTGATTGTTCTTACAATTTTCTGTATAATTTCTTTATCATCCGGAGTTTCTGAATCATAAAACTCTTCAGATAAGATACGCTCTACCCAGTTGCCTTTTTCATCATATTTATATGCAAATTTAAAATATCTCGGGGCTTCATCTTTTCCGGCAGTAATGATATAGTCCTGCAAGTCACCATATTTATTATAGTAATATTTAATATATTTATTTTCAGCAATAAGCTTATTGGTCCCGGGATCTACCTTTGATGAATAAGCCAGATAGTCAATACTTATGTCCTCAATAGATGAAGATGTTAAAAGGATTACAGGTTCTTTCTCATATACTATATTTTCTATTTTATTATCACGGGGCTGCTGATAGGCTTTTATAGATTTACTTACAAGTTTCACCAAAAAGGGTTCTCCTTCTTTATTGAAATTTAAATCAATCTGGTCAGTATATCCCTTATAATAATATGTATTCGTATTTCCTGAAGTATCATAGTTGAAAATTTCCCATTGGGTCGTTTTAACATTACCAATCAGATCATAATTTTCATATTTCTTGTTTTGAAATTTTTTGGGTGTACTGGTTTCTGAACGGAATTCTGTCTTCTTTTTCTCCTGCCCGTTGCAGGCAATAAAGAAAAGTAAAAGCAGAAGCGTTGAAAAGCGTAAGTAGTAAACTCTCCTGTTAAATTTAATTATTTTCATGGTATTAATTTTTTAATGCGGTTAATAAGATAACTCGAAGCTCAATTATTCAACCATGGGTTAGAGTTGTTGTAACTCGTTTATTTATTCTCCAGAGTCAAAAAAAGCCTTGTGAACGGGTTTTCCACAAGGCTTTATACAATCTTACTATTATAATTACTTCAATGCATCAATTGCTGCGCTGTAATTAGGTTCGGTCGTAATTTCCGGAACCTGCTCTGTATAGACAACCTTGTTGTTTTCGTCCGTAACAATTACGGCGCGGCTCAGCAGTCCTTTCATAGGTGAATCTGTAATAGTTACTTCATAATCATCTCCAAAACTGCTTCTGAAATCTGAAAGTGTTTCTACATTGTTTAAGCCTTCAGCTGCACAGAATCTTCCCAATGCAAAAGGAAGATCTTTGGAAACATTAATCACTACCGTATTATCAAGTTTTGAAGCTTCTTCATTGAATTTTCTTGCAGATGCGGCACAAATCCCTGTATCAATACTCGGGAAGATATTGAATACTTTCTTTTTTCCATCAAAATCTGAAAGAAGTTTCACGTTCAGACCGGAATCCACCAACGCAAAATCTCTTACGGTGGTTCCTACTGATGGAAGGGTTCCTATTGTATTTACTTCGTTTCCTTTAAGGGTAATCGTTGACATAATTTTATTTTTTTAGTTTTTCAAATTTACTTAAAATAGAAAGTCTTCTGAGTCAAATAAAGGTTAAATAATTCTTAAAGTGAAAAATAAACATCCTAGACTTAGAAGCATTATTTAAGTTCCTATTCCGGAATTATGAAGCTGATTGGAAACACTATTACATTTTTATTCTCTGTTTAAAGGTAGTATTTCGATTACAAAGTAAAATTAGAGATAAACAATTGTTTAAAAAGAGATGCTGGCCTCTTTTTTTATTTAAAATACCTTCATAAAACAATCATATTTAGTAAATTTGTGATTCTTAAAAATCAAATAATAAATACACAGTATAATGTCAGACAAATCAAAAATCTATTACACTCTTACGGATGAGGCTCCAATGTTGGCAACACACTCGTTTTTACCTATTGTAAAAGCTTTTACAAAATCGGCAAACATTGAAATTGCAGTTCCGGATATTTCTTTGGCTGGAAGAATTTTGGCCAACTTCCCTGAGTTTTTGAAAGATGACCAGAAAATCGGTGATGCATTGGCTGAATTAGGTCAATTGGCAACTCAACCCGATGCAAACATTATCAAATTACCCAATATTTCAGCTTCAGCTCCTCAGCTTGATGAGGCTATTGCTGAATTACAGTCTAAAGGTTTCGCAGTTCCAAACTATCCTGCAGAGCCTAAAAATGACGAAGAAAAAGCCATTAAAGCCAAATATGCCAAAGTTTTAGGAAGTGCCGTAAACCCTGTGCTAAGAGAAGGAAATTCTGACAGACGTGCTCCAAAAGCTGTTAAAAACTATGCAAAAGCCAACCCTCACAGAATGGGTGACTGGGCTTCTGACAGCAAAACTGATGTTGCTCACATGGAGGGAGGAGATTTCTACGGAACTGAAACTTCAACCACTGTAGAAAACGCTACAAAATTCAAAATTACGTTCAAAGGTAATGATGGTGCTGAAACTTTATTAAAAGATTTCGCAGGTCTTCAGGCCGGAGAAGTAATTGATTCTTCTGTAATGAATTTAAACTCTTTGAAAGCATTTGTTCAAAAAGCCATTGATGAGGCTAAAAACAAAAACGTACTTCTTTCTGCTCACCTGAAAGCGACGATGATGAAGATCTCTGATCCTATTATTTTCGGGGCTATCGTAGAAACTTATTTCAAAGATGTTTTCACTAAATATGCAGAGACATTCAAGTCTTTAGATGTTAACCCAAATAACGGTCTTGCCGATCTTTTCGAAAAAATTAAAGGCAATGCTCAGGAAGCTGAAATCAAAGCTGATATTGAAGCGGCTTTAGCTAACGGACCAAGAGTGGCTATGGTAAATTCCGATAAAGGTATTACCAACTTCCACGTTCCTTCTGACATCATTGTTGACGCATCTATGGCTGCACTGGTAAGAGGAGGCGGTAAAATGTGGAACAAAGACGGAAACGAAGAAGATACAGTTTGTATTATTCCGGACCGTTCTTACGCAGGTTTCTATCAGTCTGTTATTGATGATATGAAAGCTCACGGAAAACTGGATCCTACGACTATGGGTTCTGTTCCAAACGTAGGTTTAATGGCTCAGAAAGCTGAAGAATACGGTTCTCACGACAAAACTTTCCAGGCAACAGCAGACGGAACTATCGAGGTTCAGGATGAAGCCGGAAACGTTCTTCTTTCTCAGAAAGTGGAAAAAGGAGATATCTTCAGAATGTGTCAGACTAAAGATGCTCCCATCCAGGACTGGGTAAAACTGGCAGTAAACAGATCAAGATTATCCGATACACCTGCTATTTTCTGGTTAGACAAAGGAAGAGCACATGACAGAGAGATTATCAAAAAAGTAGAAAAATACCTTAAGGATCACGATACGGCAGGTCTTGACATCAGAATTCTTGATGTAAAAGATGCCATGACTGAAACGCTGAAAAGAGCAAGAGAAGGAAAAGACACCATTTCTGTTTCAGGAAATGTATTGAGAGATTATTTAACGGATCTTTTCCCTATCCTTGAATTAGGAACTTCTGCTAAAATGCTTTCTATCGTTCCATTGATGAACGGAGGAGGTTTATTTGAAACAGGTGCCGGAGGTTCAGCTCCAAAACACATCGAGCAGTTCCTGGAAGAAGGTTATCTGAGATGGGATTCTCTAGGGGAATTCCTTGCACTTCAGGCTTCTTTAGAACATTTGGCTCAGACACAGGGAAATACAAAATCTCAGGTTTTAGCTGATGCACTGGATGAAGCTAATGCTAAATTCTTAGCTACCGATAAATCTCCTGCAAGAAAAGTAGGCCAGATCGACAACAGAGGCTCTCACTTCTATTTAGCAATGTACTGGGCAGAAGCTTTAGCTAACCAGACAGCAGACGCTGAATTGGCAGCTCATTTTGCTCCGGTTGCAGCAGCATTACAGGAAAGTGAAGCTGTTATTAACGAAGAATTAATCAGCGCTCAGGGTAAACCTCAGAATATTGACGGTTACTACAAAACGGATACCTACAAAACGTATGCAGCCATGAGACCAAGCACTGTTTTAAATGAAATTATTGACGGAATTTAATTTCTGAATTGATATAAATAAAAGCTCCTTTCTATAAGGAGCTTTTTTTATTTTAAACACTTTTCAATACAGATAGTATTAATTTTTTTAGACTGAATGTCAATTTTTTAAATTTTATCCTCCACAATCACCCTCCTGTGCTCTCTTCCCCAATTGATCATTTCTGCAATGATTTTTCCAAATGTTCTGCAGTATTCTGTAGGTTCATATTCTATTAAAACCGGAGTATCGGGGTAAACATTTCGTTTGACCAATTTATTCAGCTCCATGTCTTTTAATTCTTTTGAAAGCATTCTTGTGGTAATTCCCGGTATACTACGTTCGATCTCGCGAAAACGTCTGTGTCCGTTACAGATTGAGTTGATCACAGGAATTCTCCATTTTCCTCCAATAAAATAGAGGGTATCCTGCAGGGCTCTTAGTTCTTCGGTTTGGTCTCTTTCCATAAATGCAAAGTTAAATGATATCATTAATGATACTGATATACTCTGTGATACTGATTACAAAAGTATATCAATTTGAAATAACTTTGTCAAAAAATTTTAGAAATGAATACATTTAAGAACAAGCTAGCTATTGTGACCGGAGGAAACAGTGGAATTGGCTATGCAACTGCAAAGGAATTAATAGCAGAAGGTGCAACAGTGATTATTACCGGAAGAAGAAAAGAGGCTATTGAAAAAGCAGCTGAAGAATTGGGAGCCATCCCGTTTGTAGCAGATCAGGGAAAATTAGAAGATATTGAATCTTTAAAATCAAAAATCGACAGTCAGTTTGAAAAAGTTGACATCTTGTTTATTAATGCAGGAATCACAGGAACATTAGGCTCAATTGAAAATATGAGCTCAGAGAATTTCGACCAGGTAATGGATATCAATTTTCGGGGAGCTTATTTCACATTAAGCAAATTCATTCCTTTATTAAATACCAGTGCTTCGGTTGTTTTTTTATCATCGGTTGTCGCATCCACTTACAAACCCAACAGTTCGGTTTACCAGGCAAGTAAAGCAGCTTTAAATTCAATTGCAAAAACAGCTGCTGCAGAACTAGCACCAAGAAAGATTCGTGTCAATATGGTAAGCCCGGGACCTACGAAAACAAACATCATGACCAAGGCAGGTCTGGATAAAAAGACATTGGAAGGACTTGATGAATGGTTGATTGATCAAATTCCTTTGAAAAAAATGGGAACTGTGGAAGATATTGCAAAAGCCGTCCTGTATTTATCAGACAATAATTTGGCAAGCTTTATAACAGGTACGGAAATTATCATTGACGGAGGAATGGCGCTGTAGTTGGAAGTAAGGAGGCTGGGAGTTAGTATTAAAACATCATAAACTTTCAGCTTCCATCATCCAACTTTCTTTTTACCCTTAAAAATTCCATTTTCACCTTTTGATTTGTCCGGTTCACCCAGCTTTATATTTCGATTCTTTTTTTAAGCGTATACTTTTGAGCCATAAAAATAAATCATTATGGACTCAGTACATAAAAAAAGGAATGTAAAACCTATTGCCATAGTATTTCTGGTAGTTTTAGGAATCTTTGCAGGATTGCAGTTTTCCAATCAGCCTTTAGAAGGACAGCCTGTTTCTAAAAAAATTGAAGCACCGCGCGAAGTTCTTGCCATTTTGGAAAACTCTTGTTTTAATTGTCATTCCAATCAGCAGAATTTAAGCTGGTACGACAAAATTGCTCCGATTTCCTGGGCGGTAAACAAAGATGTAGAAAGAGCCAGAGAAGTTTTAAACTTTTCAGAGTGGAATTATTCGCCGGCTGAACATCAGGGAAAGATGTATGCCATTTTGAACATGATGCAAAGTGGAAAAATGCCCCTTAATGAATATACACTGCTCCATCCAACAGCCAAAATCACGAAAAAAGATATTGAAACGGTTAAGAAATACACCCTTTCCTTATCCGGATTGTCTCCTGTAAAACAAGAAAAAGATCTTCATCAAAACATTCAGACTAATCACAGCCCTGATCCGGCAAAATTTCCGGTTTCCCCCAATGGGATCCGATATACAGACGAGTTTAAAAACTGGAAAGTGATCAGCATGAGTACTCTTTTTGACAAATCAATTCGTGTAATTTACGGAAATGATATTGCAGTAAAAGCCATTGAAACAGAGAATTTTCATCCGTGGCCGGATGGAAGCATCGTTGTAAAGTCAGTTTGGAAGCAGGAAAATTTTGCAGACGGAGAAGTGAGAGCCGGAGAGTTTATCAATGCTCAGTTTATGGTCAAAGATTCTAAAAAATATACAGATACAGAAGGTTGGGGATTTGCCAAATTTTCAGGAAACGATCTTCATCCCACAGGAAAAACAGCCTCTTTCGCGAAAGAATCCTGTATCGCCTGCCACCGTCAGTTAGCCGAAAAAACAGGTTATTTATTTGATGTCCCAATGAAAGCCAATACCGAAAGATTAATTAAAAACCTTGAGAAATAATGAAAAAAATACTGTTTATAATCCTGTCAGTCTGTGCCTTATTCACTGCCTGTAAAATTGATGAACCGGACAAAGATCTAAAACGTCTTGTTTTCGATCCTGGAGATTTAAAATTTATTTCCACATCACTCAATACAAAAAAAGAAACTTCATCTGCTTTGTATGGAAACCGGGAAGCCTTAATCTCTCTGCCAGGTGAAAATAATCAACTTCAGAATGGCTCTGTTATAAAATTAGTCACGTGGAAATACCATGATAATCCACAATACATAGGAGGAACCATTACAGGTGAACTATTAAGTATAGAAACCATTCAGACTGATCATAACGGAAATGTTTCCTATCAGATAAAAAACGCTTCAGAAAATCAAAACATTAACATCAATAAAAATAAAGAAGAAAGAATACAGTATATCATGAGCTATAAACCTGTAAAAAGACCTTAAAAAAATACTCAGAAGCTGATTTTCAGTTTCTGAGTGTTTTTTGTGAATGATCCATTTTGCTACGCAGAGTCAATAGTCAATTTATAGGAAAAATTCACCGGCAAAGTAAATTCACAATTGACGATTCACCTTTTCACTATTCATCACCAATACCATTCTTTTTACAAATAAAAAACCTAATTTCACTTCTCAAAACCACTGTTCCCATGCAACAGCAAAAAATAAAAATTTCACAGGCCACCATCTGGATAAGCTCTCTTTTTCTGGGTATTTTATCTTCTGTACCTCAACTGGCCTCCCATGAATTCAACTGGAAAGAGGCCACTGTAAATTCAGCAATAACAGCCGCATTTTCCGTGATCATGTGGTACCTCAACATTTATTTGCTTAACCGCAGTGCAGGAAAGCGGAAACAGAATATTTCATATTCAAGATTATTAACTGCTCTGGCATTCGGAATGGTGATTATGTTCGGGTTGGCCTGGATCCAGCAGCTCATTTTATCTCACATCAATTTCGGTCCGGTTATGCTGATGGTGGAAGTCCGGGGAATCCTGATCAACCTCGTTTGTTATATGTTCCTGACATTACTTCAGAATAATTATGCAGGACAGCAGGTACAGTTGGAACTGGAAAAGGTAAAAAGTGATAATCTGGGGGCCCAATACGAATTATTAAAACAACAGGTGAATCCCCATTTTCTTTTCAACAGCCTGAATACTTTAAAATCGATGGCGGAAACCAACGATTCTGAAACGGTTGATTTCATTATCAAACTTTCTGACTTTTACAGATTTACACTTGAAAGCAGAAAACTAGACCTCATTTCAGTTCAGGAAGAAATGAAGATTATTGATGCTTATCTTTTTCTTCAAAAAGCCCGTTTCGGCGAAGGAATTACATTTACCAACGAACTCAAAAGTGAAGATCTTAAAACACTTATTCCACCTTTTACCATTCAGCTTCTGGTAGAAAACTGTATCAAGCACAATATTGTATCCCGCAGTAAGCCCCTGCATATCAGAATTTACAGTTCTGAAGACAGGATCATTATAGAAAACCCTGTCCAGCGAAAAATTGCCACGGAAGAATCCCTTGGCGTAGGCCTTGACAATATTAAAATGCGGTTCAGGCATCTGTTGGAACAGGAAATAGAAATGTATTCAGACGAAAAAATTTTTCAAATAAAACTACCTTTAATCCATGAATATCATCATCATTGAAGACGAATTCCGAGCAGCAAAGTCTCTTCAAAACCTTATTTTAGAGTTAAGACCTGAGTCCAAAATCATGGGCGTCTATGACAGTATTGAAACCAGTGTTGAAGCTTTATCAAAAGAAATAATGCCGGATCTTATTTTTATGGATATCCAGCTTTCGGACGGGCTGTCGTTCGAGATTTTCAAAGCAATAGATATCACTTGCCCTATCATTTTCTGTACAGCTTTTGATCAGTATATGCTGGATGCATTCAAAAGCAAGGGAATCGATTATATTCTGAAGCCTTTTTCGCGAGATGATATTTCCGAAGCGCTGAAAAAAGTGGATGAACTAAGAAAATTCTTCCGTAAAAATGAGCTTCCTGATATCGAATCTCTTTTGCAAAAGATCAGCCAGCCTGCCGGAAAAACCAGTTTTTTAGTCTTTAAAAATCAGAAATATACCACGATCCCTACAGAAAGTATCGCTTATTTTTATATCCACAATGAAATCACGCATCTGGTTACTTTTGATAAGGAGCAATTTCAGCTTTCACAGCCACTTGGCCAGGTTGCAGAACAGGTTTCCGGGAAACAGTTTTTCAGGATCAACAGACAGTACCTGGTGAGTTTTAAGGCTGTCAAGGAGATGGAACATTATTTCCAGCGGAAAATTCTGGTTAAGCTTGTTATTGAAACTCCTGAAAAACTGTTGATCAACAAAGATAAAACGCACAGTTTCTTCTCCTGGCTGGAAGATCGTTAATATATAAATTTTCAACCTTTATATTTTCCGGGTTCACCTTTCAATTTGTCCGGCTAACCCTTTTTTATATTCTTTTGCGCTTACGAGGTTCCTACTTTTGAATCAAAATTAAAGACATGATTCTAAAAAATCTAACCATCGTAAGTGCCTTCACGGCTTTTATATTCGCAGTATCTGCATTTATGCAGAAAGATAAGATAAACACAAGAAACACTGCTGTTTTACCTGACAATGGTTTTGCTGTTCTGGAACTGTTCACTTCAGAAGGTTGCTCAAGCTGCCCACCCGCAGATGAACTGATGGGACAGATTGAAAAAGAGTACAAAGACCAACCGGTTTACATCCTCTCCTACCATGTAGATTACTGGAACCGGCTCGGGTGGAAAGACAGATTCAGCAGTGCTGAAAACTCCCGGCGGCAGCAGATGTACAGCAGTCTGCTCAGATCACAAACCTATACTCCACAATTGGTGATCAATGGGAAAACAGAATTGGTAGGTTCTGACAGAGATGCCATAGAAAATGCCATTCAGAATGTTATTCTCAGCTCTAAAACCGCCTCTATAAGACTTTCAGCTGTAGCTTCACAAAAAACAATCACCATCAGTTATAAAACGGCTGAAACTGATCCTCAAAATCAGCTGTTTATCAGCTTAGTGGAAAAGAAATCATCTACTCAGGTGGCAGGAGGTGAAAATGAGGGTCACCATTTGCAGCACTGGCAGATTGTGCATAAGCAGAAACAAATCTCAGTGAAAGATCATCCGGAAGGAACTGAAGATTTTAAACTCCCGGACAATTTCACCAAGGACAATTGGGAGGTCATTGGATTTATTCAGAACTCAAAGACAGGAAAAATGTACGGGGCCTCTAAAGCTGTCATTCAATAACATTTAGAGGAATAGCTTATAAAAAATTCAACAAAACTTTAAATAATAAAAACAATGAAAACAAAAACAACAAAAATCATCTATTGGTCAGGAATCATTTTTATATCATTATGGTTCGGAGCGAGTGGCTTCTTTGAACTTACTAAAAATCCAGTGGTATGGGACATTACCCAACAGCTTGGTTATCCTCCTCACTTTATTTACATTTTAGGTGTTTTTAAATTATCCGGAATTCTGGTACTTCTTCTTCCCAACCGTTTATTACGATTAAAAGAATGGGTGTTTGCAGGAATGTTTTTTGATATCATCTTCGCCTTCTTCTCAAAAATTGCAGTGTTGGGCTTCGCTGCCACTATAGATGCAGTGATCGCATTTACCATTCTTTCTGTAACGTATATCATGTTCAGGAAGCTGTATTCTTCTGAACTTATTTTTGGAAAAGCGTAGCAGCAGCCGGTCTTGAAGTGTTTAATTGGAGGTTCGAAATTCTGAATCCCTTACATGTTCTGTTTCTAATTCAGTAAAAATATAATCACCTTTGCAAAAAAAAAATTCAGACGATCAATTTTTATGATCTGATCCTATTTAAAAATTCTATTTATGTTTCCCCCAATCAGGTAATATTATTTTTCATTTTCTACGATTGTATTCCTTTGATTGGGGATTTTAATAATAAATCCTCCCGGAAATGAGAGGATTTATTATTGAAACTATGTCGTAGAAAATTTAAGGTGTATCCGTTAGCAAACCGTTAATTCATAAAACTTTCCGGAATCCATTCATAGGCAGCATCTTTTTTCCTTGTAAAGCCAAGGCCCGGCCATGGAAGATGATAAGCAAAAGCTTTAGCCTTGGTTTCTGCCAGCTGATTAAGTAATTTCTTACGGGATTCTGTAGCAATATCCAGGTCTGTATCCCCTGAAAATCCCCATTCGGGGTGTGGAAAGAGAATAACATCGGAATGGATCAGATCTGCAATATACATGAGTTTCTCGTTGCCCGATGAAATTGTCGTGACGGTAAGACCTGGCGTATGCCCCGGAGCCAGCTGAAAACTGAAATGATCAAAAAGAGGTTTTTTAAAATCATAAAATTTCAGTTTCGGGCGGATTGTTTTCAGAATATTCTGGATAGGCGGAATAATCTGGTTAAGAAATTCCGGTTGGTTCTTCAGAAAGCTGTTTTTAAAATCTTTGATGGAAGCCTGCAGCCAGAAGTCATGCTCGATCTTTGAAATATAAATATCCGCATTGGGGAAAACCAGGTTATTCTGTTTGTCGACTACCCCACCAATATGATCCGGATGAGCATGAGAAATGAAAACATCTGTGATATCTTTTGGAGAGAATCCGGCTTTCTGTAAGCTTTTCAGAATAAATCCCGTTCTTTCATCTGCAAAAATCCCCATTCCGGCATCCAGTAAAACAAGCCTGCTTTTGGTCTTGACAAGCATCAGGTTCATTGCCATATCAACATAATCATCCGGACGGAAATTGTCTCTGAGAAGAGCCTTTAATTGAGTGATGTCCGCTCTCGGAGCAAATGTATCGATGTTTTTCTCATGAATATATCCGTCCGTAAGAATGAACAGCTCCAGTTCTCCAAGTTTTATCTTTTTGAACCCTGCAAGGTCTTCTCCAGAACGTAGTGAAAATGTTTTGGCACCGGCAAAAACATCAGTAAACGGAACGAAGCTTAATGCTCCGGCCATGAGTCCGCTTTTTAAAAGCTCTCTTCTGTTCATAATCAATATGTGTTTTTTATACTCCGGATTCCTACTGACTATTCGGGATCCGGAATATGATTTTTTAATTGTTTACTAATTTCATAGAACCTTCAGTATACCTTTCGCCTACGTTGGGGTACTTTTTAAGAAGCGAATCTATTGTTTCCAGATCAGAAGGCGAAAGATCAATATTCACGGCAGCAATATTCTCTTCCAGATACTTAATACGTTTAGTGCCCGGAATAGGAATGATATCGTCCCCCTGGTTCAATACCCAGGCTAATGCTAGCTGAGTTCCTTTTACGCCTTTAGACTGTGCAAATTCATTAATTTCTCTCGCCAGGTTTTTGTTATTTTCCAGATATTCTGCCTGGTAACGCGGCAATGTTTTTCTAAAATCTTCATCCCCAAAATTCTGCACTTCATTGATATTGGCAAAAAGTCCTCTTGCCAGTGGAGAATAAGGCACCAGGGTAATCCCCAGCTCTCTGATGGTTGGAAGTATTTCTTTCTCTACATCTTTAGTTAAAATAGAATATTCTGACTGCAATGCTGTAATGGGGTGAATTTTATTCGCTTTTCTGATGGACTCGGCAGAAGCTTCTGATAATCCAAGGTATTTTACTTTTCCTTCTTTTACCAGTTCTGCCATTGCGCCAACTGTTTCTTCTACGGGAATATTTGGATCTACCCTGTGGGCATAATAGAGATCAATTGTATCGATCTTAAGTCTCTGAAGACTCAGATCGACAGCCTGTCTGATCCACTCCGGTGAACCGTCAAAATAAGTTCCGGGAGCCCCGCTGTGACTTGGTTTTCCATCTTTAAACCTGAATCCGAATTTGGTGGCAATAAAGATTTTGTCCCTGTTCGGAACCAGAACTTTAGAGATCAGCTTTTCATTTTCTCCGGCAGCATACATATCTGCGGTATCCCAGAAGTTAACTCCCAAGTCCAATGCTCTATGTAAAGTATTGATGCTTTCCTGTTCGTCGGCCGGACCGTATGCAAAGCTCATTCCCATACATCCTAAACCTACTGCAGATAACTGCTCTCCTGTGTTTCCTAATTGTCTGAATTTCATAATTGCTGTGATTTTTAATTGATAGAACAAAATTAGAACAAGAATTGGCCGGATACTCTATAGAATTCAAACTAAGAATTATAAAATTCAAACAATTTCTGTTCTGACTGCATTGGGAGCTATACCGGTCTGTTTTTTAAAGAAATTGGTAAAATAAGCAGGTTCTTCAAATCCTAATCCATAGGCAATCTCAGAAATATTCCAGTCCGTATGTTTCAGTAAAGCATTGGCTTCCTGAATGATCCTGGAAGTGATCTGCTGACTTGTTGTTTTTCCGGTCATTTCTTTCACTGCACGGTTTAAAGAATTTACGTGGATAGAAAGATTCTGTGCATAGTCATTAGGTGTTTTTAATTTCAGGAATGCTTCGGGGCTGTCGATGGGAAACTGCCTTTCCAATAGCTCCATAAACAGCGATGCTACCCTCTGAGAAGCGTTCTGATAAGGCTCAAAGCTTTCTGCAGGCTGCATTTTCATCGTTTCATGAATCAGAAGATGGAGACATGCCCGAAGCATATCATATTTATGCATATATTCCGTTTCAATCTCTGTCATCATCTTGGTAAAGAGGTCCGAAATGGTTTTTTGCTGTTCTTCGTCCACAAAGAAAACAGGGGTTCCACCAATTTTAAAAAGCTGGGAATCCTGAAGGTTTCCAAGGCGTATCCCGTTTTGAAGGAACTGGTCTGTAAAAAGGCAGAACCAGCCTTTTTGGTCTTCATCATCCGTTTCCCAGGAATAAGGAACAACAGGATTGGAGAATAACAGTGCAGGACGGTCTACATAGATCCATTTGTCTGCATAATGAAGCTTTCCTTTTCCTATAATGAGTGAAATTTTATAATAGTCTCTTCTGCTGTAAGGTGATATCAGTGCACAATTTTCGCGTGAAAAAACATTGAAATGTCCCACGCCGGGAGCTGTCACAACATCCTGTCTTTCCATAGATGCATTCCGCAGATAAAATCCGTTTATTGTTTCTTTAGATTCCATATAGCTAAGTTATAAAATTCAAACAAATAAAAATAATCTGATTATTGATAAAATAAAAATGGCCGGCAAATGCCGGCCATTTAAAATTGAATATATAGTTGATATTTGAGACTTAGTGATGTCCCTTTTTGTGTTCTTTTTTATATTCCTTTCTATACTCTTTGTATTGTTTGGACTTGTATTTCTTGTAATTATTTTTGTTACGGTTATAAACTGCTACAGGGTTCTGACCTTTATAGTATTTAGTTTTAAACTTAGTATACTTTTCACGTCCAAGTATTCTTTCTATTTCATAATATCTGTCTTCTCTCCATCGGTCGGGATTACTTACGTATACCCTGTTCCAGGAATCATAATCACGGTATCTGTCATTTAAAGCATTCAGCTGGTTGGTCTGTGCCACAGAAAGCAAAAGATCTGCAGCTACTGTTTGCCAGTTGACATCTGTTATACTTCTTCTGTAATCGTTATAATAATCTGATTGTGCATATGTGAGGCCAAATGTGCCTGCAAGCATTAATGCGATTAATATTTTTTTCATCTTTTAATTTGTTAAGTTAAACTGTTCTAGTATAGCCAATTAAAATGCCAAGCTTTCTACAGCTATTCACAATTTTTGTTAAATAAAGCATAACTAGTTGATAATCTGCACCAAAAAATTACATTCATCTACCTGTTTTTACAAAAAAATATTTATTTTGAGATGTTTTTGAATAATGGATTATTAATTATCTGTTATAAAATAATACGATTTAAACCTATTTCACCGCCATTTTCCACTTTTAAACTTCAAAATAGCTTAAAATTCGTTAAGTTTCGGAAAACTCATGTTTCGTATTATTTTAATTTGTAATTTTAAGAGTGGGAAGTATACATCCGGAAGGATTTTATGTCGCCAGATTGTTAAATGCTTTATGGATTGAATGAAGCAGGTCATTAATATAACTCATCAAATCTTAATTATTATGGAAAATATAAAGTTTGAAATCTCGCCATATCAGGACGAACTACAGCTATTAATTGACGGGGAAAAAGCAGGATATATGTCTATAAAAATTGACGGCAGGTTGCTGATTGTATATTACACTAAAATTATTGAGGAACGTGAAGGCCACGGATATGCAAAAATGCTTCTTGACGAACTAGTCCGCTATTCCGAAGAAAAAGACCTTCTGGTAGATCCCGAATGTGATTTTGTACGCCAGCAATTTGAAAACCATCCTGCAAGATATAAGGATATCTGGCACGCCTGATTATTCTTTCCACCATTCTCCGAACTGATGCTGAGAACGGTTCATATCTACCACTTCTCCAATCATCGGAGTGAGTATACTGAGTCCTTTTTCTTTTCCCAAAGTTGTTATTTTCTGAAGCGGTTCATCCCAGGGATGGAGAGCCAGGGCAAATTTTGAGGAGTGAACAGGAATAATATGTTCAGCTCTAAGATCAACAGCCGCCTGAATGACGTCTTCCGGCAGAGTGTGGATGTACCGCCAGGCTTCGCCATATTGCCCATTCTCAAGAACAGCATAATCAAAGGGGCCAAACTGTTCGCCAATTGTTTTAAAATGGGAATCGTAGCCGCTGTCACCCCCCAGGAATATTTTTTTTGTGGGAGTTTCCAGAACATAGGAAGTCCACAGCGTATTATTCTGTTTTATTTTTCTTCCCGAAAAATGCCTTGCCGGGGTAAAGGTAATTTTCAGACTGTTTTTTAAAAGGACCTCTGTTCCCCATTCCTCTTCAATTAAATTTTCTTCACGATAGCCCCATCTTTCTAAATGTGCCCCCACTCCTAATGGAAGAATAGCCATTGCTGTCCGGTCTCTGATTGATTTCACTGTTGGATAATCCAGATGGTCAAAATGATCGTGTGTAATCACCAGGTAATCCAGATCGGGAATATCTTCCGGTTTGAATATATCCGAGCCTTTAAAAGCTTTATTGAAATATTTAAACGGGGAACCATATAAGCTCAGGACAGGATCTACGAGAAAAGAAACACCATCCGTCTGCAGATAATAGGATGAATGCCCCAGCCAGATGAAAATATCCTGATCTTTCCGAATCTTTTTTAAATCTGTATGAATGGACGGAATATTTTTCAAAGGTTTCAGCAATGGGTGTTTTTTACCTAAAATGAAATCGCAGGTAACTTTTATTGTACTGTAGCCTTCAGCAATAGGTGGGGTATGGCTGATGTTCTGGAATTTCCTGTTTTTATATAATTCAGACTTTCTGATACGTTCCAGTCTTCTGCCTTTTGGGTCTGCACCAAAAGCAGGCATATTCATTACCATCAGGTAAACTGCCACTAAAAGTCCAGCCAATAAAATCAAATATATCATCTTCAGTAAAATAGGCAGCAAAGGTATTGACTTTTAATCTGGCATAGAAAATTCAGTATTTTTTTTAACTTAATTTATAAAGCTTTCTGAATATTTTATTATTTATTTAAATCAGAATAATTTGAAACTTTTTAACTTAGCCGATTGAAAAAAAATTCAAAGTACGTTGAAAAATTATTCGATCATACTGCTGGCTGCAGCACTCTCTTCATGTACATCTATCAGAAGGCATAATGAGCAGAGTACAGCATGCATAAGCCCTGAAGAGCTTAAGGAAGACATAGACTATGCCTACTTAAAGCTCCAAAAGATGCATCCCCAGCTTTACTGGTATATTTCCAAAAAGGATCTTGACCATAAATTTGACAGTCTTAAACAAACGATCAACCAGCCTCTAACTTCGCTTCAGTTTTATTTTAAACTCCAGCCTGTAATTGCAGATATTCGTGAAGGCCATCTGGCATTGAGAATTCCCAGAAAAAAGTTTTCTAAAAAGGAAATTAAATCTCTTGAACATAAAAAGGGGATGTTCAGCCGTTTCGAATATTATATAAAAGACAATCGTCTGTTTATTGTTCAAAATAAAGATTCTATAGCCCATATAAAACCGGGAACTGAAATTTTATCAATCAACCATATTCCTGTATCCGAATATATAAAGAAATACCGTTCCCTGATTAGCAGTGACGGATATAATGACACTTTTCAGCCTTATTTTTTAAAGGATGTTTTTTTCAATTTTTATACGGCAGAAAACGGCTTTGCAGACAAAGCCTATTTAGAAACCCTTTACAACGGCAAAAAACAAGTATATATTCTCTACCGGGAATCTAAATCCAAAATTGATCTGGAAAAAGATAAGGAACAGGAAAAGCGAAGTCCGGAAAAGAAAGTCAATGATTATGTAGCCTTCACTGATTCTTATAACCGGAATTTTAAATTTCTGGATAAAGACAGCACAACAGCTTACATAAAGATAAAAAGTTTTTCAAGTGATTATTCAGATAAGTTTTACAGGGAAACATTTGCAAAAATAAAAAATGCAGGATCTAAATATTTAATCATAGATGTCCGCAATAATTACGGTGGATCCCTTCACGAGATCAATAACCTGTATTCATACCTCGCACCGGCACCGTATGTTCTGATCAAGCCATCACAGCTTACCTCAAGGATTACTCCGCTTAAAACCAACTATTTCAGGAAAAGTTCTCCTTTCCAGTATGCTTTTAAAAGTCTTGCCTATCCCACTTATGTTTTTGCACAGACTTTCAGCACTTATAAAAAGGATGGAAAAGTGTATTACAAAATGAAAGCAGCTAAGCCTACAAAACCTAATAAGGATGCTTTTCAGGGAAAAGTATTTGTCCTGATTAACGGTGGAAGCTTTTCTGCGTCGTCGATTATTACAGCAAAGCTGAAATATGATAAACGGGCAGTCCTGGTTGGCGAAGAAACAGGTGGTGCCAATGACGGAACTGTAGCCGGATTTTATTCTTATCAGAAGCTTCCTAATTCGAAAATCAACCTTCCTATCGGGCTCCTGCTGGTACAGCCCAACATCGATTTTTTAAATACAAAAAGAGGAGTTGTTCCAGATGTTACTGTCACGGAAAGTATGCAGGATATTATGAACAAAAAAGATCCGCAACTGGACTGGGTGAAAAATAAGATTGCAGAAGACAGAAAAAATAAATAATTTATAAGGTTTCGGCGGGCTGAAAGCCCGCCGAAACTATTTTGATTCTTTTAATTCCTTTAAAAGATCTTCTATATGTACGATGTATCTTCCATAATAACGGTAAAACCAGAATTTCCCACTGATAAAGAGTACGAACAGCCCTACTGTAACAGAGCTTATCAGGATCACGGCGATTTTCATCTCACTCATTGGTTTAGGCCACGGTATAAATTCTATAACGATGATCATTTCGCAGACAATAAAAGGAACAAAGCTCAGATAATAGGACAAATAGTACTGCTTATTGAGATTGAACTGCATAACCATATCTTTTAAAGAATCATAGGTTTTGAGCATCGGATCGCTGATATCCTTATAAAGCCTGAAAAATTTACTGAAAAAGAAGATGGTGACAAGAAGCATTGAGGCGATAAGAACTGTAATATAAAACTGGAGTTTAAACGGCCTGCAGAAAGCACATACTATAAATGAAAAAATAAAGACCCCGATCATAAACCAAAATTCCATACGCATATTTTTGCGGACTTTTTCCAGCGGCAGATTAATCTTATTTCTTTGTTCAATACTTATTTTCGGGGTGTCTTCCGAAGTATCTTCATTCCATATATTTTTTAATTCATCTATATTCATTGGTATTGATTTAAAAATTATGATTTATTTGAGTTTAAAACATCCTTCAGCTTATTTTTAGCGCGGTTCATTCTTACTCTTGCATTGCCTTCAGAAATACCCATCTGTTCTGCAATTTCTTTTCCCGAAAAATCTTCCAGATAATAAAAAATGAATGCCTTATCGATGGAGTTTAGCTTTCGGATTGCTTCATACATCTGGATTAATTTCTCTTCCTTTTCATCGTCATAATCATCCTGAATGATTTTATATCCGGAGAAATCTTCATTAGAAATAAAACTTCTTTTTTTCTCTGTTTTCAGAAAAATAATAGCTGTATTAAGTGCAATTCTGTACAGCCACGTAGAAAATTCACTTTGCCCTCTGAAATGCGGATATCCCTTCCAGATTTGGTAGGTTATTTCCTGGAAAAGATCGTCGCGGTCATCTTTTTCGGACATATACATTTTGGAAATCTTAAAAATGATTCCTTTATGTTTTTCAATTTTATTTAAAAATTCCTGCTCTAATGAGTTCATGATTCCGGGCTCTATAGAGTTAGTTTGAAATGCAAAGAAATGTTACAGATTTTTAATACAATTATATTTCTGACTCAAAGTTTACTCAATCAACTTTACTACTCATATAAAATCCTCAAAAAACAAGAATTTCTTGAGGATTATTATTTTATTTAAATAGAATTAAAAACTGTCTAAAAAATGTAATCAGTGCTTAAAAAGTTAGAATCATGTTCTCTTACAATTGTATTTAATAATTTTTTATTGGAATCTGTCAGTTTTGCAGCTACCAGAGACCTGATTGAAAATGAGCGGAGCGCATCAAAAACAGAAAGCGTTCCCTCTGCACTGTCTTTTCTTCCTGTGAATGGGAAAACATCCGGCCCACGCTGTGCCTGGCAATTGATGTTGACACGGCTTACGAGATTCACAAAAGGATCAATTAATCTGGAAACTTCCTGCGGATCTTCACTGAAAATGCTCACCTGCATTCCATGAGAGGCATTTACCTGATAATCTATAGGCTCCTCAATATCTTCAAATGGCACCACAGGAATCACCGGTCCGAACTGTTCTTCATGATACAACTTCATATCGCTGCTGACAGGATAAACCACTGCAGGAAAAACAAAAGATTCCTCAGTAAAGCCGCCGTTTTCATTTAAAACTTTCGCACCTTTTGCCAACGCATCTTCTATACATTCTTTAAGGTAAGGCGGCTTATTAACTTCCGGCAGCGGAGTCACTTTTACGTCTTTTTCCCACGGAAGGCCTGGCTTCAGTGCAGAAACAGCGGCACTTAATTTCCGGGTAAATTCTTCGGCTATTTCTTTTTGCACAAATATAAGCTTCAGTGCCGTGCACCGTTGCCCGTTGAATGACAATGCTCCCAGGATACATTCGCTTACTGCGACATTCAGATCGGCATTTTTAGTAACAATAGCTGCATTTTTAGCATCAAGGCTGAGAATGGCGCGAAGACGGTTCACTTTAGGGTGCAGCTTCTTTAGTCCGTTAGCTACTTTACTGGACCCGATAAAGGCCAGAACATTTACTTTTCCGCTTTCCATGATCGGGGTAATGATTTCCGAACCTTTTCCGTAAAGGGTATTGACCGTTCCTTTCGGGAAAGCTTCTTTAAAGGCATTCAATAATGGATAATGAGCAAGAACCCCATGCTTAGGAAGCTTAAAGAGAATGGTATTTCCCATAATGAGAGCCGGAATCAGCGTAGTGAAAATCTCATTTAAAGGGTAATTGAAAGGTCCCATGCTCAGAACCACCCCTAGTGGAGCTCTTCTTATCTGTGCTATGGTTCCTTCCGCCTCCTGGAAACGGGAAGATTCTCTATCCAGGTCTTTCAGCGCATCAATGGTTTGATTGATGTAGTCTACAGTACGGTCAAATTCTTTGGTTGAATCCGCTAAGGTTTTCCCGATCTCCCACATGAGTAATTTAATCACCAGATCCCGCTGTTCGATCATCAGGTATACAAATTTCTGCATACATTTAATTCTTTCTTCCACAGACATGGTAGGCCATTCTCCCAGACCATTATCATAGGCTTTAACGGAAGCTTCAAGGACATCCATCGCTTCTTTTGGGCCAATATTAGGAACACTCCCCAGAAGTTTTCTTTCCAACCCATTTTCTGTAGGAATACAGACGGGCGAATAGATATTCTGAACTTCCCCCTTCCACTCTACCAGTTCTCCGTTCAGAAGGTAAACCTTCTGGTGGATCTCGGGAACTTTATATTCTTCAGGAATTTCATTTTCACTTTTAAAGATATCCTGCAATGACAGCTTGTTTACTGAATCCATAAATTTTATTTTTTTGATAATTTGAATGTAAAATTGCCTTTTACAGAATAAAGGTAGATGTTACAATTGGTAAAAAAAATAGGCTGCCGATAGATTTGCTCTATTTGACGGGTATTTGAATTAAAATTAATGAACGAGTACTAAAAAAAGAATAATTTTGTTTAAAAATAAAATTCATGGTATCAAGATTAATTTTCAGCACAGTATTCCTTTTCTCAGTATTCAGTTTCGCCCAGAATACTGTTCTGATGGGAGGAAAGCCTGTGCACACGTACTCCAAATTACCTGCAGTGAATAAAGCTGCACCCAAGTTTACGCTTACGGATGTGACGATGAAAGATCAGACTCTGGATTCGTATAAAGGAAAATATGTTATTCTTAATATTTTCCCAAGTGTTGATACAGGGGTTTGCTCGGCTTCTGTACATCATTTCAATGAAGATGCAGGGAATATTCCGAATACAGTGGTTCTTTGTATTTCCAAAGATCTTCCTTTTGCCCAGAAAAGATTCTGCGGTGCGGAAGGGATCAAGAATGTGGTGATGCTTTCGGATTTCCGTTCAGATTTCGGGAAGACGTATGGAGTAGAGATCACAGATTCTGTAATGAAAGGCCTTTTGAGCAGAGCTGTAGTGGTTATTGATCCTTCGGGAAAAATCATTTATGAAGAGCAGGTGGATGATATTTCACATGAACCTAATTATGAAGCCGCTATTGCAGCGGTGAAAAAATAAGACTTTCTTTTTAGATTCATATAATAGCTCCGGCAATCTTCGATTGCCGCAGCTATTATTTATCACTCACCCTGTAAGAGTTTTAAGGAAATATTTTAAAATGAATACTTCTCAATTTTTACCTTCAATAACAATGACTCCGTTTTCGCCTTCCTTTCCATAAAGCTTTACGGCTCCTTCTCCTGAGAGAATATTAATCCTTTTAATTTTATCTGGGTTTAGCTTCTGCATTTCAGCCTGGGAAATCCTCTTCTTATTAAACAGGATAATAGGCTTTGCTGCCGGTTTTGAAAGCGGCGCTCCCAAACGGATGGTTTTATTCCTGTATATGGAATCATCTGTCTGCTGATTTATATTAAGCCCTCTCAGCTTATCAACGCTTTTCATGTTTTCATTTTTAACCTCCTGGGCATTTGCTGTTGCCAAAATTCCACTGACGCCCAATAGGCCTAATGCAATTTTACCGGTAATTGAAAAATTCAGGTTCAGCCCCAGCTGATCATCTCTGAATCTTCCACAAATCTTATCACCAGAAGTAAGGCCGCCGATAAGCTCTTCATCTGAGGAATTGGTAAAATCGTGGACTGTCTTGGAACAAACGGAGCAAAATCTTCCTTTTTCGTCAGGAGTCATGGTTTCCCAGTTTTCATGACATGGCTTTGGTATGGTAATTTTCATAGGGATCTTTTATAGTAAAGATGCTTTGTTTTGGAAAAAGGTTGGAAACTCTTTGATTATGGTCTCCGCCGTTTATAATTATCTTCCTTTTTTATATATATTTGGTCAGTAATTTTATAAAACAAACCATGAAAATTTTCAGATTTCTTTTACTATTGGCAGCAACAATTGCTTTAACAGCTTGCGGAACATCCCACAATTACACGAATAACAGTTTGAACAAAAATTTCTATGCAGAAAAACCTATCTATTTCAAACTGAATCCTAAAAGCCAGACCCTGATCAACTTTACGGGAATGCATGGAACTGTACTGGGCGGTGTGGTTCAGCCCAACGTAAAAGAAACCTTCCAGTTATCTTTGAATGAACTTGCCAATGAGACCAATGTAAAACTAAAATTCATTGAAAATTCCGAAGAAATCACGGATAAAGATGCTCTGGTATTCGATGCTGATATTTCGGAAATAAACTGGCATTTCGGTTTTTCTGTAGCGACCCTGAAAACAGTGGTGAACTATAAAAACATCAGCAACAACAAAGAAATACAAACCACAGGAATCCGTAAAAGCGGTGGCGGAGACGAAAAGAATAATCTAAAAAAATCTTTAAAAGATGCCACGTATAATTTTCTGAAAGAATACGAGAAATTATAGAAAATAAAAGCTTTAAACTCTATTTTGAACCATTAAGAAGGTTTAAGGTGTTAAGAATAGTAAGCAGTAGGCTTCACAAAACATCAAAGAGGTTTTCTTAACTACTCTTGATTACTTAAATCCTCTTAATGGTTCAAAAAATAAACTCGGCGGTATGCTGAGTTTTTTTTGTGATCAGGCCTAAAAGTTAAGGTTTACTTAAAAAGTAAAAAAATAAATCTTCACATAGGGAATATTGTTATATTTGAAATTCAAACAAATTAAACAATTACTATGAAAAATTTAAAAAAGGTTTCGAGAGAACAGTTAAAGCAGGTAAATGGAGGTAGCGGTACCCCAAGATGTAAGATTGGATTCATTTACAGATGTGACGCAATAGGGGTATGTGATGAGTTGTCCGGCCTTGAAGACTGCTTATGTGGATGTAAACCTGTAATTTCTAATCCTTAATGATATAAACCCTCTTTTTAGAGGGTTTTTTATTATATGTATTCTCTGCCAATCCGGGACTGTTCAGGTAATAACAGATATTTTCCGGTTTGGGAATTGGCAATAATTCTCTGAGCCAAAGTCGCAAAATCTTTAGTACTCAGTTTCGTGAGTGCAATTTTCATTTGTTTGTGTTTTAGTTAATTAAGAACCAAATATATAAAAAAGTTGTTTACTTACAAACACCCTCGAAATAAATCTCCGAAGCTATACGGAAATCCCCCGCAACTTGTAGGAGACTTCCGGAGATCTCTGGAAGTGGTAAACAATAGTGTTTGGAACCACTGGAGAAGTCGGGAGGTTTGTTTTGCAAATGTTTTAGAGGTGCGGAGGTGTTGGGGAGGTTGTAAGCAGGATGTTTGAGACTACGGTTTCCCGTAAGTGTGAGTAAATCCTTTTTTATATATTTGGTTCTTAATTAACTAAAGCCATACAAATGTCAGAAAAAATTCAAAATAGCATTTATTTGTTAAAGAAACAAATAAGAGAAAAACATCCAAGAACAAAAAAAGTATTAATAAAAGATGTAGACTTTACATATTTATCTAAATTCTTTAAATCTAGGAAATTTAAAGAGCAAAAGGTAAAAAATGATATTAGCGATTCATTTGATATAAAAGTATTTTATAAAAAAGCAACTAGCGATGTCAAATGGAAAGATTTTATAAAGAATGTTGTAGAAGCAGAACAGGAAATATTAAATTTAAATAAATCAACTTCGGAAAGTTATATTATTTTATTCCAAAATATTAAAACAAAAAAAATATTTGCTTCTACAGGAGGATATGCACATGTAACTGTTCAGGAAGTTGCAACAAATGATTTTGGAATAGAAATTTTAGCTAGAATAGTAAAGGTTGATGATAAGGCTTTAAAATCAACAAAAGAAAGAAATTTAACGGGGGGAATTCAAGGAGAAGTTAAATTTTTTAGAAATGATTATAATTTATATGAAAATGATAATTTTGGAAAGATATATAATGAACTAAATGCGTTACTCACTAAAGAAAGTTTAATAAAAACATTTGGATTCAAAGCAAAAGATCTTAAAAATGATAGTATATGCATCGCAAAAAATTCATTTTCATTAAAAAAATCTATTTCTTTCCAAGAGCTTTTAAATATTATAAAAAAATGTGAATATTTATTGACAAAGGATTATACTGTTGAAATAAATAGTGTTAATAAAGTTCCGAAATCAGAAAATATTCTAATAGAAAACTTGTTTGAGGACTTAATAAAATTAACATATAAAAATTATTGTGATACCAAGGATTTCTACAGCATCGAAATAAGTAATAAGGAATTTGATAAATATTTTCAAGCTTCTACCTCAAAACTAAGCTTTTATTATAAAAGAAAATTACAAGAAATTTCGTTGGATGGTACGATTAGGGAAATACAACAAGTAATATTAACAATTGTAGAAATATGTGGAGGTTTGTTAACATTCGAAGAGTTTAAAAAAATAATAGATTCTGCAAATCTAGAAACACTTGATGAAAACGAACAACTACTAACCAAAGATAAACTGTTAAATCATTTTTGTTCTGAAATAATATATAATAAGGAAACATATTTCTTAATTGAGAAAGACTGGTATCAGATAAAAAAGACTTTTATTGATAACATCAATGATCAAACTTCTTATTTTCTCAATGAAAATATTTATACTGGACCAAAACTTGAAAAATGGAAAGACTTATCAGAAAATTACTCCCCTTAAAACGAAAATGCAAAATTAGTTAGAAGTTAAAAAAGGTCCAAAACGCCTATTAATAAAAGGTTTTCTAATATAACATTAACTCGAAATAAGAAAAAACGAAACGCCGAAAATTACCATTTATTACCATTTTAATACTATCGAAATAAGATTTTAACTATCATTCAGCCCCTTTTCGGGGCTTCTTATTTCCCTAAAAATGAAAAATTACCATTTCACTTAAAAAGCTTGCTATAAAGCGTTTCTGGATATTAGAAAAGGTTTTAAAATTATACAAATAAAAAAAAGACAACGGATTTTCTGTATTCCATTCTTTTACATCTAAAAATGCTATTTTTTGATTTGGAGTCGCATTTGGGGTCGCATTTGGGGTCGCAAATCTATGTTTTTGATGTTCGATCCATGCATATATAAGGGCTAAAAAACACCTAAAAAGCATCAATTTGAATTATTCAGGTATATATAGGGACATCGGCACATTAGCTCACTCTACTGGATACCAGCAGTTTAAAACATTGTGTTGAATCGAACACTTGCTTTCACCAAAGCTATGGCTGAAATTTCGCTTACTTTAAAGTCTCTTGGTTGGTGGTGTTGGTTTTGGCTGACAAGCTTTACATATTCATTTCCCAAATCAGATTTGTGTACATATTTGACAGTGACATACTCTTCACGCCCCTTAGTCAGAATACTTAACAAATACATTTCACCAAAAAATATATCGTCAACGGTGATCTGTTTATATAAGATAATGTCCCCAGACTTTAACAACGGATACATACTGTCACCGGTTACATTAATGGCTCCGTCACATTTTGGAAGGTTCGGAATTTTAATGGTTTGTAGCACCTTATGTGGAGTACCACTGTCAAATAATTCCTGAAGGCCAGCCACGGCTGAAAAATCATAAAACGGAACTTCCTGACTTTCAATAATACCGTCTTTTGTTTTCCGGTTAATATTGAAAGGGATTATGACAGTGTTGTGTTTCAGCATTTCACCTTTCCCTCCTATAACCCATTTGTATTCGAATGTGTCAGAATATTCTGAATTCTCAAGCCTGTGAAAGAAGTCAAAGCTTGGTTTTGCTTTACCGTTCAATATATCATAGATGGTCTGGGGCCTGTTATACTCTAATTTTTTAGCAAACTCAGGGGCGTTAACGCCTAAATGATCAAGCATCATCTGTAATCGTGACGAAATTTCTGTATTTTCTTGCATTTTTATTTTGTAATTAAGAAAGTTCTGTATATCTTTGTCAGGACATTTGAACAAATTTAGAATAAAAAATTGATTCTGACATGGAAAATAAAGAAAAAGGGAAAATTAATTATGGTGATTACCAGCTGCTGGGAGAATTATTAAGTGTCTCTTCTGATGCAGCCCGCAAGAGGTACAAGCGTAACGAAAAGGAAGCCTTGAAAGCAATGGAAAAAATACAAGAAAACAGGAAACGGTTTGTTCTGGACTACAGAAAAAGCTTACAGACAGATTAGAATAGATTAATTAACGAGTTAAAAAAAGATTATGCCACACGAATGGGGAAATTTATTAGTAGTTACGAAAGACGAGCTTATCCCAAAATATTACAATTGTTTAAGTACACTTAAAAACGAAATTAGTAGATATAAAAATCTGCCTTACGGAATCAAAAAAGTTCAGAAAGGAGGCAATGGAAGGCAGATGTATATTGATTTTGACAGCCTTTCAAAAAATGTACAAGACAGCATGGGTGATCCCCGTAAAATGAGACACCCTTTACTATCATTTTTTGAATTTGATTCCACTGCTGTACGTTATTATACTGATTTCAGGTTTGAGGACGGATCACCATTAAAAGAAAGCTTCAAGGAGGAATACATTACCAATGCCAGTGTACTTATTGCTGCCGAGAGGCTAAGACAGGCCCGCTTAACGGAGTGGAAAAAATTAAGAAAAACATCGGGCCGAGGATTAATGCCTTCTATTATAACAGATATTATCACCTTTAATGAGTTCCTGCCTAAGGTATATGACAGAACCCACACCATACCTTCCTCTCAAAGAGGGTTTGACCGTGTCTGGAAACCTTTCTTTCATTCTTTTGATAACGGATACAATTTTGAGAGCCTTATTTCCGGTAAACTGAAAAACCAGAACCGGAAATTAATGACAGACGAAATGATGGCCTTATTGAATGATATGTTCGCAGGACAGGATTATAAACCTTCTCGCACCGAGGTTGCTGATCAATATCAGGCTTTTTTAAACGGTGAGCTTGATATTATCAATAAAGATACCGCAGAAGAATATGACCGTACTAATCCAAATTTCAGGGAAATGGCAGACAATTCCATTATCGCATGGCTTGGGAAATGGGAAAACAAGATTGGAACCTTTGCCAAGCGTTCCGGTGACCGCCAGAAACTAATGCAAGAATTTACACCGGCACATAAGCTGACCAAAATTAAGGAAGCAGGTACACTCATCTCCATTGACGACAGGCAACCTCCATTTATGTATAATGAAAACAGGAAGCGTGCATGGTTCTATATGGGTATTGATGTAGGGTCGGAAGCGTGGACGTGCTGGGTTTGGGGAAAGGATAAAAAAGGGATCATCATCGATTTTTATCGTCAAATGGTCAGAAACTACTCAGAATGGGGCTTTAACCTTCCGTTGGGGCTGGAATGCGAGAGTTCATTAAACAGCGGATTTAAGGATACTTTCTTACGTAATGGGGCAATGTTTGACCGGGTGAACATTTATAAAAACCGGGCAAGGTCAAAAATTATTGAGCGAAAGTTTGAGGAATTAAGGTATAGGCATGAAAAGAGCCGTTTAGGATGGATGGCAAGGCCGCACGCCCTGAAGGAAGATAACCAGAAAAGCGGAGAAGAAGAAATTATTATCCCTTTTGATACGATTGTTGACCAGTCACTCAGCGATATTGAAACATGGAACAATATGCCTCACTCTGTTCATAAGGATAAAACCCGCTGGGAGGTATTTTGTGAAATGCAGAACAAAAACACACAGGCAACCAACTGGACAGCTATACTCCCGCACATTGGCAAGGTTGAAAAGTCAAGCTGCAATGCCGGAATTATCAAGTTCAGAAATACAACTTTTGTATTGGGGATGGATGGTGAAATTGCACTCCACGATGATTTAATAAGGCTTCTGAAATATGTCGAAGGTAAAGAGTTTACGATTTACTGGCTTGATGGGAACGACGGGAATGTTTTAAAAGCGATGATCTATTATGACGATATTATGCTTTGCGATCTGGTTCCAGATCCGGAATATTCAAGATCAATCCATGAAAGAGATGAACAGGGCGAGTTGAATCGCCAGTTAGCAAGTGCTTACTCAAATACGGTTAACAAATTCATGGCCCAGCGTAAACGTGAAATTGATCAGGTCCTTGTTATTGACCACCGTAAAAAAACACTGAACAACAAATTCCAGATTGCAGGCCGTAACAGATACACGGCTAACAATAATACACCGGAGGAAGTTTTCTCCGAGGCTGAGGAAACTGCTTACAACCACAACCGTGATACATCAAACGTGAGAAGCTGGGCCTCAAATTTTTAAAAAAACCAAAATTACAATAGAAATATGACTACAAAAGATTTAATTACAACAGAGCAAAAACAGAAGATCCTTTCTTCTATGTTTAGCGGAAGGGACCAATTCAAGGGGAATGATACCGCTTATGCCAGATCACTCGGAATAGATTTGAGCGTTTACAAATCTTTACAGGATGGAAAAACGGAAGATATTTTGTCATTTGGCCAGTGGCTTAATATCGGTTCAAAATTCCAAACGGCAAAGAACGATTATGAAATGAAATTGGTGAGAACCGAAATCTACTGCGCCTTAGAAGACAATTTCAATTTCTGTCAGGCGACCAGAACATCAATGATTTTGGTAGACGACTGTGGGATCGGGAAAACACGCTGCGCCATAGATATTATTTCTAAAATGAAAAATGCTTTTTACGTGGATTGTTCTCAGTCTCAAACTAAAATACGCTTTGTAAAACAGTTAGCTGCCTCTTTAGGCTGTGATACCACCGGAAAGTATTATGATATTCTGGAAACGGTAAAATACGCCTTAAATATCATTGAAAACCCGTTTGTCTGCGTGGATGAGTTTGGGGACCTTGAATACAACGCTTATCTGGAATTAAAAGGAATAATGAATGCCACTAAGCATAATTGTACGTGGTATGCAATGGGAGCCGATGGACTGCGCGCAAAAATTACGAAAGGCATCAATAATCACAAGGTAGGTTTTGCAGAGATATTCAGCCGTCTTTCTGATGATTTTGTGACGCTGGTTCCTAAAAATCCTGAGGAGCGTAAAGAATTTTACTTAAAGCTTTTCGGGGACGTTGCCTACATCAATTTGAAAAATAAAAATGAAGTGAATGAGGTGGTTAAAAAATGTATGGTAAAAGTTGCGAATCCTTTTGAAGGAAAGCAGAAAGGGGAACATGGCGGGCGTATCAAATCACTTAGATATTTAGAAACACTTTTAAAAGTCAGGGAATAATGAAGGCGCTATCAGTAAAACAAGCGTTTTCCATTGTGTTTAAACTGTTTGAATTTACTGGACTTTGGCTTCAAGCTTTTGGAAAACCGGAAACCACCGGTTTTTGGTACTTAGGAGGAGGAGAAAAGAACGGGAAATCAACTTTTGCCATGATGCTGGCTAAATACCTTACCACATTTGGAAAAGTGCTTTATATATCCGCAGAAGAGGGATTATCAAAGGACATTATTGCCGCCATGAAATTTGCGGGGTTATCAGACAAAGACAAAAAATTTCACATCATAGATTACGAGCCGTGGCCAGACCTTTTGGCTCGTTTTAGCTCCCGAAAATGTGCTAAGATCATTTTCATAGATAATTCAACAATTTACAGGGACGAGATCACAAGGAAGATGGTATCAGAATTAAAACAGAACCATCCCAACAAATTAATCATAATGGTTTGTCACGAGGTAAAAGGTTTGCCGGACAATGCGCTGGCAACAACATGGAGAAAGCTGGCAAAAATCATTATTCAGGCAGAAGGATTAAAGGCCATTATTTCCGGGAGATGTCCGGGAGGTACACTAATGATCAATGAAGAAAAAGCTAATCTTTATTGGGGAACAGAAAATAATACAAAATAGAAATACAATGAACAACAATATATTACTAAAGGTTTTACAGCTGGACAGCCTTGTCCGGTTTTTAAAATGGGGAGAACGTGTAAAAATCCATTTATACATGGAAGAGAAAGCCAATTCTACAACACCAAGAATTTTGGCAGCGTATGAATGGGTGGAGAATGAAAATTGGGAGCCACCCGTGATGCATTACGGGGAAGACCGGTTCCAGTATTTTCATGATCCGGATCTGGATCTGTGGGTTGAAACAGAAAATTATCTGAACTACTTTCCACATTACAGGGAAGAACTAAATGAACTAAAATAAAACAACTTTAAAACCACAATTATGAATATCAATAAACTTTTAGAAAAACCTATTAATGAATTATCTGCGAAGGAAATGGAAGCTGTTTTAAATTATAAAATAGAGCTTGAGACTGATAAGCAGGAAAAAGAAAGACGGGAATATGAAGCCGAGCGCGACAGTGATATGGGAGAATTAATTGCCCTGGCACTTGAAGTTGAAAGTAAATCGTATCTGCTTAAGAAATTAACCCATTCCAAGATGGAAAAGCATCAAGAGAAACTCAATGAGTACGGAAAAATCCGCAGTAATTCAAAAGGGGGCTTCTCTTTAATGCACAGTGATAAAAAGCTCAGGATTAAACGCCGCCGGGATACACAGCCAACATGGGATGAAAGAAGCACAAAAGCTCTGGAGCTGATCCACGCATTCCTGTATGATACTGTAAAAAAAAGGGACAAAGATTTATTTGAAATGTTAATCGGGTTCTTAGTGAAAAATAAAAAAGGTGACCTTGATTATGCCAGTGTAATGAATTTATTAAGCCATGAAACCCGTTTTAATGATCCAAGATGGAAAGAAGGTTTAAGGCTCTTAAAACAGAGTTACAGTAATTTTCTGAAGGGTTATCAATACGATTTTGAAAAGCAGAATGAGGAGGGTAAATATGAACGGATAGAGCTTAATTTTTCGGCACATTAGCCACCCACAATTTTTTTCGTTAATTATCTATCGGATAGAATCCGAATTCTTTTAAAATCATAACCATACAAACAATACAAAATAATGGTTGAACTAAATTAAACTCCCTTATTAGACTAGACTAATAAGGGAGTAATTTTTTGAGGCTATTTGTAGATATTCAGAATTAAAAAGAGCCGTCCGAAATTGGGCGGCTCAAATATCAATTATAAAATGTTATATATCATTAGATAATAAGATTCTAATTTTTATCTATTCATATTGTTCTAATTCTTCTTGTAAATCAGAATTAAGATCATCTGGTGATATAACAGTTCCTTTTGTATTTGGAGTTAGAAAAACATTGATTAATGTTTTGTCATTTGTCATACCAGGAACCCATTTTTCTATAAAATTATCTAATTCTATTACTTCAGCCTTATGATCTTTCCATTGATCAACAGCACACAACTCGGCAAATTCTTTTTCTGGCCATAATGGAAGTATTCTGTTTCCATCATTATCACCAAGTAATGCCCAGCCTTCATCATTAAGCCCCCAAATTTGTTCAAAATCTGCCACTTTTCTAATGAAGTAATCATACCTTTCTTTTTCTGACATTTTTAAAATGTTCTCAATTTTATTTCCCATTTTAGTATTCAATAAGGTAATGTTGAAACATCTTCATCAATTTCTCTTCCTTCCTCATCAAAGAAAGTATATAAACGCTTCAATTCAGATAATAACATTTTTTCAAAAGATGCCCACTGAACTTTTGAAGTAGCATCATCTGGTGAACCACAATGTACTATATTAGTATCCTTGTCTATATATAAGAGTGAACCATCCCATTGATATCCTCCAATAAAAAAATAACTATCTTTAGCATTTTCTGGTCTCTCATATTTGTTTGGTGTGAGAATCGAAAATGGCTGTCTTGAATTTGCTTTTGGATCACGAGTTAATTGTCTTCTTAATCCATAAAGACTTAAATTAGAAGATAAAATATTGCAACCATTACTAAAATTCATTAAAAAATCTTTATACTCTTTTGGAATGGTAGTTCTTAAATCTTCCTCCAACAAAGCTACTTCTTCATTATTTAATTTCGGAAATATAATGTTTAACCAAGCTTGCGGGCCCTTAAATGGTACATGGCCAATTAACAAAGCTCCGTCACTAGAATTTGCAATGCCTAAATTTTCAAACTTATAAATAAGCCCTTTTATTTCTTGATTCATTACTCATAAGTGTTTAGTTAAGAATTAGCGTATCATTTTAAAATGATACGCTAATTCTTATTTTATTCAATCTTATCTAATTCTTCATTCAAATCTCTACTAAATTCTTGAAGATCCACTACAAAACCAGATTTTCCATTTACTGGAAATACATTTATTAAATAGTTTTCAGAACTAATAATATCAAATATATTTTCTCTCAAATCATCTAAAGTTAATTTAAAGGGTTTGCAATCTTCCCAACCTTCTTGCAAATCTAAAGAAACAAACTCTTCAGCAGGCCAAAATGGGATGAGACTAAAATCATCAACCTCGGAGATGGCATAATCTCCCTCTTCATCAACAATTGTCCATAATTGTTCAAAATCAGCAACTTTCTTAATAAAGTATTCGTACCTTTTGAAAGGCTCTAATTTTAAAACATTTTCAATTTCTTTATTATTCATAATATTATAGTTTATTAATTCTTTTTACCATCTTCCACCGGTCTTTCCTTATTTTTCCTCCCTCCATTATCATACTTATGTTGTCTTCTATGTAAAGATCTATCTTGCAAGTGGGAATACTTATAAGAATAGCCTTTAGCCGCCTCTCTGCCTCTTTCATGTGCTAAATCTTTTCCCGGAGGATTTCTAACTGTCGTTCTCTTTCCTTTTGCAACTTTATTGATATCAGATTTTAGCCATCCTTTATCTGCTTTACCTAATTTTGGTTCATTCGCCAATTCTCTTAATCTTGCTTGTTTCCCACTTCTACCTTTATTTGAGTTTGATGAATCAGTGCCTTCGTCACTCTTCATATTATCATGAGTGTTCTTGAAAATGGCGGCAGCACCGGCTACTTCAATTGTTCCTTTCAAAATTAAACCACTACTAACAGCTGCACCCGGTCCTCCTGCCACAGCACCTACACCAGTAGATGAAGCTGCAGTAGATAAAGCTAATCCACCTGTTCCTCCTCCAATACTTCCTATGCCATCTGTCGCCATTAGGGCACCTAATACTAAAGATGCTCCATGTCCGTTACTCACCCCATTTCTATAGGATTGAGAATTGGAGCCGTACTTATTCCTCAAATTAGACCCCGCTACATTGTCAATCATTGTAAGGGCAAATCCTTTTAAATGTTGGCAACATTCGCCATCTACTGCATCCACAGCGGCATTTCCGTCAGGATCGGTAAATCTTATAGGATTGTTTAACGCATAACTGTAAGGCGACCAGTCTGAAAATTCTTCACTCAGTGGGTCTGGGCTCATCCATCGTACCCCGTCGTTCATATACATACGGCTTCCAAAATCATAGAAACCTGTTTCCTGTAACTCCTTTTTCCCGAACTTGTAATTTTTATAACTGCCCGCTCCGAAATAGGCATTCCCTGTTTTCAGGTGGTTCATCCCGAAAGGATAATAATCATTGCTGTCAACAATTTCCAGAGCGCCTGCGCTGTTTCTGGCGAAACTTACCCTTACATTTCCTAAATGATCTGAGTAATTGTAAATATATTGATTTTTTGTATAATCATAAAAGCCCTCAGCCGTAGGAAAAAATTGCAGGTCGGGTATTTTGGCAGATGAATCCATAGCATCGAACAAATCCAGTGAATAAGCTTGTGGCTCCATTGCTCTTGAAAAGGATTCTGATGATCCCGGATCACCATTCCCTCCTGTACTGCTGGAAGTAGATTTAAAATACTGAAATCCATCTAAATAATCTGTCACCTGTGTGGTGGTTTCGGTTCCCGAAAAACCTATTGTGGTTTTAACAAATTCTTTTCTGAGCTTTACACCATCTGCCCGGTATTTTGTACTGATCTGCGTAGTGATCTGGTCAGAACCAATGTTCATCACATCTGGAAGATTCAGGTGATTATAGCTGATATTGGTAATTTGCTTATCCAGCATAACTTTAATATTCCCGTTGGCGTCATAAACTATTGGTCCGCCTGCTGCACCTTCATACCCTGTACTATTTGCTTTGTTATCCTTAATTTTTACAGCCTGATTACCAACATTGGTATACACAAGATCATCTATAACCGTTGGGGTAGTATTTCCATATTCCATTACGGATGTCCTGTACAGATTAGTGATGTTTCCATTCAAATCATAGGTCAATGATTCCGTATTTTCTATGCTGTTCGGGTTGTTGGGGTTTTGATAATATCCTGCGGTTAATCTGTCTAATTTGTCATAAACATAACCGTATCTCTTTGGAGTAAGGGAAGGATAAGCTCCCAATGTTTCTATACTTCTCCAATCTATTTCGGCTATATTCCCATTGTATCTGGGAATTACATTCTTTCCAGAAAATAAAACGGAGTCAGGATTTTCAATACCATCTTTGCTGTTGTATTTTGCTTTAAAAGCAAACAATTTTCCTCCCAAATCAGGCAGACCCATCTGGTTTTTGTTAATGGCAGTCAGCCACCCCCTGATATTGTAATCGTAATCTATACTTTGTAGATTATCACCTACCTTCTTGTTGACAAGCTGCGAAAGTTCATCATAGGTATTTTCAGCCAAAAGCTGTTCAGGTTTATCATCTACCTGATGGTAATGCTGCTTCAGTCTGTTCTGGTCATCATATACAAACCTTTCCTTTACTATGACTTCACCTTGGTCATATCTCGATTTTTTATGAGCGGTAACCTTCTGCTTTACCACTCCTGCAAAATCATATTCTGTTTTTGTATTGGTAAAACCGGCCAGGTGATTAATAGAATTAGTTCCTATTACCCTTCCTTTTGTATCGTACCAATTGAAATTCATTGTCCATGAGCCATCTTCTATATTTTTCAGGTATGAGGCCAAAGGAAGTCCGGATGTATTTTTCGATTTTCCCTGACCCGGCTGAGTTAATACCGGATGTCCTAATATAGTCGTTGGAATTTCAACCTGTATATTCGTTGGATAGCTATCATAATAATTAACCGTAAGAATGGTCATGCTTCCGGTAGGAAATGCATTTTTTGTGTAATAGATAACCAGGTTGTTCAGCATGAAAGAAGTCTCAGTTCTTGTTTCATTATTCCCTGGGTTAGCAGCCATATTATTAACAGCAGTCTGCATCGCTATCCTTGTAGCGGTATTGCTGAAAAATCCTGTATAAACAACCCTATCGAACTGATCATACTTTGTGAATAGCCAGCCTCTTGCTCCAAAACTGTTTATAGTTGTTCTTAATACCGCATCCTGGGTAAGTATCAGGCGGTCTTGTTTGTCATAAACCATCAAATCCCAGCCTTTTCCCGGAAGCTTTTTTTCTGCCAGACGGTAACGGCTGTCATATCTGTACTGGTAGCAAAGGTTGTCCAGCACTGTATTATCTGGTGTGGCAATAGCAGCAGCGGGAGGTATAATGTAGGCCAACTGTTCATATTCATTATAAACATAGTAGGTATCTGCATTTTCAGAATCACTCAAAACCTTTCTTGACAATACGGTTTGCCCTCTGCCGTTTTTAAATTCTACGGTCTTGTTTCCGTCCTCATCTGTTGTAGTATTTTTATACAATTGACCTTCTGTAAAAAATGAAGATTGAGACACGGAAGAAATGTATATTTTATTGGTTGCATCCCACGAAGTAACCGTCTCGTATTTCTTTACATTGTCATTCTGCCTGTTGGTCCCTTCAGCATACTGAACAGGTTTTGTGCTCCATGCGGTTCCTGGCTGGGTCAACTGCTGGATTCTGTCTAGCGGGGAGTTTTCAAACTGTTTTTCAGAGAAGATTTTTTCCCCTGCATAAATGCTCCCCGGGTCAGCTACAGGATAAGGAACTGCTCCCGAAGCCTGCTGGTACATGGCACCACCTGTAGACGAATTCTGAGGAATTGGAAAATATTCCCTTGCCTGTCTTCCTATATTGTCATAAATAAAAGGAGTTACAAGATCCCTACCTAACGGAGATGCTTTGACATTAACCGTCTGCTTGAGTCTGCCCAGCCCATCAAAATACTGAACGGTTTGTGATTTCTTTTTAGATGGGTCAGATACTTTCGTAGAATCAAGATAGCTTATGGACTGTACATAATTCTCTGTATCTGTTGTCTGGGCATAAGACATCCCTAACGAGCTACAAAGCCAATACAGTAGTAGTATTTTTGTTATTAAGTATTTTTTCATAAGAGTGTTTTTATGGTTTGTAGTTGTATTTGAATTCTTTAAGGATATTTCCGGTTTTATCATTTTCTCTTACTTCTTTCAGTCTTCCGTAGGTATCATACAGATAAACTTCTCTTATCCCGGATGGAGGGGTAATACTGGTTACTCCTTTCAGAAGGTCATAAGTAAAGGTGGTGATCCTGTATCCTTTAAGCGCACTGTTATTTCTGAAAGCATCAAGAGCACTGATCAAGGCTGCTTCCGTATTTGGATCAGAGGCATCATTATCGGACGCAGTGACAATGGATGAGATCAGTCCTAAACCTGCAAGCTGATCATAAGATATGCCTTCGATCTGGGCAATAGGCTGAGTATTACCGTATCCCCATACAGTTGCAACAGGGGTTCCTGTCTTTTCTGTGTACTGAAGGATATTTCCATTGGTATCATATTTATCATATTTCAGCTCAGAGGTGGCTGTTCCGTTAGGAATATCATATGATTTTACTAACTGTGGCAGGATCAGGTTTCCTGTCTCAGAAGTAGGTAATGATGCCGGATAAACCGTTTCTGTTTTTGATAATGTTTTTGTGGCAGTACCTATAGTCTGGCTTGTGACAGTTTCCAGAGGAATCCCTACCATATTTCTACCGATCATTAGCTGGTTGCCTTTTTCATAGGCATAACTATAGCTGGTTTCATTGATTCTTCCATCGGCAAAGGTCGTCTTCTGGCGGCCTAGCTGATAATGGGCAGGGTTATTATAGAAATATTCTGTTTCGGTCTTTACCGGAATACCTTCTAAATAGTCTGTCGTCTTTTGGGATTTTAAATAATGCCAGTAAGAAACATTCCTGTATTCATTGATATTGAGATTTCCAAGACTGGCAAGATTAACCGAAGTTCCTTCTGCTAATCCGGTACATTTGTTATTAGGCATGCCTACATCAGCTGCCGTACACGTATAAGGATGCGAAAAACTTCCACACGCGGGATCATAGAGTTTTTTACCAATAAAATTTTTAAGCTCAAACGTGGCTGCATCATTTTTTTCATAAATATTCTCTTTCTCCTGGATAATATCTAAAACTGAAGAACCGGAATTTTTTCTTAAAGTTAATGATCTCCGCTCAGTACCGTTATTCCAGCCTTTATTGGTCCAGGGACCACTGTTTATGCCCCCGGGACCCCATATATTGGAACCGGGATCATCCCTTTGAACGGTAAATTCTTTCATTTCACCACCGTTTTCAAAGTTGTCTCCCCCTTCGCTGATAGTCACAAAAGGATAAAGACAGGTCATTGTTCCTGTATCATACAATGGCATTAGGCTGCTTGAAGAAAGGACAATATCAGAGTTTTCTACTATACCGTTACATGCTCCGGGAGTGCCAGATCCAGGACCACCGTAACAAACGGTTTCCCATTTAACCAAATCCGTATAATACGTTTTATTGCCTTTAAGCCCCGAGGAATGGTTAATATCATCTTTATGAGCATAATAATATCTCTTATAAACGGGGATGTTTGAAGCGGGATCAATGTCTTTCGTAGATTTTACCCTTACCCCTCCGGTATCAAGGTTGGTAAAAAAGGTCTGTGGAGCAGTCTGAAAATAGGATATATTAGCAGATACATTACTGCACATAAAATCAGCATGTAACTTAATGGTATAAGTTTCTCCGGCAATAGCATTGAAAGAAATATTCATTGTCCTGCTATCTCTTGTTAAATGGTAGATATTTCCCTGGTTGATCTGTACTGTCCCTGAAAAATGTCCGGATCCTGCGAAGCTACTGCATTGAGATATTGAATTAGCTGTTAGCATCGCATTAATTGTAACGGGCTGATCCATTACTGAAACAAAGGTATGTTCAACAGTTTGGTCATCAATTTGGGTATCGGTTTCTACTTCGAGATAGTTAGTATAGAGATTAGGTATAATGGTTTTCTCGCCCCAATAGGTATTTCCTTCGTACTCTAGCTCGGTATAACCCTTAGTGGGATAAGTCACTTTCTTCAGCATTCCCAGTTTTGAATAAAGAGGATTAGGCTCCTTATCTGCACCTCCATAGGGTATTTTTGACAGCCCGTAATCAGGGATATTCCTGGGAACAAGATTGCCATTATACGCTTTGTTATAATACCCCCAATGATCCTGTGCTTTGGAAAGTCTTTCTGGAAAATCCTGCGGGTTATCATATTCAAAGCTGTATTTTTTCTGGGGATCTTTAAAGGTGATGCCGGTGAGGAAATTTCTTTTATTAGCAGTATTGAGATAATCAAACCCAGTACTTTCTACAATTTCCCCGTTTCTGCCCAGGAGACGGATTGTTTTTACTTTTACATTTCCATCCACATCAAGGACAGAACTATTAGCTTCATATTCAAATGTAACAGACCCGTCAGCTGTATTATTACTACTGATAGAAGTAATTCTTTTTCCGGACACCTGCATGGTATTGCTAACTATTGGGCTGGTAGATGGAGCAAGGGCATAGCCTGACGACTGACAGGAAGGTTGTGTCCCAGGATACCCCACAGAAACTCTTAAAGTCTGTGACTCCGAGGAAGTATATTCGGCAAGTGTACCAGCTTCGTAATTGAAATAAATTTCATCTCCGTTTGGATTCGCAATTTTGGTAAGATACCACGCAGTCACGGCACCAGAAGGTATGGAATGCCCGTCTCCTTGACTTCTATAAACAGTCGACTCAGTTTCGGTAAAATAATATTTTTCACCATTTTCTACAGTCAGTGTAAAGCCCTGGCCTGTTTTTTCGATCTTTATAGCTTGCTGGTCTACAATATGTGGCTGCCCAGCCTGATCATAAAAAAACTTGCCGGAGTAACCATTAAAGTTAAAAGAATATAGGTCAGCTTCTGTATCTACAGCATCGGTGGCATTTCCTACCGTATACAAAAATTGATTGGTTACCGGGTTAGTGTAAGCTCCGCTAACCGTTTCAGGTGTTGTAATATGGGTTGATGCTTCATCTGCCCGGTCTCTTACCATTCTGGTAATGACACCTCCAAAATTTAGGTTCCATCCTAAACCGACATTGGTAGAAAGTTCATCTACCTTGATCCCGTTGGATGAGTAGGAAAGACTTAAAGGCAGATCAATATTTCCTGTTTTATAGGTAAATAAAGGAACTGATATATTGGGTGATCCTGTAAAAAGTCCTACAGGCACATTCCCATAATTTCCCAGTGCATATGCTGTAGGGGAAGGCGGGATGATATTAGGTAGGGTTGCATTGGTAGTAGACTGCTGTGCCTGCATAAAATTGATCAGCAACAAAGCAGCCGGGATTAATATTTTTCTCATTTGATGTTTATTATTTCTTTATTAGTTTAGCACTTGCCGTTTTATTATTATCCGTTTTTATCGTCACCAGATAAGCCCCCTGAATTAGATTCTGAGTGTTTATCTTAGTCACCTTATTCTTTGTTTTCAAACTCTGTAGCTGCCTTCCTCCCATATCATACAGCATAATATCAGCTTCCTTGAATTGGGAGCCTATTTCTACATAAGCATAATCTGAAACTGGATTCGGATAAATCTTGATGTCCTGCTTTTCAATCAACTGGTCAAGTTGCTTATCTCCTAACTTTACGATCTTCCAGTTCTCTTTTCCAAGCTCTTCTGCACTGGTTCCAGCTAGAATGATAGAGCCGTCTCTATTCAGTTTTATATCAGATAGTCTTTCCTCTCTTTTCCTGGATTCTCCTTTTACATGCTTTCTCCATTGTTCTTCCCCGCTTGGGTTCAGGTAGAGCATCCAAAAAGTTTCATCATCAGTCTGTATCTTTCCTTCTGCCTGGGTGTAACCTCCTAAAAGAATTCCTTTGGAAGATTTATCATCCGCTGAATGAAGGACACTGGTTCCCATCAGAATATCCCTGTTTCCAAAATTGTAGGATTTCTGCCAAAGTTCCTCACCTTTTTCATTTAAGGAAATAAGCCACAGATCAGTTCCTTCTTCTATTCCTACCGATTTATTCCCTGACCTTTCGGATCTGGATTCTCCACCAATTAAATAACCGGAGGATGTTAAAGAAAGTGTTCGTATATGGTCATCTCCTTTTCCTCCATAGTTCTTTTCCCATTCTACTTTTCCTTCTTTTGAAAGTTTGATAATCCAGTAATCTCCTTCACCGTAATTCTCTGTATTTTTTGAAGTAACATTGGCTGCCGATGGGGCGGGAGCATTACTTTTATACTTAGTAATTCCGCTTCGGGAATAAATTCCCAATAATGCTCCGCCGTCCATCGTAGGGATGAGTTTCTCAACTTCATCCAAACCAACACCACTTATAATATTTTCTCCGGTTGTTTTCCCGTTTTTATCTAATCTTACAATCCAGACGTCTTTGGAACCTAACCCATTTTTAGGGTTTTGAATATTTCCGGCAATCATATAACCGAGATCAGTAGTTTGTATGACTGATCTGGCTTCATCATCCTGCGGGGTACCAATGGTTCTCTGCCAAAGTTCGTCCCCGAATTCATTAAGTCTTATGAGCCAAATATCAGAACCTCCTTTGGAATCTTCTTTTTTATCCAAGCCTTTACCTGAATAGCTGGTTCCTGCAATAAGACTACCTCCATCCTGAGTGGTAACGGCTGCCGATAAATAATCATGATTATTCCCGGATACATATTTCTCCCAGACCTCTGTCCCTTGTTGGTCAAGTTTTACCAAATGAAAATCATAGCCATTGTTCTGCTTACTGCCTTCTGTCTGAAGCTTACTACTCTGAATACTGCTTCCAGTTATTAAATATTGTCCGTCAATGGTTGTAGTAACCTGGCTTAAAAAATCCTGTGTATTGGATCTGATGTCTTTCTGCCATTGAACCTGTTGGGCAGAAAGATGAATTAACGTGCATAAGGTAAGTGCACTGAAGTAAGTTTTTTTCATACGCATTTGAAATTTGATGTGAATTTAAAAGTAAGTGGTAAATCACAAATCAGGGAATACCACATTTTTAGTATGGGGTTTTTACGGTAGGCTTATTTAGCCTGATAAATCATGTCTTTTCATAAGGTTAGCAGTGTATTTATTTTTATTATTCTATTACAAATTTTCACACCTTAAGAATTTCAGGAAATGCAAAAGGTGCGGGACCGAAATCAATCTGCTACAGAGGTACTGCGAAGAACCAAATGCCAGAAAGACTCAGCCCGCACCCGTATGAAGGCACGGGCGTAAGTCTATCGATCTGGGCATTAAAGAAGATTCGCAGTTTTCTGTAGCCAAATGATAGCTTACGCTTGTGTTATCGTAAAATTATGGGTCAAATGTAGTGATTTTTTGAAATAAAAATCCCCGTATTTTTACGGTATTTCATAATGCTAAATTTTAGTTACTTTTGAGAATGGATTATCTGAAACATATAAATGACTTGGAAGCATTGCAGAAAAATGACAGGAGGTGGATGTATCTTCAGCTAATTAATATTATAAAGGAAATAGGAAGAGAGACTGAATATAAAGAACTAAAAGTAGGATTGAGGTTACTATATGAGAAGGTTATGAAAACACCTAATCCGATTAGAATGAATGATGGCGAAGTAAGCGATAAAAAAGCCCTAATTATATTAGATAGTATTATTATTTCAATAATAGATTTGCTTAACGATTATTATGGGAATTATAAATATATTGGCCGGAAATAACGCCAACTTGCACGTAATGAGATTACTTCCTATTTTTGTAATTATGGCAGAAGTAAAACAAACAAAACAGGACAAAATTATTAAGCGAAACGAACGAATTCGCAAGCGCTTCGCTTATTATACAGACAAAAAGCATTATGACAGCAATTATGCTTTAGAATTATTAACAGATGAGTATCTTCCATTGGAAAAAGAAACGATCTGGCTTATTATAAGAAGAACAGGGCATTATAAAAACCTTTAACCTATGAAAAAATTATTATTCCTTTTATTGTTCCCCATTACAATTTTTTCTCAGACTTCATTGACCACTGATGACATTTATGCCGCTGCGGGAAATGATTATGAGACCTTAATAACCAATATTGAAGCAGGTGATAATTTCCAAGCTGTATCAGATTTACTTTATAAAATAGGATTGGTAGATGATGAAAGTTATAAAACAAATTTTGACGTTTTAAATCAAAAGTGGAAGTATGTAGAACAGATTACTTCGGGAAATACTAAACCTGCGGTTGTTTATATACATTGGAGTGGAAAGAGGGCTAAGGGGTATGTGCAACCAATCATTACAAAATTAGAATTGTTAGGCGATACAGAAAATATTATCAAATTTTATGTAAATTTCTGGAGCCGTGCGATTAACTTTAAGGACATCAAACCCGGAGAAACTGTTACCACCCGTTTCTTATCTGATGTGGCTGCGCTATCCGTTGGAACCAATGGCCAGTCAAAAATTGTAGTCACTACTTCAAAAGATTATTATAAATAAGATTAATTACTAAAAAAAATACAAATGACCTTTGATGAAGCTTTAAGAGAAAAAAAAGAAGCGGAGATAGAGTTTGCAGAAAGTAAACAAGCTGTTAGACTTATTGTTGTACCGGAACTAATTAGTGATCAGGAAAAATTCATGGATTTTTATACCGAGGATAATTATAAGGATGACCTTTGTTTATTATTCTCCAGTAACGATCAATATACTGTACTGATCAGTTTTATAAGATAAAATCCGACTGAATATTAACCTGCCTTTCCGGCAGGTTTTCTTTTGTAACATATTTAACAACCGGCTCCGCATCTACCTTTACCATTTTAGAACAGTTGGCCTTCGTATCGTCGATAATGGTGGTTTCATATTCATAAACCGTTACTATAATGTTATTATGATCCAGATCGTCCTCGTCAGAAACCTTTTTCATTTCCCTGAAATGGGTACCGCTGAACCCTTCCAGAGCAGCATCCACTTTTTCATTCAGGTCAAAGAAAGCCAGTGCCTGCTCCTGGTCTATACTTCCGGTGTAACTTTCCGCATAATTCTCACAAATTACACGTACGCGAATGATTCCTTTTCCCTCTTTAATTCCGTTCCCGATGTCTGACCACTCAAAACGCATAAAAGCGATTAAAATGGCAGGTTTTGGCACCATGACAATGTTCTCCTTTTCAACCTGCCCACGGTCTTTATCAATATAGATCAGTTCCTCCACCTGTGCTTCCAAATGGCCGGATATTTCTTTGAATACAATTCCTTTTATGCTCATTCCAATATTTTTCTAAGTTCTGCTACGATCATACGGTCCAGTGTTTTTTCAAGCGCTTTTGATTCGCCGATAAATTTTCGTTGCGGGATTTCAATATGTGTTTTTTTAGTAAGGGCAAGCCATTTCCAGTACTCCTTTCCCGATTCCTTATATTTGGCCCAGAAGAACCTTCTCATTTTCGGGGTTATGAAGATTTTCCCGCCCTCATTATGGATTTTTGCGTGATGGTTATGGTTGCCGATTCCCACCACTACACGCGACTCGGAAACCTGTATTTTTTTGATTTCGCGGCGTGTATTCCCGGAGCGCACCATTGTGGTTCTTGCTCCGGGATAGGTGCTTTTTTTCCATCTCTGAAAAGGAACATCAACGAAGCCGCCCACGTTAAAATTCCGTTTAAAAAAATTTACCATTGTAATTGCGGCTTTCTGTGGGACCGTTCTTTTAAAATTCCTGTATTTTGCACGGAGCCTGTCAAGCTCCTGGGCATTGTTCGCTCTACGCATTGGCTCTAATTTCTATGTCTGCAATCATTTCATTAAATATCTGCTCCAATATCCTGCGGATCTCCTGCGGATTCTCTTTTAAAGTAGTTGTTTGAATGGTCAGTTCCTTTACAAAAGACTGAATATTGAATATCATTTTTTTACCTTCCCCACCGGTTCCGGTTCCTGATAAGGAATTTCTGGATTTATCCTTTTTCCCTTTTACATCTTTTCCTCTTGCGGGGTCCAAAGCGGCAGAAGGTTTTCCGCCCGGAGAAGCCAGACCGGCAGAAGGATAAACTCCGGCGGGAGTTGTTACCTTATTTTGAGTGGTGATCTTAACCGCCTTATTAATCGGTTTTTCCAGTTCTTTGTTCCAGCCTTCATACGCCCCTTTCATGGCTTTGGGAATCATCAATCCCGTATCTTTTACCGCATTAAACCCTTTAGAAAGTGCAGATTTTATTTTATCGGTATCAAGAGTAAATATTCCCACCAGCAAATCTCCCACACCGCCTAAAATATTAACCGCGATATCCTTAATGCTTTTGAATACGGAATGAACCACCCCCACAAAAGACTGTAACAACCGCTGTACCCAGACTGTTTTTTTGCCCCATTCCAACACAGCATTGATAACGCCGAGAATTGCGTCTACCGCTTTAAAAACGACCCCGATCACAACACCCAGTATTTCGCCTGCATAACTGATCGCCGGAGCCACAAGCTCCCAAACCCATGTTAGAACCCCTATAATATTAGAAAGAAACTGAGCCACATTTCCCGACTCATACATTGCTGTAATATTTTCCATTAAAGCTTTACGGACATAGTTAAATGCCGATTCCACACCGCCGATAATTTTGAAAAGCAATTCCAGAAGCGGGGTTAAAAACCTGATCACCCCGGCGATACCTTCCATTGCCAATTTTGCAAAATTGGCATCTCCTGAAAACTGAATAAAACCGTTGTTTTTAATGGCATTTAATACTGGCCCGAAAGCTTCTGCCACTCCTGAAAGTGCATTTCTTACCGGCTCAGTATAGTTCATCATATCAGAGAGAAAGCCAAAAAGGAAATTTCCGGCATCCAGTACCCCGATAATCAGGGGGCGGAATGTTTCACCGGTTTTCAACTTGAACTGTGTTAATGCATTTTCCTGCCTGTTAATAGCAGATTGCATAGAGTTCATCGCTGCCGGCAGACCGCCCTCAAACGTATTTTTTAACTCTTTTGAAAATTTGGGCAAAAAATCCTCTGCCATAATTTTACCGCTGTCTAACATTTCATTAAACTGAGCCTGTGTCATTCCCATAGAGCGGGCGGCAATTCCCAGTGCCCCCGGAATCCTTTCTCCTAACTGTCCCCTGAGTTCTTCGGCCGAAACTTTCCCTTTGGAAGCCATTTGTGAAAGTGCCAGAAATGCTCCCTCACTTTGTTCTGCTGACAGGTTCATCACAGAGGCTGCTATTCCAACGGCCTCAAAAATATCACGGGTAGCCTGTCCTTCCAGCGCCGTGCCTTTAAGTGATCCTGTTAACGTCTGGAATCCCTTATAGGAGGATTCCATATTGAGATTAAGGTCTTTTATCGTAGTATCCAGAAAAGACATGTTTTTTGCCCCCTCCTGACCGGAGGCAAAGACAATGGCATTTTCCATCCCCTCAAATTTGGATGTAATGCCGGTGATTTCTTTCCCGAAATTGATCACCGCACCCACCGATAAGGCCGCCAGAATAGCAATTCCGGCGGTTTTGGCATATTGAGCCAGACTGCTGAAGGTATTTTGTCCTGTGCCGCGCAGCCTGCCGATACCATTGTTAGCCGAATTGACAGCATTATCCAGCCCCCGCGTTTCATTTCTTGCGCGGCTGATTCCTCCTGAGAAGGTGCGGTCAATTAAATCTAAAGCATACTGTAAACCGTTCATTGTTTTGTCTTATTTTTTGGAATATTCACCAGCAGACCTTTACGCGCGGTATCCGCATCGGTGATCAATTCAGAGCTGATTACCCTGACAGATTCGGTGGCCACTTTAAGAGCCCCATCCTCATAAAACCTTAGAAATACCGTTTGCGGAACTTTGCCGGAATCACTCCAGTAGACTTCATCCGGATTCATTAACGTTTCCCTGATCTGGGTAAACTGCATATCATCCAGCTTTGAAACTTCAGCATCTACCCAAACCGGCAGATTTTCAGAAGTGATTACCCTTGCCATTCCGGTTTTATCCATATGGCTCCTGATCGTTACAGCTTTTTCGGGGTATGCATTTTTTTTGACTTTTGCCCATTCTGCAAGCCCGTAATCGGTAACTCCCAGATCGTCCACATCAACTGGCGTAGAATCTTGCGGTAATTTTCTCAGGTAACTTTGTGAGCGGGTAAAAATTTCGTCACTATCGCCCCAGTTGACATCAAATCCCTGCTTTTGCATTCGGGCCCAACCATCCGGGTCTGTTTTGACTGCATCTTCAAAGCCGGTAATTTCCCCGTCGTAATCATCAAAAATATCCTCTGCATCCGTGCGGCATTTCCAATGCAGCGGGGGTAGAAATTTCCACGAATCCGGATCTTTTTTATCAAATACTTTTCCGTCCAGACCCCGGCAGATCACTGTTGTTCCATCATCAATAATGGCATTTAATCTCCAATAGGGGGCGATCTCTACATCGTCCATCATTTCAAGGTACCGCGCCGCCATATTGGAGGAGGCATTGGCGTGATCCCATTCCGTTTTAAGGTAGAATTCTTTATAGTTTGGAAATATGGATTTTGCCTTGTTTCTGAAATCGTTAAAACTTTTAACCTCCGGATCTTTCAACATCTGGTTGAGTTCGTATACTTCCGCCTGTGTTTTATCCACACCAAAACGGTGTATATTATTCATCCAGGCTCTCATCCTGCGGTGGTCGGTTCTGTTAAAGTCAAAGTCTATTTTTCCGAAACCCTGTTTTATGGCATTGATGAGCGGAGTATGTGATGCTTTAAATTCGTTATAGCTCCAATTGATCGTTCCGGGATTTTCATACAGTTGCCGTAAAAAATTTTCTTCTGCAGGAGTTATATCCCTGACATTTTCTGGTAAACTGAAAACAGTATTATTGATGTATGCCGGGGCAGCCAGCCCCGGATTAAAATTTACGTGACGGTTTTCTGGAGCTGCCGGCGGTGGTGTTTCACCGCCTGAGACTTCCCCGACAATTTCAACATCCAGCTCCGTTTCGATCTGTTCCTTTTTGATTTTATACCCCAAATCTTTAACCCCCTTAAAAATTTCCAGTCTTTCTTTTGGGGTTAATTTTTCGTTGTCATTCCAGATACAAGTGTCGGTTTCATCAAAAGGATAACCCAATCCGCGGAGCCAGGGCAAAACATCGTCATTGATAAAAAACATGACAAAGGTTTCATCGTCCATCGTGATCAGCTTCTGGGTTCCATTAATAATTTCCCCTGTTTTGGCGCGGCTTCCGGTATCTTTTGCCGTTTCTGAATTCCCGTCAAAAAGATTGGCCAGCTCTTCGTTACAGGCTTTTCTTTTCTCGTTAAATACATTAAAGCTGTCGCGGCTGTTGGATTCCTTGATATCAATTTCCACCCCTTCCGGGAATCTGGCCCATCCGGCAGAACCCAGATCCTTTAACCATTTATCCACCTCATTTTTAACGCGCGGATCAGTAGAAGCCACTTTTGCGGTACGCATGGGGATTCCGAACATTTCCTCGAACTCGTCCCAGTTCTGCCATGAATGCTTTTTAAAAATCCACAGCGGGATTGTTTTATTTAAAATCCCGATTGAATGCTCATGATTCACCCACAGCGTCCACTTTTTAAGATTTCCTTCCGTAAAATTTTCACCCTGTAAATCATACGGGTTTATAAGAAGCTCTGTTGTTTCCGGCACGATATGATCCCGGTAAACAAAAGAAAGTTTTTTGATAAAACCGTTTTCGTCCAGCTCTTTCGGGTACATGAGGGTATAACTAAAGTATATGCTGTCAAGGGTGTATTTGATCAGGTTTTTAAACCATAGCTTTTGGATAAGATTGGTTTTTTCTTCATTAATTTCCCCTTTCTTATCAACAATCGCAGCAGATTTATTGGAAACCCTGAGTTTTCGGGTTTCGCTGCGCCCATAAATAAACGGATCGTCCAGAACTTCCTCCATAATATCAACCAGCATTTTCCGGCGTGGCAGTATGGGGTCCATTGCCAGTGCTTTTGCGAGTTTCCAGTCTTTAATTTCTTTATTATATAAGGTACGCTGTCGTTTAATGGCATCCACCATCTGGGTGACTGCTCGCTCATAGTTTTTATCTCTTGCACCGCCGAAAGTATTGGTTAAAAAATCGGCGACTGATGATATTTTTAATTTCATTTAAATACTGTTTAAAGGGGATTAATAGCGTTCTGAATATTTGGGGTTGCTTCCAAACTCAATAATCTGGTTTCCTGTTCCGCCTTCACTGTTTTCTCCTTCGTCCGGTTTTTCCGGTAAGTCCGGTGAAATTTCACCTTTGGCTACGGCTTTTAACCAGTCTTTGGCGGCATTGTAGCGAATGATCCGCATCTCAGGAATCACATCTCCCGCCGTGTTAGCATGAAGGTGATAAATGGCGATATCCACCATATAGAGGATAATGAGCGCGTTTCTACCGGCTCCGGTAGCGGAAAATATCCTGGCCACATCGTACCGCTGTCTCAGGTAGCTTTCCATTTCCGCCTGCGCAGCCAGTTCGGCCTGATGCTGGACATCTTCTTTTCTTTGAATAATAATCTGCCTGATCCAGTTGCGGATCTGTACTTCGTAGTCGGTTTCAGTTAAAAAAGGCATTGTTAAAAATTTTTAATAAGCGTTATCTTCATTTCTTTCATGTTTTCCCATACCGAGGGAATCTTCTTCCCAATCTTCAGAATCAGACACGATAAACTGATCTAAGAAGAACCACGCTCCCTCGTCGGCATCGGGCGCATCATCCGGGGTATTGTACCCCGGTTCTATTCCCTTGACCTGTAAATTGCCTTCCACCATATCCGGGTCGTTTTCATCTTCTACATTGTAGACCACATTACCGGAGGAATATTCCGGCTCCATCCTGACCATACGGGTGTATTTATTGGGCTTTTGCCTTTCGTCCGTTAAGACACTGAGTGGGTATTTGTATTTTTTACAGGCGCGTCTGAGCGCTTTTTTTACGGGCCGGGTATAAAATTGTTTTTCCATGTACCAGATAATCCCCACACCGGGCGGAAGGTTTTTCTCTACCTTGATCATCCACTGGAAAACATCCTCCAATTCACAGCGACGGGTAAACCTCTTAATACAGTAGCGTTTAAACCGGTCCTGTCCCCATACCGCTACGGCTTTAAAATCCGAGGTCTGGCTGTTTTCAAAGCTGGGGTCAAAATACCCGATAATGATATCCATTTTGGCGAGGTGCGGAAGCTTTGCGAAACGGAAATATTTGTTTTTAAAGATTTTTCCTTCAATATCCGTTTCATGAAAAAATTCCTGCTTGGCGAGAACAGGTCCCGCCTTCATGATTTTACGCAGGAGCTCCTGTAATGAATACCGCTGCCACCATGCCGGCTTTCCGTTTTCAATGGCTTTAACTTTGGAATGGTAAATGCCTTCTCTTTTTTTAGCACCGGGTTTGGTATCACCCACGATGTTGGCAAGGATTGAATTATGGTGGATACGGTTGCCACCCATCGCAAAACGGGCTCCTTTGATGCTCAGGGCAAAATACATGGCACCCAATATTTTTTTAACCACCTTATCCACCCGCTTAGGATTATGGACGATATCATCGTCGTCCACATCATCCACCACTCCGTAATTCGGACGTTTTTCGTTTTCTCTTGCCCCACGCGGGGACTGGTCACGCCCGAATGCAAGAAAACGGATTCCGTCTTTTGTTGTAAAATCTCCACTTTCCCACGACCCGAAATTATACTGCTCTCCAAAATCATGGGCAAAGAGCTTATTATATTGTAATTGAGCTTGTATATCGGACAAAAGGTTACAGGCGTCATCCTCATTTTTACCCATTAAGAGCATCCCCGTTAAAGCACCGTGAGCAATGAGCCACATAGGTATAATAATAGTCAGGTGAACAGATTTTGCGTGTTCCCTTGGCCATTCTGCAATTCCAAAGAAATTGGGATCAGCAAGGCAGGCATTGGCAAACTCAATATGAAAGTCGGCACAGTCGGCATCGGCGTAGATTTCAAAATACGTTTTAACAAAATAATTGTAGTCCATTAACGCTTTTTTGATCCTTAATTTCTGTAACTCTTCCGTGTCGTTAAATGCAACCGAAGCGCTGTTCTGGACCTGTGAACAGAATTCCAGCCACTCGTTATAATCCCTTTTTGTGATGGTAGGAGCCGACATTATTTTTCCCCGATTTTATAGTCTACGTATTTTTTTTGCAGCAGGTTGATGTCCTTGGCCAGTTCTGCATCCTGAGTGAAAGCGTAGGTCGTAAAGTCCTTAAATACATTGATGATCTGGCTGATGGTTACTTTTTTGTTTGACAGCTTTTCAATGCTGTTGGCAATCTGGATGATATCATTAGGCTTGCTTTTAGGGTCCTCGCTCAGGGCGTGTGCCTTTTTATAAAGGTTTTCAATGATCTTTCTGGCCGTAACTGTGGAAGCACTTTTAAGCATATCCCATTCCCCCTCGGCTTTCCATTTTCCGAGTGTCTTTTCCGTGACATGCACGATCCCGGCAATTTCTTTTTGTGTTTTGTCTGTTTCCAGATAAAGATCTTGTGCGATGGCATATTTCTCATCACCTGACAGCTTTTTCTTCCCTTCCATTTCCTTATATATATGTACAAAATTGCTCTATATAAGGACCTTACCGAAGCTGGCAGTTAGTGACTGCAAAAAAATATACAGCCACTACATGAAAGCATTCAGCCCCTAACGGACAGCTTTTTTCAGGGAGTTTTTAAGCCAATCTTTGTCCTATCAAAATCAAAGAAATGTCTAAAAAACCCTTTCATTATGAACTCAAAAATCAGGTTTCCGGAGGCAGTGAAATCAGGATGTACGGGTATATCGGAAAATATGATGAGTTCGACTATAAAAGGTTTCAACAGGTTTTCAGAGATGCACTAACGGCCCATAATGATTTAACCATAAGAATGCACTGTGGAGGCGGGTCCGTGTACGAAGGTCTCGCCATTTATGACCTGATCCTGAATTCAGAAGGGCATACCAAAGTCATTGTGGAAGGAATGGCAGCATCAATGGGCGGGGTAATCGCTCTTGCGGGTGATGAAATTGAAATGAACGAAAATGCCTTTTTTATGATGCACGCCGTAACCTCAGGATGTTTCGGAAATAAAAATGATTTTAAAAATGGAATCCAGCAGATTGAAAATTGCGAGGATAGGCTAGGAAAAATATTTGGAGAAAGAACGAAGGCAGATGAAGAAACCATAAAGAATTGGTTTGATTCCGGGCAGGATCATTGGCTGAGTTCTGATAAGTGTTTAGAACTCGGAATCTGTGACAAGGTTATCAAATCCACAAAAAAAAGAAAGAACCAGGAGGATGCCGAAAATATCCAGAATAAAACCCCGGAGGAAGTCTTTGACTACTTTAACCTGTACCCGGACCCTGCTTTTAACAATACTATAAATCAACATACAGAAATGAAAAAAGAAGCAATTTTCGCCGCTTTGGCTGCAGCAGGATTGGCGGGAACATTAACCGCCTTGTCTTCGGATAAAGAATTTGAGCTGCATCTGCAAGATGTACTTGGCAAGGCAAAAAAAGCCGAATCGCTCGAAAATGAATTGAAAGAATTCAGAGAAACGCAGGCGGAAGTACTTATTTCTTCGGCCTTGAAATCAGGTAAGATTACCAGTGCGGAAAAGGACGAATGGAAAAAAGATGCTGCTGAGAATTATGCATTGGTGGCCAAATCACTCGAAAGAATGTCTGGCAAGCCTGATCCCAATGCAGCATTGGAAAGACAAAAACCGGTTGTGGATAAAGACAGGCACGAACTGTTAAACGGGCGGGAAAAATGGAGCTTCTCCGATTGGCAGGAAAAAGACCCGAAAGGTCTGGAAAGACTTAATGAAGAGGCCAAAGAGGAATTTGAAAAATTGTTTAACGCTGAATTTGACTTATAAAAATGGCAGAATTAATAGACGGGTTATACCTGAATAAATTTGTGGCTCCGCAATTACTGAAGGAATTTAAAAACTATAATGATAAATTTCTGGTGGCACTGGAACCGGCACCGGAAGGAGCAAAAACAGCAGACGGCCTGCGCCAGAATAAACTCATCAATAATGTGGGTTTTTATGTCAATAACACGGCTCCGTTCACGGCTAAATCAATGACCGGAAAAAACAGCATTATTCCTTGGGATAAGCTGGACACGGACCCGACAAAAGTCAATGATGCCGAAATAAGGGCACTCGCTTTTGACAAGAGATCCGAAGTCCGCGTTAAGCATTCCCAAGGCTTTAGAATCGGAATACGTGATTATGTACTGAACAAGCTGGCACCCTCTGAGCATGTTTCCGGAGCTATGCCGGTACTCAGAACTACAGGCCCCGTTTTTAACGGCAGAAAAAGGCTTACGTTTCAGGACCTCATTAATTTCTATAACGAAATTGAAGTATTGAACCTCATAGATGATGATACCTCAGAATCACCCAATTTCTGGAATATGATCCTGAATGCCGACCACCGGTCCGACCTTAAAATTGACAAGGCGGGAACGGCCAACCACAGGGATAATCTGGAGTTCGATAAAGACACGGGAGAATTCAAAAGGTTCTATAAAATAAGAATGTGGGAAAATAACGCGGCTCCGCTGTATTCTCAGTCCGGGGAGCTTAAAGCAAGGGGTTCTGTAAAAGAAGACGGCGATCAATATGCCTCTACATTTTTCTACACCCCGAATACGGTCTGGCACTTGGAAAAATTAAAAATCTTATACAAACCGGAATATCAGGACACCACCAATGCCGACCCGGAATCTGAATTCAGACTACAGGGTTACGGGCTTTGCGATAAAAAGCAGGAGTACGGGTTTGGAGCCCTCATTTCTGATAACGCTTAAAAATGCACATTATGAAATTATCTATTAAAGCATTAGAGGTGGCGGTATCGCAACTTGGAAAACAAGAAAGCCCTCCCGGTTCTAACTGGGGTGAGCCTGTTAAAACATATCTATCCAGTGTAGGGATAACCTTTCCTGCCCCGTGGTGTATGGCTTTTGTATATTGGTGTTATGAGCTGGCTTCCAATCAGCTTAATCTTAATAATACGGCAATCAAAACAGGCGGTGTATTAGCCGCTTGGAATAAAGTCACTCAAAATATAAAATCCTCTACTCCCCAAATCGGGTCTGTTTTTATTATGGATTTCGGCAAAGGGCAAGGGCATACCGGTCTCGTTGAGAATTTCGATAACCAATTTATTTATACCATAGAAGGAAATACCAATGACACCGGTAGCCGTGAGGGGTTCAAAGTAAGCCGGAGAAAACGCCCAAGAAGCACTATTAAAGGCTATCTAAATTATTAGAAGAAATCTTTTTTTTAACTCTATATCTATTTTATTTTCTGGCAGCACCGGTTTCCCGTTTCTACGGGAAACCCACGCCGCCAGTTTACTCTTAAAAAAAATCAATTCATGTCTCATATAAAGAAATTTCAGGAAAAAGCGAATGCGCTTTTTGAAAAATACCCTGAAGCTAATAAAATTTTTATTTCAGAAAATGGACAGTGTTTCTTTGAAGAAAAAGCGGCCCAGGATTACCACGATTTAAAAAGGTTTGAAACTAAGCCGGAGGTCTTTTTTCGTGAAGGGACTCAGGACGAGGACGATCCGGATCTACAGGAAGCTTTGCATCATTCTGAATCGGCACGAAAAGTTTTAGAAGGAATTATTCAGGATGTACTTTCTGTCTGTGATCTTGATCAGGATTATGAACCGGCCAACGCCGACACTGACGATACCGTTACTGCCGTTATTTCCCTGCGTGAAAAATACGCTGAAAAAGACCGCCTGCTTACCGAAATGGGCGGCGAGCTGGAGAAACTTTCGGGCGCTGTTCAGGAAAACGAAAGCCTGAAACAGCAACTTGAAGCGGCGAATAAACAGATTGAAAATTTAACTCAAACCCCTAAAACCAGAAAAGATGCGTCCCAGACTGATCGTACAAAAGCTTAACGGCGGGCTTGGCAGGAGAAATTCTTCCGCCGATATGGTTACGGGCAGCGTGATGAATGCCGTTGCCACCCCTGAAATGGTGCTGGGAAATATTTATACACTGAAAAACATTCAGGAAGTAGAATCATTAGGCATCACCCAGGAATATGACCGGACCTATAAAGTTCTGGTATATGAAAGACTAAGAAGGTTTTTCGTTCATAACCCGTCCATTACCGTGTATTTTATGCCGGTGGCTCAGGGCGTAACCCTGACGCAGATGGTGGATAAGGACAATAATTATCTGGCCAAATTATTACGGGACAAAGCCGGAGAAATTGTTCAGGTCTCGGTTTCATTAAATCCTGAGGAAGATTACACGCCCACCATAGAAACTGGACTTGATAAAGACAGCATTGATGCCATTTATAAAGCCCAGGGGTTGGCAGACGCCGAATGGAACAAAGACCGTTATTCAGAAATTTATATTGAAGGCAGAAGCTTTTCAGGAACATCGGCGGCGGCTCTTAATTTAAGAACGCTTTTAAATGAATGTCCTGATATTTCCGTAGTGATCGGTGCCGATTATGCAGTGTCAACCCGTGATGAGCTGTACAAAGGATACGCAGCTGTTGAAGATTATACGGCAATGATTTCTAAGGCGGCTGTTTCTCAGAATGCAGGGGAACAGGTTAATGATTTTAATCTTACTAATGCCGGTGAGAGCACCTTTATTATTCCCGCTTTAAGTTCCGGTAATAAGCTGAGTGATTATTCAGATACGGATCTGGATAATCTGGACGAAAGAGGCTACATCTATTTTGCCCCTATTGTTAACCTGGGAGGGATTTCTTCAACTGCCGGAATATTTATCAATGATACGCATACGTGCGCTAAAATCACCTCAGATTTTGCTTATGGTGAAAACAACCGGACGATAAAAAAGGCCATCAAACTCGCCAAGGCGGCATTAACCCCTAAAGTAAAGGGCCGTATATATGTCGATGAAAATACCGGGTTTATGGCACCGGAGACGGTTAAGGACTTAGAAACCATTACCAAGGTCTCTCTTGATCCAATGGTGGCCAGCGGTGATATAAGCGGCGGCGTGGATGCCTATATCAACCCGGAGCAGAATGTACTGGCAACGAGCGAGTTTATCGTACTGTTAACCTTTATTCCGGTGGCTATTGGCAGAAGAATTACGCTGAAAGTAGGTTTCAGAAACCCTTTAAACAATAATTAAAAAAATGGTTACTCAGACAAGAATCAACGGAAAATACAGGAATTACGGAAATGTCCGTATTACTGCTTTAGGAGCCACCTTTATGGGGGTTACCAAAATAGAATACAAAAGAACTGACGCCATCGATCCGGTCAAGGTCGTGGGAACCACCAAATCAGTCGGGTATACACAGGGCGATGAAATCTGCGAAGGAAGCATTGGCCTTTTGAGTGAAACGGTAGATGCCATTCAGGCGAAGCTTCCTAAAGGAAAAACGTTGCAGGATATTCCGCCTTTTCCCATTACGGTTTCTTACGTAGATGATACTGGGCTACAGGTCTGTCATGTGCTTTACGGCTGTAAGTTCAAAGAGAATGGAAGGTCGGCGGAAGCGGGAAGCAATGATGCTCTGGTTGTAGAAAGCCCCCTATATATTCACGATATAGACTTTGCCGCGTAATGGACCGCCCGACACTCAGGGACGTATGCAGGGAGCTTGAAATTCCCTTCACCCCCAAGAATACAATTAAAGAACTTTCTAATAAAATACGATTAAAAAAAATGTCAATCGAAACAAAAGAGGGAAATATTACCCAGGAGCAGATCACAGAATGGAAGAAAAAGTTTAAAACAGATAAGCTTCACAAGCTGACTGTAAAAGACAAGGACGGAAACCCGATTGTCGGTTATCTGAAACCGCCGGGCAGGGAAATTAAAGCCACCGCACTTTCGATGTATTCCCAAAATAAAATTCTGGAATGCGGGGAATTTATCAGGGATAACTGCTGGCTTGGTGGTGATGAGAGGCTAAAAATGAGTGGCGATATTGCCGATACGGCAGCCATTCAGGCATCAGGAATTATCAAGTTTTTAGAAGCTGAACTGGGGGAAGTTTAGGGCTTCCGATTAATAAGGAGGCCGGGTTTGATTTCATCCGTAAAGTGAGCGCACTATTAAGCTATCATTTTAAAATACCTTATCCGGAAAAGCTGGACGACCATACTTTTTGGAATAAATGGGAGCAGCTTAAATGGGTACTTTTTTTTGAAAATAAAAGAATGAACGCCAAAGAAGGAGAACATGTCGAATTATAATATTAATGTTAAAGAACTAATGGGGCGGCACTTTCCGTTTAAACTGGGTTTTGCCACGCAGACTGTTGCGGATGCGCTTTTCAACGGTTTTGATGATATTCAGGTACTGCCTACCTATAATGAAGCCGCTAAAGTTTCCGCAATGGGAACTCCGGTTTGGGATTTTATAGACTTAAAGCCCTCCTATATTGAAGGAACCGGTGAAGAGTTCGGAGGGTATTCTTTTCCGCTCGAAACCACCATTGAGCCGATACGGCCTAAAAAGATTGTAGAAACCGATATTTTCGGGCGTGACGGAAATGTAGAGGAACTCATCGCACTGGATGACTGGCAGCTAACTATCAGGGGGCTCATCATCAACTATGACAGCACCGATTACCCGGAAGAGCAGGTCAAAGAACTTCAGAGGGTTTGTGAGCTTAAAACTTCTTTACTGGAGTGCGAAGGAACCCTGTTAACAATGCTTGGTATTAATTATATGAGCATTCACAAACTGATATTAACACCGTCAATAGGTTACTCTCATATTCAGGCTTTTGAATTGGAGGCAAAAAGTAAAACCCCATTTATAATCTCCCCATAATGGTACCCTGTATTGAAATCCTGATTGGAAAATTAAAATTCACGGCAGCAGCAGAACTCAATATTAAAAAAAGCTGGAGGACCTTTACAGATACAGCATTGGTAAAGCTTCCGAAGGCGATTTATTATTATGATGAAAACGGACTGTTAAAACCTGTGGAACACCTTGGAAAATTTATAAAAGTTGGTGATAAGATAGAAATTAAGCTGGGTTACAACCGACAGCTCTTTACGGAGTTTACCGGCTATGTGGCCAGGTCACCACGGGTTAATATCCCGTATGAGATTTACTGTGAGGATGAAATGTGGCAGCTCAAAAGAAAAGAAACGAGTGTTTCCATTGAAAATGCAACGGTAAAACAGATTATCGAGGCGGTGGCACCGGGTTATGAGCTGGACTCTATTGATGAAGTGTACGGGGATTTTTCCATGAAACAAACCACCGCTGTAAAGGTATTTAACGAGCTTCAGGAAAAAGTGGGCATTTATACTTTTTTTAGGGACAAACGCCTGGTCTGCGGAAAAATCTATTCTGATGAGAAAGTTTCAAAGGTTCAACCTGTTTTCCAGTACTCTGAAAATATCATTGATCATAACCTGCAATATATTTTCCCGGATGAGGCAAAGGTTAAAGTGTATGCGAAAAGTAAGCAAAGCAATGGTACTTATGAAAGAGTTGAAATTGGAGAGGACGGTGGAGATATTGAGCAATGGAATTTCAGTGCGGGATTAAATAAAGAAACTTTGAAAATAAATGCTGAATCCCGATTAAAAAACAAAAAAACAAGAGGCGGCTATAAAGGGACTGTAACCTCATTCGGTTGGCCGCGTGTAGAACACGGGCAGGTTGTACAGGTCATTGACAAAAAATATGAAGAAAGAAATACTAAAAATTTTGTTGATGAAGTCGAGATCAATGTCAGTGCAAACGGTGGATACAGAAGAACAATGGATATAGGGAAAACATACAGGGATGGAGAATTTAAAACAATTACTTAACAGATTTCCTATAGAAGTGGCAAATGGAAAGGTCATAACAGTAAAGGAAAATATTTGCCATATCATTTTAGAAAATTCTAAAAAAGATATTTGGAACTGTTCTATAAATTCTATTGTAGAAAACGGAGAAAATCAACTCACAGTTTATCCTAAAGAAGGGAGCATTGTCGTAGTAGGGTTAACCGGTGATGGTAGTGCCACGATTTTAGCGGTTAGCGAAGTTGAAAAAATTTACTTCAGGAATGAAAAATCTGAATTCACGTTTGATAGTTCCGGTTTTCAGTTTAACCGTGACGGGGAAAATCTGAAAGAGGTCCTTAATAATTTTCAGGAGGGATTTGGGAAATTATGTGATGAGCTGGCAAAGGTAGTGGTTTCCATTGGAGTGTCGCCCGATGTTCTGGCCATCATGCAGATTAAAAACGACATTGTTAATGCTAATAAACAAGCATTAAACAAAATTTTAAAATAAGCATTATGACTGACATACTTCTGAATAATGATAATGATTTATCTATTGTAAACGGTGATTTCCAAATTGGGGAATCAGAGCGGCAGGAAATTGAAAGCATACTCATTTCTTTTAAAGGAGAATTTAAAAATTCTCCGCTTTTGGGTGCTGAAATTCCCAGAATGTTAAAAGCAAGAAATACCAGGCAAGGGATCACGCGGGAGATCAACGAACAGTTAAAATATGACGGTTTTCACAACATTAATTTTAAAATTGAGGATGCCGAAAATTTCACCATAAACGCCCAAAGAAATGTCACTTAACAAACCTCAATTAATACAAAGTCTTATAGCACTTTTTAATAAGCCCAAGACAGAAAGTAATATTGAAATAGCTGCTCAGGAATTGGCAGATGCCATTGAGCAGTATGTGAAGAGTGGAACCGTTACCGGGGTTTGCCCTCCTAACGGGGGAGCATTAACACAGGGAAAATTAACGTAATGAAACCAATTATTTTAAACAACCAGTCTATTCTGGATATCGCAATACAACATACCGGTGATGTCCAGAACTGTTTTGCAATTGCCATATATAACGGCTTTTCGGTTTCGGATATTTTATCCGCGGGATTACCTGTTGAAATTCCGGAGGATTTACTAAAAAATACTGATGTGTTGAATGCGTACAGGGCCAAAAAAATTCAGCCTGCTACTGGGCTGGCAGCACAGAATAACGAAATCCCATTATTAAAAGGCATAGGATATATGAGAATAGGAGGAGATTTTAAAGTAAGCTAAAGAAATGAATAAAACACTTTTAGAAATTATTGCGGAAATGTTTGGAATCAAAGAGCAGAACGGCTACTTACAGCAGCTTAGTTCTACCTCTAAAGTTTCTGTTTGGCGTAATCTTTTGGAATCAGTGGCCTTTGCAATTTTTATTTTTCAGCAGGCCGCTAACCTTCACATGAAAGAAATCGATAATAAAATCGCAAATCAGAAGGTTCCCCGCCTACCTTGGTACAGAGATTTAGCATTAGCGTTTCAATACGGTTTCGACTGGCTGGAGGAGTTGGACGGGTTTTCTCCGACTTATGAAGATAACGGAGTGCAGGTAGAAGCAACACAGCAGCAGGTAGAAGCTTCAAAGATTATAAAATATGTTGCTGTAACCAGGAGCAGATCCAATACAGGAAAAATTAAAATTTCTATGAAAATAGCCGGTGAAAATACTGATGAAGTACTTTCAGACGAAAAAGCGCAGGCATTCAAAAAATATATTGAAGAAACACAGTGTACCGGTGATGATATTGTGATCGTAAACTTTCTGCCGGATATTTTAAAATCAGACCTTAAAATATGTTATGATCCTTTGATTCTGCTTCCTAACGGAATGAGTATAATGACAGGGAGATTTCCTGTTCAGGATACTATAAACCGCTTTTTGCTGAATCTTCCTTTTAATGGTGAATTTAGTGTACAGGCTTTTTTAGAAGCTATCAAAGCTACTGAAGGAGTGATTGATCTTGATGAGCTAAATATACAAAGTAAATGGATCGAGCCTGGTGTAGGATACGGGCAGTTTCAGCCTATTGAAATAAGCAAAATCCCAAAGTCTGGAAGATTTAAAATTGAGGATTGGAGTGGAATTACTTATATAAATTATACAGCACAGGAATAATGGATCATTTATTTAATATCAATTTTAAAAGGTTAGCTCTGTGGTGGGTTCCTACTTTCAGAAGAAAGTCGATTACCCTTAATTACCTGTGGTGTCTGCTTTTTCCTTTAGAGGCGATGTACATTGATTTTTTAAGGAAAAGAAAACAGAACCTTATTAAAATGAATTACAACTATCAGAAGTATTCAGTTCAAAAAAGGCTGAATGATGCTTTTGATCCGATAGAGCGCCGGATAAAAATTGTAAAGGCGGTACAGTATGAAGGGGTGTATCTGTACACAGAAGCTGAGGACAATCCGCAGTACTCTAAAACAAAGTGGCTATATGATGACAGTAACCCAATTTATTTAAGAACAGAAGCAGAGCTGTACAGTGAATATGATTTTATCGTAGAAATTCCAAATACCGCAATTAACCCATTACAGCTAAAAGCAGAGATTGATTTTTATATCCTGCAGAGCAAACAATATCAAATAGTAATCATTTAATTATGAAATATATTTTCAAATTTTTACAGACCGGTGGAGTGCCCCTGACAAATGATCTGATGGCTCTTATTGAGGAGGCATATGGCATCTTTGAGGTGTTGGGTGATCTGTCAGGAAATTTGACCATTCTTTCAGGCTGTGACATTACCGGAACAAATGTCGCACCTGGCATTGTGGCGATTGAAGGAAAATTATATTATTTCGAGGGTGGCTCCATCATTTCAACCGTCTATATTCATAAAGAAGATATTGCCAAAACTTTCGAGGATCAGACCACAAAAACACTTATTGAGAAAAGGACAGTTCGCTTCGGATCAGGAGCTGTTAATTATAATTGGAGTGATTTTGTGAAGCTTCAAACTCTGAAGGAAATTCAATCGAAAGTTGATAACAGTGTAAGCCGGCAAGAATTTGAAGTTGCTCTGGCTGATATCGAATTATTGAAGCTTAAAACCGCACCAATCGTTAACGGTGGTGTTGTTTGGGCCTTTGGTAAACCTGTAGATGAAATCCCTGCCGGTTGGAAAGAATGTACTGACATCAGGGGAAAAGCGGTTGTCGGCTGGGACCCGGATGATCCTGATTTTGAAGATATAGGAAACAGTGGCGGAAGTAAAACCATTCTGTTAACCGTTTCACAGCTTCCGAAAATCAAGTTTCAATATACAAGAACACTGCCCTGGTCTTCAGGAAGTGGTGGCGGATTTTCAGGAGGGGGAAATCAGTTTAATATCGGCCCTTCAGAAACTAACGAACTGGGTAACAATGACCCTATTAACATTATGATCCCACATTTTATTGCGGCTTTTATAGAACCTAATTTACCATAATATGCCCATTACACCATTAAATACGATACTAAGCTGGTATGAGACCGGAGACTATCCTACACAGGAACAGTTTGCAGCTTCATGGTCTTCGTTTTGGCATAAAGATGATCTTATTCCAATAGATAAAGTAGAAAATCTTAGCGCCAAATTACAGGATAAAACAGATAAATTAGTTTATAATGCACATCTAACCGATCAAGATGCTCACAATTCTACACTTGCAAAATTAGACGGATCAAACCTGAATGATGTAAATATTCAGGCTTGGAAAAATATTTTAGGGGTTGGAGCCCTGCCCGCGAATATGGCAACGGTTGATGATCCGGCAAATACTATTTATGGGAATGTTTGGAAAAAAGAGCAGAGCGACGCCCTTTATATGATCGCAGACCACTTTGTCTCTAATGGTAAAATTATGGCTTCCGCAATTGAAGCTCTGGGGCTTACAACCATACTTAAGGACCCTATGCCTGTAGAATCTACGATTGCCCAGTTTGCCGTTAATTCTGCAAATTATGAATTTCAGGATAATGACATAATTCCGATTCCCTCCGGAGGAGGAAATTATACATTGTATATTTTTATTGGTGGGAACAAATCTCAAACCCTTAATTATCTTTCTATGGGTCTGAGTAATATTACGATTGCTATGGTTCAGGGCCTTCAGGCTGCTTTGGATGCTAAAATGAATAAACCTGTAGGAAATGGAAATTTCTTTATCAATCAAACAGGAACCGTTACAACCTATAAAAACATTAATCCGGCTGCTAATTATCTTTTATTCTGGAATAGTACTGATTTTACCGTTTCCGGCATTTACCACAATTCCGGTAAATATGGTGCGGGAACTACTTCGCCAAGTGAAATGCTGCATTTATTTAATGGTAGACTAAGGACAAAGGCTGTTGTTTTGGATGATAATAGCGAACAACTTCCAGGGCAGATCACCTATGCCGGCCGTAGATTCGCCGGCACGGATGATACTGGAGTATCCCGGAATTTCATGTACCGGGATTATACAGATATGTTAGGTTTGTTTTCTTCCTTTACTCAATCTCAGTTGAATGAATGGAAAACAGTGGCTAATGGTGGCTGGACTACAGGAACCATGAGCGTAGCCGTAATACTTCCCCCTATTGTTGATAAGCAGGACAGGGATTATTATATCACCTTAAAAGGTGCAAATCTGAATCTAAATCCTACAAGCTTTTCAGTAGAGATTATGAATAGTGCCGGAACAACTGTAATAGCTACCGTGCCTAATTCACAGGTACAGCTCTATCAGAACGGTGTTGATCTCGTATTTTATTATAATTTTAAAAACCTTCCATTAGGTAATTATAAAATAAGGCTATGGAACGGCGTTGCTTTTTATGTAACGAATCCCACTATTAATTTGATCGACTTGCTCACTCCGGTTAGTTTGTCTGGGTTAAGCTGGAATATGCTTAATAATGCTACAATTTGCCCTACCGTAGATATTACAACAGCTTCGGGAACATCAATACATAGAGCAAGGAATACCAATGAGCAGTTTGTAGGTTCTAACCAAGATGCTATTTCATATAAAAGTTCTGTTTTGATTCCTTCTGCAATTGCAGACGGTGATTTCTATTTAGAACTCACAAACACTACTGCCGGTGTGATTTACTATGACGGTAATTATGGCTACGATTATGGTTTGGTTGATGCAGCACAGCCCCTATCTCATTCAATGCAGATTTTAGCAGGAATAAGACGAAATTTTTTCTTTGATGAAAGAATTTTACCGGACAATATTGTCGTTAATGGAAGTAATATCAATACTGCTACAGGCTTAAATAGAACTTCTAAACTTTACATAACCAAAAAAGGGAATATAGTAAGTATCAGTTCTGTTAATAACGGTCAGCTTACTACCGTTGTATCAACTTGGTTTCAGCCTAACGGGGTAGATCTAGCGTTTTTCGTGAATTTTAATTCTTACAACAATAGTAACAACAACAACGGGGCGAACATTCAAACCGACATCTATGTTAATTCACTAATCCAATTATAAAAATGAAAACAGAACTTATATTAACACCGGAAGTACAGGCTATAGTAGATGCCATAAAAAACACCGGAAAATCATGGCATGAAATAGGACTGCCGGATCATCCTATGTACCCACAATTTTCCAGAAGATTAGTGGTAACAGGATTTAACACTCCCGATATGGAAGGAGACGAAGACCGTATTTATGTCAATGTTCGTCAAAATCTGATAGTCAGGGAAGGGAATAAAATACATAAACAGTTAAGAATGCCGGACTGGATGATCCATGAAAATAATACAGAGGAAATTTTAGGAGAAAATGGCTTTTTAAAAGGAATTAACCGCACTACCAATGATAACGGGGAAATCATAAGCGAAGAAGAGGTTAATGTAAAAGCGGGCTCAGTACAATACATCCGGTTTTTGATCAAAACAAAATCTGTGCATTTAGCTGATATATTAACCCGTTTCATGGGAATGTATATACAGATTTTTGATGAAGAAATTAATAATATTTAACCCACCTGACAATCTCACTATAACCTTTACTGATCAGAAATGAAAGAACTATTAAAATTACTCATTGAACACTTCGGAGCCTTCATCGGGGCAGTTTTAACCGGGCTTGCAGGGTTTATATTCGGAAAGAGAAAATTACGGGCAGAAGTTGCCGGAATAAACGCCGACAATGAAGGCAAAGAAATTGAAAACGCTGATAAATTGGTCAAGCTTTACAAGGAAGCTTTAGATGATCTGGGCAGCCGGTACGAAGCAAAATTTACCGAATTTTCAGATCTGTCGGATAAAAAAGTCCTTATGCTCCAACAGCAGATTGACTTTCAGAAACGCATTAACGAACAGTTAAAAGCCGAAAATAATTTGTTGAAGGCGGAAAATACGATGCTGAAAACAAAATTAAAAGATAATGGGATTGTAATAACATCATAAAAACAAAGTATATGGCAGAATTTAAATACAAAGAGCAGCATGCTGTTATCATTAAGGTAGACAGCGAAAAAGAGCAAAAGGAACTCTTCGACAAACTTAAAGAAATGGGATTTAAAAATTTAAAAGTAGTATCCGTATGAAAATAGAAGTAAAACATACCTGTAAAAATTTTAATTCGTTCAGGTCAGAAAAAGTAAAAAGTTTATTTAATGCTGAAAGCGGCCACAACTGGCAGCATATTGCCGATCTTCCGATTGAGGATGAAGGGTGGCAAATTGGGCTTATCGTTGGTCCTTCAGGAAGCGGCAAAACATCAATAGGCAGTCAAATTTGGGAAAATGAAATCGTAAACCTTGCCAAAGGTTGGAATCCTGAACTTCCGATTATTGAAGACATCGCGCCGGACTTAGATATGAATACAGTAACGAGTGCATTGTCGGCCGTTGGACTGGGTGATGTTCCGGCTTGGCTTCGTCCTTTCAAAGTTCTGAGTAATGGGGAGCAGTTCCGCGCCGGCCTTGCCCGTCTTATTTGTGAGGCTCCGGATAAAGCTGTTATTGATGAATTTACCTCAGTCGTGGATAGGCAGATTGCCAAAATCGGGGCATCTGCATTTTCCAAAGCATGGCGAAAAACGAAAGGAAAACAGATTGTACTTTTATCATGCCATTATGATATTGTCGAATGGCTGCAACCTGATTGGGTTTATGATACCCGGACAGGTGAAGTAAAAAAAAAGCCTCAAAACGGCCTCCTGTTAAACTCGACATTTGGAAGGTCAACGGAAGTTACTGGAAGTTTTTTAAACAGCATTATTATTTAGATTTAAAACATCCACCCTGTGCAGAATATTTTGTCGGAACCGTAGATGGTGAGTTAGTTTGTCACGTTGCTGTTTGCCCCTTCTTTCCTTCAGGGGGATATCGCGCAACCCGTTTGGTTGTAATGCCGGAATGGCAGGGAGCCGGAGTGGGCACCGCCTTTTTAAATGAAATTATGCAGTATCATTTGGAAGGCAAGGGAAGATGTGAAAGAAAATATCCAACTTATTTTCACACATCACACCCTCAGCTTTGCGGATATATGAGAAATTCTAAAAAGTGGAAACAGGTATCGGCAAAACTTACCGGGGATAATAAGGCACGAAGCATAAAGTCACTTCAAAATACAGCTAAGGGTTTTGATAACGGCAAAAAAACAACAACCGGAGGCTATGGCGGTCATTTTAGGGCGGTACAGGGATTTAAATATATAGGAAATGAAGAAATTTAAAGTTTTTATATCGGGACAGAAGTTTTTCGGAGAAGAGGTTTTCAGGCTTTGTCAGAAATTAAATATTGAAGTTATCGGCGTTTGTTGCCCATTGGATGATAAATATATTGGTAGGGCTGCTCGGCGTTGGAACATACCAATCATACCGGCAGGTAGTCTCAGCGCAGATAATATGCCGGACTGTGATTTAGGTATTACAGCGCATTCATTCGATTATATCGGAAAGAAAACAAGATTTATTCCCCGTTTGGGATGGCTTGGCTATCATCCTTCATTGTTACCAAGACATAGGGGCCGTTCGTCTATTGAATGGGCTATCAGGATGAAGGAATCCGTAACTGGAGGGACGATTTTCTGGCTGAATGCAGGAATTGACCGTGGTGACATTGCTTATCAGGATTGGTGCTGGATACCTCCGGAATTTCATTTAAGCCCTCAAAAATCGGCTGTCAGCCTTTGGCGTGATACATTACTCCCGATGGGGCTGAAACTCTTTGAAACAGCCCTTAACGACATCTTAAACGGAGTCATCATGCGTAAACCGCAAGATAAAAGGTTTAGCACATTTGAACCGGATACCAATGTCAAAGATATTTACCGACCCGATCTGCTAATGATCGGATATGAAAACAGCCACAACTAAGTGGCTGCTTTTTTATATCTTTGAATTTATACTTTTTTCGGCAATTTGGAAAGGGCCTTCCGGCTTTTTGGAATTGTTGGTTGTAAAATGATTATAATTCAAGTTATATAGGAAAGGCAAATACTTATGTTTTTGATACTTTTACTTATCAAAATATAGAAGCTTGTGACATTTTAAAAATCGAAAAAAATGAAATCTATTTTTATCATATCAAAAAGGGATTTGATAACTCAATGCGTGATCTATGTAATCAAGTCTATATTTCAGCGAGAAAAACTATTGAAGATGTAAAAAATAATTATAAATATCTTGATGGTCTTTATTCTTTAGTCGTTAATAATAATGGTGAATCACCATATTATAAAAAAGCAAAGACACAATTTGGAAAATTAACTAAAGAAATGTTCATTAATAGTATAAAAAACAAAAAAATTATTTTTGTACTAGCAGTATTAGATACGTCTACCAGTAAACGTAGTTTAGTAAATGACATAAGTAAATTCAATTCAAATATTGCTAAATTCACACTAATTGATCTCTCTAAAAACATGAGAAATCTAGGAGTAAATTTTCAAATTTTACAGTTAGATAAATAAATTAAAACCTGCCTCACGGCAGGTTTTTCCATATCTAAAAAATTTTAAAACAAACCCTCATCTACAAAATTCGGAAGCGTTACTTTCAAATTTGGTTCTGCTTCCATCGCTCTTTTAATAGCGAAAACAGCGCCTTCATTTCTAGCCCAGCTTCTTCTGGAAATTCCGTTGTTTACGTCCCAGAAAAGCATAGATTTCAGTCTTCTGTCGGCTTCTGAACTTCCGTCCAGCAGCATTCCGAAACCACCGTTAATGACTTCGCCCCAGCCTACTCCGCCGCCGTTATGGATAGACACCCAAGTCGCGCCACGGAAACTGTCGCCAATCACGTTGTGGATGGCCATATCTGCGGTAAATCTTGAACCGTCATAGATATTGGAAGTCTCCCTGTAAGGCGAATCTGTACCGGAAACATCATGGTGATCCCTTCCTAAAACTACAGGACCGATTTCTCCGTTCTTAATTGCATTGTTAAATGCTTCGGCGATCTTCATTCTTCCCTCTGCATCTGCATACAGGATTCTCGCCTGGGAACCGACTACCAGCTTGTTTTCCTGAGCACCTTTGATCCACTGGATATTGTCTTTCATCTGCTGCTGGATTTCTTCGGGAGAATTTTTTACCATTTCTTCCAAAACAGCACATGCAATATCATCTGTTTTCTGCAGGTCTTCCGGCTTTCCGCTGGTACATACCCAACGGAACGGCCCGAAACCGTAATCGAAACACATAGGCCCCATAATATCCTGAACATAGCTAGGATATTTGAATTCTCTTCCAAGGCTTGGATTTTCTGCCATTACATCCGCTCCTGCTCTTGAAGCTTCGAGTAAAAAGGCATTTCCATAATCAAAGAAATAGGTTCCTTTCTGGGTATGCTTATTGATAGCTGTGGCATGTCTTCTTAAAGTTTCCTGGACTTTTTCTTTAAACAGTTCAGGTTCTTCAGCCATCATCCTGTTTGATTCCTCGAAACTTTGTCCAGCCGGATAATATCCGCCTGCCCAAGGATTATGAAGTGATGTCTGGTCTGATCCTATGTCGATTTTCAAATTTTTCTCATCAAATTTCTCCCAAACCTCAACTATGTTTCCAAGGTAGGCCAGTGAAACTGTTTCCTTATCTTCCTGAGCTTTCTGTACCCTTTCTACCAAAGCATCCAGATTTTCATGGATTTCGTTTACCCATTTCTGATCGTGGCGGATCCTGGTGATTTTCGGATTCACTTCGGCACATACTGTGATACAACCGGCAATATTTCCTGCTTTAGGCTGTGCTCCACTCATTCCTCCCAATCCTGAGGTTACAAAAAGTCCTCCTTTCGGTTCTTTTTTAATCTTTCTGAAGGCATTCAGAACAGTGATGGTTGTTCCGTGAACAATTCCCTGCGGACCAATATACATATAGCTTCCTGCCGTCATCTGCCCGTACTGCGTAACGCCCAGAGCATTGAATTTCTCCCAGTCATCCGGCTTGGAATAGTTTGGGATCATCATTCCGTTGGTGACTACCACTCTCGGTGCATCTTTATGCGAAGGGAAAAGTCCCATCGGATGCCCTGAGTACATGGTTAAAGTCTGCTCATCTGTCATTTCCGACAGATATTTCATCGTTAAAAGATACTGTGCCCAGTTGGAAAATACAGCTCCGTTTCCTCCATAAGTAATCAGCTCATGAGGATGCTGTGCCACCGCATAATCAAGGTTATTCTGGATCATCAGCATAATGGCTTTTGCCTGCTCAGATTTTCCGGGATATTCCTCAATTGCCCTTGCCTTCATCTCATAATCAGGACGGAAACGGTACATATAAATCCTGCCGTATTTTTCCAGTTCTTCTTTGAATTCAGGCAGTAATTCTGCATGAAACTTAGGCTCGAAATAACGCAGAGCATTTTTCAGCGCAAGCTTTTTCTCTTCTTCCCCTAAAATCTCTTTACGCTTCGGTGCATGGTTGATATTGGTCTCGTATGGTTTAGGCTGTGGCAGCTGATCAGGAATCCCCTGTTGTATCTGTTCTTGAAATGTCATATTGCTATTTAAAGTTCAATGTTTAGAATCAATGTTTGAAGTTTTAAAGATATTCAAATTAGAAAATATAGGCAAATAAAAGGCGAAAAGGGCGAAATGATAAAATGGCTAATAAGGCAAAATGCTTACAGATGATTTGTAAGACATAAAATATAAGCTGCGACCTTTGTTTATAATTTGGAGAAAGGTTTCCCCTCAAAAGGGAGGGGAAAATATTCCAGGGAAAACAAGTGGCTTCCAAAAATAACAAAACCTCACTGAAAATCAGTAAGGTCAGTTTATTGTACAGGGCACAAATTAAGTTAACACATCATCATTTTCTTCCTCATGGTCATCTTCGTTATCGCTTCGGCTCCAGTAATTATTTTCTTCATCCTCAGATCCTATTTCTTCCATATCGTCATCATCTTCGATTCCCGGAATGTCAAGTCCTTTGTCTATTTTATCATCATCTTCTTCATTCAGGATTGGATTTCCGTCACCATCGAGCGGGATATGCGGTTCCTGATTAAATATATCTTCATTCGGATTGTAATCCATTTCCTCTAACTTTCTGTTCTGTTCATTGGTATTGTTCTCTGGTATCATAATATTTTGTATTTAGGATTTATGTATACAAATCAAAAATAAGTCCAAGCTGTCAGGAATTCTTAGAATATACTTCAGGATTGGCACAATAAGGAATTTTTTCACCCTTGGAGAAGGCGACCATATTTTCAGCGGCCATCTTTGCCATTCCGGTTCTTGCTTCTATGGTTGCTGAACCTATGTGTGGCAGTACACAGACATTGGAAAGTTCCAAAAGCGGACTTTCCTTGGACATGGGTTCAGGATTGGTTACATCCAGACCTGCTCCCCAGATTTGTTTTGAAATCAATGCTTCATACAGATCTTTTTCATTTTGGAAACCACCTCTGGCTGTATTGATGAAAATGACATTGGATTTCATTTTTTCAAATACAGGTCTGTTAAAGAGATCCTTCTGCTCAGGGGTAAAATTGGCGTGGACACTCAGTACATCCGACTGTTCAAGAAGTTCTTCGAAAGAAACATAAGTGGCATTCAGTTTTTTTTCTGCTTCTTCATTACGGTTCCGGTTGTGGTAAATGATCTTCATATCAAAAGCTTTATACGACTTTTCGGCCATTTCAAAACCTATCCTTCCCAACCCCATAATTCCTAAAGTTTTCCCGTATAATTCCTGCCCCAAAGCATGCAACGGGTCAAAATCTCCCCAGTTGCCATCTTTCACTTTCTGAAAATTATAGCTCGCTCGTCTTGCCACAGACTGCATCAGCAGAAAAGCGATATCAGACGTGGCTTTACTGAGGACATCCGGTGTATTTCCTACAGGAATATTCCTGCGGTTTGCTTCTTTAATATCCACATGATCAAAACCTACGGAGTATAAAGCAATCGTTTTTATGTTGGGACACTGATCAAAAAAATCTTTGTCGTATTTAAATTCCCCACCCACACTTAAAATGGCATCGTGGTTCTGGCAGTAGATCAACCATTCTTCATGGGAAAGGTTTTCATGTTCCGGAATAAAAACGTCGAGTCCGGCTTCTTTCAAGATATTGATCCCCACTTCCGGAATTCTTTTGTTTACAAATACTTTCATTCTTTATTTTGTATTTATTGTGCTTAGAACTTTCAAATAAAAAACCTCACTCCTGTTAAAAAGTGAGGTTCTTTAACTTTAATATTAAAAATTATTGGTCTTCATCTGATTGGTTCTGGCTTTTGTCCCAGGCCTGAGAAGCCATTTCCTGAATCTCTTCCCAAACATCCTTTGCCGATTTCTGTGCATGAGCTATAAATCCCTGCTTGGTTGCTTCCTGGTTCTTAATTTTCATATCATTCATATAATCCTTTACCTGCTGGGAATAGCTCTCTGCGTGATATCCGGGATTATTATGCAGGTTTTTCTGAATATTACTGAAATCGTGTGAAGATTTAAATCTATTCGTATCCATAATAATAAAAATTTAAGTGATTAGGTTACAAATTGAATCCAATTACTGTTCCGAAGCAGTCTTAAAGTTTATTAAAAAACCGAAGTTTCTTTTTAACCACAAAAGTCTTTTAAACACTTTAGTTATTTTAAAGTTAAATACTTTGCGCCTATGAAGCACACTTAAGTTTTATGAAGTGTTTAATTGAAATTAAAACTTTTTTGCCTTTTGTGGTTATAAAAAAATCACGTTAATGATTCGTATCTCCCAACATCGGAACAAATTTATAAGCTCCGAATTCTTCTTTTTCGAATTGTGTAGGAGCAGTTTTTGTAAATCTGTACAGGATCTGTTCATCGGTAGGGCCTAACGGAATAACCATTTTTCCACCTACATTCAGCTGTTTTAATAATTCTGTGGGCAAAACCGAAGCTCCACAGGTAACAATAATCTTATCAAAAGGTGCAAAAGTAGGAAGCCCGGCAAAACCATCCCCAAAACTCTGAAATTTTGGATTCAGATGAAGCTCACGGAATTTTTTCTTTGAGAAATCAAAAAGATCTTTCTGCCTTTCCACGGTATAGACCAAGGCTTTCATAGCGATCAGAACAGCAGTCTGATACCCGCATCCGGTTCCGATTTCCAGAACTTTTTCGCCCGGTTTTACCTGCAGCAGTTCGGATTGTTCCGCTACCGTTGAGGGATGGGAAATGGTCTGATGTGACAAAATCGGAAAAGCGCGGTCTTCATAAGCAAAATCCTCAAAAATACTTTCGATAAAAAGATGTCTCGGAACGTTACTCATAGCCGAAAGTACATTTTCATCCGAGATTCCTATCTTATGTCTTAAATATTCGACCAGAATCTTTCTTTTTCCTTTATGTACAAACGAATCATGCATCATTAGTAAGATAATAGTTATTAGGTTACAGGTAGTAGTTCCTGCAAAAGTAAAAAAACTATCCATACTTATCAACCTAAAAGCGACAGGGTATTTCTTAATACCTAAAATTCTTATCTTTACAAAAATTAAAAAAATCTATGTTAAAAGCAGGTTTGGTAGGTGCCGGACATCTGGGGAAGATCCATTTACGACTTCTTAACCAGTCAGATAAGTACGAGCTGGTAGGTTTCCATGATAAAGATCCTGAAAACGGAAAAAAAATAGAAGCTGAATTCGGGTATAAATATTTTGAAAATTTTGATGAACTTCTTGAACAGATCGATATGCTGGATATTGTGACTCCCACAGTCTATCATTATGATTATGCCCTAAAAGCAATTGAAAAAGGTCTTCATTTTTTCATTGAAAAACCGGTAACCCAAACGCTTGAGCAGGCGGAAGAAATTCTTCATAAGTGCCAGGAAAATGGTATTAAGGCACAGGTTGGACATGTTGAAAGATACAATCCCGCTTTTATTGCCACTAAAGAATACATTAAAAATCCAATGTTTATTGAGATCCACAGGCTGGCAGAATTCAATCCCAGAGGGACGGATGTTTCTGTAGTACTGGACCTTATGATCCATGATCTGGATATTTTACTGAGCATGGCCAAATCGAAGGTTAAAAATATTCATGCAAGCGGTGTTTGTGTGGTAAGCAAGACCCCGGATATTGCAAACGCCAGAATAGAATTTGAAAATGGCTGCGTAGCGAACCTTACGACTTCCAGAATCTCTATGAAAGCGATGAGAAAAAGCCGTTTTTTCCAGAAAGACGCATATATTTCTGTAGACTTCCTGGAAAAGAAAGCAGAGGTGATCCGAATGAAGGATGCTCCTAAAAACCCTACTCCTTTTGACATGATCATTGAAAATGCTGATGGAGAAAAGAATCAGATCTTATTTGAATATCCGGACATCCAGCCTAATAATGCAATTCTTGATGAATTAAATTCTTTTGCAGATGCCATCACTGACGGTAAAAATGTGGAAGTTTCCCTGGAAGACGGAACGGAAGCTTTAAAGGTTGCTCTTGAAATTGTAAAACTGATTTCAAAATAAGTTTTATCTCATAATATTTACAACAGGCTGTCATTAAAATGACAGCCTGTTGTATTTAAAAAGTCATCAACAAACCTTCCTATTTCCTTTTTTCTGAAATAATTTTTTCATGACACAATTTTAATTTTTATTCTGGATTTTTTAAATATATTTGTCTTTCTTAAAACTATTATTCTAAAATTCTCTCCTATAATTTAAAATAAATAAATCTAATATGAAAAGACTCATCCTATTATCCGCCTTGTTATTGTCTCAATTTGGGACATCACAATTATTAAAAACTGACGGACAGAAAATAATTAATGACAAAGGAGAAAACATCCAGCTGCGAGGCTTGGGCCTTGGTGGGTGGATGCTTCAGGAAGGATATATGCTGAAAACAGCCGATTTTGCAGGGCCTCAGTACAAGATCAAAGAGAAGATCGCCGAATTAATTGGTGAAGGCGGAATGAAAGATTTCTATAAAGTTTACCTTAAAAACGGCATCACCAGACAGGATATCGATTTTCTTGCTCAAGCGGGATTCAATTCCGTAAGGCTTCCGATGCATTATGATCTATACACTCTTCCCATTGAAAAAGAACCGGTAAAAGGACAGAATACATGGCTGGAAGAAGGCTTTAAAATGACAGATGATCTTCTGAAATGGTGTGCTGCCAATAAAATATATCTGATCCTTGACCTTCATGCAGCACCTGGTGGGCAGGGAAATGACGTTAATATTTCAGATAATGATAAAACAAAACCCTCTCTCTGGGAAAGCATTGAAAACCAAGAGAAAACGATTGCTTTATGGAAAAAGCTTGCTGAACGGTATAAGGATGAACCGTGGATCGGAGGTTATGATCTGATCAATGAACCAAATATTAATTTCACCGGAAAAAATCCGAATGGCACCGATGAGATGTCGAATGCTCCACTCTGGAAGCTGCAGAAAGACATTACCACCGCTATTCGTGAAACCGATAAAAAGCATATCATATTTATTGAAGGAAACGGGTGGGGAAATAATTACAACGGACTGATCCCGATTTGGGACAGCAATATGGCATTTAGCTTTCATAAGTATTGGAATTATAACAATGATGAAACCATCCAATCAATTCTTGATCTCAGGAAGAAACACAATATTCCGATCTGGCTTGGGGAAACCGGAGAAAATTCCAATGTATGGTTTACAGAGCTGATCCAGCTTCTGGACAGACACAACATCGGATATGCATTCTGGCCGATGAAAAAGATCGATAATATTGCAGGAATTACGAATGTCAAAATCACTCCTGAATATGAAAAACTCCTGAATTACTGGAAAAACGGTGGCGAAAAACCTTCTAAAGACTATGCAACAAAAGCATTGATGCAGATTGCCGAGAATTATAAATTCAATAATGTCGAAATCAAAAATGATGTTATAGATGCCATGTTCAGACAGGTTAATGACGATTCTGCAAAACCATTTAAAAACCATCAGGCTCCGGGAAGAATATTTGCTTCGGACTATGATTTGGGAAGAATGGGTTCAGCCTATCTGGATAAGGATTTTGTCAACCTTTGGGTAAGTGATCCGAAGAAAAGATCGGAATGGAATTCCGGACAGCAGATGAGAAATGACGGCGTGGATATTTATCTGTGCCATGACAAAGTGACCAATAAATATTATGTGGGAAAAACGGAAGCGGGAGAATGGCTTCAGTATACCATTGATGTAAAATCTGATAAAAACTACACCTTCAGCATCAGGTATGCAGGTCAGAGTAATGCTGGTATCAGACTGGAAGATGCTTCGGGAAAACTGCTGGCCAAAGTTTCACTGCCTTCCACCGGAGGAGATGAAAACTGGAAAACAGTTTCAGTTAAGAACGTCTCTCTGAAGAAAGGAACAAATAAAATCAGGCTGCATTTTGAAAGCGACGGTTCCAACCTGAATTATTTTGAAATAGAGTAATAATTTATCTTAAATTGCAAATCCCTTTTAGTATCTGAAAGGGATTTTCTTTTAATCATTATACTATGAAAAAAATAGGACTTTTCTTTCTTCTGATCTCGTCGCTGGCTGTAGCTCAAAAATCTGTTTTAGAGCAGAAAATAAACTCTATTATTAAAGATAAAAAAGCAACCGTTGGAGTTTCGGTTCTTGGCTTTGAAAATAATTTCAAATACAGCAAAAACGAGGATATGCCATTTCCTACTTTAAGTGTTTTCAAATTTCATATTGCCTGCGCAGTGTTAGATCTTGTGGATAAAGGAAAACTGTCTTTGGGTCAGAAAATATTCATCAGTAAATCTGATCTGATGGAAAATACATGGTCTCCGTTTCGGGAAAAGCATCCCGATGGAAATATTGATGTTTCCTTAAATGAAATAATCGATTATACCGTTGCATTAAGTGACAATAATCTTTGTGATGTTCTGCTGAAACTCATTGGCGGAACAAAAACGGTTCAAGGATTTATGGATTCCAAAGGGGTAAAAGGCTTCCAGATTAAGTACAATGAAAATGAAATGCACAAAAACGACTGGAAAGCACTTTATGAGAATTACAGTACAACGAATTCTGCTGTACAGCTTCTTAAAAAGTTCCATGATGGAAAATTGCTTTCCAAAAAGTCCACAGATTATCTGATGCAGATTATGATCGGTACAAAAACAGGCACCAATAAAATTGTTGAACAGCTTCCTAAAAACACTCCTGTAGCCCATAAAACGGGAGCTTCCGGGAAAAATAACGAAGGACTTACCATTGCAGAAAACGATATGGGAATCATCACCCTTCCGAACGGAAAACATTACGCAATTGCCATATTTGTAAGCAATTCCATGGAAAGTAATGCCGTGAACTGCAGATTGGTTTCTGATATTTCTAAGGCAGTCTGGGACGATTTTAATAAGTAAAATATTAAGCTTATTTTTAAAGCTGAAAAAACCGGTAATTTTTTGTTCTTTAATCCGGAAAAACTATGAATATGAAAAAAATAATATTAACAACATTTCTTTTCTGTTCTGCATTCTTTTTTTCGCAAAAGAGTATGAGCTATGTACGCATAAGCTATGGCAGCATCTGCTGTGGAACACCCTCCACAAAACCTGTGATGGATTATCTGAAAAAGTTTGAGAAAAACAATCAACTGAAAGCTTTTGAAATCTTGAAACAAGGAGGCTTAGGAAGAGAAGGTGAGTTTACTTTATACATCGGAACAGACAAACTGGGTAAAAAACAGAAAACTGCTTTCAGAAAAGGCCTGCAATCTGTTATTACTTCACAAAACAGAACCAGAAAACAGAACAGTGACGGTACAGTGGATTTCGATCCCGCAGTGACTGTCTATAAATCTGATTTAGCAGATATTAAAAATTTAACTATCTATAAAAAATAAAAGAAAAAAATGATCAAAAACATTGTAGTTATTGGAGCTGGAACCATGGGAAATGGAATTGCGCATACTTTTGCACAAAGCGGATTCAAAGTAAATCTGGTGGATGTATCTCAGGATGCTCTGGACAGAGGACTGAAAACAATTACAACTAACCTTGACAGAATAATCGCAAAGGGAAACCTTACGGAAGAGCAGAAAGCTGAAACACTAGGAAACATCAGCACTTTTACTGAACTTAAAGAAGCGGCAGGCAGCGCAGACCTTATCGTAGAAGCAGCCACTGAAAATCAGGATCTGAAACTGAAAATCTTCGGACAGATGGATGAATTTGCACCTGCAAACTGCATCCTGGCTACCAATACTTCTTCTATTTCCATCACAAAAATCGCTGCGGCTACCAAAAGAGCGGATAAAGTAATCGGAATGCATTTCATGAACCCGGTTCCTATCATGAAGCTGGTAGAAATCATCAAAGGATATTCTACTTCCAAGGAAACTTTTGATGCTATTTATGAAATGAGCAAAACACTGGGTAAAGTCCCTGTGGAAGTGAATGACTACCCTGGTTTCGTAGCCAACAGAATTCTGATGCCCATGATCAATGAATCTATTGAAACGCTTTACAACGGTGTGGCAGGTGTAGAAGAAATTGATACGGTAATGAAGCTTGGAATGGCACATCCGATGGGGCCTCTTCAGCTGGCAGATTTTATCGGTCTTGATATCTGTCTTGCTATTCTTAATGTAATGTACGACGGTTTCAAAAACCCTAAATATGCACCGAATCCGCTTCTTGTAAACATGGTAATGGCCGGAAAACTGGGTGTAAAGTCAGGAGAAGGTTTCTATGATTATTCGGAAAGCAAAAAAGCTGAAAAAGTTTCAAAAATGTTTTTGAAATAACTGAATGAAATTAAAGGAAAGAAATATCCAAATAGCAATGGTCATCATCACTGTAATGATGACCATTCTTCGTTTTATATTAAATGAAAAAGGAAGAGTGAATCCCGATTCTATCCGCTTCATGAGATTTGCGCATGTTCTTCCTACTATTGACAATACTACCACTCCGGTAGGCTATCCTGTTGGCATCAGGTTGTTTACATTTCTAGGCTTCGATGAGTTCTGGGGAAGTAAGGCTCTTGGGATTGCTGCTTATCTTTTTATTATTTATTTCTGCTGGAAAAAAAAGTTCTATAAACGTGAAGCCATTGCAGTATGCGGATTGTTCAGCTTTGTTTCATTGTTTGCTTATACGATGAGCGAAGCCCTTATTATTCCTTTTGTATTCTTATTTTTATATACTGCCTCGCAGATCATAACAGGAAAACTTGAAAAAGGAAAAGCTATTTTTTATCTTTCACTTTCATTAATTGCTCTTTATAATATCAGATACAGTGCTTTATTCTTCATTGGAGGAACCGGCCTTTACGGCTTAATATTTTTGAGAAAAAAATATTCACTAGTATTTATTATTTCCAGTATTATTGGAATCCTGTTTGTGGGAGCTTATAAACTTTTATTTATTGATTATTTTAATGAAAATTATATCAAGCAGGTTCTGATCATGGGAATTCACCCCACTTCCAAGCTATTGAAAGAACTGATACAGGGATTGACAACTTCATTCAATCCTTTCATCCATATTGCAGATCCCCGGGGAAGCTTCATCAATTATGGTATTTATGGTATTGGGGCTTTGAATATCTTTTTGATGATTTATCTTCTTGTAAAAAATAAGCTGTCCGAAACGGAATATTTCTTTAGCATTATCAGTATTTCCGGCATTGTATGCTCTTATTTTGTTCAGTATTTTTATTCGGTTATCCCTCTCGATTACAGGATTATAGGACCTTTTATAATTCCTGTATGGCTTATTTATTTTAATAGACTTTTCCGGATCTTCAATACTAAAACCTATGTAATCACCGGACTAAGCTTACTGTCCGGACTGGCTTTCACATGGCTGTCTAAAGGAAATTATCTTGAAAACAGAAAAGCGGCCTCAGATTTTTTAAAGAGTGAGAAGCTGGATAAAGTTCCTATACAGTTTTTTGTTTTAAATGAAGAAAGTCTGGAAAGAATACAGGTTGCTGAACTTTTAAGTACAGTAAATCCTGATATTACCCTTACTTTCAAACCTGAGGATACACTTCGGAGAACGACTCTTACAAGGTATAAAGTTTTGCAAAAAATTAAAATCAACAGGAACAAATATCAATAATTTTATTATCTTTGATTAAAGTTAAAATATAAAAAAATGAAATTACCAAAGTTTTTATTAGCAGACAATTCGGAATTTCCTGAAGATTTATTCGTAGTTCACACAGAATATCCAAGATTTATCTTAAACGTTGAGGAAGAGGAAGTTGAGTGGCTAGATGATTTGGAAGGTGACGATGAAGAAACTATGGCAGACGAAGCTACAAAAGTTGTAGAGGCTGCATTTAAATGGTGTGATGAAGAGTTGGCTAAGTACGACGAAGAAGAGGAAGAATAATAACTACCTAAACATAAAAAAAGGAACTCAATTTGAGTTCCTTTTTATTTTATTCCGCTTTATTGAATTTCAACAGCAGTAAATTGTCTTTGTAAAGCTCTAAGGTAGTCCCGGAAATCACATATTTATTAGCTTTCCCTACCATATCCATAAAATTCTGCTCAACGCTCATATTGTTGCACATCATTTTTGTAGATCCCATTTGTCCGGCAGAAAAATCACCTGTAGAAGGATCTATTTTAGCTGTCCCGAAATAGTTGTTGCATCCCCCATTTCCATTGATCTTTTCGCCTTCGATATTAAGGGTCGGAACCTTACCTTTTACGTTATCAGCCAATGTCCATTTCGTATTGGCCAGTGAAGGCTGTGCTTTTCCTACTTTAGATGCAGAAGCACTGGACATTGTACCGCACGATGCCAGAATAGCAGCCGCACCTATACTTAAAAAAAGATTTTTCATTTTTTTCTTTTTGATTTAGTCAAATTTAAGGAAATTATATTATTTAAACGGTTTATGAAGGATTTTATTACTTTCGAATGTTCTATTTTAGAATTATTTTTTTCTCACAGATCTGGTTGATTGAGCAGATTTCTATACTTTAAAAACATATACTATAAGATTATGTAGAATTTAATTTGCAATGATTACAAAACAAAAAAACGGGCTAAAGCCCGTTTTTTTTGATATATTTTTATCTGAATTAAGATCTTAATTCTGCGTTGTATTCTTTTTGGAATGCTTTGATCAGAGAATCCATTACTTCAGAAATTTCCTTCTCTTCCAATGTCTTTTCCTCATTAAGAAGTTCAAAACTCATAGCATAAGATTTTTTTCCTTCCGGAAGATTCTTTCCTTCATACACATCGAATAGATTAATCCCTTTAATGAAAGGAGATTTGTTCTTTTTCGCTGTCTGATAAAGATCCTCATAGCTTATATTCTTATCAATCAATAAGGCAAGGTCTCTTCTGATTTTATTGAACTTAGGAATATCCTTAAACTTAAGAACATTTTTAGAACGTAATTCCTGAGCCAACTCAAGTTCTATTTCTGCATAGAAACATTCCTGATCAATATCAAAATCTTTCAATAAAACGGGAGATACTTTTCCAATTCTTACTAAAGTTTTTCCTCCGGCTTCATAAGCTAATGAATCGGAAAATCTTTCGTCTGTTAAAGCAATTTCTTTATAATCAACACCCAGTTTTTCTAATAATACTTTTACGTAGGCTTTAAGATTGTAGAAACTTACTGCAGATTTAGGCTGAAGCCAGTTTTCAGCAACATCTCTTCCTGTAACAAGAAGGGCCAGCTGTTTTCTTTCTTCATATTTATCTTTTTTATGGTAAATTTTTCCGAATTCAAAGAATTTGATATCCTGATTCTTTCTGTTGATGTTGTACACTGCGTTCTGAAGAAGCCCTTCCAATAAAGATTTTCTCATGAAAGCAAGGTCTCCACTCAATGGGTTCAGCAATTTTACGGCATCGGTTTCATCTTTTACAGAAGTCAGCGAGTTATTCATAGCTTCGTTAAAACCAAGTCCCTGCAGTGTTCTTGCCCAGTTATTTTCCAGCTCGTCCTGATCGTTAGCACTCAGCTTTACTGGTGTAAACGAGATTTTTTGCGGAGCATCAATCTTATTGTATCCGTAAATTCTCAGAATCTCTTCAATCACATCAATTTCTCTCGTCACATCAGCTCTGTAAGCCGGTACAGAGATTTCAAGTCCGTTCTGGATCTCATTTAAAACCTGGATCTCGAGAGATTTTAAGATTTCCTTTACTTTCTCTCTATGGATCTTTGTTCCTAAAATCTGTTCGATCTTTGAGAATCTGATGATCACATAATTATCTTCAATTTTCTTTGGATATTCCTCTAACAGATCCCCAACCAATTTTCCTCCGGCAATCTCCTGGATCATTTTGATCGCGTGAGTTATTGCTGTTCTGGTAATATTAGGATCTACTCCCCTTTCAAATCTGAAAGAAGCATCTGTATTTAAGCCATGAAATTTAGCCCCTTTTCTTACGGCTACCGGGTTGAAATAAGCACTTTCCAGGAAGATGGTTTTCGTTTCATCAGAAACTCCTGAATTCGCACCACCGAAAACCCCTGCAATACACATTGGATTATCTTTCCCGTCTTTGATCATCACTTCAGAACCATTCAAAGTTCTTTCAACACCATCCAGAGTGGTGAATTTTGTTCCTTCTTTTACAGTTCCTACTTTCACTTTGCTGTCAGCAATCTTGTCTGCATCAAATGCATGAAGAGGCTGTCCGTAACCGTGAAGAATATAGTTCGTAATATCTACAATATTGTTGATCGGGTTTAACCCGATTGCTTTCAGCCTGTTTTTTAGCCAGGCAGGAGATTCGGCTATTTTCACATCTTCAATAACAGCCCCTATATATCTTGGACACAGCTCGGCGTTTTCCACTTCCAACGTGAAGTTATGTGAACCCTCGCCATTCAAAACCTCAGAATTCACTTTCTCAAATGTTGATTTCTGTTGGTTGGTTGAAAGAAAAGCATGAAGATCTCTTGCCACACCATAATGTGACATCGCATCTGTTCTGTTAGGCGTTAAACCAATTTCGATCACCTCATCAGTGGCCAATTCAAAATAGTCAGCAAAGTTCTTTCCTACTTCATATTGGGTTTCATCCAAAACCATAATTCCACCATGATCATCGCTAAGGCCAAGTTCATCTTCTGCACAGATCATCCCCTGAGATACCTCACTTCTGATTTTAGCTTCCTTGATCTCAAAAAATTTTCCGGTTTTATCATAGATCTTAGTTCCGACAACAGCTACAGGAACCGTCTGTCCTGCTTCAACATTAGGAGCGCCACAAACGATATTTAATATTTTCCCGTTCCCTACATCAACTGTTGTTTTCTTTAGTTTATCTGCATTCGGGTGCTTTTCGCAGGTCAATACTTTTCCTACTACAATACCTTCCAGACTGCCTCTTACACTCTCAAATTTTTCTATCCCCTCCACTTCAAGACCTATATCTGTCAGGAATTCTCCAATCCTTTCCGTTTTCAGTTCCGTTTTGATAAAGTCTTTCAGCCAGTTGTTTGATATTTTCATTTGCTATATTTTGAAAAAAATTATTGAATTTTCGCACAATATGTACTGTACAATTTTCCCGTACAAATGTCGTGTTTTTTTAAGAAATAGAGAAATTTAGGAATCATTTTAAAACAAATAGTTTTTATTAATTTCTTCTTGTTGAATGAGCAAGTTTTCCTATAAAAAAAGATAAATTTGTTGATATTATCTTTAGAATTTGCAGTTATTCACTAAAATTAATCTTTTAAAAACCAGAACTCATTTAAAATAAAAAAAAGAGACTGAAAAAATTCAATCTCTTATATTTTTATTGGTTTCAAATATTACAACCCGATTACCGGCATTGATAACATCAGAATATTTTCACTTTCTTCAAGACCGTCAAGAGGTTCTATGATTCCTGGTCTGTTTGGCTGAGACATTTTCATAGTGATATCGTCAGAACCTAAAATGGTAAGCATTTCCGTTAAAAACTTGGAACTGAAACCAATATTGATGTCTTCCCCGTTATAATCGCAAGGAATCTGCATATCTGCTTTGTTTGCATATTCTGTATCTTCTGCATGAAGGTGAAGAATATTGGCAGACAGCTTAAATCTTACCTGGTTGGTAGATTTATTGGACATGATTGATGCTCTTTTGATCGCTCCCAGAAGAAGATTTCTGTTGATCGTCAGTACATTTGGATTCTCTTTCGGAATTACCGCTGTATAATTAGGGTATTTACCATCTATCAATCTACAGATCCAGATATGTTTTCCAAAAGTAAATTTAGCCATATTCTCATTGAAGTCGATGGTAACGTCTTCGTTGGAGCTGGCCAGAATATTTTTGAAAATGTTCAAAGGTTTTTTAGGCATGATGAATTCCATTGGCTCGGCATTCATCAGATCTGTTCTTTTATAAACTACCAGTCTGTGGGAATCTGTAGAAACAAAATTGGTTTCATTTTCTCCAAACTGGAACAATACTCCGGTCATTACGGGACGAAGAGAGTCATTGCTTGTTGCAAAAAGAGTGTTTGTCAATGCTTCAGATAAAACTCCTGCCGGCATAGCTACACTTTGAGCTGCATCAAATTCGGGAAGTTCCGGATAATCGTCGGCGTTATCCAGTGCTACAGCGAAATTGTCTTTCTCATCTAAAATCTCAAGCTGGCTTCCGGTTCCTTCTGCATTATCCTTTACAACGAACGTTAAAGGCTGTTCTCCATACGTCTTGATAAAATCTTGAAAAATTTTAGCAGGAACGGCAAATTTACCCGAATCATCAGACTTTACGTCCAGAGAGGTAACAAGAGTAGTCTCGCCATCAGATGCTGTAATGGTAACGTTATTTCCGTCTAATTCAAAAAGATAGTTTTCTAAAATCGGTCTCGATTGAGAGCTTGATATTACGCCACTTACAGTTTGCAATGCTTTCTGCAGTTCACCACTTGAAATAATAAATTTCATAGATTTAAAAATAAGTTTCTACAAATATAATAAATAGAAACTATAATGAAAAAAATAATCTTAAGGAGTTTTGAACAAATATCATTAAGCGGTTTTAAGACATGATTTTAATGTCCGTATTTACTTCTAATCATTAATTCTGATCAAAATCTGATCTTTATTTTCTCATTGGTGAGTGAATATAAGTATGAAAATGGATCCTGAATATTTCACTTGTATCAAATTACAAATCCTATCTTTGTTAAAAATAAGCTATGCAAAAACCGCCTGTTCACAGAAGTTTTTTAAATGCTTTCCGGGGTATTTTCCTGATGATAAAAACGGAAAGAAATTTCCGGATTGAACTTGCTGCTTTCTTGATAAATCTGATTCTGATATGCTATTTTAAGCTTTCATCAATTGATATCATGCTTATTCTTATAGCGTCAATAGGTGTTTTAAGTGCTGAAATATTCAATACAGCCATAGAAAAGATATGTGATATGGTTCAGCCTGATTTTGATAAAAGAATCGGTTTTATTAAGGATATTTCTGCCGGAGCCACTCTTCTGATGACAATTGGGTCCGTTATTGTGGGAGTTATTGTTTATTGGAAGTATATATTTCAATAAAAAAGCATCCCGAAGAGGAATGCTTTGTAGTTTTTAAGAGCAGTGAAAGTCCCAGGATTCGGAGGTCATACAGCCGTTAAATTTTGGACAATACCAGCCATAAGGATAATTACAATATCCGTTTTCATCAACAGGGACAGTAATCAAAGGTGGGTTTACCCCTTTTCCATTTACATTTTTCAGTTCCTGTCTTTTAAGTTTTTTCAGATTTTTCATACTTTTTTATTTGTAATCCTAAAACTACAAATAAAATTAATATTTCACTACGTTAAGATAAATTAATCTTATAAATATTTTTCTATAATTGGTATGGCGGTTTCAGCCATTACGCCGTAGCCTTTTTCATTAGGATGAACACCGTCTCCGGAAAGTAAAATTTCCTTATCTCTTAAAAATACAGTATAAAAATCAATATAATGCAAGGTATTTTCAACCGCGATATCTTTAAGAATCTGATTATAAACCAGAATTTCCTCACCTGTTCTTAATTTTCCAGTTGCAGTCTGCACTCCATCTATTTTCCGGGAAACAGGAAGAATGCTTACCAGATAAATATCATTCGTATACTGTTTTGCATGATGAATAGCTTCAATCATATTATTTCTAAACTGGACAGTACTTACCATAGGTACTCCGTCCTTTATGGCCAGATCATTGGCTCCGTACCCAATAAAAACTATATTTCCTTCTGCTGAATTTCTGGCTGCCAGCTCATAAGGCATCCGTTTTAACAAGCCCTCTGTTGTTTCGCCTCCTATTCCCAGATTAAAAAGAATCAATTCGTTGCTTCCTTCATGAAACTGCTGCAGGGCATATCTTTTAAGAATATCAACCCAACCTCCGAATACTCCGTCATATTCTCCATACGTAATGCTGTCTCCGAAGAACAGCCCATAAATCATTTTCTTCATATTAAAGATGTTAGATATTAGAAATTAGATGTTAGTACTGTTGGAATATAAGCAATACTGTTGAACACAATTCATTATTTATCATTCGTCTAATATCACTCCAAAATTAGTGTAATATTTTTGTGTGATTCTATAATTTCGACTAAAATTTCAAATAGGGTCTGGCCTTTTCCTGACAGCAAATCCTCCAGTTTTTGCTGCATTAACTGTATGTCAAATGGTTTTCCCTGTCTGATCTTGTTCTGGTAAAAATTCCGGGTGGGTTCGAGGCCTAGATCTTCTTTTGATTTTTGAGATTCTTTCCATATGATCTCAATTTCTTCTCCGCCTTCAAATACACCGAAACCACCATACAGAATGTCGTCAAAGCCGTCCAGTGTTCCTGCTTTCCAGTCTGTATCTTTCATCAACACTAAGGAAACCTCATGGTAGAACCCAGGAAGATCTGAAAAGTGCCTGCCATCGATTGTGATTATTTTATTTTTATCTGACTCCAACCCTGTTTAATTTTTATAAACTTAATCCTTGTAAATATAAAAAAATGACCGCCATTCAGTGGCGGTCATTTCTATTTTATTTGAAGTATTCTACTCCGTTTTTGAATATATTGTGGTAATTCGCGGTCGGTATGTTTTTCATGAGGCCTTCTGCAAAACGCTCAGGGTGTCCCATTCTTCCGTAAATCTTTCCGCAAGGGCTGGTAATTCCTTCAATTCCGAATAACGAGTTATTGGGGTTGAAAGGCATTCCGTGGGCAATATTTCCATCAAGATCAATGTATTGGGTAGCGATTTGTCCGTTTTCGTAAAGCTTTTTGATTTCTTCTTCGGAAGCCATGAAACGTCCTTCCCCGTGAGAGATCGGAATGGTGAATACCTGATCTTTCATTCCTTTTAACCAAGGGCTTTCGTCATTAATCACCTTTACATTCACCATCTGGGAAATATGTCTTCTAATGGCATTGTGGGCCAGCGTCGGAGAGTTTTCATCCAGATCTTTGATTCTACCGTAAGGCAACAGACCGGATTTAACCAATGCCTGGAAACCGTTACAGATACCGATGATCATTCCGTCTCTGTCCAGTAATTCGTGAACAGCGTTTTTCATCTTCTCGTTTTTCAGAACGTTTACAATGAACTTTGCAGAACCATCCGGCTCATCACCTGCTGAGAAACCACCTGAGAATGCAAGGATCTGAGATGTTCTGATCTCTTCTACCCATGCATCAATGCTTTCATCCAGCAATTGGTGGCTGATATTTTTCAAAGGCAGGCTGCTGATCACAGCACCTTCTTTCTGGAATGCATTCAGGGTATCGTACTCGCAGTTTGTTCCCGGAAATACAGGAGCAAATACTTTCGGCTTGGCAATTCCGTGTTTTTTAATGACAATATTTCTTGGATGGATTGAGTTTGAGTTCTCATCAATTTCAACCGTCAGTTTTTCTTTTTCCTTGGTTGGGAAAAGGTTTTCGAAGGTTCCGGTATACGCTGCCAGAAGATCCAGAATCGGAGATTCCATACCATTTATCATTAAAATACCTGAGTCTTTTACTTCACCGATCTGCTGAAAAGAAGCATTACTCAACTCTTCTTTTGATTCGATAATTAGGCTACCGATATTCTTAGCCAGTAAAGCATTTTCGTCAATACTGATTTCTGCTCCAAGCCTGTTTCCAAAGCTCATTTTGGCTAAAGCTACCGCAGCACCTCCTTCTTTAACAGTTTTTACCGAAACAATTTTTCCGGCTTTGATGTTTTCAAAAATAAATTCGAAAATTCCTTTTAAGCTTTCATAATGAGGAAGTCCGTTTTCCTGGGGAATATGGTTGAAGAAATATATTTTGTTTCCAGCCTGTTTGAATTCCGGTGAAATTACATTTTTCTTTTCACCGTTGGCACAGGCAAATGAAATCAAAGTCGGCGGAACATTCAGATCCTGATATGTACCGCTCATAGAATCTTTTCCTCCGATAGCCGCAAGACCTAAATTGATCTGGGCATCATAAGCTCCTAAAAGAGAAGCTAAAGGTTTGCCCCATTTCTCTGGATTCTGGCCCAGTTTTTCGAAATATTCCTGGAAGCTTAACCTGATATTTTTGTAATCACCTCCCATGGCAGCAATTTTAGCAACACTTTCTACTACGGCATAAGAGGCTCCCAGCAATGAATTTTGTTTTGAAATTCCGGTATCGAATCCCCAGCTTGCGAAGGAAACAGTTTCAATATTTTTTGCTCCTAAGATTGGTAGTGTCTGGGCACTCCCTTCCATCAGCGTCTGCTGGTATTTTCCACCTAAAGGCATCGCAACAGTAGTTGCACCGATGGATGAATCAAACATTTCCAGCAATCCTTTCTGGGAAGCTACATTTTTATCGCTTAATATTTTAAGGAAGTTCTCTTTTGTAAAAGATGCTGCTTCTTCTTTTATTTCTTCAAGATGAGTAATTTTTACATCCTGTGATTTTGAACATCCGTTGGTATCTAAGAATTCTCTTGAAAGATCAACAATTTTATCGCCTTTCCAGAACATCTGCATTCTACCTGAATCCGTCACTTTTGCAACTTCTACAGCTACAATGTTTTCATCTTCACAGAATTTGATAAATTGCTCTTTATCTTTCGGATCAACTATAACCGCCATTCTTTCCTGAGATTCGGAAATAGCAAGCTCAGTTCCGTTTAATCCTTCATATTTTAAAGGTAAAACATCAAGATTCACTTCTAAAGAATCTGCAATTTCACCGATGGCTACAGAAACACCTCCTGCTCCGAAATCATTAGATTTTTTGATGAGTTTTGTTACAGCAGGATCTCTGAACAGTCTCTGGATTTTACGTTCTTCAACGGCATTTCCTTTCTGAACTTCAGAGCTCATCGTATGAATAGAGGTTTCGTCCTGCTCTTTTGAGCTTCCGCTTGCCCCGCCAACACCGTCACGACCTGTTGCACCTCCTAAAATAATGATGGAATCACCATTTGCAGGCTTCTCACGTCTCACCCAATCAATAGGAACTGCTCCGGTAACGAAGCCTACTTCCATTCTTTTGGCTTTGTAACCTTCATCATAGATTTCCGAAACCATTGTAGTGGCCAGACCAATCTGGTTTCCGTAAGAGGAATATCCGTTGGCAGCCTGTTTTGTAATGGTTTTCTGAGGAAGTTTTCCTGGTAAGGTTTTATCAACCGGTTCTAAAACATCGGCAGCACCAGTCAATCTCATCGCCTGGAATACATATGATCTTCCGGACAAAGGATCTCTGATAGCACCTCCCAAACATGTTGAAGCACCTCCAAAAGGTTCAATTTCTGTAGGGTGATTGTGGGTTTCGTTTTTGAATAATAAATACCACGGCTCTTTTTTACCGTCGTACTCAGCTTCGATCTGGATGGTACATGCATTGATCTCGTCTGAAACAACAAGATTCTCCAGGTTACCTGTTTTATGGAAATATCTTCCGCATACTGTTGCCAGATCCATTAAAGAGATCGGCTTCAGCTCACGGCCTAAGAATTTTCTTTTTTCAATATAGTCATTGAAAATGGTTTCCAATGTATGTTTAAAATCTCCTTCAAACTGGATGTCTGACAATTCTGTTTCAAAGGTGGTATGACGGCAGTGGTCACTCCAATAGGTGTCTAAAACTTTCAGTTCCGTTTCGGTAGGATTTCTTTTTTCTGTTTTAAAGTATTCCTGAATAAATTTCAGGTCATCCAATCCTAATGCAAAACCGTGATTATTGTAAAAATTTTCAAGCTCAGCATCATCGAAACTGATGAAATTTTCGTGGATCAAAACTTTTGTCGGAATTTCATCTGCAGGAATATTTAAGGTAGAAAGATCTTTTTCCTGAGACTCCACTTTATTGATCAGAAGATCCTTGATTTTTACAAGCTCTGCTTCAGAAACTCCTTCAAACCGGATCAGTTTTCCGCTTCTTACTTTAGACTTTTCATTCTCCGTCAATAAAGCAATACACTGTTGTGCAGAATCTGCACGCTGGTCATATTGGCCCGGCAAAAACTCCATGGCAAAATAGATTCCTTCGGCAGGATTTTCTTCATGTAAAATATCAGTAACCGGATCTACGAAAGTGCTGTTGACCACCTTTTCGAATTCACCATCATTCAAATTGAAAATATCGTACACATTGTACACTTTCACACTTTTGATTGACGGCACAACCGCTTTTACTTCATCAAAAATTTTTGGACTTTCTACATCGAAAATACCTCTTTTTTCTACGAAAATTCTTTTGTTATTAGACATTAGATGTCAGATTTTAAATATTAGATTTATTACTTTCTTTTTAGTTTTTCAGAACCCATAACGGTCCTTTATATTTTAAAGCTTCAACGTCAGATTATTATCATCTGTCCCGTCTGTATTAGAAGCATTTTTTGATGCATTGATCCAGTCGTCTCCGTTCAGCACCAGTTTAAAGGTATAGGTCTTTCCTTTTTCAAAACAGGATTTCGGAACTTCCAACTCGAAGCGGTTGTCTTCTTTCTTCGTTAACTGATAGTTCTTATGGTCTGTCTTCCAATCGTTGAAAGATCCAGCTACAGAAGCACTATTGATCAGTTTTGAATTTAAATTCTTTGGATGCGCATAGATAAATACAACGTTATCTCCTTTCAGATAGTATCCTTCTGTTTCCTTTTCTCCCGGTACTATTGTCAAATCATTCATTAATCTGGCCACTGAATTATAAAGCACCGGGAATGTATCCGGGCCGCTGACGTTTACAATAACACAGATCCCAGTATTCATTTCTGGATAGATGGCAAACCACACCTGATCTCCGAATGCTCCACCGTGCTTGTATCCTCTTTTCCCATGTTCACTAAGACCGAAGCCGTCCCAAAAATATCCATACCAGTCACCTTTGCTGTTGCTGATGTTTCTTTGAGATTCCTGAACAATTGAGTTTTTCGAATCCAGTTCATACTTTAAGAACTTCACCAGATCTCCCATAGTGGATTTGGTTCTCACTCCACTGGCACCCCATAAATGGCTTATGAATTTTGGCATCAGGCGTCCGCTTGAATGATATCCATTGGCTAAGACTTCATTTTTACCCAATTCCAGTTTGGTGTGATCCATTCCTGCTTTTGAAAAGATGTTTTCTTTAAGCAGCGTTTCATAGCTTTTCCCGTAGATATTTTCCAGCATCAAACCTGTTAATTCAAGGCTTAAATTGCTGTAATTGTATTTGATTCCGGGTACTGTATCCAGTTTTACTTTTTGAAGATCCTGCTTAAAATTATCTTTTGTATAATTTTCTCCTAATGCATTGTATTGAAAAGGAGTTTCATCTGACATTTTTTTCCGGATTTCAGAGTCATCAGGCAAACTGCGAGGCAACGCTGTCCTGTAGGAAATCAGATCTTTAATTTTAATCGGAGTTCCGTTGTATTCTAAATTGGGATATGATCCTTTTAGGTATTTACGGATGTCGTCTTCAAGATTAATTTTATTTTCCAAAACGGCCTGAGCCAACAATTGTCCGGTAAAAAGCTTTGTTACAGATGCTATCTCAAAATAAGTATTGTCATCTGCTTTATTTCCCTTTCCTTTATCTATTTCCCCAAAATGTTTTGTGTACACTTTCCCGTCTTTCACGATTCCGATCGATACGGAATAAGCCCCTGATTTTTCTTTTAATTTTTGCGCATTGGTCTCCATGATGGAATACACCTGTTTCTGGCTTTGTGAGAAGCTCTTTGCAGACACAAGAATCAATAAAAAAATCGACAGGTTTTTCATGGGCAATTGTTATTTTACAAATTTATTAGGATTATCGGGATGTTCTTTCTGAAACTGTTCGGCCTTTTCTGTCTCATCTTTCAGCCATTTCTGAAAAGGAATTTTTTCATTTTCAAATTCAAGTGCAAAAATATTTTTACCGTCTTCTGAAACTATAAATTTAAAATCCGATATTCCTGCTTCCGTTTTTCTATAACCATACGTATTTACCTGATAGAATGGAAAATTTTCTTTTGGCCTCTCTACAATTTCAAAAAATAATTTCTTTTCATTATCAGAGAGTTTTGTATAATGATTGACATAATAGATTTCTGAAAGCTTTTTGTTTTGTGCATTGAAAAACTGAAGAATGGTCTTCTCTTTTTCATTATAATTAAATGGGTTTGGAAAATATTTCCCTCCAACTTCTACTGCATTTTCTGATTTTGAAACGGGCTTTACAATTTTCCCTTTGAAATCCATTACTCCCCATGTTCCGCCAACGATTGCTTTGTGCTCATCTTCTGTTTTTTCCCAGTCACAGCCGTCGCAAAAAGCAGCGTAGCCATACTTGAAAGGCGATGCAAAATCATGACTTGGTTCTATAACAACTTTTCCATTTCTGTCTGCAAAACCTACTTTTCCATTTTTAACGAATCTTCTTAAACCTTCGGAAAAATAATCTGCTCCATTGTCGTAAAAGAAAGGTCTGTAAAGGAAATTCCCTTTTTTATCATAGACATATCCCCATGCATTTTTCTCTTTTGCTTCTCCTGTTTTAAACCCATCAAAATAAATGGTCTCCCCTTCAACTAATTCTCCATTTTCAATGTTTGAAAAAATTTTAAACTGGGCCGGAACAATAATTTCATCTTTCTGATTCTTAACTCCAACCAAAGAATCTTTTGAAATAAAATATTTTAAGACCTCTTTCTTCTGGGAAAAAGAAAGGATGGGTATCAGGGAAATGAGTAGAAGAGTTTTTTTCATGTTGAATATAAAATAAAAAATGCAGCCCAAAAGGACTGCATATGTTTATACTTTAAGATCAGCCTCCAATCCTATCAGGTCTTTATTTTTATCCAGAATCGGCTGAACTTCATTACTGATGAACTCCTCTGTCTGGATCGGTGCGAAACCTATAAAGTTTTTAGGATCTAAAACTTCTTTTAATTTTGATTTATCTAATTTTAAAGAATCATCATTTAAGATTCTTTCAATAAGGTCATTTTCTTTTCCTTCTTCTTTCACTTTTTTAGAAGCTTCCATAGAATGAACTCTGATCACTTCGTGAATTTCCTGACGGTCACCACCAGCCTTCACTTCTTCCATGATAATGTATTCCGTTGCCATGAAAGGAAGCTCTTCCATAATATGCTTGTTGATTCTGTTCGGATATACAACAATTCCGTTCATGATATTATTCCAGATCAATAGAATAGCATCAACAGCAAGAAATGCCTGAGGAATCGTCAGCCTCTTGTTGGCAGAATCATCCAGTGTTCTTTCAAACCATTGGGTAGAAGCTACCATCGCGGAACTTGTCGTCAAAGACATTACATATTTTGCCAATGCTCCGATTCTTTCACTTCTCATTGGATTACGTTTGTAAGCCATTGCTGATGAACCGATCTGGTTTTTCTCGAACGGCTCTTCAATTTCTTTAAGGTTTTGAAGAAGACGTAAATCGTTGGTGAATTTATGAGCAGACTGAGCAATATTCCCTAATAAAGCAACTACTTTAGCATCGATTTTTCTGTCATAAGTCTGACCAGAAACACCGAATACTTTTTCAAAACCGAATCTTTTTGAAAGCTCTTTATCTAAATGTTTTACTTTGGAATAGTCACCATTGAAAAGTTCTAAAAAACTTGCAGCAGTTCCTGTAGTTCCTTTTACTCCTCTGAAACGAAGTGTTTCCAGGAAGAAATCCAGTTCTTCAATATCAAGAACCAAGCTCTGCAACCAAAGTGTAGCCCTTTTTCCAACAGTCGTCAGCTGAGCTGGTTGGAAATGAGTAAATCCTAAGGTAGGAAGATCTTTATACTGAATAGAGAAATCAGCTAAGTTTTTCATGACGTTAACCAGCTTTTTCTTTAAGATTAAAAGCCCGTCACGGATCTGAATAAGGTCTGTATTGTCACCTACAAAAGCTGAAGTAGCCCCCAAGTGAATAATTCCTTTTGCTGAAGGCGCCACATCACCATAGGTATGAACGTGAGCCATTACATCATGGCGGAATTTTTTTTCATACTCAGCTGCTTTATCATAATCGATATTTTCAGCATTAGCTTTCAGTTCAGCAATCTGCCCGTCTGTAATATCAAGACCTAAGTCTTTTTCAATTTCAGCCAAAGCGATCCAAAGCTTTCTCCAGGTACGGAATTTGTTATTATGTGAGAAATTAAACAACATTTCTTCACTGGAATAGCGCTCTTCCAATGGATTTTTGTAGGAATTCATTCTTTCTTTTACTTTTTAGATGTACAAAAATAAGGATTTTCAGTGAGAGATGAAAATTGTGGATGCTGTTTTAAATTTTAGTTAAAGTTGGTCATTTTATTCGTGTTTTTAAATAAGCTGAAATCTGTTTTTGCAATTTATTTTACAGAAATGATTTTAATTTTTCAACAAAAGGTGATTTTATTTCAATTTATTTTCTAATTTAGTAAGGTGTAGAACTTAAAAGTTTACAGAAAAAAAATAACAAATCTAAAATCAAACTTATTATGAAAAATCTAAAAAAATTATCAAAAAGTGATTTAAAAATGATTTCGGGAGGATGGGTTCCTCCACCGGGTGGATATTGCCCTGCCGGTACTTGTCAATATACAGAAAATGGACCATGCAGAACTTACGACCCTGATAAATGTTATTAAAAAATATCTGACCTGAAATATTAATAAAAACCAGATCAGCGTAACCACCGTATTATAGAAAAAGCCGTTCTTCCGAACGGCTTTTCTTTTGTTTACAGAAGCAAAGAGTGATTACTATAGAGCAAGTCCACATTCTGTCCCTACAGGTATGCATTTTTTCACAAATGAACACCAGAAATAGCCTGGCAAGCACATAGGAATACCTCCCTGAACTGTTTTCAATTCCTGTTTTGTAAGTTTTTTTAGATTTTTCATATAGTATTTTTTACACTTTCCTACTCTATAAGCTTTTCGGATTCCGCTATGATTTGGTCACAGCAATATACATTTTTTAGTTGGAAGTGTAATTTAATATTTATTATTTATTTTTTTCAACTTATCAAAGAGTATTTTTAATTGACAGACAAGTCAAAATCCACCCTGGTTTCATAAAAAAAGCCACTCTTTTCCGAGTGGCTTTTGTGTATTAAAATTGGATCACTGATAAATCACAACATTATCTTTTTTAAGCTGATATCCTTTTTTCTTAAAAGGAACCAAAACATAAGCTTCTTTAATATAGCTTCCACTTTTCCACATTTTGCTTTTTCCTTCTCTGGTAAGGATGATGCTTTTTGCATTTCCGTCCGGGATGAAAATTTCAGCCCTTTTCATATCTTTACTGAAAATAACAGCTGTCACAGAAGTGTAACTTTTATCTGAGCTCACTTCCTTTAATTTGATTTTCTGTTCAAAAACCCTCACACAATCATTTTTGATCTGTGAATACGTATAGCCTGCTGAACCTATACAGCCATGAACATCTCTGTCACCTCCTAAAACTGGAGATTTTTGTTGGGTAAAGGCTAAAGAACTGACGAATATTGCGCCCAATAAAATAGTTTTTCTCATAGTAAAATATTAATGGTTTTAGTTTTATACAATAACAATAGTAACAAGGTATTAGCTAACCTAAGATACAAAAAAAACACTTATTTTGAAGGGTTTACAAAATATATTATTTAGTTATGTATTTCCTAGATATTATATCACCAGAGCTGGTTCCGATCATATTATACAATTCTCCAGGCCCTAGTAGAAAATATATGTTCGTAGAATCACACTCTTTATTCAATTAAAAAAAAGAGACTGCCTTAACGGACAGTCTCAATTGTATTTTATAAATCTGGATTTACTGATAAATCACAACATTGTCTTTTTTAAGCTGATACCCATTCTTTTTGAAAGGAACCAATGCATATCCATCTTTTTTCCAGATTTTACCTTTTCCTGTTCTTGTAAGAATCAGGCTCTCTCCATCCGTATCCGGAACAAAAACTTCGGCTTTCTTCAAATCTTTACTAAAAATCACGGCAGCCATTGAAGTAGAGCTTCCTTTAGGGGCAACTTCTGTTAATTTAATCTTCTGCTCAAATACTCTTACACAATCTTTTTTGATCTGGGAATAGGTATATCCTGCAGAACCGATGCATCCATGTGCATCTCGATCACCACCTTTGATCTGTGCGAATATAAAAGAACCCAAAAACATTGCGCCAAGTAAAATCGTTTTTTTCATAATTATTATCTTAAAGTTATAACTGTGCTATTAAAAATCATGCCAAAAAAAGGGAAAAAGCCATTCAAAAGAATGGCTTTGGTTATATTATTTAGTCCAGTTGATCTTTGAATGTTTCACATCATCAGAATTGGTTCCGATCATGATATCAAATTCTCCCGGTTCCCAGTCAAATTTCAATTCTCCATTGTAGAATTTCAAGCTTTCTGGTGTAATATCGAAAGTTACTTTTTTAGATTCTCCTTTTTTTAGGAAAATTTTCTGGAATCCTTTCAGTTCCTTTACCGGTCTGGTAATGCTGCCTACCAGGTCTCTGATATACAACTGCACCACTTCAGCCCCGTCATAATTTCCGGAATTAGTAACCGTTACTGAAGCCTGAATCGTTTGATTTCCTTTTGGATTCGGATTTGAAACTGACATATCGGAATAGCTGAATTTAGAATAACTCAGACCGTAACCGAATGGATATAGTGGTGTATTACACTCATCCATATAATTGGAACGGAATCTTTCATACACACATTTATCGACTTTATCCTGACTTAACGGGCGGCCAGTATTTTTTGCATTATAATAAATAGGAACCTGTCCTAAGCTTCTCGGGAAGGTCATCGGAAGTTTCCCTGAAGGATTTACTTTCCCGAATAAAACGTCTGAAATAGCATTTCCTGCTTCTGATCCGGCAAACCATGCGTTCAGGATAGCATCAGGTGTATCTTTTACATTGGTTAAAGCTAACGGTCGTCCTGTGTAAAGTACCATCGCGATCGGCTTTCCGGTCTTTTTCAGTTCATTTAATAAATCAACCTGTGACTGGGGAATGGTAATTTCTGTTCTTGATGAAGACTCCCCGCTCATTTCGGCAGATTCTCCAATTGCCAGAACGATAACGTCTGCTTTGTTGGCTACGTCAACTGCTTCTTTCAATAATTCTTCTTTAGAACGATTATCCCTGTCTGTTTTTTTACCGTGAGCTGCATAGATATCTTCTAATTTGGCATCGTAATCAATGTTAGCACCTTTTGCGGAAAGAAATTTCACTTCTTTTCCATAATTAGCCTGAAGACCCTGCATTAATGAAACTGAGGCAGCATGTTTTGTGGCAACACTCCATGTTCCCGCCATATTCAGTGAGTTATTAACCAATGGTCCGATTACGGCTACTGTACCGGATTTTTTCAGTGGCAATACATTATTCTCATTTTTTAATAAAACCATAGACTGGGCTGCTGCACTTCTTGCTATGTTACGGTTTTCCATATTGTAAACCTCTTTTGCAGCCAGTTTTGCATCACCGTAACGGTAAGGATCATCGAATAATCCAAGATCGTATTTTGCTTCAAGAATTCTTCTTGCAGCCATATCGATCTCAGCTTGCGTAACTTTTCCTTCGTCAAGGGATTTTTTCAGGGTTGTTAAAAATCCTTCTCCTACCATATCCATATCTACTCCGGCCTTCAGGGCTAAAGCAGATACCTGCTGAAGGTCTCCCATTCCGTGTTCTGTCATTTCATTGATCCCGGTATAATCGGTCACTACGAAACCTTTGAAGTTCCACATTTTTCTCAGAACATCAGTCTGCAGCCATCTATTTCCGGTTGCCGGAACTCCGTCCACTTCATTGAAAGAGGCCATTACAGAAGCTACTCCTGCATCTACCGCTGCTTTATATGGAGGAAAATATTCGTTGAACATTCTCACATGACTCATGTCCACTGTATTATAATCACGTCCGGCTTCTCCAGCTCCGTATAGTGCGAAATGCTTTACACAGGCTAAAATGGTATTACCGGCGGAAAGATCTTTTCCCTGATAGCCATAGACCATATTTTTAGAAACTTCGCTGCCTAAATAAGGATCTTCTCCGGAACCTTCGGAAACCCTTCCCCATCTCGGTTCACGGGAAATATCTACCATCGGCGAGAAAGTCCAGTTGATCCCGTCTGAAGAAGCTTCTTTCGCAGCAACTCTTGCAGACTGCTGTACCAGGTTCATATCCCATGAAGCAGCAAGGCCCAGTGGAATCGGGAAAGTGGTTTCGTAACCATGGATGACATCCATTCCAAAGATCAAAGGAATTTTCAGACGGCTTTTTTCTATAGCGACCTTCTGAACAGCTTTGATTTTATCAGCTCCTTTTATATTAAATAATCCTCCTACTAATCCCTGCTCTACTTTTTTTCCGATATCTGAACTTTGAGCCTGTCCGGTTGTAAAATCTCCGGAGGTAGGCAGGTTGAGCTGGCCAATCTTTTCATCTAAAGTCATCTTAGACAAAAGATTTTCTACGAAAGCTTTTCTTTTCGCCTGATATTGGGCTGTCTGGTAAGACTGCACCGGCTTGGTTACCATTTCCTGTGCGGAAAACACAGGTGAAAGTGCTAAAGCTGCAAGTACAATTAACTTTTTCATAAATCTATCTTCTTAAATTATAGTTCTAATTTTATTTTATTGTTTAACCGTGGGGTCTTTTTTTGTTGGATAATGCAAAGGCGCTATTTTTTTAAGCTTTATGTTTTTTAGGTGCAAGGATTTTATCTGCGATAAAATTGATCATATTATTATCTCCCCCTTTTCTTTAAACATTTTTGATTTTTGGTTCTGCATTATTCACTAAAAGCTCTATTCTCCTTTTTTCTTAGACAACATCCATTCGTACAGTTTAGGGTCTGAATAGGTGGAATCCCATGAATTGTGATTGTCATTAGGGAAAATAATCAATTCTGCTGACGGGTTTACCGGATGTAATCTCTGGTAGAAGTTAAATGCATTTTCAGGCAGAACGATATCATCCATTCCTCCATGAAAAATCTTCATATTCAGATCTTTATATTGGTTGATATTTGCATACATGATCATATCTGTAGGTGCACAAACCGGCACTACTGCTGCAAACATTTCAGGATGTTCCATGGCGAGTTTCAAAGTTCCCCAGCCTCCCAGGGAAAGTCCTGTAAGGTAAATTCTTGAAGCATCAATTTTATATTTTTTCTGAATTTCTTGGATCAGGTTATAAATTGTCACTGTATCCCACCATGAATCTGCAGGACACTGCGGAGCTAAAATGGCTACAGGTTCTTTGATCAGGCTTTTATATGTAAACGGACTGTGTACCTTGACTGCTTCAAGATTGTTACCTCTTTCTCCTGATCCGTGAAGGAACACGATCAGCGGAACATTTCCTTTTACCTTTTGAGGGTAATCGAGAATATAAGATATCTTTTCTGTTCTTTTAATTTCTTTATTGAGTTCTGCTTTTATTTCCTGAGCATTCACCTGTAATGAAAACGGAAGGAGTAAAAGTGGAAGGTGTTTTAGTTTTAATTTCATATTGTTAATCAGGGTTTGGTTAAATCCGTTTGGTGTGTTACTTTGTATTTGAACGGACTAAAGTCTGTTTCTATTCATGAAAATCCTGCTGAAGGTAAGATTTATAATTATTTAATGCCATATTTTTCAGACTGAAAACTTAATTTCTTGAGTCCCTGCTGAATTTCAGGGGCATTCATAAATAATTTCCAAAGGAATCCGGTCCTGTAGTTTTCAATCATAGGTGCTATTGTGCCCTGATCTATGGCTAAATATCTTGGTGTAAACCAATTGTTGTAATTCACTGAAGTAGCATCATATGGTCCTGCTGAGCCGATAAACTCAGGTTTCTCAGTATATAGGAATCTCAGAAAGTTCATCGATTCTTTTGGAGTGTACGGGAAGCTGCTCAGTGCTGCTGTAGGTGTGATCACTCCGTTGTCATTGCCAGGCATGTGGGCAGTGTATCCTGTACTTCCGTCTTCATTTCTTGTATATCCGGCTGTCAGACCCCAGTAATTTGGCCCGTAGCCTTTCCACTGTTTTGGATTTTCAACACAGTATTTATAGTCGATAAGGACTTGATTTTTGTTTAAATCAAAATAGTTTTTCACCAGCTTGTCAGAAAGTCCGGTAGGATCCAGACCGATGTAGGAATATTGTGACCAGAAAAGCGGCCCGCCGTATTCTTCGGCATAATTGTGTTTTACATATAGAGGAAGTCCATATTTTGTTTTATCTGTAAGGTACTTTCCGTTTCTCGTCCAGCCTTTGTAATAGGTTTCAGCATCGATTGGATGGGTAGGTGATGAAGCAGCTAAAATGTAGGTGATAAGACATTCGTTATACCCTTCCAGCGGAAAGTTCATTTCCCACTGATATTCTGGTGACCAGTGCCAGTAAAGGACTTTTTCGCCTCCTTTTGTGTACCAGTTCCATTGAATTCCTTTCCAAAGCTCATCGCATTTTACAGCAAGGGCTTTTTCTTCGGCATTTCCGTTTTTAAAGTATTCACGGACCATCAGAATTCCGGAAGTAAGAAATGCGGTTTCAACCAGATCTCCACCGTTATCTTTTTTTCCGAAAGGAACAGTTTTTCCTGTTTCTCCATTGATCCAGTGTGACCAGGCACCTTTATGACGATCAGCTTTAGCAAGAAAATCCATCATATGAGTCAGCCTTTTTACCGCTTCCTGTCTTGGAATGAATCCTCTTTCCACTCCTACCAGAAGCGTTGCCAATCCAAATCCTGAGCCGCCCGTTGTCACTACATGCTTATCATTATCCGGATAGATATTGTCTTCATGGTAACGCTCTCTTCCCAGCATGGATTTGGGTTCCGCATAGTCCCAAAAATATTTTAATGCATCTTTCTGAACTCTGTCCATAAGCTGTTCATCAGTAATGTTGCTTTTCACGGCTTCATTTTGAGTAATTTCCTGTTTCGGAGATTTGGAGTTTTTGCAAGAGTATGCAAAGAATAAAGAGGTTACAGCAATTGATAATACGGTCCTTTTCATGAAATCTTTTTTACCTGTTTTTACTAAAAGAAGAGGAGAACTTTCATTCTCCTCTAAAGTTTATGGTTTATTTTTAATAGCCCGGATTCTGTGTAAACAGCCCGTTACTTTCATTGATGACATCCAATGGAATTGGGAAAAGTTCATTCTTTCCAGCCTTAAACCCATAAGGAGTCAGTACTGTTGCGGCCTGTCCTGTTCTTACCAGATCTACGAAACGATCACCCTCTAATGCCAGCTCTACTCTACGTTCATGCCATATTGCTGCTCTGAGAGCTGTCTGTGTTGAGGCTGTAGTACCTGGAAGCTGCGCTCTGGTCCTAACCTTATTAAGATTTGTAATAGCTGCGGCAGTATTCCCCAGTTCATTTGCTGCTTCAGCATTTATTAGTAGTATTTCAGCAAATCTCAAAATTCTGATATTTTGGATCGATCCATAACCACATGCATTATTATTGAGTGCCTTTGGTACATACACTTTCTGGTTGTAAGTAGTAACAGATTGAGGATCTCCCATTGCAATCAGGTCTCCTTCCGGAGTAATTTCTCCATTTCGGAGAATGGTTAATTCTTTACGAATATCTCCTGGTTCAAATGCATTTTCCAATGCCTGAGAAGGGGTAAAGAATCCCCAACCGAATTGATTTCTTACTCCCTGAACCTCAGCATACTGGCTACCTCCAAACTGAGCTGAACATTGACAGTTAACTTCAAATACTGATTCTGATCCGAATTCTCCAGCTGGTCTGAATAAATGATTGAAATCCGGATCTAAACCATATCCCAATGCAATAACCTGATTGGTAGTATCATAAGCTTTCTGCCAGTCTTTTTTATAGAGATAAACTTTAGAAAGCAGCCCAAGAGCAGCTCCTTTTGTTACTCTTCCTAAATCTGCAGCGCCATAACTTTGTGGAAGAACAGCTGCAGCGCTTGTAAGATCTGAAATAATAAAATTATAAACTTCATCCACAGAGTTTCTTGGAATATTATAATTGGTCTGCAGACCATCAAATATTGGAACACCACCATAGATTCTCACCAAATTAAAATAAAAATATGCTCTTAACATTTTGGCTTCTGCAACCAATCTGTTCTTCAAATCAGCATTCATTTCAATTCCCGGCACTTTAGAAATTACCTGGTTAGCCCTATTAACAGCCTGCCATTGCCCAATCCAATATCCTCTTACTCCATCGTTACTAACGGTGTATGTAAAATTATCATACTCATTGATAAATGATGCATCTCCGGGATTCGAGCCTTTCACCACATCATCCGCAGGCACTCCAAAAACAAACTGGTATGGAAACGCTGAATTGTCCCAGCTTCTCAAAAAACTATAAATAGCATTGGTTCCATTCATTGCATCCTGTTCTGTGGTAAAAAATGTAGACGCTTCAATTACCCCCTCTTCTTTTATATCCAAAAAATCATCTTTGCAACTAGCTAAAAGAGAAACTAATGCGATTGATAAAAATATTTTTTTCATAACTCTTCTAATTAAAATGTTAAATTCATACCAAATGTATAGATCGCCGAGATAGGATAGATATTCTGATCAACTCCCATTTGTACTCTGTCTGTATTCATAATTTCAGGAGAAAAACCATTATATTTGAAACTGGTCCAAGGATTCTGTGCGCTTATATACAATCTCAGTTTAGTGATAGACATAGAATTTGTAAATGCTTTCGGTAAGTTGTATCCAATCTGAACATTTCTGATTCTAATATAGCTCCCGTCTTCTACATAAAAACTGTTAGGTAAGATAATAGCCTGATTATTCGTAACCATTGAATAAGAATTAGATGATCCTGCACCAGTCCATCTGTTATTATAAAAATCTAGGTCCCAATTTTCGTTTCCAAAACGCTGTTCACGGTTATAATTATATATCTTATTTCCGAATACTCCCTGGAAATCAATAGCAAAATCGAAGTCATAAATATTCATATTAACTCCAAAACCATAAGTTCCTTTAGGAATAGGGCTTCCCAAAAATGTTTTATCTCTTGTATCAATAACCCCATTTCCATCCAGATCTGCAAATTTAAATCCGCCAGGCTGTGCTTGATTCTGCGTTGCCCAAGCATTTACCTCCGCCTGATTCTGGAAAATTCCAGCAACCTGATATCCATAATAAGATCCAACTGCCTGCCCTTCCTCAAGTCTTATAATAGAATTACCAAATAAGCTGACCCCTGTTTCTAAATAGGAATCCCCATATACTGAAGTGATTTTGTTTTTCAAACCTGTAAAATTACCATAAACGCCAATGCCAAAATTTTCGTTGATTTTAGTATTATAATTTACGGAAACCTCAAATCCTTTATTATTAAAAGAATAGGCATTGGTAACATAATTACGCCAATTACTTGCTCCAGAAACTGTTCCTTGGAAAATTCCATATACGACATCTTTGGAATCCTTGCTAAAATAAGTAGCATCTATCTTCAGCTTATTATTAAGTAAAGCCATTTCCAAACCTAAATCTCCACCGGATGTGGTTTCCCATCCAATGGTTGGATCTATTATTTCATCAATAGTTTGTGCAGGATATCCTGTATTTCCATAATATGCACCACCTGCAATACTTGAAACATTTAGTGTATATTTTCTTGTTACATTAGGGTTTCCTAGCTTACCGTAACTTGCTCTCAATTTTAGAAGATTAAACAGATTCTGTTCACTCATAAAATTTTCTTTGGATACTACCCAACCTACACTTACTGCCGGAAAAATCTTATATCTATCATCTGAAGAAATTTGTGAAGTTCCATCCCTACGGATAGAAGCATTCAATAGATATCTTCCTTTATAATCATAATTCAATCTTCCAAAGAAAGACTCAATACGATACTGATCCTGATTTAGGCTTAACTCCGGTCTGTCATTATTATAAATCAAGATATCAGTTCCATTACTTATGCTTAAAGATTCGTTCGTCCCGTCATAGCGTACATTTTGCGCTTCAGCGTAGGTTTCAGAATAGGAATTTCTTGTTCTGGAAAAACCTGCCAGCACTTCAAAATTGTGACCTCCAAAAGTTTTCTTCCAGGTTAAGGTATTGTCCCAAACATAATTTCTGTCTCTGGAATCTCTTGTAATTAATTTTGTTGGTTTTTGGTCTGCAACAGGAACATAAGTAAGTGTCGGGGAATACTCATATTTGTTTGTATTAATATTATCCGACGTATAGCTTACTCTTAATGTAAAGTCTTTCAAGAATTTGTATTCTCCCCAAATATTATTCAGCAGCCTTTCCTGCCTGATCTGCGAACGGAATAAATCCAGCTTGGCTCTTGGGTTAGGAATAGAATATCCATTGAAAAACTGATAATCTCCTGTTGCAGCATTCATCGTTGAAAATATCGGAGGAGCAGTATAGGCATCTAACAATGGATTCTGTGCTGCATCCGTACGCATTTTCGAAAATGAAAAATTATTTCCAATGGTTATATTGTCCGTTATTTTATATGTAAGGTTTAATTTTGTATTTAACCTGTTGAATCCGCTTCCTGAATTTATACCTCTTCCTGCAGCTAAATTACCTTCATCCTGCAAATTTCCGATACTTCCATAATAGTTAAGTTTCCCCAAGTTACCGGAAGCCGAAAAATCATTTGAATTAATAATACTTGTCCTGAAAATTTCTTTAAACCAATTGGTATCTGCCGGAAAGTTGGATCTGCTTAAATATGCGGCAGGATCGGTAACTTTTTCATTTCTCAGCTTTTCATTATATAATTCTATATACTGATCAGAATTAGCCATTTCTGGAATATTGGTTACTTTTTTAAAGCCCAGATATGAATTAAAATTAAAAACGGGCTTCTTTCCTCTTCCTACTTTGGTTTTAATAATCACAGCTCCATTGGAAGCTCTGGCTCCATAAATTGCCAAACTGGAAGGATCTTTAAGAACACTCATGGATTCAATATCCTGAGGATTCAAAAATGAGATATCATCCGTAATCATTCCGTCAACAATAAATACAGTCTTCCCTGTAAGTGAACCTACTCCCCTAATATCCACTCTAGGCGAACTACCAGGAGCTCCGGAATTCAAAATTTGAACACCAGATAGCTTACCTTGTATTGAGCTTATTGGGTTGGCATTCGGTTTATCAGCAAGATCTTTTGCTGTTACCAGCCCGATACTTCCGGTAATATTCTCTTTTTTCTGAGAGCCATATCCTATCAAAACCACTTCCTCGATCTTCTGCTCTTTGAGAGTGTCTTTCGGTGTAGTCTGCGCATTGACGTTCATACCGAAGTACAAAACCGCAATGAGGCATGAATACTTTAAATCACGTTGTTTCATATAGTTCAATTTTATTCGTACAATCTAATTTTAAAAACATGTCCTTCTTAGTGGAGTTATTTAAATTCTCAAAAAAAGACATTACTCAAAAATAGAAAAAAAATCGAACAATGTTAACATATTGTAAAAATTTAAAAAACTCAAATGAATCTTATACAGAAAGCTAAATAATTCACATTAGAATAACTAAATTACATTATAAATATGAATTTACAACAAAATACCTAATCGAAAACCTTTTACTTTTAACAAAAAAATCCCCAAATACGTAATAAGAATTTAATATTTTGTTAATACGGTTATAGTGTTTACCTTTGGCGCAATATTTGGAAAAATAAGAAAAAGATCAATGAAAAAATACATTATAACAGCAGCATTATTAATTGGAACCGGTACATTAATTTTTACCAGTGTTCAATCCTGCACAACCATGGCGACATCCGACCTTGGATTATCTATTATTAAAAGAGTTTTACTGAACGGTATAGATAAAGGAATGGGGATTTACAGCAACAAGGAAGCTTTCCTTCAAAATAATATGGTGGATAAGGCTCTTCCAAAAGAGCTGAGAGACATTAATTCTACCCTTGAAAAAATTGCTCCTTCCCTGGTAGCTAAGGAAAGAGATTTTATTGCACAGGCAGCAGCATATACCGTTAACACATCAAAGCCTATTCTACAAGGGGCTGTAAACAGTTTAAATGCACAGGATGTGACAAGAATTATTCAGGGTACAACAGCAACACAGTCTTAAAGGAGAAGACCTCTCAGCAGCTCGTTGCTGCCATCGCTCCCAAAGTGGATGAGAAACTGAATGAATATGGAATTGCAAAAACAATCAATACCGCTCTTTCAGGAAATAATCTTTTGGGCAGCCTTCTTGGTGGAAGCAACAGTAATGTAAACACCGGTGGCTTGAGCAGACTTGCCTCTGAACAGCTGGTGAACGGACTGTTCAATATCATTGAAGATTACGAGCATCAGAACTCTAAAGCACTGCTTGGACCACTTGGAAAATAGAAAAATTTTCGCTATATTTATATATAACTTAACAACTGCAGATGGACATATTACAAGGAAACCAACACGCTAACCCTGAGGATTTTTATAATTCTCTGAAGGAGAAACTGGAAGGTCACCATGACTTTCCTGAAGATTATTTATTTAAATTTATCATTCCCACAGATCAGGCAAAACTTACTGAAATTTATAAAGTTTTTGACGGTATCAAGTTTACATTGGGAAACCGCGAAAGCAAAAACGGAAAATACACCGCATGTAATATCAATGCATTCGTTCTGGATGCAGATCAGGTGGTGAATATTTATAAAGATGTCGCTAAAATAGAAGGCGTCATTCTATTGTAAGAGAAAAGAAAAGTCAGCTAAAAGCTGACTTTTTTTATTATTATTTTTCAATAAAGAATTTTACATTCTCAATAGGTCTCCCCAGCATGGCAACAGATCCTTTGATCAGGATAGGCCTCTGTATCAGGGAAGGATTCTCAGACAGGATTTTAATCCATTCTTCTTCAGAATAATTTTTATCAGCATAATTTTCCATATACAGCTTATCTGCTTTACGGATCATATGAAATACGCTCTGATTCAGCTTTTTCAATACTGTTTTGATTTCCAAGACGCTCAACGGATCTTCCATGATGTTGATGATCTCAAAAGGCACACCGTTTTCATCAAGATACTCAAGTACAGCATTTGATTTAGAGCAGTTCCCGTTATGTAAAACCTTAACCATCATAATGTTACTATTTAAAATTGAACTTTCTCCTTAAAGTTAGGAAGAATAAACGGAGAGCTTCTCTTAAATTCTGATAAAAATTTGTTAAAATAAGCCGTTCAGTTCTGCTTCTATCTTTTCAAGAATAAACCCAAAGTCTTCGGGCTTTTCTACAAAATCCAGGTCATCCACTTCGATTACCAGAAGTTTTCCTTCAGTATAATCGGAGATCCATTTTTCGTATTTCTGATTGAGTTTTGACAGGTATTCAATACTGATCGATGCTTCATATTCCCTTCCTCTTTTGTAGATCTTTTTCACAAGATTCGGAACATCGGATTTAAGATAAATTAACAGATCCGGAGCAGAGACGAAAGACTTCATCAGACCGAAAACAGATACATAGTTATTGAAATCCCTGTCTGAAAGAAGTTTCATGTCATTTAGGTTTTCAGCAAAAATATGGGCATCTTCATAGATCGTACGGTCCTGTATAATATTCTTACCGCTTTCCCTGATCTCTTTAACCTGACGAAATCTGCTTCCCAAAAAGTAAATCTGAAGGGCAAAACTCCATTTGCTCATATCCGCATAAAAATCTTCGAGGTAAGGGTTGTGATCTACATCTTCAAACTGTGCATCCCATCCGTAATGCTTGGCAAGCATCGTAGTTAATGTTGTTTTACCGGCACCAATATTTCCTGTAACTGCAATATGCATTCTCCTTAATATTTTTTATTTAATCCTGACTAAACACCTGCAGCCTGAACCTCGGATGTGTCTTCCATCAGCTTTTGTAGAGTATTATCCGGAGCTTTTTTATCAGATTCCGTCTTTTCTACATCAGTTTTTTCCACTTCTGTTCCAACTGGCTGTTCAGATGGTGGTTCTGGAGCTGGCGGAGCAACCTGCTTGGTTTCGGGTTCTGTCTGCAGTTTAGTTTCCTTTATTTTTTCAAGGCTGTAAAGATAGAGTTTGTTCGCTTTGATTTCAAAATAAGAAAGGATGTTTTTATCCACAATTTGTGCGTCTTTATCTTCAAAAATTTTAATCATCCCTTTTTCCGGGTCATATTTCAGGATCGAATTGTCTGCGACCACCAAAATAACATCATTCTCCCGTCTGAATCTTTTCCCGTTTTCAAGTGGAGCTTCAAAGAGCTTTTCAAATTTCAGCGAGTATATCCGGATATGTTTCCGGGTTAAAATATAGACTTTATTTTCAAATACAAGCAGATCCATCATATCATCAAAACTGATATCAAAAGGATAAGAATTAATTGTTGTATCGTTTCTGAAGTTATACTGAATCAGTCGTTTCGTACTGTCATCCAGAAGCCACAGCTGCTGAAGATCTTCGGCATAGGCCATTTTGATAAACCCGAACTTCTGTCTGAAATCTATTTTCTGGATCTCGTTCATATTCTGATCGACAAATTTCATTTCCTGGGCATTTTCTGAGAATAATGCCAGGCTCAGCGGGTTCTGCACAGACTGTACTTTATATGGCACCGTAAGCATCATTTTTCCAAGCTGTTTTCCTAAAGAATCGTATTTGGTAAAACTGAAATCTTTGTTTTTATAGATATAGAGATTGCCGTAGTCGTCCGCCAGCATATCTTTAGCTTCCTTCAGCTTTAATGTATCTAAAGGAAGGGACTTCTGTGCGTTTACTGTACAGAAAAAGAAGATAAATATGATGTAAAATAATTTCAAAATCTATTTTGGTAAAGATAATTTTCCTATGCGGAACGTCGGCAATTTACACACTTTTATTTAAATTTTAAAAATGAATTATTAATAGTAATCTTATCCATTTTAGCTAGTCTTTTAGTTAAAAACAGCGCTCCTGAGGAACGCTGTTTTTTATAGATAAATCTTCATTCAGATTATTTGATCTGAACTTCATAGATTTTAGGCCAGTTTTTACCGGTTACGAGCATATTGTCACCTTTGAAAGCAATACCGTTCAATACGTCATCACTTCCTTTGGTATTTTGTTTTGCAATATCTGTAAAGTCAAATGTACCTACTACTTCTCCCGTTGCAGGATTGATCTTTAATACGACAGGTTTCTGCCATACATTCGCATAGATAAATCCGTTGTGGTATTCCAGTTCATTCAGCTGGTCATAGATCTGGGAACTTCCTGCTACTGCAACATATTTGATCAGTTTTGAAGGATTGTTGGCATCCAGGAAGTATAAAAGCTTGCTTCCATCCGATGCTATCAGGTTTTTTCCGTCATACGTAAGTCCCCAACCTTCGCCCAAAACATTCGGGTAAGCAAATTCTGAAAGCAGTTTCAAAGAGCTTTTATCATAAATATAGCCTTTTTTGCTCTGCCACGTCAGCTGATATACTTTATCACCTACAATGGTGCTTCCTTCAGAGAAATCTTCCTGAGCCTGCTTTGTAGAAGCAAGCGGGGTTGTAGTTCCTAATGTATATTTAAGGATCTGTGAAGAGCCGTTCTGCCCGTCACTTTCATAGATTGTATTTCCTTCGATCTGGAAACCCTGAACAAAATTCTTTGGATCGTGCGGGTATTCAGCTATGATCTGATATGCCATGGTTTTTTCAGGATTTTTTGCAAATACATTGATGGTTGCATCCTGATTAAGGGTTTTTCCGCCTTTTGTTTTGATATTAAAAGTAACAGCATTATCACCTAATGTAAAGAATTTAGGGTCAACAGTTAAGCTTGAAGTTTCTTTATCTCCAAAGCTGATACTGATGCTTTCAGCATTTTCCGTCACCTCTTTCGGAAGTTCAAGTTTATCCCCAAAATGATATCCTTTTTCTACCATTGAATTATTATACTCATTCAAAGTGTTCAGGATTTTCTCATCTTTATTACAAGACGCCAACATCAAAACCACCGCTAAACCTACTATTATATTCTTTTTCATTGAATTTCTAAATATTTCTCCAAAAATAGCAAATTTTATTCCGTATTGCCAATATAATCCACAGGCTGTCCAAATTGTACTATATAACCGTTGTGGTCATACACCGTAAACTCCCTCCTATTCTATTCAAAAGTCCTGATCTTACAACAGATTTTACTTTTGTTTTAAATCTTTTAGGAACGCAGCGCAGTAAATGTTGTCATTATTCCAGGGATTCAAAAGTATCCGTATTAATTTTCATATTAATAGAAATCCATAGCTCGTTATCGATGCTGACTTCGCTCATGACACCCGGATCAATCTCAAATCCTACTTTTTTATAGCATTCAATAGCTCCGGTATTCCAGTCGTATACATTCAGCTCAGCTGTTTTTCTATCTAAATGACTGAAGCCATATTTCAGCAGCTCCTTTACAATTTTCTTTCCATAACCTTTTCCCCGATTGTTTTCATCCCAGATCAGGATTCTTCCAAGCAGGAAAGTATGGTTTTTCAAAAAGATTTGAGCATGACCGATCACATTGTGCTCTGATGTATCAAAAACCCTGAACATAAATCGGTTTTCGTTTTTCAGATCATCTTCCAGCTGTTCTTTTGTAAGGGGAAAATAATAAGCAGGACCGGCAAACTGAAGAAGTGATCTTTTGTCTTTTATTTTAGAAATCAGTTCAGGAGCATCTTCTGCTTTAAAAATCTGCAGCTCAATCATATTCTTATTTTTCCAGGTATTCTTTCATACTTTTTCCGATAATTCCGTTCCAGCCTTCGGTAAAACTTTTCTTTGAAAAATTTTCGCCCAAACTATCGAAACCTTCAATATCATCATGAGTCAATGTTACCAACGTTCCGGTGTCTTCTTTCTGAAGATCCCATGTTACGGTAGTTACGGCATCAGAAAGTTCAGGATATGACCATGTATGTTTTAATTTTTGATTGGGAATAATTTCCAGAATACGGCACTGATGGTGATATTTCTTAGCTTCACCCGGCTCATAGAAATTAAATTCTTTTCCTGCTTCCAAAGTAAAATCATGGATATCAAAATACCAGGATTTCATTTCATTTTTATCAGTTAATGCTTTCCAGACTTTTTCTGCCGGAGCATTTATTTTGTACTGAACAGTGATTGGGTTGTTCATATCTTTATTTTTTAATTAAAAAAATTTAAATACTTGAATTCAATTTTTCCAATATCTTTTCTTTTTCCATTTTCCAGCGTTCTGATAACTCTAAAATCAATTCATCTGAAAATCTTATTTTCACATCATCGCCACCAAACCTTTCCTGATGTATTTTAAAGCTTTTAATAGCTTCCTCAAACGGTTCATCGTCTACAACCTCAACAGTACAGTTTTCGATTTCTAAAATATTTTTGGCAAATGAACCTACTGCCGTCTCAATTGTTCTGAGGTCAATTTCTTCATCAGGATGCCAAATATCTATGAAACGCGGTTTTACTCCTTTTTCATTTTTGGGAGCATCATAAGATACTTCCTGGAAATCTTCATCCTCAGGCTCGTCATAATAGAACCAATAATGACAGGCATTATCTGATAAATATTTCTGGACTGCATCAAAGAATTCTTTTTCGCTTTCCTTGTTTGATAAATTTCTTAAATATCCTTTTGTATTTAAACAAACTGCTCCAATTCTCTCGCCAGATTCATAAAATAGTTCCAGATCTTCCCAACCGGCCTTATCACAAAGCCCATAAATTCCCCACCATAAATTGGAAGATTCTGTTTTTACAATAATTTTTTTCGCATCCATTGTCTAAATTATAGCTTACCCATGAGAAAATCCGGTGATTTTCGCTTCATCAAAATCCAGCTGCATCTCAATGGTTCTCATGACATGGTCATCAAAAATCTTCTCCTTTTTCATCCGGTGCAGCTCATTTCTCTGTGCCTGGATGATCTGGCGGAGCACATCTTTATTTTCATTGATCGCGTTGACGTAATCTCCTGTAGAAGCCATACACTGGGCTTTATCTGCCATCAGCATCATTTCGGTTTCCAGCTTATGTTTCTGGTGGCGAACCAAAGTATTTTTTTCTGCCAGCTCAGAAAAATCATTTTCCATTTTGTGCAGTGCTGTTTCTTTAAGCTTACGCATAAGGATCACTTCCTGTTTTTCTTCAGGTAATTCGCTTCCGGCATCATCTATTTTCAGCCATTTCAGGATCGGAGTCAAAAGAAGCCCCTGTCCTACCAGCGTGATCAATATAATAACGAAAGTTACGAATAAAATAATGTTACGGTGCGGAAAAGCTTCTCCATTTGGCAAAAATGCCGGAATCGAGAGCGCTGCAGCCAGTGAAACAACTCCTCTCATAGCCGCAAAACTGATGATGAAAGGTTCCCGCCAGTCCGGTTTGGGAACTTTTAACCTTAATTCTTTTGAACAGAGTCTCGGGAAATACATGACAGCATAACTGTACAATATCCTTGTAAAAATAATAGCTCCTCCAATTACAACGCTGTAAAAGATTCCTTCTGAAATGGTGTAATCTTTCATAGCGGCAACCACCACCGGAAGCTCAAGACCAATAAGAATAAAAATAATAGTATTCATAAGGAATATAAGTACACTCCAAACATTTCCGGACTGTATTCTTGAGGTATGACTTAAGTAGCAGTGTGAATTATACGACATCAAAAGACCTCCGGCTACCACAGCCAATACTCCTGAAAAATGGAAGTGTTCTGCCCCTACATACATAATGTACGGAACAATCAGCGTAATCACCGTATCAATATTGGAGTTGGAAGGAATAATCCTCAACAAAGCCCCAAACAAGAGTCCTGTAGCTATACCTACTGCCACTCCACCTACTGCCATCAGAAAGAAGTCCTGAATAGCATCTCTCCATATAAACTGTCCCGAAATAACAGCCGCTAAGGCAAATTTAAAGACAATTAAACTGGAAGCATCGTTGATGAGACTTTCGCCTTCCAGAATACTCGTAATCTTTTTAGGGATTTTCATATGTTTCAATACGGAAGTGGCTGCTACTGCATCAGGTGGGGAATTCACCCCTCCAAGCAGGAATCCCATTGCAACAGTAAGTCCCGGGATAATGGAAGATGAAAGATAGGCCACTACAACTGAAGTTAAAAATACAAGCCCAAAAGCCATTGAAAAGATCTGCTTTCTCCACTTGTGAAAATCCTGCCATGAAGTAAACCATGCCGCTTCAAAAAGAATTGGAGGAAGGAAGATCAGGAATACAAGATCTGGCTCTATTTCAATATGTGGCATTCCGGGGATCAGACTGATCAGAAGACCGGCAATAACCAAGAAGATGGGATAAGCTACTTTCAGCTTTTGCCCTATCATCACCAATATCATTACAGACAAAAGGACCGCAATGGATATGATAACATAACTGTGAATCATTTTGATTTGTTTTTTTAGTTGTTTTTTGATTTTGAAGTTGACTAAATACAGAGACACTAAGTTTTTAAAAACCTTGCTTTTAGGCGCAAAAGTATGACACTTAACTAAGGCTGGCTTTTAAAGTCTATCTTTTTTAAAACCTTATAAGTTTTGGAAGTCTATAAGCTTGGAAGTTCTGTTTTTATTTAAAATTCTATCGACTGATTAGCAGTATATATTCAATCTAACCTCTATTTTAAAGTACAATATTGTTCTTCGGAATAATGGCTGGCGGAAGTTCAGTTTCATCCAGCATATCTCTCATATCAATCTCTATGGTACGGCTGATCTGGGTGATTGGCACGTCATTCGGGCTTCCTTCAAAAGGGTTTACCGAAGCTTCACCTACACTGTCCAGTGTATGGAAACACCAGGTAACCATCAATGAAAATGGAATATTAAACCATATGGTCCAGCCTTCCAAAACGGTTCCTTCACCTAATTTATCCAGTTCTTTCAGTAATCCAAAAGGTACGAAAAGAATAAACAGCAGCAAAAGATACGTGGTAATGGATGAGAAGTTTCTCGGATAAGGAAAGTTCTTAATCCTTTCTGCTTTTCCCTGGTCATCTGTAAATTTTACCAGCTGCTGGTTGATCTGTGTCCATTGAAAATCATTGATATCTCCTTTTGCATAAGCTTCGGATAACTCTTTGCTCTGGCTGGCCATCAGCTGTGTTGCCCTGTTTTTTTTGCTTAAAATGTATTGAAGTTCGGTTTCGGAAATATACTTTTTCAGCTCATCGTCCAGCTGGGTCAGTCTTTCCGGTATATCATATTTTTTAGCATATTCATCATATTGTGCGGTTCCCATATTCTCCCAGGCTCTGGGCTCTCTCAGTTGGAAACGGAGTGCTGTAAGCCATGCATAATGACGGGAAAACATTTCTTTTACTTTTTTCGGATCTTTTGCAGAAAGGGAGTCTCTCAGAATGTATCCGAAGCTACGGCTGTCATTGATGATGGCACCATAGATCTGTCTGGCTTCCCAAAGCCTGCTGTAGCTGGCATTGTTTTTAAAACCAACAATAAAAGCCACTGCAGTTCCCAAAATGGCAATGGGCTGCCAGGGAACGGAAACAAATTTCCAGCCTAAAAAGTACAATACAGTAGGTATTGCCGACAATATCGTTAGAACATAGATACTTCGTCTTGTCCAGGTAGCGAACTCAAGCGCACCAAATCTTTTTCCTGAATGCATATGTGTTATTTATTTTTGATCTGTTGATTCTATTTCCTAAACTAACAGTTTTTTTCTTCATCAAGGCATCCGGCAAAGACTGTTAATATTAATTTTTGTTAAAAGGAATATTATTATAAAAACCGATCTGGATCTGCCCCCGGTTTCTGTTTTCCTGGATCTGATTCATATAACCGGCTTCTATCCGCATATTTTTATTGATAACATATCCTAAAGCTCCATATACTCTGTTCCTGTCGAAAACCGGACTGTCAAAATGCAGAAAAATCTCATTATATACCGAAGCATATAGAGATTTCGGGAGCATTTCTTTTTGGGTAATGGGTATATTCAGTCCGATCATATAGCGGAATCTCATCCTGAAATCATCCTGCAGAAAACGTTCTTCCAAACGATATCTGTGCTGCAGATTAAAACGTCCGAACTTCTGTTTCGTAATAAACTGCTGGAAAATCCTGTGCTCAATATTCTCTTTTTTCTCACCGTTTACATAAGGCCGGCTCAAAATAAAACCGTAACCCAGCAAAACGTTATTGTTATTTTCCGTCAGATCATACCCTATTCCCGTACGGATCAATAGCTGTTCGAGGTCTCCTACTGCATCAAAATTCCGGTACTGGACTTCGTTGTGCCAGTTCAGCTTCTTGCTGATCTTATTATTTCCAAAATACATGTACCATGCTCCTAAATCATTTTTCTGCGCAAATGTCGTTATCGACCCCAGACTTAATACTGTAAATACCAGCTTCGTGAAGATCTTTCTCATGTTATTCAATTACTATTATCTATCGTACAAAACAAAATTAATAATTTAAATCAATAATAGCAAACAATAATGAATGGAGAATTCAATCGAAAATATTTTTAATTAATTTAGGTATAGTTCTTAATTAACCGGGAATTTGCCTTAACAAAATCTCATTGCCTTCTGTATCAAAATAATGCATGTCATGACATTAAAATCCATTTTCCAGCCTTTTATTCCGATCTCTGAACAGTCTATTCCTCCTCTGGAATGGAAACCGTATACACCGAAACTCCAAAATTCTTTATGGCCTGGGTTACTTCGGAAAACCTGCTCCGCTTTTCACTTTTGGGTGCCGCTTTAATCTGTTCAATTGTAAATTTCATCACTGCTTTTTTATTTGTTTTAATTATCCATATCCAGATCTCTTCCTACACTCTAAATTATGTTTTTTTTGGAATGAAAATATAAAATAAAACCGGCAGATCTCTCAGCCGGTTATTTTTAAACTTTATTTCGTATAGAATCTTAAGGATGCTGTTGCATTTTCGCAGGATCATCATAGTTTACCATCCAGTTGATTCCGAATTTATCGGTAAACATTCCGAAGTATGCTCCCCAAAAAGTATCTGCCATAGGCATTGTCACCTGTCCTCCGGCAGAAAGTCCACCGAATAGCTTATCTGCTTCTTCTTTGGATTCTGCATTGATGGAAATAGCGAAATTATTTCCTGCTTTGAAATTGGAAGACCATTCACCACCTGTATCACTTCCCATTAAAATGGTTTCTTTAGATATTGGAAGAGAAACGTGCATAATTTTGTTTTTATCTTCTTCAGAAGTTTCTTTGCCTTCCATTGGAGGCATTTCCCCAAAAGTTCCAATGTAAGGATATTCTCCTCCGAAAACTGATTTATAGAAGTCGAATGCTTCTCTGCAGTTTCCATTAAATGTTAAATAAGTGTTTACTGATGCCATTGATTGTTTTTTATGAGTTAAGTTTTAATGAGTTTCTGTTTAAGGTTTTTCAGATAATTCTTTTAATCTCGAAAGTCCTTTCTGGTAATCTTTTCCAATAGCATCTTCCATATTCATAAACAATTTCATTACTGTGAAAGGATAAGGTATTTTTGAGGTAAATCCCCAGGTGGCTTTGCTTCCACTGCCTTCCGGAACAATTTTTACATAAGCATTGGCTTCACTTTCATACGGTGTTAAAAATTTAATCTCCGTATCTATTCTTTTGCCTGCTGCATCCACTTTTTTTACTTTCTGACATCCTTTTCCGGCAGCATCTTTTTCACTGTCCCAGCATACTTTTTCACCGGGTTGCCCTGTAGTTCCGGTCCAGTCTTTTTTCATAGCCGGATCCAGATCATTCCAGGGGCTCCACTGATCCATAGCTCTTAATGTATTGGTCTGCTGCCATACTTTTTCAACAGGCGCATTAATCGTTATTGATTTTTCATAGACACAGTCTCCTGAAACCAGAGCAGCCACTACCATCCATAAGATAAGAATAGAAGCCAGGACAAGGATAATTCTTTTTAATATTTTCATAATTTGGTTTTTATCTGTGTTGGTCAATTAAGATCATGTTTCCGTCCGGGTCTTTCAGGAAAATGTGTTCAGGGCCAGAAGTGGTTTCATCTGCTGTTTTTTCAAGCGTCACTTCATTTTCTTTTAAATGTTTCTGAATGTCACGTACATCATCAAAAGATTCCAGGTTCCGGGCATTTTCATCCCATCCAGGATTGAAGGTAAGCATATTTCCATCGAACATAGCCTGAAAAAGACCGATCAGGGTACTTCCATTCTTCATGATGAGATAATTCTGCTCCATACTTCCGCCCATAGCGGAGAAACCCAGTTTTTCATAAAAATCTTTAGACTTCTGAAGATCTTTTACACTTAAACTGATTGAAATGCTCCTAATTTCATATGTGTTTTATTTTTTTAAAGCCAATTTACTTCCTACCAATACCAATCCCCACACAAAAATTCCTAAGATCCAAAACCAAACCGGAGTAGGCAGGGAGAACATCATATATATAGTTATGAACAGGAAAATAACTCCACAGACTATGGCAGAAGTATGCTTTCCATTGTTAGCCACTTTTGAGGCTGTGAATCCTGAAACGAAAGCTGCCAGGGCATATCCGATGATTACAAAGAAAAGCGCCATAAAGGGAGCATGGGCAACATAATCTTTCATGGCTACCATATCACCACTTGCAGCTCCGGCAGGAGGCGGATACAGCTGATGTCCTATTTTTTCAATGATGGTAATGCAGATAATACCTGCAATGAGCCCAGCCGGAACGGCCAGTATTCTTCTTAACATGGTTATTGATTTTTTAAACGGGTTTTAAAGTCCAGTTTTCCGTCATAACTTTTCCAATCTCCAATTAATTCTATATACTGTCCTTCTATTTTTTCAGTTTTTTTATTCCACTTGAAGGTATAAATAAATTTACCTTTAAAAATACCGATATGCTTACCTGTGGGTTCTTCCGCCAGTTCATAATCTCCAAATACTACACCTTTTCTTTTGGTGTCCCTATATTTTGTAATGGTTATTTTACCTTCATATTTTGCATAGCTATCATTCACAAGAGAATAGCCGGAAATAAAGTATTCCTGGTCATTTTTCTTATTCTGTTCGGAAATATTAACCTTGATTTTCAGTTCCTGTCCGCGGTCTCCTATTGTTCCTGTATAAGGTTTGCTGTTGTTCAGCCAGACTGTTGAAATATCCGGCATCTGCCCCCATGCAAAATTGCAGGCAAGAATGAGGAACCATAAAAGTTTTTTCATAATGTGTAATGTTTAAACGCCAAATTGGGAAAGATGATGGTTCAGATGCTTGGCAAACATATTGTTCCATTGCTGCGAAGTTAATTTACCAAAAGAAAATGACTCTTTTCCATCGAAAGCTTCTGCCCCCAACTGCTGTGTTTTTTGGATAAAACCGATCAGCCTTTTCTTCTCTTCGTCAAAGTTTTTCCTTCCGGTAATTAAGAACTGGGGAGCTGTAGGGGAATCTCTTGGATAAGCCTTTTCTCCAACTACTTTAGGTTTTACAAAAGTCTTTAAAATAAATTTTGCAATGGAGCCCGGTTTTTTATGTTTTTCAGGTTCATATACCATTTCATAGGATACGCTGCAGTGGGCAAGCATCTGATCAACCGTCATTTTTCCCCACAAACCGTGGGTATCCTCTACCAGCTTATTTATCCTATCAATATAGTTCTGAGCATCTTTTGCATCAAATACATTTTCCATAATATGTCTAATTATCTGAAAGCAAATATATCAGTTTTTTCTTTTGATTTTACAGGATAATGAAAAAAACGGTGTCGTATTTTCGGAATGTGTTTTTTAAAATTCGGAATGTAGGTTTTAGCATAAGGTTGCCCGTTGTAAGCTGCTGGTTACGATGTCAATTGTTGAAAAAAGCTGTGGTTTAATAAATATTTTGACCTTATTCTCAAAAATTCTTATCCCTCTCAAACACTCTCAGCTTCCTTCTTTGCCGTATTTTTAAAAATAATCCAAAGCTTAATCTTTAAGGCAATCCAGCCAAGAACAGCATAAACCAGAAGTAGAATACTTAAATGCTTTAAATAGGGAAATGTAAGCTCTACAGAGCCTTTCTGGATCAGTAAAATTTTAAAGGCCTGCAGAAAGGGAGTCAGGGGAATAATGTTAGCAATGTATTGGACAAAAACAGGCATTGCGCTTAACGGCCATGTAAATCCGCTGATGATGAATGCCGGTGAGGCAATAACCATTAAAATCTGTGTTGCCTTCAAAGCATCCGGGATCAATATACTGATGAAAACGCCTAGAAACGAAGCGGAACCAACAAATACTGCAGTCAGAAGAATAAAATTAAGTATTCCTTCGGGCATCGGAACCCGGAAAATCATATGCATAAAGTAATAGACCCCGACAATAAGAATGGAGAAAACCCAGATCGGGATGACTTTGATCAGCATGGTCGGGAAAGCCCATTTTTTCATTTTAATGTATTCCTTTGCAAAGGAGCCTCTTTCAAACTCAGCAGCAAAACTTACCGCCATTGCCAGGAGAATAACCTGCTGAAGAACTACAGCCAGCATTGCGGGCCACATAAAGATCAGATAATTTCCTGTGGTGTTGAAAAGTGTGATATAGTTGGCTTTGAATGGCTCATATTGCGTTGCAGCCTTTGTAGCGGGCATTCCGGCTTTCTGCAAAGCTTTGATTGATGCTCCGGCAGAGAAAGTTCCTATGGTAAGCTGAAGTGCTTTGGACGCAAAATTGGCAGTAAGAACATTTCCTGTATTAACGTACACATTCAGTTCGGGATATTTTTTCTGGAGCATATCAGCTTCAAACCTTGACGGAATGATCACAACAGCCGCTGCTTCATGCCGGATTACCTCATCTTTTATGCTTAAAGGTTCCTGAGCATATTTAATGATGCTGATGCTTTTATTATCATCCAGCATATCGGTCAGCTGGCTGGACAAAGGCGTATTATCCCTATCAATAACAAGTACAGGAGTATTTTCTACTTTTCCGCTTTTATAGACAAAACCCAGCAATGTAGCATAAAATACCGGAGCCAGAAAAAATACGGTCCTCAGGGTAGAATTGCCGATAAAAAGCTTGAATTCCCGTTTTAAAAGCCGAAAAAATTCTTTCATGATTATTTCAGGATAACGTTAGCATTCACCAATATACTTTTAGCCTTATTCATGTCTGCAGGCTTTACTTTGATCTCGTAAACAGCATCCTGCAGCTGGTAATCAGGATAAGCAGTGGTAATATCCGCATATCTTGTAAGCTGTTTGATGTATACAACTGTTCCCGTGAGGATTTCCTTATTATAAACGACCTGCATACTGACCTCCTGCCCTTTCTTGTATCTGGCAATAGCACTTTCAGGAACTGTAAATCTGAAATAGGTGCTTTCGGGAATATATCCGTTAAACAATGCAAAACCAGCTGTGGCCAACTCACCTGTATTCAGGCTGATGGTTTCTATTTCCATATCATTGGTGGCAATAATATATCTTTCGGAATAGGCAACATTAGCTTCCTGAAGGGCACCTTTGGCCTGTGAGGCCTGTCCTGCCGCCATTTCCACTTTTTCGAAGCGGGTTCCTCTTTTTACATCATCCAGTTCAGCGACAACGGCATCATACTGCGCTTTAGCACCCTGAAGCTTGGCATATACCTCATCATATGCCTGAGGAGACATGAGACTGTCACGGTACATATTATTAGCTCTTTTAAAAGATTTTTGGGCAAATTCATACTGCTCCTTCAAGCCTTTATATTTAGCCTGAAGCTGCCTCAGCTGATCTGCCGTAGCTCCGTTTTTTGCCATCTGTTCCTGAGCTGTTGCAGCACTTACTGCTCCCTGAGCCTGTGCAATTTTTGCGGAAACCTCCGGGACATCAAGTAACGCAAGGGTATCTCCTTTTTTCACAGTCTGGCCTTCCGTTACATATATTTTGAGGATTCTTCCGGTGACTTTAGGTGCAAAAGAGATCACATCTTTTTTGGTCTTTCCTTCGGAATCATTCAGATTTTCTTTTTTTTCGCTGCAGCTCCCTACTAGAAAAAGAACAGCAAAGAGTATGAGTATATTTTTATGCATCATTTTAATGGTAAGGATTAATACAATTTAGTGATATCAAGCTCCTGAGTCGATCTCATCAGCTCTATTCCGGCTCTTCTCTGGTTGAAAAGGGCATTTTGGTATTCAAGCTCTGCAACCTCCAGATCATTTTCAGCATCAATAAGCTGTGAAGATTTGCTCATTCCGTATCTGAATTCTTTTTCAGCCTGAACCAGAGCATTTTTGGCCAATTCTTTTTCTTTGGCTTTTAAAGCAATCTGAGCAGTGGCAATATCATAGTTGGTCTGATTGTTAGCCAGATTCAGGGTTAATTTTTTTAAGGCATCCTCTTTTTTATTCTGCAGGACTTCTTTTCCGACTTTTGCGGTTTCTTCTGCGTGTTTTCCTTCTTTTCCGTCAAAGATCTCCCATTTAAAGCCCACTCCAGCCGTCAATAATGGAAGGATATTGATATTGGTAGGTCTCCAGTCCAGTTTTGCGCCTTCATAACCCAAGGCAGGAACTGCAGGAATTACATTTTCGGAAGTTTTGATACGGCTCCCGTAAAGCCCGATATAGTATGCAGAGGCCATCAGCTGTACTTTCGGGATCATCCAGGTTCTTTCAGCTTTTATTTTGTAATCTGCTGCTGTTATTCCATGTTCCAGGGCACGAACCTCAGCTCTTTCTTCTATCCCTTTTTCTGAAGATAAAAGTTCTACGGGAGAAAGCACAGGGTCAATCATTCTGAGACGTTCTTTACTGATACCTGTCAGAATATAAAGCTGGGTAAGAAGAAGCTCTTTTTTGCCTTCGTATTCCACCATTTTAGCATTCAAAGTGGCCTGTGCCAGTTCTATTTTTTTATGGTCGTATGGCGTAATCAGGCCATAACCGAGAGCTTTATCTGCTGTTTTCCGGTTAATTTCCAGTCTTTTTTTACTTTCATCCAATACTTTTTTAGACTGATGAATCAATGCCAGCTGATCGTATGCCTTGGAAATATTAGCCACCACATCATCTTTGGTTTTTTCAAGGAGAATATCTTCAGAAATTTTCTTTTCTTCATTGGCTTTTTTCAGGTATTTTACTTTTCCGCCTGAATAGAGAAGCATTTTGGCATCTGCTTTAGCAATTCCTGAAAAGCCTGAGACATTGAGATTATTATTGAAGCTTCCTTCGGGAATATTGATAAAAGGTGCAAGGTTAATTTCTGGCGACGTTAATCTTGTGGTCGCATTCAGATATCCTACCTGCCCGCTTACTTCCAGAGTGGGAAGAAAGATGTCTTTCAGTTTGTGTCCGTCAAGGTCTGTGAGTTTGTTCTGCGTTATCTGCATTTTGAGATCGGAATCCCGGACCATAGCGCTGTCTAAAAGTTCTTTAAAGTCCGGCGCAGACTGTGCCCAGCAAAAAGCAGGAAAAGCCAAAAAACTAAACGTAAAAATCAATAAATTGTTTTTCATGGTTTATGTTTACAACAAATATAATGCAAAAATTTGTTAAATACACGAAGATAATTCGTCAGTATAGTGAATTTAAAGTATGTTTAAAAAGCGTTTAGTTTTAATCCTCTATTTTTGATGATTATAACGGAGCCGTTTAAGTTTAATTTGAGGGATGTTTTAATTGAAAAAAGTTGAATTTTCTTTTATTCATGGGGATTTGCCTTTCTAATTTTATTAAAATTCTTTTTTTAAACCTTCACTCATCTTAATGGTTCAAAGCTTTCAACATATCTGCGATAAAAAGCTCTCGTTTACAGCATCATACCTGTTGTCACAAACAAAAACTCCCCACAAATGTGAGGAGTTGTTATTTAAAAATCATTCAGATTATCTCTGAACCGCTGATTTCATTTTAGCATCAGGACGTAAAATTCTGTAACGAACTTCAAGGTCTTTCGGCACGTAGAATACCAAAGGCAGCTTGCTGTTGTATCTTACGATTTCAGGCTTAAGCGTTACAAACTTCTTAGTTTTCTTCTGATCCGGGCAAGCCATTAATGTACCTCCTGCTTCACCGTTGGACTCTACTTCATAATAGTTGTAGCCCCAACCCTGAAGATCCTGTGTTTTCACTTCTCCCATCAGAAAATATTTATTACAGTCCAGCATCTTTTCAGCGCCTACAAAAAACTCAACTTTTAAATCGTTTTCGTTTTTTGCAACAGGCAGCTGAATATATACCTGCTTAAATCCTTCTTTAGCTTTTGGGAACATCTCAATTTCCAGCTTCTCAAACTTTTCTGCCTTCTTTTGTGCGAAAGCATTTACACCTGCAAACATAATCAGTCCCGTCATTAAAGTTTTTGAAAATCTCATCTTATTTTATTTTAAAAATTTTTACTACTTCCCTATAGCCAAAAATCATTCCAAAATCTGAACCTGGGTTCCTTTTGTATGGGCATTCATCTGCGGAGCATAGTAATTCTGCATCGTAGTAATCCCGTTGGAGAACTTACCGGCTGCATTGGATATAAGGTCATATTCAAAAACATATTTTCCTTTCGGCATGTACTGGATATAGAAATTCGTGGAAGCATCTTTGGTAGACTGATAATAACCTAAGCTGTTTTTCCACTGGTATCCTGACATCGCATCAGTTGGTTCAAATCCTGCTGCACGCATATCTTTAATATGAATAAATTCCATAGCTCTGTCTGTATTCAGGATCATTCTTACGGTTACTTTATCGCCTACTTTTAAAGGAGTGTCTGCTGAAATTTTCTGAAGTTCTTCTCCATTCACTGTTTTCACTTTTTTGTAAAGTTCCTTGGTGATAGAGATATAGTTTTCAGAAGATTTAATCTTGTCTAAATCTTCATAATACTGCCAGAATAATCCACCCTGAACAATTCCCGGACCCGGTTTGGTAACGGTAACAGTTCCTAAATTCTTATTTACTGCATCGGTTTTCACTGTTGATTTCACATAACCTGTAGCCTGGGTTTGTGGAACCAATTCTTTTCCACCCCAAACGATCGTTGCTTTATCACTTTCAGCGCTTGTCCATGATTTTCCTGAGTTTAAGATCGTAAAGATCACTTCTGAAGTTCCTCTTGAGCTTCCCCATGAATTCACTTCTTTCTGTGTGATCAGCCAGATCTTCATGTCTTCAATGAACTTCTGATCATTGGATTTTAATGTATTGAATGCTTCTAAAGCTCCTGCATGATTTACCACTTTAGATCCGAACCAACCCCAATCGTTAAGGTTCTGTTTCCAGTAAACGCCCTGAGTTTTGGTATCGGTAGAGGTTTCTTTCAGGTAGTTCATTAATTTATCTGAAACGTCTTTTAAGCCGTAATTATTCATCAGTAAAGCAGTACGGTGAAGTCCGAAGAAAGTGAAATCCGTGATTTTAGCCGTTTTTGCTTTCTGTTTTACCAGTGTTTTCAAAGAGGCTCCTTTTCCTTTAAGAGGATATTCTTTTTCCCAATAGTTTCGGGTATCAAGATAATCAATAGCCCAGTTGTTCCAGATATTATCCTTTTTCACATCCCAGTATTTGTCGATCTCGTTGTCTACATACTTAACCAGTTTGGTTACAAACTCTTTCTGTTCTGTTCCCTGATAATCTTTAGCATTATCTTTTAACCATTTGTTGATCTTACCCAGGTTTTTAAGGATGTACAGCGATGTTCCGTAAGAACTTGGATATCCGGGATACCATGAAAAGCCTCCATCAGGATTCTGAAGCTTTCTAAGATCATCCCAGTCCTGACTGATTGAATTTCTCATTGTATTGGCATCAAATAACAGAGCCAGTTTCTGCATCTGCTCGCCTTCGTTTTTACTTTCCAGCACCCAAGGAGTCTCTTCCAGTAAAAGCTGTTTCAGTTCCTGATTTTTTTCAAGATTTGAATTCAGGAGTCCTTTATTCTGATATTCTTCGAAAACAGTTTTCATTTTCGGATTGGCTTTGAATATCTCAGAAGCCAGTACATCTGCGAACCATTTGTTGAAGATCACATCAGCTGAGCTGTTCTGATCATTTTTCAGACTTGGTAATGCAAACATGATTTCCCAGATCGGATTGGTGGTCAGCTCCAGGGTATTGGAAACATTTGTGATGGTCGCAGAGTTTGTATTGGTAAGGTTATCCAGAACAAATGTCTTGGTTTCGCCTTCTTTCACAAACACAGGTACCGCATCTGTTACCAGCATTCTGTTCGGAAGTACAGCAACCGCCTGCTGCTCTCCATCTGAATAAGCTCCTGCTTTGGCCACCACTTTTAAAATGATAGAAGACACATTATTCGGAACTTTAAGCTTCCATGTTAATGCACTGTTTCCTTTTTCATTTAAATTAAAATTCTGCGTTCCTGCACTGATTCCAAATTTAGACGAAATATTCTCATTCGTAAAAGCATCCAGGATCTGAAGCTCTGCTGAACCGCTTAATTTTTTATCGGTAAGGTTAGAAAGTTTTGACTGAAGATTCAGCTCATCGCCTTCTCTTAGGAATCTCGGATAATTTGGTGTTACGGAGAATTCTTTCTGTGTCACTACCTGCTTTTCCAATACTGTTGCTCTGGCATCTTTGGTGTGAGTTAAGAACATTAGTTTCCATTTCGTTAATGCTTCCGGAGAGGTGAATTCAAAGCTTACATTTCCTTCTGCATCTGTTTTCAGATCGGGATAGAAGAATGCGGTTTCGTTCAGGTTTTGACGTACTGGAACTTTTTCCAGGTTTTCTTTTGAACCTTCTTTATCTAAGGTTTGATCAGCCTCAGTATCCTGCACTCCTGCAGCACTCACTTTCATCGCACTTGCTTTCGCTAATACAACTTCACGGGCACTGCCATCTCTTGCGATAGGTGATGGAGGTGGTGCATATGCCGGAGCTTTCACCCCTTCCTGATTAGTTACACCCGTTGTTGTTTCTATTTGAGTATACATTTGATATATATCACCATCGAACCAGTTAAAGTTCGGTATCTCCACATATTTTCCATTGTAATATTTCAGCCTTTTCTGATAGTATTGCTGAAGCAGATACTGTCTGATATCGTAAGATGTAATAATAGAATATGGCGTATATAAATTCTGCCAGCTAAAACTATTCACAGCAAACTGATCCAGTGACATATCGTACATATTGGCCAATACTTCAGCATTGACTTTTTCTTTATCGTTTCCTGAAACTTTCACCGTCCATTTTTCCTTTGAGTTCGGCTCCAGCTTATCTCTGAAAGTAACGGTTTCAATTTTTAAAGGCTGCTCAGTATTTTTTATTTTTAAAGTAACAGTTTGGGTCTGCACATCATTGAATGCCGCAATCTGGAACTGGATATTCAGTGCTGTCACGCCCTTGTCTTTCGGAATATCTGTTGTGTACTCTAAAACTCCGTTTTTCAGCTGATGAACCTGTGAAACCGTTTTCCCTGATCCGTCCTGAATAAATACATTCACCAGTGCATCGGGAATTGCAGAATACACATATACTTTAGCCCTCTCTCCTCTTGAAAATTCATTTTTAGGTTCAATAACCGTCAGGAAGGTTTTTTGTGAAGGTTTTAAAGTTCCTTTATCCCAGATACTAAAATTCTGAGAAGATTTTATCGTGTCTTTTCCTTCGATATTATACAGTTCTAGCTGGTAATCTCCTGCTTCCAGTTTTCCAAGGTCTAATTCTGTAGAAGGCTGCTGTTGTTTTTCAGAAAGTACTTTCTCTGTTTTCCAATTTTTCGTTTCGTCATTTTTATCAAACAGGTCGTGCGGAAATTTGCTGATGAATTCTTCTTTGGAGTATTTTGGAAGATTCTGAACTTCTGCAGCAAAGTTATCCCTGAAAATCCTGTTCGGTACCGCCAGTTTTGACAGTTTTACGTTGTATGATTTTTTAAGATCCTGCTCATTGTAATTCAGGGTTTCTACTTTCAATTTTACATTTTCATCACTGAATGTATTCTTGATTCCCTCAGCTTTAATATAGTGAGAAACTGAAGCTACTTTCAACTGTGTATTTGCAGACTGGGTTTCCCCATTAATATCCGTTACCGAAGCATTGATTTCATAGTTATCAATCTGGATTCCTTCCAGTTTTTCATCTTTTTTAAGATCAAGACGGATCACAAATTCTCCTTTCTCATTGGTTTTAGCTTCTCCAAGAATGGAATTTTCATTATCGTCACCCTGAGGGTACCACCAGAAATACCTCCACCTGATATTGTGCTTCCTGATCTCGTAGTTAACGGTTGTATTACTAAGAGCTACTCCTGAGAACATAGTTGCTTTTCCTTTCAACTCTATGGTTTGTCCGTATTTGTATTCTTCTTTTACAGGATCAAAAGTCACTTCAAATTTCGGTCTCTTGTATTCTTCAACTCTGATGTCTTTATACCCTTGGGATCCTTCGTCTGTTCTCAGGTAAAAAACTCCATTCAGCTGACCTTTAGGAAGGATAAAGCTTCCATGGTAAGAACCGAATTCATTGGTTGAAAAATTCTGAGAAGAAACTTCCTGACTGTTGGCATCCAGAAGTGTGATTTTCTGTTTTAAACCTGAAATTACAGCTTCTGTTTCTTTATCTATCTTAGTATTGATTACTTTGAAATAAACAGTTTGTCCCGGTCTGTAGATCGCTCTGTCTGTAAAGATCTGTGCCAGGGTGCGGGTCTGCTTGTTTGGGTTATAATCTTCTGCATTTCCGTTATTTCCATACACCTGCATAATCTGGAAATCGTTGGTCTTTGGCTGGCGGATCAGGAAAGTTCTGTAATATTCTTTGCTGTCCGTGGAAGGGAATTTGAAAACGCCGTTAGCATCAGTTTTTCCGTCAACTTTATTTAAAGTTTTATTAGCAACAAATTCATAGAAAGTAAGATTTTCATTCGCTGCAGGTTTACCGTTTTCACTATTGACCAGCTTCAGTGTATTAGAAAGCTGGTTTCTGTCTGTTTTTGTCTGGTAAATTATTCTGTTTCCGGAAACCAAGAAGTAGAAATTCTGTCTTGAATCACTGTCTTTCACCTCAGATCCTGCAACAGCATATTCCACAACGTAAATTCCAGAAGGCAAAGGTTTGATCTCCAATGAAGTTTTATGAACCTGATAGTCTTTGGAATCGCCAAGTTGAAAGGTTTCTTTCCTTACCAGACTTTTTTTAACCTTTCCAAAGGTATTATTGTAAGAATTCTGTACATACTGCATTAATGTTGTAAAATCTTCTTTTACTTCATAGATATTCAGTGAAAATTCTGCCACGTTTTTATGGTCCGCTACAAAATGGATCGGTACATTATTTTGAGTCTGCTGCTCATATTTAATGGTAAGAAACGGATTGGTAATCTGGTTTTCTTTATTTTTTATGTTCTCGATGAATGAAGATTTCGGATACTGATTCTTGGCCTGGGCTGCAATGGCCAAAGCTTCTTTATCTTTCTTTTTAGCAATAAGTTCATTCATAACATCTTCCATAATGAGCACTTTATAATCTCCTTCTGTATCAGACTTTAAAAGGCTCTGAAGCTGTTCAAGCTTATCTTTACACTGACTGTAGTTACAGTTTTCAGTAAGTTTTTCCCTCATAAAAAACAGCTTGGGATTTCCGCTGTTCTGCGCAATCAGTTCATCAAAAGTAGCATTGATCTGTGTTCTGTTCTCAGTAAGTTCATTTTTAGTAAAAAGTCCATTTTCAGACAGGAAACCGATCTTTTTCATAGAATACCATTCAAGTAAAGTCGGGAAATAAGTGATATCCTTGACCTCTGTAAAAATATTTTTGTACTTCACCAGAGCAATTTTCTTCATATCCGGTTTCTGCTGATCAAGAGTCTGATAGCTTTTTGTCAGATAATTTTTGAAATCCAGTTTGCTCCAGGTTTCTATTTGAGACAGATCCTGAGAATTGACATTCGTTCGCCCCTGTATTTCCCAAGAATTCTGGTTGTAATAATCCATAAAGAATCCGTTCAGAAGAACGTCGTACACGAGTCTTTCTTCGCCTTTAAGCTTAGTTTGGGCATCTTTAAGTTTGGTGAAAAACTGAGAGGCTGCATCATTTTTATCGTCATCTGTGGTGAGATTCACAATACTGAATTCTGCCTTCAGGGAACGGATAAGCTGGATCGCATTATTTTCTTTCATTGCGTGGTTTTGGATGTCTAAAATAATGGGTAGATTAGATTTATAAGCACCTTTGGTACTATTTTCACCGACTTTCTTCCATTGGTCGTCATAATATTTCTGTGCGGAGACCGCCGAAAAGCTCAGCATTAGAAGCAAAAGCATAAAAATCTTGGAAAATCTTTTCATAAATGTTATTTTTGATAAATGAACTTCTTAAAAATACTGAAAAAAACTGTCATTGACAGCCAAATTTATGTCTCCATTATGGGAACTTTATTTGCAGTATTTTTCATGAAAGAGCAAAACACATTCCGTTTCCCCACTATCTTGTTAATTTTCATCACTTATTTCAGCGGTTATCTTTACACGAAATACCAGTATACCAGACACTTTTTTAAAATACTGATTCTAAATGCAGCAGCAGGCATTGTCTGTGCTTTTCTCATCATTCATAACCATAATGAAATAAGACTTCTGAAATGGTTTATTATTGTGGTTCTGGGATTACTTTACAACAGTTTTTTCCTGGAGGTCTATATCCGGAAGATTCCATTACTGAAAGTATTTTACGTTGGTCTGGTCTGGGCATTGGTCAACTGCTGGCTTACACTGCCGGAATTCAGTTTTCCTATTTTTCTGATCAGCTTCTTTTTTATAACAGCACTCGTCCTGCCTTTCGATATCCGGGACATGGAAAGTGATACGGTACAGACTTTTCCAAAGCTGATAGGCGTTCAGAATACAAAATACATTGCCTACGTGCTTGTCTTTATCAGCATGCTTATTGCCACATTTTACCTTAGACCAGTTTACGGGACTGCATTTTTTCTATCGGGAATTATGACCTTTATTTTGATCTATTTCTCTGAAAATAAAAGAGATGACGCGTATTTTTCTTTCGGGATAGAAACCTGTTCTGCACTTCCTTTTTTATTTTTACTAATAATGGAGTATTTTTGACGAATGATTATCAAAAAGCTTTCCCTTTACAATTTCAAAAACCATTCGGAGAAGAAGTTTGAATTTTCTCCGCAAATCAACTGTTTTGTGGGAAACAACGGCGCCGGAAAGACCAATATCCTGGATGCGCTGCATTATTTATCGGTAGGCAAGAGTTTTTTAGGGAATACTGATTTTAACAACATCAAAAGGGAAGAAGATTTTTTCACCATTGATGCTGAAGTCCAGAATGAGGACAGTGAAGATATTATCAAGATTTCTCAGCCCAAAGAGGCTAAAAAGATCATTAAAAAGAATGATAAAAGCTATGACAGGCTTGCAGATCATATCGGCTATCTGCCAAGTGTAATGATCTCACCATATGATTCCAACCTGATTTCAGATTCGGGGGAAAGCCGGAGAAGATTTCTGGATTCTATGATATCCCAAACCGATTCGGAATATCTTTTTGACCTGATTCAATATCAGAAAACGGTACAGCAGAGAAATGCACTGTTAAAATATTTCGCAAAAAACAGAACCTGGGACAAGGATTCTCTGGAAATTTATGATGCCCCGATCTCAAAATTCGGGACCAATATTTTTGAGAAAAGAAGAAATTTTGTCGAGAAACTGGGGCCTATTGTTCAGAATTTTTATAAAATTATTTCCGGAGGAAAAGAAATGGTTTCTGTTTACTATCAGTCTGATTTAAGTGAAGGCTTTGACTCTGCTCAGCCTGAGAAAGCTTTTCAGACACTTTTAATGGAAAGCCTTGAAAGAGACCGGATGCTAACTTATACTTCAAAGGGAATTCACAAAGATGATCTTCTGTTTGAAATGGATCATGTGCTGATCAAAAAAATAGGTTCACAGGGACAGCAAAAATCTTTCCTGATCTCTTTAAAGCTGGCACAAATGAGTCTTGTGAAGGAGCTAACGAAAAAAACTCCGATCCTTCTTCTTGATGATATTTTCGATAAGCTTGATGACACACGTGTTTCCCAGTTGATCGAGCTGGTTAATCAGGAAAGTTTCGGGCAGATTTTTATTACAGATACACACAGGGAACGTACCGAAAGTGTGGTGAAGAAAATTAATGAGGAAAGTATAATTTTTGAGGTTTGATAAAGTTTTAAGATTATTTCTCGAATATCAGATGCCAAGCCCCAAACCCAGAAAATCACCCTATGAAGAAGAATAAAAAACGCGAATTTCAATCCTCAGAACTTGTAAAATCTTTTGCAAGGATTCATGGTTTTGAACATAAACTGATCGCTTTTGAAATTAAGGATTTTTTGGAAGATTATCTGGATGAAAGCCTTTTTAAGGAGATCAAGAGCGTTAATATTGAAGATAAATGTATTATGATCAGGATTGATTCTCCTTTGCTTAAACATGACTTTCAGATGCGGAAAAGTTTTTATCTTAAAAAGTTTCAGGATAAGTTTGGAGAGGATAAATTCAATGATATTCGCATTTTATAGGTTATTTACCAAAAATATAATTAGAACAACCCGTTAATTTTAGAGCATTTGCTGTGCATGCTGGACACAACTTCCAACAAAGTGTCCAAGATGCTTTAGTCAAAAAAATTAGTGTTCTTCCGGTTTATTAGCAATGGTATTGCTCATCAAATCATCTGCTTTTTTATCCAATCCTGAACTTAAAGGTAAGAAAAACTTAAACGGATGCTTTACAAAATACCTGAAAATCTCCCTGTAAATTTCACTCACCTGTCCAAAGTTCATTTTTCTTGATCTGAACGCTAAAAACATAGACAGACTAAAGCTTACCAGAAAATTGAAGAATCCAATCAGGAAAACGGTGAAGAACGATATCCAGAAGGTATAGGAATCCACTGAAAAGTCTTTTCCGTAAAGTCCTAAAGCAAAATTTCCGGCAGCAAAAGTAATATGCCTGATATCAAGGTCCAATCCGAAAAACAACCCCACCGGAGCTGTTGCCCCTAAAAATACCCCAAACCAGAAGTTGGAAACGATTCCCGGCCAGTTTTTAGCATAATATTTAGATAAGCTTTTCGCAAATTTCTTTCCTAAAAAGCTTCTGATAGAAAGATTTTTTGCAATTCTTTCCGGAATCTGGTAAAATACGGAATTATTTCCTATATTCCCTGAAATGATCCCTGAAATAAACAGGTAAAATCCAGCAATACTGGCATGTAATATAGCTTTTGACTTAAACGGATCAAGGTCTTTTAATAATTTATCTGATCGTTCTACAGCTAAATTCTGAGAGAAAAAAACGTCCAACCCGTAAATGATCGCCAGCGCAATCGGAAATGAGAGAAGCACGTTGCCCACAAAGGCAATGAATTGGCTCCTGAAAAGCTTTGATACAAGATGGGCAAATTCAGTATTATTACGTTTGCTGTTGCCCTCTTCTGACAAGACTTTGGTCATCGTAGCAGCAGTCATTGCGGGCTGTTTTGTTGCCAGCGTAAAACCCATCAGATAGATCATGATGAACCCCATAGCATAGTTCATCGAGTATAAAAATGCATGTGAAAAATCGCTTCCGGGAATATAACCGTAAAGCATTTTCAAAACACAAAGCGCACCAACAATAATTCCACCTCCACTGGCTTTATAAAACATGGTCATATACTCCTTCCGGGTAGATGTAATGTAATGGGTACCGGTTTCTGCCGTATGATTGGTAATAAGATGCGAGAGCAGACGTGTGCTGTCGTTAATCAGGTCTGCAATATTATTTTTATGGGATTTGTAGTTAAGTATATTAAAGATCAGCTGTTTAGATTTTATAGTAATATCCTGTTCATTATCAATCACTAAAAGCTGTACGATCTCATAGATCCTTTCGGTCTGCTGACGGATCTTCAGCAGCGACTGATTGATCTTTCCGGAAATCCCGTATTTAGCAGAATTTTTAAAAGCAATATTAACAAATTCATGACAGTGCTCTGTATAGATCTTGATCTGCTTGTAGCGGCTGTCTTTGGAATGAAGCTGCAGCCCCGGATCATTTTTAAGGTCTTCGGTGAGTGCCTCCAGCTCATTCTGAAGTGCCAGAAAAGGATTATCCAGGTTTCTGTACTGGGGCGCCATTCTTACGACCTCAACTTCCATAGCCATCCCTGTAACACGCCAGGAAAGAATGCTCATAGAGAAGATCAGTTCTTTCTTGACATTCGGTTTAATGATAAAATCTGTAGCTCCAAGAAGATTTAAAAACTCATCAATTTCATTCTCCGGAAGGTTGTGAAGATATTTCAGATCGCTTTTGGGCCTGAAACTCACGTTATCAATCATGTACCACACCGTTTTTTCATTTTCTACGGGCGGAAGTATTTTATTAAGGATTCTTTTTTTAAGTTCCGGAAAGAAAGCATTTTCTGACAGAATATTGGCTTCAGTAAGGGAAAGGTTAAAAGGTCTTCCTTTGAAAATATTATGGATGTAATGTTTAAAATTCTCAGCAAAATCCGGATTATTTTTTAGAAAATTAAGGACATCTGTAAAATCTGCCCTTTTAATGCTCTCTAAAAACTCGGCAAATGGTTCTAAAGAAATAGTCTCGTTCTTAAAAGAGAAATATTTTTTAAGAACTGACTCAAAATTTGTGCTGGAATTAAAAAATTTCATTGGGGCAAAGATACTATTTCAAACTCACATTCCTCATCTGTCTCATGATCCAATTGTGTTTCTTTCTTAAATAAGGGGATGGATTTTTAGGATCATATTTCTTTGGATTAGGCAATACGGCAGCAATCCATGCTGCATCCGAAGCACTTAAATCTTTGGATGATTTTCCAAAATAATACTGAGCCGCAGCTTCTACTCCAAATACGCCCTGTCCCATTTCGATGGAATTCAGGTATCTTTCTAAAATGATATCCTTACTCCATACTTTCTCGATAATGAAGGTATAAACAGCCTCCAGCCCTTTTCTGAGCCAGCTTCTTCCCTGCCAAAGGAAAATATTCTTTGCAGTCTGCTGGGAAATGGTGCTTCCGCCACGGATCTTCTTTCCTTTCTCGTTATTCTTCATAGCCTTCTCAATGGCTGTATAGTCAAAGCCGTTATGAGTAAAGAATTTCTGGTCTTCTGAAGCAATGACCGCTTTTTTAACATTATTCCCCATTTCATCATAGGAAATATAATCCCTGTGCAGCTTTCCAAATTCAAAAAGACCTCCAATCTGCGTGATGGTAATCGGCGGATTAAAGAATCTGCCCCAAATAATAAAAACTACATTCAGGACAAGAATAATAAAGATAGCCTGTTTAACTTTTTTCCACATAATTTTGTTTAAAAAGAACTGCAAAAATAAGCAATTCACCCGAGTTATTGAAGCTCTTTCATATAGGTTAACTGATATTCCGGAAGAAGTTCGGGATGGAAGATTCTGATGTAATCTTTCAGGACAAGATCGGCCCGTACAGCACCACTTTCGAAAAAGTCATTGGCTTTCAGTTTTTCTTTTCCGGCAACGGTATAGATTTTTCCTTTGTTGAATACCTCCAGCTTTCCGTAGAAAGGATTGCCGGTCAGCATTTCTTTTTTTGAAGTGTGATTTCCTGCATTCACCCAATACTGTACTTGGCCTGATTTGGCATATACTTCTTCAAAGCTCATCGTGAGAGACTTTTCTTCTTTATTATCTTTCATGATGTAGGAAGCATTGGCATCTGTAATATAGTTGGCCACAGAGGTTTTTCCGCCAGGAAGATACCATACATCTCCGTACATTTCATTGGCCAGCACCATAGGGTTTTCTTTTGCTTTCAGTGCCAGCTGCTTCAGGTGATTATAATTCTTTTCAATTTCCTCATATTTAGCTTGAGCTTCTTTTTCTTTTCCGAAAAATTCTCCAAAAATCTTGATATAGGCTGCTTTTTCTAACGGAAGCTGCTCCATATATTCATCCAGAAAAACCACCTGAATGCCATTATTTTTTAGGAGTTGATAGGCGTTGTCAAAACTTGCGATATAATTGGTGAAAACAGCATCCGGCTTCATGGAAATGATTTTTTCCACATCATATTTCTGTTCACTCCCTACATTCTGGATCTTACCCTCTTTTAACAGATTCTGAATTTTCTCTGAATAAATGTACTCCGGACTTGAGACTCCGACAATCAGATTTTCGGCTCCCAATTCAGAAATGTATCCTGCCATGCTCGCATTTAAAAGGATAATTCTCTTAAACGGAGTCTGACTTGATTTAAAATTATAGGTAAAATTTCCTGACTTCAACTCTAAAAGGCCGTCATGCTCTTTAAATTGGGTCCGACTGGATATGTTGGTCCAGTCCGAGGACGAATTTTTTTGTTCTCTTTTACAGGAGATTAGCGCTATAACCGTAAATAAAAGTAAAATTCTCTGTTTCATCTTTCAAAGAAAAGAAAAAAGTGCTATATTTGCAAACCTTAAAACATCAAGGAAATGACGGCCTCGTGGCGCAACTGAATAGCGCATCTGATTACGGCTCAGAAGGTTACAGGTTTGAATCCTGTCGAGGTCACAAGACGGGGATTTAGATTTTTTGAATTTAAATTCCCGTTTTTTTTGTTGAGATAATTTCCCTCTAATCAAGAAGATAGCATGAACAAAAGAGTTAATTTTGGTAGTTTGAAAGTAGCTTCCATTAAAAATTATCTTTTCAGGGTATATCAAACTCACGATCGCTCGTTTATCCATAGTGCTAGCTTTTATATATCTCTCTGAAATATTTCCAACGATTTTTAGTGCTTTGCTAATCTTATCTTCTACCCACTAAGCCGATAGAGAGCCTAATTATCTTTTAATAGATTAATATTAACAATGTAAAATTAAAATAACAAAGACAATATATCTTGTATTCGTTTGAAATAACATAATTTGATATTGCCATATTCTAGACATATTTATGTTTCCTCGAAGAACTGCATAGGAAAACTGTAAAACAGATGCTTGATGCGGAGTTAGATTCTCATCTGGATAATGAAAAACCCAGATAGCTGTCCAGATAATCGGTTATGTCGGCTACTGTATAGCAATCCATAATTCCACATTCTGATTTAGGACTTATTTTCTGAAGTTTCGTTCTGTTGGCTCTATATTCTTTATTTTTCTTTAAATCAAGCTATCAAAAAATAGTATGTGGTCCGAAGTTACAAACTTTGCAAAGCTGTGAAATTTGTTTGATCAATATTCCAATTAATTCCATCTGTAATCAGCCAACTCACAATGTTATTCTTAAGAGCTATTCTGCAAGATATTTAAAAAAATATTTGGTCATCAAAGTAGTATTACCAGCCTAATTCATTTACAATTCAAAAACAGACTACCCACCCTTTCAATTTAATTGTATCCCATTCATGATTTAGTAGATTTGTTATTGCCCTAAATAAACAAAATAATTAGTGTTTAATGCTGCCGGCTGTATGTTGATAGGAGTTGCAGCTCCTCCGGTGCTCACCGTATAAGTGTGATTATGTCCGATTGATGAAGAAGTTATATTATAGAATCCCCCACCTCCGACAACCGTTCCTGCGAGCCAGTATACATGGATATTATTTTCGCCGCCAAACGCGGTAGTAGTTCTGATCCTTTGATAAGTCATTGTATGGGAATGCCCCGCTTCCGCATCGGCTGTATAGCTGAGGTTGACATTGGGTAGATTGGACCTGGTAAGAGTTGCTGTATTACTTCCTGAAACTGCACCGGGAGCTGCTGTGGTTCCCATAGAATATCGACCTGCCGCATTGGGCAGCAACGTGGTTATTCCTAATATATTTGATGCATTATTTTGGGCTGTTTCCGGAAGTGTGCTAATATTTCTTCCGTCCAGCAGATACCACCCATCATGATCGGCTGTAATCAATGAAGGTTTTACATCTCCCACATCAAAAAAGTCAGGATTATGCATAAGTACACCCTGCGCAGTAGATATAACACCGGCTACCTTGTTAAGAGTTTGAATTCTGACAGTACCGTCTACATCAATGGTTTGAGTGGGAGAAGTAGTAAGTACTCCCATAGTAGAAGAGGTTCCATCCAGATAAAGGAATCCCGGACCTATATTAAGTTGTTTTCCATCCTGATTGACTTGCCGGTTTGATGTTAAAGTCCCGTTTACAGTATAAATGTTTTCATTATTACTCCCGTCTCCTGTAAGAGGAAACCAGGTTCCTGAACGAAAATACCAAAATCCCTTTCTGGTAATTATCACTCCGTTATCTGTTAACGAATAAGCCAGCTCTGATTCATCAGGATTTTGCATGCTTTCAATCTGAAAAGCGGCTTGACGGGGAATTAAGATTCCGTTATTAGTGGAAACTATATCCAATACTGCTCGAGGATTAGCCGTTCCTATTCCAATTAATGGCTTTTGTGCCAGAGAAGGTATAGATAATCCTAAAGAAAAAATAAATAGTATAATTATTCTTTTCATTGATTTAATTTTATTCTCCTAAGTAAATAAAGTAGCTGTATGATATATTTTGCGGCACGATAGTAAGGGGAGTTCCGCTTCCGCCCGTATTAACGGTGCCGGTGTGGCTGTGTGCACCGGCAGCAGGTAAGGTTATCGTTGTAGTTCCGGACACCGTTCCCCTTCCCGCTCTAAAGACATACGCGTTACCAGCTGCATTTTGAGCAAAATTGTATCCGCCGGCAGTTAACGAATGCGTATGTGCTGCTGCTGTCGATGTTACTCCTGTTAAATTAACATTAGGAAGGTTAGCTCTGGTCAGTGTTGTCGTATCAGAACCTCCTGCAGTAAATGGAGTTCCTTGTTTCATGAGTCTTCCATTGGTATTTACCAACGTACTGCCAAGTCCTATTGCTGAAGCATTACTTTGTGCAATGGCTGGGAGTGTCGTTACAGCCCGGCCGTCAAGTTTATACCAGCCATTGTGGTCATTTGAACGCAGAGATTCTTTAACAGTGCCATAAGCTACTTTAGGGCCAACAGATAAAGTTCCGTCTGAGAGAGCTTTTACATTTCCTCCTGTAAGACTTCTAACACGCATATCTCCATTTACATCTACCGTGTAACCCGGAGTATTGTTTCCAATTCCTATTCTCTGTTCCACAGAGTGAATCGAAAGCTTATCTGTATCAAATGATAAATTGCGCCCGTTCATTGTTACGGTACGATCGGAAGTCAGAGTGCCATTATTATTATAAATGTTGATAACTGGCTGAGAGCTTCCTCCCAAGGGACGCCATACTGTATTGTCATAATACCAGAAGCCTGTTTTATTAATAACAATACCGTTGTTTGTAGTTACATAAACCAATTCTCCTGTAGCAGGCGTTGTAATGGATTCTGCCTGTAGGGCAGTCATTCTGGGGATGAGTATGCCTTGTGTAGTGGAGCTGACATCCAATGCTGCATTGGGATTGGCTGTACCAACACCTACATGCTGTGCACTGGCCGGAAGAAAAAAAAGAAGATTGAGTATAGATATAATATTAATCGAAGTTTTACTAAACATAATTTAATTTTTAAATTCCTAAATAAATAAAGTAATTAAGCTGTATGTAGTCAGGATTCAGCGCGATAGCAGCTCCAGTTCCTCCGGTAGGTATAGTGACGGTGTGATTGTGTGCTCCCGATGCTGAACTTGTATAAGTTCCCTCAGAAAGTATTGATCCCACTATTGCCCCTCCCGCCAATTCCCATGAATTGGCATTACCATTAACAGTTTGTAAAATATCCGTTCCTCTTACCTGTGCTGCACCCGGGCTTACCAGAGGATGACTATGATACAAAGTTGTTGTATTTCCGCTAAGAACAAAATTGGGTAAATTAGCTCGGGAAAGAACTACGCTTGCCGCTCCGCTCAGTGTTCCGGGGGGACCTTGTTTAATATATCTTCCTGTAGCATTGGGAAGATTTCCTGCAAGCCCAAGAGCTGTAGCTCTTGATTGAACACTTACTGGTAATGTAGAAAGTGCTCTGCCATTAAGCAAATACCAACCTTCATGATCTGTAGGAAGATAGGAATATTGGATATCCCCATAATGGTTAATCAACCCTGTATCAAAAGACAGTAAACCATCTCCCTGGGTAATCACATTTCCTTTAAACAAATTACGGATTCTCATTCCTCCGTTAACGTCTAATTTTTCTGTTGGAAGATTGGTGTTAACTCCAATATTACCTGTACTTCCGGATATAAACAGTTTGTCGGGCCCAATATTCATATCATGATTGTTAAGACTTACAATTCTGTTGCCGGTAAGAATGCCATCAGAATTATAAATATTCTCACCTATTGAATTATTGGCGATAATGGGGTTCCAGGTAGTGCCGTCAAAATACCAAAATCCAATAGTATTAACCACACTACCTGTATTAGTTGTACTGAAAACCAGCTCCCCTTCAGTTGGCGTATTGATTTGTTCTATTTGAGCGGCAGTCATTCTGGGAATTAAAACTCCACTTTTATCCGACACAATATCTAAGGCCGCATTGGGCTTATCTGTGTTGATTCCTATTTGGGCGGAAATCAGGGATGCAGTAAGCACTCCTAAAGTGGTCAATAATTTTTTCATGCCTTAATGTTAGTTTTATGTATACTTATTTTTGTAATTGTTTTATTACCTGAAGTAAAAAAGGGTAAATAAAATGCATGATTACAAAACGGTTTTGTTGATTATTTAAAATTGCTGAGTATGCAGATAAAATAAAATATGGACAAAAGTAGAAAAGTATAGGGCTGGTAAAAAGATAATATCTTGTCTTTTTCGGGAATAAGTTAAAATACAATAAATGTATAAGTATGTGTATTGCAATATGTTATATTAAAAAATAACTTTTGTAACAAAAGCTTTTTACAAAGTTACTTTAAGATAAATTTAATGATTAACTAAGACAAAACATTCCTGAAAGCAGAATTTTGAAATTACTTCTTTGTTGCGAGGATCTTTCCAACCATTTACGGAACTAATTCAGAAGAATTATAAGTGCAATCTATTGCAAATCAATATTATTATAGCAAAAAAATAAATGGTCATTTTCCTGAAAATGACCATTTGTTATATTTCTGCATAACATAATGAAAACTACTTTTGTGATCTTTAGTAGGAAATCTTTCAAATGAAATTACAATTTATTTCATTCTGATTTTTTAAGAGGAATGCTATCTATAGCGCAAGTAGGCATTAATAATATTAATCAGGAAAATAAGTAAAATATCATGTTTAATACAGTGAAATCAGATGTTTTCGCAGCAAATAAGAAATTCAACTTCATATAAATAGTATAATTATTAGTTTTTAGGTTATTATGAAAAACAACATTCTCCTTTTAATGTTTCTGGTTGCATGCAATCCGTTTGTAACAGCTCAGGTCGGTATTCTGACCTCAAACCCACAAGGCCCTTTACATGTTGATGGTGCAAAAGATAATCCTGCTACAGGAACTCCGACTACCATTCAGCAGGTAAATGATGTAATAATAACTCCGGAAGGAAGTCTAGGTGTGGGTACCATTGCTCCAGATTCCTCCTCCTCTGTGGAGGTTAACACAACCAGTAAGGGATTTCTTCCTCCACGGATGACTAATACTCAAAGAGATGCCATCGCTTTACCGGCAACGGGATTAATGATCTATTCAACTACCAGCAAATGTCTGCAGACAAATATTGGTACCCCTGCTTCTCCCAATTGGGGATGTGTAGCGGTACAAGGCAGTACAGGTGCCCCGGTTGTACAAGTAAATTCTTATACTCCTAATACACCGGCTGGATCTGCGGCAAGTGAAACCTGTCTTGGAAGTCTCTGTGTGAGACACAATGGTAACGCAAGTGAAGGAAGTATTTTGTTAAGAAGTAATACGGGTGCATCAATTCCTAATTCAAGTATAGCAGGATTTCAGGTTGCTACCAGCGGAATTAACATGGGAGATACTGAAATTGTAAGTTTAACTACATCTTATACCCAATTCTACAGGGGAGGCGCCAGTGGTGGCGAATTTATCAACTATCAGGTATGCACAGGTACTGGTGAGAATTATAGAATTTTTTTGACAATGGTGGCACCGGTACTTAATCCAGGTGCAGGAAACGGAATGTATCTTCTCAATCTTGAAAAAGTAAGATAATACCACATAAAGCATTCTTAAAGTCGGTCTTTACGATAATTGGCAGATGTGAAACCAATATGATAAAACGCACCTGCTTATCAGGTGCTTTTTTAGCAAAGTAATTCTTGGTGGCATCTAAAATTTTTTTTATTCTCAATAGAGAGTAGTTTATAGCTGTTATCTCAAACAAAAGCTGGTTGTTGCATAAGATAAAGCCTTATGACTGTTAATTTTGTTGAATCAATACTACCTTTGGTTTTTTGATCAAAGGCTGATTATCTAACTTTTTGTATTTTCTCTGAATCAATATGGATATTAACTTTATTTAAAAAGAAAATCAAGTTACTTGTGATAGCAGAACTCTGCATATTTATTCACACTTTCTACATATCCAACGACATACCACCTGTAATATCAAAGTTTATATATTCTCTTCCATCGTGTAAGAGTATTCCTGCTGAGCTTAAAGTGCCGGGCTACCTGGCTGTTGTTGAGGCTGTTTTTATCCTGATACTCTAATATTTCCAGAATTACTTTTTCATTGTATGATCTGTGTGCCTGATTAAAATGATCAAACTCTTTTTCTATACTTTTAAAAAGAATTTTTTCAAGGTTAATAACATCCAATGGCGAAAGATTGTCCTTTGACAGTATTGTTTGGCATTTCCATTTCTTTTCAGGATATTTTAGTTCAATAAGATCTGTATAAATTTTTATATAGTCTGGGTTACCTTGTTTTTCCAATAAAAATAATTTTAAGTATTATCAATTTTTTTGTATTTGCTGATCCATTTATAAAGGGTAGTTTTTGGGATTTTATATTCGTCAATGACCTGCCGTATTGTTTTTTGTTCTGTACTGATAAGTTCCAGAATAAAATCAATCATTACTTTGGTATAAATATTTTTGCGGAATTGAGGGAGTTCAGATTTTTGGTTCGAATCTTTATTATCAGGTGAAAAAGGAGGTGAAAAAAGTACGAGATGCTGAGTATAGATGCGGAAAAAATCATATTTCAGCAATTTGCTCCATTTTAGAAGAATACCTGTATTCATATCTTTTTGTTTATACATTTCTTCGATATCTTTCTCAATACAATCAAAAAAATTGCATATGCGGGATACTTTTATATTGCATTCCGATACTCTTTTTTCAATAAGGTTACCGATGTGTATGTTTTTATAAATGATTGACATAGAACTCTCTTTTTAAAGGATCATTTTTTATTGATAGAATTATGCTGAGATATTATTTAAGTAATGTCAATGTAAAGCTATTCTGAGAAAAAGAACCTCTTGAGGTATTTGTAGTACAGCCTGGAGAAGAAGACCCTCTTACTTGCATATAATATGTTCCGACTGTCAGGTAAGCAATATTCGAAGTATAAATAAAGTCATAACTACTAGAACCGGTAGGTACATGGATATCCTGCGCAGGAAATGCAACATTTACTGCTGCTGTTGAGCTTTTGCTCAAATTATAGGCAAGAAAAGCTCCACAACCCGCTGGGCTTTTATCGGTAATAAGACGCGGTGAAACAATATAATACCCTGGAGTAGTAACAACGGCGTTTGCTCCAAGGTAGGTCATAGCCGCAGGGATATTTACACTGGTACCTGTTGTAGAGTTAATAACAAGTGCAGAACCCGTAGTGTCACGCCAAGTGGCTACACCACTCGCATCAGAAACCAGAACTTTACCTTCTCCCTGTGTTCCGTCTGCAATTTTTATTGCTCCCGGAGTACTTCCGTTGTCAATATCTAATCTTGTAGCAGGAACTGTCGTTCCCAATCCTACTCTGTTATTTAGGGCATCGATATTGAAAGTAGTATTGTCTACCTGAAAATGACTGGTTCCTGTAGTGGCAGAAGAAGTAAAAGAAAGAGTTTTGTCGCTCATCGTTACCACTCTGTTTGATTCAAGAGTTCCATTGTTTTTGTAAATATTGGTGTCCTGATTTATTTTTTGCCAAATATTTCCATCAAAAAAGTAATATCCCTCTTCTGTAATGTTTATTGTCTTTGGTGATGCTATACTTACGGCCGAGGTAGCATAGATGATGTTCCCTTTTTGATCCATCGTATATTGTGCATCTCCGGCTTTGATCTGATCTCCAGCAAGTCTTGGTGCAAGAAGTCCTTCCGGTCTGCTGCCATCAGTTGTTTTTGCCGTTACATCGAAGGTTGATTTTGAATTGCTTGTGTTGATCCCTATTTGGGAGAATAACAATTGAGTACATAGGAAACATAATAGTAGATTGATTTTTTTCATTCTATAAAATTTAAATATGATGTATGAATCTGATAACGCCCTGGATATGCTTATTAAAAACGATGTAAAAGTAGATGAATAGTGTATTATCGAAAAAACAATATCTTATTGTTTTCAGGAAAATGACAAGACATAAAAATGGTATAAATGTAAATATATCAATACTTTGTAATTCATTTTTAAATTTATCATAAGCGCTGTTTCTACAAAAAAGAGAAAATGATTTAAGATGAATTTTAATGAGTAACAAGAACATAAACATGGCCGGTTCTTCGGCCATGTGAGTAACCTGCAGATAAAATTGAGGGATGTTCTGCATCGTTAAAAATCATATGTGCTTTCAGAATCATCAAAGAAGTTAATCCGTTAGTTCATAGATAGGAATTTTCAAAAATTTATGAGCTTATTGTTTTGATGTCTTGCTTAACGCCTAACAATAATCAGTTGTTGTGTTGTTAATCCTAATAAGAATAATATATTATCTTTGAAATTCTACAAAAATATATCCTAGTGCTCCAAAGCCAAGTCCGTCTCCATCTGCTATATGAAAACTTACTCTATAGAAGGTTTTATCTACATAAGAAAAGAATGTAAACTCTGCGTGGCCATCCTGCGTACAATTGATAGGAATCAAAGCTGGATTAGGATTGCTTGGTATTCCGGCTCCTATATTCGCAAATGTCGGAGTTATGGTTAAGGGAACACTGTTAATAAATCCGGAACCATTTTGTGCAGTTCGAGATATTCCGTGGATAATCCCCGTATTATTGGTTCCTGTTGTTGTTCTTACCTGCATATAAGAATCCGTATTTGTACAGGTCGTAGATGGATATCGAAATTCTAAAGATCCTATAGCCACAGAAGAACTTGTGGGAGTCGTTGCATTAATATTAAACGACCTGAATGAGGTGGTTATGGAGCTCTGTACCACAACATTACCATTAGCATCAATTCCCAGTGGTGACGTATTTGATGAAGGTGTAGTTGTATTGTTCATATTGGTAAATTTCAATCCTGAAGATCCGTCTACACCAGATTCAATTTCCATTTTTGCCGTTGGCGTGCTGGTTCCTATTCCTACCCTGTTATTGGCAGCATCCACAGAAAAAGTGGCGCCGTTTACAGAGAAGGCATTGGTAGATGTCCCGTTAAAAGCCAGGGTGTGATCCGCTTGTGCCACCGTTCTGTTTCCTGTAAGTGCTCCGTCTGAACTATAAATGTTAGCATTGAGTTTCGTCCAAGTTGTTCCATTGAAAAAGTAAAAGCCCGTATTATCAATATTAACGGCATTCCCGGTTTGTGTTCCGGTTGATGTATCATTAACATAAATAAGGGTTGAGGTTGGGATGCCCGTCATACTCTGGGCTCTTTGCCTGTTGATCCTCGGAATCAGCATTCCGTCTACTGTTGTTATTGTTCCTGTTGCTTCTTTTGCTGCAATTTCAAAAGTTGCAGAAGGAGTTGATGTATTGATGCCGACCTGGGCAAAAATTCCGTAGGGAACTAAAAAAAGCAATAGTAGTTTTTTCATTTTTTTACTCTGGATTTAATTAAAAATGTTTGGGAAATGAGGTCAACTTAATTTATGCAATAGCTTTTATCTCAACCAGGATATTATAGAGTGATTGTTTTTCCTGATTGTGTGGCAAAAGTATCCCGTCAATTGTTAGGGAAAAAGAAAATACCTTGCTTTTTTCAGGAAAAAGACAAGGTATATTTATTTAGTAAAATTCTGATTAATAATACTTAATCTTCTTTTTCTTGAATTTCTTCCTGCAGGTATTTTATAAATAGCGAAGGAGATAAAGAAGTCACTTTCTTGAATATTTTGCTGAATTTGCTATGCGAAGAAAATCCCACCTCATCTGCTAATGAGGCCAATTTAAAGTTCCGGTATTGAGGATCATTTTTGAGTTTTTCAATAATGTAATTAATCCTCAGCTCATTAATATAATTATTAAAGTCTTTCTCTTTATGAGTATTGATAACATAAGAAAGATATTTGGTATTGGTTTCAAAACGGCCTGCTAAAAAGGGAAGGGAAATATTTTTATTATTAAAGAGATTTGTTTTTTCAAATTTATTCAATTTTGCAAGCAGTTTTCCTTCTGTTTCTGAACTCATTAATACAACGGCCTCATTATTTCCTGCTTGATGAACCGATATATCAATTTTTTCTGAGGCGATAGGACTATCAGTACTGTTTTTTATATTGGATTTTCGAAGTATCTGTTTAAATTTTTCAATATTTTTCCTTTGTTGTATTTTAGATCTTATATATAATGTAAGGATAAGAATAAGCAGAAGTCCGGTAATGAATATAAGATAGTTTTTCTGAATACTTTTTTTCTCTGTCTTTATTATTTTTTTGTCAAGCTTGGTATAGGATTCATCGATAAACTGACGAGTCTTTGACTCTATTTTCTTCTCTAACGTGTCTTTTCGTTGGTCTGTAACCTTTAGTTTTTCAATATTTTCAGTCTGTAAATAATATTGTTTCTCCGTAGTGTAAATCTCTTTTTTTTGTTCAAGGTTTTCTGTTTTTTCAGATACTTTTTTGGCGAGATCCAGATATTGTTTAGCTTTTGACAGATTTTTTTTTTCTAAATATACATTAGCAAGGCCAATGTAAATATAGCTCGTAGTTTCATTTTCGGGAAAATCTTTAACTAAGTTTAGAGCCTTCTTATAATGATATAAAGAAGCATTAATATTTTTCAGATTGTAATAATTAGACCCAAGCATCTGTTCGTTATCAGTAGTAAAAAAATCTTTTTCTTTTATAACATTGAAATGAAGCTGAGATTGTTGAATATACTGATTGGATTTCTTGTATTTTTTTTGATCCATTTCGTAATAGGCCATTTCCTGCAGAATTAATCCCTGGATTTTATGTGCTATTAACGTATCCTTAATCATTTTAGCTGTTTTGAGAGTTTTTTGAGCGTATTTTTTTGACTGGCTGTAGAGTTCAACACCACGATATTGGCCAGCTAAAAAAAGAGAAATCCGTGCTTGCCAGTTTAAATTATCCGTATTCTCAATAATTGTTTCAGCTTTTTCAGCATACGATAAGGCTCTGTTAAAATCTTTCGCATCTCTGCAAAGGTTAGCAGAAAGCATTAAACTTTTTGCCTGAAGGGTCGGTGTTCCAGAAATCTTATATAAAGAATCAGCAATATAGAGTGCTTTTTTGAAATCTTTGGAAGCGGTTTCTAAATAGGTTTTGTTATATAATTTATTATATGCATCTAAATCCTGGGCATTAACAAGCGCACACGCCACAAGATACAGAAGAACTAATTTTTTTTTCATTGATTATTTTTTCTTTAAGGAATTCCGATAGTATATAAAAGTGAATTATAAAGTTCTTTTTATCCAAAATAGCAAAGACATAGAATAGTTAGTTGACATACTTTAAAATATTAAAAAAATTAAAGATTAAAGAATATGGTTAAATTATATTTCAAAAATGAAGAATAAAATTCATATTTCAATATATAGATTAACAATAATTTTCGCGTCACAAAATTATAATTTTTGGAATCATGATAAAAGCTATTATTACTGATAGATCCAAGCAGGATTATAAACGATAAATTTACTATGACCCAATTATTGAATATTGCTGAAACCTTCAAAATATTTAGCCAGACGATAAAATTTGCCACTATTGAGGTATATGATTTATGATCATAGTCACTAAATTGTGAAAATTTATTTCTTAACTTGATTTTCTTTCAAATAGAAATCAACACAGATAGACCAATGCAACCTTGGACTGTGTATGAGATAAAAACGGAATTCTAATTCCCAGAATGATGCTGCTCAAATAGAACATATAATTCCCATAACTGATCTGGCTATGGGGATATGTGTTCTAAAAGTATTTTTGGATAGTGGACAAGAAAAACGACGCATAAATCACAGAAATAAAGCAAAGCATTCATTGATATTGAGTAGAACAATTCAGTAATGTCTGCCTTTTTTAAGCCGAGGGTTAATTAAAAAACAGGTCAGGATCCATTTTGTGATATTATAATCATTTCAAAAAAGTGAAATCGATCATTCTTTTTATAATTTCGCTGTTGATAAGCGGTGCAGCGGGTGTTCCTGTATTTAACGATATTCCTTCCCTTAGATTCGCTGCGTTAGGATTAGAATTATATACGATAAGTCCGGTTGCCGGATTTGTTATTGTTAATGCGTCAGTACGGGAAGTAAGATTAACCCGAGGTGGTAAAAATCCTGCCGGTTTATCTGGTTTTGCCTGTATATCCAATGCTGCTGAGGTGTCTGGACTGCTTGTATTTATACCTACTTGTGCTTCAGTATATATTATGCTACTGAATAATAGCATAAAAAAGATTTTAGCTTCCATTTTTTTAATTTTTTCTTATCAAAGTATTTGTTGAATGAGAGTAATGATATCTCTGTAATTTTTCAATACACAGCTGTTATAAAGTCCAAATGATATTGAATATCTTGTTCTCTATTTTTACCGCCGCAAGGTATATTTAAAATCAGGCGATGTAAAGCATTTGACTGATCGTATTCAGGAATATGACAACACTGATTGACTGGAAAAAATGCATCAAACTAATGGTATATGTTTGCCCTAATCAATGTAAATTAGTGAGTCCGGCTTGACAATTCTGAGCAAGTTAAATCTGTAGAAATTCTCATCTTTAATATTTGATAGAAATGTATTGTCCTTAAATTATGGGAAGATCCCTGTTATTGAGATTGAGTTGCTTCCATAAAAACATTAGTGTATATTTAAGAATCTCATTCATCGATCATAAAAAAACTATCATGAAACACATTTTAGCCCTATTTATAATATTATCTATATTATCTTGCGAAAGCAAAGAACAAAAAAAAGAGAGAATTTTAAAGGAATTCGAGAAAGAAGCTAAAGAGTTACAAAAAAATCAGATTGATTTTTCACTCAATGCAAGGCCCAGATATTTTTCAGCTAAAACAACTAATGGTACTGTATTCAATTCACAGAATTATAAAGACAAAAATCTCGTGGTTTTCATATATGACAAGTCTTATTTAAAAAAGAGCGAGTCTTATGATATGGCAGAAGAGTTCAATACTCTATATACGAAATATAAAAATGACACTTATTTTATTGGTATTGTAGAAGGTTTTATAGAAGATGAAAAAGAGCTAAAGAATTATCTAAGTCATTCACAAGTTCTGTTTGAGCAGATCGACAATACCAAATCTTACAGTAAATCAGAAAAATTAAATTACAATCTATTTTGTAGTCCTGCAAAGGTTCTTATTGGTACTAATGGAAAGGTTATACACTCTTCTTGTGGCGGTGGCAACAATATGATGATCGAACAGAAGCTCGACAGTATAAGGGCTATTGTAAAATAGTTAAAATATTGCCTATGTTATAATATGATTGCAATTGTAGGAAATTTGCTTTTCAAATAATTAAATTGGACCATAAAATCAAAACTGTCAGCAGAAATTCTGCTGACAGTTTTTTGAAAGTAAAAAATGTAAAATTAATATCCCTCGTTCTGAACCAGATATCCAGGAACACTTGATGCTCCGTCAATTGTCGATTGCGGAATCGGGAAAAGCCTTTTTCGTACATCAGTATTTGTTTTAGATGTATAGATATCTTCATAATGACCAAAACGAATCATATCTGTTCTTCTGGAATATTCCCAGTAAAACTCAAAACCTCTTTCTCTGTATAAAAGATCCAGATTCATTGTTGTCAGTGCGGGAGGGGTAACGTTAGGTCTGGCTGTTCTAGATGCTCTAACGAGATTAACATCCGCTAAAGCTGCTCCTGCATTTCCTTTTCTTAACTGGGCTTCTGCTCTCATCAGATAAATATCCGCTAAGCGTAAAAGGACAATGTCTGCATTTCCTCTGTTTCTTCCTGTATCTGAAGTTCTGCTGAACTGGTATTTTGAAACTCGATATCCATCAGTGTAATCTTTATTGTTAGGATTTTCTAAATCGATATCCAGCGTGTGATTTACATAGCTTACAAATCCATTTCTCTGCTCTATGATAGGATAAATTTTATATTGTCCGTTCAGAGTTTGGAAGGGCTGTCCATTTGATGCATTTCGCAACCCCCACTGAACTCCTCTCTGAATTCCTCTGTTAATTTCATAAGTAGCACCATTCACAAGGAAATAATGATTCCCATCATTTGCAGGAGTCACTCCGGTTAAATCCTGTAAATTTGCCGGAACACTAAAGTTTTCTTTATAAAATCTGGCATCTGCCTGAGCAGGATCAGTGCTTCCGTAAGCCTGAACCCATGTCTTATAAAAATCAGAAGTTATCGCTGGGCCATCTGTTCCGTTGGCTTTAGGAAATGCAGCTAAAGGATATTGACTTCCTGACAAAGACCAATAACCTAATCTGTTGTGTGATGTGTTAAGGTCCTGACGCTGGTCAATTGCAAAAATTAATTCTTTATTTGAATGGTTATTGTCGTCAAATATGGCAAAATATTCCGCAGATAAACTAAATAACCCGCTATTGATAACTTTGTTAGTATATTCAATTACCTTATCCATATCTCCCGCTGCAAAAGAAGGAGTTCCGTAAGGGTTTCTGTAAACCGCTGCATTAAGGTAAAGCTGTGCTAAAAATCCGTTTACTGCTGCTTGAGAAACTCTTCCCGGACCTTTCGTATTGTCTAGGTTATTTACAACAGCTAAAAACTCACTTTCAATATAAGAAACAGCTTCCTGCCTTCTTAGAACTTCAGAATTTTGCCCCGTGTTATCTTTTTTGAATGCAATTCCCCAATAATCAAGTATCAACATATTGTAATAAGCTCTCAAAGCACGCATTTCGGCAACAGCTTTAGCTGCATTGGGATCTGTTGCAGCAATGGGTTGTAGCTTTTCGATTGCTGTTACAGTTCTTGAAAGCATTAATCTCATTGCATCCCAGGTTTGCTGTACAACAACGTTTGTAGTTGTAGTGGTGTGCTGATGAAGTTCGATGTATTTTCCGCCATCATACCAGTCGTTTCCACTTCCTCTTGGAGGAAGAATAGCTTGGTCTGAACTGATCAGCTGAAGCCCATAATTTTTGGTATGGGTAAATGCATCTGGAAGCGGACCGTAAGCCGGAGCGATGAAAGATTCAACAGGCGTTGTTGTTTGTGCATCAAGTGATTCGTCGATAACTGATTCTTCAAGATCTGTACATCCTACAAGTGCCAAAACACTTAGACTAAAAATAGAGGTTAAAAATTTATTTTTCATTTTTTTTCTTTTAAATATTAATTAAAATGCTACGTTTACACCAAATACAAAGCTTCTGGCTTTAGGATAAGTAACATAATCAATTCCGAAAGACTGAATTCCGCCCTGAGATAAACCGGTATTGATTTCAGGATCGAAACCTGAATATTTGGTAATCACGAATAAATTCTGAGCCGTTACTGAGAATCTGATGTTTCTGATATGCTCACCAATTCCAAGGATTTTCGGATTCAGATTGTAACCTAAAGTGGCATTATTCAATCTGAAAAAGTCTCCCTTTTCAAGGTATCTTGTTGAAATTACATTGGTATTGTTTACACTTTCATTAGGAAATTGCGTTGCAGCATCTGTTGTGTTGTGAGATAATCCCAATCTGCCTCTCGAAAATAACGTAGAAGCAGTATTGTTATAAATCATATTGCCTGAAACTCCGTTGAAATTTAATCCTAAATCGAAGTTTTTGTAAGCTGCCTTCAGGTAAAGATTATAAGTAAAATCCGGTAAAGCGCTTCCTGCAGCAACTCTGTCGTTGTCTGTAATAATTCCATCTCCGTTTACATCTCTGAAGATATTGGTGCCGTTTTCGCTTAATCCTAGAAATTCTCTTACGTAGAAAGTTCCGATTGGTTCATTATTAATGTATCCATTGATAACAGCATTAGTTGTTCCCGGTCCCTGTGCTTCTCCTGTGGAAATTACTTTATATGGAGAATTTTTTACTTCATTTTTAATAAAAGAAGCATTTCCTCCAATGCCATATGTAAATGCTTTATTCGGATCGCTGTTGTAGTTTAATGAAATTTCCCAACCCGTATTGTTGATCTGCATATTCGGGATATTCTTCCACATTGTTGGAGCTGGTTCTATAGGATCCACAGTATTTATTACCGAAATAATGTTATCAGAAATTTTTCTGAAGAAATCGACAGTACCCGTTAATCTATTATTTAAAATTCCAAAGTCTAATCCAATATTGGTTTGTGTCGTTACTTCCCATTGTAAATCCGGATTGTCGGCTCTTACCAAATACACTCCTATAGGATAATTTCCACTGTCATTTAGAGGATAGGTGGCTTGTGCAGTTCCGCTAGCATCGGCTTGGTAGCTTTTTTTTGTTACCTTACCCGGGATTTCCTGATTTCCTGTTTTACCCCAGCTTGCTCTTAATTTCAGATTGTTGATCTGCTCTACATCCGAAAGAAATTTTTCTTTGCTGATGTTCCATCCTGCAGCGACTGACGGAAATATTCCGTATTTGTTATTTGCTCCGAACTTAGAAGATCCATCGGCTCTTAAAGTTGCTGTTAAAAGATATTTATTCTGAAAATCATAATTTACCCTTCCAAACCAGGACTGTAATTCATTTTTATTAGCAATAACAGACGTTGTTTGATTCGTTGCCCCTGCAGCAGGAATCTGATATTGCGGCTCGATTCCGTTGATTGGGAAGTTCTGATAATACCATCCTCTCGATGTCAACATTAACTTTTGATAAGAATGTCCTGCCATTACATTAAAATCGTGACTGTTGATTTTAAATTTATACGTTAAAGTATTTTCTAAAAGAGTATTGTTATTTGAATAATTGCTTAGGTTTAAAGTTCCGATCTCCAGAGGAATAGCATGCGGAATATTCTGGATAACTCTTTCCGCTGTAGAATAATCAACCCCTAAATTCAGCTTATAAGTCAATCCTTTAATAATTTCCACAGAAGGAGAAATGTTGGCTAAAATTCTGTTATTTGTTGTAAAATCCTTGTAAATCTCGCGACGAATTAATGGGTTAAAAGCCCCATTATTAAAGACAGTAGTTGGTACCCCATCGGTATATGCAGGATACGTCGGATTCCATGTAAGCATATTGGAAACTACATCTGTTGAATTCGGTCTGTTATTTTCGGTTCTTGTTCCGTTTAAATTGAAGTTTATACTTACTCTTCCGTTAAACGCTTTTTGTGAAGCATTGATACGACCGGAATATCTTTTTAGATTACTGTTGTGAAGAATTCCTTCCTGATCTTCATATCCTAAAGCAGCATAATAATTTGAAGTATCTGTCGCTCCTGCTGCTGAAAAATTTACATTTTTAGAAACAGCTGTCCTGGTCAGCTCATCCTGCCAATCGGTATTTCCTCCCATATCATCCAATTTTCCTCCGGCTGCGGTTACCTGCCTTCTGAATTCATCTGCTCCAAAAACATTCATTTTGTTCGCAAGATTGGAAATCGTAAGATTGGAAGAAAGATTCATCTGAGTTCTACCTTTTTTACCTTTTTTAGTCGTGATGATAATCACTCCATTGGCTCCTCTTGCCCCATAGATTGCAGCTGCAGAAGCATCTTTTAAAATATCCAATGATTCAATATCATCAGGATTAATGAAGTTCATCGGGTTGTTAGCTGTTCCGGTGTTGCTGTTATCGATTACAAACCCATCGATAACGTAAAGTGGTGTTGTGCCGGAACGTAAACTTCCGACTCCTCTGATGATAATATTTTGGTTAGCTCCCGGTTCACCACTTATATTCGAAACATTTACTCCGGCAACTTTTCCCTGAAGCAATTGACCAACATTAGCAACCATTCCTTTATTAAAATCTTCGCTTTTTACAGAACCTACAGCTCCGGTTACATCAGATTTTTTTTGACTCCCGTATCCTATCATTACCACTTCTTCAATGTCTGTCAATTTGTTCTCATCCTTGAGCGTGTCGGATTCTTTTTTTTGTGCAAATGTTAAGCTGACACAACTCATCAAAACTGTCGGCACGAGATAAATACGTTTCATTCCTTATTATTTTCGTGCAAAATTAGCTCGATAAAATGCCGAAAACTGTTAATTTAACATTAAGTAACCGGTTTTTAAAATTAATAAAACGTGAATATTTTTGTCAAAAATTAAATTTATGAAAACTTTATGTAAACAAACTTTTTTAAAGTTCTTAAATTCAATTATTTCCCTGTTAACATTGGATTTATAGTTTATTATTGAAATTTTTGAAATGATATTATATCTAATTTCGCATCTTATTTCATACTTATAAAATTATTAAAAATCCAATCATTATGAATTATTGTTATAAAAATGTTAATTTCAAGGCAATCGCAGCTTTTTCGTTGCTTCTTTTTGTAGCCATGTTATCAGCTCAAAAAAAACAAAAGCCTCTTAACGTCATTTTTATGATTGGTGATGGAATGGGCGTTTCACAGGTTACTTCTGCATTCTATTTTGGAAATTCAGAACCCAATTTTCAAAAATTTAAAATTGTAGGTCTGTCTGAAACATCTTCAACCAGCGATTGGGTTACAGATTCTGCTGCCGGGGCAACCGCTTTATCAACAGGTGAAAAAACTTACAAACGTGCGATTGGCGTAAATAAAGATTCGATAGCACTTCCAACGATATTAGAACAGCTGCAGAAAAAAAATTACCAAACCGGGTTGGTTAGTTTAACGAGTATTACTCATGCAACACCTGCTTCTTACTACGCTCATGTAAAAGACAGAGATCTTCATGAAGATATTGCGCTTGACCTTGTAAAAGCAAACGTTAATTTTTTAGCAGGCGGAGGTTTAAAATTCTTCAATAAAAGAAAAGATGGAAAAAACCTTCTGAATGAATTTAAAAAGCTCAATTATAATATAGACACGCTGAAACTTTCAAAACCCATTCAAAATAAAAACAACTTTTATCTTTTGGCGCAGGACGAACTCCCTAATAAAGTTCAGGGAAGAGGAGATTTTCTTCCCGAAGCCACACAAACCGCTCTAGATTACTTATCTAAAAACAAAAAGCCATTCTTTTTGATGGTGGAAGGCTCATTTATCGATTGGGGCGGTCATGCTAAAGATGGCGAAATGATGGTAAAAGAAGTTTTAGACTTTGACAAAACCATCGGCGTGGTGATGGAGTTCATCAAAGAAAACCCGAATACACTGTTGGTAGTCACAGCAGATCACGAGACAGGCGGTGCAAGCATCGGAAAATTCATGGAAAAAGATTCAACAGGAAAAGAGAAGAACATCAAAGACAAAGTACAGGTGAATTTCATCGACAATCAACACACTGCGGCTTTAGTTCCCGTTTTTGCGATGGGAAAAAACCAGGAGCTTTTCTCTGGCGTATACCCCAACAACACCATCTATCATAAGCTTGCTGAAGCTTTGAAAAAAAGCGGAATCACTATTAAATAATTTGAATTTTACTAAATCTTATGCGCTTACATTTAAAAAAAATTACAGGCTTTATCACTCTGCTTTTTGTTGCAACTGTTTTTGGTCAAACTACAAGAGTACACTCTCATAATGATTATGAACAGAAAATCCCATTTTGGTATGCCTTAGGTTCTGATGCAAATTCAATTGAAGTGGATGTTTTTCTTGAAAACAACGAACTTTTTGTAGCCCACAACAAAAAAGACATTACCCATGAACGAACATTTGAAAGTTTATATCTGAATCCTATTGATAAGGCATTAGGAATGAATATGATCAAACAGGAATCTCTACAGATTCTGATTGATATTAAAACAGATGCTAAAACAACTTTAAAGCAGATTGTAAAAACAATTCAGAAATATCCGGCCATTACAGCTCAAAAAAAAGTACGTTTTGTTATTTCAGGGAATCAGCCAAAACCGGAAGAATATACTTCTTATCCCGAATTTATTTTTTTTGATTATCAAAAACTGGATAATTTAACTACAGATCAATGGAATAAAGTTGCTTTGCTTAGCTTAAGCTTTCCGCAATATTCTAAATGGAACGGTAAAGGAGGCTTAACGGAAGAAGATTTACCTAAAGTAACTGAAGTCATCAAAAAAGCAAAATCATTTGGGAAACCATTCAGATTCTGGGCGATTCCCGACGGGAAAACTTCCTGGGAATTTTTTGCAAACAACGGTGTTGATTTTATTAATACAGACCATCCTAAAGAATGTGTGGGATATGTAAATTCTTTGCAGAAAAGAACTTTTAAAAATAATCTGTTTTCAGAAGTTTATCAGCCTAAATTTTCCTATCTGAAAAAAAATGTTCCCGTGAAAAATGTTATTTTATTAATCGGTGACGGAAATGGTCTTTCACAAATTTCTTCATCCGTCTTAGCCAATAAAGGACAATTAACGTTAACACAATTGAAAAATATTGGTTTAATTAAGACTTCTTCGACTGATAATTTCACCACAGATTCTGCAGCAGGAGCAACTGCTTTTGCAACAGGAAAAAAAACAAAAAACAGATTTATCGGAGTAAGTTCTGAGGGGCAAAAAACGGCAAATCTTACTGAAATTCTATCAGAAAAGGGCTTCAGCACCGGAATTATTACGACTGACGAAATTGTGGGAGCAACACCTTCTGCATTTTATGCTCATCAAAAAGACCGTGGTATGGAAAAGGAAATTGCTGAAGATTTGCCAAAATCAAAACTTAACTTTTTTGCAGCAGGTGGAAAATCTAAAGTTTCCGGCCTGCATGATTTTAAATTAGCAGAAAACCCAATGGAGGTTGCAGAAAGTAAAGCCAACCGTTTGGCGTACTATCTTTCTGATAACGGTGTTCCGCAAGTTTTGAAAGGTCGCGGGAATCTTTTGGCTGAAACTGTAGAAAGTGGGCTGCAATTTTTAAAAAGCAAGAAAAAACCATTCTTCATCATGATTGAGGCAGCGCAAATTGACAGTGGCGGCCACAGCAATAATGTAGGAACCATCGTTACTGAAGGTATTGATTTTGACAGAGCAATTACAAAAGCAGTACAGTTTGCTGACCAGAACCCCGGGACTTTGGTGATAATTACTGCAGATCACGAGACAGGAGGTTTTAGTATTCCTCATGGCGATCTGGAAACAAGCACTATAGAAGGTGATTTTACGACAGACGATCACTCAGCTACATTAATTCCTGTGTTTTCCTACGGCTCAGGCTCAGAAATTTTTACGGGAGTATACGAGAATAATGAAATTTTCCATAAAATATTGAAAGCTTTGAAAGTAAATTAGTTTTACAATTATTTTTTCTAAAATACATACAGCTTTGAAAAAACATTTTTCCATTCATCTATTGATCGCTTTACTGCTTTCATTAAACGTATTTGCGCAACATAAAGCCATTCAAATAGCATTTTTGGCAGATGTTCATTTTCAGGATCTTTATGGAGATTTTTCAGATAACGCATTCAGAGGAGTAGAAAATCCAAAAACCCAAAAGAAAACCTTATTGAGAACAATGGATTCACAGCTCCACTCTACAAGAATTTTTAATGAAAATTATTTTGCTTTTCTGGCGGCTTTGGATGATGTGGCAAAACGGGGGATTAAAATCGTCGCACTTCCCGGTGATTATACTGATGACGGACAAGCCTACAATTTGAGAGGATTGAAAAAGATTTTAGATGAGTATCAAAAAAAACATGGAATAAGGTTTTTTATTACCACAGGAAATCATGATCCGGTAAGCCCATTTCTGAAAGACGGCGGGAAATCTGATTTTTTAGGCGAAAATGGAAGCCCTGTTAACATTTTTAGTAATAAAATTTCAGTTGAAGATAATGGTCAGGAAACTTTCATTACCAAAGATATTGCGATGTCTGGCTATTTTGAAATTATGAAAGAGTTTAAAGAATTTGGATTTTGCCCTTCTGAAAAAGATCTGTTTTGGGAGACTCCGTTTAATCATAGTTCTTATGAAAATTATAGTTTTAAAAAGGCTTTAAAAAGTTCAGAATATTCCAACAGAATGTATGAAGTCAGTCCGGGATTTACTGTTCCTGATTTGAGTTATCTGGTAGAACCCGTAAATGGAATTTGGCTTTTGGCAATTGACGGAAATACCTATTTGCCAAAAAATATTAATGGAAATCCAATAGATCCAGATAATTTTCATAGTGTTTCCGTTGGATACAATAATGTGCTTTCAAATAAAAAACATTTGATTGATTGGGTGAAAAACATTTCAAAAGAAGCAGAAAAAAAACACAAAGTTCTCATTGCATTTACGCATTATCCGATGCTTGATTACAATGACGGTGCTTCTGAAGATATTAAAAATTTATTAGGCAAAAATAAATGGCAGCTCGACAGAGTGCCAGATGATCACGTTGCTAAGGTTTTTGCAGATGCAGGAGTGAAACTTCATTTTGCGGGCCATATGCACATCAACGATACCGGAATCAAAAAGTTTGAAAACGGAAAAATACTCGTCAATATTCAGGTTCCTTCGTTGGCAGCTTATCTTCCGGGATATAAAATTCTGACAGTGAATTCTCCCGCTGATTTTGAAGTCGAAACGGTTTCTATTACTGATGTCCCACGTTTTGATGAGCTATTCCCTTTGTATAAGAAAGAATTTGGAGTCTTAAAAAATCAGACCAGAAAAGATCTTTGGAACGTTGAAATTTTAAAAACAAAGAATTACCACGATTTTACATTATTTCATTTAAAAGAATTGGTAAGGCTAAGATTTGTTCCTTCAGATTGGCCTAAAGATTTTATAGAAAAAGTCAGCCAACTTTCAGGAGAAGATTTACTTTATTTAAGTATTGACATGGACAATTCAACTACAATAAATGCAGGAGAATTTAAAACATGGAATTTTGAAGATGCTTTATTAAATCTTTATCAATTACAGTCTGCAGACGAATTAGCAAAAAAAGATATTCCTGAAAAACGACTTTTGCAATTCAAATTTTTGCATGAAAATTTCGAAAAATTAAATACAAAAGATGGATTTCTAAATCAGCTGAAATTATTTTTCAGAGTTTTAGTTAAGCTCTCTTCGGGAGATCCTGCAGACCATTTCAAAATTGATTTTGAGAAAGGGGAAATTTTGAAATTGAAATAATTGCTGCTTTATCAAAAAAAATAATATTGTTCAAACAGAAATCTTAACAAATTCCTCCATCAAAAATACCAAAGCAACACTATTTTCAAAGATACTTCTGAAATACAAATCATTGCAGCTTTTTATTTAACTTTCAAAATATTTCGAAAATCAAAATGAATTTTGACATAACTTGAGAATTTCCAGAAGAACAAAAAACTAAAGCATTAATCAAACAGCAGGAATTGGATTGGTGACTGAAATTTACAATAGCAATCTTTAATACAATATCAAAATTTTAAATAAAAAATCCCGGTTAATCCGGGATTTTAATTTCTCATATTACATTTATTTTATCTCTACAGGAACTGAGATTTTATCCCAATCCATTGTGAATCCATTATTGTTTATTTTATAAACTAAAGTTTCCTGTGTTGCTGGTAAAGCCTTGGTTTTTACATCAACACGTAAAGCATCCTTTGCTTGTTCGTATTTATAAGCTCCCCATTGTTTTGGCTCTTTGTTAAAAATTGCAGTCCAGGTTCCAGACTCTTTTGGGATTAAGAAAAAGCTATATTTACCGGCAGGTAGTGATTTACCCTGAACAGTAATATTTTTATCGGTTTCGAAAGTAGTTGCTTCATTGGCACCCGCACGCCAAACTTTGTCATAAGCTTCTAAACCACCCCAGATCGTACGCCCTTTTACAGAAGGACTGCTATAAGCTATAGTAATGGTTGCATCTTTAATTTTTCCCGTAGCAGTAGCCGGAGGGCTGGCAGGTTTTTTAGTGTCCTGTGCAAAGGCATTCATGGAGATTGTCATTGTCGCAACAAGTACGGCAGCAGATTTAATGATGGTTTTCATAATATTTTTGTTTGTATGTTTATTTTGTCTGTTTACGAATTTACTGCTTTCTGTTTATAAAACAGTAATCCGATTGCTGAAAATATAATGACTGCTGCTGCCCCAATGACGTTAAGCCAAAGGAAAGAAACAATATCAAAATTATAAACGGCAATAACCACAATTTCTGATAAAATGGCAGCAATAAATACATTGGAACCGGTGATTTTTTTATAGTAAAATGCAACAAGAAAAATCCCCAATATCGGACCGTAGAAGAGAGAACCTAATACATTAACCGCTTCAATAAGGGAACCCATTTGAGTGGCAAACATGGCTACACCAATTGAAAAAATACCCCAGGCTAAAGTGTGCAGGCGACTGTACTTCAATTCGGTTGCATCATCAGGAATTTCTTTTTTAAATATCAAATGAACATCTTTTAATGAGCAGGCGGCAAGGGAATTCAGTGCTGCAGAAATTGAACCCCAGCTGGCCAGAAAAATGACGGCAAACAGTAAACCGATCATTCCTACAGGCAAGGTATTTTTTACAAAATACAGGAAAATGTAATTCGTATCCGTTTTTTCCGCATTATAGTTTGAATGATTGATCGCTTCCTCTACCCTGCCGTGAAGTGCCTTTACCTGAGTTTGCGTGTTTTTAAAATCCTGAATCGTTTTTTTGAGCTGAGGAGAATGAGTTTCTTTCAACCTTAAAATTTCTTTCGATTCTGCATTAAATTTTAGTTGTAAACCCTGATGTTCTTTTTCAAAAACCGCAGCCTGTTCAGGTTTTGTTTCCTTTAAATGTTGATAAGAACGTTCGTTAAAATAAATCGGAGCCGGTTTTAGAGAAAAGAATGCAAAAAGCAAGGCACCGATCAGGAGAATAGCAAATTGCATCGGAATTTTAACCAATCCGTTCAGCAGCAAGCCCATTTTTGCATTAGTATTGTCTTTTGCAGTAATATACCTCCCGACCTGGCTCTGGTCTGTACCAAAGTAAGAAAGGGCCAGAAAAAAACCGCCAATTAATCCGCTCCAAATATTGTATTTATCTTTCCAATCGAATTCTGTAGTGATTACATTGAGCTTTCCGGATTTCCCTGCCAGATAAAGCGCATCCTTAAAACCAATTCCATTCGGCATATTCTGAATAAGCAGATAACCTGCAAAAGCCATTGTTCCCAGAATAATGAGAAACTGTAGTTTTTGGGTGTGAGCGATCGCTTTTGCTCCGCCAACATAGGTATAAATCAACAGAATTCCACCTGTTAAAACATTGGTTAAATAAATATTCCAGTTTAAAACGCTTGATAAGATGATACTCGGAGCGTAAATGCTGATTCCTGTTGATAAACCTCTGGAAAAAAGAAAAAGCAGTGAAGTGAGTACCCTTGTTTTTTTATCAAATCGGTTTTCCAAATATTCATAAGCCGTATAAACATTTAAGCGCTGAAAAATCGGGATGAAAGTGATACAGATCACAATCATCGCCAAAGGCAAACCAAAGTAATACTGAACGAAACGCATACCGTCTGTATAAGCCTGGCCCGGTGCTGAAAGAAATGTAATGGCACTTGCCTGTGTAGCCATAATACCTATAAGCACAATGTACCAGGGCATTTTATTATCTGCTTTCAGATATGATTCATTGCTTTTTTGGCCACGACCGATCAATACGCCGTAAACAACCACTGCAACAAGGGTAAAAATGAGAACTGTCCAATCTATAATACTCATGCCCAGAATTTAGTAAACAAATAATAAAATGCGATCTGAAATACTAATGCAACGGCTAATAGTATGTACCAGGTATTCCAATTTTTAAATGGTTTGTTCATCAGTTTTTCTGTGCAGATAAAAAGTTAAAAAATAAACGTGCCGCCCCCACATTTCCCGCAGGCAGCTGTCTGAAAAATGCCAACGGTGTGTAGATAAAATTACCCTTCCCATATTTGGCATATAAAGTTGATCCCTGCAGTGGCTCTTCATCTGTGTCGTGCATTTCAAAAAGCGGTTCATACGCTGCATCCCATTGAGCAGGGAAATAGGCACCACGCTCCTGTACCCAGCCTTTAAAATCATCCGCAGTAATTTTGTTCGGAAAGTTCAGTAATTTATGATTTGGATTTAAAAATGTAACCGCTGCATTTTCTTCGGTAACACGCTTATTGGCAATACTGAAATTGTACATCCCCAATTTGTCAACGGTTGTATCCTGGTTGGTGTTATACTGCATCACCAAATTACCTCCGGCTTTTGCATAAGACCATAAAAAAGGCATCCAGCGACTCAACTTTTTCTCTGTATTATTGGCACGAACGCCAAGTACGATGGCATCATATTGCAATAGCTTGTTTTGACTGCCGTTTCCAGCAGATTCATCTAAGTTGCCATAAAAATCTTCGTCTTTCAAAACATCTACCTGAATACCTGCAATGCGTAGGAACTCAGGAATGAAATCGCCCGCACCTTCTATGTAACCCACTTTTTGAACCTTCGCCTGAATATCGCCTTTCATTACGATGGCAGTTGCAGGTGAAAAATATTGTAAGGAAGATAAATGCGGGTACTGAATTAATATTTGTTTTTTATTATAAGTGACTCCATCTGCAACAAAATTGGCATCTAATTGCAAACGAGATGAATGTATTGCGGCAAGCTTAGTTTTTGGAATAACGTAATCGATGGTAGCATCTTTTCCATTGAGCGAACTTACATCAGCACCGCCTAATCGTTCTCCGTTATACATCAGGTTTACTTTACCGTTACCGTACTGTCTGTTAGAATTAACCTTAACATTTAAACTCAAATGTAAATCTTCATTTTCCTTGACCTGATAAAGGGGTTGTGTAAATTTCAGTTCCAATGCAGGAACAATGCGCAAGGCTTCGACTACATCACCACGCACCGGGTCTAATTTCTTGAAAGATAAAGGAAGTTTAACCTGAAACTTCTCCGAACCGATTCTTAAACCAAGCAAAACATTCAGTGGCGATTCTGCCTCTGGCAAACCGATTAAAGTATCATTTGGAACAGAGAAAGTTGCTGCGTTCGTGGGAGATTTTGCTAACCAGTAAGGTTCTGTGAGTGCTGCATCTGCAGGAATCTGTATGTCATGCTGAATGGTAATTAAAGAATCTTTTGATAGTTTTCTGTTGAAGCTTTCTGATTGACTTAACCATTTTACATTGTCTAAAACGACAGGATTTTCAGCTCTTGAAATCAAATTTAACCTGAAATTGTAATGGTCTCCGGCAACAGCTTCAGCCTGATTGGTCACTACCTCGCCCATAAATCCGGCACAGCTTAAAATGATATGGTCAAGAGATTTAATTTTATCCCTTTTCAGATCTCCATCCTGAAGAGACACAACCTTTTTTCGCAAAGCAAGCAAGGCAGGTAAGCTGAGATCAGGTTGATTAAAATTAAAAGAGGAAAGAATTTTATCTAATGATTGGTCAATGTCAGCATTTCCTTGTGAAGTCCAAGTTTTAGCCACTCCATCAAAAAGTGTTGCTTTTGCAGGTTCGCCAATAACGTGGGCAAAATATTCAGTTCTGATGCCGGCTACAGACTGTGTTCCTGCTCCCTGGCTTTTATGTAAACTTCTGCTTAATCCTGCCAATTCACCATAGCCCATTCCCAATTGCGCATCATATTGCCCAACGGTAACTTTCAGTTGATTTTCTGCTGTCGTATTGACCCCACCAAAGCGGAAAGTATTCCACAATACTCGTTTTGGTTGCCATACATTCACATATTTTAGTTGATCTGGGAAAGCCGTTTTATCGCCCGCCAGCTTAAAAGCTTTTTCCGCAACCACGGCCGAAGCCGCATGTTGTCCGTGGCCTGCCGCAGCATTAGGAGGAAAACGACAAATGATAACATCAGGACGGAATTTACGGATGACCCAAACTACATCCGCTGTAATGCTATCTGCATCCCATTGTTTAAAGGTGTCGGTCGTATTTTTAGAGAACCCGAAATCAATTGCCCGGGTAAAAAACTGTTGGGCGCCGTCTAACTTTCTTGCCTCTAAAAGCTCATGCGTTCTGATTAAACCCAATGCAGCACCCTGCTCAGTACCTAATAAATTCTGACCACCATCACCTCTGGTTAAAGACAAATAGCCCGTTTCTACATTTTGGTCATTGATTAACCAGGAAAGTAATCCTGTGTTTTCATCATCAGGATGAGCCGCAAGATATAAAACTTTAGGCAGCTGTTTAAGGGTTTTGAGTTCACGGTAAATTTCAGATGATTTGGAGGGCCGGACCTGCTGGGCCGAACAAAAAACCGTATAAAAGCTAAGAATACATACAGTGCTTACTTTTTTGAACATTTAGATTTGCTTTGCGAGCAAATATAAGTAAATCGTTTTTTCTTTTAAACTTAAATTAGCAACTCCAAAAATTGTATTATATTCTTCGTAAAATCTTTGTGTGAAGGTAAAAGGAACCAAAGGCTTGATAATCATGTATACATTTTTTTCAAATAAAATTTAAACAGGTATTTATGTTTTTCTAATCGTATTCCGCGTAAGATAGATATAATTAAACATGCAAAATGTGGCTACCGCCCCAAAAGTATGCCATAAAAAGTGTGTTCCGAAACTCAACCATTCCCGTTTATCAATGATCCGGAAAGTGAGTGCGAGCGCAAACGACAATAAAGCAAAGCCTACCCATTTGCCAGCTTTCCATTGGGTATAAATCAAATAACGTAACACCGAAAAAAGGACAAATGAAGCCATGATTGCATAATTTACGTTGATAAAAAGAGAAGTGTTATCTGTCAAAATCCAATTTCTCAAGCCCAACATAAGTATCACATATGCAAGAACCATTACAACAGCATAGTACCATCTGGTGCTCTGAGCTACAAAATAAAATCCGGCAGACAGACAGAGCAGCATAATGGGCATCCAATCCATCATGATAAATACCGGCCATTGTCTGAATGCATGGTAAACAGTTCCCCCAATGGCACCAATATATAACAACATTAAGCAGTAGGTTAAAAAAGGATATTCTTTAAAATTACCCTTCATTTTAAGGGTCCAAAAAATAGCTATGGCTAAAAATAACAGAGCAGTTATTGCATTGAATGGCTCAGGGAAAAACTGGGCCATATCTGTTTCTTTATATAACATGCCTCCGTCCGGAGGTATTCGGTTTATTGGCATTCTCTTTTTTTATATTATATTTATATACCTGTTCTAAATATAGAAAAATTATGGTATTAAATAGACTGGCAAAACTCTATACAATGGACGCTCAAAAAACAGGCACGAAAATCTCGTACCATACTTTTGGATTATAATATAAACTGAAATATGAGAATTGCAATAATCGGCGCTCACAAAGTCGGTAAAACTACATTGGCAGAAGAACTTCTGGAGAACCTTCCCGGGTACACCCTTGAAATAGAACCCTACTACCAGATGGAGTCTTCAGGGTATGAATTTTCAGAAGAACCTCATCCTGACGATTTTCTTGAACAATTTAATTATTCAGCCAAACTGGTTTTCAAAAGCGGAGATGATGTCATATTTGACAGATGTGTCATCGATATCTTAGCTTATCTTCATGTTCTTGATTCAGGTCGAAATATCCAGTTTCTCTTTGAAAAAGTTCAAACCATCATCGATGAAATTGATATTTTTGTTTTTGTCCCTATTGAAGAACCCGATCTGATATCCAAACATCAAATAGAGCTGCCAAAACTCAGGCATAAGGTTAATGAGTTACTTTATGACTGGATTGAGGATCTTGGAATAAAGGTCATTAAAGTAAGCGGAACTTCATCGAACCGAAAAGATCAGGTGCTGACCGGAATTTTATCCTAGGATCTGAGGTGGGTAACTTCTGTAAGGCTTTAAAAAGGTTACAGGTTTGAATTCTGGCATTATGCTCAACTTTCTTATCCTGAATGGGTGTCAGCCATCTCCTTTTCTCTCCTTCTTTGAAGAATAAGGTGTGCGGCATCCAGCATTTTAACCGTATGGATGTAGGGCATAACGATATTCCTTTCCGGTAGATTTTCATAGACGCCCATGGAGAAATAGACGATTCCGGACATAAAATAATCGAATTCTTTGACGCTGTATGCTCTGAATGCTTTTTTGAAAACCAGCAGAGGATTCCGGTATTCCTTCTCCGAAAGCAAACCAAGAACCCACGGGGAAATCTTTTCCTGTTGGGTATCGACAGTCCATTTCCTTTCCTTCAGCATGATGAGATATCCTGCCCGGATCAATGACCTCATCGACTGATGAAACTGGAAGATAACCGCCGGATCTTCATTGATCCAGCTATTCCTCTTTACTGCATAATTCATAATATTGCTGAGCCTTTCTTTGGAAACATCCAGCTCATTGAACTGAAAGAAAGTTTCCATCAGCTGCAACCCGGAGCGCTTCTTTCCTGCCCGAAACCAGGGATCGAAATCTGTTTTTATCTTTTTCATTGGTTGTATTTTTAGAATGCATGAAACCACCAGCCTACCAAATGTACGCTGAGTTGTATTGTAAATGATGAATCAAAATAAAATCTGTGTTCCCGTGAAAGCCCTGAAGCCGCAATGGATTGTACACTCCATTGTATCGTATCATGATACTTTATATAGTAAAGCAGCTTAGAAAAAGATGATTGTAGAAAAGCAGAACAGCATGAAATAAAAAACGGCATAGACTCTACATTATCCGTAATAGAGGTACTGGTATACCCAACACACAGATAAGAAAGCCCACGCCTAGGTCGTGAGCTTCTTGCCTATTGTCTTGTGTGTTTAAAATTACCAGTTTTCTATTACAAGATTCTAAGCAATAGCTTCTATTATTCTTTGAAGTATCGCAAAGCTACTTTATTGTAGCTTATTGGACAAATATAGGAAAAAAAACAAAAGGATACATATAAGTATCCTAAATTTTAATTTCAAACTTTGAATTTTACGGTTAATGAATGAAATTGATCTTAACAATTATAAAAAAGCCCTTGGTTATAGAATTTCTGAGTTAAGAAAGAAAGTTATAAATCCCGAGACGAATAAGCCTATTTCACAAGAAGAGCTAGGTTTAAGGACTGGGCATGCAAAAAAAACAATAGGAGAATTAGAAAGAGGTAATACTAATCCACGATATGATACTCTACTTATGATCAGCAAAGAACTTAATGTTACAATACAAGAACTCTTTGATTTTGATATGAAAAAATATATTAAACTATCACAGAAATACTGATGAGAGTTGGGATTTTTACTTTATAAATTCTTATAATATTTATTTGAACGTTGTTGGAGAACATCTTCAGTTTCTTCATACTTTTATTGTTCAGCCGGATCTTTGTTTAAAACAAAATATTTACAAATTTAGATATTTTCTGCGCCTCGCTAAGCGAAACAGCAACTCATATTAGTATTATCTTTATTTTTTAAATATATACACTGGCTTCAATTTGTGCTCTTGCTAAAACAGAATCTCTTAAAAAACCATCCAAAACAGGTTTTCTAATAAATGAAAGTCTTAATTTTTCATCTAATTCTAAAGCTTTGAGACATGCTAGTTTTCTATCTTCTTCAGGCATATGAGCCATATCAGCATCATTAAGATATTCCCAATAAAAGCGATACCATTTTTCTACTCTTCCTTTTGCAAAATCACTATATCTGGCATCAATATCATAAATAGATCTCCATGATTGAATTTCGTCAACTTTACCATCTGGGCTTGAATAAGTAATATTCCAAAGTATTTCCTCTGGTTTTACATTGTCTGTATTTATTCCAAATGATATTGATAATTGTTTATGACTAAAATCAAATGGGTAGAATAAACGACCAGTTGATAATGCAATGGTATCATTATCTCCTTTAACATCAAATGAATTGCATTCTTTACAGCATAAAATTAAATTTTCAAAATTTACTGATGAAAATGGATATAATGATTTTGGCAAAAAATGGTCGTATTGATCTCTTGTTTTGCTTTTGGACATTTTTAGCTCTCCAATCCCACATGTAGGACAAAGTGTTAAGTCTTTATTAAGACTTCTAAATTTATTAAAATGTTCTAATAATGTTGTATGAAATTTATTTCTGAAAGCATCTCCATCTAATACTTGATCGTATAAATTCAAGAAAAAATCTCGTAATAATTTTTTAAGACCTCTAACCTTATTATCTAATGAAACAGGAATATAACCACCCGAGCATATTAATTCTAAATTATTACTATTCTTTATTTGGTTACAAATAGTGGTTCTAGTAGTTTGATCTAGTCTTTTAAAAATATTATAAATTGCGATTAATTGGGTCTTAATTATTTTGGGATGCCTTTTAACTATATCATAGAAGTCAGGATCAAAAAAAGCATCATCAAAAGCGCCAGTTTCATGTTCTATTTTTTCAAAGAATCTGATAACATAGTCATGTAACATGATATGACAACTAATTAAATATTTATAACTATTTATCATTCTAGCTTCTTCAATTCGTTTTCTTTGATTATAAGTTCTCTAAATAACAAAACTTTTTCTACCGATTCTCCTAATACTCTTGCTTGTTCTTTAGCTTCTATAATTTCTTCAATGCTGTTTAATGGCATTCCTTTTATACTTTCTATAATTTCAAGTGATAATTTAGAAATCGATTCCTTTTTGCCAAAAATTTCTTCTGTCAAAATATTCACTGAAGTACCAAAAGTTCTTATTCCTTTATCTCTCGCTGTTTGATGTACGACTTTTTTATTATGCTTATCAAAAATGATGACATTTTCAGGTTTACAATCTGATACTATAAATGGTGAATGCGAAGTAATTAATAAATCTCTTCTATTATCTAATGGACTATTATCTTCCTGTTCGAGACAATCTTTTAATGTTGAAATAAAATTGGAACGCCAATCAGGATTAAAATGTGTTTCTGGTTCATCCAACAAAAACAAAGAGTTAGTATCTCTAAATAACAAGCACAATCCTATGGAATGAATAAATTGATATTCACCATCTGATAACGATTTGGTGTAAATCACTTCATTAATTTTATCCTTCTTTAAAATAACATTCTTAAATCTAAAAATTCGTTCTTCATCATAAGGCAATGGAATAACATCTTGATTGATATATATATTCTTAGAATGATAAACTTTTTGTTTTATTTTTTTAGGAGTTTTATAATTATTCAAATTGAGTAAAACTTGAAAAGTTCTAAAAAGCTCAAATGCATCGTTTGCAAAATGAAATTTAAACGCTTTCCTACATTCTTTATCCACAAAATAATCTAAAATCCACTCTTTAGTTTCATGATTGTAATATGAAGTTGTACTGCATGCTTTTAATCGTTCAATTGATTTACTTATCAAAGACGTCAATTCACGTGTAATTTTGTTTTTATTTTTCCTGTCTACTATTGGAATTGTTTGGAAAACATCCTTATGAACTTTTTCAAATTCTTCTTGTTTGATAATCAATCTAAAAGATTTTATATCATCAAGTCCTAATTCATTCTTAAAAGGAAGTAGTGATTTTTTTTCACGTAATAAATAAATTGATAACAAAACAGCTTGATTATAGTATTCATCTAAATATACAAATCGACTTTCAGGTTTAATGTAGTCTAAGTCTTTGATTAATCTGTACAAATATTCATCATATTGTATAAATCGCATTTTAAAAAAGGGAAGATTTATAATTTGATTTTCACCAGATGAATAAGCAACAATAAAGTCGGGTAAAAAATATTTAACCTCAATTCTTTCTAGTAAAGTTTTCTCAATTCCAACACATTCTTTTCTGTTTAACCAATATACTTTGGGAGATTCATTAACTTTTTTTTCAATCCTTATATGAGCATCTTGACCAATATTATAATCCGAATTATAATGTTTTCGAGAATAATCTCCTTTAATGTAATAATAGTATTCTAATTCAAAAGCATCAGGATTACAACTTTCAGCAAAAAAACCATCAGTATGTACTTTTTTAAATTTTCCTTCTCCATTAAAACCATCAGGTTTAAAATCTAAATAAATACATTCAATATGATAAAAAATTTCTGCTAAAACTTCAAGAATATTTGATTTACCAGAACCATTTCTTCCAACTAAGCAATAGGGCGAAAAACCCCATAACTCACTTGAATTATAATCATTTAGAAAGTTTATTTCAAAACCTGCTTGCAGACTTCTAAATTGTGAATGTAATTTAAGGCTTTTTAATTTCATTGATTAGTAATTCTAATTGATTGGTTTTTGTATTGAATTTTTGCTTTAAGAAAGATTTAGATTTTGATAATTCCTCAAAAACAAAGGCTTTCCAATCTTCAAATTCAAAATCATGACCACCTTGATAAAACAATTTATGGTAAATATCTTCAAGTTTAGATAAATCTACATAGCTGTTGTGAAAAAACTTTTTAAGTAAAAATTCCCAGTTTTGATGATGTTCTTCAATACTGCCATATTTCGCTATTATTTCTTCCGGAATTCCATAATATTCATCAAGTGACATATCTTTGATATATTTTTCTTTTTCTGAAAAAACCGGAAGGTTTTCAACTTCAATTTGTGGCTCTAAAGAACCTGCAACATGTGTTTTTAATTCGACCTTATATGATTTTAAATTGACTTTACTTAAATTTAGTTCACCTTTAAAAGCCTTTTGACTCAAAGTTCCATACATATTCTCTAACTCTTGTAAGCTAGCTTCATATTCTTTCTTTAAGCTCTCTACTTTTTCAACTATTGTAGCAAATTGGTTTTGGAGTTCAATAGGAGGAATAGGTATTTTCAATTTTTTTAATGCACTAACATTAAAGTGTTTTTGAATACCACCCACTTCGTTGGATGAAACTATTCGTTTACCAATATCAGAATTAAAAAAGAAAACTAAATATCTAGGATTAATTAAATTCTCTTTAGGTCGTGTTATAATTAAATCAATACAATTACAACCATCTAGTTCTTTCGGAATTATCGCTGCAGTTCCTGTTAGGCCTGTTCTCACAAAAACTACATCACCCTCATTTAAGATTGATTTAGATAATAAACTTTCATTTGCACTATTAGAAAAATAAACAAGGTTAGATAGATCAATTCTATTAGGTTTAATATTTAATGATCGTAATGCAATAACCCCTTCGTCTACATAATGAGATGCAGGTTTGATAACCACTCCAACAGTAATTTTAGTTAAATATTTTTCACCTGATAAATATTTCCACCCTTTTTCATTCTTTACAGGATCACCAAACATCTCCAAAAACGTACTCTTTAAAAAGTTATCTAAAAGTTTAATACTTTCTTTACGTTTTTGGATTAGGTTTTCTGCTTTTGTTAAAATTTCTGCAATTTGGATTTGGTCACGTAATGCAGGTAAAGGGATTTCTATTCCTTCAATTGAATTAGAAGAAATATTAGGTTGTGCTCCACCATTTGCTTTTGTTTCAATAATTGGCTTAATGGTATTTAAAACTTGAAATAGATAATCTTGATTTAATCTATTTTCATCTAATATTTTAAAACATCCTACTCTTTGATTTTGATAAGCAATTTCGTCAGATTTATAAATTCCAAATTTACCAGTTGTTGCTCCTGACATTGCAATCAGAATATCCCCATTAGTAATTTTAAAATTATCAAATTGTTTTTCATAAATAGTTCTTACTGAATTTTGTGGTGTTACTACATGATCATTAATATTTGAAATACGAATAATCGGCACACCTCTTTCAGTAAAATTACTACTTTTAAAGGCATAACCATTTCTCAATTTACAAACAAAACCTAATTTTACAAATTCCATTAAAACAACTCTTTTAATTCATTAATGCCTTTAATAATATTTGCTTCTATAGTTTCTAATTTTTCAAATATTACTTTTGGTTCTTCATATTCAACTTCTTCATAAACTTGTTCTTGATATTTACTAAAACTTAAATCGTAGTTATTATCTACAATTTCTTGTTTAGAAATTGTAAAAAAATTCACTGTTCTTTGATTATCTATGCTGGGAGCAGAATTACGGTTATGATATTTCTGAACAATGTCTAGTAAATCACTCTTTTCAATTTTATTACGTTTATCATCAAGAGTATATCCATCATTTTGCATATCGTAAAACCAAACATTACTGCTTTCACTTCCCTTAGTAAAAATTAAAATGGCCGTACTTACTCCCGCATAAGGTTTAAATACACCACTAGGCATACTTATTACAGCTTTCAATTCACTTTTTTCTACCATTATTTTACGGCATTCCACAAAAGCTTTTCCGCTACCAAATAATACACCTTGAGGTATGACAATTGCTGCAGTACCTCCCATTTTAAGCATGGTATAAATACGTTCAATAAAAAGTAATTCCGTTTTGGTCGTAACCAGTTTTAAACTTTCATTAATATCACCTTTGTCAATATTACCTGTAAAAGGGGGATTAGCCAATACTAAATCGTATTGCGAATCCTCATTATAGGATTTACTTAACGTATCTTTATAGTCAATATTAGGTTGGTTAATACCGTGCATCATCAGGTTCATCAATCCTAATCGTACCATAGTAGTATCAATATCATATCCATATAACGATTCTTCAACAATATGCTTTAAATTTTCATTTAAAGTAGCCGAAACGGTGGCACGCATAAAACCATCTTCATCTGGTTGTAAGGCTTCTGGATTATCTTTTTTAACCAAATCGGTCAAAATATACTGATACGCTCCCAGTAAGAAACCAGCAGTTCCACAAGCTGGGTCAACAATTCGCTGTCCCAATTGTGGCTGCAATAAGTCGATCATCAATTTAATGATATGACGTGGAGTTCTAAATTGTCCGTTTTTACCTGCACTGGCAATTTCACCCAACAACATTTCATACACGTCACCTTGTATATCTTGAAAAGCATGACCGCCCTCAATAGCATCTTTTTTAATTTCAATAAAGATCTCTTCAATTATTTTAATGGCTTCTTCTAATAAAGATGGCTTTGGCATAATAAAAACAGCACTTGCCATGGCTTTGGTAAACTTAAATCCGCCTTCAAATTCTTTAAGAAAAGGAAATACTTTGGTTTGTACGTGATGTAAAAGTGCTTCGCCTGACATACTGCTTGTAAATGTGGCCCAACGCAAGTCTTGTTTACTGATTTCTTCTTCGCTTCCTGGCACTTTAAACATACCATCAAACTTTGAGGTATAAACTTCTCCTAGAGATTCTGCCTCGCGTTCACGTTTTGCTTCCAAATCATCCATTTGTTTCATGAAAATCAAATAGGTAATTTGTTCAATGGCAGTAAGCGGATTACTGATACCGCCGCTCCAGAAGTTATTCCAAAGACGGTCAATTAAAGCTTTTAATATTTGGTTATTATGTAGCATAAAAAATCAGATTAACATGTCAAAATTTCTTTAATTGAAGAAATTTTGACAATCTACAAATATACCGATTATCTATATTTACAGGCCTTATTGATGTATTTAATTTATAGATTAACTAAAATAAAAACAAAATTAATTCAACTCTCTCACTTTAATAAACTATGAAACAAGTTATTGCATTTGTAGATGAATTTGGAAATTATTCATTTAAATTTTGAGGAAAAATGTCCATTTCATTGTTACCAGTCTAATATAAGTTTAAAACAAAAATTTCATTACCTATAAATTTAAACTTTTATTGAATATTAATTAGAAAATATGACTTATAAGCTATTATTTCAGATTGTTCTGTGAATTTTTAGTTACATCAACTACGTCCATAAATTCAATCTCTCCCATTTTTAAATTTTTACTAATTCAAAATAGTCATTTATTAATTTAGTAAAATCTGCAGTCGTACAATAACAACCTATAAAACTTATCGGGAATTCCTAATACATCATATTTGTTAATAAGTTTTTCAATATACCTTTCTATTGTTATTTTATTTACCAGATTAAAATCAGGGAGTCTTTCCACACCAGAGCACAATATTTTAAAAATGATAATTGACAATCATTCCTCTTTATGACTTATATCCTATTTTTGTAAAAAAACTAATGGACAAATTAAGTTTTCTGGAAGTTATTGCTGCGATTGCGGTTTTTGTATCGCTGCTGCTTTCTGTTTTTTTATTAACGGTAAAAACAGAAAGAAAACTGGAAAACAGATTATTTGCAGCGTTCCTTATCATTAATGCCATTGATATCAGCGGGCTTTTTATGCGTCGAGATCACTAAAAGCCAAATGGGACTACTTATTAAGACAAGTACCCCATTTTTATTTGTTTCGATAGCACTATTTACCGAATTAATGTCTTTTTACAGTCTTTAAGAAATCACCCCTTTGCAGCCAGATTCTTTTTAATTTTCATCATTAAAAAATCCGGAGTTACGCGTGGAATATTAGACAGGAACCAATTCATAAAACCGACAATTTTCTTACCTTTTCCATGTAAAAGAAGTTTCACACCTTCTTTTGCAACCACCTCGGGCTTAACGGGTTTATTGCTCTTCATCATATTGGCTTGGAGCATTTCTTCATTATAGAAGCCTGTATCGATCGGCCCGGGACATAATGCTGTTACAACTACGCCCGTTCCTTCCAGTTCGGAAGCGAGGGTTTCGGTAAAAGCCAGAACAAAAGTTTTCGTTGCAGAATACACCGAATAATAAGGGAATGGCAAGAATGCCATCAGAGATGAGATATTCATAATCCTGCCTGATTTTCTGGCCACCATATCTTTGACAAACAATTTGTTAAGTACCACGAGACTGGAAATATTCAAATCGATCATTTTTAATTCTTCTTCCAATGATGTTTTTGTAAATTCTCCGTAAGTTCCTACGCCAGCGTTATTAACCAATCCGGTTACAAGCAGATTTCTATCCTGAACTTCACGGTATAGTGCAACGGCATTTTCAACAACAGACAAATCTTTGACAATATATTCCACGGAAATTCCGTACGTAGCAGTGAGTTCTGATGCAAGTTTCTTGAGCTTATCTTCGCTTCGGGCTACCAAAATCAGATCTTTCTTTAATTCAGCTAACTGAACGGCCATATGGTAACCTATCCCGGATGATGCGCCTGTTATTAAAATGTATTCTTTCATTTTTATTCAATTTTAATATTCTTCTTTGTTTTCAATGTCCAGACTTGGAGGAATCAGTTTGTACATTACCGGCGTAACAATTCTGGAGAGAATCGTTGAGCTGATAAGTCCGCCAATCAATACGATGGCTAATGGAGCGATCAAAGGATTGGAGTTTAAAGCCAAAGGAATTAAACCGCAGATCGCCGTGATGGAAGTTAAAACTACAGGAAGAAAACGCGTTTCACCCGCAATAGCAATGGCCTCATCAATCGAATGGCCTTCCAATCTCAACTGGTTGGTAAAATCCACCAACAACAGAGAATTTTTAACCTGAATTCCGGACAGTCCGATAAATCCGATAATTGCCACTAATGACATCGGGCTTCCATCAATCAGTAACAAAATGACACCGCCCAAAATCCCCAATGGAATAATCGACAATACAATGATAATTCCTTTAAAAGTTTTGAACTGAAGCAACAGCACTGCAATGAAAAGAAAAGTGCTTAAGATAATGACAGAAATGAAATTTCCTCCTAATGCATCGCCTTCTGATTCTTTTTCTCCCGACAGTTTATAGTAATAGCCTTTTGGCATTTTCAGCTGATCCAATTGAGGAATAATGTCAACCAATAAATCATTGGCATAATATCCTTTTCCAGACATCGCCGAAACTTTTGCAAATCTTGATTTATTGAAATGGTTGATTGCCGTAGGAGATGTTTCAAATGAAACGGCAGCAATCTCATTGAGCGCAATTGGTACCCCTTGCACATTATTGACATACAGACTCTTCAGAGCGTCCAGATTAGAAAATTTTTCTCTTGGTAGAGTCAGCGTTACTGCTCTTGCATCGCCGCGGTCGTCGATGTAGTCTCCCACCGGCAATCCGGCTACGGCAAGACGAATGACTTTATCCACCTCACTCGTCATCACTCCTAGAGTTCTCGCTTTTTCCTTGTTGATTTTTACTTTAACATCGGTTTTGTAGGTGTTTAGTTCATTGTTGATGTACACCGTTCCTTCTTGCTTTCTCAAAATATTTTCTACCTGAGAAGAAAGTTGTCTCAAAACAGCAGGATCTTCTCCGAATAAGCGCACGACAATATTGGCTTCAATCGGAGTTCCCTGTTCAAAATCTTTTACCTCAACTTTGGCGTAAGGCATTGTTTTGAATTTTTCCCTTAAAGTTTCAATCAGCGCTGTTTTCGTTTCAGGTTTTGCTTCGTCATCCAGCTGCACAAAGATCTGCGCAAAATCAGGTTTTCTGTCCTGTGGATGCACATTGTAGTAAATCTGTGGATTCCCTTTTCCTACATTGGAAGTGTAAAAGGTTATTTCTTGATGCTTTTTTAATTCTGATTCAACAATCCTGGCAACACGGTCACTCTCTGAAATATTAGACTGAAGCGGTGTTTTGATATTGATCAGAAACATCGGTTTTTCTGAAGTCGGGAATAATTTAAAACCTGTTAAACTGAATAATCCAAATGCCAAAACACTTAATGCAATTGAAATTCCGATTGTTATTTTGGGATATTTCAAGGCTTTCGGCATAATTCCTTTGTAACTGTTGGTCAGAAATTTCTGAAGATACTGTAGGAAAATATTTCCACCTTCGTGGTCGTGGGTCTTCAGGAATCGGCTGCCTAAAAATGGAACAAGGGTTAGCGCAACCAGCATGGACGCCAGAACACTCGTAATTACAGCTACCGGAAGGCTCCGTATGAATTCCCCGGCGATATCAGGAAGGAATGCCAATGGTAAAAATGCAATGATCAATGTTGCCGTACATCCTACAACCGCCAAACCGATCTGTTTGGTTCCTTTAAGAACCGCATCTTTTTTAGAATGCCCTTCACGTAACCAGCGCTCTATATTTTCCACAACCACAATACTGTCATCAACCAATAATCCCAATGCTACAACCAACCCCACAATGCTCAACTGATTCAGTGAAAATCCTAGTGCATTCATCGCAATTAAACCTAATGCCAACGAAAGCGGAATTGAAATCATTACAATAACAGATGCTCTTGAGCCTAAAGGCAGCAATGTAATGATAACCAAAACAATGGCCAATCCGAAGTCAAAACCTAAATGCCCCAGACGCTGGGAAACCATATCAGCCTGGTCGAAGTTTTTGATCAACTTAATATTTTCAGGAAGATCTTTTGAGAATTCTTCCAAAATAGGAGCAAATTGTTTCTGAACATCGGTAATATTCACATTATCCTTCATTCCGGCACTTACAAGAATGCAACGATGGCCGTTGATTCGGGTGATATGGTCAACGGTCTGCGATTTGTAACCAACCTCGGCAACGTCTTTCATATAGACAATCTTACCATTGGCATTATAAATGACGGTATTGGCAACATCCTGCTCATTTTTGAATTTACCGCTGGTTTTAACATTGAACACCTTGGTTCCCATATCGATACTTCCTCCGGGGATATCGGCTGCCTCACTCTGCAAACTTCCCATCACAACATTTAAGGGTATTCTGAGTTGTGCAAGCTTATCCAGTTTAAGATCAACCCTAATCTCCTGCTCTGGCATTCCTGAGTAGATGACATTTTTAAGATTCGTGATCTTTTCAAGTTTTGTTTTAAGCTTATCTGCCTCATCTCGAAGTTTTTTCTCGGAAGCACTCTCAGAAACCAGGGCAACCTGCAGAATTTTCACATCAGAAGATGATATCTTTTCTGTTTTGATCTGATAAATATCTTTCGGAAGCTCACTGTTTTTTAAGGCATTAATCTCAGTTGAAATTTCCTGATACTTATTATCGACATCAACACCATATTTAAATTTAACCTGAAAAGCGGCAACGCCGTCTTCTACAGTCGTCAGTATTTTATCAATATTTTCCAGCCCGTAGATTTTATTTTCGATGGGCTTTACCACCTGTTCTTCCATATCTTTCGGGCTTGTTCCGGGATAAATCACGGTGATCAGATATTGTGGCGGATGCGTGGATGGATCTTCGGATCTTGGCATTGTGAAGAGCGTTAAGAAACCGACCACCGCAACAAGAAGAAATATGATCAGCGTAAACTGATAATTTTTAACGGCAAAATTTGTAATCTTCATCGTTTCTTAATTAATAATTTTAATGATTGATTGCTCATTCAGATAAGCACTGTTGGAGATCACGATTTTATTGTTCTTTTGAAGTCCGTCCTTTACAAACACTTTATCATTTTCAAATCTGGCAATCGTAATAGGTCTTTTCTTTACTTTGTTATTTTCTACCACAAAAACGAAAGCTTTGTTCCCGTCAGCTTCAATTAAGGAATTGTAGGGAACCATTATAAAATCTTCCGAATGATCAGTCTTAATCTCAGCTTTCCCGAACATTCCTACTGCGGGCTTGCTGTCATTCATCGTCAGTTTAAGCTCCACCTGAAAAGAGCCAAGCGCCATATCAGCTGCCTGCGACTTCCTGAAAATAAAGGCATCGAAACTTTTACCGGGATAGCCATCCAATGTAACCACTGCTTTTTGGCCGATCTTTACAGAAGCCCATTCGGTATCGGTAAGTCCTACTTTCAATAGATAATTATTATTGTTGGAAGTTTCATTAATCATGAGAACCGGTGAGCCTGGTCCTACAATCTCACCTTTACCGGCCACTTTTTGGGAAACGAAACCGTCCGCGGCTGCATAAATTTTCGCATATCTGGCATTGAATGCAACCGCATCTTTCTGTTTACGGGCGATATCCAGTCCGGTCTTGGTGTTCTGAACCTGCTCCAAGGTATACACGCTGTCTTTATATAAGTTGGTGGCGCGTCTGTAATCACGTTCGTATTTCTGCACATTTAAATCCGACTGATTGAGGCCTGAACGAATCTCTGTCTCGTCCAAAGTGGCCAGTAGCTGACCTTTTCTGAAAAACTGTCCTTCCTCCACAAAAACTCCATTCACGACTCCTCCAATTTTAAAGGAATAGGTGGTTTCATTTTCTGTGGTTACCAGACCGGAGGCATTAATGTTTGAAGCAAGAGCCAATGATCCTACAGACGCTGTTTTTACGGCAATTATATCAGCTGTTTCAAATGGTTTTGACTCTTTTTTTTCTTCTTTGCAGGAAGCTGTCAGCAAGATTGAAAGCAGGGATATGGTTATGGTTTTATTCATAATAACTGTGTTGATTTTATTGATTAAGATTGAAAGTGGCATTGGCTCTTTCCAGCTCTGCGAAGGCAATCCATGAATTGTAAAGGGCAATGTTGGTATTAAGCTGTGTGTTGACGACCTGATTTTGGGCATCCAGTAATTCGATATAGATCGCTAAGCCTTCTTTGTATAATTTGGTGACATCATCATTGTATTTTGTAGCGGTCTCTTTCTGTTTACTGTCAGATTCATACTGTTCCAAAGCAGATTTTAAATTATTTTGAGAAACCTGAAACTGAAGTAGCAACTGCTGTTTGGCATTATTGATCTGAGAATCTAATTTTTTACTTTCTTCATCTACCTGTTTCAGTTTGTACTTATTTTTATTACCGGAAAAAATATTCCATTCCAGGCTCAGACCTGCAAAATAATAGCGTGAAGTCTTATCAACCCTGAAATCAAAATCCTGAAAACCGAGATCTGCGAAGCCGCTTAGTTTTGGAAACCAATTGGATCTTGTCAGCTGATACACATTTTCGTTGATCTCTTTAGCCTGATTCAGCTTTTGCAATTCTTCCCTGTTTTCTGTATTTTCCGAAAGCAATTCTGTCGGAATTTCTATAATTTCATCGGTTTCAATCTCAGTATCCAGCTTCTGATTCAACAGAAAATTAAAGTAAGCCTGGGCATTTTTGCTTGTATTGATGGCGGTTTCGAGATTAGCCTGAATTCTTGTTACTTCATTATCACTTCTCAGTACTGCTGTACGATTGATTTTGTCATTCTTAAAAAGCGCTCTGTTCACTCTCTGATTTTCCTTCACCATCGATAAAGCATTCTGATAAATTCTGATACCTTCTAAAGATTGCAAATATTTATAGTATGCAATCTTGATATCCTTTACCAATTCGCGCCGGTAAATTTCCAGTTCAATTTTTTGTAAACCCACTTGCTGTGTTTTAATCTTTTTGTTGTAAATAATCTCATAATTCAAAAGCGGCATTGTCGTATGAAGCTTTATGTCATAGAAATTATTAGGATTAATCAGCACCGACTGATTCTCCAGCGTTGGAAAAGTGTTGGAATTGGTGATCTGATTCAAGGTGCTGTACACAGGATTCATCATATCTCCGATGGGAATATCAATCGTTCTTCCGCCGTCAGCAATCGTGTAATTGGCTACTACTGCGACCGAAGGTGAAAACAGTGACTTAGCTTCCTGTAAAGCATACAGGCTTTTATTGACATCAAAATTTCTTTGTTTGATAACTTCATTATTTTCAAGACCGATTTCGATGTATCGATCAAGGTTAGTTTGGGAATATGTGATGCATCCTAAACAAATCAGTAATAACATTGACAGTTTTTTCATTTAAATACATTGTTTATAATTTGAACATTGTTCATTTTTTAGACAAAAAAATTTATAGCTTTTCCAGCATTTTCAAAAATTCGTTATACCCTTCAGCCATAATGGTGTCCGGACTGCTGAACTTCACTCCTTTTGTTCTCTGACGAATTTCCAGACAGCACATACCGTGCACAAGGCTCCAGATCAAAAAAGATAATGCTTCTGAGTTATGCTCCTTAAAATGACCTTCTTGCATACAATCTTCCACCGTCTTTTTAACATACCCAAAAGTTTCATTTCCTTCTGACCACAGCTGATTTTTCTGTGTTTCAAGATAATCCATTGGTGCTCTCAGGTTGAACATAAGATCATACATCTCAGAATTTTCCATCGCAAACTTCATGTAGACAAATCCCATTTTTCGAAGCCTCAATAACGGATCTTCTTCACTGATTAAATCTCTGAAGTATCCCCCCAGCTCCTGAAATCCTATGGAATGCAGATCATGAAAAATAGCATTCTTATCTTTAAAATAAACATAAACGGTACCTACACTGTAATTTATTTCATCAGCAATATTTCTAATGGTGGTATATTCTATTCCTTTTTCCACAAAAAGTCTTTTTGCACCATTAAGAATGAGTAATCTTAAAGCTTCCTTTTCTTTTTGTTTTCTTTCACTTATGCTCATAAAATAATTTTATTATGCAAAGATATAATTATTTTTTGAACGTTGTTCATTTTAATTATACTTATCGGTATTTTTGTTCGTCTTATTAAATTCAAATATCTAAAAAGTGTGTCAAAATAAAGCTCTATATTCCCTGTAAATACCTATTTACTTGAATTGAGTTAAATAGAAATTACTGGATAAAAAAGCTTTGTAATTCTTATTTTATTTGGATCAAACGAACCAAATCATGGATAAAAGTGTTTGAAGATACGCTCATCTTGGTCACTAAAAGCCAAATGGCGCTACTTATTAAGACAAGTGGCGCCATTTTTATTTATTTCGATAATACTATTTGCTATGCAATAACATACCCATATCTTCAGTTCTTTCAATGTTTTTAAAAACCAAACATACCACCGGAAACGCTTATTTGCTCTCCTGTAATCCAGGCTGCATCATCAGAAGCCAAAAATACGGCAGCTTTCGCAATATCTTCCGGCTGACCTCTACGGCCAAGTGGTGTATTGGCAACAAACATTTTTTCATAATCACTGCCTTTGGTAACACCAGCACTAATGGCACCTTCTGTTTCTGTAGCGCCTGGCAAAATAGAATTAATACGAACGTTTTTTACACCCAGTTCTTTCGACAAAGAAATCGTTATCGCATCTAATGCTGCTTTTGTTGAAGAGTATAACGATACTCCCGCCATCGGCGATTTGCTTGCACCCGAACTGACATTAATGATATTGCCACCTTTATCTCCAAACAGCTTTAACGATGCTTGGATAGTCAATACAGAACCCAAAACATTGACGTTGAAATGCTTATGAAAAGCTTCTGCCGATACCTGTTCGATAGGTAAAAATTGTTGAAACACCGCGTTGTTTACCAAAATATCTAAGGTTCCGAAAGTTTTTTTAGTTTCTTCAAACAACCTGTTCACATCAGCTTCATTAGATACATCGGCCTGTACTGCAATGGCTATGCCTCCATGATCTGTTATCTCCTTTACTACACTATCCGCTGCTTCTTTGCTTGAAGCATAATTTACAACGACCTTTGCACCTTCATGGGCAAAGTGCTTTGCGATTGAAGCACCTATTCCTTTTGCTGCACCAGTTACTACTGCTACTTTATTTTTTAATTTACTCATTACTTTTTATTACTTTTTTTGTTTGTTAATATTCTTCATATTTTTGTTTTGAAGCTTGTACAAAGATGCAACCCTGTGATGAAGCGTTGGTTGATATACATCATTAAGTAAGCTTGATATGGGTCAAGTCAGGTTGATGACCCAAATCAAAATAAGCTCATAACCAATTGTAATACTGTAAATTAAAATATTATTAAAAACACCCGGGAAACAAAACCAGTCAAGATCAAAACGGCATAAAATCCTTTTTAGTCTTATTTTTTATTCGAGCAAAATATTTTTTAAAGTAGGAAATTTGCTGAGAAAACAAATTGAAAAACCAAGTAATAAGATTTGATCAATGATGAATTGAGAATTGCTATATTTTACGGGACTTCCTAGCTGATTATTATGAAAAATTCTCTTTCAGGGAAAAAGCTGATGTATAATCTTTAATTTTATTAGTCGACATTCGTCATGAATTATACAGTTAGCATAAAAAGAAATTATTTTAAAAAATTTTTCTTTATCCTGCTCAAAGTTTCTGGCGATAAACCCAGGTATGAAGCGATCATGTTCTGCGGAAACCGTTGCAGGAAATGAGGATAACTTCTGATCAGTTCTTCATAACGTTCTTCAGCCGTATAGCTATTTGAGGCCAGCATTCTTTTTTGAGCTGCAATAGCGTAATTTTGATTGATTACATTCGTCATCGCTGAAAAGGCGGGAATATGCTTTAGAAACTGTTCAATTTCAGCATGAGTTGACTGTAGTATCTCAAGTGGCTCCAGTGCTTCAATATTAAAACGGCTTGGAGTCAACAGAAAAAAGCTTTCAAAATCGGCCAGCCACCAATTTTCCACAGATAGTTTCAGTATGTGTTCATGCCCCTTATCATCTGTCGCAAAGGTTCTGGCAGATCCTTTCACAATAAACCCAATGTATTTGCATACATCTCCTTCCTGTAAAAAATACTGTCTTTTTCGAAGTTTTTTGGGTTTGAAATGGGCCATCAACAAATGCTTATCGTCTTCTGAAAGCTGTTTGCCTGATGTTTTTTCTATGTAATCGAAAAACACTGGAAAATCAGACATCGTTTAAATAATTTATTGCAATTTACTTAAACTATCCGATAAACTAAAAGATAAGTATTCTAAAATTTGAGGTACACTATCATAAATTTACAAGTAATAAATGTCATTTAATACCTTCAAAATCTTATCTATAGCTGTTAATAAAAGATTTGAATAGAGCCCGGTTATCAGCATGGAGAAATGCCTTGGTTTTGCGGACAAAAGCCTAAAAAACTTGGCGTAGAAAATTTAAATAAGGAAAATGCAGGAGATAGCCCACTTGCAGCCAATAAATTTGATAAAGTTTGTATAAAGGAACTTCTTGTCAATGAAAAATCAAAATTGAAGTACAGTTTGTAAAATTATTTTTCACAACGATGTATCAAAAATCTATTGAATTAAATCCGGATCATGAAAATGGACAACAGATGCTGTTGAACATTGAAAAAAAATAAACAATAAAACAGAAGATACTAAAAAAATCAGTCATTGATGTAATAAAACTTACTTGTGGATCGTCTTTATATTGAAATAGATAACCAGGAATAAAAATGAAAAAACTACATCTAGTCCTAATGCTGTCTTTAACCTTGAATATTTTTGCACAAAATGTAAAGGATAAAATAAAATCATTCGAAGACAATATGCTCAGTTGGGATAAATCGAAAACTAAGAAATGGACTTTAAAAGACAGGATGGCTTTCTATAATATGAATGCAGTAAGCATCGCAGTCATTAAAGATTACAAAGTAGAATGGGCTAAAGCTTATGGTTATGCAGATGTTGCTGAAAACAGACCAGCGAGCGTTCACACATTATTTCAGGCTGCATCTATCAGTAAATCCATTAATAGCTTAGGACAATTAAAGTTGGCTGAACAAGGAAAATTAAGCTTGGATGATGACATCAATAATTATTTGAAAAGCTGGAAATTCCCATATGATTCGGTTTCAAAAGGAAAAAAAATTTCTATTGCAAACCTCTTAAGTCATAAAGCAGGTTTGTCTGTTCATGGTTTCGGAGGCTATCAAAGAGGAAAAGAACTCCCTACAATAATACAAATTCTTGATGGACTGAAACCATCAAATTCTATTGCGGTTCGGTCTGTGTTTGAGCCCAACCTTAAATTCCAGTATTCGGGTGGAGGAACAACTATTTCACAGTTAATCCTTGAAAATACAACAGGAGAAAAGTATGAAGATTATATGTTTAAAAATGTTTTGAAGCCATTAGGAATGAATGAAAGTTCTTATAATCAGCCTCCCTCTCCAGATAAAGAATTATTACTTGCAACGGCTTATAATAACGGAAAAGAGGTAAATGGAAAATATCATATTTATCCCGAAAAAGCCGCAGCCGGTTTATGGACCAATCCCAGTGATCTGGCAAAATATATCATCGAAACACAATTGTCATTATTAGGCAAATCAAATAATATTTTGTCCAAAGAAATGTCTGTAAGGAGAATTGAGAATAATTACGGTGTATTTCTAAGTGATTTCAAAGGCACAAAATATTTTGCACACAGCGGAGGGAATGAAGGGTTTGTATGCTACTATATTGGAAGTGTTGAAGATGGAAACGGTTTAGCAGTAATGACTAATGGTAATAATTTTAAACTGATAGAAGAAATCCTTTTAAGTATTGCCAGTTTAAACCAATGGAAAAACTACCCTATCGAGCCACAAAAGGAATCTATTGGCTTAACCATCAGAAAAGAATGCTTGAAAAATATTGATAAAGGAATTGCATTATATAAAGACCTTAAGAAAAACAAGCCAAATGACTACAATTTCTCCAACGAAAATGAATTGAATGAACTTGGTTATGAGTTTCTAAAAGATAATCAATTAGACGCAGCGCTTAAGATTTTTGATTTAAATGTCAATGAATTTCCAAAATCAGGAAATGTCTATGACAGTCGAGGCGAAGCTTATTTTAACAAAAAAGAATATGCATTATCAAAAAGCGATTATCAGAAATCATTAGAATTAGATCCCACCAATAATAATGCGAAGGAAATGATTTTGAAAATCAATCAAATTTTTTCCACCAAAAATTAAATTGCTTTATAAAATGAGTGATGTAGTTCTTGCTTAATTTGACTTAAATGAACCAATTATCGATAAAAGTCTGAAGATAATATGTCTTAATCATATACAGTTAAACGGCACCACTTCTCTTAAAGTGGCGCCGTTTTTATTCTTTGGGATATCAGATTAATACTGTTTAAATATTCAGATAAGCATTCTGCTTAAGAAATATCTCTATTTCAGAATTTTCTATCTTAGGATTTGCACCGGAGTAACTCGCTACCAAGGCACCGACAGCGCTTGCAAAATTTAAAGCATCAACAGGATTTTGATCGGACAGCAATTTCGCAATAAGGCTTGCCAAAAAAGAATCACCTGCACCTACCGTATCTGCCACTTTTACAGGATAACCTTCGTGTCTATAAAACTGATCATTCCATAGTAAAATAGATCCGTGTTTTCCTAAAGTTACACATATCGCTTTAGTGTTTGTTTTTTCTGATATGAATTTTATATTGGATTCAAGATCATCGGATTCAAAGCCCATTCCGGCAGCAATTTCCAGTATTTCCTCATCATTAAATTTAATAAAGTCTGCCCTGTTCATAAGCTTTTCAAGAAGCTGAATATTGTAAAAGGGTTTTCTTAGATTCACATCGAAAACTTTAAACATTTTATCGTTGGAATCCAATATGGAGAAAAGTGTTTTTTGGGAAACCTCATTTCTGCAGGCAAGGCTTCCATAGAAAAAGACATCAGCTTCTTTTACGGTATTCATTATTTTTTCGTCAACACTGATAAAATCCCACGCAGAAGGAAACTTGATCTCATACGTGGCAGAGCCGCGCTCATTTAAAGAGACCTGAACAATTCCTGTTTCATATTCCGGAGAAACAATAATTCCGGCGGTTTCAAGAGTATTTTCTTTGCCATAATCCAGAATTACTTTTCCGTCTTCGTCATTTCCTACTGCACTGATCATTGTTACCGGAAAGCCATATGAAGCTGTTCTGAGAGCCAGATTAAGAGGAGCTCCCCCAATTTTTTTCTCTTCTCCAAAAACGTCGAAAAGTACTTCTCCAAAACTTATTACATTAATTTTCTTATTGATAAACATTAATTGGATTTTTGATATTGATATTATTGAATGAACTCTCTGAAGAGCTAAAAATACTCCATTTTTTATTAATAGATAAGATACTCCGAACCGGAATTCATTCCATAATCCGCAATTCTGTTTTTGAATATCGTTTTCATTAGCATTTTGTTTTAGTATCCGTTATTTTGTTTGTACAGTCCTTGGCTGAAATTGATCTGTGCCAAAGGAATCGGGCAGTATTCTTCAATTCCGTGGTCAAACCCCGCCTGCGAATAGTAAGATCTTTTAGTTTTTTCGACAGAATAATAGCTATTCATCGTTCCTGCTGTAACGCCCCATCTTACGAGGTCAAAGAAACGGCTTCCTTCCATGGCAAACTCCATTCTTCTCTCCCATCGCAACGCTTTTCTTGCAAAATCCTGATTCCACGTACAGTTCACTCCCGGCTCATATTTGCTGATCAGGTTGTTGGTGGTATAACTTCCTGTAAGCACCGTACTATTGGCAGCCCGCTGTCTCACCTGATTGATCAGTGGCAAAGCATCGTTATATTGTCCAAGCTCTATCAGCGCTTCAGCTTTCATCAGCAAAACATCGGAATATCTTATGATAATTCTGTTTTTGGAATTTCCATAGAAGGGGTCTACATTCACGGTACAGCCACATCCTACAGGCACATTTTCTTTTAACGAAGAATAGTACCCATAAGTCCCGGGACTTCTGCTCCAGCTTTCCTGAAAAATTTTGTTTTCGTCGTATTTCCAAGGCAGTCCGGGCAAGGCAACGGTGTGGTATAATCTAGGATCTACCTTGTAACTGTTCAGCTGGTTGTAATTCAGATCCACATCGTTAAAAGTATCAAACATCGGTAGTCCCTGCGGTGTCGTTTTGAATGCGTTCACCAGATTCTGGCTTGGCTTATGAAAATCACAGCATCCCAAACCTTGTGGTACAGAAAGCATATCTCCGAAATTGAGCCTTCCGAAAAGCGTACCGTCATTATCAGAATATTGAATGGAAAAAACTGCCTCAGGGCCGTTTTCGTGTGTTCCCGGCAGGAAATTGTACCCGAAATCCGGTTCCAATGTATAATTTCCGATCACCTGATTGGCAGCATCAATAGATTTCTGAAGGGTGACAGGATTTACCTGCGTTACTGTATAGTTATCATCCTGTTCATACGCCTGATACAGCCTTACTTTAGCAAGATAAGCATAGGCAGCACTTTTCTTTGGTCTTCCCACTTCCGACTGTGTTGCAGGCAGATTAGCGGCTGCAAATTCAAAATTAGAAGCAATAGCTTCCCATAACTGCTGGTCTGTCTTTGCCCTGTTTGAGATTTTCGGATACTCATCAAGCGGTGTATTTTCATCTACATAAGGCACATATTTAAATAACGTTTTCAGTAAAAAGTAGTAATGTCCTCTTACGAAGCTCATCTCGGCAATCCGCTTTTGCTTGTTCGGATATTCGGAATCTGAAAGTTGCTTAAGTGCGGCAATTGCTTTGTTACATCTGGAAATCCCTACATAATTGAGATACCATAATCTGTCTAACTCACCAAAATCCGAACGGACGTTATTTGAAATTTCAAAAAAGTGGAATGTCTGGATATCATTGGTTCCGCTTCCTCCTTTGTACGCATCATCAGAACGAACGTTCCCATAGGGCCAAAGGCTGAAAGGGGTATCATAATGGTCGTTTCCAAGAGATGCATAGGCTGCAACCACAAAACCATCCACATTCTGAGGCGTTACCACATCAGCTTCCGACAGGACACCTCTCGGCTCATTGTCCAGAAAATCGTTGCAGGAAGTAGTTCCAAGCAGAAAAGCAAAAGCTATTGTTAAAAGTATATTCTTTTTCATTTTTTATTATTTAAAAATTATAGGGAAAAATTAACTCCAAAATTGAACGTCAGCGGTAACGGATAACCGAATGCCGGTGTTTCGGGATCTACTCCTGTAAAGCTTTTCGATTTTATCGTCCAAAGATTCTGAACACTTGCATACATCCTGAAATTGACAATATTATAATGCTCCATTAAAGATTTCGGAAACGTATAGCCCAACTGTAAAACCCTCAGCTTCAGATAACTTCCGCTTTCTACATAATATGATGAGAATCTGGATTCTGCATTACTGTCCACTGTCGTAAGCGCAGGAATATCCGAATTGGGATTTTGCGGCGACCACGCATTCAGAAGCCTTGTCCCTTTATTGGAACCGACATCATCCACACTCCAGAAATCAGTCTGGTATTTTTTTGAATTAATGACATCCACATCACCGATGCCCTGCCAGAATGTTGAAAGATCAAAGTTTTTATATGAAAAGTTAAGGTTGATACCATACATAAATCCCGGATTCGGATTGCCAATCCACGTTCTGTCTTTGTCGTCAATCATTCCATCACCATTTAGATCTGCATAGCGGATTCTTCCCAAACCTTTACCTGACTGATTGGCAGAATTATCCACCTCTGCCTGCGTCCTGAAAAGTCCGTCGGCAACATAACCGTACATTGAGTTAATGGGGCGTCCCAGAATATTATCCGTTGTTCCGTTTCCACCGTAATTATTGATAACCGATTGCGGAAGTTCGGTAATTTTGTTACGGTTCATCGAGATGTTCCCTGAAACTTCGTAACGGAAACCGCCTGCTGTTTCATTCTGATAGGACAATGCAACCTCGATCCCTTTGTTTTCCATAGATGCCCCATTGATCCATCGATCTCCTCCTTCTCCGATCACCCCAAGATAAGGTGGTAATACCAGGATGTCTTTTGTTGCTTTTTTATAAACATCGATACTCCCTGTCAGTTTTTGGTTAAAAAATCCGAAATCCAGACCGAGATTGGTTTGTGTGGTGGTTTCCCATCTCAGGTCGTCATTTTTTGTCTGAGTTGCGATAAATCCTGATGGTAATAACCCACTTCCGACACCGGAAATATCGTAGGCTGTGCCATAAGATGTTGCCCACGTTGGATTTCCTCCCGCATAATTTGCTATATAAAGGGAATAAACCGCCGAATTGCTGATTTCCTGGTTTCCGGTCTGTCCCCAACCTGCTCTTAATCGTAAATCTGAGAAAAACGGAATCAGATGTTCCGCAAAATGTTCTTTATTGATTCTCCATCCTGCCGAGAATGCAGGGAATGTTCCGAAACGGTTGTTTTTACCGAATCTTGAAGAGCCGTCGTAACGCAATGTTGCGGAAAAAAGGTATCGGTTGTCATAATCGTAAGAGAATTTTCCGAAGTAGGACAACAGGCTGTAATACGTGGAGCTTCCGCCGTTGAAAGCGTCTCCTGTTCCTGCATCTGGATACATATAGTCAGGTGTTTCTATCAGGAATCCTTCTTTTCTCAGCCACGTATTTTTAAACGTATCCTTGTACATTTCCATTCCACCCAACACATCAAAATGGTGTTTTCCTGCTTTCGCAGTGTATTGTGCTGTATTGGACCATGTCCATTTCTCCGTGTCTGACTGGTCGATGTTTACTGCATTGGTTTTGTTTTGCAGATAACCTGAAACATAGCTTCTTTGCAGCATTCTTTTGTAATAATTGGAAAGATCGATTCCAAAGCTGGATTTTAAGGTCAGATTTTTCACAGGCTGCAATTCGGCATAAACATTTCCGAAGAATCTTTGATATTGGTAGCCATTGTCTTTATTGTATTCCAAAAGTCTGACAGGATTTTGCCGGTCATTCATTCCACCAACCGGACCGCCCCACCCGATTCCGTCTATAGTATGAACGGGAATGATGGGCAAAGCACGTAATGCGGGATCCAAAACGCCCGGATCCATAAGCTCATTGGTTTTATTAAAGGTGAAATTTTCTCCGATTTTCAGTTTTCCGTCAAAAAAGTTATAAGAGGTATTGACGCGGGCAGACAATCTTTTGAAATTGGTAAGCTTCACGATTCCATCATTGTTATAATATCCCAAAGAGAAAAAGTAAGAACCTTTGTCCGAAGCACTAGAAGCAGAAACATCCAGCGAATTGGCAACACCTGTCTGCGAAACCTCATCATACCAGTTGGTATCGGCTGACTTTATGGTTTTTGCGGCATCCAGATATTCCGGAACATTGCTGTTATATAAGGTCGGAACACCATTCTGAACACCCCAGTCGAAATTGTAGCTTAAATTGTTGCTATTAGGGTTCAGTCCGTCATTGATGTTGGCCTGCCAAAGCACCTGTCCGAATTGTTTGGCATTCAGAACCTCTGTTTTTTTAGTATACTGTGAATACGCCGTATAATAATTAAGGTCAATTCTCATCTTACCTTTTTTACCTTTTTTGGTAGTGATAATGATAACACCATTGGCAGCCCTGGAACCGTAGATACTTGCCGAAGATGCGTCTTTCAGCACCTGCATCGTTTCGATATCGCTTGGATTGAGTTCGTTCATTCCGGCTTTTGTGGGAACACCGTCAATCACATAAAGTGGATCTGTATTATTTAACGTTCCCACACCACGAATCAGCACTTTGGTATTACTGCCGGAAGGAGATCCGTCGGCTGTGATATTAACACCCGCTACCCTTCCCTGCAAAGATTTGATTGGATTGGGTTCGGTCTGCTTGTTCAGGTCTTTCATATCCACCACAGAAACCGCACCGGTAATGTCTGCTTTTTTCTGCTTGGTATATCCGGTTACGATGACCTCATCTATACTTTTTATTTTTTCTGCAGCTAAAATGATGTTAAGAATTGTCTTTTCATCTACAACCACTTCACGGGTGGAATAATCGGGATAAGTGAAAATTAAAGTATTTCCTTTTTGCAGATCATTAATCTGAAATGCACCGCTGCCGTCTGTTGTTGTATTGGCTCCTGTTTCTGAAACGGTTACAATAACCCCGCTCAGCGGTTTCTGATTTGAGGAAACTACCTTACCTTTAATGACTTCCTGCGCAAATACATACGAAAAAGGCAGAAGGCAAAAGGCGATGGCTATTTTGTATTTCTTCATAGTATAGTTTTTATTTGATATTAATCTGATGTGCATTGATGTTCAGAGTACTTCCTTTTGTATCTGTGGATAAGCTCAGTTCCGAAAAGCTTTCATTAGGGAAGAATATTTCGGTCATTACCTTTTCGCCGTTATTGAAGAAAATTTCGATAGAAGTTTTATCCAGGACAATTTTGAACGCTGCATTTTGGTAGTTTTTTGCTAATGGAGCTTTTGAAACCCTGTCTGCAAAATTGCCCTTAAAATCGGTTTTCCCGGATTGGGTACGGTCAATAAACAGCTCTTGCTTGTTATTGTCAATTCCGAAAATCACCCTTTCTCCCAATGAATTTTTCAAAGCAAAAGTGTAAACTCCTTTGGTCATTTTTTTGAGATCAACATCTAACACTGCTTTGGAAAGATCTATTTCTCCTTTGCCGATGAGCTTTTTATCAGAAACAAGGCTAATTTCTTTTCTGATTGATTTTCCTTCATAATTTTTGAGTTGGGAAACAGGATTATTTTTCAAAATATAACCTTCTTTGGTCCGTTTTAAAGTTACTTCACGAGGAATAGTAGAACTTCCTCTCCATTTTTCCGTAGGCACATTCGGTGAATAATCCCAGTTTGACATCCATCCGATAATCACTCTTTTATTATCCGGAACATTATCAAAAGAAACGCTCGCATAATTATCGCGCCCCCAATCCAGCCAGACCACTTTTTCTTTTTCGAGCTGCTTTGTATAAATATCATCCATTTTGAAGGTTTTTCCGTCAAAATCACCTACAAAATACTGGGCAGCAGAGCCTCCGTTTGGGCCACCCGGATTGATGTTAACGATAAGCACCCATTTTTCTTCATTGGTTCCTTCTACCTTTATGGGGAAAAGATCCGGACATTCCCAAACGCCACCGTGTCCGCCGAAATCTTTGCCAAATTCTGAAAGGAAGGTCCAGTCTTTCAGGTTTTTTGAGGCATAAAAATGCTGCCTGTCCTGTACCGCCAATCCCATTACCCATTGTTTTCTTTTGGCATCCCAGAAAACTTTCGGATCCCTGAAATCTTTTATTCCTGGATTTTTCAATACCGGATTGTTACTGTATTTGGTCCAGGTTTTTCCATTATCCAAAGAATAAGCGATTGCCTGAGACTGTGCGTCAATTTCTCCGGCTTGCTCTTTCTTCATATCGTGATAGGTAAAAATTGCCACCAACGGAACATTCTTCCCATCACCAAAACCTGATGTATTATTTTTATCCACAACTGCACTTCCTGAGAATATGGCACCTTTTTCATCATAGGCAATGGCAGGAGCCAGTTCTTCCCATTTTATAAGATCTTTGCTGATAGCGTGTCCCCAATGCATCTTACCAAAATCCGGTACACTCTGAAACGGCGTATACTGGAAAAATAAGTGATAAGTTCCGTTGAGATAAAACAGACCGTTTGGATCATTCATCCAGCCTTTTTGAGGAGTGAAGTGGTAATTGGGTCTGTAAAGCTGCTCTTCGGACGTTTTCAAATCCGACTGTGCGTTGAGCCCGGAATAAAACGTTGCAGCAATGATTAAAGTTGATATGATTCTCTTCATTATGATTATTTAATAGGAATTTTTTGAATTATTTTAAAAACACTTTATTCAATTTATAGAGGTGTTCTTTCTGATGATTATATTGATTTGTACATCTATTTCGTCAGTGTTTTGCTTAATTTTTCCAGAGATATACCCTTTGTTTCCGGCATCATAAACATCACGAATAATAATTGGAATACCATTGCAATGGTAAAGACTAAAAACACGGTTCCAGCTCCAATGGTGGAAAATAATGTAGGAATCAAGGATGGGATGATCGCTGCCAAAAGCCAGTGTGTGGAACTTCCGAAAGCCTGCCCCGATGCCCTAAGATGATTCGGAAAAATCTCTGAAATGAACACCCAGATCACGGTTCCCTGACCAATAGCGTGAGAAGCAATGAAGAGGAACAGGAAAATAGGAATCGCCAATCCCGACCAATGGAAATAAAACGCCATAGAAACCAACCCCAGAGAAATGATATACCCTACGGAACCTAAATACATCAGTGTTCTTCTCCCGACTTTATCAATGAGATTAACGCCAACCAGAGTGAAAACCATATTCACAACACCAATTCCTATACTGCTGAGCAGTGCTGTTTTCTCGCCCAAACCTGCTTCGCCAAAAATCCTTGGTGCGTAATACAGGAATGCGTTGATACCCGACATCTGATTAAAAAAGGCTACTAGAAAAGCCAACATCAGCGGAAAACGGTATTTTTTCATAAAGATATTTTCCTTTGGTGATTCTGCGTGGTCATCTTCCATCTGCGTGATCAAAGTTTCAGAATCCTGATCCGGACTCAGGATTTTCATCACTTTTTTCGCTTCTTCTATTCTGGAATGGGAAACCAGCCATCTCGGACTTTCCGGAATGGTGAATACACATAATGTATAAATGGCTGCAGGAATTGCCTGTACACCAAGCATCCATCTCCAGTCGTTATCGCCGATACCGCTTAATAAATAATTTGATAAAAATGCAATTAAAATCCCCAGAACAATATTAAACTGATACAGTGAAACCATCCTTCCGCGATCTTTTGCAGGTGCAATCTCTGAAATATAAGCCGGTGCAGCAATCGTAGAAGCTCCAACGCCCAAACCACCCATAAACCTGAAAAATGCAAACAGATAAGGATCATTGGAAAGTGCAGTTCCTATGGCAGAAAACGCATATAAGACACCAATGATCAAGAGCGTTTTTTTCCGTCCTAATGTATTGGTCGGGATTCCGCCGAAAATAGCCCCTATCACTGTACCCCATAATGCCATCCCCATCACGACCGCTCCGTGAAATGCATCTGAGCTGTTCCACAACGTCTGCAATTTTTTGTCTGCGCCGGAAATCACTACCACGTCAAATCCAAAAAGAAATCCTGCCAAAGCTGCCGTAATAGACCACATAAGAATTTTATTCATCCTTTAAAATATTTATTTGTTTGTGGCTAATATATCCCGGGGCGGTAATCCGAAGGTCTAATTATGTAACTAAATATTTCGGCAAGGTTAATTATTTGTTAAGTAACTTCAACAAACTGAAATTCAATAATTTACTGAAAAATAAATTTATTAAAGTTTAATCAGGTTTCAAAAATGTAACATTGTTTTATAAAAATGTTACGTGACTTTTGGTGTTTATAAGATTTATAACCATTTACTATTATGAAAATTTCATCCAAAAAATGAGTCAAGGTATGTGGTTTTTGGGTCAGGAACTTTTAGAAATTATAATTCGTATGGAAAGCTGGTTATTCGTTCGGATGAAGGTGTGTTATTCAGAACGTATAATAAAAAAGCAGCAGTTTGATTTTCTGCTGCTGGATATGATAAAAATAGTATATGCGAAAATTGATATTAAATATAGGTCAAGCTTTAGATTTTGTTATTACAATGTTGCATTCAAATAGGTGATCATTTGACTGCATACATTTTTTATTACTCTTTTCCTGCAGACTTTCTAAAAGTATTCGGCGATACGCCAAACTTATTTTTAAAAACAGTGGAGAAATAATTCGGGGAAGAAAACCCGGTTTTGTATGCAATCTCAGAAATAGTCAGTTCAGGATTTTGAAGCATCGATTTGGCCTGTTCCAGGCGGAAATTGTTGATATAATCACTCACATTCACATCAAACATCGCTTTTATCTTTCTATAAAGTTGAATTCTGGAAATATTGAGCAGGTCTGCAAGATTTTCTACTGAGAAATCGGGATTATCGATATTGGTTTTGATAAGTTGATTCAGATTATTCACAAATGTTTGCTCCATGCTTCCGAACGATTTACTGTCCACAATTCTGCCGATATTATTTGTATAGTAATAACGCAGTTTTTCGCGGTTGTAAAGCAGCGCACGCAGTGACTGTATCAGAATAGGGTAACTGAAAGGTTTTGTGAGGTAAAGGTCAACGCCGGATTTCAGTCCCTGCAGGTAGGATTCTTTATTATCCAAAGCAGTCAGAAGAATAACCGGAATATGTGATGTACGAAGGTCATTTTTTAGAATTTCACAGATTTCAAAACCGTTTTTGTCCGGAAGATTGACATCACAAACGATAATATCCGGAATTTCACTCAATGCCTTATCAATTGCATCCGTACCGTCAGAAACCATTACTTCAAACTCATTCTGAAGCTTTTTGCTTAGAAAGAAGGATAAATCCGAATTATCCTCTACTAAAAGCAGCGAATAACGTTCGCCCTGAAACTCCTGATTTTGGGTAATCGTCTCGTCTTCCAATCCTGTAAAAATAGTATCTTTTGCCAGACTTTCAGCATCTGCGAGACTGGGTTCTTTCACCATTTGGTCTTCGTTGAAATGCTTGTTTCCCTTGTAAAGGCTGATGGTAAATTCCGTTCCCTGAAAAGAGTTCACTTCTATCTTCCCGAGATGAAGCTCTATGAACTGCCTGCTAAGATGAAGCCCGATTCCTGAACTGTTTTTTCTGTTGTTGGAACCTTTGAAATAAGCTTCAAAGACATTGCTGACCTCTTTTTCGGGGATTCCGATTCCGTTATCTTTAAAGCTGATGACCGCCTGATTGCCTTTTTCCTGAATCGTGATTTCAATCTTTCCATTGTCTGGCGTAAATTTGAAAGCATTCGATAAAAGATTGAAATAGACTTTATCCATCAGATTTCTGTCGATATAAAGCTCAAGGTTTTTATTTTGTGAATGAATTTCGAATTTGATATTTCTTTTCTTGGCTTCATTTTCAAAATCACGAAAAATCGCATACGTAAAATCATAGATATTCGTTTTGGAAACTCTCAGATTAAAAGTCTGATTTTCTATTTTTCTAAAATCCAGCAGGTTATCCACCAATCTCAATAATCTGTTGGAGTTTTTATTGATCAACTCTAACTCATAGGATGGTTTTGCACCTTTAGTTTTACCGGAATCCATCAAAGATTCCAATGAACTGAGGATAAGCGTAATGGGTGTTTTAAATTCGTGAGACAATCCCGTGAAAAAATTAACCCTTGCCTCATTACTGTCTTTCAACTCATTGGCAATGGTTTCAATCTGGTTTCTTTGAATAGTAATTCTCTCGTTGGTAAGGGTAAGCTGCTTATTTTTTATCTTGATCGCATAAATAAGGTAAATAGAATAAGCCACCAGGCAAAACATCAATATCAACAATATGATAGACCAGCGGAACAATTCTTTTTGCGAAGAATAAAGCTCGATCTGCTTTTTAACCGCCTGCACCTGATTTTCTATAATACCTTGTTGCTCAATGATTTTATCAAACTGATTACGCATAATTTCCGCATTCATCCGGTCAATGATCGTTGTACTGAGTTTAATGCGTTTGGGAACGGCAACACCGTTATGAATCTTAATCGCAGTCTCGATGGCTTCTGCTCCACCTGTCGGATACAATAAAGTGGCGTTCAGCTTTCCGTCCAGAACCATTTGTATTCCGCCGTCTTTCGTATTCAGTCCGTCAATGCCAATAAATTTGATTTGATTTTCCAAACCTTTATTCCTTGCAGCCTGCCACGCAATGGCGGCAAGCTCATCATTAAAAGCAAAAACATACAGACTTTGATTTCCCAAGGAATCAAGTGTTTTCCGGAAAGCGTCTACAGGAAGACCTTTAAAGGTTTTTATCAGATCTGTGTTGGGATTGTTTTTGATGATTTCCTGAAAGCCGAGACTTCTTTCTATGGTTGGAGAGGAATTGTCATCGCCACTTATTTCGATAACTTTTTTATAATTTTTGGAATCTGAAAGAATGTAACTGGCCGCTTCTTTACCAATCTCCAAGTTGTCTGCGCCTATATAGGTTGTATATTGTTCTGAATTGATTTTCCTGTCGAGCAAAATAACCGGAATATTTTTGGCAGCCGCTTTTTCCACTACAGGAATCAAGGATTCTGGATCAATCGGTGAGATAATAATCACATCCACCTTACGATCAATCATTTTTTGTATGTCCTGAACCTGCTTGCTAACCGAATTTTCTGCTTTCTGTATATTCAGCTCTACTTCGGAATGGAGTGATGCCTGTATCTCCATAGCATGGTTCATTGTCAATCTCCAGGGATGATTTCCCAACCCCTGTGAAAATCCGATACTTATTTTGTCTGAAGTTTTCTGAGATTCTTTACAAGAAGAAAAAACAAGGAAAAACAGAAGAAATAACATTCTATAAGCCTGAGGAAAACCAAAAACTTTCAAAAATTTTATTGTTGACATATGAACACAATATTAATGAAGTTGTTGCATACAGGCAATTTTTAATTACAGTATTTTGTATTCAATCTTCTCTATTTATTATATACATATTTGATTTGATTCATAAGGTGACAGAAATTCTGACTAATTTTAACAGTATTGTCAAGTTTAATCAATAGTTCTTACTGGTTCATAGTACAGTATGACCGAGCCTCCGCTAAAGGTTTGCGTTCTTAAGAGCTTAAGAATAATCCTGCTATTTATGTTTTCAAATAACGGCAGACCATTTCCAACAACAACAGGGTAAACACATAGCTGGAATTCGTCTATCAGATTAAGTTTCATTAATTGGATAATCAGGCTTCGGCTTCCTACTAAAATATCTTTACCTGTTTGCTTTTTTAATTTCAGGACCTCTGCTTTCAACTCCCCAGCGGCTAACTTTGCACTTTCCCATTCTATATTTTTCAGACTGTTGGAAAATACGATTTTAGGAATTTTATCAATTGCCTGTGCAAAGTCGTCCATTGATTTTTCACCTGAGGGATTCTTTACATAAGGTCGCCAATATTCCATAAGCTGATAGGTTATTCTACCATATAAAATAACATCTGCCTGGTTTAACAGATCAGTATAATGTTTATGTATTTCTTCATCGGGAATACCTGCCGTATGATCACAAAATCCATCAAGTGCCATATTAAATGCCGCAATTATTTTTCTCATATCGGTCTAATGATTTTATTTGATCATTAAATTTAAAAATTTACATTTTATCGGGGCTTTGCATAGGACAAGAAAAATGTTCAAAGAATAATTTTGAATTCTTTGTCAGTTACTAAAAGGACTATACTCAGAATACACATTAGCAGTGAGTTGTAATAGTGTTCATATTCATTATGTGACATGTGTGTTGTAAAAGCACCTACTGCAAAAGGAAAAAGTATTAATACAGCAAGATTCTTTATTGGTGGTTTAAACAATCCAATTATCAATAACACAACGCCAATTAACTCGCCAATGCCGATTAATATTGTCCACGTTTTATTAAATCCTAAGTTCTGCATATTCTGCATCATAGTCTGTTTTTGAAATACTTTAAATAACGAAGCGTATCCAAATACATACAGATAGTAGGCATATGCACTCCAATGAATTAATGTTTTAATTACCGTCATTTTGTTGATTTTAGAATTAAGACAAATTTATTTTTTAACTTTCAGAATTAAAAGAACTGACAAAATTGTATGGTACTAATAAAAAAGTATGTATGAATAAAAGGAAAATAAACTCTACAAATCATATTAACGAAGTTCAGATAAATGAGAATTGTGGAATTGCTTACACATTATCATTAATAGGAGGAAGATGGAAAATTAATATTCTTTCTTATTTACTAAACGAAAATAGGTTACGTTACAATGAATTATTAAAACGTCTGCCAGGAATTTCAGAACGCATGCTTATTGCAAAATTGAAAGAGTTGGAAAATGATAATTTGATAAATAGAATTGTTTATCAACAAGTTCCTCCAAAGGTTGAATATGAGTTAACGGATTTAGGGAAGTCATTATCGGATATAATGAAATTAATGGACAGTTGGGGAGAAAAACAATTAAAAATGTAAAATGACAAGCAATTTTGCGTTAGACGGACAGATTTACAAAACCCAACTTTTTTTTATAAATTTGGTTCAATTCAAGGTTTAACGTTTGTGCGCAATTTCCCATCCGAATGCCAGGCTGCGAACCTTTAGCAATCATTGTAAAAAGATAACCCATTCAAATTTAAAAGCATGATAAACGACAATAAACATTTAAAGGACTTTGAAAACTTTATGCAAGTAAGACTTAAAGCCTCGGGAGATTTTGTAGAAGGAAAATTTGAACCTTTAGAGAAAATATCTGTAAAAAAATCTCCTGCAACAATTTTCCCACCACCAGGAATCTGTATTCAAGGTGCCAGCGAAGTGAATACTTTCAATAAAGAAGGAGCGACCAATTTCCTACCCGGTGCCAAAAATGAATTTGAGGTAATGCATCAGGATGCGGATGAGCATTTGGCATATTGGACAGGTATTCAACGTTCGACAGTGAAAATGAAAGGGCAAGACAATGACATTATATTTAATTTAAGAGTGACAGAGATATTTCGAAAAGAGAACAACGAATGGAAATTAATGCATCGCCATGCAGACAAACTAACAGAATAATAAAAGGCAATGATATACTAAAATACACCCAAAATTTTTGTTTCTTCAAAACAGTAAGAGAAGGTATATGACAGTATATTGAAGTATTGTGAGTAGCCTAGTTTTATACTGGTACATTTAAGTATTAACATCTTTATATTAACTAGGATTCTGCTGCATCTCAGTCCATCTGATGCAAAAAGATTGTTGACGATAATTCTTTCTACTTACCTTTTAAGGAAGTTAGACAGTTTTTGTACGTATCTATCAAAGCTTCTGCTACAATTTTGGGATCTTGCTGATGTATTCCATGGCTGTAACGCGGCAACAAGATCAACCGGCTATTACTGTTATTTTTTATCATTTCTGCATAATGATTTATTCTTAATTCATCCAATTCTTTCCACCACGGAATTAAATTGATCCCTAATTTCAGATTTTCGTTCATCTTTGTTTCATAATGTTCAATATGCTTGTTGTATGAAATCATTACGGTTACAGGAATGTCCTTAAGAGGCTGTAAGGATTTGTATCTTTTAAAGAATTCCGGTGAGCTTTCATTCAGTTCTCTCTTTGCCTCATTTCGAAAACCATCTGATGTTAAGGTATCATTTATAATGTTTTTAAGATTTATCACAAATAATTCCCTATAGCCTGTAGAGCTTGATGTATTAATTTTCACTTTGTTGTCTTCGTCTTTTGTAAGCATAAAATCTGTAGGATCTATAAAAAACAGGCCGCAAATTTCATTTGGATACATTGAGGCATACAGACGTATAAACGGTCCGCCTATAGAATGTCCTGCCAATAGATAAGGCGGACTTATTTTTAAAGCTGCTAGCAAATCATGAAGTCTTTTGATAACATCTTCATCTGTTTTTATAGAAGTATCGATTTCTGACTCTCCAATTCCATTTCTGTCATAAACTACCCCTGCAAAACTTTTTTGAATGAAAGGAAACAAACTTCCATACCCTCCACCTCCTGAACCGAGACCACTTTCAAAGATTACTATTGGCTCATTAGCTTTTCTTTCATCAAGTCCAAAAGTTTTATATGCTATTTGCTTATTGTTAATGGATACAAATTTTCTTTCAGAAGTCTGCGAAAAAAATAATGTTATTGAAAAGAAAGTAATAAATACAGTTATTTTTATGGATTTCATCTTTTTTGATTTAGTATAAGTAGCAGGTCTTAAAATTACGTTAACTCAAAACACATTCAATTTGCATTCTGAATATTTTAAACAATATTAATGAATTTTAAGCCACAATATACCTTAATGCATGATTTAACCCCAGCATTGCTTTTAAGCAAAACATAAGGAGATGTATTCCACACAAAACCCTTCATACCAATTTCACAACATCAATTGCCGGCACATTAAAACAAAAAATATCAAATCATTGATTTTCAAATACATAAAACCAATACATTTTCAATCGAGTTTTAACAAGATTCTCCAAATCCGCATCGCCTTTTCTGTTGAGCTTCGCACACATGCTGGCGATTATTTTCCGTTACGAAGAATCTCCGGTATAGTTCAAAAAAGTTCAAAAACCGTTATTTTAATCGTCTTACAGAAACTTGCGTGACAGGACCTGAACCCGTTGAGCCGGAGCTTGCATACTTGAGCGTGTAATCTTGTGTATTTATAGCCCTAAACGAATAGGTATTTGCAGCCTGCATCGGAATCGAAGTAATTAAGGTATATGTTTGTAATCCGCCGGTCGGCGCTGCATATGTGTCATTTACTCTGGCTACCCATAACCCGGTGTTATTATTCCATATACCAATAACCGGTGAAGTTCCGTTGGCAGTGGAAATCTGTACATTCATATTAATCTGATAAACCCCGTCAGCAGACACTTTAAAAGAATTGGTTGTAGCCGTACCTGTATAAAGATTTTCGTTATCGATAATTTCATTGTTCAGATTGCCAATGGGATTGGCTACCGTAGCGCCCGGAGCACCAGCGCCACTCGTATCTGCAGTCATTTGAACAGTAATTTCTTGCGCAACTAAAAACTGTCCATTAACAACTATTACTGTCCCTGTTGATGTAGGAACGCCGGCTAAAGTTTGCCATGAAGGTGCAGCACCTGGTCCATTTGATTTCAGTACCTGGCCTATTGCACCTGCTGAACCTGCAGTATTACTATTACCCCCGACATTAAGTTCATTCGTAACTTGTAACGAACCATTCACATGAAGATTTTTTTGAGGTGTTGAAGTACCGATACCCACTTGAGCAGAAATTGCCGCACATATCGAAAAGGTCAATAAAAAAAGTGTTTTTTTCATACTTAGCATGTTTAAAAATAAAGTTAAAAAGCAGCCTCTTCTTGCGATTCCAGGGATCAGAGAGAATGGAGAGGAGGCTGAATATAGTGTTCATTTGTGTTTTTAGAATCCGAAAATCCTTAGCTACATTCTAATATTGTATTTTGGCTCCATTAATTACTGAAATGGATCACCATCTTTACTCATAGTTTTATAGCAAATAAATATTTTATAAACTAAAAGCTCTTTAAATAATTATCTTATTACAAAATTACCAACATTCGATGTAAATTATAAAGAATTCGCATCGACATATATCGATAAACGCATAGATGTTTATAGCTAATAATCTACTATCGCTAAGTTTGAAACTTTTTCCTGGGGTAATTATTGAGTACAGTCAGTGCTCTGAAACTTACTACGTAAGAATTAGTACAGTTAACAGATTAATATCATTGGAACTAAGATATTATTGATGCAGATATTGCGGATAGTCAGCAATATTTATGTAAACAGTATGGAAATATAGAAGGTTATCTAAAAGATATTCGACTTAACGCCGAGACGGCTGGAAAACTGGAAACTTATAGGGCGTTTCTAAATGTTACTTTGAATCAGAAGTAACGATCTTTCTATCAATAAAAAAATGTAGTCCATCAACTTTATATCATTATAATTAAACCTGGCCAATTTTTTCAAACAGTTCAGGGTACTCCTCAACAAAGCCGTTATGATCAACTGTTAGTATTGCTTTAAAATCAGAGTCTATGTTTTCATAAGAAAAACTGAGTGTATCAAGTTTTGTGTACCTCTGCTTTACTGGTTTTATATGACCCTGTAAAATATCTATGTAAATAACATCAATATCCTGTGGCACCTTTTCCTTAAAGACCAGATTGTTTATAGGTAATGAATTTGTGAAAGGACTAAGGGAAATATCAATATAGTGTATGTTCGCCAATTCAGGTTCAGGTATATTATTAATTTCCCAGGCACAGTCTCTTTTTTTTCCGGTATAAGAAGTTGTGATAGAGTTTATTTCAGTAACTATTGTAAACTCATTAATAAACCAATTATCGTCAATTAGCAAATGATAAGTGACTGCGAAAACTGTATCCTCCTGAATACCAAGAATTTTTGAATTAACCTTTAACGACCCTTCTTTTTTTTCGATTTTAAAATATTCAAGAGACTGATTGGCGAGCCCTTTCCAAAGAATTATTTTCATAAGGTAAATATTGTTTTGTTCATCAAATATCGAATGACCAGCATATTAGGAGCTTAGAATATTACAGAGCATCTTTAAAACATAATAGTTCCAAGCCAAATTTTGATAAAGACTCTTAAACTATATTACCAAAGTGCTACTGATTTCTTGGTTTAAGTTGTGCCATTTGTCAGAAACTTAATAGTGATGCCTATTTGTCCCAGATGATAAAAATCGTGATGGACCAGTCCAGTGGCTAGATATTGGTAATTATGCGGGAAAGATGCATCCGCATATGGATATGGGCTGTATAAATAGGAGTCATCTTTTTCTGCCAGAAATGATATCAGCTGTTGTTGGCTGGTATAAAAACCATTTAGAAGATTTTCCCATCCCATTTCTTTAAGCTCTTCATTACTCCGCCAATTTGCGGCATCACTCATTTCAAGACCTCTTGGATTTCCTTGAAGTCTGCTTAAAACCTCCTTGCGCCATTCGGTTAAATGAGAGATAAGCTCCGCAACACTATGCAGATTGGCAATAGGACGTTCAAAAGCGGTTTCATCATTAACTTTTAAAAGTTTCTTCTTAAAATTTTCGTCAATCCATAGATCTGCATTCTCAACGTCCTTCAGTTGTTGAATTAAATCCATGATCAAAATATTTTCCATTTAGTTAGCATTAAGAAGTTTGACTTATTATTTTTAGTTTCAACTTATGAATTCCATACCATTGCCTACCCTAAGCTTGAATTCATTACGGTTTTGTCTCCAGCAATTTTCCATTAATTTTCCATACTTTTTACAAAATATAGGTATTTTGAAGAAAAATTGAAATGCATAAAGGAGGAATTACCAGGAATGTTCTTCAATTCGGGAATGCAATATTTGACTTTAACTTATAGTTATGCTTCATCTCTTGTATTCTTTACAAGACCTATTCCGGAGAAAAAGAAGATCAAACCGATCACGCCAACTACAGATAACGTAGTATATGCAGAACTTTTGTTGATCAATTCGTATCCGGTATAAACCATACCTGCAATTCCAAGGATTGTAAGTATTGCTCCAAATGTGCGTTTTACGTTCATAATATTTTTGATTAAGTGGGTTATGATTTTTATTTTACAAAAATCACACCGTTTCTTTTCATTATTTTTTTTGCCAAGCAGTCCTCAAATTAATTCCTCGCAGGAATGCAATATCTCCTATCCTATTATACCATTTCGCCCCAATTCTGATGAGGAATTATTGGTTGATCTCAGTCACACGTTTCCGAAATGAGCCTCAAATCCTTTGCAGAACTGGAAGCCGTTGTCATCAGGGTTCCCTATAACGAAACATTGGAAATTACCGAGGAACATCTCAAAAACAAAGAAATCAGGAACAGAGCAGTATTGATTTATACCGGCTGGGATGAGCACTGGAATACAGAACGCTATTATAATAATCATCCTTATCTGACAGAGTCCGCAGCAGAATACCTTAAAAGCTGCGCTGTAAAACTGGTTGGTATTGATTCCTATAACATTGATTATACAGCAGGTAAAACCCGCCCGGTACATTCTATCTTACTGGGTGCGCAAATACTCATCGTAGAACATCTGTGCGATTTGGAGCTTGCTGCCTGATCAAAATTTCACCTTTACAGCTGCACCTCCAAAATTCAAAGGCGTGGGAACATTCCCTGTCAAGGCTTTTGCTTCCATAAAAAAATCTATGGAGAGGTCTTAAGAAAAAAAACATTGCCATAGCAAACAATATTAAAAAAATGGATTTGCCAGACTGGAACTTCCTCAATTTCCAAAACTTAAGCAGGATTTTTTAGTCAATCGTAGTTTTACTACAATTTTGAAGATTTAATGAAATTTTACATTTAATAGTCTATTTTTATCTAACTTAGGTGACATAATACCAAAAAAAACGCACCAAATATTATGAAAAACACCTCAAATTCTGATAAAGTTTCAGAAAACCATATTTCGGGAATCAACCGTGTGGTAAAACTGGACATTGTGGTTGAGGGCAAGGCTGTCAATCACTTTAAACACTTTCGTTTACAACAAAGTGCAAGAAGGCACCATGATTTTGAGCTGGTATTGGCTTATGACTCTTTAGGCGAGGCCCAAAATCACAATCTTGAACAGGCCCAAAAGTTTTTAGGAAAAAGAATCACCATTGTTTTTAAATATAAAGATGCCGAAACTGAAAGCCCCGAAAGAACATTTGTGGGTCTCATTACCAAAGTAGCATTCAGTCAGGAAAAAATGAGTCTGGGAAATATTATTTTAAAAGGAAAAAGCCCCACTATTCTCATGGATTCCGCCCCACATACCCAAAGTTTCGGAGGAAGCCAGGAGGTGAATACCAATATTATTGCCAACCGGATTATCAAGGAGACATTAGGGGCAAATAAATTTGATTTCAGGATAGATACCCAAAACAAAAGTTATATCAGTTACAGCTCACAATACAACGAAACCCATTACAATTACCTTACAAGGATTGCAGAAGCCTACGGAGAACAGTTCTATTATGACGGTGAGGTTCTTCATTTCGGGAAGCTCCCCTCTTCTGAAAAACCTATCCTGTTGGTGTACGGAAGCAATGTAAATGATGTGAATGTTGAGCTGAAAGCCGTTCACACCAAACCGGAATACTTTGGCTATAACAGCAGCAGTCATACTAAAATGGTGGGTGCTGATGATCGTATACAACATTTGGGAGAATTATCTTCCAAAGCCTATGAACTGAATGATACTATTTTCACAACCCGGTCGTTGACTCCTATTCCCATCAATGCCAATATGTTCCGTGATGTAGATGATTCCCAAAAAAGCGCAAGAGGAAGTAAAGCAGTAGAGGTTTTTACTGTTTCAGGACAAACAACAGTTCCATTCCTGTATATTGGCTGTGTTGCAGACTTAGCCATGAGAAAGACCGGCAGCAATGAAACCTCACATTTTACAACGCTGATGATTACAGAGGTGACCCACGAAGTTGATGCAAGAGGATATTATACGGGAAGTTTTGAAGCCATTGCTGAAGGCACTGGTTTCATGCCAAAGCCTGATTTTGAAATGCCCAAAGCTGAACCGCAGGTGGCAACCGTTATATCCAATGTAGATCCACTGAATCAAGGCAGAATACAGGTCCGATTTGACTGGCAGTTAAATGATACGACCCACTTTATCAGAATGATGAGCCCAGATGCAGGTGGAACAGATGCTATTACACAAAACAGAGGTTTTGTAGCCGTTCCGGAAATTGGCGATCAGGTTATGGTGGGATTTGAATACCACAACCCTGATTTTCCATTTGCTATGGGCGGAATGTTTCACGGGAAAGTAGGCCTGGGCGGTGGCGTGGACAATCATTTGAAATCTATACAGACGAGAAGTGGTATCAAGGTGTTAATGAATGACGCGGAAAAAAGTGTAACCATTAAGGATCCAAGCGGAAATACTTATTTTATGGATGGCCAGGGTAATATTCATGTTACTGCGCCCAAGAATATGACCTTTACTGCAGGGGAAGATATGCAGATTTCCGTGGGAAGGAATATGACCACTAAGATTGGGCAGGACAGCACCATGCATATTGGAAATGACCATACCGAATCCATTACAAAGAGATACACTCAGACCTCTGAAAATAAAAGCGTTACCGTTAAACAAGATCAAACAGAAAGCACCGGTAATAAGTTTAAAAGTATTTCCGGAGAAGCAGATATACAGACCTCTAAGGGCGATTTAAAACTAAGAGGAACATCATTGGCCGTATTCCAGGGCGGAAAAGACGTTAAAGTAAGTAAAGGCTAAATCCATCACGGATGATGAAAGTAAATTTTCATTGGTTACCAACAAATGCGATTCCGGTTTCAACAATTGAATCAAATCCAAAATTTTAACACATGGAAAATCAGAATACTTCAGCGCATGATCGTAAGCTTTCTGAAAAAAGAGCAGAAAAACAAAAAAAAGCCAACGAAGATTCTCCTTCAGAAAAAAGAGAAATGGTTATCCATGGAGCCAAGTTGAAATGTCCCTATGCTCAGGCGCCCGGAGAACTGAAAGTTACCTCTAATGAAATAAATCTTCAGGATAAGCTATTTGCAACAGAAGGCGATGGAAACAATATGGTAAACCTTCAGTTTAAAGGAACTTGCGGGCACCCGAAATGGCCTGCTAGAAATATGTCTCCTCCACCCTGTATGAGCGTTATAAAGTTAAGTCCGTGGCAAAATTTAGGCAGCACTATTGTTCAAAAACAAACAGTTTTGGTGAAAGAATCTTTTATTTTTTGCGACCCTACCCCTAATGTGGCTTCTGCTAAGCCGATTCCACTTGAGGAGAGAATTTTAGCAGCACTAGATGACGTCTACACCGTTTCTGTTTTTTATAATGATGTGAAAATAGATCCTGAATCTTTCGTATTTATTTCACCAGAACCTGCAATGCCTAAAATAAGAATTGAAGTTTATATAGGAAAGGACTGTATCCATAAAAGTTTGCGATTCAGATTAAAGACAGAATTTAAGTTTAAAGCAAGTGCAACACTCTATGACAGAAATGATATTGATTATTTTCCTGCCAAGTCTGATGGTGGGAATGCATTTATGATTGCCAATATAGGAAAAACTAAATGGGATGTTGACTTTCGTGGGCTATTTAGAGGAGGCACAGCCACTGTAGAAATATGGAATGAAGCAAAAACTTCTATTTTAAGCAGTTTCCGATTTTATATAAGAGGAAAAAATCCTACTAAGGAAGTAGTAAAAAAATATTTTACGGATAAAGGATATTTATCAAAATACTGGTTTATTTATAAAATGGCAGTTAGTGAATCAGGAAGCGAAGGCATTCCACTAATGAAGCAATTTTGGGATCCAGAATTTGTGGGAAAAGGGAAAAACAGAAAAGAGGCAACATATGGACCTTCTGGTAGAAATGCTGAAAGTAAAGGGATTCCAAACTATGGTTATCCTGATGGTTGGGGAATATGCCAGATAGACTTTAAGTATGAAAAAAACAACTTAAGTACAACACCTGCAGAATCAAAAAAAGCAATTGAAAATCCTGATTATATTTGGAATTGGAAAGAAAATATTGCAGTGAAAATGAATATAAAATTACCAGAAAAAATAAAAGCTGCAGTTAATCATATTCGTCGCCTTTTGAAAAATACCAAACAATTAAAATCTTATTCAATTGAAGAAGGAAATTTAACCTATAAAACATGTCCAAGCACAATACCAGAGCTGCAACAATTTAGTGGATATTTACCGGACACATCTACAAATCAGAATGAGAAATCCATATTAGATGCAGAAATAATTAAATTATACAATGGTGGACATTACATTGTAGGAGTTTCTAAACACGGAACACTAAGTATAGATCGAAAAAATAGCTTGGATTTTAATTATAATGAAAGAATAGGAAAAATCAACGAATAATTTTATGAAAACACATCATCTAATCATATCACTTTCTCTAATATTTTCTATAAATATTAATTGTTCAAGTAAAGATGCACATACCAATAGTCCAACCTATAATCGTAATAATATTAGCGTTGAAAAGAAAAAGTCATCAGATTCTTTCACTTTTATTATTCCATTAAAGTATAATAATAAAGAATATTCTATCCAACTAGTGTGTGAAAGGGATGGTGTTGACACAAACATCTCAAGCATTACAAGCAATCTTACTTTACCAAAAGAATTTTATAAAATATTGCAGGACAATTTTGGTTTGGCAACCTGGCTAATTAATTCCGATTATAAATCTGCTTACGAAAATTATAAAAAATTGAAATTTAAGAGAGCAGATTTTGTAGAATACGAAAAAAAATATATCAGAGAATTTTCTTCTAAACTTTTATATATTTCAGATGTAGACCAAGATGGTTATGATGATATTTTACTTCTCGATCTTCAAAACAGTATGCAGGATAAGGATGTATATGATATGTTCAAAGGAGGTAAAAATGGAATTTCATTTGAAGAAAATTTTTTCGATCAAGCCGCTTTTTATGGATGGGACAAAACAGGGAAATATCTAATAACAGGAGTGAGTGACACCAAAGAAAGAAAACTCTATAAAAATAAAATTGTTGGAGGTAAATTAAAGACTGTTGATGAATGTACAGAAAATGCAACAACAGATAAACTTTGTTGGTAGATAAATATTAAAAAAATAATTAAAGACTTAAAAACAAAATATAATAACTCAAATGATTTTCAATAATAAGCTCAAAATAAAATGATATGAGTGAAGTACAAGAAAAAGATGATTATTCTGTAAACCCCAATCAGAAGGTTTATGATCTCCCCCACCAGGTGGATCATGAAGTGAATGTGGTAAAAATATATTTTGCAAAACAAGTTCCTAAAATGACCTGGGAAACTAAAGAAGAAACTTATACCGTTAAAAGTGGAGGTCTGGTATCTGATGTCAAAAAGAAGTACGAAAAAAAAGGAAGAAGGAACCTCAAGGCAGATCAGGAGGATTCTGTAAAATTAAAGGCAAAAGAATCGGTGAAAATTACCTGGGAAGAGGAAGTACAAGCGAAAAAAGCTGATGGCAGTCCTGATTTTGATTTTGAGAGAATAAACAGCACCACCATTAAAAAGAAAGTATGGGTAGTCGCCAATTGTGAAGGAGCAAGCGGCAAACTCTCTGTTGAGATCCATGAAAATAAATTGAAAAATACTGAAAACGTATATGAAAATCCTGTCAAGTTTTTAGATGGCGAGGAGGAGAAAAGTAAAATAGAATTCACTATCAACGGAACACTGGTGTATGCCAAAGAAATAACGATGCGTCCCAAAAGTGACGAAGATTTAAAAAAATTAATAGATAAACTGAATAAAAGAGAGGACTTAAATGCCTTTTTATATTTCAAAGCTGAAGTAACAGGAACAGAAGATGAAGTGAAATTCCCGGATGAGACGCATGAGTTTTTAAATAAAGACAATGAAAGGTTTGAGATCAGATACTGTAATTGTGGAAACAACTATGATATTACCTGTACCCGATATAGTAAAAAATATGGACCAGCCTACTGGGGATCTAAAAAACTTGAAAATTATTCCGATTGGGATACATTGATTGAAGAAAAGAAAATTACGGCTGAAGAAAAGGCTATTTTGGTGGGAATGTCTGAAAATGAAGGCAAATTAGATTCTGTTCAATCCTATGACTGGGACCTTTCAGGTGAACAGATGATATTAACTGCGGGGGCCATGCAGAAAACAGTGGATCATACCGGAAAAGGTGAATTTACTACACAGGTTGAAGAATTTAAAGCTCAGCATCCTGAAAAATATGACGAGTTATTTGTATCATGCGGATGGACGGTAGACTCCGGGATTCTATACTATAAAGATCCGGCAGATCCCAAAGCAGAGAAAATTACAGGAAATACATTATCAAATAAAATCAGAGAAAACTGTAAAGAATCCTTATTTGGAAAAACAGTAGAATGTAAGCCTCTGCAACCGATTGTAAATGCTGTTATTGATAAAGTATTTCAGGAAAAACAGGTGCTGGATTTTATTAAGAGGTTAAAAGAAGTTGTACTTCCTCTAACTCCTACAGGCTATTCATATAAGCTGTCAGATTATTTAAAATCAAAATTAGGTAAAGCAACTGCATTGGATCATCACATTAACAGACCAGGATATGTACAAGATGATTTCGGCTCTGCACTAGACCGGTTTTTTGCAAAAAAAGATGCTAACACAGCCAAAGAAAATAAAACCAGAAAAGAAGGGGAAAAATTAGAAAAAACATCAAGAAATCCTGGCGAATGGGGAGATATGCACAGTAAATACGAGCAGGAAATTCTTGATGATTACGGGAATAAAAGAAGAGGTACAGATATGGATAAACGCTATGAAAAAATGGAAAAAAACTCAAATTTATCATCATGAAAAAATTGACATTTATGCTAATGATTTTAATCATTTTTGTTACCTGCGGAAACGTTGTTTCCCAAAAACATCATGATGTACAGAATAAAACGGCAAAGAAAGACACTATCATTACTTTAAATGATACTCTATCGTTGTATTATGCTTCCTACAATAGCCCTATGAAACTATGGTATAATCTCCATATTATTAATAAAAAGAAAAAGATAAAAGTAGGTAAAGGAAGTGAATTTAAAGGTACCGGAAGTGAGCTCTTTTCTTCACTGTCCCCTAATGCAAAGTACGTAGTAGTAGACGGCATCATTAAAGAATATGTACATGAAAGTGATAAGGACAGTACCCTGCATGAAAACTACACGTGTGCCATTATTGACATAAAAAAAGCAAAAATAGTTAAACAAATGCAACAGGATTGTGATGGGTCTTGGAACAAAAAAAACCAGTGGGTTTCCTCCGGAGGGAAAGTAGTTTTTAAGTAAAAATAATGAGTGAAAAATTATGGAACCAGAGTTTCCCATAGATATTAAATTAAACCTTTTAGAGGGAAAGAAATTTTATCGCTATTCCTGTAATGAATATACCACCATCAACGGAAAAACGCACAGAAGTGAGCTCAATAAAAATTTTCATGTTACGCTGAAGCGTTTAGAAAAAGAAAGATTTGAATACCATATCGAAATTTTTGACAGAGTTCATCGGGATAAAACACTATCCCTGTCCGAAAAAGATTTTCTAGCCAGAATTGCAGATATCAATGACGATGTAGTGCTTATAACGGACGAATATGGTCATTTAAAAAATGTACAGGAATTATCAATTCTTCAGGATAAGGTGGAAAAAACAGTAGAAAAGCTCTCCCGCTCCTATGTTGGCAAACAGGCAGAAGATTCTTACACCTTTTTAAAAACATTTTACCAAAACGAAAACTTAGTGGGTAAAGATTTTTTAAAAAGTAATCAATTGGGAATGATCCTCCATAAGTTTTATGGAAGGTATGAGCAGGAAGATCGGGTAAAGTATAGCGTGCGTTACCTTAATTTTATGACCAATACCGTAATAGATATAGAAGAACGTGTACAAACGGAGGCCATGCGCTGTGATGATGAATTATTACTATTACAGTATACCGGGAACATTCCTTCAGATAAAAATTGGGAAATGTTTTATGGAGAAATGAACAGAAAGGAAATTGCTTATAACAGGGAAACAGATTTTCCAAAACTTGACAAATATAAAGGGCAGATTTTATTGGATTTTAAAACCAAAGAAGTATTAGAGCATAAACTTACCATAGAATTTTCCCTGGGTGAAAACTACCAAAAGAAAATCATCTATCATATAAAAGAAATAAGCTATGAAGAACTATAAAAATACAGGATGGATTAAAGAAATGCAGGACCAGCCGGATGAAAAGTCTGGCAAAGGGTTGTACAATGGCCGTTTTGTATTTTTATTATTTGGAAATCCGAACCTTACCTCATTTAAGGAAAATGAAATCTCGGATAATCCTCGTCAGGAAATGTAAAAAACTCCCGTATTAAAAAAAGAAAAATCTTAAAATGGCGACACGTATTACAATAACAGATTCCGGGCAAACCCAAACTTTAAATGGCCCATTGGCTCCGGATACCCCCGATAACTCTTTACAGCGTATTACTGAAGTTTATTTTGCCAAGAAAACGACAACAGACAACGGAACAAGAGTCAATTTTACAAAAATTGATTCTGCTCATGTACAGCAGGATCATCAGAATCAAAATATCCCATACGATTCCATATTAGGCAAAACAGTATATCTGATCATAGAGACCAGCAATATGACAGATCTGAGTATAGATGCGGTGATAAGGCCTTCAGCAAGTACGATGACAGAAAATACAGATCCATTACAGTTAATGCGTTTTGTATCTCCTGACCGGTATGAGGCACAGAGGCTGTTTACCGTACAGGTAGGAAATTTTGATGCTCTTAACAATAGAGATGGCAGCCATGATCATTATACTAATTTACGGGCTGACCATATCAATAAAGCCATTATTAAGCTGCAGCTAAGGCCTGACGGAAGAGCTACTTTTGATGACTGGACCAGAAGACTGGCAGATAGCAGTATTAATTTGGAAGTGGCAGTAGAAAGAACAGACAATAATCCCTGTGCCTATGGAGATGGACAGGAAGAGGTAAACGGCGCCGGTATTTTCTTGAATGATGACAGAGGAAGATTCAGGGTGGTCAATAAAAATATCTATACCATTCATCATGGCAGCAATACGTACAATGCTTTACAGGTGATCAGTACAAATCCGGAAAGAAGAAGAAGGATTCAGAAGGTTCTGAATAACCATTCCACTGATGTTATCTTTTTTTATTACGACCAAAACGATAATGAACACAGGATCTGTAACAGAACTAAAGAAACTGTAACCAGAAAAAGAAGAGTCAACACCATCCCACCGCTGGCCCAAAGAGGCAATCTTTTGGACACCATAGATTTCACAGCGAACAGAGCCGCCGGAGAGCAGATAGATGCCCATCAGTTATTGGTGTATGCTAACGGAACTCTTGGTGATGGAGCCACCGACAAATGGTACATCAATCAACCGGGAAATGTCGAGTTGGTCAATATGGATATTTTAGCGAATGACGGTGTAGGGCCACAGATTTTTGAGGCATTCAATTATAATCAAGACGGGGTCATCATCCGGTATGGGTTTCAGCATACCAGAAGAAGAAGCATCCAGCCGGATTTATTTGCAGGTTTCTTAGGAGCATTGGCACAATTCAGACAGGAAGGACATAATCATTATATTGTATCTCAGGGTTTTTCTTATTCAGACGCGTCATGCTATCCCAGCGCAGAACATGTGAACGGAGAAGCGGGAGATCTGAATTTATTAACGGCTCAGCAAAATGGAGTCAATACCATCCTTACGGCTGCGAATTTTGATTATGACAATCAGGTTATTCTCCGGAATATTCTTTTTGATTTTGGATTTGGATCAGGCCGGTCAGAGAATTTTTCCAATACCTCAAATGCCAGTACTGCAGACAATGCCAGCACACGGTTACCTCATACCACGCATACCGCTACCCCAAGACATAATAATCATTTGCATGTTCACGGTTTCACCCCAATATTAGATATATATGCCTAAAATTAATATCGCCTGTTTTACCATTCTGTTTTTCCTTTTTTCCTGTTACAGTAAGGCTCAAACAGAAAATAAGGCAATAAGCACAGAATCTCATTCCACAGATAAAGAATCAGTTTCCTTTAACACCAATAAAGCGGATTGTATTATTCTGCCATTTGGATATCCAGATATTTCAAAACGGATCACTGTTGACTCCATTCTGTCTGCTATACAGGATGAAAATAAATTAAAGGAAATCAATGCATTGCAATTTGAAAAACAAATAAAAAAAGATTTTGTAGTACTTCCTGAAGAATACAATGTTTTGCTGCCATTCAGCACTACTGTCAATGAAAAATATGATCAAATTAAAATAGCCTCAGATTTTTTGTGTTATGGAGACTATTCACTGTACTTTATGGCGGTTTATAATACTGTTCGTTATGCCGAACCGTTTATTGAAAAAATGTATTTAGTTTCAACGAAGGACGGCAAGCTGATCGATATGAAAAGAATCTATCTTAATCATCAGGGAGAAATGGGATTTGCCAACTATACCCTGTTTAATATCGATAAAAATTACACCATTTCTCTACAGGATTATGAATTGACTGAAAGCCCTTTTCAATTAAAACCTTTACAGAAATACCAGATTCTACCTTCCGGAAAATTTGCCAGATACTATGACAATGATGGCCCTTATAAAGATGATGAAGAACAGGGTATGGTAAAAAACCATCATAAAGAAGGAAAATGGATAGAATGTAAACCCAATGGATCTATGGATTTACAAAAACATCCGCAATTTACCGATCCGTATACGTATCTGGAAGCCGAATATAAAAATGGTTTACCCGTTGGAACATGGAAATTTTACAAATTATTGCAAAAATATAATGAAGAAACAGGAGAACCTCTATTCAATACAAGAAAAAAAGGACCATTGATCTATACGGAAATGTATAGAGACGGAGTTTTAGAAAAACGGGAATTTCATTAACGCAATTAAAGAATATCAAAATAAAATGTTTTTCCCTACGCCCGCTACCGCACGAATCCTTTCGTGTCGTTTTAGCATTATAAATCAAACATTCTAAAAACAACAATATTATCTAAAAGTCCTTTTTCATCGGAATAATCAATTGCACTGCTGTATCTATAATCTTCCGCACGAAAAACTAAACCTGCTTCTACCGGATTTTGATGTACATGATTAATTTTCTCATTAAAGAAACCATTTTTATTTTACTTACTCAAAGTCAGAAGACTTTTCGCAGCAGATTTTTTAAAAACAAGATCTTTTACAAGAAACACCCAAATATTCCGTTTAATTCTTAAATTTGGCTTATGCGAAAGAATCTTTATTTCATCATTATATTATTTTCTCTGACCAGCTGCTATACGTACCAGGTAAAAAAGCAAGTGGATCCAGCAGCCGACAATAAGCAAAATACAGCTGCGCAAATGAAGAGCACAACAACTGCATCCCAAAGCCTGAACGCACAACAAATGCCTGCTCCTGTTAATATTCAGGAGAAACTTGCATCCGGTAAAAATGTTAGAATTGAAGCAGATGGCAAAAGTTATAAAGTAATTGTTGACAAGTGGGAAAGTGACAGTCTGGTGGCACACCCGGTTCATAATCCTAAAAAAATTCTGAAATTCCATAAGAACCAGATCAATGCTGAGAAAATTGCAGAAAAACGATTCTCACAACCCATAGCTGATATTCTTACGGTTACCGCTTATGCTGCAATTGGTGTTGGAATCTATCTTCTTGTCCGCTAGTTTTTTAACCTTTTCCCAGTAATGATAGAAAATATTATAAGATAATAATGAAGCATACTATCCGTGAAACGGATCAATAAAATAACGCCATATGATTCATATGGCATTATTTATAAAACATTTCACAATTAATACGTTATAATTAAAATAGGTTCAAAAGCTTAATAAAGTATTTTTCGGCCTTCAATTTTAACCATATTTTCATTTTCCATTTTCTTAACGGTTCTTATAACCGTTTCAACACGCAGTCCTGTAAGATTGGCAATCTGCTGCCGGGTATAAGGTACCTGAAAAGTCTGGTTATGATCATTACCCTGGGTTGCCTTTAAATAGTCCATGACCGTTTTGATTTTGAACTGTGGATCTGTGGATGAAATATTAAAAAGCATTAAATATTTGTAGTAGAGCCGGTCGGACATGCATTTAAACATATCCATCATCACATCCTTATTTTGATGAATGAGCGAACAGAAATCTGCCTGAGGCAGTTTCATGACGGAACATTGTGTTTTGGCAACGGCAGTCATGGGATACGGCTTATCGTTAAAAAGTAACGATTCGCCAATACTTTGCCCATCGGAAAGAATATTCTGTGTGAATTCTTTACCATCCTCATGGTAATTATTGAGCTCGACAACACCATTAACAATCTGGAAATAAAATTTAGCAAAGCTTCCTTCACTAAAAATAATCTCATTTGGTAAATAGGTTTCATATTCACCTCCATAAGCTAACAAAAGGTCTTCACTGATTATCATATCTTAAAATTTTATTGATAGTTAAGTAATGAACATCGTAGTAAAAAATTGGTGCTTTTCCAATATCAAAAAGCAAGCCATATTAATTTATTGTTACAAACAATACCAAATAAAAACCAGTGTTTATGATCAGGACAATAATATAAATGAGAAGTATTTGTTAATTTTATAAAGATTAGCGTGCCTGATGGTAAGCATTAAACAATGTTTTATGATAGCAGGAACCATATCTGCCTTTACATCGATAGCTTTTATAACTGTTGCTGTATTGTATTTCCGGACCTGTTCAACTAAATGTAACATACACGATCTATTTTTTGGTGCCATTATTGGAGGATAATCAAAACAATTCCAAATGTCAATTAACATGAAAAAGCATATCATTATTGTTGGTGGAGGATTTGCAGGAATTAATCTTATTAAATCCTTAAAAAATGACAATAGATTTCTTATTACGCTTGTTGATAAGAACAATTATCATTTCTTTCCTCCCCTTATTTACCAGGTGGCGACCTCTTTTATTCAGGCCTCCAACATCAGCTATCCTTTCCGTAGATTATTTTCAAAATACAAAAATGTGAATTTTCATATGGGAAGTCTTCTTAAAGTGAATCCCGAAAGCAAAACCATAGAAACAGATACAGGAAACCTGACTTACGATTATCTGGTTATTGCATTGGGAACTGAGTCCAACTTTTTCGGAATGGATAATGTGCAGAGATGTGCACTTCCTATGAAAAGTATTGAGGAGGCACTTTATCTGCGGAATCATATGCTCCTCAACTTGGAGGAAGCTGCCAGAAATAAAGACCCGAAAACCGCAGAAAAATTACAGAATGTGGTTATAGCAGGCGGCGGACCTACCGGGGTAGAACTGGCGGGCATGATCGCGGAAATGGGAAAATATATTGCTGAAAAAGAATACCCGGAGATCAAGCTCAACCTTTCCAATCTGTATCTGATTGATGCCTTACCTACCCTGCTTTCCCCGATGAGTAAAATGGCGCAGGAGACTTCCCACAAGACTTTACAGGAGCTTGGTGTAAAAATACTTCTTAATGTTTCGGTAAAAGACTATGTCAATAATCAGGTGCTTCTGTCCGACGGAACATCGATAGATACCGAAACCCTCATCTGGACCTCCGGAGTTATAGGACGGGAAGTTCCTGGAATTCCGGAAGACAAAATAGGAAAAGGAAGAAGAATCTTAACTGATGAATACAACCGGGTAGAAGGAATGGAGAACATCTATGCGGTAGGAGATATCGCGCTTCAATTAACGGATAAAGAGTTCCCGAAAGGACATCCCCAGCTTGCCCAGGTGGCCATACAGCAGGCTAAAAATCTGGCTAAAAATTTCATCAGGATCGAAGAAGAAAAAATACTCATTCCTTTCAAATATAATGATAAGGGCAGTATGGCGATCATTTCAAAATTCAATGCCGTGGTGGATCTTCCCAAATTTTCTTTCAAAGGTTTCCTGGCCTGGCTTACATGGCTGTTTATCCATATTATTCCGCTGGTAGGCTTCAGAAGCAAAATCAGGCTAGCACTGGATTGGTTACGGCTGTTTATCACCAATAACCCATCCATCCGTTTAATTCTTTATCCAAAAAGAAATACAAGCAAACAACAATAACATCTGCCTAAAAAAGTTTATTATTATGCTTCTATCAGTTTTCCAGATGATTATTTTTTAAAAACTCTCCTATTTTATTCCATTCAATCTGCCCTGCAATGGAATTGGAATTGGCGTCAAAAACGTGTTCCCCGTAAGGAATTTCAACATAGGAAACAGGGAGCTTCATTTCTTCCGTTTTTTTTACAAATTTTCTTGTAGCTTCTACATTTACGACATGATCTATTTCGCCGGCAATAATGAACGTCGGGGAAATTCCTTCGGAAAGCTGGTCTATTAAATTCAGCTGTGCATAGCGCTGTGGGAATTCGGTGGGTGAACCTCCGAGATATTTTCTAGCCGCATATTTGAGATCAATATTCTTTTTTTCATCTATTTTCTGCCAGAGCTCGGATAAACTGACAGGCGGATAAATAGCAATAACTGCAGCCGGAACCGGAGGTTGAGGGGAATCGTAAGATTTGGCAAAACCTTTCCTTAATCCTAAATCTGCCTGCATCACCAAAGCGGCCCCAGCGGAGCCCCCTACCAAAACTATTTTGTTCGGGTCAACATTGAATTTTTTTGAATTTTTCACCACAAATCCCATTGAAGTCACAACTGAATTAACAGCAGATTCCCAATTGTGCCGGTCTTCTTTTCCTAAAGGATAATCGATGGAAAAAACGGTGTATCCATGATCTTTAAACCAATTGGCTGCATAACCTACCTGGGTTCTGTTCCCTTCAATAAAAGCACCACCGTGAACAAGAATAACAGGAATCGCAGGCACAGAAGATTTTACTTCCGGACGGAAAACATCTATATGCTGCTCTTCATTATAAATCGTAAGATAAGAATAGGTTTCTGTAGGTTTTATCGGTACTCCAGAACTTTTTAATCCCTGGGAAAAAGAAACCTTGGTATTGTATTTTTTGGCCGTGGAAAACATCACAGCCGTGAAATAAATCTGGGCAAGAAAAAACAAAACCGAAAGGACCAAATTGGCTATCAGTAATTTCCGCCAGTATTTTCGATATCGGTAGAAAAGAAAACAGATCAATAGTAAAACCAACCCCAAAACAACAAACTGTGAATTGAACTGCATGGTAAACGAACTGCTGTAACCGCTCAGAAGCATAGGTGCTTTCAGATATACAGAAATCATGGGAATAACCAATAATATCAGGATAATAAAGAGCAGAACTGCAAAAAATATAGATAAGGACTTTCTCATAGGATTAAAATTTATAAGTTACCGTAAAATATCCGGATGTGGGTGGAATGGCAATTGTAAAATAAGGAGTATTATTGGCCACTGCTGAGTTGTATTCAGCCTGGGTAAAGTTTTCGAAGCCGGCAAGCTGCTGCTGCAGGGTTCCCGGCCTCTGGTAGCTCATTACCCCATATTTGTTAAATACATTGTTCACATTAATAAGCATACTGATATTTTCGTTTAAATTATACCCTATTCCAAGATCAAACTGGGAAAATCCCGGAAGTTTATAGATATTGGTGTTGCTTCCTTCTCTTTTACCCATATAGCTCCAGGTCACGAATCCATATGCTTTGCCGATTTTCAAATTAGGAGTGACGTGGGCCATAATTTTCGGAGTATAAGCAATCGTAGTTCCCGAATATGAGGAAACAGTGTCATCTGAAGGACCGGCACTTCCCAAATTCCATAAATATCCTTCTTTAACTTTCGGATCCTGCAGGGTAAGCACAGCTCTGATACTGAAATTATCAGCCGGTTTTATATTGGTTTCCAATTCAATACCATAGGTTTCATTTTTATTGTACAGGGACGGTGTGGTATAGAACCCGCCTTTGCCGTCATCAGCCATAAAGCTGTAAGGAATATTGCTCAGCAAACTGTAAAACGGGGTTATAAAAGCATCAAAATAAGTGGTTTTGGTTTTAAAGCCCATCTCCACCTGCTGTGTTTTTCTGGATTGCGGATTCAATAAGTCTATCGTTTCCGTCCTGTTGGCTGCAAAGAACATATCAAGATCCGGAGATTTGCTGCCTTTAGAATATCTGGCATATATGGCAACATTATTATTGAACTTATAATTCACCGCTGCTGAATAGGAAAAGTTTTCCAGCTGCCTGCTATAGGCAACATTGGTAAGTTTCGTTAAAGCATTGTTATTGTACAGGGTAAAAATGTTACTGTCCGTCCCTCCGTTTTTATCTGAAAACAGATAGGTTCTGGTATTATCCCCTTTGATCCATACTTTTTCATACCGGATTCCCCAATCCAGAGTCAGATGATCTGTGATATCCCAGGTATGTCCGAAAAATACGGCCCCCTGCTGCTGTTTGGCTTTAAATTCAATTAAATCCCCCGTACTGCCTGCTGCCTGCGCAAACCCGTCATTATTGGTCAGCTGGTAAACACCGGGTTTTGTAAAATCTAAAGTAGTAACACCCGTTAAGCTTACCGTCAGCATTCTCGGCCTGTTTTCCAAAGTCGTAAGCCCTATCCCGTTAATTCCGGAAAAACGCCATACATCAGAATAACCGTAATATCCTCCAAACGAGAAATTCATATGGTTCCATTTTTTATTGATGGTCAGCTGATTCATGGATTCTTTTACTTTATTTTCATAAAAATTTAGCGCCGACATTGCAAATGAATTATTCTGGATAGACTGACCCGGCAACTGATTCTTGGTGATCTGGTAAACAGGTAATCCTCCGGCTCCCAGGGCAGCATTCACATTGGCAAGTTCCTGTCCTGTAAGCGCATCTTTAAAGGAGTAAGTTCCGATTCCCAGTCCACCGACTAAAAAATAAGAGGTCATATCATCCAGTGAGGTAAGAAAAGAATTACCCACACTGTTCTGCACCACATCATTATCAGAATATTTGCTTGCAAAGAACAGCTTCCAGTCATTTCCCAGGTTATGATCCCAGTTGAGTCCTACGGAACGGTATTTATTGCTAACCAAACGCCCTGAATTATAATCTACATTACCTCCGTGAATAAAATCCGGAGAATTGTACTGCAGCTCCGGAATAAGCAAAGACGAACTGCTGCTGAACCCTTCCGCCGGTTCGGGAGCCGTATAGTTTCTGGTAGGAATCAGCTGCGCATAGCCATTTCTGTCATCCAGATATTTAAGGAAAACTTTCAGGCTTCCTTTATTGTATTTTTTTACAATATTTGCTTTTACCTGGCCTCCGTTATTAAACGGATAGCCTGCATACCGGGCACCTAAATCATACCGGTAAAACCCGCCGACATTAAAAAACCAGTTATCACCCAGAGGTCCTCCAAAGTTGGCATCAATTCTGTGATATCCTGAGTTATTAGCTCCCTGAATTCCATATTTTGCACGGATTTCTCCTCCGAATTTATTGCCTCCTGTTTTGGAAATATAATTGAAGATTCCTCCTGGTGCATTGGCCGCCGTAATAGAGGCAGGCCCTCCTCTCACGGCATCAATCTGGGAAATGGTTGCATCTGCTCTTAGAAAAAAGTCGGGACCGTAATTATAATAGGTGGTATTGGTTACAGGCAAACCGTCTTCCTGCATAGAAATATATTCGTAAGCAAAAGTACCGTCTGAAGAACCTGCACTGATTCCTCTTGAGCTTACATTGTTCCTGATCTCTCCCAATGATGAGTTCACATATACTCCGGGAACGTTTTTAAGCAGATCTGCAGCACTTACAGGGACCTGTTTTTCAATGACCTCGCTTTTCAGAACAGAGATAGCCACAGGAGCATTCATCCTTGTTCTTTTATCAAATACCCCGGTCATAATCACCTCATCGATATCTTTTGTTTTCGCTGTATCAGCTTCTTTTTTCTGGGCCGTTACATTGGAAAAAGCTGCCAGGAAAAGTACTGCTACCGTGATTTTTGTATTCAAAAATGTAGTCTTCATAATATTGTAATCATTAATTTGTGCCATACTTTTTAAGCCATTCTGCCACATGGGTGAATACCACCTGCTCATCTGCCGGTAATTTTGTGATAAGATGCCCTGCGCCGGGAACTACAACCAATTTATACGGAACACCTTTTGCTTTCAGGGCTTTTTCCAGAATATAAGCCTGCTGGATGGGAACCACTTCATCCTTATCTCCATGAATAATCATTGTGGGAATCTGATTGACAAATTTTACAGGACTGGTTTTAGCATAAGCTTCCGGAATCGCATCACCGGGTTTCCAGACTACTTTGTTTCCAGACATTTTATCCAGGACATTCAAAAGGTTAGCTGCTTTCACGTACTGTAACGTCTGAACATCTGTAAAATCTACGGGACCACACATTTCTATGATGGTTTTAATCTGAGGATTTTTGGTATAGGCATACATCAGCGAAACATGGGCACCTGAGCTCCCTCCGGAAATTGAAAACCCGTTTTTTCTGGTATTCCACTCATTGGCATGGGAAGAAAGATATTTTACAACGTTATCAATATCATCTAAAAGCTCAGGAAGATGGGTGTCAGTAAGATTGGCATAACGGTAATTGAGATTGGCAACAGCAATTCCCTGTGAAAGAAGATATTCGGAAATTTTACCATCATATGCCCTATCACCTTGCGTCCAGGCTCCACCGTGGATATTAACAAGAAAGGCAGTTTTCGGGCTTCTGTTTGCCGGTAGATAGACATCCATTACGTTCCTTTCGTGTGAGCCGTATTGTATATCGGTAAGCTTTTCTTCCTTTTGGCTTACAGAAACCGTTTTGGTGTTTTCAACATTTTGTGTTGAACAGCTTACCGTCAATAATGTAATGGACAGGGCTGCGATTTTAAAATAATTCATTTCAGTTGTTTTTTTAAATTCTTTTTAAGTATTTTTCCTGTAGCGTTTAAAGGCATCTCGTCTATAAATTCTATGATTCTCGGATATTTATATTTGGCAATTCTTTCTTTTGTCCACAGCTTAATATCTTCCTCGGAAGCGTTGCTTTCTTTTTTCTTTACCACAAATGCTTTAATTTCTTCACCTAGTTTTTCATCATCGATGCCGATAACCGCAACCATGGAAATATCAGGATTCCGCATCATCACTTCCTCTACTTCACGGGGATAAACGTTCATTCCGCCCCGGATAATCATTTCTTTTTTACGGTCAACGATGAAGAAAAAACCATCCTCATCCTTTACCGCGATGTCTCCGGAAAACATCCATCCGTTCTTCAGAACTTCCTGAGTTTCTTCAGGCCTTTTGTAATAGGCTTTCATCACATTGGGACCGCGATAGATCAACTCTCCTTTTTCACCAATCGGGAGTTCATTACCTTGATCATCTATAATCTTTACCTCAACTCCCCAGATTGGAGTTCCGATAGAACCGGGCTTTCGTCCCACTGCCAGCTGATTGAATGTCACCACAGGAGAACCTTCGGACATTCCATATCCTTCAATAATGGGAACTCCGAAACGGGTTTCAAATTCATCAATGATTTTTACAGGAAGAGAAGCTCCTCCGGAAACACAGATTCTCAGTTTCTTAATGCTGTTTGTATTTTCTTCAGTGTTTTCCTCATTCAGCAGGGCCCAGTACATGGAAGGAACGCCGGCAAAAATCCGGATATCAAAACGGATAATGAGCTGATAAACTGCTTTGGCATCAAATTTCGGCATCAGGATAAGATGAAGCGATCTCCGGATTCCTGCAAGCATCATTACCGTTAAGCCAAAAATGTGAAATAAAGGTAAAACAACAAGCTGGGCTTCAAATTCGGTAGATGCAATTATAGTTGTGCTGGCTTCTGAATTGGTAAAGAGATTAATATGCGAAAGTTCGGCTCCTTTAGGTTTTCCGGTAGTTCCCGAGGTGTAAATAACAACGGCCGTATCTTCTGATGAGGTAATATAGGATTCAAATTGGGTTTCTTCGTCTTTAATTAAATCATCAAAATTCTCAACATCTTCAGCGAGATTCCCTATACTGATAAAATCTTTACATGAGGCACTTTTATCAAACCCCTCCTTTCCAAACTTTCCTACAGGCATTTCCGGAGTTCCTGCAAAGCACAGAAACATTTTACTGTCAGAATCGGACAGCTGGTAAGCAATCTCATCAGGTTTAAGAAAAATGCTAAAGGGTACAACCGTTGCCCCGGTTTTTAGTATTGCGAAAAAAATAACCGGAAATTGTAGAATATTAGGACATAGCAAAGCAACCTTATCGCCATATCCGATTCCTCTTTTTGCAAAGGCATTGGCCGCCTGGCCAACTTTTTCATGAAAAATTTTATAGTTAATCGTAGTTTCTCCCAGGCTTAAGGCCGGCTTTTCCGGATTCCTTCTTGCGCTTTCTTCCACTAAAATTGATAAGTTCAGCATAGTTTTGTTCACATTAAGTTAATATTGATATGAAAAACTGCCTTGGTTAAAGGAGATTCATATGAACTAATCTTAACTCCAAATTAATCATATGCCGAACAGGTGCTGACACGAAAAGGAAATTCCGTGATACGAAAAAGAAATTTTTTCATGGTGTATAAAAATACAAGCCTTCATAAATAGCAGTACAACCCATATTTACAGTTTTTTCATACAAAAGTGTTTAAGTTTTAAACCATTCTTTAAATATCGCCTTGTACTGTACCATCTTTAAGAAGAATGAGAAGCATTTACAGAAATGAAGGTTCCTTGCCTTAAACTCCCTGTAATCAAGCTTTTTTTGATTATATTTAAAGAATAAAATCCAAAGATTGTTTGAAAATATTAATTTAAAATAAAGCTGTAATGAAGAAAATTATTTTACAATTTTTATGCTTAATTCAGGGTTTATTTCTATCCGGACAACTGTCAGAACCTATAAATTCCGATAATATTTCCACTTATTTCGAGGAGATCCAAAATGCAACTAAAGAAGGGTTTAAAGTGTGGAACAAAGATTTATATGGAAGTATCCTTTTGGTTGATCCTAAAACACGACAGGTTTACAGTAATGAACCTAATGCAGATAACAGCTTAAAACTTCAAAATAAAATCTACATTGGTAAACTACCGGATAGCATGAATATTGCCAATACTTCTGTTCAGTGGAGTGGCAAAAACTGGGCAATGATCATGTTGCCATTACCCGAAAACCATTATGAGAGGGTCAATTTACTGGCTCATGAACTTTTCCACAAAGCACAGTCTTCTCTGGGATTCACTCAGAGCAACAAGGAAAGTAATCATTTGGACCAGAAAGATGGAAGAATATATCTTCGGTTAGAACTGGAGGCTCTTAAAAAAGCCGTTCGCTCTGAGTCAGAGAAAGAAAAGAAAATACATTTGACTAATGCTTTTATTTTCAGGAAATACAGAAATACTCTTTTTCCACAATCTGCAACAACTGAAAACCAGCTGGAGCTTAATGAAGGTATTGCCGAATATACCGGGTTTATTATCAGTGACAGAAATAAGGAGCAGTCTAAAAAGCATCTCATCAATTCTACCGATGCCTTCTTTTCAAACCCTACCTATGTAAGATCCTTTGCTTATCATACCGTTCCTGTTTATGGGTATTTATTGAGTTTAAAGAATAGATTTTGGAATCGGGAGATTTCAGCAAATACTAATATTACCGACTTTTTTATTAAAAAATTTGAAATTAATATCCCCGTCAATTTAAAAGCTGCTGCTGAAAAAAACTCTAATCATTATCACGGGGTTCTAATTTTCACAGAAGAGCTGGCCAGGGAAAATAAAATCAAAAAAAAGATTGCTGAATATCAATCCAAATTTATTGAACAGCCTCACCTGGAAATCCGTTTTGAGAAGATGAATGTTTCTTTTGATCCCAGAAACATTTTACCCATTGCAGATAAAGGAACTGTTTATCCTAACATCAGGGTTATTGACAATTGGGGAATCCTTGAAGTGGAGAATGGAGCATTAATGAGTCCTGACTGGAGCAAAATGTCCATAAGCATACCCACAAAAATTGAAGAACAAAAGGCTGAAGGAGATGGATGGATACTCCTGTTGAAAGACAGCTATACTATAAAAAAAGACGAAAAAACGAATAATTACAGTATTATCAAAAAATGATAAGTCTTTTTGATTAACAGCAAGAAAAATTAACTGCAAGTTTACTGACGTTCTTCAGAAGGAAGCTTCCCGAAATGACGAAGATAAAGCTGTGAAAAGTGTCCCCGGTTGTTATACCCGATAAAATCACTGATCTCCCCTACTGATTTTTCGGTTTCCAGAAGCATTGCACGAGCTGTTTCCATTCTGGTTTTGATAATATACTGATGAATAGGCAATTGGGTATAATCCTTAAATCCTTTTTTCAGATCACTGCTATTGAGCCCGCAGTAACGGCTTATCTCCCTGATGGCCAGACTCTGGAACGCATTGGTATCTACAAAATCTTTGGCCAGTTTTATTTTGTCTTCAAATGCCTTCTTATGCTCAAAAGTCTTTTCATCGGACAGCAGATAATGGATCCAATAGCTTAAGAACTCTAAAATCCGGCTTTCGAGAATAATACTGCATGAAGCATCGTCAAACGGAGTATCGAAAATAGTTTTAAGTTTTTCCTGACTCAGGTAATTGCGCTGTGCATTTTCCAGCTTTTCTTTCAGAAGCCCTTTATCTTTTGAAAATATGGTTTTGGGTACAAAAATCCTTACGCCATCGATATCGGTAGTATTGTGTTCAAATTTTTTTTCGTCATTAATAAAATTACTGCTGATCTTCCCTTCTTTATTGATCCGGAAATCCATCATCCCATTATCTCCTACTTTATGCGGGGAATGAAAAATGGTTTCTTCATGAAAATTCCATTTTCCACGGAAAAAATGAAAATTCTTCTTACTGAAAAGAATCAGCTTCCCGGTTCCTAAATCCTCCGGCATCTCCAGAACAGTAGAGTTCAGGAAATCTTTATCACAAAATCTGTAATCCTTCATCAGACCTTGTTTAAAACCATCCGGTTCCAAATAAGGAAGGAGTAATTCCATACAACGGTAATTTATTGGTGTAAGTTAATAAAATTTCAAAACATGACAAATATCATGTTTTTTATTTGAAAATTTGCTGGGCAAACTGGTAGAGAGATCTTCTCCACGTAAGCCATTCATGGCGGGTTTCAGAGGATTTGTATTGGAAATAAGGATAATTATTCCTGTTTAAGAAATCCGTCAATAATTGATCAAATTTAAAAAACATGGCGTCTTCTTTTTCCCCGATTCCGATAAAGAAGTAAGGTTTTTTCTTAGACTTCAGCAAGTTTCCAATAGGAAGTTCTTTAAAAGGTTCTGCCTCAGTTCCTTCATAGATCACAGGACTAAATGCTCCTATCGCCGAAAATGTTTCGGGATGGGAAACTCCAATGAGCATGGCCTGGTAGCTTCCTCTGGAAAGTCCTGCAATAGCCTTCTTGCCGGAAGTTTTATATTTTTTCTCTATATAAGGAATCAGCTCCTGCGTAACGATTTTATCAAGATTTTTGGAAGAAAGCACTGTTCTGGGATAGTTGTCCGGCATTTTTTCCTGTTCGGGATTCAGGGCAACCCCATAGTCCATCACCACTATCATTTCCCGTGCTTTTTTTTCTGCGAAAAGATTGTCTAAAATGTTTAGGATATACCCTTGCTTTTCCCAACCTGTAATATCTTCTCCGGTTCCATGGTACAGATACAGAACGGGTAATTTTTTTGTACCGTAATTGGGGGGAAGATATACTTTAAAATTCCGTTTACCCTGGGTAATTTGTGAGTTTAAACTGTCATTAATGATTTTCCCATGCTTTACATTTTTTTCCTGGAAAAAAAACTCCCCGGAAGGAACTTCAATTCCACTCGTCGGCTGGCTGTACCCGAAATACAGCTGTGTATTGGGATCATTAGTCCGTTGCCCATCTACATTGAACCAATAGTAATGAAATCCTATTTCCATAGGTGTTGTGAAAATGTTCCAAAAGCCATCTTTATCTTTGGAAACGGAAGATTTTATACTTTTCATGCCGTCTCCTCCATCTAAAGTTACAGATTTTGCATCCGGAAAGTAAACACGGAATTCTGCTTTTTTCTCAGAGTCTATTCTGGGAAATTGCTTTCCCGGTAAAACTGTTGAAGAAGTTTTATAAACCTGGGAAAATACGATGGAAGAGAATAAAATAAGAATTAAAGGTATTTTTTTTGAGTACTGCATTATTTTAGTTTTAAAATATGATTCACAGTCAGACAGCTTTTCTGAAGAAAAGGGCTCTTGTTACTTCTGTCAATCCTGTGTTATTACATCAATATTAAGGAAAATATTTTTTCTTTATCCGGATCTATAGAATATTATTCTATGACAGTTTGAAATCCAGATTTCTGCCTCATCCCTGTCCTGATTATTTAAGAAACTGCTTCATCATTCTCAGCGTGATTTCCATGCTTTCCGGGAGTGGCATTCCGTGGGCATAGCCTGCAAAAACGTGTAATTCTGTGAAAATACCTGCTTTTATCAGACGGTCAGCGTAAGCTATTCCACTATCCCGTAAAGGATCTGCTCCGGCAACAAAAATTACAGCAGGTGGAAGATTAGAGACATCTTTAATATTGCCAGGCAATACGTATTTTTCTTTTGAATTACCATTTTCTCCTATATAGAAGTCTTTTAAAACTGGGAAATCATCACTTTTGACACCGGGAATTCTTTTAAATTCAACAACAGACGGGTAATCCATCCCGAAATCACCGGGAGGAATTTCCAGAACCTGTAAACTGATTTCCGGACCTTTCAGATCTCTTGTATATTGTGCCAGACTTCCGGATATCCCGGCTCCCGCACTGGAACCTCCAACTGCAATCAGTTTTGGATTTCCACCAATACGCACTGCATTTTTACTGGCCCATAACAGGGAAGCATAGGCATCGTGAAGTGCCGCCGGAAAAGGATTTTCCGGGGCGAAACGGTAATCTATATTGATAACAACAGCATGCCCTTTCAAAGCATAATCTGCACACCTCTGATGATCCCATTTAGGAGTTCCATATACAAAAGCACCACCATGGAACCAAAGAAATAAGGGAAGATTTTTCGCGTTTTTGGGTTTATAAATCGTTACCGGGATTTCGGGATCTTTGGCATTCAGTCCCGGAATTTTAGATTGGGTTACATCAACGCTGTCTTTGTTTTTCAGTTCCGGCCAGGCCATTTCTGCCTGGGTTTTGCGCTCTTTTTTTACTTCTTCCAGGGTAATATCCTGAATCGGAGCATTAATCATAGCTCTAAACTGGGGCAGTAATCTTTTTTCTGCTTCCTGAAGGGTAAGTGGATTATATTGTTGTGCAAATGATAAGCCCGGGATCAGGAAAAATATTAGGAATAACAGGTATTTTTTCATAATAACAATAATGATAGATTCTATTCTTTCAAAAGTAATGTTATGCCTACCATTGGATGATACGAAAAGGAAATTTTGTGATACGGAAAAGAAATTTTTATAACCGGGTTTTCAAATTTGTCAGCAATTTTTTCTCTTTAGCTTTTAAACTGTTTCCGGAAGGCAGCAGCAGTTATCCCTTTATGCTTTTTGAACTGTCTGCTTAAATGGCTTTCATCAGAAAACCCTAAATCGTCTGCAATCTGTCCTATTGAATATTCACTGTAGATTAGCCGCTGTTCTATAATATTCATTTTATACTGAGTGAGATAACAGTGTAAGCTGTCGCCGGTGAGGTTCTTAAAATATTCGCCGATATAATTTGCCGACAGGTTAAACTGTTCTGCAAGATGTTTTATTCTTAAATTCTTAGGACTGTGTATGTTCTGATGCAGATAAACGAGTATTTTATTAATCAACGGTTCATCCATGGTTGTATCTGATATAACCTGCTGGGGATTCACGTTACGGGAAATAATATTTAAAACAAGAATGACCAGATGCTGAAGATTTTCATCAAAATAGGAAGGCTTGTTGCTGTATTCTGTGATCATATTTTCAATTAATGAAGCGATCATGTTGCAGTCTCTCTCATCTTTAATCAATACCTGCTCAAAGCGGTTGTGATGCGTGAAAATAGCTTCCAGCTGCTTTAACCATTCTATGACTCTTTCTTTTTCGTGTTTGGTTTTGTACTGTTCGAGAAAGACTTCGGAAAACCGGATGGAGCAATAACGTGTATTGGTAGTGCTCTCAAAACCTCTGCAGTCCAGCGGGGTAAACAAAAAAATACTGCCTTTAGTATATGGAAACTTGTTTTCATTAATAATCCTGGTGCCTTCCCCTTCCATAATCTGTACAATTTCAAAGAACTGATAGATCAACGGACGTTCATGCCAGTGTTCCATATCGGATACAAATATATCTAAAGGTTTATGTAAATGTTTAGTTTTCATTACCCGAAATGTACAAAAAAAACCGCCCGATATCCCTGTTTTTACCTCTTGGTTCATGTTAATTTTGTCAAAAAAATATGTCACAGAAAAAATTAGTCGCTCCGTTTATCAGCGAAAACATTTCTCTTTCCAGCAGAGTTGTAATGGCTCCCATGAACCGTAGAAGAGCCATTAAAGGCATCCCGTCACCATCCATGATTACCTATTACCAGCAGAGAGCCGGTGCAGGATTATTAATATCAGACAATATTGCCGTTTCCTCCAATGGTGGAGCGTATATGAATACTCCGGGAATATATACTAAAAACCAAAAAGATGCCTGGAAAAAAGTAGTTGAAGGAGTACATACAAAAGGCGGAAAAATATTTGCCCAATTAGTACAGTCAGGCCGTGTTGGCCATCCGGCCATCCAAAATAATGAGCCATTGATAGCACCGTCTGCCATACCTGTGAATGAAACTATCCGTATTCCTGATAACAGCTATCAAAGCATGACCATTCCTGATGCTATCAGTACAGAAGAGATTCCGGTTTGGGTAAAAGTTTTTAAAGAAGAAGCCATCAACGCGATGGAAGCGGGATTTGACGGTGTTGAAATTCATGCAGCTCATGGCTTTCTGATCGACCAGTTCATCAATCCTCTGAGCAATACCCGAACGGATGAATACGGCGGAAGTATTGAAAACAGAACGAGGTTCCTTTTTGAAGTCATGCAGGAAGTTATTGCAGCAATTGGTAAGCATAAAGTAGGTATAAGACTTTCCCCTTTCCGCGAAATTTATGACCTTAAGACTTATCCTGAGGAACTGGCAACCCACGAATATATCCTTGATGAACTACAGAAACTGGATATTTTGTATGTTCATTTTTCTAATGCGGTAGCTGATGGAAAACCTTCAATTCCATTGAGCTTTTTAGAGAATGCGAGACAACGTTTTAAAAACATCATCATAATTGCCGGTGGCTTTAGCGTAGAAACAGCGGAAGAAATATTGCAAACCGGGCTTGTGGACCTGGTCGCTTTTGGCAAACTCTATATTTCCAATCCTGATTTGGCAGAACGTATAAAAAATGATCTTCCGCTGGCGGATTGGGATGAGGAAACGTTTTATCACGGTGGAGACAAAGGGTATATTGACTATCCGAAAATATCATTTCAGGGATGTATAGAGTGTTAGCTTTCATATTGAACTAAATTTTAATTGATCTGATACGAATTCCCGGATAGCTGGGAATTTGTGTCAGATCAATCGCGTTCTGCTGTTCGATTTAAAATCCTGTATTTAAGCCTTGAAGCAGGATTTTCAATCATAAAGCGATATAACAAACCTCCGGCAATACATCCTGCCAGGCAGACTAAAAGACTGAAATTGTCTGACACATTCATTCCAAACTGCCCAAGAGTATATTGAATCATATGGATAATTCCTTTATGTGAAAGATAAATTGCATAAGAAAGCGCCGCAATCTGTGTAGTACTATATGATTTTGACCTGAAGAGAAATGAAGACCCAGAAAGTGACGACATCAAAATAATCCCATAACTTATCGCTACAAAAGTAAATCCAAAAATGGAAGCTTCTTCAGAAACCTGATCATTACATATCCAAAATGAAATCCCCAACAAAATCGCTCCAAGAATGAGAAGCTTATTCCCGTTGTTATGAACTGCATTTTTAAACTGAGATGAATATTGCATTAAATAACTGACTGTAACTCCTACTGCCAGACCGTCCAGACGTGTATGTGTAGGATAATACATTTCCATATACCAAACTTTCCAGAAATCTTCGGTATCCAGCACCGGAACAATAAAGTCTTTCCAAATGATAAATCTGGCTGTCAGCGAAAAGATGATGAGGAAGGCAGTAAAAAACACTGTATATCTCAAAACTTTTGCCTTCACTACGACTAAAAGCATGAAAGGAAGGAAAAGATAAAACTGTTCTTCAATACATAAAGACCATGCATGCGAAAACGTTCCGCGGTTAATGACATCGAGTCCATAGTTTTGAGTAAAGGTGATAAACTTCCAAAAAGAGGATAATGCCTCTCTTTCTCTGAAAAACGGAAATGAAAAGTACAAAGCCAAAGTGAAACAATACGGCGGGATAATCCTGAAAAAGCGTTTGGTAAAAAATATTTTTAAACTGATACTTCCACTTTTCTCAATTTCTTTAAACAGCTGTCGTGATATCAAATAACCACTCAGTACAAAGAAAAGATCTACCCCGGTCCACCCGAATCTCCCTAAGGTATCCAGCCAGGCCGGATGTTGAAACGCTCGGTAATGGTACAATAAAACCAAAACAATGGCTAAAGCTCGTAAATGATCCAGTCCGTAAAGTCTTTCAGAAGAATTGTAGTTTGTCTGCATTTTTTTTCTGCAAATGTTGTAAAACAGATCAGACTTTTTGTATAATCATGGCAGACAGCTATAATCTGCATGCCAACCGTAAAATCAGCCGTCCGAATGATAAATAAATCTTTCCGTCACTAATTTGCTTCTTTTTATCAAAAAATGGCAGGCTGCACTTCAGGATTTTATATTTTTGAAGACTATGACACTCGGACCGGAAAATAATCTCAAACAGAATATCTGTTTCCAACTGCTCTTTTGGACGGCTTTGTTTGTATTTGGAATTGCAAGAATGTATGGAGAATATGATGACGGAATCTCTTGGGAAATCATCATTTATAATTTCTGTCACTGGATATTTCAGATCGCAGGAGCCAATTTTATCTATTTTGTTCTTATCCGGAATTTTTTTGACCGGAAAAATTATTTCGCATTTTCGCTGTCCCTTATTTTCAGTCTGTATGTTATTTCTGTGGTCAACAGGATATTCATTGTTTATCTGGCAGAACCTTTCTTCATCAGTGTTCCTAAAGACAGCTTCTACAGTATTTTTACGGATATCGGCTATCTTTGGACTCACTATATTTTTACAATTATCAGTGGAGCTTTTATTTTTGTTTCAGTAATATTTGTGATTCGGTATAAAGATGAAAAAGAAAACACGGCGAAACTGCAGAAGGAAAAAGCCGAACTTGAATTAAAATCTTTGAAATCCCAGCTTAACCCACATTTTCTATTCAATACTTTGAATAATATTTATTCCCTTTCGATCAGCAATTCAGAGAAAACTTCTGAATCAATCAGCCGTCTTTCAGATATTCTGGATTACATTCTGTATAAAGGCCCTAAAAATGAAGTATCCATATCTGAAGAACTCAATATGATTGATCATTATATCACCTTGGAAAGCCTTAGATACAGTGAAGGAAGGTTAAAAATCAGCAGAACAGCTTCCTTATATTCAGCCGCTATGATTCCTCCGCTACTCTACCTTACATTGGTTGAAAATGCTTTTAAACATGGCGCAGAAAAAACGATAGGCTCAACTGAGATAAAAATTGATGTTTCCACAGATGGCTCCTATTCAGTTTTCAGGATTCAGAATACTTGTGGAGATGATGAGTATAACAACCCAGAAGGTATCGGGTTGAAAAATATAGAAAAACAGCTCCGGCTCCATTACCATGATGATTTCATACTCAAAGTTTCAAAAGAAAACAATATTTTTAAAGTCGAAATAAAAACTCCAGCAATCTTATGATCAACTGTATCATTGTAGATGATGAACCTCTGGCAGCAGCCCTGCTTGAAAAACATATTTCCGGGATCGGACATTTAAAACTGACTGGAAAAGCTGAAAATGCAATGGATGCTTACAAACTTCTGCAGACGAAATCTGTAGACCTTATGTTTTTGGATATCCAGATGCCTCATTTAACCGGAATTGATTTTCTTAGATCACTTCCTCAAAAACCACCAACTATTTTCACAACAGCCTACCGCGATTTTGCCATCGAAGGTTTCGAGCTGGAAGCTGTGGATTATCTTTTGAAACCTATTACTTTTGAACGTTTTTTCAAATCTGTAGAACGGGTTTTAAGAAACAGAAGTGATTTTCAGGAGGACTTTATCATCATTAAAACGGAAGGAATGAACCGGAAAGTCTTTATTCAGGAAATTGTTTATTTTGAAAGCCAGGGAAACGATATCAAAATGGTGTTGGCCAATAATGAAAACATTATATCAAAGCATACAATAACAGAGCTGGAAGCCATTTTATCCGGAAGAAATTTTGTCAGAATTCACCGTTCATTTATGATCAATGCTCAATTCATGACTGCTTTTAACAACAATGAAGTCCTGCTAGGCATTCATCATCTTCCTGTAGGCAGAAGCTATAAAAATGAGTTCAATGCTCTTATAATAAAGGTTTCTAAAGGCTCTATTAATTGATGAAAACCAATTATCTCCTCTAATCTAAATATAGATCTAATTACGTTTAACTATATAATAAGCTAATTCACCATATGTTCTTTTCAGATTATCAGTCCGATTAAATCCTGCTTTTTCTGATACTTTTTGTGAACCTATGTTATCAAGATCAGTTACGGCTACAACTTCATTGGTCTCAGTATTTAAAAAGCAATATTTTACGAGAGCACGGCTCACTTCTGTTGCTATTCCTTTCCCCCAATATTTTTTACTTAAAGTATATCCTATTTCAATCTGATCAGGTACATCAGCAAAGGTCCTGGCCAGGCACATTCCGATAAAATCATTATTTTCAGAATCAAATATTCCAAAACGGCCAAACGGGCCTTCAAGGTAATCCTTCAGAGCTATTTCGAACATTTCTATATACTGTTCAGGTGAACGATAAGGAAGATATTTGGTAACCTCCGCATCTTCAAAAAGGTCACAAAACAGGTTTTGCTCTTCAACTGAAAATTGACGGATAATAAAGCTTTGATCCTGATGTAGAATATTCATATTGGAAAATTATACTAATGAAAGGATAAAATTACAAATTATATAGCTTTTATCAAGATTATAATGCTGATCACTTATATTTTCTGAAAGCAGGCGCTTTGAAATAGTCTTTTCATTCAGAAACTTTATATTTCGCAGCTTTTGAAACTTAATTAATTATCTTTGAACAAATTGAAAGGCAAAACGGCTCTCTGACCAACTGTGGAACATTTAAGTTTGTTCATGTCTGGAAAAAGACTCCTGACGGGCGGAAAATTTCAAGAGTGGTCAGCTACGGACACTAAATAACTCAGAATAATTTTAAAATCCCAGTTAATTAATAGTTTACAGCACTAAAAAGCTTATCCAGCTCATTTAATATTTTGGAAATGATGCAGATAACTTATAAACGTCTGCCAACAAATGATTTGCAAACCTCCCCGCATGCAATGGCATGCATAATATCAACAGCTTCCCCATCATGGATATTAAAAAAAAGTCTTACTTTTGTTTGAAATAATAAAATTGTTTAGAAACTTTTTATTAGTAATTTTAAGACACAAATTTATAAAACATTAAAATCCCTTCCACATGAGAAAAATAATTCTACTCATTACATGCATGTTCAGTATTTCAGTTTTCTCGCAGATCAAAGTGCTGAAAAATGAGAGCTTGGTGGAAATTGGCAAAGATAATTCCGTAGGTTTATATAAAAAAGAGGATAAATTTACCATCAACTACCAGGATCTTAATACAAGTAACCTGAATACCATAAGGTCTTTTTCTTTCCAGAACCTGAACAGCGATGTATCTGGTCTGTATAAACTGCTTATGGACGGCTTTATATCCTCTCCGGACGAAAACATCATCCTGGAACTTCCTAATGATATTATTGAGCTTCATTACGAGAAAAATTATGGCCAACCAACCGTACAGTTTATCCAATACATCAATAAAAACCGTAAATATGTTGGCAAATCCCAGTTTTTAACCAGAAAACAGGTAGACAAAGTATTCGGAAGAACGAACGGAAAATCTGCCATGTATGAGAAGCCTGCTACCATGCAACAGATCAATGGTACAAAGTCTTACTCAAATCAGGCATCCACTGCGGCACCAGCTTCAAACAGCGGCAGTAAAAACAAGAAATCAAGAAAATAATCATATTTATTTTTCAATAATACTGAACTCATTCATCCGGATGAGTTTTATTTTTAAGATAAATCCCAGATATACCGCTATTATTTCTAATATTACGCAACCGTACATTACGAAATGAGTTTTTTATTTTTTACTTTTGCAGAAAGACATTACTTATTATGCCGCTTCAGATAATCAATTTAACCAAGAAATTTGGGGAACAGACCGCACTAGATAATATCAATATTTCTATTGATAAAAATGAGATCATTGGCCTTCTGGGTCCTAACGGAGCCGGAAAATCCACCCTCATGAAATCTATTGTCGGAGCATTGAAAATTGATCAGGGCGAAATTATCTTTAATGGAATGAATATTTCCGAAAATGAGATCGAAAGCAAGAAGAAAATAGGTTTTCTTCCCGAAAACAATCCGTTATACCTGGAAATGTATGTCAGAGAATACCTTCAGTTCGTTGCCAATATCCATAAAATATCTGCAGCCAGAGTAGATGAGGTGATCGAGCTTGTGGGAATTACTCCGGAAAAATCAAAAAAGATCGGCCAGCTGTCTAAAGGATACAAGCAGAGGGTTGGTCTTGCACAGGCCATCATTCATCAGCCGGACCTGTTGATCCTGGATGAACCAACCAACGGCCTGGATCCTAACCAGATTATCGAGATAAGAAATGTAGTGAAAGAAATCGGGCAACAGAAAACAGTACTTCTGTCTACTCATATTATGCAGGAAGTGGAAGCGCTTTGCTCACGGGTCATTCTCATTCACAAAGGAAACATTCTTCAAGACTGCCCTATTGATGAATTTAAAGGCAGATTCGACAGTCTGGAAGAAGCTTTTGCAAGCTATACGGCTGTTTCTTAATACTCATGGAAATACACATCACTCACGGACAGGGCATTATCAAAGTTCTGTACGATGGTTTTGCCAGCTGCTTAATCATCAGGCGTCCTGTGGCTGTTAACTGGCCGGATTCCCGGGGAAGTGTGGGTGAATATTATGCTGTTTCGGAACTCTCTGATGAAGAGAAAATAACTTTGGCTGACGGTCTTAACCATGCCCTTACGGATGGAACCGAAGAAGAGATCATAGCTCAGGTTGAGGATTTTCTAAAGCTTTTTGAAAGTGGAAGTTACCAGGTTAACCTGGGTAAAATTCCGTTCGACAATTCCAATTTCTATATGGCCAGGCCTTTGCCTGATAACGAAAATATTCCTGACCGGAAGAAATTTTCCGGCTGGTTCTACCCTTTCCAGGATTTTAATTATCTGTATACGCTGGAAAGTAAAAGTATAGATCCCAAAAGAATCGAATATTATGTAGATCTTATCAGAAAAGGAGGCCGTCCGAAACCCGTTGTATTTTACAGTCTCTACCATCTCGATCCGATGATGAGCTGTGCTTTTGTTCTGGACGGACATCACAAAATTGAAGCTTATACCCGACTGAAGATGGATATCCCGGCAGTTTTTATTGTAAAGGATAATAATGACTACAGCCCTGCATCAGAGATCATGCATGGAGCACACCACCTCCTTCAGGATATTGAGTTTGAACATCTTTTTCAGAATAACGACGAAAATCTGCCCAACATTAATTTTATCAATGATGAGATACTGACCAATGCGCTGGATAAAATGCTTAAGGAATCGGAAAGAATTGACACCTCTATTATTGAAATATTGATCAGGCATCACGAGTCCGGTTCTATGGATGAAAGAAAGTGGCTGAACAGGCGGCTTGATTTTTTAAAGGAAAACGTTAACCTTAGCTTTTTTAGTTTCAAAAAAGGTTTAAATGTATATTCACCGCAATATTCTGAAAGACATAAGACCAATATATGGTTCCTGAAAACGCTTAAAAGCGCAGTGGAACTGAATGCATGGATCAAAGAAACCATCTTACGATAAATATCCAATGGCTTCATATTTGATGAGTCTATTAATCTAACCAATAACCCATAATGCGATGATTAAAAGAATCTTATTAGGAGCCTTTTGTATGGCTCAGTTTTCTTTGGCTTATGCAATTGATAAGCCGGTAACCTCCAATTTTATTACTGTTTCCAGCAAGATACTTTCTTCTCAGCAGGTTCCGAAAACAGTGATCATTAAAACGAAAAAATTTAAAATCAGGATCGACAAGCAGCCAAATGGAAAATATCTTTACCAGTCATGGGCTGCCAACGCCAGGATCACATCAAAGCCAAGCATGATCATCAGTGACGGTGAGCTGATCCCTGATGGTTCCGGAGGAAATTACTATTTCAGCTTTGCCAATAAAGGATATACGTATCAGATATGGAGAAACTACCTTACCGATTCAGCTTCCAAAGCACCTTATACACTGACCGTGAATAATGAGAATGATCAGGAAGTTGTACGCCAGGACGGATTTGTAGTGAAGCAATAAAATAATATTATATGGCTTAACTAATATAAAACAACAAAAAATAACCAACCTGCAGATTACATCATTTCAAGACAGTTAAGCTGTGGAATTGTGTAATCCGTGGGATTTTTATAATATTAATTTATTGTATAGATAAGCTTATTACGAGCCAGACTGTTTCAGCTCTGTATGGAAACCGCTTGCTTCATAGCTTTCTTCAGCAGCTTTATACCCTATGTTAAAAATTTCTTCCAGACGGTCTTTTTTGCGCTCAAAAGTTCCATAGGAGGAAAGTTTTTGGGAAGAAATAAACCAGTCACAATAGTCGAATTTTCCTTTTTCGACTCTATATGAAAGAAGGTCGTAGGAACGGGAAACAATCGCTTTAATGGATTTCAGGTCTTTAATATCAATATCATGCGGCGGTGACACGAAAACACCGATCAGTTTATCGCATTCATCTCTGATGATATCTGCAGGAAAGTTATTCAGAACGCCTCCGTCACAGTACATTTCCTCACCGATGATATAGGGTGTTGTAACTCCCGGAATAGAGCACGATGCAATAATAGCATCTACTACTTGGAAGTTTTCGTCAAAGATTTTTTGAGTCCCGGAAACCAGTTCTGTGGCTACAATTTTCACTTCTTTTTTCAAATCCCCTAATTTCATATCATGAAAAATGGGTTTAAGATAATTACTGAAAATCACCGAAGAAACCAACCCCGGCTGGTTGAAAGTAAAATGCTTCCAGTTGAAGAAATAAACCGAATTGAAAAATTCCAGAATCTCATCCGGCGTTTTTCCTACTGCATGCAGACACCCCACAATAGATCCTGCACTGCAGCATGACAGCACATTAATATCTATGTTCTTTTCATTCAAGAATTTTAAAACTCCTGCATGGGCGATCCCTTTGGTACCGCCTCCTGACAAAACCAGCCCTGTTCTCTCAAAATTCATAGAATAAATGTAAGAAAACAGCCTGAAATAATCAGATTAATTTTAAGAAACATGCGGATTTTAGAATTATTTTAACAAAACACCTGGTAAGCTGTTCTTCCTATCTGATTCAAAAAAGCAGATAATTTAATTTGGAACGATCAGTTTAAATTGTATATTTGTCTCATGCCAAGAAATAAGGAATTTGATTATACAGAAAAACTGGAACTAGTGCGCAACCTCTTTTGGGAAAAGGGATACCACACGACATCCATGCATGATATTGTAGCTGTCATGAAGCTGAACAGGAGCAGTATCTATGATACCTATGGCAATAAGCATGATTTATTTTTAAAATGTCTGGCGAATTATGCGGCCTTCAAAGAAAATCAATACTCAAAAGCGTCACAGGCAAAAGATAGAGGAATTGAATCTCTAGAATATATCATCCGGGATGTTGTAGATCAGACACTGGCAGATAACAGAGCGTGTCTTATTGTAAAAACTATTTTTGAAGTGGCCCCTTCAGACCAGAAGGTTAAGCAGTTCATCCTGAAGAATGGTGCGGTGCTGCAGGCGATTTTAGAACAGGCCATATTACAGGCCCGTACGGAAGGAGATATCAGAAGTGAAAGTTCTTCATCTGTTATTGCCCGTTATATTCTTGCTTCTTTCAGTAGTTTTTGGAGTCATTATATCTTAACGCAAAATAAAAAAGAAGTAACGGAAATGGTTGATTTTTTAATGGAACAAATCAGGAAATAAATTTTTTTATCCAATAACGGAACGATCGGTTTAAAATACAATAATAAATATTAATCAAGTAAGAATAAAATGGAAAAAAAGACTTTAAATGAGATCAGAAAAAACAAAATTGAAACCTATTTCAAAAAGATAGATTCAGTAATATTTGATGATGAATACTTTGATCTTTATGCCGAAGATGTAGAAATGTATTATCCTAAATTTGGGTTTGAAAAAGGGAAACAGGGAATTAAAAATTTCGGAACGGTCATAGGAAAGCATTTGGAGAAGCTTACTCATGATATTCAAAATTTCAGGTATACTTTTTCAGATACTGTCATTGTGGTTGAAGGCAACGAAAAAGGAGTTACAAGGTCTGGTAAGGAATGGCCGGACAATCATACGTCTTTTGGTAAATTTTGTAATGTTTTTGAATTTGACGGTGAACTGATTAAAAGAGTTCATATCTATGTAGATCCTGATTTTACATCGGAAGATACCGAAAGGCTTGCTATTTTCAGGAACGACTCCGGTAAACAAAATTCAGTACCCTCGACCAGAGATGTAGTTGAAGAATTCTATGATCTGCAGTTCGGAAGGAAAGAAGGAAATATAGTAGATCTTTTTGCAGATTATGTAGACTGGGATTTGCCCGGCAACAAGGATAAATTCCCATGGACAGGAAAAAGAGAAACCCGTGAGGAAATAGAGCTGTTTTTTCAAGAATTATACAATAACATACAATCGGAAAGCTTTACTATTGATTTTATTTCTGTAGAAGGGGAAAACGCAGCCGTAGCAGGACAGTTATCCTCCAGAATACTGAAATATGACAAAGTGTTCAGTACCGAATTTGTTGTTATTTTTAAAGTGATTAACGGAAAAATTGTCAAATATCATTTCTTAGAAGACAGCTATAAACTTAATGAAGAAATGAAATAAAACGCATTCTCTTCCCTGTACAACATTCTTATGGTCGTTACAGAATATTTTAAACCACAAAAGTCACAGAATTTTCAAATACTTTAAGCATATAAATTTTCTGACTTTTGCGGTTTTATTTTGATACATCCAGAATATGGACAGTTTTTATACTGTTGTTATTTCAGCAGGTATTCCTGCATGAATCTGATCACGGCAAGACGCTGAAAATCCACATTTTCTTTTTTCCTGAATCCGTGGCCTTCATTTTTAGCTTCCAGATACCATACTGTTTTTCCCTGGGCTTTCAGCTTATCTCTCATCTGAACAGCTTCTGTGACAGGAACTCTGGGATCATTGGTTCCCTGGATGATGAACATTGGTTTTTTAATCTTATCGATATTATTCAGAGGGGCAATTTTAGTAAAGAATTCTGCCATTTTGGGAATTCTTTCGTCGCCATACTCTACCCTTCTCAGGTCTCTTCTGTATTCTTCCGTATTTTTAAGAAAGGTATTAAAATCGGAGATTCCAACAATATCTACGGAGCATCTGATCTTATCGGCATATTCATAAGCAGTGGCCAGAGTCATAAAGCCTCCATAGCTTCCTCCCATGATCATGATCCTGTCTTTATCCAGCTCAGGCTGCCTGGCGATCCAATCAAGTAGGGCTCCGATATCTTTCACGGAATTCATTCTCAGGTCCCAGTTATCGGCCGCAATAAATGTTTTCCCAAAACCGGATGAACCTCTTACATTAGGATAAATCATGGCAACTCCCATTTCATTGGTAAAATAATTGGAAGAACCCAGAGAAGATGCCATAGACTGGCCTTCCGGTCCTCCGTGGATATTAATAATCACCGGCCTTTTTCCTGTAAACTTCGATGACACCGGATAATAAAACCCTGAGATCTTCATATTGTCAAAGCTCTTCCATTCGATCAGTTTTGGGACGGACATATCGGAAGGCTGCATTTCACCTTGCTCACTTTCCGTCCACCTTTCTATATTCCGGGTGGCCATATCCATTTTATAAACATCTGCACCTGAATCTGCTGCTGATCTGGAGAAATAAAGAGATTTCCCATCATTGGAAAATTTCACACCACCAATCAGACCGATCGGGATTTGGCTGACAGGTACATATTTTTTTGTAGCCGTATCCAGAATATACAATTTATTGATTCCGCTTTCATTGGTTACAAATGCCAGCGTGGATTTATCTTCAGAAAGCTCATAATCTTCTACATTCCATGGAATGGAAGAGGTCAGGTATTCTGTTTTTTTAGTTTTCAAATTCAAAACTGCCAGTCTGCTGAATTCATTATTCCGGTCTGTAACATAAAAAATTTCATCAGGATTTTTGCTGAAAATACCCGCGCTTTGCACGACTCCTTTTTCTTTGCGGTCTGTGATGGGTTCCAGTTTTTTAGCTTCCAGATCATACAGGTACAGATAGGAATCGTTAGCTGAAACATATTCTGCAACCAGAAGCTTTTTACCGTCTTCGGAAAGATCGGAAATTCCCCAGCCGCCTCCTTTGACTTCCAGTACCAATTGTGCATTTTCCGGTTTTAGAGGATTCATGTAATAAATATCCCTGTCGCCACCGTTTCTTTTTGTGGATGAAAAATAAAATCCTGACCCATCTTTTTTCCAGATTACTCCTCCATTCTGGGATCGTCCGCCATCGGTGAGAAGTTTAGATTCCATCGTCTTCAGATCAAGCTTAAAAAGCTGCCCGAATTCATTTCCTCCGGTATCTTTGGTGTAGATCAGATACTCCCCCTTTACGGGCTCATATGAGGCTGTATTGACGGGTTCATCAAAGAAAGTAATCTGCTTTCTCGCTCCCATGGGAACAGAAATCTTATGAAGCTGATTGGTCGAAGCAAAACGGGTCACCGCAATGATCTCTTTTCCATTAGGATGAATGTCTGCAACACCTGCATTTCTACTCTCAGAATACTTTTTAATAGTCTGATTCAAACTCTTTGGAATAGGCAGAATATTTTCGACAATAAGATTTTCATTGGGGCTTACAAAGTCATTTTTCGTCTGTGCAGACAGGAGTCCGGCGAACAGAAGAGGAAGAATAATATATTTGTTTTTCATGCTTAAATTTTGCCTGAATTTACAAAAAACCACAGACATTATCCATGGTTTCATTTATTTACAAAGTTTCTATATGATTATTTTTTATCATATCGTTCAAGGATCTTTATTAAATCTGTATCCTCAACCATCCCATCTATCAATAGTGAAAGATCGGGGTACGCTCCGAATATTTCCTTCAATTGTGCTCTTGCTCCCGGTGCCCTAAAATATATTTCATTAATATTTTTGTTCTTCCGCATGATCAAATAATCTGTATTCTTTGTTTCATAGGTATAGATAGGGCCGTCGTAAAAGCTCTTTCTGTACCATTGCGTCTTATTCCCGCTATACATTACCTGAAGCAATCCGGAATCTTTAGAAAGAACGGATTTTGAGTTAACGAATGTTCTTTTTACTTTTTTAAGGTCTCTTATTTCCAGGTATTTAATATCATTTTCATTCACTTTCAGCTTTTTACCTGAAGGATCTAACACTGTGATCTGGCGGATATAAGTTGCCGGAGAAAACTCTTCATTATCATACAATCCAATATTCAGAATTTTTGTTTTTATAGTGTCCTTAGAATTTTTCAGGACATATTTTGCCGGAAAGTATGTTTCTTTCTGAGAAAATAAAAAATTAAAACAAAGGAAAAGAAGGAGTAAATTTATCTTTTTCATAATTGCAGCTATCATAAAAAAAGCCCAGAACAAATCTGAGCTTTAAATATAGTTATTAATATTTTAGTTATTCATATACTTTTCAAAAATCGCTGAAAAGTCTTTCTGATTGTTATCTTTCAAAACTGTTTTTTGACCAGTTAAAAACATATTCTGAATACAGGTATCAGTTAAATTGATCTTAGATATGGATTACTTCACCGTAAGCTGCTGCTGCTGCTTCCATAATCGCTTCGGAAACCGTTGGGTGTGGGTGGATCGATTTAATGATCTCATGACCTGTAGTTTCCAGTTTTCTGGCCACTACTGCTTCTGCAACCATATCTGTAACTCCTTCTCCAATCATGTGACATCCTAACCACTCACCATATTTGGCATCAAAAATAACTTTGATGAATCCGTCTGTATTTCCGTTAGCAGTTGCTTTACCACTTGCGGAAAGAGGGAACTTCCCTACTTTGATCTCGTATCCTTTTTCTTTAGCCTGCTTTTCCGTAAGACCTACAGAGGCTACTTCTGGGTGACAGTATGTACATCCCGGGATATTGCCATAGTCGATTTTTTCAACGTGCATTCCTTTGATTTTTTCAACACAAGTGATTCCTTCAGCAGAAGCAACGTGTGCCAAAGCCTGTGTAGGAATGATATCACCGATTGCATAGTAACCCGGAACTGAAGTTTCATACCATTCGTTCACTAAAACTCTTCCTTTATCAGTCTGGATTCCTACTTCTTCCAATCCGATGTTTTCGATATTGGCAGCGATACCTACGGCAGAAAGTAAAATATCAGCTTCAAGGGTAATGTTTCCGTTTGCTGTTTTTACAGTTGCTTTTACGCCTTCTCCGCTTGTATCAACACTTTCAACTGATGCATTAGTCATGATCTCTATTCCTGTCTTTTTAAGAGATTTTTCCAGGTGCTTAGAAATTTCCTCATCTTCTACAGGAACAATGTTTGGCATAAATTCTACAACAGTTACTTTAGTACCCATTGTATTATAGAAATCGGCAAATTCTACCCCGATAGCGCCAGAACCTACAACAATCATAGATTTCGGTTGCTCAGGAAGAGATAATGCCTGTCTGTATCCGATTACTTTTTTACCATCCTGAGGAAGGTTAGGAAGTTCTCTTGAACGTGCTCCTGTTGCGATAATAATGTTCTCTGCTGCATATTCAGTCACTTTACCATCTTTATCTGTAACAGAAACTTTTTTACCTTTCTGAACCTTAGCTGTCCCAAGAATCACGTCGATCTTGTTCTTCTTCATCAGGAATTCAATTCCTTTGCTCATTTTGTTGGCTACGCCACGGCTTCTCTGGATTACATTTGGAAACTCAAAGCTTCCTTCCACTTTATTCAGACCATAGTCTTCAGCATGGTTGATATAATGAAAAACCTGAGCAGACTTCAGTAAAGCTTTCGTAGGAATACATCCCCAGTTCAGGCAGATTCCCCCTAAGTTTTCTTTCTCGATAATTGCAGTTTTGAAACCCAATTGTGCTGCTCTGATCGCTGTAACATAACCGCCAGGACCGCTTCCGATGACAATGATATCGTAGTTCATTATTTTAAAAATTTTATGCGAATTTAAGGAAAAATATTGGATGTTCTATGTTCTGTCATTCATATTTCACTGAATACTACGTTCATTTGGTGGACCGTTGACTGGCTTTATATTTCCTGGTTATTTTTTCCTTTTCAATCTTTTACTTTCAGGAAAATTATATAAAGCTGAAATAAGCACAGAAAAAAAATAAAGAAAGCCGTTCTCAGCTGGTGAAAACGGCTTTCTTATCAGTTTAATGTATAATTTTAAAAAGATCCGGGATTACAGTTTTTTAAGTAATCTTTTCTCGGTCCGGTATCTTTCATTTAAAGCTTTCATCTGATCTCTTTTCATCTTTTTTGTCGCAAGCGGATGATTCATAATCAGTTTCTTTTCTGTATTGTATTTTTTGTCCAGCTCACGCGATTTACTGCTGATTAGCTCACTTTTGGATGGGTGTGGAGGTGCCGGTGGTCGTTTCTGGGCATTCACACTCATCGATAAAACTAATAACAATACGGTCGATATAAAAAACTTTTTCATGACATTTTACTTTTAAGAATGATTTTAAAATGATTAATTAATATCCATTCAATTCATTCAGGTTTTGCAATACATATTACATATATCGTACCAGAGTTTTTATCCTTCGCATTCACCTTCTGTCAGCAGGCTTTAGAAAAGGATAAATCCTGAATAAGAAATTATTCTACCTCAATATTCTGTTTTAAGGGAAGGTTTTTAGAGGAATTTCCGACCATAATTCTGTAGGTTCCTTTTTCTACTGTCCAGTTCATATTTTCATCTAAAAACCGGAGTTCTTTGACTGGAATTTTAATGGTTACCTGCTTTGATTCCCCGGGATTTACATACACTTTCTGAAAACCTTTTAACTCAATAACAGGTCTTGAAACTGATGCCAGCAGGTCTTTCACATACAGCTGAACGACTTCACTTCCTCCTTTGGTTCCTGTATTTTTGACATTGATTCGGGCAGTAACAATATCATTTTCAGAATATTTCAACTGATTAAGCTGCAGATCCGAAAGCTCAAAAGTGGTATAGCTAAGGCCAAAACCAAAAGGATATAATGGTTCACCACTCAAATCATAATAATCATTTCCTCTTCCTGTCGGATGATGATTGTAGGTCAATGGCAGCTGCCCTTCTTCGGCCGGAAAGGTAATGGGCAATTTCCCTGAAGGATTTTCCGCTCCGAAAAGAATTTTCGCCACCGCGTTTCCGCCCTCTTCTCCCGGATACCAAACATCCAGAATGGCTCCTGCTTTATCTTTCCACGCTGTGGTTTTGATAGCAGAGCCCCCAACTAAAATTACGGTTATGGGTTTGTTCAGTTTTGAAACTTCATGAATAAATTTTTCCTGATTTCCGGGCAGGCTCAGCGAGGAACGGTCCTGAAACTCTCCTTCATGAATTCCGGCAGCAACAATGATATGATCTGCCTTTTCTGCAGTTTTTAAAGCCTCATTAAATTCTTTCTGAGCATCATCAATACCATAATTCCAGATCAGCTCAACATGAGCTTCTCCCCTGCTTTCCCGGAATTCTATAATGAGATTGTATTGTTGGTCTTTCACAAAATCTATGGCAGCTGTTTTTGTTGAATAGCCCAGCTTTTCCCATTGATCAACAATTAATTTTCCGTCCAGATATAATCTGAAACCATCGTTTCCACGCAGGCCGAGCTGGTATTTTCCATTACCCGGAGCCTTCAGTTGACCTGTCCACCGGATGCTGTAGTTGTCCGGCTGTAGTTTTTCAGGATCCGGTGAGTATAGGGTCCATTTGAAATTAATCTGCTCATCCTGCCTTTGAAAAGCCTCCTTTCCCTGTAAGCCCGTATTTGGGAAATAATTTCCTTTTAAGCCTTTCTTATTTTCAGATGATAAAAGATCGGCAGGAACCGTTGCAAAATCCTTCAGATCCCATGTAATACCTTTTGAATAAAGGATCTCTATATTTTTATCTTTTGTAATGTTTTTAATTCCCTCAAGCATACTTACTTTATAGTTTCCCGGCCCGGAATAGCCGCCAAGTCTCGCATCAACGGCATCTGTTCCGATCACTGCTATTTTCTTCACATTAGCAGAAACCGGGAGTGTTCCCCTATTATTCTGTAATAAAACAATAGATTCAAGAGCTGCTTTTTCGGCTAACGGTTTATGATTAATCATTTTCAATTCATGAATTTCCCGGTCAGAGATATAAGGATTCTCAAAAAGCCCGAGTTCAAATTTTGCCTTTAAAACCCTTGCTACCGCATCATCTATCCTTTCCTGTGAAATCCGTCCATCCAAAAACGGAGGAATAAACAGCTGATAATGTTTGTATTCTGTCTGGAAAATTACGTCAAGCCCTGCATTCATAGCCTGTGCAGAGGCATCATCATAATCTTTTGCCGTAAAATGAAGTACATTGGCGCCTCCTACAGCACTGGCATCGCTAATGACAAAGCCTTTGAAATTCCATTCTTTTTTCAGTTTTTCTGTGAGCAGCCAATGGTTGGCAGTCGAAGGTCTTCCGTCGAGAAGGTTATAGGAGGTCATCACAGACCTGCTTTTTCCTGAGGTAAATGCTGTATGAAAGGGAATAAGATGGGTTTCTTCAAGATATCTTCTGCTCCAGTGAATAGGATAAGAATCTCTTCCGCCTTCTCCTACATTGGCTAAAAAATGCTTTGGAGTGGTAATGATTCCCTGGTTTTCAAATGAGCTTACGAAACCAACGCCCATCACAGAGGTTAAAAAAGGATCTTCCCCGTACGTTTCCTCTGTCCGTCCCCATCTCACATCGCTGGCCAGATTCACTACCGGGGTCAGAACCTGGCGGATTCCTCTTAATTTTGATTCTTTTGCAATGGCAGAAGAAACCTGCTTCATCAGTTCGGGATTGAATGTGGCAGCAAGCCCAATAGCCTGGGGAAAAGCCGTTGCTCCATCACGCATTAATCCGTGTAAAGCTTCATCAAACGGGATGATCGGAATTCCCAGTCTGGATTCTTCAACAAAATATTTTTGAATAGCATTGATTTTTCTCGCGAGCTTTTCCGCATCTTCACCGGCATTATATTTCAATAGCTGGCCTGCTGCCCCGCCACCCTGATTTCCGGCACTGACCTGCAGACCAAAGATTCCGTGCCTGTACTGGTCTTTGGGAACATTATCCAGATCTCCCGGGATCATAAAACACTGCCAGAATTTTTCTTCGGGAGTCATTCTTTTTAACAGATCCTGAACTCTTACTTCTACGGGCTGTTTCGGATCTTTGTATAAAGGTTTTTCTTTCTGGGCACTCAGGAATGCGGAATTCAGAACAAGCACAATGACCGCTGCTTTAATACAGTTAAATTTCATTAATTCGTTATTTGAATGGCGGTGGCATACTTTAATTTTTTTCTGTCTTCCGGCAGCTTCAGCTCTACTGTAGTTCCTGTCTGTTTCCACGTCACTTTTGAATTGATTCCAAGAATTTTCAATGCTTTCGGTTTGAAGTTTTCCGGAAGTGAAAAAGTGAGTACATCAGGAGCCTGATACTCTTTCTGATCATCAATATGAAAAACATTGAGGATTTTGCCGTCTTTAGACCGGGTATAATAGAAGTTCCCGTTATGGTAAGGCTCAGTGCTTCTTGTAGCAAATACAGCTGATTGATTTTTCTCCATCCAGCCCGAAATCTCATTTAATCTTTCATAAACAATTGCATCATAATCTCCATTTGGGCCAGGAGCAATATTCATGAGGTAATTTCCACCCCGGGAAATAATTTTGATGAGTGTTTCAATGATTTTTTGAGAGGATTTATAATGGTCGTTGGGAACATACGAGAAAGAATCTCCCATCGTAATGCAGCTTTCCCAGGGAATGGAAAGGGGATGTTCCGGGACAGCCTGCTCGGGGGTCACATAATTTTCCCACTTTCCGGGTACGGTACGGTCTACAACTATGATTCCCGGCTGGTTTTTCCTGGCCATGCTTCCAATTTTATCCATATCAATATCCTGCTCTACTTTGATGGTTCTCTGCCATTCCACAGACGGATCAATGGTTTTGAAAGGCCGTACCCAGCCTCCATCCAGCCACAGAATATCAATTTTCCCGTAGTTGGATGTAATTTCATTAAGCTGATTAAAAGTGAATGTTTTAAAGCCTTCCCATCTTTCAGGATACTTTTTCGGATCGTAATTTACATTTCTGTCTTTCGGCGGAAAATAGGGCCACCAATAGTTTTCCGAATGCCAGTCGGGCTTTGAAAAATAAGCTCCAATTTTGAAACCGTCTTTTCTGAATGCATTGAAAATCTCTTTGGTAACGTCTGCTTTAGAATTTTTTGAGAACGGTGTTTTTGGTGAGGTAACTTTATAGTCCGATTCCTTGGTGTCAAACATGGCAAAGCCGTCATGATGCTTTGTGGTGAAAACTACGTATTTCATTCCTGCTTTCTTTGCTGCATCTGCCCATTTTTGAGGGTTAAATCCTGTGGGATTAAAGGTAGTCTGAAGGTTTTCATAGTTCTTGACATACTCATTGTAAGATTTCCCATGTTCAGGCTTTCTCTGAGTCCAGGATTCGTCTTCAGGGCATAAGCTCCAGCTTTCTACAATTCCCCATTGGCTGTAGGTCCCCCAATGCATAAACAGTCCGAATTTCAGATCCTGCCACTGCTCCAGATTCTGAACAACAAGCGGATCATCCGGCTTCTGATAGCCTGCAGATACATTATGAGCCTGTGAAAAGAAAGCAGAAGAAATAAGAAAAGATGAAAGAAAAAAGGTTTTTGTTTTCTGTTTAATGAGCATATGACGTTCGTTTTTGCTAAATTAAACATCCTGCCACTAATCAGCAAACCTTAATTTTTCAATAAATGCTGCAGCGCTTTATCCAGTTCATTTCTGCTTTTCAATAAGAGTTCAGTTTCCGTATTTAAGAAGAGGGAAGCTATTTCCAGCTGCCGTACCGGAGCATTTAATCCAAAAGGGATTTTGAGTTTTGGCATAAGATCTCTGTTGGACACAGGATTGGGAGCGGTTACATTGATGGTTCCTGATATACTTTCATGGCTAATGATCCATTCAACAGCTTCACAGAAATCATCAATGTAAAAGAATCATCAATGTAAAAGCTCCTTTAAGCATGACATCCGTAAACTGGACGTTTTTTTGCATACTGATGATTTTGGTTGTCAATGTCTGATTAATTCCTAAATGTGTGGCTCTCCATGTTATGGTTTCATTTTCTTCAATCAGTCCGGACGTCCTGCTATTGCCTTTTCATTGGTTTTTGATGTTGATTTTTGGTGCAGGTCAATATCCCTGGCCAAGTCGAAAACTTTGTGAATATCTGCTTTGATCAGGGTTTCTAAATATATTGTAGCCATAGTTTTAGTTTTAAAGAGTTTCGGGATTCCTGTTCCGAGATACATATTTTAGTTTACCATTTGCTGTCTAAGCTATTATTTTTTTAAAAAGTCTGTTTTTTGTTCAGCTCCGGCAGTTCCTTATCTATTCTTGCAGCCAGTTCCGGTAATTTGATCGTTGGAACAGCAGGAAAAAGATGGTGCTCCATATGATAGAACATACTGAAAGTAATTTTGTTTTTCCAGGATCCACGCTGTGTTCTTGCGATATCAGGGTTTTCATGGGTGTCATGATGAACAGTCCATACTGCAAAGAATGCCATTAAAAATTCTCCGAAAAGCATGATCAACGCATGATAGATCAGAAAATTAATCTGAAAATAAAACACTATAAAAGTAAAAATCGCTATTGAAACGAGTTCTATCATCATATTTTTTTTATACTTTTTATTGGCTTTTTTAAAGGTGATCCAGTGGATCATGAACATATGTTTCGGACCATACAAGACTGCTTCATACCATTTCATAGAGGCCGATTTGCCTTCATAATCTTCTTCTGAAAGACAGAATTTATGATGCCTGATATGGTTAAATTTTACCGCATGAATAGATGCCATCATCAAAATACTGTTCAGATACAAGGAAAGCCATGTTAGAAATTTTCCGGTTCCCAAAGCATTGTGAAATCCATTATGCACCTGTCTGAGCGCCGTCAGAAAATAGAATGCAGAAAAAGGAAGAGCCAGCCAGTAATATTCATAATAAGCCAAAAATATCGAAATAAAAAGCCAAGGCAGACTGATATTGTTTTCAATGAGCATTTCTTTAACGGAAAGAGTTCTGAGGTCTTTCCATTCTACTTTTTTAATAAGTTCAAGATGGTTCATTTTTTTCATTTTTAAAGGGTAAGCCAAATAATAAATGCCCAAGTTATCATTTTGAATAGGATCCATGAGATGGTAGGAAGATCATTCAACTTTAAGAGTTTGCATCGTCTTAAATGTTCCAGAAGCATTATCAATACAACAATTCCGAAGTAGATAATATAAAAAGAAGATACGAAATTGGTTAATAAAGCCGGAATTAAAAACAGTGTTCCGATCAGAGAAACTGTCATCATATTTCCGAGATAGTCCCAGATTTTATCTTTTAAATAAATTCTCAGAAATACAGTCTGCCAGATAATCTGTCCGATGCAAATACCCAATTCTCTTGTAAAACTATGATTCAGGTTTAGTCCCAGCTTTCCGGAAAATATACTTAGAATATACGCCGAAAAGACAATTACAAAGGCAATGTACATTACTCTGTATTTCAAATTAAAACCAGGAATACAAGCCTGTTCAGTGTGATTTGCTGATGGAATGATCTGTTTCCGGTTATAGGAAACAAATGAATACAGTTTTTTGAAAAACCAGTACAAAGAATTCATCCTGCCAATTCTTTCAAGCAGAGGAAAGGAGTTTCCAATGATCAGAAGAAGGCTGTCCAACCCATACACAACTTCATTTCTGTTGTGATCTATCAATGCAATCTCGTTTTTTGCACGGTTAAAGTCTATGATGGATTTATTCGCTTTTGAGATTTCTGTAAAAGCTTCTCTTCCATTCTCATCAAGCATTCCAAATTTTGTAAAACCTTTAGAATAGATATTGCACATGGGACATTCATTGTCGTAGATCAGGGTGTGTTTTTTTAAAGTGTTCATGGCTGTTTATTGGTAAGATTTATAAGTTCTGTAATTATCATAGATGTAGATTACGGCCATAACCGGACTGTAAAATAGTGCGCCAATTAAGATCATCAGAAGCATTTCAGTAATATCTGGATGCACCTTAAGTCCGAAAACGAGCAACAATGAAATCCAGACCGGTAGAATAAGAATTCCATAAATGATATATAAAAGAGATTTTTTTCCCGGCTGAAGAACCCTTATTAAAAAGCTGACAAGCTGTGGAATGCCTACCACAAAATAAAATGCTCCTCCAAATATTCCTATGCTTTCGATTATGATTCCGGCAATCAAGATTGCTAACTGAATATAAAAGTCATATGCTGCAAATGTTTTCATGATCATTTATTTAAAAGATTAGAAAATCCCCGCGGGTTCTTTTATGGGAGGATCTGAAAGTGATATACATCCAGATCTTAAAGATGAGTGTTTTCATTTTGCAAGTATCTCTTATTAAACATCTTATAAATATTATATTTTCAGTAATTTTTGAAAATTAAATTCAAATAAAAAAGGATGGTATCCTTTTCTATTTTAACAGATTGGTAATTTTACCTACCAGCCAGTGATCATCACTTTTGATTGCCATATCCATAATATTGTTGATCTTTCCCGTTACGGAACTGAAATCATCCATCAGCTTTACAAATTCTTTCGCTTCCTGAGAATCATTATCCTCTATGTTTTTTAATTCTTCCAGGAAAGCAATGACAGGTTCTATTTCCCTTTTTCTCCGTTCTTTTGTAATCTGTTTGAACAGGTACCAAACATCTTTTTCTGCTACAAAGTATTCTTTACGGTCACCTTTTATAAATTCTTTTCTTACAATTCCCCAGTCAATCAATGCCCTGAGATTCATATTGGCATTCCCTCTTGAAATTTCCAGCTGTTCCATTACTTCATCGGTGGAAAGCGGTTTTCCAGTGGCCAAAAGCAATGCATGAACCTGCGCCATCGTACGGTTGATTCCCCAGTTTGTCGCGAATGTTCCCCAAGTCTGGATATACTTTTCTTTTGCTTCTGAAAGTTTCATTTGTTTTTCCATTTTCAATTTCTATAACAAATGTAATTATATTTTTTGAATTTTCAATAATTTTTGAAAATTAAATTTAAAATAAAACAGACATTTAAAATAATGTCTGTTTTAAAGCTATTTTTGAATGGTTTTATACGTTTCAACCAATCTTATAAATTCGGATCTGTACCCTTCTTCATCTTTATTTTTTCCTTCTCTGGCAAGTGTTTCGATATCATTAAGGTCTTTTTTGCTTATTAATTTTGAATCTCTCAAAACCAATCCAAACCATGCGACAGATGTTGCAAATTTAAAATCTGGGCTTGCAGAATGATCCGTATTTTTTACTGTCTGCACTATTTCTGTACTGGTATTTCCGTCTGGTTTCTTGTAACGGAATCTAATAGTTGCCAGTTCATCACTAAAATCCTCAGAAGAAGAAGTCTTGTTATATCTTAGTTTATTCTCTTCAGGCAGAAACTCAGATTTCACACCGGCAGGAATCATTTCATATAAAGCTGTTACCGTATGTCCGCTTCCCAATTCCCCGGCATCAATTTTATCATTGGTAAAATCTTCATTTCTCAATTTTCTGTTTTCATAGCCAATGAGGCGGTAAGAACTCACATATTTAGGGTTAAACTCAATCTGGATCTTTACATCTTTTGCAATTGTATATATGCTTCCTGCAAATTCTTTTCCCAGGAATTTATTGGCTTCTTGAAGATTGTCTATGTAAGCATAATTCCCGTTTCCTTTATCAGCTAAGGTTTCAAGCGTATTATCTTTATAATTACCCATTCCAAAGCCCAGGCAAGTCAGAAAAACTCCGGATTTTCTTTTTTCTTCAATCAAAGTTTTAATATCTGAAGTGGAAGAAGCACCAACGTTAAAATCTCCATCTGTAGCTATAATTACCCGGTTGTTGCCGTTTTTAATGAAATTTTCTTGCGCTAGCTTATAGGCAAGCTCAATTCCTGCACCGCCTGCTGTGCTTCCTCCTGCCTGGAGATTGTCCAGTGCAAGAACTATTTTTTCTTTCTCTCTGGCAGAAGTCGGTGGCAGAACCATACCTGCATTTCCCGCATACACTACAATCCCAACTTTATCTTCAGGTCTGAGCTGATCCAGAAGTACTTTGAAAGAGGATTTCAGGAGTGGTAACTTATTCGGTTCATTCATTGATCCAGAAACATCTATCAGGAATACGAGATTAGATGCGGGAACTTTATCCATGGCAATATTCTTTCCCTGAAGACCTATTTTTAAAAGTTTATGGGTTGGATTCCAGGGTGCATTGACATATTCTGTATTAATGGAAAACGGATCGTTATTTTTCGGCTGAGGATAATTGTATTTAAAATAATTGATCATTTCTTCAACCCTTACCGCGTTTTTATCTACGGTTTGTCCATTATTGATCATTCTTCTGATATTGGAATAGGCTGCATTATCCACATCAATAGAAAAAGTTGACAACGGCTGGTTTTTGGTGAGCTCAAATGGGTTTTCTTCAAATGCATCATAGCCTTCATTATCGGAAACATTCTGTTTGTATTGGCTGATTGTTTTCTGTATTTCCTCCATCCTTCTTTTCTCCTTTCTGGAAAGCCTTTTAGTTTTTACTACAATAATTCCGTTCGCTCCCCTGCTCCCGTACAAAGCTGATGCACCAGCTCCTTTTACAACTTCCACACTTTCAATCTTTTTGGGATTCAATGCATTGAAATAATCACGCTGTACTATTTCCCCGTTAACCACAAATAATGGTTCGTTTGTCCCTTTTAAACTTGCTGCACCTCTTATGCTTATTTGATTATTACCTGAAAAACCATTATTGATTGCATTCATTTTATTAGCAATCTGATCATTTTTTCTCCGCTTAGTTCCATAAGCCTGAATCTGGACTCCCATTACACTTCCCTGAAGTGCCTGAGGAATAGTATTTGAAGCAATATAATTAGACTGTACACTAACAGCACTTGAGGTATAAGCCTGTACTTTTTTAGGCGTAATTCCTGTTAAAACAACTTCTTCAATATTCTGCGTTTGTAGCGTATCTCCCTGCTTACCTCCTTTTACCGGGGCAACAGTTACATTACCGGCTTCTTTCTTTTTGATATAATATTTATCTGTTGAGTAAGCATTTTTTCGTGACGCATACCTCTCTTCATTCTTATTAACAGCTAAGGCTTTACTCTCGTTGTTCGGGACTTTAATAGCTTCATCTTTTGCGACAGAAAGGGCTTTCTGTGATGATTTTGAGATTTCAATTTCCTTTTCAATATTCGATTTAACTGTACTGTCTACAGTATAAATGCTCTTTTTTTCAGGATGTATTTCAGTACTGTTTTCTACCATTAAAGGAGCTGAATTTTCAACAGTTCCATTTTTGCTGATAAAATAAAATGCTCCCAGACCGAGAATTAAGCTGGCTGCAACTCCATAAGGAAGCCAAACCGGTAATATTCTCTTTTTTTCTTCTATTGTATCCAATTTTTCTTCAACCTTCGCCCAAACTTTATCAAAACCCTGAAAAACAGTCGGTTCTTCTGAAAGCTTAGAAGCATCATTGAATCTTTTATCTATGTCGTGATTATTTTCCATTTTCCTAAAGTTTAAATGTTCTGATTGACTAAAAGTTCCTGTAGTTTTTTCCTTGCAAAATTGAGCTGGGATTTAGAAGTCCCTTCGCTTATCGAGAGCATGGAAGCAATTTCTTTATGGGGATAACCCTCAATAGCAAACAGATTGAAAATTGCTCTGCAGCCTTCGGGAAGAAAATTCAGCAGGCTCAGAATATCTTTCTCAAATGAAATGCTTTCTGATAAGGTTCCGGATGTTTCTGCAAAACCGTCATCCATAGAGACGAATTGAGCTTTGGTAGCTCTCAATTTCTGAAGGCATTCATTGACTGCAATTTTTTTAGCCCATCCTTCAAAGGTGTCCAGATTCTGAAGCTGGGTGATCTTGGTGAATATTTTGTAAAAAGTATCGGCCAATACTTCTTCAATATCTTCATCATTTTTCAGATAGCGTCTGCAGACTGAATACAGCCTGCCCGCCATTTTCTCGTAGATCTTCCGCTGGGCACTCCGGCTGTTACGCTGGCATTCTATTAGTAATTCTTTTTCCATAGTCAGGCTTTATACTGTAATAGATGCATAAACTGTTGAATGGGTTGGAAACATTTAGATCTTTTTTTAATAAAAGCAAAATACTTAATAAATTGATTGACAAATTAATTATTTACTTTCAACTTTTTATTCAAATTTTCACTTCCAAATTTAACTTTTCCCTTTGTAACAAATCTTTAGTATGAACGACTATTCATAAAAATAATCTTTTTATAGTAATGAAAAATACCAAAATTGCCTCATTACTTTTTGTTTTGTCTGCAGGAAGTATGATGTTTGCCCAAGATGACTTGATCAACAAATTAAAAAACAATCAATCTCAAAATGCTAATTTTCAGTTCACAGCGTTAAAAGACGTAGGAGCTACTTCAGTAAAGAATCAGGGTTCATCAGGAACCTGCTGGAGCTACTCAGGAAATTCTTTTCTTGAATCCGAAATGCAGAGAATGGGTAAAAAGCCTGTAGACCTTGCTGAAATTTTCACAGCAAGAAATTCTTACCACGATAAAGCTAAACTATATGTACTGAATAACGGAGCGATCAGCTGGGGAGACGGTGGTGAGCTGCACGATGTGGTAAACATGTACAAAAAATATGGTGCTGTTCCTCAGGATGTTTATACAGGTCTAAAATCGGGGCAGACCCTTAATAATTTTAAGGAAATGCAGGGTAAGCTGAAACCTGTTTTAGACAGTCTTGTTCAGGCAGGATCAAAAGCACAGCTTACAGATAACTGGATGGATTCCGTAGATGCCATTCTGGATGAATACCTTGGAAAAGTTCCGGCTAACTTTACGTATGAAGGAAAAAATTACACTCCTAAAACATTCGCTAAAGAAGTTGTAGGGATTAACCCTGAAGATTATATCGAGATTTCTTCTTATAAGGATTATCCATATTACCAAAAATTTGTAGTTCCGATTCCTGATAACTGGAGCCATGATTCTGACTGGAATGTTCCGATGAAAGATCTTACAGCTATTATTGATAACGCCGTGAACAAAGGATATTCTGTGGGATGGGCAACGGATGTTTCCGAACCTTATTTTTCCTACAAAAACGGAGTGGCTTACGTTCCGGACATGGATCTGAGCCAGATTACTGCTGAAAACAAGCAGACTTTGTTCACTGAGCCTAAAAAAGATAAAACCATTACAGAGGATATGCGTCAGAAATCTCTTAATAACCTTTCTACAACGGATGACCACGGTATGCATATCGTAGGATTGGCAAAAGATCAGACGGGTAAGGAATATTATATGGTTAAAAATTCCTGGGGTGTAACCAATGATTTTGAGGGTTATCTGTATGTAACAAGACCGTATGTAGAATACAAATCAACGGCTATCTTAGTACACAAGAATGCCGTTCCAAAAAGCATTCTTAAGCAGCTAAAGCCCACAAAGAACATCGGTTTATAATCAACAATCACTGTTACCGGTCACTACGGTAATTTTAGATATTTAAATCTGTTAAAACCGCGCTCCAAAATATTGGAGCGCGGTTATTTTTTATGGATGGTAATATTTATTTACATACTATTTCGCTATTTAGTGAAAATAGTATATTTTTATTATCCAACAAATTATTACCATATGAAAAATTTAAAAAAATTAACAAAATCTGATTTAAAGAAAATTAACGGTGGAAATGCACCTGATTGTCCTACAGGAACAACAGCATGCTATATTCCTCCTAAAAATGGTTTTCCATCTTACTGGAAATGTATTTCAGATACTATGGAATGCCCGGATTAAGAACAATCAAAACCCGCTTTCAGAATTTCTGAAAGCGGGTTTCTTTAAATAAATAGGTGAAAAATTTAATATAAAAATAAAGAAAAATATAATTTGTGAATGGTGAATAGTGAATTCGCTTCGCTGTCAATTTTTATTTTCGCTGAAATTAAGTGAACTGTTAATTCTATTCACTTGCGAAGCAAAATTGACCATTCACTATTGCCATCTTAATACAATTTCGCCATGCTTTCTGCTGAAAAGTCAAGAAGCTCTTCTGTATTTCCGGTTTTTATTTTCTGAACCCATTGAGGGTCCTGTAAAAGTGCACGTCCTACCGCAACCAGATCAAATTCTTCATTATCCAGTCTTCTGATCAGGTCGGTCAGGTCAGTTTTTTCAGTTCCCTGCCCTGCGAAAGCACTCATGAAATCTCCTTTCAGTCCTACAGAACCTACGGTGATCGTCGGCTGTCCTGTAATTTTTTTAGCCCAACCTGCAAAATTTAAATCTGAACCTTCAAATTCCGGTTCCCAGAAACGACGTTGTGAGCAATGGAAAATATCTACTCCGGCTTCTTTTAATGGCAGTAACCATTCTTCCATTTCTGTTGGGTTATTGCTCAATCTGCTGCTGTAATCCTGTTGTTTCCATTGTGAAAGACGGAGAATAATAGTAAAATCCTCTCCTACTGCAGCTCTGATGGCTTTAATCACATCTACTGCAAAACGGTTTCTTTCTTTGATTGTTTTACCTCCATATTCATCGGTTCTTGTATTGGTTACTTCCCAAAAGAACTGATCAATAAGATAGCCATGTGCTCCATGAACCTCAACGACATCAAAACCTAAATCTTTTGCAGATTTTGCAGAAGCAGCAAACTGTGCAATGGTATCCTGAATATCTTCTAAAGTCATCGTAGATACCTTTTCCATCGGAGCCAGCGGATAATCTTCAGACATTCTTGTATCTCCTACATGCCAGATCTGGGGTCCCATTTTTCCGCCATTCTGATGAACAGCATTGATCACATTTTTCCAGCCTGCCAATGCTTCATCCCCGTAAAAGTCCGGGATGTTCTGCATATTTTTTGAGGATGGTCTTTTGATCACGGTTCCTTCAGAAAGAATTAGTCCAACTTCTGAAGCAGCTCTTCTTGCGTAATACTCAGCGATATTTTGGGTAGGAACTCCATTATCAGACTGGGCTCTGGTCATAGGAGCCATTACGATTCTGTTTTTAAGTTCCAGGTTTTTGTAAACAAACGGTTTAAATAATGATTCTGTGCTCATTTTTAAATTGATATTTTATAATTGTTACACAAAGTAACTAATAATAGTTCGTTTTTGTATCTTTTATCAAAAAAATAGTGGTAACTTCGCAGTAACTTACATTAGTAACATAAAAGTAACGCATGGTAAAGAATGAACTGATGAAATATAGCTGTCCTCTAGGCAAAGCAATGTCTGCGCTAGGAAGCAAGTGGAAACCGATCATTGTTTTGGTGATTAAAGACCGTAAGCTACGTTTCGGGGAACTAGCTGTACGAATTAATGTGATTTCCAGAAAAGTTCTTACGGACCAGTTAAGAGAGATGGAAAGTGACGGATTGGTTATCCGTGAAGAGTTTAAAGAGCTGCCTCCGAGAGTTGAATATTCATTGACAGAAAAAGGATTGGCATTGTTGCCGATTTTATATTTGTTGGAAGAGTGGGAAGCGAAATTTGATAATAAGGATGTGCAGTATGATAAGGACTGTAATGTGCTTAACAATAAAATAAAGGGAACTCTTCAAGTTTAATTAATTATCATAGAATTTATAATATTTATTCATCTTTTACAAGATTTAAAAAATCATATTTACTAAGATTTGTTTCAAAAATCTTTAAATGAAATTTATGCTCTCTACTTAATTCATGAAAAATATCTATAGCTTTTTCATAATTACACCTGAATGCTTCATTTGATTTTTTTAGTTCTTTCCCTTGGTAGTAATTCAATCCATATTCACGATATTTTTCAAGTTTAATTTGAATTTGTCTTTCCCTAAGCCCCATTTCGTCAACTTTAATGGCTGCTAAAATTTTCCAATCTGCATGAAAGCCATATCCTTTATTTTCATTTAAATATTTTTCTCTTTTCTCATAATTAGTTGTCGCTCCAATTTTAATTTTTCTCCCCCATAAAGTTCCTGCAATATAAATATAACCTTCCTCATGTTCTCTCATTTGAAAACTAATTCTTGCAGAATTACACATAACACACTGCCCTTTACTATTTTTAATTGTATGGCTTGAGTTTTTATTGCAAGGAAATGCATTGTAGGCAAATTTTTTATTATTATTTTCCATCCATAATTTTGCATACTTGGTCATTCTGCTTCCATTTACATTAGCACAAATATCAAAATCAATTTTATTTCTAGTTAAAAACTCTATTTCAATCTCATTCATCGATTGTAATTATACAATATTCTAAATTAAATTTACAAATTTGTGACAATCCATTTAGATTTATTTCATAAAAAAACCGCTTCCCAAGAAAGCGGCTTAATTTTATCTAAAATCCCAATTAAAATATCGCAGGATATTTCTGAGGATTTGTTTCATTGAACATCGCGTAGATTCTTTCTACCATATCATCTGAAGATGGCTTGCTGAAATAATCTCCGTCACTTGCATAAGCAGGTCTGTGATCGTTGGCTGCAATTGTCAACGGATCTGAATCCAGATATCTGAATGCTTTCTGCTTTTCAAGAATCTGTTGAAGAATAAATGCTGAAGTACCACCTTCCACATCTTCGTCAATCACGACCAATCTGTTGGTTCTTTTCACACTTTCAGCAATTTCATTCGTTAAATCAAATGGAATTAATGACTGAACGTCAATAACTTCCGCAGAGATTCCCAGTTTCTCCAATTGTTCTGCTGCATCCATTACAATTCTCCATGTAGAACCGTAAGTCACCAATGTAACATCTTTTCCTTCTTTGGTCACTTCAATTTTCCCTACAGGAACAGTGAATTCACCTAAGTTATCAGGCTGCTTTTCTTTTAATCGGTATCCGTTCAGACATTCAACGATCACCGCAGGATCATCACTTTGAAGCATGGTATTGTAGAAACCAGCCGCTTTCGTTAAGTTTCTCGGTACCAATACCAGGATTCCTTTAGAAAGGTTCAGAATTCCCGCCATCGGAGAACCTGAATGCCAAACCCCTTCCAGTCTGTGACCTCTTGTTCTGATAATCACCGGAGCTTTCTGACCGCCTTTTGTTCTGTACTGAACCGTCGCCAGGTCATCACTCATTCCCTGTAAACAGTATAAAATATAATCTAAATACTGGATTTCAGCGATAGGTCTCAGACCTCTCATTGCCATACCAATACCCTGACCAAGAATGGTAGCTTCACGGATTCCGGTATCCGCTACACGTACTTCGCCGTATTTTTCCTGCATTCCTTCTAATCCCTGGTTCACGTCGCCGATATTTCCGGCATCTTCACCAAACACTAAAGTTTCAGGATATTTTTCGAAAATTTCATCAAAATTATTTCTTACCACGACTCTTCCGTCTACTTCTTCAGAATTTTCTGAGAAAACAGGCTTTACCTCCTTCACATTTTCAGCTTTCCACTGAGACTGTGAATATAAGTGGGAAGAATAGTTATCTTTTTCTATTTCAAAAACTTCATTGTACTTCTGCATCAATTGGGTTCTTTCCGCAGAATTAGTTCCTCTTGTAGCCAGTAAAGCTTTTCTTGTCAGGTGGAAAATATCTTTTTTAGCTTTGGAAACCAATTTATTGAACTGAGCAATATATCCTTCGATTTCAGCATTCTGACCTTTAAGGTTTTCTACTAATGGAAGAACAGACTGAACTAAATCTGTAATGGTTTTCTGGTAATTATCCCAGGCATTTTTCTGACCTGCTTTTACTATTTTCTTAGCTTCTTCATCTATCGCATCCAATTCTTCTGCTGAAGCAATAATTTCTTCTTTTCCTTCGATTTCGATCGAATAATTCAGGATCCATTCTTTGAATTTCACCATACCGTCAAAATCTGCCTCCCAGGAAAGACGTTCTTCATTTTTATATCTTTCATGAGATCCTGAGGTTGAGTGCCCCTGAGGCTGTGTAACCTCAATAACATGAACCACAACCGGAATACTTTCTGTTCTGGCAAAATGTTCAGCTCTGGCATAAGCATCCAATAGTGAAGGATAATCCCATGCTTTTACCTGAATGATCTCGCAACCCTGGTTTTCACCTTCTTTTCTCTGAAAACCGCTTAGCATTTCAGCAATATCTGCTTTTGCTCTCTGGTTTCTGGTTGGAACTGAAATTCCGTACCCGTCGTCCCAGATAGAAACAATCATTGGAACCTGAAGCGCACAGGCTGCATTCAATGTTTCCCAGAAATGTCCTTCTGCTGTAGAAGCATCTCCAATAGTACCGAAAGCAATTTCATTTCCTCCTTTTGAAAACTTCTCAGAACCGTCGAATTTTACACTTTTATACACTTTAGAAGCTTGGGCCAATCCTAAAAGCCTTGGCATCTGTCCCGCTGTAGGAGAAATATCGGAAGAGATATTTTTTTGTGCCGTAAGGTCTTTCCAGCTTCCGTCTTCATTTAAACTTCTTGTGGCAAAGTGCCCGTTCATCTGTCTTCCAGCTGATGCCGGCTCTCTTTCAACGCTTGTATCTGCATACAACTGAGCGAAAAAACTTTCAACCGTTAAAGCATGTACTGCCAATGCAAAAGTCTGATCCCTGTAATATCCTGAACGGAAGTCGCCATTTCTGAAAACTTTCGCCATTGCCAGCTGAGGAAGCTCCTTACCATCCCCAAAAATTCCGAATTTAGCTTTTCCTGTTAGCACTTCTCTTCTTCCAAGATAAGACATCTCACGTGATATCTTTCCTAACCTGTAGTCTTCAAGTATCTGGTTTTTAAAGTCCTGGAAAGAAATTTGCTGTGTTTCAATATAGGTTGTCTGCATAGCTAGATATAAAAGTTTTTATTCTTCAAGTATGCCGCTAATATACAATTTTTAAATTAATTTTAATTTTCAATAATCTTTTTTAAAAATTTGATAATAAAAGAATTGTGTTTTATATTGTAAAAAAATTGTAAACGATGGAAAAAAAGTCAACTCACATCCTGAATGCATCCAGCAATCTTTTAGGTTTTTCCCTGATTATCATTACCTCGCTGAAAATCACTAAAATCAGTGGGAATACACATCTTGATGAGTTTGCCGGTATAGCATGCCTGCTATTTTCCTGCAGCTGCTTTTTTTCATTTATGGCGATCCGTACCAAAAGCCAAAAGCAAGAAAATAAATATGAGACCATTGCGGATTATCTATTTTTAATCGCTTTATTTTGTATTGTTTTAGCAGTTATTATTGTGACTGTAAAAATAATTGATTAAATCTATAATCTTATCATTCCATTTTTCAAAAATTCATTTTCTTTTGATAAATAAATCACTAGTTTGTTCTTATTATAGTAAATAATAAGAGGAGCTGTTGTATAAATTAAATCAAATAAAAGAGATATTTTTTTATGTAATCTGTAATATTCTTCTTCTAAAACACTCAAAATTATCATATCGTTAATTATTCTTTCTATAATGGTATAAAAATTGATAAATGAAATGGAAAGTTATGTAACTTTAACACACAAAAGAAAAAAAATTAAATCAAATGAAAAAAAAAATTATTTCGCTTCTTGGCGTTTTTTTAATGTCAAGCATTATCTATGCACAAGTAGGCATAAATACAAACAATCCCCAAGCCAGCTTCCATATTGATGCAGCAAAAGACAATCCATTATCTGGCACACCCTCCGCTGCACAGCAAGCTAATGATTTTGTTGTAACGAGTACTGCTAATGTTGGTATTGGGACTACGACCCCAACTGATAAGCTCGATGTAGCCTCAGGAAATGCAAGGATCCGAAACATTAATTCAAATATTGGAGTAGGAGGAACAGACAGAGTTGTTGTGGCTGATGCAAATGGTGTATTAAAAACAATAGACTTTACTGCTTATTCATTATTCCATGCCCGTCTGGCAGCCAATCAGAATTTGACATCAAGCACGATTGCTACTTTATTGTTTTCTTCTCCTTTGGCAACTTCACCGTTCTATTCTTACAATACAACCACCGGTGTATTAACTTTCAATCAACCCGGAAATTATCTGGTTACGCTACAGGCAAGCTTTGCGAGTGCTCCGGCCGGAACTCAGCTACTGGTTGGGGTAAGACCTAATCCGGATGCCAATTATCTGGGAAGAGGAAGCCATTATAATGCAACAGCAACCACTGCAACGGTAGGAGAACTGATGAACTATACCACTGTACTGGTAATACCAACGGCAGGCTACCAGATCCGTTTTACAGCTGCTCCTAATCAAAACTGTACAGTTTTGTCTACTGAAACCGGAAGTACGGGAAGCGGAAACGTAACCAACGTTACGGTACAAAAGATTTAACCTTAAAAATAAAAAGGGATGTAGTGCTACATCCCTTTTTTTATCATTAATTCTAAATACCTAGAATTTTCTTTCAATTACGTAATCAAGCATACTGTGTAATGATCTCCTGGCTTCAGAATCCGGAAATTCTTCCAGGATATCTTTAGCTTTCTGCTGGAAATCTTTCATTACTTTTATTGCGTAATCCATGCCTCCGGAATTTTTGACAAAGTCTATAAGCTCCTTAACGCGTTTCGGATCGTTATTGTAACGCTTGATGGTATTGAAGTAATATTTACGCTCTTTTTCACTGGCCATTTTTAAAGTATGAATCAAAGGAAGGGTCATTTTTTGCTCCTTGATATCAATTCCTACTGGTTTTCCGATGACGTTGGAGCTCAGGTAATCGAAAAGGTCATCCTTAATCTGAAAAGCCATTCCGGTATACGTACCGAAGTTCATCATCTTTTTAGCCAGAGTTTCATCCGCATCATTGGATAAAACCCCAATTTCACAGCAGGCAGCAATAAGAGTAGCTGTCTTCTGACGGATAATTTCATAGTAAACATCTTCTGTAATGTCCAGTTTTCGGGCCTTTTCCAGCTGGAGAAGCTCGCCTTCGGACATTTCGCGGATCGTTCTGGAGATCACTCCTAAAAGATCGTAATCTTTATGGTCTGTAGAAAGCAATACGGATTTTGACAAAAGATAATCTCCTACTAAAACAGCAATTTTGTTTTTCCATAAAGCATTGATGGAAAAGAAATTACGTCTTTTGAAACTTTCATCCACCACATCATCGTGTACCAGAGTTGCGGTATGGATCAACTCTATCATGGAGGCTCCGCGGTAGGTTTTTTCATTGACATCACCTATCAGCTTTGCGCAAAGGAATACGAACATAGGACGCATCTGTTTTCCTTTAGTAGTAACAATAAAACGGGTTACTTTATCCAATAAAGGCACTTTGCTCTGCATCGATTCATAAAACTTCTGTTCGAAAAGTTTCATTTCCTCATTGATCGGTCGTTTGATTTCTTCTACGATGTTTGCCAAAATCTGTTGAATGAAAGGTAAATACTAATTAATTCTCACAAAGATAATTGTTTTCACGCAATTTCAGGACAAAATTAATCTTTGAGTTCTTCATTTGGAATAAAATAGAGGGACGGCTGTGCACTTCCCAATCCAGACCTGAATTTTTCTCCTGAAATATAGATTCCCGACTCATTAACAGCAATGCCTTCAATCTGTCCTATTGCCAAAGCACTGCCCAGATAATAATGTTTTGGTTTTTCTTTAAAAAACATGCCGGATTCCGTTTCTGTAAAAACATTGAGAAAGACTTCCGTTTTTTTGGTATAGCCTACCAGATAAAGCTTTCTGTTAAAATAAGCAGCATCGGTTACCACAAAGTTGGTTTTGTAAGATTCTGTTTTTTCTGCTTTCTGCTTTTCAGATAATTGAGGATCAATGATGTAATGAGAAGTTGATTTTGATTTCCATTCTTTGGTAAACAGGTGCAGCTTTCCGTCCAGATAGATCATGGCCTCTGCATCAAAATCATTATCTGTGTATTTTGGGATGAATTCTGTCTGTTCCGAATAATAGAATGATATTTTCGTAATGGAATCATTCTTTATATCACCGTTTTCAAAAGGTAATTTATAGATTTCCAAATCTCTTCTTATTCCTCCGTTATTCCCTATATCTCCAATATAAAAGTTCTTTCCATCATTAGTCAAAGCCTCCCAGTCTTTATTTTTAGCATTGATCGTGAATGTATTTTTGATATTGCCCGAAGTTTCATCCAGTTCAAAAAGTTCCGGAGCATTACCGCTGTCATTGAACGTATACAGTTTCCCGTTGAAAATATTCAGCCCTGATGTTTCCTTGATTTTATCATCTAAATAACCGATTCTGTATTTTCTAATTTTTAAAAATTCCGTCTGCTGTGAAAATGAGAATTGAAAAATAATAAGGGCAGTAAAAAGAAGGAGCTTTTTCATAAGGCAAAAATAGGGGTTTGTTAGGAAACTGGAAAAGACTGAACATATTTTCAGATTGCACCTCTTTAATGTGAAACTCTCCTTAATATTCTTAACAACTTAAAAATGCTTAATGGTTAAAAATTTTCTCCCGCAGATCAAGCAGATTTTTGGTCATCAAAGATTTAGATAAAACTTAAGTGTGCTTTTTGCCGATGTGCGTTATTGCTTCAAATTTAAATGTTAAAAACGTTTGTGCCTTTTGTGGCTAAATAAAGACAGCGTATCTATTGCAAATTGTCAGGTTGATTTTATTTTTTGCTTTTATTCCAGCTTTTTAGTTTGTTTTTTTAAATAATCTTTCTGATATTGTCTTACTGTTTTTCCCGTACCGTCATGTCTCCAGCCTGGAGAATTAAAAATATAATTGATCCGATCGGAAAATTTCAGTCCCGGCTGCCTGATGTCTTTCCAGATCTCTCTCCATTCATAAAGAAGAACGGTATCTGGCTTATAGTCTGGCATTTTTGGATAGATTCCATACTTTACGGGTACATCCGGGTCTTCCTTTTCGAAGGTTCCGAATATTTTATCCCAGATGATGAGGCACATGCCCATATTCCTGTCCAAATATTTGATGTTGCAGGCATGATGTACTCTATGATGGGAAGGGGTTACCAGAATGTATTCCAGTATTCCCAGTTTTTTTACAGCCTGCGTATGCACCCATGTTCCGTACACCTGCCCTATGGCATAAACCACCATAATATGCCACGGATTAAAGCCTAAAAAAGCAAGCGGAGAAAAGTAAAGATACCTGTACAGCGGTTGTAGTACCGGACTTCTAAAACCTGTGGTAAGGTTGAAATACTCTGAATTGTGGTGGGTAATGTGAACGGCCCAGAACGCCCTGGAATGATGATCTACATAATGCAGCACATAATAGGCAAAATCTGTGACAGTAAAACAGATGAGCCAGTACCAAACCGTGAAATCCCACGTAAAAAGCCTGTGATTATAAAAGAAAAACATGATTCCCATGGCAAAAGCCTTCATGATAAGATCCAGGCCAAAGTTCATCAATGCAAGATAGACACTCGTTACCACGTCCTTTCCATTATACAGCTTAGCCTCAGAAATATGGCTGTAGATCATTTCTGCTAAAATTACTGTAGCATGAAGCGGAATTGACCATGCATAGACATTTTCAAGCCCATCTTCGCCTGTAAAGAAATCCAACATCCCTTATTAGTTTATGTAAAGGTAGGATTTTAGGAAATTTTTAAGGAAATTTTTATCTTTTTTAAGGAAATTTTAATCAGCTGTTTTATTGGCAAGCTGCCCACAGGCCGCATCAATATCTCCACCGCGGCTTTTTCTGATCATTACAGTAATTCCTGCATTTTCCAGCTGGCGTACATAATTTTCTTCTGCCTGCTTATTGCATTGGTCGTATTTTCCGTCCCCGATAGGGTTATATTGGATCAGATTCACTTTGGAAGGCACCTGTTTACAGTATCTGATCAGAGCTTTGATATCTTCATCCCCATCATTGATTCCTTTCCATACGCAGTATTCAAAAGTAATCACAGAGCCTGTTTTCTGGTACCAGTACTGAAGGGCTTCCATAATATCCGTCAACGGAAATTTATCCGAGAAAGGCATGATCTCATTACGTTTGGATTCAATAGCAGAGTGAAGCGAAAGTGCCAGTTTTACACGGAGCTCATCATCTGCCAGCATTTTGATCATCTTTGGAATTCCTGATGTAGAAACGGTAATTCTTCTTGGTGACATTCCCAGACCTTCCGGCTGGGTGATTTTTCTGATGGCTTCCACTACATTTTTGTAATTCATCATCGGCTCCCCCATTCCCATGAAAACGATATTGGAAAGCGGTCTGTTGAAATACATTTTGCTTTGACTGTCAATCAGAGCTACCTGATCTACAATTTCTGCTACCTCAAGGTTTCTCATTCTTTTGAGTCTTGCTGTTGCACAGAATTCACAGTTTAATGAACATCCCACCTGTGAGGAAACGCAGGCTGTAGTTCTTGTTTCTGTAGGAATAAGAACAGATTCCACCAGAAGTCCGTCATGAAGTTTCACACCGTTTTTGATGGTTCCGTCCGTACTTCTCTGAAGCTGATCTACAGAAACGGGATTGATGGTATACTCTTCGGAAATTTTTTCGCGGAGAGATTTCGAAAGATTCGTCATTTCATCAATCGAATGGAGGTTTTTACTCCATAACCAGTCATAAACCTGTTTTGCACGAAACGGTTTTTCCCCTAAAGTCAAAAAATAGTCTTTAAGCTGGTCTAGTGATAAAACTCGGATATCTTTCATTATTGTAAAAAGTATGATGTACAATGTACAAAGTAATAATCTTATGTATTATCTTAAGTTTTTAAACCACTAAAAAATACATTATACTTTGTACATTATACATTAATACATAATTTATAGAATTAACATGGCGTCACCGTAAGAATAGAATTTATACTTTTCTTTTACGGCTTCTTCATAAGCATGCATGATAAAATCTTTTCCGGCAAATGCAGCAATCATCATCAATAATGTTGATTTCGGCGTGTGGAAGTTGGTGATCATTGAGTTTGCTACTCCAAAATCGTGAGGCGGATAAATAAATTTGTTCGTCCAACCGTTGAATGCAGAGATCTTTTTGTTGGAAGAAACGGAAGTTTCCAATGCTCTCATCGTTGTAGTACCTACCGCACAGACTCTTCTGTGAGCATCTACCGCTTTATTGATGATGTCAGCATTTTTCTCATCGATAATGATTTCTTCGGACTCCATTTTATGCTTGGAAAGATCTTCCACCTCAATCGGGTTAAAAGTTCCTAAACCAACGTGAAGTGTTACTTCAGCAAAATCAATTCCTTTGATCTCCAACTTCTTCATCAGATGCTTGGAGAAGTGAAGACCTGCTGTAGGGGCAGCAACCGCTCCTTCTATTTTTGCATAGATCGTCTGGTATCTTTCTGCATCTTCCGGCTCTACTGCTCTTTTAATATATTTTGGAAGTGGAGTTTCGCCCAATTCCTTCAGTTTTGTTCTGAATTCGTCATAAGAACCATCGAATAAGAATCTCAATGTTCTTCCTCTTGAAGTTGTATTATCGATCACTTCAGCTACCAAAGATTCATCTTCAGTAAAGAATAATTTGTTACCGATTCTGATTTTTCTTGCAGGATCTACAAGAACATCCCATACTCTGGTTTCTTTATCCAGCTCTCTTAAAAGGAAAACTTCAATTTTAGCACCTGTTTTTTCCTTATTTCCATAAAGACGCGCAGGGAAAACTTTAGTATTGTTGAAAATGAATAGATCTTTCTCTTCGAAATAATCCACAACATCTTTAAACAGCTTATGCTCAATGGTTTGTGTTTTTCTGTTAAGAACCATTAATTTGGCTTCGTCTCTGTGTTCAGATGGGTGTTCTGCTAATAATTCCGCAGGAAGATCAAAATTAAAATCTGATGTTTTCATTTTTTTAAATTACGGTTTAAAAATTATTCAAATTACAAGTGTAATTTCGGAGTGCAAATATACGACATTCAATACCCCTTTGTCAAGTATTATTTAAATCAAATTGAAAACCGGGATTCTACGGTGATCCATGAGGGAAAAAAAGATTATTTTTGGAAATATTTAAAAACAATTTACACTATGAGCAAATATTCATTGGAAGCTTTCGTCAACGAAACTAAAGAAAATCCACAACAGAGAGATTATTTTGAGCTTGAAACTCCCCATATGCTGGAAATTAACCTCAACAATCAGGCTGTATGGACCAAACGAGGAAGTATGGTAGGTTATGTAGGAGGCATCAACTTCGAAAGACAGGGAATGCTGGCCGGAGGTATCGGTAATCTTTTAAAGAAAGCGATCAGCGGCGAAGGAAGCAAACTGATGAAAGCCGAAGGAAATGGTAAACTTTATGTGGCAGATGCCGGAAAGAAAGTTCGTATCCTTTATCTGAACAATGAGTCGGTATGTGTGAACGGGAATGATGTTCTTGCCCACGAACAGAATATAAAAAGTGATATCACTATGCTTAAAAGCGTTGCCGGAATGATGGCTGGCGGTCTTTTCCAGGTAAAACTTTCCGGAACCGGACATATTGCAATAACGACTCATGGTGAGCCATTAACTCTTATGGTTACTCCGGAAAATCCTGTTTTCACAGATCCTAATGCTACCGTAGCATGGTCCGGAAACTTAAGCCCGGATCTGAAAACCAATGTTTCTTTCAAAAGCCTTATCGGAAGAGGAAGCGGGGAAGAATTTCAAATGAAGTTTTCAGGAAACGGATGGGTACTGATTCAGCCGTACGAAGAAGTATATTTCACGGAAAAATAATATTAAAAATTGATGATTGTAACGGCTGCTCCTCATATCAGGACAGCCGTTTTTATTTTCACACCGGATTTTAAATCCCCGATTCCACAGCTCAAAACCAGCACCCAATACCCCCTACTTCGCAACTTTTTAATATATTTAAGGAAAAAATTTTAATGGACACCACCTCTTCACGCAGAAACTTTATTAAGACCGCTGCCCTCGCAAGCTTTGGGGCATTGGTTCTACCTAATTCTTTATTTGCCTATTCCAATGATTTTAAATCAGATAAAAAAATCCGTGTCGGTTTTATCGGTGTAGGACTCCGCGGGCAGGAACACGTAAAGCTGCTGGCAAAACGCAATGACGTAGAAATTGTGGCTTTTGCAGATCCTGATAAAAGAATGCTTGCTGCATCGCAGAAAATATTAAAAGACAATAATAAATCTGCGGCCCAGGAATTTTCAAACGGTGACTACGACTACCGGAATCTTTTAAAATTAAAAAACATTGATGCAGTAGTAATTGCTACTCCATGGGAATGGCATCTTCCACAGGGTACCGAGGCCATGAGGGCAAAAAAAATTGTTGGTATGGAAGTTTCCGGAGCGATAAAGCTTCAGGACTGCTGGGAATTTGTAAAGGTATATGAAGAAACAAAAGTTCCTATTTTCATGATGGAGAATGTATGCTACCGCAGAGATATCATGGCTGTTCTGAATATGGTCCGTAAAGGGATGTTTGGAGAGTTGGTTCACGGAAGAGGCGGCTATCAGCATGATTTAAGAGGAGTTCTTTTCAATGACGGTGTTACGCCCTACAATTCGGGTGCTGAATTCGGAGAAAAGGGATTCAGTGAAGCACATTGGAGAACAGAACATTATGTAAAACGCAACGGTGAGCTTTATCCAACGCACGGATTGGGGCCTGTGGCAGTGATGATGGATATTAACCGTGGCAACCGCCTGACGAGACTTTCCTCATTCTCTTCAAAGTCTGTGGGACTGCACAAATACATTGTGGAGCATCCTAAAGGCGGCGAAAATCATCCGAATGCCAAAGTAAAATTCAACCAGGGAGATATTGTTACTACACAGATTGCCTGTGCTAATGGAGAAACCATCCTTTTAACCCATGATACGAGCTTACAACGCCCTTATGATCTCGGATTCCGGGTGCAGGGAACGGAAGGTTTGTGGCAGGATTTCGGTTGGGGAGATTTTAACCAGGGGCATATTTATTTTGAAAAAACAATGAATCACACGCACCGATGGGAAAATACGGAAAAATGGATGAAAGAATTTGACCATCCGATATGGAAAAAATTTGAAGATACAGCTGCAGGCGCAGGCCACGGCGGAATGGATTTCTTTGTCATGAATACCTTCATCGAATGTATCAAGCGAAATATAGAATTCCCGATGGATGTGTACGATCTTGCTCTATGGTATTCTATCACACCGCTCAGCGAAGAATCTATTGCTAAAGGAGGCCAGGCTGTTGATATTCCGGATTTCACCAATGGAAAATGGAAGACCCGTAAACCTGTATTTGGAATGACAGATGAGTTCTAAAAAAGCACTGCTTATATTAGCCGGGGGCCTGGGAAGCCGCTATAAAGGCCTGAAACAGATAGACGGAATACTGGATAACGGTTCACCCATCCTGGAATATTCCATATATGATGCATTGGAAGCCGACTTCAGTAAGGTCGTTATTATTGTCAACAGACGTATCCCGGAAAGTTATATTGAAAGATTAAATACAATATCCCAGAAAGAACAGTTTGAACTTCATTGGGTATATCAGGAAAAAGAAAGCTTTCTGCCCCAAGATTATGATTCATCAGGGAGAGAAAAACCGTGGGGAACGGGCCATGCTGTTCTCTGTGCAAAAAGTGCCATACAGGAACCTTTTGTAATGATTAATGCAGATGATTTTTATGGGAAAGAGGTTTATCAACGGGCGTCTGAGGAAATCGCCCTGCACATTTCAGAATCACAGTTTGGAATGGCTGCTTATCCTGTAGCATCTACTTTAAGTGGAAATGGAAATGTAGCCAGGGGAATATGTACTTTAGATGCAGATAATTACCTTGTAAAAATAGAGGAACAGACCTCTATCCGAAAGGAAGGAAACCTGATTATGTATACTGAAAAAGGAAAGAATATAGAAATAGCTTCCAATACGCTGGTATCTATGAATTTTTTCATTTTTAATCCGGATATTTTTAATGCTCTCGAAATGTATTTTAATGATTTCATAAAGTCAGATCCGGAGCCCTCACAGGAATTTTATGTTCCTTCTGCCGTACAGAAAATGATTGACGAGAAAAAAGCAAAGATATTGGTGAAAACCTCTCCTTCAAAGTGGATGGGTGTTACCTATGCAGATGATAAAAGCAGTATTAAAGATTTTCTGGCATCAGAGATCAAAAATAACAGATATCCTGAAGATCTATGGAATTAAAACAAATTGTTACCGGATTTACCGGAACTGAAAATTGCAGCATCACTCCTATTACCAACGGGCTGATCAATACTACTTATTTGGTAGAGAATAAAGATTCTGAGGAAAAGTTCATCCTTCAAAGAATCAACACTCAGGTATTTCAGTTTCCGGAAATCATTACCCGTAATCATATTCTGATCAATGAAATGCTGGCAGGTAGAGACTATCCTCTACAGCCGGTCATACCAAAACCAACGTTAGCCGGAAATTTTATTGTGAAAGATGAGGAAGGAGGATCCTGGAGAATGCTCAGCTTTATTGAGGATACAAGAACTTTCTTTAAGATTCCCGATATCAAAACTGCCTACGAATCTGCAAAAGCTGTAGGGTGTTTTTTAAATATGATCAATCCCGAACATCTTCCGGATATTCAGCCTCCGATTCCCGATTTTATTAATTTTGAGAAAAGAATCCTTGATTATCAGGCTTCTTTACGATATGCGAATGAAGACCTGCTGAAAAATGCCGGACCACAAATCGAAATGATGGATAAGCTGCTTTTTCTTCCGCAAAAATGGATCGAAATGGAAAAAAACGGTTTATTACCTAAAAGAATCATACACGGAGACCCCAATGTAAGAAATATTCTTTTTGACGAAAACTCAAGGCCTCTGGCTGTTATTGACCTGGATACGGTAACTGTTTCTACGATCCTGTACGATTTCGGTGATATGGCAAGGTCTTATACCAATACTTTGGATGAGGATGATGGAAATGCCGAAAACAATTTTAACCCTCAAATTTACAGAACCGTAAAAGATGGATTTCTGTTGTATTTAAAAGATAAACTGACTTTTGAGGAGCTTGAAAACCTTGACTATGCTGCGCAGACTGTCATCTATATTCAGGCTATCCGTTTTCTGACTGATTATCTGAATGGGAATACTTACTATGCTACGAAATATGCTAATCATAACCTGGACAGAACAAGAAATCAACTGGAGCTGCTGAAAGGATTAAGGGAATATCTGCGTGTTGATTAGTTTTTCCACAGATCTTATAGATTGCTACAAAGTCAGTCACTGCGAGCGTAGCGAAGCAATCTCCCGGAAGAATTTTATAATCTCTCTGACATGAAAATCTGCTTTAATATGAGATTGCTTCGTCGATACTCTCCTCGTAATGACTAACTACATTGCGTTTATTCGTCAAAACCTCTGTGATTTTTGTAGTGAAAATTTTACATTAAGAACTCCAGAATCTTCTTCCACTCTTCCAGTTTCTTATCCAATGACACCGTATGAAGCGGGCTTGTTGAAGGTAGCTGAACTATTGGCAACCTATAATTTTTCCCTAAAAGCTTTTGGAGGTTTTTGTATGATTTTCCTCCGTTACAAAAGATAGCTCTAATATTGGGATGTTCTTCCAGAAGTTCATCAATTTGATTGGCTTCTTCATTTCTGATCTCCGAATCCAGGCTTCCTTTTCTTTCGCAGGAGTCTATAACGTCCCAGACTGCTATATGATGTTTCTTTAAAATATTTATCCGTTCAGGATAATTTTCAGTAAATTCTTCATTGAACAATTCAAAAATAATGATCCAGAATTTATTCTGCGGATGCGCATAATACTGTTGTTTCTCCAAAGATTTTACTCCGGGAATTGAGCCTAAAATTAAAATTTCAGACTGATCATCGATTATTGGCGGAAAGGAGGAAATTCTGTTTTGCATACTCAAATATATAAGGTTTGGCTAAAGCCTCTCAAATCTGAAAACAAAAAGCGGGCTAAAGCCCGCTCTTATTGAATTTTGAACATTGAAAATTAATATTTCCGTTTATTCATTTATATTTTCATTACAAAGTTTCCTTCAGCCAGTCGAAGAATTCTCTCTGCCATACCAATCCGTTTTGCGGATGAAGTACCCAGTGGTTTTCGTTCGGAAAGTAAACTAATTTAGATTTCAATCCTCTTAACTTGGCTGCCTGGAAAGCTTCCTGCCCCTGCTCGTAAGGTACACGGAAATCGATTCCTCCCTGAACAATCATAATAGGCTTGTTCCATTTTTCAACAAAATTGCTTGGATTGAATTCTGTGTATGCCTTTGGAAGTGGTTTTTCCCATGGAGAACCAAGGTCCCAGTTCGCAAACCAAAGCTCTTCTGTAGTAAGGTACCATGATTTCATGTCGAACAATCCATCGTGTGCGATGAATGTTTTAAATCTGTTTTCATGGATTCCAGCCAACATAAATACACTGTATCCTCCATAGCTCGCTCCTACTGCGGCTACTCTTTCGCCATCTACATAAGGTAAAGTTTTTGCAAAATCTGTTGCTGCCAGATAATCTCTCATCGGCTGTCCGCCCCAGTCTTTAGAAATATCTTCATTCCATTTTGTTCCCCATCCCGGCATTCCTCTTCTGTTTGGGGCAACAATGATATATCCGTTAGCTGCCATTAAAGAGAAGTTCCATCTTGTACTGAAATACTGCGTCAGTGCAGATTGCGGACCTCCCTGGCAATATACCAATGTAGGATATTTCTTATTCGGGTCAAAGTTCGGTGGATAATGGAACCAAACCCCCATCTCTTTGCCGTCTGATGTTTTCACCATTTTAAGTTCAGATTTACCTTGGGTCAACTTAGCATAAGTATCTTTGTTGACTTCGGTCACCTGCTTCATTTCACCATTTTTCAGATTGACGGAGAATAATTCCGTTGCATGATTTATGTCTGTTCTTCCTACTAAAACTGAAGATTTATTGTCGGTAAAGATCTCATTGACATCGAAATCACCTTTTGTAATCTGCTGTACTTTTGCTGACTTAGGATCTAAAGAGAAAAGCTGCTTTGTACCTCTGAATGCTGCTGTAAAATAAATGGCTTTTGAATCACCGCTCCAGAATACATCTCCTGAAACACTTTCATCCCATCCGGCAGTAAGATTCGTAGTTTTGCCAGATTTCCAGTCCATGATCTTTATATCATTTTTATCGGCTTCATAACCATCTCTGGCCATACTTTGCCAAGCCAGTGATTTTCCGTCCGGACTGAATTTTGGATTAACATCATACCCTTTATTGGATTCGGTTAAATTCTTTGTTGTTCCTGAAGCAAGGTCGTAAGCAAAAATATCTGTGTTGGTGCTTGTAGCATATTCTTTTCCGCTTTTAGGTTTGGTAACGTATAAAAGCTGAGAGGAATCCGGGCTCCAGATAAAGTCTTCTGCTCCTCCGAAAGGTCTTTGAGGAGAATCCCATGTTTTACCATCCAAAAGATCTTTTGCAGATTCTGCTTTATCCGTGGTATTGACTACAAATACATGGTTGTATTTTCCTTCATTGAAATAATCCCAGTGTCTGTGGTTCAGATCCGTATATACCTGGGCTGTCGTTTTAGGGGTATCGCTGTATTTGTCTTTCCCCATTAGTTTTTCTACCAGAACCTGTTTGCTGAACGCAATTTTTTTACCATCGGGAGAGATCACAATGTTATCAACTTCTCCAATGGTGTAAAATTCAGACCAGGTTTTTCCGTTGTCTTTTGAAAGAAAAATCTTATCTCCTTCCTGTGCATAAATCCCGTTTTTATCCCACTGAATAAGGGCTTTTTTACCGAAATCTATTTTGGAAGACTGGTTATTAAGAACATTGAGAAAGTAGTTCTCATTTTTTGTCTTTTCTGTTTTCAGATCTACCTGTCCTACTTTATAGATCAATGAAGACTGATCCGGTGAAACGGCCTGTACTCCTACTTTTTTCAAAGTCCAAAGAATTTCAGGCGTCATTAACTGTTGTGCATTCATTAAGAGCGGAGCTGCCAGAGCCAGCAGACTGTACTTAAGTTTCATATGTTGATATTCATTTTTAACGGAATTATTAATCGTACTGATTTCATAACTCCTTTTATTTAATTCAAAGATGGCCAAAGTTAGTATTTAAAATAAAAATGAACGAAAGAATTAACATTAAAGTTTTGATTTATCCTGCTTTCAGTCTAAATATTTCCAGAAATGACAATATGGTCCCAAATGAGACTTCTTCATCGTATTCAAAGCAATAAAAAAGTCTGCCGTAAAAACAGCAGACCTAGTATTGTATCTAATAGTGGATTAATTAATCTCCATCTGAAAACATGGAATTAGCCAGTGAAGTTACAAATGACAGCAACACACTGAAAATAAGTGCCCACCAGAAACCGTCTACCACCATACTGTCTATAAAATAATCTGCGATCAGAATAATCAATGCATTGATCACTAAAGCAAATAATCCTAATGTAATGATCGTAAGCGGAAGACCTAAAAGTCCCAGAATAGGCTTTACAAAAATATTTAATACCCCCAATACGATGGCAAAAATAATGGCCGAAGAAAATCCTTCGAAATGTACACCCGGAAGCACCTTAGTCAAAAGGTAGGCAACGATTGCTGTAATGAACAGCCTGATAATTAAGTTCATATTATTATTTTTTAATGTTATGTTATTTACGTTGCAAATCCTGTTCCATTAACCCTAAAAAAAGCTGGTAATCCCTTTATTTACTGGATATTTTTTGGTTACGTTTTCTATTTATTTGATCCTCATCATGGTTACCAATGAAGTGGCCACATGGCTTTCTGAACCTGTGTTTTCATCAAAAACATAAATTTCAGTTCTTACCACAATGATTTTTGCACCCCCTTTTACAACATATGACCTCGATATGAGGGCATCTCCCATTGCAGGACGAAGATAGTTCACCTTCAGTTCAACAGTCACTACATAACAATCATCTTTATAATGGCTTACCGATGCATATCCTGAAGAAACATCCACCAGAGAAGCGATCATAGCTCCATTGAACATTCCGGCTTTCCGGGTCATCATTTCCATTTTAGGAATTTTGATCGAGACGAAATCGGTGTCTACCTCCAACAGTTCGGCATTGTAAAATTTCAATGTTTCTGAGCGGCCGAAGCTGTCTGTCATGAGTTTCTTTTTTTCCGGAGTCATGAATATTTATTTAATCTGAATGTAAATACAAAGTACACAAATGTTTTTAGAAATGCCAGAAAATTTGAAACAAGTTTGCTTCTTACTACTGAAATTTCAAAATTTCAACAAGTTTTTAAACGCTTAAGCTTTTAAGTTAAATACATTGTGCATTAGATCACACTTAAGTTTCTATGAAAATCTTTGATTTCCTCCTTATATACTTGTTTTCAGGACGGTAAAAACTTTTGAAATTAAGTATTCAATGAATTAAAAACTTTTGTGACTTTTGTGGTTAAATAATAGGGTTTATAGTAGCTTTGCAGTAAATAGTATCCGTATGACCACAACAAAGATCTTCACATTTTTAGGCCTTCTAGTTTGTTGTATTTTTCAGGCCCAGACATTACATCTGTACGGCGGTTCCAACCAGGATCAATATCTTGGATGCTTAAATTGCGATACTTTTGATAAAAATTCGATCTGGAATTCCTACAGTGATTATGGAAATGTGCTCAGCTCAAAATCCATATGGAACGGTTCCGGAAACTATGGAAGTTCATACAGTACATATTCTCCGTGGAGCAATTATGCTTCATATCCTCCTGCCATTGTTGATCAGGATGGAAACTTTTTTGGTTATCTGACCTTAAATTCTTACAAATCTGAAAGGTCCGAACTGGAACTGGCGCAGATCTTATGCAAATACCATGATGCTATCAAAAAAGACATCAGTGGCTGGTACGATAAATTATTCCGTTAAATTTAAGAAAGCTGTACATGGAAATCTTCTCCAAGTGCTAAAATTCCCTCTGTCAATGCTTCCGAATGGGTAGTGAAACCTTTCAGTTTTGAAGTTTTACCTTTTAAAACAAGATCTAAAAGCTGTTTATCTGATAATTTCTTACCGAAAATATCAAAAGTAATTTTGAAACCACAATTCTTGAAATCGGAACAACCAACAGCTGCTTTTCCTTTGATCAGGTGATGTTCTTTACATTTCGGACATTTGGTTTCTTCCCAGGACTGAAGCTCTTTTTTTACGACAGGTTCGCGTTTTTTCTTTTCTTTGGCTTCTTCTTTTTCTTCGTACAATGTAATCACTTTCCCTTTTCCATACACCACTTTTTCGGTCAGTTCCGTCACCATCTGAATCAGCTCTTCCTTAAACTGGTTGGCTTCATATTCACCGCTTTCAATTTTACGAAGTTTTGACTCCCATTCTCCGGTTAACTCGGGACTTTTTAGCAGTTCGTCTTCAATAGTATCAATCAACTGAATTCCGGTTTGAGTGGCAATCAGATTTTTCCTTTTCTTCTCGATATACTTTCTTTTGAAAAGGGTTTCAATGATATTAGCACGGGTAGATGGTCTTCCGATCCCGTTATTCTTCAGAAGCTCACGCAATTCTTCGTCCTCTACCTGTTTTCCGGCAGTTTCCATCGCCCTCAGTAGAGTTGCTTCGGTGTAAGGTTTTGGTGGTGTCGTCTTTCCCTGGTGGATCATTGGATCGTGAGGTCCGGTTTCCCCAACGGTAAATTCAGGGATGGTCTGTTCTTCTTCCTTCTCTTTTTCTTTATCAGTTGATTCTTCTTTAGGTTCTTTTGCATAAACCGCTCTCCATCCCGGTTCCAGCACCTGTCTTCCGCTGGTTTTGAAAGGAATAGTTCCTACTTTTCCTTCTACTAATGTATTGGAAATTTTACATTCAGGATAAAAAACAGAGATAAAACGTTTTGCAATCAGGTCATACACTAACTTCTCTTCTCTGCTCAGGTTTTGAGAAGGCGGAACTTCTGTAGGGATAATTGCATGGTGATCGGTCACTTTCGTATCATCAAAAACTGCTTTTGACTTAGGAATAGGTCCTTCCAGTAACGGGGAAACCAGATCCTGATAAAAATGCATTTTCCGGAGAATGCCTTCTATTTTCGGATACAGACTCTCGGATAGATAAGTGGTATCTACACGCGGATAAGTCACATGCTTTTTTTCGTACAGACTCTGGATATAATTTAGTGTACTCTCTGCGGAGTAACCATATTTTTTGTTGGCTTCTACCTGAAGTCCTGTCAAATCGAAAAGTCTGGGATTTTTTTCTTTTCCTTCTTTAATTTCAAAAGAGACAATTTCAAAAGGATTGACTTTAAGATATTCCAAACCTTTCTCTGCACGGTCTAAAGTTTTCAACCTGTCGATCGCTGCATTGAAAATAACATCACGGTATTTGGTTTTAAGTTCCCAATATTCCTCGGTATTGAATGCATCAATCTCTTTCTGACGCTGAACCAGCATGGCCAAAGTTGGTGTCTGCACTCTCCCGATGGAAAGAACAGCTTTATTACCGCCAAACTTCTTGGTAAATAACCTCGTCGCATTAATTCCCAGCAACCAGTCACCAATCGCTCTTGCATTTCCTGCGAGGTAAAGGTTTTTATACTCTTCAGCCGGTTTCAGGTTCTCAAAACCTTCTTTAATTGCTTCTTCGGTAAGGGACGAGATCCATAAACGCTGAACGGGTTTATTACATTTTGCTTTCTGCAAAACCCATCTCTGGATCAGCTCTCCTTCCTGCCCGGCATCACCACAGTTAATGACCTCATCACATTCTTCCACCAATCTTTCAATGACTTTGAACTGGTTTTCCACGCCTTTGTTAGGGATTAATTTGATCCCAAAACTGGCTGGAATTATAGGTAACAAAAACAAATTCCAAGATTTGTATTGAGGGCCATAATCGTGAGGTTCCTTTAAGGTGCAAAGGTGCCCGAACGTCCATGTCACACAGTATCCGTTACCTTCCATATAGCCCTGTTTAGGCGTGGTAGCACCTAATACTTTGGCGATATCTCTGGCAACACTGGGCTTTTCGGCAATACAAAGTTTCATGAATTTCGGAATTATTGAAGGGGGACAAAAGTCGGGATTTTTTTTGGATTTTGCTAATTTAGTTCGGAGTTGTAGCGACTTGTTGAGGGTATAGAAAAATAATGGTTAAACGTCTTTCTTTAATAATCTAAGTAGAATTAAGCAATAAAAAAGTTTATTATCTATGAATATTAACAAAACTTAAAATAAATTAATTCATTGAAAAACAATTGATTAAAAATTCATAAAACAAAAAACATTAAAAAGTCTATTGTTTTAGTGGACTAATAAAAATATATGTCCTATACTTGCAACCGTATTCAGGAAAAGAAAAACAAAATGATACAAGGATTTAAACATCAATCAGTGAAGAAACAGACCATCAAAACTATGATGATGTGCAACTGTATGCCTATGCATCAGAAATCCCGTGGCTGACCTTATTTTTATATTACATATTCTAAAGGCCTTACCACGTTGTAGGGCCTTTTTATTTTAGTACACATTACACAAAAAACATACAGAATGAGCACTTCTAAAAACAGCTGGCTGGTGCCGGTGGCTTTTATCAATATTTACGTGATTTGGGGAATTACATTCCTCGCCATTTCATTCGGTCTTAAAGGGTTTCCTCCTTTTATTCTTTCCGGATTCCGTTTCCTGGCGGCAGGGCTTCTGATGATAGGCTGGCTGCTTGCTAAGGGTGAAAAAGCCAATTCTCTCATCAACTGGAAAAAGAATGCCGTCACAGGAATCCTTATTCTTACTGGTGGAACCGGTCTTGTCGCCTGGGGCGAGCAGTATGTATCGGCTTCTGAAGCAGCGATTGCCATTGCAACGGGACCGTTCTGGTTTATTGCTATTGATAAGAAAAACTGGAAGTATTATTTTTCAGATAAATTCATCCCAATAGGTCTAATTATTGGATTTGTAGGCTTAATCTTATTCCTGAACGGAAGCGTTTCCAGTGCACACCATGCAGCAACAGACGGAAACCTTCGAATCACCGCATTTATTGTACTGGCATTAAGTTCTGTGGCCTGGGTTTTGGGATCTTTATATTCAAAGAAAAACCCGGCCTCACAATCCACATTTATGAACATTGCCCAGCAATTAATCACAGCAGGTGTTGCCGCCTTTATTATTGCTGCATTCAGAAAAGAATGGCATGGTTTTTCATTCTCCAATGTTCCGGTATCGGCATGGGCTGGTGTTCTGTTCCTGGTGTTCTTCGGATCGATAGTCGCTTATTTATCTTACATATGGCTGCTTTCCGTAAAACCTGCAGCTTTGGTAAGTACACATACTTATATCAACCCTATTGTTACCGTATTGGCAGGCTGGATCGTAGCAGGACAGACTATTAACGGAAGTCAGCTCTACGGATTATCCGTGATCTTAGTGGGAGTTTTGCTCACCAATGTAACTAAGTACTTCAAACTTTCAAAAAGATCAAAAGTGAAGATAAGAAGAATGAAACGGTTTTTCAATAAGACATCACGACCGTATCAGCCTATTTAAAATTAAAACTAGACATTAAAAATGATAGAAATCAAAAACATTTCAAAGACATTTCATCAGAAAAAGCAGTCCTTCAAAGCTCTGGATCAGGTAAGCCTGAGCATAGAAAAAGGAGATATTGTTGGGATCATCGGGTTTTCCGGGGCAGGAAAAAGTACTTTGATCCGTACTGTGAATCTTCTGGAAAGACCTGATGAAGGTCAGATCATCATCAACGGGAAGGATTTCATTCAGCTAAGCTCAAAACAGCTCGCTGCTGAACGGAAAAAAATAGGTATGATTTTCCAGCATTTCAATCTGCTTTCCTCGAGAACGGTTTTTGATAATGTAGCACTTTCATTAGAACTGGATCACATCAGTAAAGATGAGATTAAGAGAAAAGTAAATGAACTGCTGAAGATCGTAGGACTGGAAGAAAAGGCCAATGATTACCCCAAAAGCCTTTCCGGAGGGCAGAAGCAAAGAGTAGCCATCGCAAGGGCTTTAGCGAATGATCCTTACCTCCTTCTCTGTGACGAAGCCACAAGCGCGCTGGATCCGGCAACCACACAGTCTATTCTGCAGCTTTTGAGGGATATTAACCAAAGGCTTGGTATTACCATCCTGCTTATCACGCATGAAATGGAAGTCATCAAGGCCGTTTGCAATCATGTGGCGGTTATAGACAAAGGAAAATTATTAGCAAAAGGAACATTAAGCGAGATCATCTCGGATAAAGAAAATCCGGTGATCCGACAATTTATAAATTCAGATATCATGACGATTCCTCAGGAACTCAATAAAAAACTTCAGAAAGAGCCGCAAGACGGTTTATTTCCGCTGGTTGAAATAGAACTCAATGAACATATCAGTGTTGAAAAACTGCTTTCAACGCTTTATGATCAATACAAAATACCTTACCGACTTCTGAAAGCCGATGTAGAATATCTCGGTGACTCTAATTTCGGAAAACTTCTGCTTCAGCTGCAGGGTGAAACCGAAGAAAACCAGAAAGCGATCTATTATTTTAACCAGAATAAAATTCAAAATACAGTAAAAGGATATGCTTAGTGACTCGGTAATTGCTCTTTTGGGAAAGGGACTTTGGGAGACGGTTTATATGACGTTTGTTTCAGGATTTTTTGGATTTGTTTTAGGCCTTCCGGTAGGAATTTTATTGTTTTTAACAAGAAAAGGACAGCTGCTGGAAAACAAAATTTATTACAGGATTATTTCTATTCTGGTTAATATTTTCAGGTCCATTCCTTTTATTATTTTAATTGTCTGGATGATCCCTTTCACAAGGGTGATCATTGGAACTTCCATCGGTATGAATGCCGCTTTGGTACCGTTAAGTGTAGGAGCAGCTCCGTTTATCGCCAGACTGGTAGAAAACAGCCTTCTTGAGGTTCCGCATGGCTTGATAGAAACAGCCAGAGCTTTGGGTGCATCCCCTTTGCAGATTATCCGGAAAGTCTTGCTTCCTGAAGCGCTTCCTTCCCTGATCAACAATGCAGCGATCACCCTGATCACTTTGGTGGGTTATTCTGCAATGGGTGGAGCTTTGGGAGCCGGTGGACTGGGACAGATCGGATATCAATACGGTTACATCGGTTATGATGCTGTGATTATGAACGTGGTATTAGTGCTGTTGGTAGCACTGGTGTTTATTATTCAGTTTGCGGGTGACAGATTGGCTAAAAAATTTGATCACAGGTAAGTCAAAAACCGGAAATTTAAAATATAATTCTAATAATTAAAGGTGGCTTCGAGTGCCTCAGCTACCTTAATGATAAAAAAATCTAATGAAAAAGATAAAAATCATAGCCGTTTTAGCGGCTGGACTTCTCGTATTCAACGCATGTTCAGGAAAGAAAGATGATCCGAATCATATCGTGGTAGGAATTACTTACGGCCCGGAACTGGAAATTGCCGAAGCTGCTAAAAAAGTAGCCAAGGAAAAATACAATCTTGATGTGGAACTGATTCCCTTCAATGATTATGTGGTCCCTAATGAGGCTTTGAACAACGGAGATATTGAAGCCAATGCTTTCCAGCATGTTCCTTACCTGAACGAGCAGTCGAAGCAGAGAGGCTATAAACTGGCTGTGGTAGGAAATACTTTTGTGTATCCTATTGTAGCTTATTCAAAAAAGATCAGAACAATCAGCCAGCTTCAGAACGGGAGTACAATTGTGATTCCCAATGACCCCACCAACGAAGGACGTTCCCTCCTTCTTCTTCAGAAAAACGGACTTTTAAAACTGAAAGAAGGAACAGGATTACTGCCAAAAGTTACCGATATCACCGAAAATCCTAAGCAGCTTAAAATCCTAGAGATTGAAGCTCCACAACTTCCAAGAGTTTTGGACGACAAAGAAGTAGTTATCGCGATTATCAACAATAATTTCGCATCACAAGCTGGATTAGATCCTGCTAAACAGGGCGTCTTCAGCGAGGATAAAGATTCTCCATACGTCAATGTAATCGTTGCGACCCATGACAATAAAAATTCTGCCAAAGTTAAAAACTTTGTCAAGGCCTACCAGTCTGATGAAGTGGCTAAAAAAGCTGATGAGATCTTTAAAGGTGGCGCTGTAAAGGGATGGGAGGATCATGAGTGATCAGTAATGAGTAATTGGTGATGAATTTGTTACGGTTACTGGGGTTTAAGAGCCAGAGAGGTTTAGAGCTCAAAACCTAGGAATACGAAACCCATACCCCCCACTCTCCTACCCTCAAACTTCGAAGCCCGAGATCAAATAAATTTATTGATTAAATTTATTTTCTCAATTTGAGATAATAAAAATTTTACTTACTTTTGTTGTTAATCAATAAAAAGGCATTTTATGTTCAAAAAAACCGCCATTGTAAGTTTATTCACTTTTATTGCCGCTTCATATATGGCTCAGAATCATACTCAACCCGTTTATTTAGATGAATCAAAACCTGTAGAGCAGCGTATTCAGGATGCTCTTTCCCGAATGACCGTAGAAGAAAAGGTGGCTATGCTGCATGCACAGTCCAAATTCAGCTCACCCGGTGTTCCAAGACTGGGAATTCCTGAATTCTGGACCACAGACGGTCCTCACGGCGTACGTCCGGAAGTGATGTGGGACGAATGGGACCAGGCCGGTTGGACGAATGACTCTATCATTGCCTACCCCGCCCTCACTGCGCTTTCTGCAACATGGAACAAAAAAATGTCCTGGAATTATGGAAAAGCTCTGGGCGAAGAAGCCCGATACAGAAAAAAAGATATTCTTCTCGGACCCGGTGTCAATATCTACAGAACACCTTTGAACGGAAGAAACTTCGAATATATGGGTGAAGATCCTTATTTAACTTCAAAAATGGTAGTTCCGTACATCCAGGGGGTGCAATCCAATGGTGTAGCGACTTCTGTGAAGCATTTTGCTCTAAACAATCAAGAAATGTTCCGTCATACAAGCAATGTTAATGTAGATGACAGGACGCTTTATGAAATCTATCTTCCACCTTTCAAAGCAGCAGTAACGGAAGGGGATTCCTGGACGATCATGGGTGCTTATGATATGTACAAAAATCAGTATGCCAGCCAGAATCAATATCTTTTAAATGACATTCTGAAAAAAGAATGGGGTTATAAAGGCGTTGTAGTATCGGACTGGGGAGCGGTCAACAATACGGAACAGGCTATCCATAATGGACTGGATCTTGAATTCGGGAGCTGGACGAATGGACTTTCTGCCGGAACTAAAAATGCTTACGACAATTATTATTTAGCAAAACCTTATTTAGACCTCATCAAAGCTGGAAAAGTAGGAACACAGGAACTTGACGATAAAGTAACCAGATTACTTCGTTTAGCCTACAAAACTACGATGAACAGGAATAAACCTTTCGGAAATATTGCTTCTGAAGAACATAAAGCCGTAGCCAAAGAGATTGGCGAAGAAGGAATTGTTTTGCTGAAAAATCAGGGAAATATACTTCCTATCGATATTAATAAAGCTAAAAAAATTGCCGTTATCGGTGAAAATGCCATCAAGATCATGACGGTTGGCGGCGGATCTTCTTCTTTAAAAGTAAAATATGAAACCCTTCCATTAGACGGAATCAAATCCAGGTTTGGAAAGCAGACTGATGTACAGTATGCAAGGGGTTATGTAGGTGACATCGGCGGAGAATATAACGGGGTAAAATCCGGACAGGACCTGAAAGATGACCGTTCTGCAGCTGAATTATTGAACGAAGCTGTAGAATTAGCCAAAAAATCCGACTATGTGATTTTCGTAGGAGGATTGAATAAGTCTGACTTCCAGGACAGTGAAGGGAACGACAGAAAAAGTTACGGACTTCCCTACAATCAGGACAATTTGATTTCCGCATTAGCAAAAGCGAATAAAAATCTTGCAGTTGTTCTGGTTTCCGGAAACGCGGTGGCTATGCCATGGATTAAAGAAGTTCCTTCTGTTGTACAGTCCTGGTATCTTGGTTCCGAGGCCGGAAATTCTATCGCTTCTGTATTGGCTGGTGATGCAAACCCGTCGGGAAAACTTCCGTTTACTTTCCCTGTGAAGCTGGAAGATAATTCAGCCCATCAGTTGGGAGAATATCCGGGACAAAAAGATGAACTGGCAGCCGGAAAAGGAAAAGATCAGAAAAACCCGATCAATATTACTTATAATGAGGGTGTTTTTGTAGGCTATCGTTGGCATGATACGAAGAAAATCAAGCCTTTGTTCAGCTTCGGGCATGGATTGAGCTACACTACATTTGAGTTTGGAAAGGCTTCTGCTGATAAAAAAGTGATATCCCAGGACGATAAGATCACATTCACCGTAACTGTAAAAAATACAGGGAAGAAAGCCGGTGCTGAAGTAGCCCAGTTATACATCAGTGATAATAAAGCTTCTGTACCACGTCCTGCAAAGGAACTGAAAGGTTTCGAAAAGGTATATCTAAATCCCGGTGAGCAGAAGGAAGTGACTTTCACGATTGATAAAACGGCATTGAGCTATTTTGATGCAGATAAGCATGAATGGACGGCTGAGCCTGGAGATTTTGAGGCGCAGATTGGAAATTCTTCGGATGCGATTAAGACGAAGGTGAAGTTTACATTGAAGTAATTGACAATAGTATTGTAAAAATATAATGTAAAGCAGGTTCCATTGAACCTGCTTTTTTTTTATTTAATGTTCTTTTGCCTTGAAGCAAAATGAACCAAAAGTTCAAGACTTAAAACCTTCCGCTAAAAATGAAATCTGTTCTCTAAAAACTCTAAAACTCGTGCGGTAGCGCTCTATGTTTAGAATCTTATTTTGTCCCGCACTCAGACAAAAGAGTTTTCTTTACGTTCACAGATTTCATTTTCTTTACGCTCCAGTTTCTTAGGTCAATGATTGGTCGGTACTACAGATTGAAAGAGCTACTTATTTTTTTAGTTTCTTTTTTTTACTCAATTCCTTCGTCAGCATTGACTTCAATAGTAATTTCTTTACCATACACCTTATGATAATATCAAGTGATACTATCAAGAACCCCTGTCACTTTCATCCACAAAAAAAATGCCCGGATCTCGCCCGGGCATCACATAGCAAATTTACAAGGATTAAAAAATAGATATGCTAGTTGACACTTTCAAAATAATGAATCATTCCTCCTTCCGGCAGATGATATTTCTGTGTATTGGTTTCTGACTCGCTGTTTCCGCTGTTTTCCAGAAAAGAATTACTGAACAGGGCGTAAGACGGCTGCTCGGCAAATTCATTTTTCAGCATCTGATGGGCCTCTACTACTGTTTTACCGTAAAGCTTTTTAAAATTTCCGATCGTATACTGTGAAAACTTTCCATAGTGAACGATGAATTTCAACGACATGTCAATGGCTGTACTGAGCTCCTTGCTCAATTCTTTTATCTTTTGGTTAAAAGCATCCCGCATTTTCCAAAGCATCGTTGAAATATTCTGATAGGACGGTTTGTCATCATATCTGTAAAATAAAATGGCATCGCCCTCGATCTCAGAAATTTCAAAATACTGATCATTCATATCGATTAGCGTAGATAGTAGTTGTCTTACAATATATTCTCCTGTATAAAGTTTCGTATTGAACACAAATTCAGTAAACCCGCTGAAATCAGGAATAAGAATAATACCTTCATGTATATTTGTATTCTTCATAATGATTATAGTTTAAAAACCTGCTGCATCCTTATAGACGAAGCAGGTTTCATTTTACTTTATTGCCAGCCGCCGCCAACCGCTCTATATAGAGATGTAATAGCATTTAAGCGTTGGGCTTTCAGGGAAGCGAGGTCCAGTTCTGCCTGAAGCTTATTGCTTTGCGCGATGATTACTTCCACATATGTTGCTGAATTGTATTTAAATAAAATATCAGCTTTCTTCACGGCTTCACCGGATTTCGCAGCTAATCCTTCTGCAATTTTCTGCTGTTCTTCCAGCTTCTGGATCTGTACCAGCGCATCAGAAACTTCTCCAACCGCTTTTAAAACGGATTGTTTAAAATTAATTTCAGCCTGATCTGCCAGCACTTTAGACTGCTCATACTGCGTTTTTAACTGTTTTCCGTTTAAAATAGGCTGTGCAATCATTCCTGCCGCCATTCCGAAAAGTGAACCGGGAACACTGAACCAGTGACTGGCCTGGAAAGCATTCAGTCCACCCTGAGCAGTAATATTCAGGGAAGGATACATGCTCACTTTTGCAACATGAATAGCTGCTGCACTTTTCCTTACTTCGAGTTCTGCGGTTTTAATATCCGGTCTGTAGCTTAACAGCTCTGAAGGAATTCCTGCTGCAATTCTGTCCGGCGATTGTACATTATTCAGGCTTGCACTTCTTTCAATCTTATCAGGCATGGAGCCTGTCAGAAGACTCAATGCATTTTCCTGAACTGCGATAGAACTTTCAATGGCAGGAATCGTCTTTAAGATCTGATCTTTTACAATTTCCTGTTGCTGCACGGCAAGAGCAGTCGTTAAACCTAATTCCTGCTGCTTGGTTAAAAACTTCAGGGTCGTATCCGAATATTCCAGATTGGATTTTGTGATCTGCAACTGGGTATCCAGCATGAGTAAGTTGTAATATCCCTGCACTACTGAAGCCACCAGCTGGGTTTTCACCGCTTTTGCCGCTTCCTGGGTTTTAAGATATTCTGTCAGAGCCTGTTCTTTTCTTCCTCTGATCTTTCCCCAGATATCTGCTTCCCATGAAATGTTGACCGATGTGGTATAATCTTCTGTATATTTTTTTCCCATGAACTGTCCGGCCATCATTCCGTTCATACTGTTGTCTGAAGGTCGGCTGATACTGGCATTTCCTACCGTTGCACTGATGGTGGGAACATTCCCCCACTTGCTTTGGTTATAAGCAAGGGAGGCGTATTCTATCTGTTTTAATGCCACAAGAAAATTATTATTCTGTGCAATGGCTTTGTCGATAAGACCAACCAGAACCGGGTCTTTAAAAAAGTCCTTGTAGCTGGTCTTTGCTATATTGTCCTGAACATCCGCAACGATACTGTCACTTCTGAAAGCTTCAGGCATTTTCACTTCAGGCTGTTCATATTTCTGAACTTTGCACGAAACGGCAACTCCTGAGATCAATGCGATATATGCTATATTTTTAATTGAATTCATTTTAATAATCATTTGGATTAATATTCCCAGTCGGCTTCCGTTATTACTTTTCCGCTCATTCTTTCATGTAAAGCCTGGAAGACTACAAAAAGCACCGGCACCACGAAAATTCCTAAAACAGTCCCGAAAATCATCCCGGAAACCGCCGCATATCCGATAGAATGGTTTCCTAACGCTGATGGTCCTATCACAAACAGCAACGGAAGAAGCCCCGCAATAAATGCCAATGACGTCATCAGAATCGGACGCAGACGGGCTTTGGCTCCTTCAACCGCAGAAGCAATAAGACTTTTTCCTGCTCTTCTACGCTGAATGGCAAACTCCACAATCAAAATCCCGTTCTTAGCTAAGAGACCAATCAACATGACCAAGGCAATCTGAACGTAAATATTATTGGAAAGATCGGCCATGGTAATTCCAACAAATACACCTGATAAACCTACAGGAATCGCGATCAGTACAGCAAACGGAAGCACATAACTTTCATATTGTGCCGATAAAAGGAAGAATACAAACACAATACACAATCCGAAGATCATCACCGACTGTGAACCTGCACTTACTTCTTCACGGCTCATTCCTTTGTAATCGTAGGTGTATCCCGGAGGAAGTACCTGCTTGCTCACCTCATCAATAGCCGTCATCGCCTGTCCTGTACTGAATCCCGGAGCCGGCATTACCGTTAAGTTCGAGGAGTTGAAAAGATTGAAACGGTCTACCACTTCTGCACCTGTCACCTGTTTTAAGCTAACCAATGTATTGATAGGAACCATTTCGCCTGAATTATTTTTAACGAAAATACCGTTCAGTGATTCTTTGTCTTCTCTCATTTCCGGAGTAGACTGAACCAGTACTCTGTAATACTTCCCGAATCTGTTGAAATCCGAAGACTGAATACTTCCGTAATAGCCCTGCATCACGCCCAACACATCGGAAACATTCACTCCAAGCTGAGCTGCTTTCACCTCATCTACCAACACTTCAAACTGCGGATAGGTTACGTCAAATGTTGTAAATGCCACCGCTACTTCCGGTCTCTGCATCAAGGCGCCCATCATTCCGTAAGAGATATTTCCGAGATTCTGAAGTTCGCCGTTGGTACGGTCCTGAAGCACAAGCTCCATACCGCTGGTATTTCCGAAACCGTCTACCGTAGGTGTATTGATGACAAGGAAATTCGCTCTTTTATCCTGGGAAAGTGTTCCCTGAACCTGACCGATAATGTCATTGATATTACTTACATTTCCTCTTTGCTCTGTTTTTTTCAGTTTAACGAAAATAGAAGCTGCTGAAGATGACATGGATCCACTGAATAAGTTCAGTCCATCCACCGAAATCACTTTTTCTACTGCGGGATTTTTCATTAACAGGTCTTCCGTATCAGAAACTACTTTGGTGGTCCTGTCTTTGGAAGCTCCCGGAGCAAGATTGGCGGTTACGATGATAAAACTCTGGTCTTCATCAGGAATAAATCCTTTAGGCGTCGTCATAGACATCCATGCGAACAAACCTCCAAATCCAACAATGATGATGGCTGCTATCCATCTTCTTTTTAACAGGAACAGAATCGCTTTTCCGTAACGGAAGGTCAGTTTATTAAAGCTTGCATTAAAACCAGCAAAGAAACGGTCTTTAAAGTTCATTTTCTCATGAGTACCCGGATGGTGCTGTTTCAAAAATATAGCACACAAAGCCGGACTCAATGTCAATGCATTAACCGCTGAAATTACAATGGCAATAGCTAATGTCAAAGCAAACTGCTGGTAAAATAATCCTGTAGAACCACTCATAAAGGCTACCGGAACGAATACCGCAGACATAATCAGGGTAATGGAAACAATAGCACCCGTAATTTCACTCATCGCCGACATGGTCGCAGCCCTTGGGTTAAGCTTTTTATGTTCCATTTTAGCATGGACTGCTTCCACGACGACAATGGCGTCATCCACCACAATACCAATGGCCAGTACCAGGGCAAACAACGTCAGGATATTAATAGAAAAACCAAACAAATTCATAAAGAAGAACGTTCCCACAATAGACACCGGAACCGCAATAGCCGGAATTAGCGTAGAACGGAAATCCTGCAGGAAGATATACACCACGATGAATACCAGGATAAATGCCTCAATCAAAGTATGGATTACCTGATCAATAGATTGGTCCAAAGCTTCTTTCGTCGCATAAGGAATTTCATAGGCCATTCCCTCCGGGAAGGATTTTTCAAGCTCTTTCATTCTTTCCTGAAGGGCGATCTGCACCTCGTTGGCATTAGATCCCGCCATTTGGAAAATAGCCATCGTCACCGACGGTTTTTTATTGAAATTAGAAGAAACGGTATAGCTATACGCCCCGAATTCTACTTTGGCAACATCTTTTAATTTTAAAACAGAACCGTCGCTCAGTGCTTTAATCGTAATATTTTCATACTGTTCAGGCTCAGTGAATTTGCCTTTGTAACGAAGAACATATTCCATCGCTTCCTTACTTCTCTCCCCGAATCTTCCCGGTGCCGCCTCAAGGTTCTGAGTCTGGATCGCGCGTGAAACATCTGCTGGTGTAAGGTTATAAGAGGTCAGCTTATTGGGATCAAGCCATACTCTCATGGAGTAATCCTTGTTTCCGTATACCATGGCATCTCCTACTCCTTTTACCCTTTTCAGGTCAGGAACGATGTTGATTTTAGCATAGTTTTCAAGGAAAAGATCGTCCATCTTACCATCTTTGCTGGTTAATGAAACCATCGCAATCATACTGTTCTGTCTCTTCACCGTTGTGATTCCGGCCTGAATAACTTCTGCAGGAAGCTGGTTCGTCACCTGCGCTACCCTGTTCTGAACGTTAATGGCAGCCTGATCCGGATCTGTACCCAGTTTAAAGATGACTGTGATACTTAACATACCGTCGTTACTAGCTGTGGACGTAATATAGTCCATATTTTCAACCCCGTTGATGGCGTTTTCCAATGGCGGTGCTACGGATCTTGCAATTGTTTCAGCGTTGGCTCCCGGATAGGCAGCCGTTACCATTACGGTAGGTGGAGCAATATCGGGAAATTTTGTAATCGGCAGACTGATCATACCGACGATACCCAGAATAACAAGCAATACGGATATAACCGTTGCCAGTACGGGGCTTTTTATAATGGTCTTTAACATGATTTTTCTTACGATTTTTTCGGTTGAGCATTCTTTTTCTGCGCCACTACGGGCGTTCCCGGCTGCAGTCTGTCGAAACCTGTTACGATGTACTCATCACCGGCTTTTAATCCTTTTGATACGATGAAATTATCTCCGGCCTTTCCAGTGACTTCTACCGGAAGCATCACTGCTTTTCCTCCTTTGATGGAGAATACAAAGATCTTATCCTGAATGATTCTCGTAGAAGCTACAGGAAGAAGAACTACGTTGCTGTAAAACTGGTCCATCACAATTTTCCCGGTATTCCCGCTTCTCAAAAGGTTGTCCGGATTGGTGAATTTTGCTCTTAAAGTGATGGAACCTGTGGTTTTGTTGAACTGTCCTTCCACCGCATCTATTTTTCCGGTCTGTGCATATTTTTCGCCTCCGGAAAGCAGAAGAGAAACTGCCGGTGTGTTTTTGATGATCTCATTGATGTTGCTTCCCGCCCGTTGTTTCTGGAAGCTGTTGAAGTCATTTTCACTCATGCTGAAATAGGTATAAACCTCATGAATGTCTGATAAAAGCGTGATCGGCTCCTGATTGGAGGGCGTCATTAAGCTTCCCAGACGGTAATTGAACCTCCCGATAAATCCGCTTACCGGAGCTTTGATCGTAGAGAAATTAAGATTGATCTTTGCGGATTCAATCGCAGATACCGACTGACTTACCGCTCCTCTTGCTGCGTTGTAAGCAGCTTCCGCTTCTTTCACCTGAATATCAGAGACCATTTTGTTTCGTAATAATTCCTTTTTTCTGTCGAGATCAATTTTGGAAGTGGAAAGATTGGCTTGAGCTGTGATCAGGGCTGCCTGAGCACTTTTCATCTGCTCGCGGAAGATCTGGTCTTCTATTTTGAACAGAGGCTGTCCCGCTCTTACATAATCTCCTTCATCTACGAAGATCTTGCTTAAATATCCCGTAACCTGTGGTCTGATCTCTACATTGGAAATTCCTTCCACGGATGCTGCATATTCTCTGGAAACAGAAGCGTCTCCCTGCTTCACTTTTTCTATCGGAAGTTCAGGGGCCTGCTGTTGAAAAGCCTGGTTTTGATTGTTTTTCCTGCACCCCGCCAAGACGATCAGCGAGAGGAAAAGTATAGTTGATTTTTGAATAAAAAATCTCTGCATAACAATATTCCTTTTAAATTTACGGGGCAAAATTCGCCTTAAAAAAATTCAATCGAAATATTCAAAAAACTCCTTGTTTTGTCAAAAAGACTCCTGATTCTTCAAAACATGAGAAATATCATTTAACACCTTCAATAGAATACATAAATAATATAATTCCACTTTTTGTATCAAAAAACAGCAATAATTTAGCAAAAAGACATCAATTATAAAATTTCCAAAATACAAAACACTGATTGTCAATACAAATCATCTTTTTTGTACTCTAATGGTGATTTCCCAACATGCTTTTTAAAAAATTTGCTGAAAGACGCCTGATCAGAGAACTTCAGCTCCACCGCAACATGATTGACATTGAGGTTCGGGTTCCTGAGAAGAAGTCTTGCTTCCACAGCCAATACCTGATGAATAATATCTCTAGGGGATTTGAACATGGTCTTATTGATCACTTTGGTTAGATATTTCCGGCTAATACAGAGTTTGTCGGCATAGAACTGTACATTATGCTCTTCTTTAAAATGTTCCCGAACCAGCGTAAAGAAGCTGGTTGTCAGTTCATCCTCACGATGGGTCACCTGATGGGGTTTTTCAATCTTTTTGAAATAATTGTCGATCTCATAGATCACGAGTGAAAAGTGATGCCAGATCATTTCATTGAAGTAATAATCTTCTTTCTCCGCATTGTTAAGGGCCTTTAGCTCATCAAGGTGGAAATCCAGCCTTCTGTAGAGATCAGGTTCATTTCTGATAATGTGAGTAGGATCTGCTGAAAGGCTTTTCAATACATCATTCGATTTGTAATTAAATCCGGCATCAGAAATAAATTCCAGGGAAAAGAAGATATATTTTGCTTTGTATTCTTCTGAGATCATATCTACCCAGAATATTTCTGAAAAAGGACAGAAAATGACATCGCCTTCCGATACATCATAGCTTTTGTCATCCAACCTGAAACGAATACTTCCCTGCTGGACCATAAAAATGCAGAAATAGTCTGAACGGTATGGGGTATTGAGCTTGATAAGATAATTAGCCTTATCAATTTCCATGACCACAAATTCCTTTACCCTGAGATCAAACTCTACATCCCGAAGAAGCTCTTCAAAAGTAAATACGGATACAAATTCTGAGGGGTTTTCGGTAGACTTTTTAGCCATGAAGGATGAATTAGAGTACGAAATTAGGGTATTTGAGTGAAAGGGGCAAAATCAAAAAAAGATTAAGTGGATAGAGAAAACTCTTTGATTTTACAATTCAATGATCAATTCTTTTTCATATCCATTATATTTTTCATCGATATAGCCATGCGGGTTGCAGATCACCTCGGTTTTCCCGATGTTGTATCTGCATAGGGTATGGATATGCCCATGAATCCAGTACAGTGGCTGGTGCTCTGTAATGAAATCTTCAAGATTGGAGGCATAAGCGGAAGTCACGGGATCTTCTTTGTACTGTTCCGGAACAGACTGAATGCTGGGCGCGTGATGGGTAACGACAATATTCTTTAAGCCTTTAGAGTTTTCCAGACTTTCTTTTAACCACAGCTTTGAAAACTGATGAATTTTAAAGGTATCAATGGTCCTCATTTTTGAATAGGAAGGATCCCGTCTGATCATTTTATAATCATTCATTATCGGCTGGCAGATCATTCCGTAATGTAAAGGATTTCCGAAAATAGAAAAATCCGTCCATAGTGTGGCTCCGTGAAATCTGATTCCGTCAATATCCACGGATTCATTTTCAAGAACAAATACATTGGATCCTTCAGCTGCCTGTTTTATCTTGTTTAAGGTTTTAGGATAGGAACCTTTATAATATTCATGATTTCCCAGAACATAGATGACAGGCTTATTTCCTATTTTTGATTTGATCCATTCAATTCCTTTGGTCCCAAGATTAACATCTCCGGCCAATATGATAACATCCGCATGATCAAAAAATAAATCAGTCGATCCGAATTCCTGATGAAGGTCGCTAATGATCTGTATTTTCATGCTGCTAAAATAAAAAGAACCGGCACAATAATGCCGATCCTTTTTCATATAGTTTGTATATTTTTAATAAAAACTGAACTTATCGGTAATAATATTTATTTAAGTTTATATGTTCTTTTGTCTTGAAACAAAATGAACCAAAAATTCAAGACTGGAATCTTTCGCTAAAAATTAAAACTTGCTTCTAAAATTCCCAAACTCGTGCGGATTCATTGTTACCGCTTCGGTTCAATATTCTTCCCGCACTCAAACAGTGGGAATTTTTTAACGAATCAAATTATAATTTTCTTAACGCTACAGCTTCCTAGGCCAACATTATCGGCCATAATAAAAATGATACTATCAGACATATTTATAAGCCAATAACTATTATAATTTTATACGTTCTTTTGTCTTGAAACAAAATTAACCAAAAATTCAAGACTGGAATCTTTCGCTAAAAATTAAAACTTGCTCCTAAAATTCCCAAACTCGTGCGGATTCATTGTTACCTCTTCGGTTCAATATTCTTACCGCACTCAGACAGTGGGAATTTTTTAACGAATCAAGTTATAATTTTCTTAACGCTACAGCTTCCTAGGCCATGATACAGGCTAAACTACGAAAGGAAGCAGGTGTATTCAAAATATTTATACTACAGCTTAATCAACGGCAGAGCCGTCTTCTTTGCTCTCCTCAAATAGAAAGGAATAATAATTTCTTTGCGTTAAAATCATGGTTTTATACATATTTCTCTTTTTATGAAACAGCAATTTCCGTCTGCCTGATTTTTAAACTTTTAAAGATAAAATACAAAAGCATTCCAAGAGCCAGTAAAGCATAACCTACCAGGATGATTAAACTCAAATCTCCAACCGCATATTTTGACGGAAAGATCTGACTCATCAGAGTCATGAACGAAAGGCCGATACCCGCTCCCAGAAAATAACTGGTAGAACTTAAGCTGGAGGCCACACCATAATGAGAAGGTTCCACATCCTGAATTCCCATCACCGAAAGTGCCGTAAAACAGAAGGTCATTCCGATTCCTGAAATACAGGCTGCTCCCAACAATACCACTGCCAAAGGATGCCCTGTATACACCGCAATCAGTAAGGATAAAGCGCCTGTCAGCATAAAACTCCATCCGAAAACACCCATTTGTGAAGAACTTAATCTCTTGGAAACATGAGGTAAAACAAATTTTGCTGCCAGTGCAGACATGATACTGAACGGTACAAGCATCAACCCTGCTGATGCTGCACTATGTCCCATATCTTTCTGAAGCATTAATGAAATTAGAAAAAGAAATCCTATGAAAAATGCTCCCAGTGTAAAGAAAACTGCATTAGAAATCATCAGCGATCTGTGTTTCAATAACTGTAAATCGATCAAAGGCTGAGCTACAGATTTCAGTCTGATAAATACAGCAGTCAAAAGTAAAACAGCAAGTACCAGAGAACCGATGATCATCATTGGATTTTCTTTGATATGAACCAATTCATGGGTTCCGTAGGTAAGACTCAGCAGGCCTAAAACCAGCAGCATTCCTGAAATGAGATCTGTTTTTTGTCCGGCTTCGCTTTTTTCATCTGCAGGAAGGTACTGGTAGGCAAAAATCAGGGTCAATAAAAGAATAGGAACATTGATCAGGAAAACCCAGTGCCAGCTTAGATAAGTACTGATAATTCCTCCTACAGAAAGCCCGCTTCCGGAACCGATCGCAGCAAACGAACTGAAAATCCCGATCGCCCGGTTACGTTCCTGTTCTCCCCTGAAAGTATTCGTCACAATGGATAAAGCGGAAGGCATGATCAAAGCCGCTCCCAGTCCCTGAAGGGCACGGAATACAGCCAAGACTTCAAAGCTTTGCGAAAGTCCCGCTCCCAATGATGTCAGCATAAAAATAAGAGCTCCAATAAGGAATATTTTTTTACGCCCGATCTGGTCCGAAAGTTTTCCACCAATGATCAGGAAACCTCCAAAAAACAGTACATAAAGGGTTTGCAGCCACTGTACAGTCTCCGCCCCAATATGAAACTGCTCCTGAATAGAAGGAATCGTTAAATTAATAATGGCAATATCCAAAGCCTCTACAAAAGTTCCTACTGATGCTAATATTAATATTAAATTTTTCCTTGTACTCATAGATTCAAATTTCCTGCAAAATTAATTTTAAAAGAACATATGTAAAAATTATATAGTAAATTTGGAACAAATTTGTATTTTTATCAAATTTAAAAGAACAAATACACTATCACCATTAATAACAAGCTTAAAAACAGAACAAATGACCGCAGAACATTACATTCCCGATGAAAAGGACCTTTCTATCCTGCGTTTGCTACAGAAGGATGCCAAAATGAGTGTGCGTGATATTTCCGCAAGGATCAATTTAAGCCCCACACCCACTCATGAACGGATTAAGCGGATGGAAAAGCTTGGCATCATCAGGGAGTATACGGCTGTACTAGACCGTAAAAAGGTAAATAAAGGCATGATGGTGATCTGCATGATTGCCCTGAATGTTCACAATAAAAAAACAGCCGGAAAGTTCATTGAAGAAGTAGGAAAACTGAAAGAAGTTGTAGAGTTTTACAACATCAGCGGGGATTTTGATTTCATGCTTAAGATCCTTGCTCCGAATATGGATGAGTTTCATGAGTTTTTTGTCAATAAGCTTTCTGAAATTGAGGGAATCGGGCAGACGAAAAGTATTTTTGTAATGAACAGCATTAAGGAAAGCGCGCAGATTTTATAAAGGATGGAAGCGGGAAGATGGGAGATGGAGGCGCTTTCAGTCTGTAAATGGATTCAAGAGCTTTTTAAGATCCTTGTCAAGTTTTAAAACCATGACAAAGACTTTCACCAAATTCATACTAAATTAAAACCTCAAATATTCAATAAAAACGAGATTGATTACCCTTTCTCCCTACAGTAACTTCCCGCTCCCCCATCTTTTAAGAATCTTTTAATATTTTAATTTCCTTATTCTATTCAGGAATTGCTAAATTGAAGATTCATTTAAATTCACTGAATATGCCCTGGAATCCTGACGTTTATAATCAATTTAAAGATATTCGCTTCAAACCGTTTTATGATCTTGCCGAGCTGATCACCGATGAAAGTAACATGAAAGCAGTAGATATCGGATGCGGAACAGGTGAGCAGACTGCCATCCTTACGGATAAACTTCAGGGAGCTGTTTTTACTGGAATAGATTCTTCTCCCGAAATGCTTGAAAAATCCAGGACCCTTGAAAATGAACGTCTCCACTTTAAATTATCGACAACTGAAGCTATGCTTGATGCTGATGAAAGCTGGGATCTTATTTTCAGTAACGCTGCCCTGCAATGGTCCGACAACCATCAGGAATTATTTCCGAAACTGATCTCCAAACTGAATGTGGGTGGTCAACTAGCTGTACAGATGCCTTATCAGCCGGGAAATACCCTGAATAAAATTCTTTTTGAGCTGGCGGATGAAGAGCCGTTTAAATCTCAGCTTAACAGCTGGAACCGTCCTTCTGCCGTCCTGACCATTGATGAATATGCACAGATCCTCTTCGATAATGGCATTCAAGATTTGAATCTTTCCCAAAAGGTATATCCTATTATTGCCGAAGATTATGATACCCTATTCAACTTTATTTCAGGATCGGCCTTGATTCCTTACCTGGAAAGACTTGATGAGGAACAGCAAAAAACCTTTACAACAGAGTTCAAACTGCGTATTACGAGGAATTTTCCAAAACTTCCGGCTATTTATGCTTTCAAAAGAATCCTGCTGTATGGGAGAAAAAATAAATAAAAAAAGCCCTGTTTACTTCTAATACAGGGCTTTTTTGAATAGTCTTATCGTATTGCTATTTCCAATAATTCCAAACCGTTCCGTCAAAAACAGCAAACGTTTTACTGACTGTATCGTAGCATATCATTCCCGGGTACGGATTTTTCACATTGAGATGCGGCGAAGATATTTTGGGAAGAATCATCGCTTTATCTGGTGATTCAAGGACCAGCACTCCATCTGCGCTACCTTCCTTATTACCTATCACTACGCCATTTCCAGCCTCATCCGAATCATTAGGTATTACTGATGCAACATTTCCCACATCACTAAGCGCTTTCCAAGTATTGTTTTCGTACACCTTCACTTTGCCATCGGATGTATCAAATACAAATGTTCCGTTTGCCGGACTGCCTGCAGGAATTCCCTGTGTTGCCGGAAGAATAAGCCCTTTTGTATTGGTGGATGTATTATTGAAATCCAGTATGGTGCTTCTTCCGTCAATTGTTTCTTTCCCTATAGCGACCTGAGTGTAAAAAGCATTAAAAATCATCAATGCCAGCGCTATACTTATCTTTTTTATAGGTTTCATATTATGTTCAAAATTTAGGTTAATCATTACAGCTTCTTTCAATACATTTCCATTGGGTACCGTTGTACAGTTTAACACAGTTGTCCTGAATATCATAAACAAGCATTCCTTCTTTCGGTTCAGCAACTGCATCTCCTGGCTTAGGAGTCTGGTCTACATGCTGCACTCTGGTGATAACAAAGCCTTTAGTTTTCGATTCTAATGCAAGAAAACCATTAGGAATATTCTCAGGCCAGCTTTTGGTTTTCTGCTGTGTAGTGATTCCCATTTTCGTATAGCCATCAGGGGTTCCCGAAAGTCCGGGTTTTGTACAGTAATTATCTAATTCATGAACAATTTCATCCGCAAAACCACAGGCAAATTTGTCATCAGGAAGCCCGGCAGGCCAAAGACCCGGACATGAAGCCTGAGTAGCATTTGGTCCGCAGAAGCTGGCATTTCCGGGAGCAAGCCCTGTTACCGTATCCATTGCAATGGCTATAATCTGGCTGTCATTACTGAGTATGGAGCTTCCCCCTCCATTTACCTGGGCTTTGGCAATACAATAGGCTTTTCCCAAAGGAGCACCAACATAATTTATAAAAGGATAGGTAATGGACTGCTGGCTGAAAGTTCCGCATATTTCCACAACACTGTATGTTCCCATATCAATGGTTGAAGTAGCTCCGGGAAATGTCCCCCAGAATGAAGGGTCTCCCTGAGAAACCGAACCGGTAAGGGAAAGGTAAGCTTTTGTTCCCAGTTTCACTTTTGAGTTCTTCTGGCTTCCGAAAATTCCTATGATGATTGATCCCTCAGATTTTACACTGGCAGCATCTCTGATCTCAAGGTTACCGTTTACCGTAACACCTTTTACAGTAAGCACTCCTCCAGGTTCAATAATAAGAAGTGTACCCTGTGGGATGGTTATATCATTAGCTAAAGTAAGGTTTCCGGTAAGACAATAAGTCTGCCCGGGATTCATTGCCTGACCTGTGTAGGCTGTACATTGCGCGTTCGTAATACCGTAAAAAAGAACCATTAACAAGAAAATGAATTTCCCATTAATGGTGCTAAAATTTAAATTATTCATATGATTTTATAATAAATTAACATTTTTCAAATAATTTAATGCGTTAAAAATAAAATTTTAGTTAGCCCTCTATTCAACAATTTACATACCAAAATTTTATTCAGAGTCTCATTTGAACTCGAATTATTCCGGTCAAAAACACTTAATTAACGCAATAACAGGAAATTAAACACGTGTTTAAAAAAATAAAATTATTTTAAAAATTAAATCAGTGTTTGCCAATTCAGATTGATTTCTTTTTAACAGCATTTATAAAAAAGATGACCATCATGATATATCTTCTGAATTAAAATTTATTGTTTCAAATTTAGTTAAGCTGCCACTCAATTATATCCGTATTGAAAAGGCTTTCAAAAGTAATTAGATGACACAAATAAAATGCATAGAAATTAATTATAATGCACAGATTTCCCTTTATTACTGAATTTAAAGCAATAAACAATCCTTAAACATCACATCAAAGTGATAAAAAATCTATTACAATAATAATATTTCATACTTTAGTGATAACTAAAACCATCAAAACTCAAATTTATGAAAACACCATTATTATCCATGAAAAGTGGTCTGGCAGCAGCTATGCTTTTTTTAGCAGGAATTGCTAATGCCCAGCAATGGCAAATTACCGGAAACGCTGGCATCACATCGGCAAATTATGCAGGCACAGTAGATCCGAGGCCTTTTTTTCTGAGAACCAACGGAGCATCTGCCAATCCGGGACAAGCTATCCTTAATGAAGCAGGTTCGTTTATCGTAGACGCCGTGAATAACTCCAATACCGCCAAAGTAAAAGGAAGTATCGTGACGGGAAGCTCCAATATTCTTGGAGGACTGGCCAGCAGTTCTATAGTAAGCGGCTGGGGAAATGATCTCGCCAATGGTGGAGGTGCCAACATCGTGAGCGGACAGGACAATATTGTTCTGAATAATTCAAGCAAGTCTGTGGCATTGGGCTGGAAAAACACTATCAGAAACCATAACCAGTTCGCATTAGGGGTAGGCATCGATCTTAAGGATGTATATTCCGGAGGATTCGGAATTGACCTGGCTGCTACCGGAAACCGTTCTTTCGTGATTGGGTCCGGAACCGGAGGGGTGAAACTGACGAATAATATTCCGCTGTCTATTATGTTTGGATTATCTCCTACATCAACCATGCTGATCAAGGATCAAAGTGTCGGCATTCTTACACTCGCCCCTACCGCCAATTTCCACACGGTGGGAACGGTAAGGCATGAAAATCTGCCCACAGGAAGCGGCCGCGCCCTGGTTGTAGATGCGAGTGGTAATGTAATGGTTTCGAATACGCCGCTCAACAAAACATCTTCGGCTTCAGATGAAACCATCCAGCAGCTGGAAGACCGCATTAAAAACCTTGAAAATACAGTAGAGGAACTGAAACAGCTTCTATTGAATAAAGGAGTTTCATCAACTGATCTTTCTTCTTCAGATGTTGCTCAACTCGCTCAAAATGTTCCCAATCCCACCAAAAACGGAACGAGCATCAGCTATTATCTTCCGAAAAGTACAAAAACAGCTTCTATTGAAGTATACAACATCACTGGCCAACTGGTGAAATCCCTCCCACTCCGTGAGAAAGGCAACGGAACGATCACCCTATCAGGTTCAGATCTTCAATCCGGCACGTATGTATATACCATGATGGCAGACGGAAAAGTGACGGGTTCTAAAAAAATGGTTATCCGGGATTAAATTCTTGATATTATATTTTCAAAAAAACGGCTGAAGAGGATTCTTCAGCTGTTTTTTTTGATTCGATCTGTTTTCCGAAGAAAAGAATATTATTTTTTGGATTTAAGGATTTTCACTTCCCGTTTCAGGGAATCTATCTGTTCTTTTAGAATTTTAATGTACTCTTGTTGGTTTTCTAATATGTATTCTGGGATGTTTCATGAAAGCACCTGAATTAGTTGAAGTATTACCAAGCCTGGAGAAGAAAAAATTAGTGGTGGAAATGAGGAAAAAACTAATTTCAGAATTGCTTCTGTAATATATTGACTCCACCAATCTTTTAATCTTTACTAAAGATTTTATATTTACAACCCCCTCTTCCCCACCATCCAATACGCCTGCGACCTGATACACTTCCCCTCCACACCTTTTGCCTTAAGAAATTTGCGAACCACTGACATGGTATTTCCGTTTCCTGTAAGATAAAAAACCGCTTCATTATTGTAAACGGCTTGTTTTTCTTCTTTTAAAAAATCGTTTAAAGCTTCCATGATGTTCTGAATGTCGTTTTTAGGAGCGTGATAGCCGTACAGTTCCAATTTTTTCAAAACAGAGGAATCTTCCAGCTCATGAAGGCATACAAATGCACCGCCTATTTCTTCCACTGCTTCTTTGATGGACAGAGAGCTTCCCAGCGAAGTTGCATCCCCTATGGAAAAATGGATTTCTGCATTGGGTTCAACAAAACGTTTCCCTCTTGGCATCAGTATTTTTGTAGTTTCGCCTGGTGAAAGACGGCTTGCAAAACGGCTTCCTACAGCATCCGTATCATGAAGATGGAAAATTACATCAAAAGTTCCTGCGTTCTTATTAAAACTGAAGGGTGAATAATTACGGTAATCCCTTTCGTTGACTCTTATTCCTATAGCGTAAGCCGGTTCAAAAGGAACATCTTGCAGATCAGAAGTAAAACGGATAAGGCGGAGATCTTTTGAAACAGCTTCTGTATGGGTAACGGTGCATTCTTTAAATTTTGAGGACATGACATTTTCTAATGTATCATTCATCCATTTTGGTAGGCTTGGCATAAATAATTTTTAATGCAAAGGAAGCTTCAAAATGAATGCAGACCGATAGCCGTATCAGGGTATTAGTTGGACAATTCGTGGGTTACTTCCTGTTCTGGTATTTGTCCCGGAATTCTGTCGGCGGGCAGCCTTCAACCTTAGAAAATAAGCGGGAAAAGTAGGCATGATCGCTGTAGCCCAGCACATACGCAATTTCTTTTACACTAAGTTGAGTGAAGGATAAAAGTCTTTTGGCTTCTATCAAAACTTCCTGATGGATCCAGTGCTGGGCAGATTTACCTGTTACCTCACGAATAACCTCAGTCAGATAGCCGGGTGAAATATTCAAAAGCCCGGCATAGGCTGATGGACTTTTCAGGGTTTTAAATTCTTTTCTTACCAGAATTCTGAACTTTCTGGCCAATTGAACGGCACGGCTTTCACTGGATGCTCCTGCATGATTTCCGCCTAAAAAGATAAGGACATACAAGCCTGTAAAAGCACTGATTAATGACTGAACAACAAGAAATCCTTCTTTAGTAGCCAGCATTTCTTCCGTACAGGACATCTGAAGCAACCCGGCACAGGCATTGAGCTTTTCAACCCAGCTACCATCAGCAGGTACCGGCTGTACATCTACTAAAGTTTCTTCAAAAACCGATCTTGCAGCATCGGGTAACAGATCTGCTTTCACGGCAATAAACCATCCGGTGACCTTTTCCATTAAAATTCCCTGATGAACCTGACCGGGCAGCAAAAAGAAAACAGCAGCATCCCGGGCTTCTATGATCTTGAAATCAACCATCATCTTAGCCCTTCCACTTTCCAGAAATGTAAAAATATAATGGCTGTCCCGGTGGATTCCTTTATCAAAAAGATTATCTATGGTGCTCATCGTCCGCTTTTCAATTCTTTCGATCAGGATACCATGCCGGGTAATACTGTTTAAATCATAAGTGGGAATGGTCTGTTTCATGCTTTGGAATCAGTTATTGATACAACATTTTACAGCAATAAGCTACATACCCGCTTATTTAGCCTTCGACAAAGCCATTTTTACAGCTAAATAAGTAAGTACGCCCGCCATAAACCATTTCTGAATCTTTACCCAAAATGGATTACCCGCAAAAAATGCGGCCACCTTTGCAGCTGTGAGTACGATGATAAAATTAACGCTGAAGCTTACAAAAACCTGGACAATTCCCAGTTCAAAGCTTTGCAATAAAACAGAACCATATTCAGGTTTTATGAATTGCGGGAAAAAGGACAGGTAAAATACAGCGACTTTCGGGTTCAGTGCGCTGGTGAGGAAGCCAACGCTAAAAAGCTTTTTGGTCCCATCATGCGGGCTGTTTTTATCTACTTCAAATATATTTTTACTCTTAGGTTTTATTGCCTGGTACGCTAAATACAGAAGATAAACGGTTCCAAGTGTTTTCAGAACGGTATAAGCAACCGGAACTGCCAGTAATACCGCTGTAAGCCCGAAAGATACCATGACAATATGAAACATAAAACCACATACTACTCCTGCCAGAGAAATCAATCCGGATTTTTTTCCCTGTGTAATTGATTTTGAAATGAGGTAGATCATATTAGGCCCGGGACTTATCACTAAAACAAGGGCAGCCAGAACAAAGAATAAAAGTTCGTGAAGTGGAATCATTTTTTATGCAGTTATTTATTAAACAGTCTGTGCGGAAAATAAGGTACCCGGATTCGGAGAATACTCATTGAACAAATATATTTAATTTCATTCACAGTCTGTATAAAGTGATACTCATTTTTATCTGCAGTGATCATTTAACATTAAGATGACAATAAAATATAAGTCTGGTTGTGGTATTTTGTTATTTTTGTATTCCCGGAACAGGGATTTTCTACCTTTTCAGGATAACCATACCAAAAACTATGAACCGAAATCAATTGCTGCCTGTTAACTATACAGGAAAAAAGACCATAAAGAGATCAATTCAGTATCAAAATACCCTCCCGCCTCTTCAGGCTATTCAGGAACCCATCTGCCATAAAAGATTGAGAAATTCTTATTCCGGTTTTGGTATCTGGTAGAATATTTTTTTCAAATTCTGTAATATCGCTTGAATTTTTACGTTTGACAGTAAACCATGAACTATTACCTAACACTAAAAGTTGCACCCGTCTAATTCCTTTTTCTGCAATTAGCTTTAACATCACTCAACCTAAACATACTATTTGACAGGATTTCTACTACATTAAAATTTAAACTCAATGCAAAAATTGTTTTTTAAAACTGCCGTCACCGCCGCTGTAGTCTGTTTCAGCTCCATGGCGCTGGCGCAGCAGAAATACTCAGTAAGCGGTACTGTGAAGGATCATAAAAACGGAGAGCTGCTGATAGGGGTTACTGTAAAAGTAAGTGAAGATCCGTCTGTTTCTGTGGTTGCCAACGAATATGGCTTTTATTCACTATCACTTCCCGAAGGAAGTTATACGCTGATCGTTTCCTATCCGGGTTACCGTGATTTTGAGCTGCCGGTAAAGGTGGAACAGAATACCAAGTTGGATCTGCCACTCGATCAGGAAGAAAAAGGAGATGAAAAAGTGGGGAAAATTGATGAAGTCGTTATTTCAGGGATTAAAAAGGATAAAAACCTTACCTCGGCCCAGATGGGAACTGAAACTTTAAGCATCAAAAATATAGAAAAACTGCCGGTTTTGTTCGGGGAAAAAGATGTGATGAAAACGATACAGCTTTTACCGGGAATCAAAAGCAACGGTGAAGGAAGCAGCGGATTCAGCGTAAGAGGCGGTGCTACGGATCAGAACCTGATCTTACTGGATGAAGCACCTGTTTATAATGCTTCGCACTTATTAGGTTTCTTCAGCACCTTCAACAGTGATGCACTGAAAGATGCCAGCATTATTAAAGGAAACAGTCCTGCCCAATACGGGGGCCGTCTTTCTTCTGTGATGGATGTTAAAATGAAAGACGGAAATAATAAGGATTATAATGTGAATGGAGGAATTGGACTGATCAGCAGCAGATTGAGTGTGGAAGGCCCTATTCAGAAGGAAAAATCTTCATTCATTGTTTCCGGAAGAAGAACATATGCCGATCTTTTTCTTAAGACGAGTGATGATTATAAGGACAGTAAACTGTATTTCTACGATTTGAATTTGAAAGCCAATTATCAGATTAATGAGAACAACCGTCTTTATTTATCCGGATATTTCGGAAGAGACGTCCTGGGACTGGGTGATACCTTCTCAACAGATTGGGGAAATACAACGGCAACACTCCGATGGAACAGTATTATCAGCAGTAAGCTGTTTTCCAATACTTCATTAATTTACAGCAATTACAATTATAAAATCAGCCTGAAAAGCAATGATAATACGTTTGGCCTGGATTCCCAGATCGAGGACTGGAACCTTAAGCAGGATTTCACGTGGTTTGCCGGAAATAAGCATTCGGTGCGTTTCGGGCTTCAGTCTATTCATCATACGATCACGCCAAGCAGTGCTTCCGGTACGAGTGTGAGCAGCTTTCCGAGAAACCCGAGAAAATCATGGGAAAATGCAGTGTATATCAATGATGATTTTAAAGCCTCAGATAAATTAACCGTAAATTATGGTTTAAGGCTTTCTACCTTCAGCATTTTGGGTGGTGACACGTATAATACCTATGATAATGGAGTGATTACGGACAGCAGATTCCTGGAAAAGGGTAAATTCGGGAAAACATACTTTAATCTTGAACCGAGAATTACCGCCAATTATCGCATCAATGAGGTAAGCAGCATCAAGGCCGGATATTCCCGCAACACACAGAATCTGCACCTTCTGAGCAACAGCAGCAGCGGAAATCCTACAGACCAGTGGATCGGGAGCAGCTACAGCGTAAAGCCGGAAATAGCTGATCAGATCAGTGCCGGATACAGCAGAAATTTCAATCATAACAATTATGAACTGAACGCTGAGATTTATTACAAATCCATGCAAAACCAGATCGACTTTAAAAATGGTGCGCAGATTACCTTTGATACGGCAGCAGATGTAGAAAGTGAATTGCTGTATGGTAAAGGAAGAGCCTACGGACTGGAACTGATCGCCAAGAAGAAAAGCGGAAGATTAACAGGATGGATTTCTTACACGTTGTCTAAAACAGAAAGAAAAATAAACGGAATCAATGATAATGAATGGTATAATGCCAGAATGGACAAAACCCACGATCTATCTATTGTCGCCACTTATGAACTGAATAAGAAATGGTCCTTATCCGGATTATTCCTTTACAGTACAGGGAATGCCGTTACCTTCCCTACCGCCAAATATGAGCTGAACGGGCAGACTATTTTTCAGTACAGCAGCAGGAATGCAGACCGTATGCCTGCCTACCACAGAATGGATCTGAGCGCTACCTATGAACCGGAATCTAACAAGCGTTTCAAAGGATCATGGTCATTCGGTATTTATAATCTCTACGGCAGGGAAAATGCCTATACGATTACGTTTGAAGACAATCCGAACAATCCTGGAACAACGCGCGCTATGCAGACTTCCCTTTTCCGTTGGGTACCCAATATCACTTATAATTTCAAATTTTAGATCATGAAGAATATCATTTTTATCATATTATCGCTGTTTTTACTAACTTCCTGTGAAAAAGAGATCGATCTTGATCTGGATGACAAGAGTGGAAACATCGTCATAGAAGGCAATATAACAAACCAACCGGGACCCTATATTGTAAGAATCACAAAATCTGTAGCTTTTACACAAAACAATCAATATCCTGCGGTTACTGATGCACAGGTTGTTGTAAGTGATAATACAGGTCAGACAGAAACTTTACAGTATGTAGGGGACGGCAAATATATAACCACAGCTTTTACCGGAGTGACCGGGAGAACCTATACCCTGAAAATACAGGCTGAAGGAAAACAGTATACGGCACAAAGTACCATGCCTGAAATTGTCAGCTTTGATGGCCTGACTCAGGATTCGTTTACCTTCGGAAGCGAAACCACCTATACTCTTTTACCTGTTTTCACCGACCCCGCAGTATTAGGGAACCGTTATCTTTTCAATTTTACCATCAATAACATGACGAAAAAGACATTTGAGGTATTTTCAGATAATGTAAATAACGGAATGGTCAACCAAAGACCTTTGTTTCTCCCGAATGAGGATAATGATGATGACCCTACGGATCATAAGGTAGTGCCCGGGGATACTGTTTATGTAGAAATGCAGTCCATCGATCACAATATATTCACCTATTATTCTGCTCTTCTTCAGATTTCAGGGGATGGCGGGCCCGGCGGAGGCGTTACCCCTTCCAATCCTCCAAGTAATATTAACAATGGGGCTTTGGGTTATTTCTCAGCACATACGGTACAGAAAAAAAGTATTGTCATTCAATAAATTATAATCATCAAGCTATATAAAAAGGCTATTCCTAATAATTTGGAGTAGCCTTTTTTATCGCTCTGCTAAAATTATCTTTCTACAGTTTATCTGAATTGTTTTATCAGAATTCATGTTTACAGGATTGGTTAAAAAATAATTCACAAACAACTAATAAACAACACATTACCCTCAATAAGTATTTCTACTGACGATAATATTTGGTTATTTACACGCTAAAATCCGGTTCTTTTTCTTCGTTCCTTTGAGTTGTTCAATAAGTAATTACAAACACCAACCAAAAAACAAAACAATGGAAACAATTCAAATTACACAGACCGAAGTGGGTTTCAAAGATCCGTTCGAACGCGTTATTTCAACCTCAAAAGCAGGAGGAGAATCCAAAGAGTCTTATTCTATCGAGGTAGCAGGAGAAGGACAGCTTACAGGGCTTTCCTATAGTGTACCACCATTCACTCAGGGAAGAATCACAGCTTCTCTTCAGGTATCTGCCATGTCCAGCCAGGATGTGAAAAATCTGAATGACCTGGCCATGAGCATGCTGAGTGCCAGCTATAAAGAAGAAGTTAAAGAGTACGAAAAAACATCGGCAAGTGCCAATTTATCCGTCTGGACTTGGTTCTTCGGTGGCGGTGGTGCTTCTGCTTCTTATGAAAAAACAAAAGAATCTATGAAATCCAAAGGGCTTACAGAGGCTCAGATCACCACATTAATGGATGCTTTTCTTGAAAAGGCAAAGCAGATGTCTACTGTAAATATTGACTTTTACGTGAATAATTCGGCCAATGACTTTGCTGTTTCGGGGGACCTGTATCTGTATACGGTTTCAGGAACCATCAAAACTGAAAAAGGAACGGCACAGTACCGTATGCTGGCTGATCAGGCTTCTGCAGGCGGACCTCCTCCTTCTGGCGGCGGTGCTCCTTCTTCGGGAACCATTAAACTGAACTAACATTAAGTTTTAAGTTTATTGAGATGATTCAAGTTCGGAACGGTAATGCCCGTTCCGAATTTTGATACAGTAGTTATTACCTATTCTATTTAGCCTGAGTTCCGGATAAGACATTTCTGTTTTTAATAAGGTAAGGAAGCCTGAAGCCGGAAGAGAGAAATTATTGAGGTCATAAAAAATAATTATACATCAGTTTTTATTAATTTTCTTAAGACTAATTAATTCAATTTTAAGAAACATCAGTCCAATAATAACTTCAAGCCTCCCACTTCCAGCTTCCAGCACATTAATCTTAATTTTCTTAACCCGAACTCCTATTTATCAATCCAATAAAACCACCAAATCATGAAACTAAGTAAAGAAGAACTGGCCCTGCACGATGAAATGGCCCAAAGACTCCCTGAACTCGTTGAAGAGTATTTTAAAAGACCCGAGATCACTTCTTTAGGGGTCTCTTTGAAAACAGTGAACGATCAACTGATCCCAAGCCTTAGCTATACGTTCGGAGTAAAAAAGAAACTGCCTTTAGCCAAAGTCAGCAATCCAATTCCAGCTGCCCTTTTTGGCTGTCCTACAGATGTTGTGGAGTTTGAAATCCAGGAAAATAACCTGGCTGCACCGGATGCTGTGGCAGATGCAACCAGAAACGAAAAAACAGATCCACTGATCGGAGGAATCAGTATTTCAGCAAACGGCGAACTGATGCAGAACGGAAGGGAAGTCGCCGGAAACGGGACGTTGGGCGTCATGGTAAATAAAACAGGGGACGATAATCCTTATTTGATAACGTGTGCCCATGTACTGGCAGGAACGACCACAGAACTGGATTCGGATGTGTGCCAGCAGTCTAAATGGGAAACAACCCTGAATTACTGTCACAACTGTGCGTCCCTGAAGAGTTATTACCATAAAAATGTTACATTTAAACGTAATTCAGCAACGATCAGTGCATGGCTGGACTGTGCTATTGCAAGAAAGGGATGGTTCAGATACGCCACAATAGGAAAAGTATACGGTGTGGGAAATATCATTGGGGGATTTTCTGATATCAACCCTGAACTTATTGGTGAGGAAGTGATGAAAAGCGGCATTGCAACAGAAGTCACCACCGGGGAAGTAACAAGTATTACCACTTCGCTGAAAGCCAGAAACTTTAACGGTACAGAAGTGACAGCCAATAATATGATTATGGTAAAGGGTAACTCAGGATCTTTTTCTGCTTCAGGAGATTCCGGGTCTGCCGTTTTTACAACTAATGGCTCCCTGATGATCGGTGTGCTTACAGGCGCTGGGCTTACCAGCGGCTTAACTTCCGTTTCTGCGGCTGATGCTATTTTAAGCCAGTGGTCGGATTTGAGTTTTTAAATTCAAAAAAAGATCAGTCCACAAACTTTATTTACAAACAAAAAAGACAGAATGGTATCCTACTTTTATAGGTAACCATTCTGTCTGATTTTTTTTAAGTTTAAGAAACTATATTCCTAAGAAGTAGGCCATTCTGCTTTGTAAGAAGAATTACCTAAGTCAATCTGCTCTGCACTTACGATGAAGCTGATGTACATACTGTTTTCATCTACTGCATTGAAATCTACTTCGTGCTGAATTACATATCCGTTCTCCCATTTCAGAGTAGTCAGTGTTCCTTCTTCATGAGATTTGTTGAACGTTACTTCTCCGGTTGTAGGCTTGTATTTTCCGTTCAGAAGACTTTCCAGAATATCTGATTTTTCTGTAGCTTCCACTGTGATTTTGATAAGCGCATTAGAAGGATCTGATGCCACTCTACCTGATACGTCCGTAGAACGTGATACACTGTAGTGAAGTTTTAGCAGTTTCTGCCCTTCTCCACCATTGAATTTTAAGATTCCTCTTGAATTTCTTTCTGCCATGATTTGTAAATTAATGGTTAATATTTTGTGATCTGATGTTATTCTAATTCACCAAATATAGAAGTAGTTGCGGTATAAAAAGGGCTTTTTATGATTTATCTGAGAAAGTGTAGTAGTAGTACGACTAACAAGTGTTAGGGTTTTTTATTAATTATAAATCAAATATTTACAGTTTTAAAGGAAAGATCAGATTTTATTTTATTTGTCTTTGAAATATTTTTTAAGATCTGATATATTCTTTATCTGAAGATCCTGAGACTGTTTTCTGCGCATCATCAATGCATAGGAATTATTGAATCCAAGAGGCTTAAGCCACTGAATACCGTACTGCTTTTTAAACTCCGAATTGACATAGTTGTATGTTTTATCAGGACTCTGGGTTACATTTTTAAGTGTTTGCTCCGAAGGCTTTAAAAGGACCAGAAGTCCGGTTCCCGTATATTCAGGATAAAAATCAATTCCATCATTCATTAAGGCATCAAAACAGATCTTGGTGCCACCCAGCCCTGTTTTTGTTTCCACCTTATAGTCTGTATAGCCTTCAATAAGCATTTTATACATTTCTGTGAGAATATACTGCTCACCAAAAATCTTCGACCCTATCCGTATCGTTCCGGAATTTCCTTTCCTTGAATTTTTATACAAATTATTTTTAACTAAAAAATCCTTTGCTATTTTTTCCGGTGTCTGGTTAAGATAATCAGATTTATAATTCAGATCGGTCATTATGGAGTCATTGAATTTACCGGCCAGCAGACCAAGGGTTTCTTCCAGCTCAGGAAATTTCTTCAGTGTTTTTGTTTTAAGAATGGGTGCTGCAAAATAAGGCGGAAATATTTTTTTGTCATCATTCAGAACATACAGGTCAAAAGCTTTGATCCTGCCATCGGTAGAATATCCGCTGATAAGATCCAGTTCCTTTTCATAGGCCGCTTTATACATAATGGCATCGTTTACCACAACAGGATTTACATTCAGTCCGTACACCGAACGCAAACCGAGGTCACCATCCTGTCTTCCCATAAATTCAGGGGTAAAACCTGCTTTAATTTTATTCTTTGATCCGGAAGTAAACAGATAAGCTGCACCAACAATAATAAAAACAGCTGGAATTATATATTTCAGTTTCTGAAATAAACGATAGCCGGATTTCTGTACAATGGCAATGGTTTGGTCGAGCAAAACCGCCAACAAAGCTGCAGGAATAGCACCTGCCAGGATCATATTGGTATTATTCAGAGAGATGCCTCCGAAAATAAACTCGCCCAAGCCACCTGCTGCCACAAAGGATGCCAATGTAGCCACTCCGACATTGATCACCGCTGCCGTTCGGATTCCGGCAATGATAACAGGCATGGCCAGAGGAAGTTTCACTTTAAAAAGGAGCTGCCTTCTGTTCATCCCCATTGCTTTGGCCGCTTCTACAACGGTGGGGCTTACTTCTGTAATTCCTGTATAGGTGTTTCGGATGATGGGTAAAAGAGCATAAATTAACAGGGCAACGATAGCAGGCCTGGCCCCGATTCCAAAAACAGGAATCATAAAACCCAGCAGGGCAATACTCGGAATAGTCTGCAAAATACCGGCAAAACCAAGCACAGGGCTGGAGAATTTTCTTTTCCTCGCAATCAGTATTCCTAAAGGTACACCGACAACAGTTGCCAAAAGTAATGACAGAAAGGTAAGCCCCAGATGCTGTACAACCTGGGTCAGTAATTTTTCCTGCTGTTCTATGATAAACTGCCAAAGACTTTGCTGCGTCATACGATCTGTAATTTTCTATATTCATTGAATGCCCTGATCAGGCTTTCATAATATTCAGTGTTTCTGTGATCCGAGCTTAATTTCTGTAAAGCATTCCAGACACTGGTATTTTCAGTAAAACCAAATTCACTGTACAGACTTTCTGAATTAGCAAGGTCTTTCAAAACCGCAATTTTGTATTCAAGCAAAAGCCTGTTTTCGGTAAAAAATTCATTGACAAAATCGTTTTGAGGACGATAAAGCATCTCTTCAGGGGTTCCTGTCTGGATAATTTTCCCTTTATCCATAAGGCATATGCGGTGTCCCAGTTCAAAAGCTTCCTGAACATCATGGGTAACCAGGATAATGGTTTTATTTTTAAGCTCTTCCAGCGATTTAAATTCTGAATGAATGTCAGCTTTGGTGATATTGTCCAGCGCTCCGAAAGGCTCGTCCATCAGCAGAACGGGTGTATTGGCGATCAGAGCTCTTGCAATGCCCACTCTCTGCTGCTGTCCCCCACTCAGTTCGCTGGGAAACCGTGAAAGCATATCTTCTGAAAGATGAAGCTTATTCAACAATTCATGGGTCCGGTTTTCTGTTTTCTTCCTGTCCCATCTCAGTAATTCGGGGACTACGGCAATATTCTGTTGAATGGTGTAATGAGGAAACAGACCGGAATGCTGCATCACAAAACCGATTCCCATCCGCAGTTCTTCCGGTTTCTGATCACGGATATTTTTACCGTTGATGGAAATATTTCCTGAATCCGCTTCTACAAGACGATTGATCATTTTAAGGGTCGTCGTTTTGCCACAACCGCTCGTTCCCAGAAGGACTAATATTTCCTGATCATGGGCCTGAAAAGAAATATCGTCTACTGCAGGTTTTCCGTTAAAATTCTTTGAAACTGATTCAACTGTAATCATTGGCAAAAATTATTGAGCAAGTCTGATTCCTGTAAACTGCCATTTCAGATTGGTCTGAAAGAAATTACGATAGGTATTCCTGCTGTGTCCGGCAGGTGTAGCCTCAGAGGCACCACGCAAAACCATTTGATTGACCATGAATTTGCCGTTATACTCTCCTACTGCTCCCGCTTCTTTCTTAAAACCGGGATAGGGTAAATAGGCAGAATTGGTCCATTCCCAACGGTTTCCCCAATTGAAATTACCGGACGCTGCTTCCCACTCTGCTTCGGTAGGCAGGCGCATTTCTTTCCAGGATGCAAAAGCAGAGGCTTCATAAAAATTAATGTGGCAGACTGCCTCATTAAGGTCAACTTCCTGTAAGCCGTTTAGGGTATAGTTCATCCATTTTCCATCAATAAAATGCCAGTACAGCGGAGATTCTGCATTGCTCTGCTTTACCCAATCCCATCCTTCAGCATGCCAGTGTCTGAAATCGGTATACCCTCCAGCTTCCATAAACTGCAGATATTCTCCGTTGGTCACCAGCTGATCTGCAATTTCAAAATCATTAAGATATACTTTATGCCTGCCCAGTTCATTATCAAAGCAGAAACCTTCTCCTTTAAACCCTATTTCATAAATTCCTTCGGAAAACTTTAGCATTTCAGTAGGTCTATAGCTTTCTTTTTTTGAGATCAATTCTTTTCTATAGGCTGGAAAAAGCGGATTGTGTCCTAAGATGTATTTAATATCGGTAATTAATAATTCCTGGTGCTGCTGTTCATGATTAAGACCCAATTCTAAGAGCGGTTCAACAGTTTCAGTCATAAACCTGCTCTGAAGAAATATTTTCATATGCTCATCCACATACTGCCTGTATTTATAAATATCTGAAACAGAAGGACGGCTGAGATTTCCACGGTCGGTACGGATCACTCTTGCCCCGATAGTTTCGTAATAGCTGTTAAAGACAAAATTATACTGGGTATCGAAAACTTTATAATCAGGAAAATTGGGAATGAGAATAAAAGTCTCAAAAAACCAGGTGGTATGGCCAAGATGCCATTTCGGAGGGCTTACATCTATGATGGGCTGCACTACATAATCCTCAATTTCCAAAGGAGCACAGATTTCTTCGGAATGTTTTCGGATATCTGTATACTTTTTTACTAAATCCGTTGTCGCTATATTCAGTGTCATGCTCTTTAGTTTTTAGTAGGTTATAATTTAAGTTCAAATAAATATACTTCTTATTTTTCTTTGAAAGAACGTTTGTTTCTATGAGATCTGATTAATCTGTGGAGTATTATGCTTTTTATTTAACGCAAAGTTTTATTAGTTCAAACATATTATTTAGATAAGCAAAAAAGTCAACAAAGTCGTTGACGAAACTGTACGGTTGTTGATTTGCTTCTTGAGAATTCATGGTATTAATTCTGTCCCCTTATTTCTCTTTATTTTGCCTGCCAGACGACATCTACAAACCATTTTTTTGAGTCTTTGATTTCTCCTATCCGTTTAAAACCCGATTTTTCTCTTAATTCTTCAATTTTTTCTTCAGAAAATTTTTGTGAAATTTCCATGTCAATGAGTTCATTTTCTTCAAATGAAATGCTGTCGTTTCCTATTTTTACGGTCTGTTTTTGCAGGCTTACAAGATAGCTTTTACAGGCTCCGCTTATGGGATCATAGGTTTGATAATGCTGGAATTGTTTCAAGTCAAAATTGGCATCAAGTTCCCGGTTGATACGGGTCAGCAAATTAAGGTTAAATGCTGCCGTAATACCTTTCCGGTCGTTGTAAGCATTTAAAATAGTGTGAGGATTTTTCTTGAGATCGAAACCGACCAATACCCTGTCGCCGGAAGTCAGATTCCGCTTTAAACTGTTACAAAAATTTTCAGCTTCCCCGGGATTCATATTGCCTATATTGCTTCCTAAAAACAGGATAACTTTTCTTCTGCCGGAAAGTGACGCTGCTTTCTGAAGCATTTCAAAATATTCTCCTTCCAAAGCCTGTACTTCCAAATCCGGTAATTCCCGGCTCAATTTTTCTTTTAATATGGAAAGGATGTTGCCTGAGATATCAATAGGCATATAGGTGAACTGAGTTCCCTGTTCCACCAGATGCTTCAATAAAAATGTGGACTTCATGGCATCTCCAGCTCCCAGTTCGATCAAATCGAATGGCTCATTTTCAGGGATAATAAGATGGGCCAGATCAGTTGTTTTATTTTTGAAGATGTCGAGCTCACACTGGGTGAGGTAATATTCAGGCATAGCCATGATTTCCTGGAAAAGCCGGTCTCCTTCTTTATCGTAAAAGTATTTTGAAGATAATCTTTTGGGACTGTTTTTCAAGCCTTCCAGAACATCCGGACGAAAACTGTCAACATGATGATTTTCAACCTTTGGGCATGGGTTTATTTGTAAATTCATATGTTTTAATTTGTGTGGTTGTTAGTTCACTACAACTATCTTGCCGCCTCAACATTGAATTTACAAAAAAATATTTTCTATCGTTTCATTAACATAAATATCTGCTTAATTGATGTAACTGATCGTCTGCTCTGAGCTTATTTTCCTAGTTCATACTCGATTTCACCATCATTTAAATCTGCTGTTTTCACAAAATTAAGCCGTTCCAGCAGTTTAATTGCAGGGCCGTTATGCTGATCTGTTGCTGCCCATATACGCTTCAGCCCTAATGTATGCAGTCCGAAATCAATGGCCAGCGTCATTCCGGCAGTCATATATCCTTTGCCGTAATATTGTGGCAATAAAACACAGCCCAGCTCACCTTCTCCTTTATCCAATCCCCGGTAATACCCACAGGTCCCAACAATTTTATGAGTTTCATTGTCCACGATGCCCCAGTGAATAGAATTTCCATCCAGATAATCCTGATTGATCTTTGCCTGCATTTCTGCTGCCTGCTGAACAGTTTCCGCCCGGATAGCATCATAAAATGAGATTTCGATAAGATCATCAAGGTCTGCATCCTTAATCTGTCGTAATGATACCCTATCGCCTGTTATGTGTGGAAAATACTCATGTTGAAATAGTTTCATGCTTTTTAGTTTTTAATCAGCCGTTAAGATATGAATAGCCCAAGCGTTACTCATGCTTTTTTAGGAAAATTTTAAATTTAAAAGTAGTTAAGGATACTAAATAAAAATAGTGCATTATCTTTCTGTCTTTGTTCTTTTGTCTTGAAACAAAATGAACCAAAAATTCAAGGCTGGAAACTTTCACTAAAAATTAAAACTTGATCCTAAAATTTCCAAACTCGTGCGGAGAGAGTGTTTCTGCTTCGTTTCAGTTGACGATCCCGCACTCAAACAGTGGAAATTTTTAACGGATAAAATTTTAATTTTCTTAACGCTCCAGCTTCCTAGACCGATATTCGAATAACTCTTCAGCAATACTTACATTAATGAGTTGTTCTCATATTTCATTTTATTAATCAGAGGGTTCGCATACATGGTAAGAAAAAACTCTTTGGAAATGGCATCAGAAGGGTCTATACGCATTTCAAGTCTGCGCACAAACAGCTGTTTTTCCTGTTCTGTATATTGATCAGCATAAGTATCGGTATTGTGAAGCAGGTCGTAAGCTATAAATTTGGTTGGCCAAAGCCTATAGTTCTGAATGATTGAATCATCAATAATCTGAGCAATTGCCTGCAGCTGCTTATTTTTATTTTCAAAATTGGCCGCAATATCATCCAGCTCAGTATCAAGAACGTTGCCTGCATGCAGGTGAATCCGTTTTTTCTGACCTAAAACTCCACTGAGCATGGTCATAAAATCCTCATCTTTACCTTTAACATACTCCTCATCTCTGTGCCTGGCCAAAAGCTGCGGCATTTTTAAGGAATCTGTAGGATCATATTCGTAGGAAATAGATACGGGAACGATTTTCAGGGTTTTAAAATAATCTGCCAATGGCATATCTTCTGCAGCCATAGCAAGCATTTTTAAAACGCCCTGCTGGGTAACATCATTTCCGTCTTTTGTACGGCCTTCGCGCTGGGCAATCCAGACGGAACGGTTTTCTTTATGTAAAAGTTCTTTAATATATTCCGACATGATCTGGGAACTCTTCAGCTGCTCACGAAGCGGCAATCCTCTCTGAACGAGAAAATTACGGTTCAGTTTGGCCAGGTCATGTAAAAAAGTTTTCTGAACAAGATTATCGCCTATCGCTGAAGCCGTCATGATAAGGCCTTTCTCCAAAAGAACCAGGTTGATGAGTGAAGTATCTAAAACAATATCTCTATGGTTCGAAATGAAAAGATACGGCGTCTGCTTATCCAGCTTATCGAATCCTGAAGTGGTAAGACCCTCGGAACTTTTCGCAAGGATCTGATGAATGGTATAGGCAATAAAATTGTGCTGAAAATCACTTACAGAGTGAATGTTTTTAAACTGCTCTCTCCATATTTTCTTATCCGTATCAGGAAAAGTAAAACTCATCAGCGCGTTCATCATAGGATCACGGGCAATTCCAAGTAATGCTTCATTCACTTCACTGTCATCAAAAAACCGGATCTCATCGAACTTTGACATGTAATACTGTTAAAATTAAACTTTTTGCAAAAGAACAAAAATTTATTGAGGGTACGCCACAATGTTTGTTAAAGTATTATGATTTACGTTTAAGTTTAGACGGACAATCTGTTTTTATAAATAGATAAAACATTAAACCAATTATCAATCCATTTTATAAGTTCTTTTGTCTTGAAACAAAAGAACCAAAAATTCAAGGCTGGAATCTTCCGCTAAAAATTAAAATTTGCTCCTAAAATCCCCAAAACTCGTGCAGATTCAAGATTACTTTTTCAGTTCTATATTCGGGCCGCACTCAGACAGTGGGAATTTTTTAACGGATCAATTTTTAATTTTTTTAACGCTACAGCTTCCTAAGCCGATAAACAGGTTACCACAATAAAAAGAGAGCCATTATTTTACTTTTTCCAATAGGTACAATTTAGCGCCTGAAAATGCCAGTTTAGGCATCAGGTTTCCTTCCAGCACCATGGTTTTGTTGTTGACATCAATTACTGAAATATAATTATTGGAATTGTATTCTATATAGTTTTCTTTTTCTTTAGTTAAAGGATTTTTTCCGAATTCCATAGAATATTTTACCCAATCTTCTTCTCCCGAACTGCAATGTACCGGTTTGAATTTGGATTTTTTAGCCTTGAAAATAATCTGGTCAAAACCTTCCGTACAATCTGACGTAAATGAACTTTCCGGATTCTGATCTTTTGAAAAGTCTTCAAACGAGCCTTTATAAACCCCTACAATTTTCCAGGTTCCATCCACACGGTCTTCATCTATTTTTCCTTTGGCTTTGCTTACTGCCCAGCTGATGCCATTCACGGTTCCTTTTACAGCTTTGTAGCCTATGGTCGCAGCTCCTGTCACTACTTTTGCAGCGGTTCTTACAACGCAGGAGTTCAGCACAAATGTGGCTGAGGCCAGTAATATTATTTTTTTCATATCATCAAGTTATTAAGAATACGAAGATAAGATTTTAAAAATATTATGTTTATTCCTGTAGTGTGGATTTTCAGCTTTAGTGATCTACTGCTTGAAAAAAAGTATATTTTTCGAAAAATAAAAAAACAGCAAAAAATTTCATCTTTGCTGTTTTTTTATTACTTCAACAGTATTCTATTTGCAGCTATTTCTGTACAAAAATACTGTGTGGGATAAGAATGTCATCTCCTTCTCTTCCATATTGTGGCACAATAAATCCTTTCGGTTCATACCGGTTGGTTCCGGAGTTATAATACCAGTTGGCACATCCGCTTATCTGTAGCTTAATATGGTAAATATGATCGTATGCCTGTTGTTGAAAAGCTCCAAAATCCGGGAGTGACTTGTGCAGATCATCCAATTCCTGACCATAGGCATCGTGCAGTCTCATCGCTTCAGTACAGGCCTCCTGATAGGTAAGGTTATACTGATGGCTTAAAATGAAAATAATATTCAGACTTTCACTTTCTATTTCAAGTTCTTTTTTCAGAGAAGCAAAATCATTCTGGATCACAATAATCAGGGAGAGCAGCTCTCTGCAACGCTGTACAATAGGGTGATTATAGATAAAAACCGGCAATGGAGAATTCGTTGCAGGATCTATCAGATCACCATACGGCCACATCCCGATTGAATATTTTCTAAAGCTGAGATAATGCGGAAGTAACGGATAGATTCTTTTCTCGGCCTGTTTGAAAGGGATTTCCTCGATCATTCCGTAGATGATGAATTCATAAAAATTGATAGCCACCCTGTCTATCCAGAAACGAGGCATAAATGTTTCCCACTCTTTTCGTGCTTTTGCCATTTGCCGGAGAATACCAATTTCATCCGGAAGAGGATCATCTCCCATCATGACTTCATATACCCTTTCTGCCATCGCTTTCAGTTCTTTTGCGGGAGTCATTCCGAAATAGTCATCAAATAGTGTGATGTAGATCATTAACCTAGCACAAGGGCGCATCCGTTCTATGCTGTCACAGGTAGGATTCATATAGGTAGCTACTCGGGACAGGAACTGGGGTTTGCATCTTTTTATTCCTTCTTCAGAAATAAAAGTATAATCATGGTCATACCATATTTTTTCTTCGTCATCAAAGGCATTGGCAATTGGGCTGGTAACGGTGGGCCATGGGTAGCGGCATTTAGGAACAACTAAATCTTCTCTCATGGGTTTATTTTTTATCAATTTTAAATAGTTTTCACATCATTACTAATTTCCGGCCAGGCAAAACCTACTCCTCCATGCTGGTATCTTTCAGTTTCCAGATAAAAAGAATTCACTCCCTGAAGTCCAACTCCTGCATAATAAACGAACTTGTCTACGTGCTCCTGATATTCACCAAACTCGCGGTACTCAGCATGTAAGGCAAGTACTTTTGCCAATTCTTCATTATGGATGCCGAATGCCTGTGCGCAGGCATCCTCCAATGAAAGATTATATTCCTGCTGTAATACAAAAACCAGGTTAAAAACCTCTGTACCCTTCGCCATTTCTTTTGGCAGAGAATGAATATCATTTTGCCATGCAACAACCAGGGTCATATGAGATATCATTTTTTGAACGACAACATGCTCAAAAATATGTTCAGGAAGTACAAGACCTGATTCAATCTCACCTAAGATCAGATAGGGACGCATAAGAACAGAATATTCACGAATGGTTTTGAAAAGCGTAAGTGACGGTGGACGCTCTGCTATTTTATAAGGGTACTCCAGTTCAATCCCATATCTGAATGACTGATAAAAGTAATAAATAAAACGCTCCACCCATAGGTCGGGCATCAAAGCGCGGAATTCGTCCCTTATTAACGCCATATGTTGGTAGAGAGCATTTTCGTCCTCCTTTGGTTGGGCACCCTTGAGAATGTCTACACAACGAATCCGTAACTGTTGGATTTCCTCCAGGGACGAATGCTCCACCTGATCATCAAGAGCCACGTACTGAAGCATAAACCTGTTACAGGGAATACTCTGTTCATAGGTTAAGTCCGGCCACATACGCGCAGTGCACATGTGCAGCCTCATTTTCTTGTATGTTGTGCGTTGTTTTTCGGTCAGGAAAGTGTAATCATTATCAATCCATCCGTCCATATCTTTACCCATCTGTTCTGCATTTGGATTGATAAGGTCGGGCCAAGGATAATGGCCACGTGGCAGATAATCTTTTGAATTATATTCTTCCGGTTTCATATTGTTTATTGTTGTTTGTCATTATAGAAAAATTTTATTTTCAGGGAGAATACTGTCTCTTTTTTCAATATCCCTGTAGCCATCCGGTTTATAACGTAATGTGTCCAAATGATACCAGGTATTTAAGCCTTGTATTCCAATTCCCATGTGTAGGGCATAGTTTTCAATATCTTTATTTATACTCCCAAAATCTGGAAGAGCTGATTGCAAGGCAACAAACTCTGTCACACACGCATCATGAAAACGTAGGGCTTCTTTACAGGCTTCGCCAAAAGTTAGTCCGTATTCATCTTCCATTACCCTTATAAATCACAGGGAACTTTGCTTGTACCCCTTACTGATTCTTTTTCTAAAGAATAAAAGTCATTCTGAAAACCTATAATTTTCCCCATAAGTGACCGTATCCTCTGTATTACAGGATGATCGACAACATGCTTCGGAAGTGTAAATCCTATTTCACATTCCACAAAATTCATAAAGGGGATCACTGCTACGTCAAATTCCCGAATAATAGAATAAACAGCCAAATTGGGACGTGTGCCAGTTGCCGTATATGCTGTCATTTCTCTTATTCCAAAAAGAAGATATTCATACATGTCCTTGGCCATGCGCTCCATCCATTCATTGGGCATAAAAGCTCGGTATTCATCACGCATAATAGCGTATTGGTGAAAGAAAGCCATTTCATCAGGAAGTGGATCCGCTCCCAATAATATTGATCTTACCCGTTCTGCTGCATGCTTTATCTCTTCCCTTGTACTTAGCTCATAATAATCGTCACTCACAGTGACTGCTACCATCCACCTAACGGCAGGTTTCATACGTTCATAGCTTGTATTTTCATTGGGCAGCATCCTTATTGTTGTATAGGCTAAATTGGCAATTTTGTATAATCTTCGTTCGGACGCTGTTAAAAATATGTAATCATTGTCGAGCCAGCCCTCTGCATCTTCTTTCAGCCGTTCGACATGAGCAGGAATAGAAGTCTCAGGGAATGGGTAATACCCCAGCGACAATGGGTTTTGGTAACTGTTCATATTGGATTATTTAAGATGCTTATTAATATTATATTTGATTTAGCCTTTCTTTCAGTTCCTTTACATCCGGAAATTCCAGTGCATTGTAACGGCCAAGTTTTGTAGAAATATTTTTCCAACCGCTTAGGACCATGCTCATATAATGTACCCAATTGACAACTGCATCCTGCCAGATACCGAAGTCAGGCAAAGAAGACTGAAGGGTTACAAATTCTTTCAGGTCTTCATTGTGCAGGCGCAGATCTTCAAGGCAGGCATCTTCCAGTGAGATCTGGCGTTCGTGCTGGATCACTTTAACAATATTGTAATAAACACTGTCGGTTGCTTCATCTTTCACTACAGACTGTACTTCGTTGAAATAAGTCACCAGATGACAGGCCAGAGTCTGCAGGCGGCGGATGACCGGATGCTCATGGATCTCCGGCGGAAGAATGATTCCTGTTTCTACCTCTGTAAGCTGTAAAAAAGGATACAGGCAGATAGAATCTTCCCTTAAAGCAATGCATTCTTCTATGGTCGGAAACATTTTTTTCTCCTTGTATTGAAGTTCAGTTTCCAGTCCGGTAAAGTATCTGCTGATCATCTTTGTAAACCGGACGATTGATTCCTGAGGGATAAACTGCAACAGTTCCTGCCTTAATGAAGCCAGCATAGATCCTAATGGTATTGTTGCTTCTTCAGCGCTTAACTCACCATTGAGAACTGCAACGGACTGGATATGGATTTTTTTAATATCTCCAGATGTGCTTTCCTCGTACAGATCGTCATTATAAAGCGTCCACAACATCAGTCTGCAGATAGGTTTGAAACGTTCAAGCGATGCTGTGGGAAACCATTGGGCAGCAATATGTGCAGTTTTAGTTTTTTTGTATTTTTTGCGGAGGTCAGGGTTCTGTTCATAAAGCCACAGATATTCGCCATCTATCCATTGGTTTTCGGTAATTTCCTGCAGCTGGTCTGCATGAGGGTTCTTTAATGTCGGGAAGGGATAATTAAATTGTTTGTTTAAGAGTTCAAGTGTGTTCATGGTTTTATTATTTTACTGTTTTTTCACATAAGGATACTATTTATAGGTATAAGTAGTTTAAAATTGATCATTGATAACGGGGCAAATAAATTAGTGTAAACATAAATCCCAACCTATCCACAAATAGTTGTACTTAAGACAAATTAAGAGGCTGATACCAAATAAACTAATTTATATTGAGCTTACCTGTTATATTTCTGTATGGGTTCGTGTAAGTATTAGAAGCAGGAAGAGATCAGTTCCCTAACTTTATTGCAAGAAAAATTTTCATAAATTTTAATTTGATGATTAATATTTTTACGGCATTAGTTTATAGCAATGAAAATAAAAAAAAATACAACACAATTCAATTTTATTTCACATAAGTTTGACATTACTAACCATATAATACTGATAAGCAATATTTAAGGGCCTTTGTGAACAACAAAAACATTTAAATGCAGCACGGAATACCAATATTATTGTTTTTTGGAGTCTTTTTTTCTCCCGTTTATGAGCACAGGACCATAAGAATAATGTAATCTGATAAAAAATATTGTGATAATCGGTTTCTACCTGCCATCATGCAGACAATATCCTGCAACGAAATACCCAATTAAAACATTACAAATCATCACCCTTACAATTAGAAAATAAACCCGGCAGGCAAAGTAATTTTCAACTGAATCCGCATGAAAGAAGCTTCTAAAAAATATCTATTTCAATAGCAATGTCTATATCTTCTATTTCTATACGGTTGATGCTGTCCAGCTGAAATGTTCCTTTTGCTGAAAAAGATTTACTGTAAGTTATATCATCACCCTGATTATCTGATTGCAATATTAGGTTACACGCAAAAAAGCCTTCATTAACTGAAAATGTTTTTGAAGGAGTGTCAACAAAAATATCCTCTTGACTGATTTCTACCTGCCAATTTTTGCAGACATAATTTTCCGGCTGTGTATTGCTTAATACATCACTCCAGATTCTGTAATCATTGCTAAATTTTTCTGCAATGTGATCTTTAATCTTGTTAATTTCCATGGTTATAGTTTTTTGATGTTAGAATTAAAGTCAGTAGTTAGCCATCTCAGGCTTATACATCCATCTCCTCAACCTTCTCACCGGCAGATACACAAAAATAACAGAAAGAATTCCTGCCAGCACACCTACAAGCACTGCCATAGCCGTAGCATCCAGTTTATAATATTTTGAAAAACCGTACTGTGCAAAAAGCAGGACAGACAATACCAATAATCCCGTGGTGAGTCCGTGCAGAATGCTCAGTTTGGTCATCAGTTTCTTTTTATTGAGTTGCTCATCTACGGTAAACTCAATGGCTCCCTGCTCGGCAGCAATAATAACCCTGTTGATGACATCGATGGTAAGCACCACCGGTAAGAATATGGCCATGGGCAGGGTCAGCCGGGCCAGATTTTGGGTTCCGGAAAAGAAGTGTGTGTATCCCAATTCCTGAAAGCTGGCGTAAGCAATAATGAAATTGAAGAACACATTCGGAAGGACATAATAAATCGTCCGCCTGATTAAAAAGCGTTTCAGCGTGGTTTTCTTGAGTTTTTTAGGGGGTGGCGGCTTCAGTTTAAATTTCATAGCGACGAGGTCAGGAGTTCAATGGCTTTATTTTTAATGGTAACAGCTTCTTCTTTCGGCAGAAAATGCTCATTGGACATAAACGTAAAATCCATTTGCTGGTTATACGTTGTGGCGACCAAAGTATTCGAATTCAGCCATGGAAAAGCAACAGTCGGACTGATGACGGTTTCCACTTTAAAATTTTTATAATCGCTTGGGATATTGATCCTTCCCATATTAGAAAGCGTTACATCATGCCCACCTTTACTGGATTTCATCATGGAAATCATACGTTCAGCAACGGGATGCATCTGCTCACCCATCCACAGAAGCTCTCTCGCCTCCATTTTTTCGATTTTTCCGACAAGATCTTTTTTGATCTGTCTGGCATTATCCATCAGATCTGTGCTTCCTTTTTTTAATGACAGTTCAACGGTCGGCGCAAAAGCAAATACATGATCCTGCCTGATCTCCGGAATAAAATGGCGGACATCTACAGGACTGATCACCTTACCTTTTGCCTGCTTTCCCTGAATCTCCTGAAAAGCCTGCATAAATGAGGAACAGAGCAAAGCATGTACAGAAACACCATGAGCTTTTGACTTTTCAGTGATTTGCGCAGTTGTATCTGAATTCAACTTCCAATGGACCACGTAATTTGTTCCGAGGTTTCTTATCTTACTTTTTCGCTGCATAAGAAAAAAGAGTCGGGCCATCACCAGGTAAAAACGGGCTTTGCGCTTCTTTTTTTTCATATTGAAATCCAAAGGCAGAAAATCATCTACAGAACTGAATACCTCATAAGGCTGCAGCTCCACAGCAGGATCATCCAGCAAAGTAAGAAGCTCCGTCATCATGGTGACAAGGGAAGTTCCGTCGCAGATACAGTGAGGCAGTACCCAAAGAATTTCGGACACATCATTTCCTTTAATCCAAACCAATTGGGCCAGTGGCTTTTTTTCATCTTTAAACAACCGGAACCACTCAGTTTCGGATTCCTGCAGCCAGTCTTCATCAGTTTTCCGTTCAACAATACGAAGCGGAATAGACTCAATTCCTTTTACTTCTATAAAAAACGGATACTTTTCACTGCTGTTATCAATTCTGGTTCTCAGCAAAGGATGTTTCTGCTGGATTTTTTCTAAAGCAGCCTTAAAGTTCTCCTCAGGGATATTCCCTTTGATTTTTGCCGTAAATACACAATTGACAGGGGTTTCCGGATCAACATACATAATCCGTTCCACCATCATTAAATTTCGCCTGATCATAATACTGCTATATGGTCTAATTGTAATTTCACCGTCTGAATCACCTCATCACGAATGGCTAAGGCTTCAGCATACGGTAAATATCCTTCGCTTCCTACAAAAGAAAAATCCATTTCCCCGTTGAATGTTGATGTCACCATCGTCGTCGTATTACCCAAAGGCCCAATCACAGAAGGACTGAAAATAGTATCCAGTGTAAATTCTTTGTATTGATGGGGAATCTGAATGCGTCCCAGATTGGAAAACATGCAGTCGTTGGAAGACTTGCCATGCTTCAACAGCTTCGTGAAATTTTTCAAAGCATCATGGGCAGACTCCATCACCATCATCGTAATGTAAGGATTAAGCTTGGAGGTTTTCCGTTCTACAGATTCCTGCATCAGTCTTAAGTTTTCCGAGAAACTTATTTTTTGATTCGCTGAAACCACAATCATCAGTCCGAAAGCAAAAATATGGTCTTCTTTGATCTGGCTGGCAAAACGCCTGATATCCACCGGACACGAAACCTTATTGAAAGCCGCAGTACCCCTTACTTTACTGAATGCCTGGAGTAGAACTGCACATAAAAAAGTGTTCACTGTAACTTCCTGCGATTTACAGTAGGCAATCAGTTCCTGACTCATCTCTTTGTCGAATTTCCAGTGAATAAGATAGTCATTTTGCCGGTCAACGGCTTTTTTGTTGACAGGAATACATTTGATGGCTGTCGCCGCCAGTCTTCCGATCACTTTCGCTTTCAGTTTTTGTTTGCGATTCGTTAAAACCTCAGCAGGAACCACATCATGAATTCCGAGTATGGGATTTTCCACCCCAATTTCTGCAGAAGGCCGATCCAGCAGCTGCAAAAATTCATACAGGAAAGCCATCGCAGAACCGCCATCGCATAAACAATGATGAAAAGAAAAAAGCATATCTGAAACCTCTTCCCCCTTGATCCATACAAATCGGATCAGCGGTAATTCTCCATAATTAAATAAGGTTTTCCACTCTCTTGCGGATTCTTCTTTCCAGTCATCCTCTCCTTTTCGGACCACCATCCGTATCGGGATGGGCAGAAGTCTTTCCGGAACTTCAAACCATGGGATATTGTTTTCATCATGGCTGATGAGTGCTCTCAACCACGGATGCTTGCGCTGAATCTGGTTCAGCGCATGTTGAATATTTTCCTCTTTAAAGGTTCCGCGCAACCGGAACGGAATCACCGCATTGAAAGGTTCTGTTCCGTCACCCAGCAGCATACGCTCACCAAATAACAATTTTCTTTTCATAAACTATACTGTAACTAATGTTGAACGATGTTGCTGTACAAAATCTTCCAGAAGCTCTACCGCACGGTCATTGCCGCCGGCATTCAGTAAGTTCGTCTGAACCTTCTTCGCTGCGTTTCTGTAGGCAGGATTTTCCAGCAGTTCAAAAACGGTTTCACGAAGAGCTTCAACACGCAATCGCTTGTATCGGATGCTGATTCCACAACCAGCCTTTTCGATTAATTTTGCAATATGAAAATGGTCGTAGGCGATAGGCGTAATCAGCATCGGTAATCCGTTGGTGAAAGTATCATTAACGGTATTAAAACCTCCGTGACAGATCACCGCATCCATATGAGGCATCAATGCAGATTGTGGCACAAAACCATTCACGATGAAATTAGAAGGCCATTCATCAAATATGTCCGGCGGAGTGGCTGCAATAACCGTTACAGGCTGATCTGCAAAAGCAGCAATCACCTTTTCAAAAAAGGCTTTCCGTATGTCTACCAACAAAGTCCCGAGTGATACAAATATTTTCGGGGTCGTAGATGCTTCCAGTTTTTCCCAGTCAAAAGGAGCCGGATTCGGACGTCCTTTTACGGGACCTACAAATCTCATATGAGAAGGAACGGTTTCAAAATCTGCAAAAGTCTGTGATGTGAATACCAGATTCAGCTTATTGGAATGGATAAAAATCCCTTCATCATCAATTCCCACTTCTTTTTGAAGATCTTTGATCAGGTTTTGCTGCCATTCGAATATTTTGGGTGCGTTATTCGCCGTATCGCCCATTACATCAGGAGGAACAGGCGTAGTTGTTACACATGGAATGTTGTGTTTGTGGGCAAAAAGAGCTCCTCCGAAAGTGATGCAGTCATTCACCAGAACATCCGGTTTCCAGCTTTCCATCATACGCTCCAATCCGGGCATCATCATCTTGGCAAACGGAACATAGGTTTCTTCCAGTGCGAGCTTCATCACCTCAGGTCCTGAACATGCCGGACCGTCATCCTGCCTCTTTAAAATACGCTGAATATCATCCTGAAACGGACTCAAATCTTCTTCAGGATAAAAATAACTTCCTCCTTCCGGAATATGTTTGTCGTCTAACGGTGTAATTCCAAACCATTTTACTTCGTGTCCACGCGCGATCAGGCTGGCTCCCACACTTAAGGTCGGGCTGATATGTCCAAAAAACGGCGGGATCACAAATAAAAATTTAGACCCTGGTTTTATAGTTTCATCAGCAGGGATTAATGCTTTTTCAAGCAAACTGGCTGCGGTGGCTGTACCTCCGGCTTCGGTGAAAGACTCACGAACCGTTTCAGCAGCTTCTTTATATTCTGAATGATGCAAGATATTTTTCACGGCTTCGTTTAAGTGATGGGATTTAAATCTGTTAAAATTAAGACGCTCTCCTGCTCCTGTACGCACTACACGACCTGCCACATGAGACTGATCATACGCAATCGGGATCACAACCAACGGAAGACCATTGGAAAGGGCTTCAGAAACGGTATTGTGACCGCCGTGGCAAACAACTCCATCCAAATGAGGCAGCAGATCCAATTGAGGAACCTGATTGTAGACCATAAAGTTCTCCGGCCAGCTGTCAAAAAGCTGTGGATCAGAAACCAATACCACGGTCAGATCTTCATCTTTAAAGGCATCTACCACTTTTTGGAAGAACGCTTTTTTATGATCATGATCGAAAGTCGTTCCGATGCTTACCAAAATCTTTTTATTCGTATTGCTTTTCAATCTGTCCCAGTCAAATTCACAGGAGATGCGACGTTCCGTAAGAACAGGTCCCGTGAACTGATAATTTTCCGGAAGATCCATTTCGCCAAAGAAATATTTTGAAGTTAAAACAAGCGTCAACAGATCAGAAGAAGCCAATGAACGGTTTTCCGTTACGCCAAGTTCTTTCTGCAGCTCAATGATTTTATTGACTTCCCATTCGTGTACTTTGGGTAGCTCATCCATCATTTTAATGGCCGCCGGAGCGGTAACGGATGTGCTGTAGGGAAAATTCAGTTTTTTAGCAGCAATAGCGGCCGCAAATAACTGATGATCCCCAATCACCATATCAGGCTGATATTGTTTTAGTAAGGTAACGATCCCATTGTAGCAATGTCTGTTTAAGGGAATCAATACGTCATCATAAAGAAACTTGATACTGTCGATACCGTAGACTACTTTTTTAGAAATAATATCAAGATAGCTCTCACTTTCTCTTTTTTCCTCGTCGGTCTGGTCATATTGAATGAGCAAAAGTTCTCCCCCGGCAGGAAGCTTTGAACTTAAATTTTTATCAAGACTGATCCAGGCCACTTCATGTCCTCTTTGCAGTAATTCTGCGCCGATGCTTAAGGTTGGATTGACATGGCCTGTCAATGGTGGAACAACAAATACAAATTTAGCCATGATTTTGTGTTAATGCGTTAGATAATGATTGAGATAAAAAATGAACCATCGATTCTGCAATCTGAACAGGTTCCTGTATCGGGACATTGTGATCACCGGGAATCAGTTCCAGTTCAGATGAAATGATTTGTGTTTTCAGCCATTCCCCTGTAGGTTTACAGTTCGATTCAGATCCGTAAAGCAAAAGTGTGGGGATATTCAGTTCTGAGAAATCCGCTTCCTTCAGAAAATGTTTTTCCCTGATCATATCTGCTTTGATGCTGGTCTTTTCAAACAGGAATTCATACATCCGGTGGTTTTTCTCCATCTGCCTTTTACCCATCTGAACTTTGGTGGTATCCGTAAAATTGGCCACATAATGTTCGAGGAATTCTTTACTATACTCATCGATGATGTTACGGGCCTTTTCATCTTGAGGGTCCGGTGCTTCTATAACGACCAGCTGACTGACACGTTCCGGCGCTCTCAATGCTGTTTTCAAAGCGATAAGTCCACCGAAACTGTATCCGGCCAGATGTACTTTTTTAAGGTTTAAAACATCCATCAAAGCCAATACATCGGATGACATACTTTCCAGATCGTAGCCGTCTGTAAAACGCTCACTCATGCCATGGCTTTTCAGATCGTACATCACTACGTGGAAATGCTTCGCCAGAATCGGGGCAATATTAAAATAATAAATGGAGAGGTTGCTGAACATCCCGTGGATAAGCACCACCGTCTGTTCAGCCCCGTTGTTGAGTTCCTGAATATGAACCTGTTTATGGTTTACATTGATTATTGGCATTCGTAGATATAATTGATGATCATACGGAGGTCAAGGTTGATCAGTTCGTCTAAATCCATAGAAGACAGCCATCCCGTGAAGTCAATCTGATCCCCGAAATGCGCTTTGATCTTCTCGGAAAAAGAAACGATTTCTATGCTGTCCATTTCCAGATCTTTTGTGAATGAACTGTCCGGAGTGATATCCATTTCCTCTACAAATTCAGCGCCTATCACTTCCGTAATAAAACCTTTTAAAAGAGTGAACAATTCTTCGTGATTCAATTTTAATGTGTTGTTTATAGTGTCCATCCGATAATATATTTTTTATGTTTAATAGTTTTTATTTCAGTTTGGTTGATCCATAAATGACCCCCCTCAATATGGGTGATTTCGAAGGCTTTTGGATTTCCTTTCAGTCCGGTTCCCAGAAACTTTCCGTACGCTTCTTTGGCTACCCAGAACCTGGTGGTCCATTCCGCCTGATCTCTGTCTTTTAATAAGGTTAATTCATGATCGGTAAATACCAGGTCGTAAAATCCGGAGCTTCGCTCTTCCATGATTTCCATGTCGATTCCTACCGGACCGCCCTGACGTGCAATACCTACCGCATCCTTTTCTTTATGGGCTAAAGAAATATGGATATCTTCTGTGACATCGCCTATCAGATAAGGTTTTCCAACTTCATCCTTTCTTATTTCAAAAGTGATGGGGAAACAAGGGTGATTTTTCTTTTCACGGAGAAGATTTCGTACGGCATCTTTCACGGCTACACGGCTTACCATCCATTCTTTCCGTTTGTTGGGAAACAACTGCTGATGATGCTGCTTTTCCGTCTGGTTGAAATATCTTTTAAGAATAAAATCCCATGAAGCCACTCTGGTATACGCCTGATGAAAGAAAAATACTTCAGGAGCTATTTCCTCCGAAAGACGGTTATGTAAAGGCGACATGGAAACATTCCACAGCGGTTCATCGATTTCCAGTCGGCGGTTTTGCCAGCCTGTAATCGCGCTCCATACTTTTCCGTCTCTTTTCAAGATAATATCGGCAATGGCAAATTCTTCATTGAGCTCAGTAAGGATACAGGTGCATTCAAAAAGGCCGTCCTGATCTTCCATATCTCCGAAGAATTCAATATCTCTGATTTTCACAGGGAAAGCAATACGGTCTTTTGTCAGGGTAAGCTGCAGCCACAATCCGAATAGCTGTCCGGCATTATCCAGTAAAGATCCTTTTCCTCCGTTTCCTTTAATTTTTCCTACAATTCCCTTCGTTCCTACTGCTGAAATCTCTGTAATTCCCTGGTAGAGTTCTCCATGGAACATATGTTTGTCATAGATCTCTTCTGGCGTTCTTTCGATTGGCAGAAGATCCCCGATTGCCAGGTTAAAGACCGGAACAGCAGGTGCAGATGAAGCCAGTAAAACTTCTGCATTGGCAAAGTTCTCGATATCAAGGTAAGCATGGTTATTGGAACGCCATTCTCCTTTGACTGTTTTTTCAAAAGGTTTGGCTACATTCATCCATTGAAACACACTTACATTCATGATTTTATGAACGCGGGTTCCCGGTATTTCAGCCTGTGCTATTTCTGCTAACTGCTCAAAAATCATGGTCATCGGGATCACCGGTTCCATATCAGAGACATTGGTCCATCCTTTCGGCTGTCTCAATAAACTGTGATCGATGAGGTAAGGATGCGTATCTAAAGTGACATACAGAAGTTTCGAGAAATTTTTGCTGGCAGGTGCTCCAGAAACCACAGGTCTTGGAACTGTAATTTCCGGGCGGTTTTGAAACAGGGCCAATACTTCTTCCTGCATCCGGATCATATCAGTGATATTTTCCTGGAAAGCCTGAACCAGAGGGTGACCTGTCTTAGCTACCGCTGCTGAAACCGTATTTTGTTTTGGCATCTCAAAAGACTGAGCCAAATTTTGAATTTCTTTAAAATCACGGATGATCGGTGAACCTAGCTGTAACTTGATTCCCTTTCCTGATGATTTTTTAGATTGGTTTTGTATTTCTAGAAAGTCTAATGCTACGGTTTTACCTTCCACAAATAATGCGGCTACCACACGTTGCAGCTGAGCCAGGGCAGATCTTGTAGCCACGCTGGAAGCAATCGTACTGAATGCTTTTCCTTTCAAAGTATCATCAATAAACCCGATCAGTCCTCCGGTACCAATTTGAATAAAGAATTTTGCGCCTTCTTCATACAGTTTATCCGTCAGTTCACGGAAACGGACCGGCTGCACCAAATGCTCTGCGCTTAGTTTTCTGATCGCATCCTGATCGGCAGGATACGGTTCTAAAGTCGTTGCAGACCACAACGGGATTTTCGTCTGTTGAAACTGCGCTTTTTCCATTCCTGCTAAGATCACATCCAGTTTATCAGCGATAAACGGTGAGTGAAAACCGGACTGGAACGGCAGGATCTGATGAAAGATCTGTTTTGATTTTAACAATGGAACCAGCTCATCCAAGGCTGCATTACTGCCACAAAGGATTACCTGATTGGGACAGTTGTCATTGGAAATATAAAGATTGGGAATGGCATCGATAAAAGGTTTCACCGCATCAATTCCCGCTCCGATGGCAATAAATCTGGAATCTTTTAATTCAAAGGTTTCCGGATTCAGAACATCAATCAAAGCTTTAACGGAATTCACTTCTGCCAGTTCTGAGGAGTATCCTGCCAGCCATTCTCCCAGGCTGTGTCCCGCGTTCATATCCGGAACAATTCCCAGTTTTTTCAGGGCGTTATCAAGGATGCTGCATTTGTTGAAAATTCCCAATGCATCGCTTAATAAACCTTCCCCTTCTGTTTCGATAGGTTCGGTTAATCCAAAATAACGGCTCACACTGTCCACTTCTCCTTTTGCAAGGCCATCCAGACCCGGAAATACGAAAGCGATTTTACCTCCATCTTTCAGTAAAGGGGTGTTGGTGTACCAGATATCCTGTTTATTGCGCCATGGATTATTTTTAGCTACAATTTTAGTCGCTTTTTCTATTCTTTCAGGGGTCGGGTCGAATAAAGCAATCCGGTAATCCCCTTCTCCTACTCTGTTGTCGTTGTTTTTTAAAGCTGAAAGCAGTTCTTCATGGGTAGGTCTTGCCAATACTAAAACACGGTCCTTTTTCGGCATATCATAGCCTTCCAAAACGACGTGTGCATTGATCCCTCCAAATCCGAAGGCATTGACTGCCGCTACTTTCGGCAAGCCTGTTTTTGACCAGCTTTTAGGTTCCTGTACCGGAGCAAAACGGGTCTGCTCCATATCTGCAATTGGATTTTCACAATACAGTGTAGGCGGTAAAGTATCATGATGAAGCGCCAGACAGGTCTTGATTAAACCTGCGATCCCGGCAGCCGGCATAGCATGTCCGATATTGGATTTAACGGAACCGATTCCTGCAGCCTGCGTTGTTTCTTCTTTAGTAAAGAACTGAGCCAGGGTCTGAAGTTCTGTTTTATCTCCAAGCGGTGTCCCTGTTCCGTGGGCTTCCAGATAACCGATCTGCTTTTCGTCCAGATCCGCATTGATCCAGGCCTGTTGTAAAGCTTTAAGCTGACCTTTAACGGATGGACTCATGACACTGGTTCCATTCCCATCGCTGCTAACTCCAACACCTTTGATCACGGCATAGATTTTATCCTGATCACGGACTGCGTCTTCCAATCGCTTTAACACGACGAAACCACAGCCTTCACCAATTAATAAACCGTCTGCATCCATACTGAACGGCTTGATCTGCTGTTGGTGAGACAAAGCTCCCAACTGGGCAAAAATACTCCAGAAAGCGGCATTCTGTCCGGTATGTACACCTCCCGCAATGACCATATCACAACGGCCACGGTTGAGTTCCTGAACGGCATGATCTACTGCAATCAGGGCACTGGCACAGGCAGCATCTACTGTAAAAGCAGCGCCTCCCAGATTGAAACGATTCGCGACTAAAGAAGCAACCAGATTGGGAATCAGTCCCATGGCTGTATCTGCGGCAAAACGGCCTTTTCTTTCCTGGAAAGCATGTTTCACCTTTTCGATATCTGCTGAAGATACCTGAGGCAGTAATTCCTGCAACAGCGAAGAAATCTGTTCTCCGGTGCGCACGATTTCAATGGCACGTGTCGCGCCGGGACCGGTATAGTTTCCTTTACCGATAATGATTCCTGTTTTTTCAAGAGATGTTCCCTTTTGAAATACACCGGCATCTTCCAACGCTTTCTGCACCAGATCAAGGGTTAATAAATGATCCGGCTCGGTGCCTTCTACTGCTAACGGGAGAATTCCAAAAGCCGTAGGATCAAATTCATAATCTGAAATAAATCCACCGCGCTGACAGTAAAATCTGTCGACAGGACTGGTAGCATCACTAAAGTGTACAGGATCAATCCGATCAGCAGGGGCCAATTGGGTGGAATCTACTTTATTGACAATATTCTGCCAAAAAGTATGGGCATCCTGTGCCCCGGGAAAGACACAGGATAAGCCAATAACAGCAACATCTGTTTTTTTCATAGTTATCGTATACAGAGGTTTACCAGTTGTTTCCGGACATGATCAATACTTGACTTTCGGTTCCGTATTTGATCTCATTAAGGAAAATTTCTTTCCCCTGGTCCAATGGAATTAAAGAAATACCGCGACGTTCATATTCTGTTTCCAGAGTCGATGAAACCATTCCGGCTCCTTTCCATGGGCCCCAGTTGATGGAGATTACTTTTCCTTTTAATTTTTTGTTTAAAGCTTTCGCATAATCATCCAGTACAGAGTTGGCCGCAGCATAATCTGTCTGACCTTTATTTCCATATACCGAAGCGATACTTGAGAAGAGCACTACAAACTGACAGTCAGCTCGAAGTTGTTCTGCCAATACACGAAGCGGTTTTACTTTTGTATCGAATACACGCTCAAATGAGCTGGATGTCTTCTGTCTGAACAGTTTGTCTTCCAAAAGACCTGCTCCATGAATGACTCCGTCTAAACGGGCGTACTTATCGTAAATATTTTTGATCAAATCTGATAATCCTTCTTCGTCACAAAGATCTAAGGACTGATAGACCACCGTACTTCCAAGCTGTTCCATATCACGGATGGTACGCAAGATCTGATTGTTTTTAAAAATTCTTACGGTCTCTTTTTCTATTTCGGAAGGAGAAGTGAATTTTCCGGTTTTAATAAGATAGCTTCTTATTTCTTCCTTGGTTTTCATGGCTTCCACTTCTTTAAGGTCTGCTATGACATCCCTGGGATCTGCTGATCTTCCCACAAGAATATAGGTGCATGGATATGCTTCGGACATATGCTTCACCAATTCAGAAGTGATTCCCTGTCCGCCTCCAAGTACCAAGACTACAGATTCCTGATCCAGTTGGATATGGGCTTCTTCAAGACTTGTTGACAATGGAGAAGGGATGATCTCTATTTTATGCCTTTGGTCGTGTTTGTAAACGACTTCGGAAGGTTTATCTGTGGTTAATATTTCTTTTAAAGTGATCTCTGTAATCTGATCAACTTCCTGTGGTGTACTCAGACTGATCAGCCTGCAGGAGGTCTGTTCAAATTCTCTGGCTAAACTTTTGAAAAGTCCAGGATAGCCTTTGTAATGACGCAAAAGACGGGTATCAGTCAATTCCTGAATATGGGCCGGAATATCTGAAATCAGATACACCCATTTGGCTTTATCAAGATCCAGTTTCTTGATCTGATCTACGTGATCAATGATGCTGTGTTTTACGGTTGAGGAGAACAGATCCAGAATGATGAGTCCGTCAAAATCTTTAAGATCTCTTTCCGTATCCACCAATTCTGCAATAGCGCCATATTTTTCAAGGGTATTTTTGATCGCCATCGTTTGCGGACTGTTGTCCTGAGTAATGGCAAAACGTTTTCCCTTTATGATTTCTGTATTCTGCTCTGTAGAAACATCGGTTGGAGTCAGGTCAAAACGAAGACGTGACAATAAGTTCTGTACCGGTTCAGCCTCGGTGTTTCCACTCATTTCACTGATCCATGAGGCCAGTCCTTTTAACGTTTTAATGGCAGCCAGTTTTTCCATCAGATCATCCGCCTGGTCCATATCTTCCCCGAATCCGATTTTGGTTTTAAGGTCTCCGATAATTTCCATTCTTTTAATAGAGTCAATGCTCAAATCTGCTTCAAGGTCAAGATCCAATCCAAGCATTTCCTTTGGATAACCCGTTTTCTCACTGACAATATCCAGAATTATATTTTGAAGCTCTTCAAGAGAGAATGCTGATTTACTTTCTACACCTGCTGCTGGTGTTACTGCAGTTCCGTTTTTTTCAGGAGCTGCTATTGGAGTTCCAGTTAATTCTGTCAACCAGGAAACCAGACCGCTTAACGTTTTGATCGATGCTAATTTTTCCATGATCGTATCTTCATCGGCATTACCTGATGTAAGCGCTCCCAACTCACTGCGAAGTGTTCCAATGATTTCTACCCTTTTGATAGAGTCAATACTCAAATCTGCTTCCAGGTCCATTTCCATACCGAGCATTTCGGGTGGATATCCTGTTTTATCGCTGACCACCTGTAGCAACAGGGTTTTAATATCTTTTACCGGAGCCTGTTTTACCGCAACAGCAGCTGGCTTTTCTACATGGACCGGCTGTGCAGGAATCGTCACCAAACGATCGTTCACAGGTGCTTGTACCGGCGCAGCATAAACAGGTGCAGGGCTGACTTGTGGATTCTGTCCCAGGAAGGAAAGCATCACATCACGCTGTGCCTGAATTAGCTGTTTCATGGTATTTAAATATTCCTGAAGCATACGTTCAGCAGCAGGCTGAGATTCGGCTACAGGGGCTGGTTGGTTATTCGTAAAATTGTTCATGGGAATAGGATTTAATATCGGTAATGCACCATTAGCCGGCAGATTACCTGTGGTTGGATGCGCCATTTGTCCGTTCACACGCCAGATGGCTGGATTTTTCTTATACAGTTCAGGCTGGTCTATCTGAATCAGTCTGGCATTACGGCCGTCGAAAAGTTTTTCAATGCTGAAGCTTCGGCCTGTTCCCAGATATTGTGCCAGCATGGAAAGAAGATGGCTCAGTTTATTTCGGTTGCTGTCTTCTACATACAGGATCAGCTGATCTTTTTCCAAGCAGGATTTAGTCAGTCCGGAAAGGACTTTTCCAGGGCCTACTTCGATGAATATTCTGGCTCCGTCTTCATACATCGCCTGAAGTTCCTCTACAAATCTTACCGGCTTTACCAAATGATCCGTGAGTCTTTCTTTGATTTCCGATGGACTTGTTGGATAGGTTTCCGCAGTTGTATTCGACCAAACCGGAATCTGCATTTCCTGAAAAGGAATGTCTTTTAAAACCTCATCATATAAGCCTTTAGACTTGGCCAATAATGGGCTGTGGAATGCACACGCAACTTCTAATTTCTTTGCAGAGATGCGTTCCTGTTTTAGGGTTTCCATTAATTTATTGATGGCAGGCGTACTTCCTGCCACTACACATTGGGTCGGAGCATTATAATTAACCGGATAACAACCTTCTGTTTTGTCTAATACCGGCTGCAACTGTTCTCTTGTTGCGCTTACCGCAATCATAGTTCCCGGATCACCTCCTTCTACTGAATCCAGAATGGCATGAGCCCTTTGAATACTTAGATCAACCAGTTTTTCTTCTTCAAACACTCCGGCAAAACATAAAGCTGGTAATTCACCATAACTGTGACCTGCCACCATATCCGGAACGATGTCCAGTGATTTCAGAAATTTAGCTAAAGCCAGGTCAACCATTCCTAAGATAGGTTGCGCCAGACGGGTATCTTTAATGGTTTCTTTCTGTTGTTTTAAAGCAGCTTCATCAAATGTTGCTGAAGGGAAAACTACTTTCTCCAATTCAGGATATCCTTCAATCAGGTTACGCATGGCCGGAAAAGCGACGAACAGATCGCGGGCCATATTGATTCTCTGACTGCCCTGTCCGGGGAAAAGGAAAGCTACTTTACCGTCACGTTTATTCACCGTGAAAGTGTCTTTACTTTCAATGCCGGATAGTGCCAGTTCGATGTTCATCATCAAATGTTCGGCGGTATCAGCAACGATGGTTAACTGAATTGGTTTTTCTGAGCCTACTGCTAAGCTGTAAGCCATATCTTTTAATGGAATATCACCGTTAACCTCTAATAAAGATTTGATCTGTGACAATTGAATTTTCGCATCCTCATACGTATCCCCGCGGAATACAAACAATTCTGACGGCCACGATTGCAATACAGCAGAATCGTCTTCCTTAGGATGGTTGGCAATGACCGTATGGAAATTGGTTCCCCCGAATCCAAAAGCACTGATCCCTGCATAACGGTTTTTCTCGCCCCATAATCCACTTTCTGCATAAAAAGCAAAAGGACTGGTTTGGGCATTATAATAAGCATTAGGCTGCTGTAAATGAAGTGTTGGTGGTTTTACGCCGTGGTATACCGCCAGTGAAGCTTTGATCAGTCCGGCTAATCCTGCCGCACATTTGGTATGCCCGATTTGTGTCTTTACAGAACCTAAGTGAGTCTGTCCCGGTATGGCTCCTGAACGGCTGAATAAATTGGTCAGTGCACTCAGTTCAGTTTTATCTCCTACTACAGTTCCAGTTCCATGGGCTTCCACTAAACCAACTGACGCAGGACTGATTCCTGCCTGGGTGTACGCGCGTTCCAACGCCCGTACCTGTCCTATTTTTCTAGGGGCTGTAAGACCTAACGCTTTTCCGTCACTTGACCCTCCTACTCCTTTGATCACAGAATAAATACGGTCGCCATCTCTAACAGCATCTTCGTATCTTTTTAAGACAAGGATTGCCACTCCTTCTCCAAGGGCAATTCCGTCGGCTTCTCCGTCAAATGTCGCGCATCTTCCTTTTCTGGAAAGTGCATGCGTACTGGAAAACATCAGATAATCATTGATTCCGTTGTGTAAATCCGCTCCTCCGGCAAGAACCATATCGGATTTGCCTAATACAAGTTCCTGACAGGCCAGATCAATAGCTGCCAGAGAAGAAGCACACGCCGCATCTACGGTAAAATTTCTTCCCCCCAGATCCAGACGGTTTGTAATTCTCCCTGCGATCACATTAGCCAAAATACCAGGAAATGAATCTTCCGTCGTATGGGGAAATGCCTGTTTCACTTCTTCATGAAGTTCTCCGAAAACCTGTTTATAGTATCCTCTGAAACTATAGCTGTTGGCGAGATCATTACCGCCTTCAGCGCCTATAATAACAGAAATATTTTCTCTGTTGATGTGTTTTTCTCCATAGCCTGCATCTTCCATCGCACGCTTGGCAACCAATAAGGTCAACAGCTGTGTGGGTTCAATGGCAGCAAGGGATTGTGGAGGAATTCCGAAGGCCAAAGGATCAAAATCAATTTTTGGAATAAATCCTCCCCATTTGGAATGAGATACATCCGGTCCGTCTGAATCCGGTTGATAGTAAAGTTCTTTGTTCCAGCGCTCATCGGGAACTTCTGTGACACTGTCTCTTCCTAAAATGATGTTTCGCCAGTACTCTTCAAGGTTTTTAGCGCCCGGGAAAATACATTCCATCCCGACAATCGCTACATCCAGAGGTTTTTCTGTGAATACCGGCTGTTCCGGTAAAGCCGCCTCTTCAATGTATTTATAGTTATCAATACTTACATTCTGATGAAGGGATGCAAGGGAAATCACCCGGTTTTGCATCGTAGCCACCTGACCGATCATGTACATTCCAAGATCCAGCTGCTCGTTTTTAGGAACATTAACCAACTTGTCTCCCTGACGGTCAATTCCTTTTGCAGCAATTCTAAGCCTGCCCACATTTAGTTTTTCAAGCTGTTCCCAAACTTCTTTTTTATCCATTCCGGCTGCCAGAAGTTTAATTTTCTCGGTGCTGAAATGTTTAGCAAAAGCTGTATTTAAACAACGTGTTTCATGTCCCGGTGCTGTTTCCAGTAAAACTGTGTCTTTTGCCTGCATAGCCTGCACCTGGAATTCTTCCTGAATAGCTCCGGTACGTACAGCTTCTTCCGTATAGAGATAGGCTGTTCCGATCAGTACTCCAACCTTTACGCCTCTTGCTGCTAACGGAGCTGCCATGATAGAAACGAATGCTGTTGAAAATGCATTATGAATTCCGCCCGCAAAAAATACACTGATATTTTCAGGATGTTCTTCTTTTAAAATACGTTCAATCTGTTTTTCCCAAAGCACCATGCTGGAAAGCGGACCTACGTGACCACCGCATTCACGGCCTTCAAAGATGAAGTTGGTAGCGCCTTCTTTTAGGAAAATATCCAGCAATGCAGGAGAAGGAACGTGAAGGAAAGTTGTAATTCCCGCCTTTTCAAATACCTTAGCCTGTGCAGGTCTTCCTCCGGCAATAAGAACTACGGGAGGTTTAGCTTCCAATATATAGGATGTCTGTTCTTCTCTCAATTCCTGAGGGGCAAATCCAAGAATACCTACACCCCACGTTTTTTCACCAGCCAGTTTTTTGGTTTCCATCACCAAAGCTTTCGCCTGCTCACCTTTCAACAATGATAAAGCGACAAAAGGCAAAGCGCCTGCATCTGCTACTGCATTGGCAAATAACGGAACATCGCTGACACGGGTCATTGGCCCCTGTGCGATAGGGTAACGCAATCCCAGCTTTTGAGCCATTATATTATTCTCACTGATCACTTTAAGTGCTTTAGCCTGCTTCAAATGACCATACATGGCTTCTCTGAATCCAAAAATCATTTTTTTCAGGGTTTTGAAATCTTCATACAGATCTATTGCCAATGAAATATCCTGGCCCATAGGAATATAGCTGTTGTTTAGGTCAAGATCAGTAAAATATTGTCTCAGCTCATCAGCCGTGATATCTTCCGGTAGCGCAGGTGAGTTGGGTCTCACCAATATCCGGTGATTCGCTATTATTTTAGTTTCGGTACCATTCAGTTTTGAGGAAAGGTCTTTGATCTCCTGAGGAACGGAACTTTCGGGGAATAATGCTAGCTGACTATCCAGTACAACACCTGCTGCTCCCAGTGCTTTGGCAGCAGCAGTTGTATGAATCCCTACTCCTCCATGCATCCAAACGGGAACAGAATTAATTTCTTTGATGACACGCTGAAATAATACAAATGTAGACTCATAGCCTACGAGGCCACCTGCTTCATTGCCTTTGATAATAATCCCTTCGGCACCAGACTGTTCGGCCAACCTGGCTTCATCTAAACTGGTCACCTGATAAATAACAGGAAGATCCGGTATAAGGTTCATTAAAATACCGGACGGAAGGATGGCCAACCTAACTTTTTCGGGAATCTGAAGGGATATAAATTTGTCGTTCGGCAGATAGATCCCATAAGAAGGTATATCTGTCTGGTTCATTTGATTCAGCGCTTCCTGAGCTGCTTTTGAATCATGTCCTAAGCTTAAGACGGGAAACGCACCTGCCTCATGTAATTTCAGCATAAGATTAACATCCGGCTTTTCAAAAGGCGTTACACCAATAATGGTTAAGTTTTTCATTGCATTCATGATATTGAGATAATAACTGGGAAATTATATAACACAACTCGCAACCTTTCGGCATAAAGAGCATTTATCAATTATTAGGGAATAAAAATAATAAATTTATATTACATTTCTAATCATAAATAAAATTTAATAATTAATTATTAATAATTAATTATTATTAATTTAAATATCATTAAAAAATATAGATT
>NZ_QNFY01000002.1 GCF_003290185.1 Chryseobacterium lathyri | reverse complement strand
GGACAAAATGCATTTGCCATTCCTTCGCTAAAAACAGTTTCAGCTCCGGCTGGTCTGGATCTAAGTAATGCCGGTATTCCTGCAACAACAATAATCACCTATAGATAAAATATTATGAAAACAAAAGAAGAACTAAGGCTTTTATTCGAGAATGGAGACAAGCCTGTACAGGAAGATTTCTGGGCTTTACTGGACTCTTACTGGCATAAGGATGAAAAAATCACTCCAGAATCTATCGATTCAGTGGAAAAAGTGATCCCTTATGTTACCGATGGGATACTATTAGGACATGTATTATCCATTTCCATTCCCAAAAATGTTAAAAAAATTACAGATGCATCTTTTCAATATTCAGGGATGGGCTATCAGATTATTGAAGTAAACTTTACTGAAGGTCTTGAGGAAATTGGGATTGGTGTATTTTCATCCCAAAATATAAAAAAGGTTAAAACTCCTTCAACGTTAAGAATTATTGGTAGTGGTGCTTTCAGTGGACAAGCTAGCCTTGTAAATGGAGTTATGACCAATGAATCCTACTCATTAGAAGAGATTATCCTTAATGAAGGATTAATACGAATTGATGGTTATGCTTTTAATTGCCCAAAAGCTACTGTTAAAAATCTTTATATCCCAGGTTCAGTCCAATTTGTTGGACAAAATGCATTTGCCATTCCTTCGCTAAAAACAGTTTCAGCTCCGGCTGGTCTGGATCTAAGTAATGCCGGTATTCCTGCAACAACAATAATCACCTATAGATAAAATATTATGAAAACAAAAGAAGAACTAAGGCTTTTATTCGAAAACGGAGACAAGCCTACACAGGAAGATTTCTGGACATGGCTGGATTCATACTGGCACAAGGATGAAAAGCTCACGAACAGCTCACTTGACCTCATTGCGTACGATGAATTTGTCCATTCTCCCACAGATAGTACGGAAATAGTTGGAATGGGTAAAAAGATCATATTCCCCGAAGGAACAAAAATAATTGGAAGCCTTTCCACCGGTATGAGTTTTTCGTATGGAATAGGCAAAAACACTCTTACTACTGTTATTTTCCCTAACTCTTTGGAGAAAATTAAGTCTTCCACTTTTTCATCGCAGTTTTTAAAAGGATCTTTAAGAATTCCAGGATCATGCAAGATTATTGAAAATTCAGCATTTGCAAGCTCAAACTGTAAAATAACAGAGCTTATACTGGAAGAAGGAATAGAGACAATCGGGAGTGGCGCATTTCAAATGTATAACAATCCAAACCTTACAGAAATATATATTCCAGATTCGGTAAAATCAGTGGGTGAAAATGCATTTAATATTCCATCGCTTACCCATGTATCTGCCTTGTCAGGATTAGATTTAAGTACCGCAGGAATCCCTGCAACAGCTACAATCACTTACAGATAAAACAAATATGAAAACAAAAGAAGAACTAAGGTTCCTATTCGAAAACGGAGACAAACCTACACAGGAAGATTTCTGGACATGGCTGGACTCTTACTGGCACAAGGATGAGAAAATAGACATGACTAAAATTGCAGGTCTGGAAAACGGCTTTCCACGATGGAATGATTTTCATGCGGAAATAGATGAAAACGGAAATGCCACATTAGCACCTCTCCGGGTTATGAATATATTTATAAAGCAGGGTACTCTGCACATTCCTGCACAATTTGCACTAGGGAGCGGAATATCAAATGTATTCCTTGCTGATAGTGTTCTAACTATTGGTGGAGAAGCTTTCAGTAATAATCAATTAAAATCTCTGACCATTCCAGGAAGTGTTACCACGATCAATGACCAAGCTTTTTCATCTAATCTACTGGAAACAATAACGATTCCAGCGAATGTAAAAGAAATTAAAGATTATGCTTTTGCCTACAACAAGCTTAGCTCAATATATATTGTGGCTGGAGTTGCAAAGATCGGGCCTAATGCCTTCAATTATAATCCAGATGTAAATACAGTTATACTTGATAACAATACACAATACTACTCTAATTCATTTGATTCTAATACAAGGGTCATTGGAGGAAGTCTTATCAGCGAATCTTAAATAAATCACAAAATGAAAACAAAACAAGAACTAAAAAAATATTTCGAAAACGGAGATATCCCAGTACAGGAAGAATTCTGGGAATGGCAGGAATCTTACTGGCACAAAAATGAAAAACTTCCTTTGGACAATATTGACTATGATTTTTCTCAAAAAGCAGATGCAAACGCTTCCAATATAAGCCCGCAAAATGTTCAGCTTTGGAAAGATAAAATAGAAACACAGACATCAATTCAGAATCCGGAATTGAATGGAAATGTTTTAACGGTATTTTATACAGGAGAAAACGGTATTCAACAGAGTAAGGCGGTAGATTTAAGCAGTTTGGCAACCAATAATATCCATATTGAGAATGCAGAATATGATGCTTCTCAAAATATCATTACCATTACTCAGAGTGACGGATCTTCGTTTCCGATCAACCTTTCTGAATTTAGCATTATCCCAACGACCAATGTAGACGGAAGTGTTTCTTTGGTTCAGGAAGGTACTGAAAAAGTAAAAATACATAAAGTTGGTATTTCAGGCAGCTATAATGATCTGAGTGACAAGCCGGCTTTCACTGAAAATGACACATTACAATCGGTCATAGACAGAGGTAATTCCTCCACAAAAGCTATTGTTTTTAATGCTGATCAGGGCAGAGCCGGAGAGTTGAACTTTAATAAAACTCTTTACTCTCATTACTTTGGTAATATTAACCAATCACAGACCGGTTATTACAATATGTCTATTGGTTACAATGCTTTGCCAAAAGTGACTACAGGCGGAAATAATGTAGCATTCGGTTCTTATTCTTTCTCTGAATTAACGTCAGGTAAATGGAATACAGCAGTGGGTGTATTAAGTGGCTCTAAATTAACTACAGGTGAATATAATGTATTTATTGGAACGGCATCCGGTGAAAACGCAACGACAAGCAGCCAAAATACAATGATTGGTGATGAGTCCGGAAATAAAACCACCACAGGATTTAAAAATACTTTTTTAGGAGTAGGAGCAGGTTACGTCAATACTACAGGTAGTCTTAATACGCTGATAGGCTGGAAAGCCAACAACCAATCAAACTTGGGTGATAAAAACATTATGATTGGGGTTTCAGCCGGTTCAGGCGTTACAGGCAATAATAACATTTTGATCGGTACAGGAGCAGGAATGAATGACGGAGCAATCGGTAATAAATTAATTATCCATGGTAACCAAACACTAACAGGATATTCAAATACCGCTGATGGAAATTTTGGAAGTTTCCAGCAAGGTCAATTAAACAGAGCTTTAATCACAGGTGATTTTGTAGACCGTTGGGTGAGAATGAATGCCGGATTTCTACAAATCGGATCCCCTGCTTCAAACGCCGATGATATCACTATAACACCTACAACAGGGATAACAGCAGCAAAACTATATACTCCTGCAAGCAATAATGATTATGTTCAACGTGGCTGGATATTTAACAATTACTATAACCAGGCTCAAATTAATTCACTATTGAACAGGACTTATCATGTCATGGGTTCCGTTGCCAATTTTGGAGCTTTACCAACAACAGGTCAAGCGGTAGGTGATGTATGGAATTTACTTGATACAGGTGAAAACTATGTTTGGGTTGACAACTTGAATAATACTGGTATTCCCGGCTGGGATAAACTTTCCGGAATGGTTGATGCTTCAGGCTTTATACCAAGAACAGGAACCGCTACTGGACAACCAATCACTGGAGATCTTCACTTAAATGAAAGCGTTAATTTTATTAATTACGTTAACCCTTCTTATAATTCTAGATTCGCTCTGGAAGATGGTGGTTTTGGACTTACAGGTACCGGGGGTTCTGCATCAGATACCTTTGCGTTAACCGTTTCTCAGGCGATGGAATTGAATTTTACATCAAGTTTTGCGGATTCAAAAGGTATAACAAGTAATGTTTATTTTGGCAATAATTATGATGACAACTCTTTTATTCAAAAGAAATATGCAGACAAGCAACATTCTTATACCCGTGATGAAGAATTAACTGGCGGAACCTGGATCAATGGTAAACCTGTTTACAAAAAAACTCTGTTTTTAGACCAGATTCCGAGAACCGGAGAGATTGATCTCAGAGCCGAATTCCCCGATCTTGAAACTATTATTTCCAATGAGATGTTCACAGAATGGTATGCCCTGGATACAGCGTTTGCAGGCAATCAATGGCGAACAAAAATTTACATCACTGTAGAAAGAGACAAGGCTACAATTGAGCTTTTAGGCGAACCGGATTATGATTATTCTATCATTAATTCATTTACTCTGACCCTTGAATACACAAAAAAATAAATCATTAAAACAAAATATTAAAATGGCAACAAACAACACACCTCCAAAAACCGCATTTACCGTAGGCGGATCACTAATAGGAGAAGGCATCATTAACTATAAAGCAACAGAAGGTATGAACCCAACAAATAATGTATCACAGACTCTTTTCAGATTTGTGAGTTTAAGAAATCCGCAATTAACGGAAACGAAAGACAAGAATTTAGGATTTATCCACAGACCAAAAGGCGTCAACGGTATTTTTGATACTGCAGTTGCCGGAAGGCCTGCCAAAGCTACCAAGTTTGGAGAAATGAAAAGGGCAGCAAGCGGATTTAGCAATCTTGGATTTGAATCAGAAAAGAAAATTGAGGAAGGAGTATTTGGAGATCTTCTTGTTATCGGACGAAAGCTCTCTAAAAAAGAAACATTAGACAGCAATGACCTGACCTACGTTACAGATTATTACAAAAACCTCATTGATGCCAATAAAGAGCTTAATGCCGAAGGAATTCAAACATTTTCCCTTCTTTGGAATAATTTCATTTATCTGATCGTTACTCAGGGAGACTTCTACATTAAAGAAGCGATCAGCCATATTCTGATGGCCATCCAGCTTGGTTTTGCCAACAATCAGGATCTTACAGATCAGGAAATCATTAAGATAAATGGCGAAAAACCTTTAGAAAAAGCGATGAATGGAAAAGTAATATTACCAACATATTTATTTTCAGAGGATTATTCGGAAACATCTTTTTCAGCTTCGGCCACAACATCTGAAGCTTCCGCTCCGGTTTTGGGCGCAAAAACCCTTCAAAGATTAGAAGCTGAAGCGAGAACTTCTTTGGTTGCAGACAGAGCAATCCACAGAAAAGAAGCTTTGGACAAACTAAATACTGAATTGGAAAAACTTCAGAAAAAATATCATAAATCCCGTTATCAGGCATACCAGGATGCCTATTCAAGATATATGACTGAAAACAGGGAACGCTTGGATATCTACGAAAGAAAACTGGCTGAAGTTGAAAGTAAAATCACCCCGGAAACTACGGAAGAAGAAAAAATACGTCTTTATGATACGTTAAAGGAATATGAAGTTCCTGTTTTTGAATTTTCGTACCAGAATGAGATTAATTTAGAAGATTTGCAGGCAAAGCTTTCTCCGGAATCTTTTGACCTTTTTGTAGAACTTTTCTCTGAATTTGACGCTGAGAAAGTATCTAAAGTTTCAGCTGAAGAAAGAATTCAATTCCTTCCTGAGAATACTCTAATGATCGGAGATCAAACCATTGTACTTGATGACTCAGTACAGACTTATTCCGATGCTTTAACAGTCCTGCAGGATCATATCTCTTCAACAATGCAAACTGCGTTACAGAGCTCTCCTCTTTCACAGCAGCAATACGTAAATCTAGGAGGTGCATCCATCCCTGTTATGCAGAATACAGCCAGAACCCCAATGGCATACAGTTTTCTTGCCCACAGCTCCTTCAGACTATCAGGCAGCAGAGGATTTGTTAATTTCTCTTTTGAGGTTGAAGACGCTTCATGGAGTGTCGCCAATGCCAAAATTATTGCCACTACAGACGTTGCAGGGGCTGTAGAAGAAAATTACAGCAATATCTATGTTGTAGATAACAAAATCACTTTACCGACAAGTTTAGTCGATAAATTCAGAGATAGCTTAACGTTCAAAATAGAAATTATTTTTGACAACGGAAGTATGGCATATGGAGATATTGGCCAACAATATACAAAAGGCGATCTAAGCCTTACCGGAATGCTTATTCTGAAACGCGCAACTGAAACTCCGGAAAATCCAGGCGAACCTGAGCCAGTAACGATTCAGAAACGTAAAAACTTTGGGATCAAAAGACTTGGAGTTGCAGATTATCTGAAAGTGGTACAAAGTGTTCACGCTTATGTTCCGGGGGAGGTTTCCAACATCGAGAATGTAATGGCAAGTGAATTGAGACACAAGTCTTCTGTTTCAAGAGATTACTCTGAAATTACGGATACCACATCCAAATCAGAGGAAACTGAGAAAATTTCCGATACTTCCAAAACTTCCAGAACAGATATGCAGACGGAAATTGCTAAAGAACTGGAAAAAGACCAAAGTATTACAGCCCATACAAGATATAGTTATGGAGCCGGTAAAACCGTCTTTGAAGTCGGTGCAGAATATGCCAATAATACAGCTCAGCACGACAGTACAAGACAGGCCGTGATGAAGTCTCAGGAGATCACGGAAAGAGCCATGGAAAGAGTTCTGACTAAAATTTCCGAAGAAAGGGTACAGAAAATCATCAAAGAATATACGGAGACCAATGTTCATGAGTTTGATAACAGAGGAAAAGCTCTTACAACCAATCTACCGCCACAGCATATCACAGGAGTTTACAGATGGGTTGATAAAAAGATGAAAAACCAAATCTACAACTATGGTAAACGTACCATGTTTGAATTTATGGTTCCTGAACCTTCAAGATTACACCGTCTGGCCCTTACAGTAGCCAAGGCCCAGGTGCTTACCGCTCCTGTAGACCCTAGAACAGCGCCGGAAAGAGCATGGACCATGCCTGATCCAAAATCTGCAACTGTAGAACAGATTCAGCATTGGGCACAAATTTATGGTGTAGATTTAACTGAACTCCCTGAAATGAACAAAACTGTTTCAGATACAAGATCTGGAGGAGGAGAGGGAGTTTTTGATTATGGTGTTCCAGCAAATTATGTTTGTTATGCATTTGACGGAGGTGTACATTATGAGCGCTCCAAAGGATGGCATAATGCTAAAATTTGGGTATACCACCCTACCAACAGCAGTACAATTTATTACAACAGTAGTCCTGACGGATCAATCGGAGCTTCCGGATTTTCACTTGAAAATTCTGTAAAGGTACCTTATAATGGAAATTATTTAAACTCAGTTTCCATCAACTTAAACTTACATTGTAAGCTTTCAGACGCTTTCATCCAAAAATGGAAAACGGAAAACTTCAATGCTATTATCAAGGCTTATGAAGCTGCTTATGTGAAATTCCAGGAAGATCAGGCAAGATTAGATGCAGAACAGAAAGAAAAAGAAGCAGCAGCTAAAGAAAGACAAGGCAATTTCTACCGTTATATGGAGCATGATGTTTTAAAGCACAACTGTATTGCCTACTTGCTGCAGAGTTACCTTAACTCAAATACATTAGGGTATGAATCAACAAATGGAGCTGAGGATAAAACTACGATGGATAACTTCCAGGTATACCTAAGTGAAAATCTGGATAAATATACTGCCCTTGCCAAATTTATGGAACAGGCGTTTGAATGGGAAATCATGGATTATACATTCTATCCATACTACTGGGCTAACCGTAAGAGCTGGCAGGAGTTTTATCTGAGCGAAAGCTTAGATCCATTATTCAGAAGCTTCCTACAAGCTGGAATGGCAAGAATTATTGTTACCGTAAAGCCTGGCTTTGAAAATGCTGTACAATTCTTCCTGGAAACAGGTATTATCTGGAATGGCGGCGAAGTTCCGGTAATCGGAGACCCAATGTACATGAGTATTGTAGACGAAATGAGACAGCCAACCGGAGAACCTCAAGGTAAATACTGGATCACCAGAGTGCCTACTACGCTTACTATTCTTCAGGAAAGCTCCACAGGATTGCCGGTTAATCCATTACATCCGCTTCCGATTTTCCCTGAAGATAATCCGGAAAATTGTGAAAATCCGCTGGAACTCGAATTTGAAACAAGTTTCAGGTTGGATGAAGATGCACAGTTATCACATAGTAATGAACCTACAACATTACCAAGAGAATTAACATCAATATTTAAATAATAACAAAATCAGGCGGCTCTTTACGCCGCCTGATTTACTAAATCAAAGAATCATGTATAATTATAGACCAATAGGTATTTACAGTGCAAAAACAATGGCTGATGAAGAAAGAGAAGACAGAAAAGAGAGAGATTTTTTTGGAGATTCTGTAGATGATCAGCAACAGAAAAAGAAAAGTATTAATTTAATCATAACTTTAGAGTCTGATGGGAAATATCAATTTGATGAAACTGTTAAAATGTGGGAAGTACGACATATCCCCAGTTTCGCTAATTATGAAAGTTTTGTAGATATCTGTAAAAGATCTAATTTCAAAAATGTAGCTATAGTTCACCATGGAAATACTTTTTCTGATCACACTTATGCAAAATCAATGAAAGTAATTCTTGATGTCCTAGCTTTTAAAACTCTAAAAAATGTATTTGAGAAGTTACCTAAAAAAGATTTAATAACTCTTGATGAGGAATATTTTGAAAATTTCAGAAAAGAATCTGAAAAATATCATCAAGGAGGGTTGGACCCAAAAGATATTAAGTCATATATTAGTCTAAAATTATTGCTAAGCAATATGTTAGATGGGGGCAATTTCTTCTCTGTTGCATGTGATGAGGCTGACGATAAGGGCTTTTTAAATGAACTGGGAAGCATGACGGATAAAGAAATAAAAATTTTTGCAAATTCAAACCGTTCAGATATTAAGCAAAGAGCATATGAAGAAATCACCTCAACAAAAGAGAGACTATATTTTGGTTCATTATTAAATAATTATTTAACCCCTAGTGGTAAATTTTTTAATTCAGATGGTTGGTATATTTTTAATACTAAAGACAAAACATTAACAACTACAAAGAAAGATTTATGGTTATTAAGTAATACTAGTAAAGAAGTATATTTATTAATGGAAAGAAGTTTAAATTTAACACAAGACCAACTAGATAAAATTTATAATGCACAAAAATATTATGCAAAAAACTATAAGACATTTTATATAGAAAAAATGCATGGAACGGAAACTTCATACAAGCAAATGAGAGAAAAAATTAAAATAAAATATCCTGACGTAATAAAATAAAATAATATGAAAAATAATATCCTTTTTTTGACAGCCTTATTACTATGTAATGTTTTTTATTCTCAAAAAGTAAATGAATTAGATTCACTTAGAGTAAAATTTTGCAAAAAAAATTGTAAAGAATATAAACGAGATATATTATTAAAAAGTAAAGGACAAATAAATCCTAATGACTTCGATAATAAATACTTTGAGAGATTTTCGATTCCATCTGTGCAAAGAATGAAAATATTTCCTTTTAATGAATATGATTCAATTTACATAGCAAATCCTAATTTAATAAAGGATATAGATGAGCCTCGAAATTATTTGGATGCCAAATTTCATAATCAGATCAGAGCAATTTCTTTGTCAGAAAAAGAAAGATTATCAAATATTTTGTTTAATTACTCTAAAAAAAATATTTTTATTAGAACAGGATTATCTAATAGTGTTGGGTGTGATTGTATTCAGGAAGAATACCCAAAGGTTATACTATTATTTAGAAAAAATGGAAAATTTGAAAAGTTTATTGCATTTCCAGATAATGGAAAAGATAGGTATAATTTTACCTATGAAGAATATCAAAACTTTGATTGGTCTATGGAGAAAGAAAATATGATTTTAGAATTATTCAGTAAAGATATTCTTCCAGACCAAAACTGTAAGTAAGATCGTCCAAAATATACCTATATTAACAAAAGATAAAAAACAGCAATTGGGAATTGCACAATTCACCATAGCAATTCAATCCGCTAATCCATTCAATTTATTAAAATATGCTAAAAATCAAAAAGATGAAACACAAACTCCCGAAGGCTTGTTAAAAGAGCTTAAATATTTTGTAAGTACATCAAAAAGCATTTTAATATGCCTAAAAAATAGTATTATTAGGTCTGAATCCAAGATTTCAATGGTAATTAAATATTTTTTATCTTTAATAAAATTATAGAATGCGAATTCACTTCAGTTTTATATTGCTTGGACTTTTATTGTTTATTAATTGTTCTAAGGAACGAAACTTTTTAAATAAACACCATATAACTCTTGTTGCTAATTTCACCGACGGAAATGAAGTTCTTACAAAGGAGGCACAGAACTTTGAAAAAAATCATAATATAAAATTTCAAGAAGCCAATAAAATTTATGAAGCCTTTCGGTCTAATAATGAAAAAAGCCAAATAAAAACAAAAGATTCTTTTAATTTCTATCCTACTTTAATTATTGATGAATACTATGTCTATTCTTTCAAAAATTTCAAGGCAGGAAAAATAGCCGTATTTGGCATTGGAGTTAATGCCAACACTGGAGAACCGAAAAACTTTACTGAGGAAATTTGGCTCCATGAAAGGAATATTTTAAAGAAATAATTCCCGTTTTATGAAATGAGTTCAACGCTGTAATCTAAGAACTACTTTATTCATTAATCTTTTTTAATGAAAAGAAATCTAATTTGGAAATCCAAAACTTAAATTTAATAACCGCTCAAAAAACCGAGCGGTTATTTATTCTAATCATTATTTATTATACAATCCTGGTTTCTAATTAGATATTAATAGAATTCACTTTTATTGATTTTCTTCTTTTAAATACCACAAAAAAAATAAAACACGACACGTTTTGTCGCATTAACCCTATATATTTGTCTTATAAAATTTTACCATGAACGCAGCACGGCTGCCCTATAAAATACAGACGAATGAAAAAAGATTTTTATCTGACAAGATATGCCTTAATTATCAAAAGATTAGAAAGTTCTCCGGCTACCTATTCCCAGCTGGAGGACTATCTTTTAAACTCTTTCGAATTTCAGGATGCAGGGATCAAGAGCTACTCGATCCGTACGCTGCAGAGGGATATTCGTGAGATTTCCGATCTTTTTAATCTTTCCATTCACAATAAAAAGAAAGGGGATAACAGGTATTATATTGAGAGCCGCCCGATCATGGAAGTGGACGAATACAACCAAAAGTTACTAGAATCCTTTCAGGTAAGCAACGCCCTGAATCTTCATCCGGATTTTTCAGATTTTATCTTTTTTGAAAGCAGAAAACCAACCGGCATAGAACATTTTTATGACCTTTTCTTTGCTATTCGTAACAAGAGAGTCGTAAGTTTTGAGCACTACAACTATAAAAATAAAGTGATGACTTCACGGAAAGTGCATCCCCTGGCATTGAAAGAATCCAAGGACAGATGGTACCTCATCGCAATTGATACTAAAGATAAAGTCTTAAAGTCATTCGGTTTAGATAGGGTCAATTATCTGGATGTGAGCGACAGCAAATTCCGTGAAAAGTATAACTACAATTTCAGAGAACACTTCAAAAATGCTTTTGGGGTTATGAATCTTGCAGAACAAAATCCTCAGAAGATCATTATGAAATGTAGCAGGCATCAGGGAGAGTACATCAGAAGTTTTCCGCTTCACCAGTCTCAGAAAGAAACCAAAGAAACACCGGAAGAGATTTATTTTGAGTTCTTCCTCCACCCTACTTATGATTTTATGCAGGAGATTCTTTCGTATGGAAAAGAAGTCACCGTATTAGAACCGAAATGTTTAGTTGATGACATCCGGACCCATCTCCAGGAATCTCTGAACCGCTATCTCGAAAGCTGATATCAAAGGATAAAAAGTTCTCATTTTTTTAATTATATTTACATAAATATACTCTTTTGAAAGCTTTAATCTTTTGTCTGTTTTGCATTACTTACTCTTTCTGTTTTTCGCAGCAGAAGGAAGAATTCCGGCAGGTTAAAAACTATTATAACCATCACAGGAATATGCTGAATACAGAATTTAAAAAGAAGTTTGACGCAGAAGCAGATTCTTTCAGAAAAGCCAATATAAAACTTGATTTTATGCTTTTCATGAAAAAGATGGACAGCATTGAAAACGTAGCCATGATAGGAGCTTTGCTGAAAGTAAGAAACCTTGAAGACCTGCAGACCCTGAAGAGCCCAAAAGGCATATCGGAAAACAATATTGAGAAAACTGCTGTTTTTGATAAATCTGCCGACTATCCTGGCGGATTTAATACATTGAGACAGGAAGTTGCCAATCTTTTTTATACCGGAGGTGTTTATACTGAAACCAAAACAGTAAAAACAAATGTGGGTTTTATTGTTGAAAAAGATGGCAGTATCAGTAATGTACACGCACAGGGAGACAATTTCACCTTCAACAGACAGGCTGAAATTGCGCTGTATTCCGTTTCGGAAAAATTTTCTCCGGCTGTTAGCAAAGGAGATCCGGTAAGGTATTACCTCAGGCTTCCTTTAACCTTAACTATTGAAGATTAAAAATGTTTACCGACGAATATTATATGAAAATGGCCCTGCAGGAAGCAGAGGCTGCACTGGAAAAAGATGAGGTTCCCATAGGATGTGTCATTGTTTCCAATAATCGCATCATTGCAAGAGCTCACAATCTCACGGAAACATTAAACGATGTAACTGCCCATGCAGAAATGCAGGCCATTACTTCCGCCGCTAATTTTCTGGGTGGGAAATATCTGATCAACTGTACCCTTTATGTAACCCTTGAACCGTGTGTAATGTGCTCCGGAGCCTTGGCCTGGTCACAGATTTCCAAAGTCGTAATTGGAGCCAGAGATGAGCAAAGAGGATTTATCAACAAACACCTTTCCTTGCATCCCAAAACAGAAATGGTAACCGGAGTAATGGAAAATGAGTGCTCAACGATCGTTAAAGAATTCTTTAAAAGCAAAAGATAATATTTTAGAATTTGATGCCCGCTTCCACGAAAGACTCAATCATTATTTGTTTTTTAAGATAGAATACATCATGACATCAATGTATTTGCCATCTTTTTTAAGATGCTGCTTTAGCAAAGCTTCTTTTTCCATCCCTATTTTTTCCATGATTCTTCCGGAGGCCGGATTGTCTAAAAAATAAGTTGCATAGATTTTATTAATCTGTAGTTCATTAAACCCAAAATCAATTAAAGCTGTAGCAGCTTCGGTGATATATCCTTTGTTCCAGAAAGGCTTTCCCATCCAGTAGCCAAGCTCGGCTTTGTCATCATCCCTGTCGTGAAGACCAATGGCACCTAAAATCTGTCCTTCCTTATTTCGGACTGCAAAAGTATATCCTGTATTGTTTTCAAAGGATTCCCAGGACATTTTCATCCAGAACCTAGCATGTTCCCCTGTATAAGGATAAGGAATATTGGACGTAACATCTGAGAAAATTTTATCCTGAAGATATTCAGTTACAAAAGGAAGATCTTCTTCCTTCAGCTGGGAAAGAATTAATCTTTCCGTTTCTATTGCCGGGAATTCTTTTAATTTTCTCATAATACGTTTTGGTTTATTGAAGTTTTCCTATAAGTCTTTTCCTAAAAAATAAAGCCCTTTCAGCGTATGGAGCCTGTCCATCACATGAATTTTTTCCGTCAGAGGCTTATAAACATGGGAAACACCGCCCGTTGCGACTACAAAACAGTCGTCATTCACCTCATCGTTGATGCGGTCTATAAAACCTTCTACCATTCCCAGAAATCCGTATACCATGCCGCTTTGCATACAGGTTACCGTGTCCAGACCCAATACGGATTTAGGTTTTTTCAGCTCAATATCAGGAAGCTGGGCAGTTTGGCTGATCAATGAATTTAAAGACGTTACAATTCCGGGGGCAATAATTACTCCCAATGTCTCTCCGGTTTCCGTTACACAGCTTGCCGTAAGAGCCGTTCCAAAATCTATGATGATCTTCTTCCGGTTTGGGTAAAGATTATGGGCAGCCACAAGATTGGCATAAATATCCGTTCCCATCTGTTTGGATTTTGCCTGAACACCCGAAGGCGTAGACCGGTCTACAATCACGGGCTGCAGCCCATGGATCTTTTTGATCGCCGAACCCATGACCTTGGTAAGCTGCGGTACTACAGATCCTATGATGACTTTACTGATATCTTTCGGTTCTACTTTGTAGGTCTGATAAAGCATGAGAATCTGTACATACAGCTCATCTACCGTTCTGTACGGCTTTGTATTGATCACCCATGAAATATCACAGTTGTCTCCATTGAAAAGTCCGAATCTGATGTTGCTGTTCCCTACGTTGATTACAATTGAATTCATTTATTTTTTAAGCTAGTCTGGGTTAAAAAACGATTGTAAAAATAAGCCTTTATCGTCAAAAATAAGCATTATCTATATTATTTAACCTGAATTCGGGACAAGAAATACTGAAAAACAATTGTGCTTTTATAGCAAATGCAAGCAAAGCAGATTTTTGGAATGTTAATAAGGAAAACCTGAGCCTGAAATTTAGAAGATTGGAAACATTTAATTATCTTTAAGACTGAAAATATTTTTATCCTGCTTCCATGAAAAAATTAATGCTGATTGTAATCTTTTGTATTAGCCTGAATACTTTTGCCCAGAGCGGAAACCAGGTAAAAGATATATTCCTTAAAATAAAGCAGGAATCAAAGATTGACCGGAATGACAAGGCTGTTTATGACCTTCTTGACGAGTTTTATACTAAAAGCCTGCAGGCAGAAAATGACGAAATGACTCCGGAAACAGTTCAGAAAATTGAAAAAATGGCCTCCAATCCAGATACGAAGAATCTTCATATCCTGTTATTGTTCCTGATGTATCAGCAGCATCTCAGCCGCACTTCTATGGTTGGAAAGACACCTGATACAGAATTCCAGATAGAGGCTATCAAATTATTAGAGAATGAAACCAAAGATATTTATGGAAAAATACCTGCTATTATTTATATCTACAAATTTGAAGCCCTGGACGGAGGAGGAAAGAAAGAAGATGCTAAAGTTACAGTAGATCAGGGGCTAAAAGAATATCCGGATTCAGTTCCTTTAAAAGTATACCGCTACCTCAATACAAAAGATGAGGTTTTAAGAAATGATCTTGTAAAAAATCATCCTAATCACTGGATGGTCCTGCAGTTTGGGATAAAATAAAGGTATTTGGATTTCAGACATCAGATCTCAGATATGAGAGGGTTTTCGGTAATAATGTGGTTGTGAATCGTGAATTTTGCTTCGCAAGCGAATCGTGAAGGCTTCTAAAGATATATGATTCGGACATTAGGTTTCAAATTGAAAGACTTAGTGAAAGACTTCAATACAATAAAAAACCCACAGAACTTTCTGTGGGTTTTTTATTGTATTTGTATAATCTATTGCTTTACTTCTACAGTATTATCATCCGTATTGACATCTGCTATTCTCTGGCTGAAATCTATTCCTAAAACAGACAGCTGAGCTTTCGTATAAGGAATTGTCAGCGTATATTCTTTCTGAGTCCAGGGCCAGTAAGGCATCGTCTTAAAGTCGCCGTAAACATCTTTCTCCTTCCATGTATGGGTCATATTCAAAGGAATCTGATAAGTAACGATCTTTTTATCTGCAGTCATCACATTGAAATCGACCGGCATAGGAACTTGTCCATTATTAATCAAAGTAATGGTTGTGGATTTTGCATCGTACTTCACATCTTTAATTCCATAATCAATGGTTTTTGTAGTGTTGATCCAGTAATTATGGAACCATTTCAGATCCATTCCTGAAACTTTCTGTGCAATGTGAAGAAAATCCCTGTCGGACGGGTGTTTCATATGCCACTGTTCATAATATTGCTTTAAGGTTTCGGCAAGTTTTTGCTCGCCCATAATGTAGCCTAGCTGTACGAGGTATAATTCCCCTTTCACATAGGAAGCATAGGTATAAGCAGTCCCATTATCATGGTGGTCTCCCAGCCATACGGCAGGTTCTTCAATTCCCTTTTTAACGAAATTTCTGTATGCATTCACAGTATTGGCAAAGGGATTCGGAAGTTCTTCCGGAAACAGCTGATACATCACATAACCTTCTGCATAGCTGGTAAATCCTTCATCCATCCACGGACGTACAGATTCGTTGGTTGCCAGCATTTGCTGATACCAGGAGTGTGCCCCTTCATGAGCCATTAAGCCCATTAAACCTTTAATATCTTTAGCTTCTCCCAGGATCATCGTACACATTCCGTACTCCATACCGCCATCACCACCCTGGATAAAAGCATAGGTAGGATACACATATTTCCCGAAATGGCTGTTCATCAGCTGAAAATATTTGGTGACATAAGGCTGTGCTTCTTCCCAAACTTTTGTTTTCTCATTCTGCTGATATACTAAAAATACTTTCGGCCCTTCCGGAACGTCAAAACTCTTTACAACATAGTCTCTGTCTGCACTCCATGCGAAATCCAACATATTTTTTGCAGTCCATCTCCATGTTGCTTTCTTATCTTTTTCGGCTTTGATTTTTGCATTAGTGTCATAACCTTTAACTTCTGTCGGGTTTTCAAGAATACCTCCTGCTCCGATTACATAGTCTTTGTTGATCTTGATGGTAACATCAAAATCCGAGAACGGAGCATGAAATTCTCTTCCGATATAGTCAAATGTTGCCCAGCCATCATAATCGTACTCTGCAATTTTCGGATACCACTGCGTCATGGTCATGTCAACTCCTTCCCTGTTGTTTCTTCCGCTTCTTCTGATCTGCTGGGGAATCACGGCATCCCATTCCATGGTGAAACTTGTAGATGAATTAGGCTTAACCGGTTCTGCCAGATAGACCTTCATGATCGTTTCCTGAATCTCAAACTTCACATCTTTTCCGTTTTGTTTAAGCCAGTGAATATTTTGTGCTCCTTCCTGATCTTTAGGAATGGAAGCTAATCTTGAAGTCCCATCTTTTTGCAATCTTGAATCTCCATTTTTACCTTGACCTGCAACTCTTTGATCCATCATGGAATTGGGTTTAAAAGCATTCCAGTACAGGTGGAAATACACCACATTGAGCTCGTCTGGCGAATTGTTTGTGTATTCTAAGGTCTGATTTCCCTGGTAAGTAAATTTTTCAGCATTTACATCAATATTCATCTTGTACTTCGCACTTTGCTGATAGTAAGCCCCTTGCTGAGCCTGAAATTGAGAAATGATAAACGCAAAAATGATTGCAACCGATTTTTTCATTTAAAATTTATTTTTTTTAAAGATAGGTAATTTGTGTAAAAGCCTCAAATATGGGACTATTTTAGGGCTTTTTAATCCGTTATAACTTTAGATGGGTTTTCTTCCAGATGGTTAAGCTGCTCGTGCAGGTTTTGCTTTTTTTAAACACTAATGACATAAATTATAGATGAGTCAGCATCTTCTTAATTAATGTGATTTGTCCTAAATGATAGTAAGCATGTTCAATCATTCCATCGATATTTCTTCTGTAGGTCCCGTATTCTTTATCTACGAAAACCTCATCAAGTTTACTGTCAGCCATCTGTTCAACTAATGATGCAAACTTTTCTGAGTCTGTCCAAAGCCTATTTAAAAGCGCCTCCCATTGCTCCGCAGATTCAATAGGCGGAAGATCAAAACTGAATTGATCTTTTATTTCGAGCTCACCGCCTTCCAATACATTAACAATTCCGGCTATATAATAATGGATATGAAAAGTAAGCATAGCAATCGTATTTAAAGAATCTATTTTAGCAATGGCTTGTTTCCATGTTACATCTGAGAGTTTATCCTTAAAATTAGTATTGGCGATCCAGTAACCATCAAGCAAGACTTCCCTGAATCTTTTTGATAACTGTATAGTTGAACTCATTATTTAAAATTTATGTTTTTTAAAGATAATTAATTTATTTTTTTAATTTCTCACAGACAAATTAATACACAATTTTAAGCACTAATCATTCATGAGCCTTGTCAAGGTTTAAAACCTTGACAAGGCTGGTTCTAGAATTTGAATGAAAAGTATAAGCATTTTTTAAAAGATTAAACCGGTAACTTACAGATCAGTATCTCCAATCATCTTAATTTTCTTATTTTCGCAGATTAAATAAAGTTTTATAATGCTGACCGTAGAAAAAATAGGAGGAACTTCCATGTCTCAGTTTCAGGATGTTCTTTACAATATAATTATTGGAAAAAGAAAGGAGGGAGAATTTTATAATAGGGTTTTTGTAGTCTCCGCCTATAATAATGTAACAAACTGGCTATTAGAACATAAAAAAACAGGTGAACCCGGTGTATATCAAAAGTTTCTGAACGGTGAAGATTATAAGGCTGATCTCGATAAGGTATGCCAAAAACTGATTTCCATTAATGAAGGATTGGAGAATGTTGGCCTTCAGCTTTCCGAAGCTAATGAATTTATAACAAACAGAGTGGAGCAGGCAAAAACAATGCTTAGCAGTCTGAGTAAGGTTTTGGCATCAGGATATGTAAATGCTCACGATATTCATCTTGCGGCAAGAGAAATTTTAGCCTCTATTGGGGAAGCCCATTCTGCGTGGAATTCTACTAATATTATCAACAATAAAGGAATTAACGCAAAATTTGTGGATTTATGCGGATTTGATGATAACGAAGCCCTTACTATTGATGAAAGAATTACAAAAGAATTCAGCGGAATAGATTTTAAAAATGTAATTTGTGTAGCAACCGGATACACTAAAGGAACTGAAGGAATTATGAGGGTTTTTGACCGTGGATATTCCGAAGTTACCTTCAGTAAGGTCGCTGTAGATATAAAGGCTGATGAGGCAGTTATTCATAAAGAATATCACTTATCCAGCGCAGACCCTAATATCGTGGGTGTAGAAAACTGTGTTCCGGTGGGACTGACCAATTACATCATTGCAGACCAATTGGCTGATATAGGTATGGAAGCCATTCACCCAAAGGCAGCAAAACCATTAGAACTCTCCGGAATTAATATCCGTATTAAAAATACATTCGACCCGGATCATATCGGTACCTTGATATCAAAAAATTATGTATCTCCTGACGCCCGTGTTGAGATCGTTTCCGGATCAAAAAAAATGCTGGCCATAGAAATTCATGATCCGCTTATGGTAAGCGAAGTGGGTTATGATGCCCAAATCATGACCTATTTCCAAAAGTATAATATAAGTTATGTATTGAAATCTACAAACGCAAACTCAATAACAATGGTAATTTGGGAAAGTAATGCCGCGGAAAAGCTTTTGGAGGAACTCAAACAAAATTTCTATCAGGTAACGGGAGTTCCGGTTGCATTAGTCTGTGCAATGGGAACCAATATTGCTACCCCCGGATTCTTATATCGTGCGGCAAAAGCCCTGTATGAGAATCATATTAATATCGAATGTTATGCACAGTCCATCATGCAGGTTAACATGCAGTTTGTAGTAAAAAGGGAGCATTATGAGAAAGCTATTATAGCTTTGAACCAGGCATTATGCAATTAAGCATTTTCTGAGAACATATAAAATTAGTCCTAGGAAGTCTAAAATAAAAAACCTCAAGTGTATTTTACATTTGAGGTTTTTATATGATTTAAAAAACAAATTATTTTTTAGCCGGAATTTCTTTTTTCCCACTGTGTAAGATCTTTTCAAGGATTCTTAAAGTAATCAGATAAGTAGGTTTCACTCCTGTAAGGCCTAAGCCTCCTGAAGAAAGTGTACTTCCTGTCTCCAATGGATTATCTGAAGCATAGTACGCATAACATACAAACAGATCCGGTGCAATATGATGTCTGATTTTAGACGCCACCTGAATCGCTTTCTGGTAATGTGCTCCTTCCATTTCAAGACCAATTGCTTTCCATGAAGTGTTCATAAAGTAAGAAAGGATATCTCTGTTTTGAAGTGATGTTCCTAATACAGTAATCATCGGGCCTTCAAACGCTTTTAGTTCATCATCTTTAAAATCATCCAGTTTTAAAGCATTTTCAAAAGGATAGTTATCCGCTGTTCCTTCAAAAATATGGGCAGTAGGAATCATAATGTCTCCTTTTCCTCCGGCAAGGATCCCGGCTTTACCCATGATAGAAACGGATTTCACTTTCATCATATACACCTCTCCTTTATGCTCAAAAGGTCTAAGTAATTCATCCATTACCTCAAAAGCCTGCTCTCCGAAAGCATAGTCGAAAACCATGATCACATCGTCGCCACCATATTTTATACCGCTGAACGGAGTGTTTTTAAGGTCTGTTTTGCTTAAATCAATGATTTGAACATCTATATTACTTCCGCTCTTATCATTAATATAAATCAAACCTTCCTCTAAAGCATATTTTGAAACCTTGTCGCGAAGTTCTTTTTTATCAGAAATCTCTCCGTACAGTTTGTAATCTACTTCTTTGTTGTCTTTTTTCTTTAAGGCATCATTTCCATACAGCATATTTTTCACTGAGTGCATATTGGCAGAAATAATGTGCAATGGACGCATATGAAGATTGTTTTCAAATAAAACTTCTTTCACTTTGTTGGCCCATTTTTCACCAAAATAGTGATGCCCTACTCTTTCCTTTAATATAGCACTGAAATGAATCTCTCTTTCTCTCGTCTGTTTTGCATCTTCCAGACTTACTTTTCCTAAGTTGTAGATGATTTTGAATAAACGGTCTGGATTATCATCATCCCCAAAAGCATTGTAAGCGTTCAGGGCTTCTTCAAAAGTTCTTCCTATTAAAGAAGATAAATGAATAAGAGCAACCTCTTTTTCTTTTCTGCTGAATTTTTTCTCTCCCTTTACGACTTCTTCGATAATTTTAAAAGCACGTGTAGGTTTCCAGTTTTCATCCTGAATGAAAGCAAGGTTTCTCACTTTATCGGCTTCTATAAATAAGAATGTTAAGTGGGTAAGAATGTCATAAATTTCAGAACGTCCCAAAAGAACTTCAATATTCATCTGGTGTTCATCTATCCTGTAACAGTTTCTTCTTCTTTTTTTAGGAACAATGGGTTCGAAACTTCCTTTATCAAAACCTTCATCCGATGTAAGATGAATAAACGCACATTCTTCAATCCCTTCCGGAAGTCTGTCTAAAACGTACATCAAACCATCTAATTCCATTTTATTAGGAATATTCATGGTACCATAAATCTCTGGATTGATAGTCTTTAACAAACTTCTGATACTTTCTCCAGAAACACCGGCAGGTTTAAAAAAACCTCTGTAAAAGAGGTGTCTCATAGAAATATACAATCTTTCAATTGCTTCCGTTGTTTCTCTAGCTCTAGAATTTGTCATAAAATAAATTTCACACAAATATACAAAATCTTCGCTCAACTTATTTTAAGTATCTTTTAACAAGCAGTTTAAATTTGTATCTTTAGAATTGTAAAATGCATATCATAAAATGCATTGTGATGTTTATTAAAGGGCTAAACATTACCTTTCACCAGCCAATCACCCTATTAAAAATAGTTAAACCATCGTTTGATTTTCATAAATTTTACAAATACCCCTAAAAAATACAGGGGTAAAATATTTTCAATTCATTTTTTTTGTAAATTTGCCCTGTAAAAATTAACCTTATTATGTCAACTTTAAGATTCAAAGCGTTAGAAACTTTACCATTTAAGGACTTCAGAAGAGATAATTCTGTTGAGGTTCCTGGAAAACTGTCAGAATTATTCTGCCAGAATGTTTTCTCAGAAGAGACCATGAGAGAATATTTAACCAAAGAAGCATTCCAGTCTATTATGGATGCTATCAAAAAAGGAACAAAGATCCAGAGACACATTGCAGATCAGGTAGCAGTAGCTATGAAAGACTGGGCAATGAGTAAAGGAGCGACTCACTACACACACTGGTTTCAACCTTTGACAGGAACTACTGCAGAAAAGCACGATTCTTTCTTCACTCCTATCGAAGGAGGCAGAGCCATTGAAAGATTCAGCGGAAACCTGTTGATCCAGCAGGAACCTGATGCTTCTTCTTTCCCGAACGGGGGAATCAGAAATACCTTCGAAGCAAGAGGGTATACGGCTTGGGATCCTACTTCTCCTGCATTCATTATGGGAACTACTTTATGTATTCCTTCTATCTTTATTTCTTATACAGGAGAAACTTTAGATTATAAAGCACCTCTTTTAAGAGCTTTGAATGCTGTAGATGAAGCTGCAACCAATGTAATGCAGTATTTTGACAAAAACGTAACAAAAGTAACTCCTACTTTAGGCTGGGAACAGGAATACTTCCTAGTTGACTCTGCATTATACCAATCCCGTCCGGATCTTGTTTTAACAGGAAAGACTTTATTAGGACATTCTCCTGCTAAAGGACAGCAGCTGGACGACCACTATTTCGGTTCTATCCCAACAAGGGTAATGAACTTCATGAAAGAACTGGAAATTGAATGTATGAAGTTGGGGATTCCCGTAACAACAAGACATAACGAGGTTGCCCCTAACCAGTTCGAACTTGCCCCAATGTTTGAAGAAGTAAACGTTGCCGTAGACCACAACTCTTTGTTGATGGATATCATGGCTAGAATTGCTCACAAGCACCATTTCCATATTTTATTCCATGAAAAGCCATTTGCAGGAGTAAACGGAAGCGGAAAGCACAACAACTGGTCTTTAGCAACGGATACTGGTGAAAACCTGCTAAGCCCCGGGAAAAATCCTAAGAAAAACTTACAGTTCTTAACATTCTTCGTGAACACAATCAAAGCGGTTTACGAATACGCTGACCTTTTAAGAGCAAGCATCGCCTCTGCAAGCAACGACCACAGATTAGGTGCTAACGAAGCTCCACCGGCAATTATTTCCGTATTTATCGGAAGCCAGCTGTTCAGAGTATTGGAAGAACTGGAAAAAGTAACGGAAGGAAAGCTTTCTCCGGACGAAAAAACAGACCTTAAATTAAATGTAGTTGGAAAAATCCCTGAAATTCTTCTAGATAATACAGATAGAAACAGAACTTCTCCGTTTGCATTTACCGGAAATAAATTCGAGATCAGAGCGGTAGGATCTTCTGCCAACTGTGCAGAATCCATGACTGTAATGAATACGATCGCCGCTAAACAATTGATCGATTTCAAAAAAGAAGTTGATGCTCTGATTGAAACAGGACTTAAGAAAGACGAAGCGATCTTCAATGTATTGAGAGAGTACATCAAGCAGTGCAAGAGCATTATGTTTGAAGGTGATGGATATTCTGATGACTGGGCGAAAGAAGCTAAAAAGAGAGGTTTAAATAACTTAAAAACTACTCCGGAAGCACTTAAGCAGGAAATGGATAAAAAATTCGTTGATCTTTATGAAGAAATCGGAGTATTTACGCACAGAGAGGTTGAGGCAAGAAACGAAATCAAACTAGAAAAATATTCTACTGTTATTGATATTGAAGCAAGAGTTTTAAGTGACATCGCAAGAAACCACATCATTCCTTCTGCTTTAAATTATCAGAACAGACTGATTGAGAACGTAAAAGGTCTTAAAGAAATATTCCCTGATAAAGAATTCAAAACATTGGCGAAAGAGCAAATGAGCTTAATCACTAATATCTCTGAAAACGTTTCCAAGATCAAACTGGGCGTTGAGGACCTTATCAAAGCAAGAGAAGCAGCGAAGGCTGTATCAAATAGTCAGAAGCAGGCAGAAACATACTGCAGCAAAGTAATTCCTTTATTCGATGTGATCAGAGAAGCTTCTGATGATCTTGAAATGATGGTGGATGATGAACTTTGGCCAATGACTAAATATAGAGAAATGTTATTCACAAAATAACATCTGTAAAGTTCCATATTAGTTAAATCCCCGGAAAACTGGGGATTTTTTTTGATTTATTAACAGCTACAAAAAGTGGAGTTTTAAATCACGAAATCCGATTAATAAAGGAAAAGCTATTTATTATGTTAAAGAATCTTAATAAAAAAAACCGCAGACTCGCCAAAAATAGGCGGTTGCGGTTTGTTTTTCTTTAACATACTTAAATAATATGTTAAAATGTGTTAAATAAAGAACCTGACAATAATCATATCAGGGGTCTTTTGCTCGGAATCTCTACTTTTGTAATGCTTTTGAAAATAAATATTCCTTTTAACACGGATAATCAAATATATATGAAGAAAAGAGTTTTGTTTTATTTAGTTGCTTTAGTGTCTACAGTTTCTGTTCAATCTTGCGCTACAAATTATGTAGTTTCACAGCCAGCAACTTACGCTAAAGAATACAAAACAGATGCCAAACTAGCTTCTATTGATAATAAGAGAATAGAGCAGGATAAGCAAAGACTTATTGATTCTTTCCTGGCGGAAAAGGCGGCATCTATCGCAAACGCGAAAAAAGCTATTAAGAATTCTGAGATTGCAAAGGCAGTCAAATACAATAAAACCATCGACAATATCCTTACAGAAGCTGAAACATACCTTGGAACTCCTTACAGATACGGAGGAATGACGAGAAGAGGTATTGATTGTTCAGCTTTCGTTCTTTCTGTATTCGGAGCAGCAGCAGGGCTTAGCTTACCAAGAGTAGCAGCTTCTCAGGCTCAGGAAGGAGAAAGCATTGATAAAAGTGAGCTTCAGAAAGGAGATCTGATTTTCTTTTCACACGGAAGAAGAATCTCTCACGTAGGTATCGTAGAAAGTGTAACTGAAGAAGGTGAAATTAAATTCATCCATGCAGCCACTTCTAAAGGGGTAATGATCTCATCGCTGAATGATTCTTACTGGGGACCTAAATTCAGGTTTGCAAAAAGAGTAATCAACGAGAACGGAGATGCTTATAATAATCTTGCATCTTCTACTCCATCCGCAGCGACAAGTTTTTAATTTTAAATAATTGATTTAAATAATGAAGCCATCAGAATCTGATGGCTTTTTTATTTTTTAATTATTCCACTTTTTTACTACTCTGTCTTTTCCTGCACAAAATCCACGCCTTCAGTAAGAGGAATGACGTATAAGTAACGTAAAAAAGGGAGGTTTACGACTTGTTTTGTTTAGCTCGCAGGAATAATTATTTTGGCTAAAGCCGTAGAAGAATATATTAAATACAAAGGCGGGCTAAAGCCCACCTCTATAAATTTTAATTATTCAAGCAGAAGACATCTTCCGTTATCGTCTAATCCCTATCAATTTCAATGTCCAGCTTATAAAGAAGTCCATGCACCTCAGAAAGGGAAAATTTAGCCTTTTTAAGACGATTTACGGAAGGATCTATAGAATAATTGAAGGAAGTCCTGAAATCTGTTTTTTCAAGGTTGGTATTGTCGAAAATGGCTCTGGAAAGATCACATTCTAAAAATATTGAATTGGACACATCGCATTCAGCAAAATCGGTTTCAATTAATCTGGAATTTTTAAATACTGTTTTCTTAATTGAAGTTTTGTAGAATACGGCATCATTCAGTAGACATTCATCAAATGTAAAGGAAAGTCCGAAATCGTTGCAGTCATTAAACTGAAGCCCGAACATTTTACATTCTATGAAAGCTGTGTCATGAAAAGAGGTTTTCACCAGTTTTGCCATACTCAGATTACATCCGGAAAATTCGCAGTCCGTAAAGCTGAAACCTGAAAGATCTGCATATTCAAAGCTACAGTTTCTGAAGGTGCAGTTCTCGTATTCCCCTTTTTCGAAAGGCTGTTCATTAAAGTTTATGTTTTGATAATTTTGATCCAGAATATATGCTTGCATCAGGTCTGTCTTTATGCGAATGGGTCTATTTCCTCTATATTTAGGGAATATGAAAATGAGCTTACAGTTATACCAGACTGTTCTTATCCGAATAATTCAGTTTAAAGAAAATAAAAGTCATCATAGAAAAGGCAAGCAGCGAGCTTCCTCCATAACTGAAATACGGAAGCGGAATACCCACCGTCGGGAAAAGCCCCATAACCATTCCTAAATTGATGGTAAAGTGCATCATGAGGATGGAAGCAAAGCAATACCCAAATACCCTGTTAAAAGTAGATTTTTGCTGTTCTGCGAGATAATAGATGCGTCCGATGTAGATCATGTAGCATAAAACCAGCACGGCACTTCCTATAAAGCCCCATTCTTCGCCTACTGTACAGAAAATATAATCGGTTTCCTGCTCGGGAACAAATTTCCCCTGTGTTACTGATCCTTCACGGTATCCTTTTCCTACAAGCCCACCAGATCCTATAGCTGTTTTTGAATATAATAAGTTGTACCCGGAAGTATCTCTGAACGCTTTTTCTCCTTTGTAAAGAACCTCAATTCTTTCTCTCTGGTGCTTTGGAAGTTTTTCCAGAATATAGGGTGAGCCGAAAGCCAATCCGCACAACAGCAGAATTGAACCGGCAATTCCTGAAATAGAAATTACATCCCAAGACATTCTGTGATAATTCATGGCGATCAAAATCCCGGCAATTACAACTACCGTCAATGCCACATAAACAGGAGGTATAGCAAGAGAGACTAAAAAGACTCCAGCAAAAATAAACCCAATTCCAAACAGAAGCCCATTCAGGCCTTCTCTGTATAATGCTATAAAGAATGCTATAAATACAAGCATGGAACCCACATCCGGAATCGCCAAAACGACTACTGCTGGAATCCCGATAATAGCTAAAACAGTCCAAAGTGATTTTTTAACTTTCAAATTAAAATCCGGTCCGGAGACGTAGTTGGCAAGCATAAGAGCGGTTCCTATTTTCGCAAATTCTACCGGCTGCATGGTAAAGCTTCCGAACTTATACCAGTTTTTCTGGCCAAGGATTTCTTTCCCAAACGGGAAAAGCCCAATGAGAAGCAAAACACCGCCAATGTAGATAATCGCAGACATGTTCTCGAAGAACTTGCTTCTCCCTACGAATATAATAAGCCCCACAAATAGGGATATACAGAAGAAAATCAACTGTTTTTCTCCAAGTTTCTGATCAACACTATAAATATTTGCAATCGCAAAAATGCAAAGCAGAAAATACAGCCCGAGTCCTAGTTTATCTATTCCTTCTGCCCATTTCATCGCTTTACGTTTTTAGTGTTGTTCTTTGTTTCTTCTTCTATTTTCTTCTTCAGTTTTGCTTTCTGCTCTTTGATAAAGTTCAGGCTGTCCTGTTGTCTTTTCAGCTTAACAGAATCTACTTTAGGATCTTTATACAATCCTTTACGTTTGAGATCTGCTACCCACTGTCTTTTGTACTCAGGCATAAAGCTGGCACTGGTCATTTTCTTGTAAAGATTTTCTCTCTTAAGATCCCCGGTTATATATTTTTCAGCGATCACGGTACAGGCGGGACCAGCCCATGTTGCTCCAAATCCGGCATGCTCCATTACTGCTGCTACTACAATCCTTGGTTTGTCAGCCGGAGCAATCAATACAAAGATAGAGTTGTCTTTTCCCTGAGGAACCTGTGCAGTACCTGTTTTTGCAAGCTGAGTAAAGTCGTTGGATTTCAAACTTCTTGCAGTACCTCTCAAGACCACAGCCTCCATACCTTTCAGTACAGGTTCGAAATGTTTGGGATCTACAAGGGTTTTATGTTTAGTCTTAAATCTTGGATCAGGATTCGGCTTGCCATCAATAGATTTAACGATATGGGGGGTGTAAAACCAGCCTTTATTGGCAATGGCAGCCACATAGTTTGCCAACTGAAGAGGAGTTACCAAAACGTCACCCTGACCCATTCCATTAAAAATAGAACCATTCATCGTATAGTCTGAGCTCCAGTTTTTCTTTCCGCTTCTTTTTTCGTAAAACTTCCCGGTAGGAATTCTACCTGGAGAACCTACGGCAATATCATTATTCAGATACTCTCCTACTCCAAAGCTGCTCATAATTTTTTTCCATTCATCAACTCCTTTGGAAGGATCACCCGGATATTTATTCATGATAGCAATAAATGCATGCGAAAAATAACAGTTACTGGAAACCTGGATAGAAGGAATAAGAGGATCTGCACCACCATGTCCTTTAATTCTTAACCCCTTATAATAAAATCCGCCTCCACAAGGGAAAACCGTATTTTCGTCCATTACTCCCATTTGCATTCCTGCCAGGGCAGTCAGCAACTTGAAGGTAGAACCTGGAGGGTAAGCTGCCTGAACAGACCTGTCAAATGTAGGCTTGTTTTCGTATAAGGTATCTTTTGATAATGCGTAAAGGTTCTTTGATTTGTAAGGACCTGTAAATAAGTTGGGATCAATATCCGGGCCTGTTGCCAGGGTAAGAATTTCCCCATTATTCGGGTCTATTGCTACAATTGCACCATGCTTATCAACCAGCATTTCTTCAGCCATCCTTTGCAGGTCATAGTCAATGGTTAAGGTAATATCTTTACCGGTAACCACATCTTTATCTAATGCACCGTTTTTGTATGAACCAATATTCCGAAGCTTAATATCTTTCTGAATATATTTCATCCCTTTTATACCGCGAAGATCTTTCTCATAAGATTTCTCAACTCCTGTTTTCCCGATAAAGTCTCCGGGAAGGTAATAAATGGAATCTTTTTTAATTTCTCTTTCATTAACTTCACTGGTATACCCTAAAAGGTTTCCGGAAGTGGACACTTCATACTGACGCTGAGGTCTGGAAACAATACTGAATGCCGGATACTTGAAAATAATTTCCTGCACCCTGGCAATATCTTCCCTGCTGAGGTCCTTCAGAAAGGTCATAGGAGTCAGCTTTGAATAGTATTTTTCTTTCTTAATGATATCGATTCTTTTAATAAAATCCGCTTTACTGATCTGCATCAGGTTACAAAACCCGACGGTATCAAAATCCGGTTTCATTAAGGCCTGCGTAAAGGAAATCTCATAGGCAGGCTGGTTTCCTACTAGGATCTTTCCGTTCCTGTCAAAAACAACTCCTCTCTGTGGGATAACGTATTCAATTTTAATAGATGTATTCGCTGCATTTAAAGCATAACGGTCTGTAAACAGCTGCAAATAAGCAAGCCTCGCCACAAAAATAAGGGCGATGACTACGAGGGCAGAAAAGATTTTTAAATAACGTGTGTTCAAACTTTTTGTTTGATTTTAAATATTAATGCGTAAACCACTATAAATATAAAGGAAATTATACTTGTGATCACCACATTAAGTAATATTTCAAAAAAACGGCTAAATTTAAAAAATTCTATGTACTGCACTAAAAGCTGATGCAGGAAGATACTCGAAAACAGAAACAGTAAAAACTGCGCCCATTGAAGGGACTGAAAAGAGAAAAAGTCTGTAGAAGTATCTGTGGAAGTTCTGAAAATCAAAGTTCTGAAATAGGCGATCAGCGTTGTTGCAAAAGCATTGATTCCCCATGAGTAAAGGAATGCGTCTACAGAAAGTCCTATTAAAAAGCTTAAAGCTAAAAACTGATATTTATTTCTGAAGAAAGGATAAAACATGACGAATACCGGATAAAGAACCGGGGTGTACTTTCCGAAAATAGTGATCCTGTTCAGTACAAAAATCTGTAATGCAACCAGGAAGATCATGATCAATATATCGGTAAATAGAGTCCTGCTAATCATTTTCTTTTTTTATTACGGTCTGCAATGTATCCTGAATTCTCTGTACCTCAGCTTTTTTAAGGTTCTTTACAACAAATACTTTGCTTAAAGCTCCCATTTTTTCACTTAGCTCTACCGAGATATCCCAGAAACCTGTTTTATTGTCTACAGAATATCCGGCAATAGTACCAATCATTACCCCTTTAGGGAAAATAGCTGATTTACCGTCTGTAACAACGGTATCACCTACTTTTAAGGCTACATATTTAGGGATGTCTGCAAGATGCATTACTCTTGAATTATCACCATTCCATGTTAAAGTTCCGAAATATCCTGAATTTTTCAACGAAGCGTTGATTCTGATCCTGTTAACACTCAGAACAGACTGAACCAAAGCATAGCTGTCCGTAGAATTGATTACAATTCCGGCAATCCCTTTAGGAGCCATTACGCCCATCTGAGGAAAAACACCGTCTCTGCGGCCACGATTAATTGTAAAATAATTATTTCTTCTGTTGATACTGTTAAAGACGATTTCGCCATCTACAAAGGTATAGATCTGGCCACCGCCTAATGTATCATGTACTTTTCTGAATACAGGATTTTTTGCCCCTTCTTTGCCATAAAGCTGGGTCATCAGGGCTTTGTTCTGGGCAACAAGATCTTCATTGATCTGCTTCAGCTTCAGATATGAAACTCCTTCATCAATATACCCCGAAATCCATGAATTCAGCGCAGCCGACTGGCCAGCTACCCATGATTTCTGCATGGCATTTTTAGAGAATATCAGAACCAGAGCAACAATCTGCAGGAATATAAAGAAGACAAAAAGGGCGTTCTTCGAAAATAGTCTCAGCAAAAATCCCATTCAGATATATAGTCGTAAAAGGTTAAAATTATTTAATTAAGAAATTGAATTTATCCATATTCTTAAGGGCAATACCTGTTCCACGAACAACAGCTCTCAACGGATCTTCTGCAACAAATACAGGAAGACCGGTTTTTTTGTGCAATCTGTCCGCAAGGCCTCTCAATAAAGCACCTCCACCAGCAAGATAGATACCCGTTTTATAAATATCGGCAGCCAATTCCGGCGGAGTAAGAGAAAGTGTTTCCATTACAGCGTCTTCAATTCTGATGATAGATTTGTCCAATGCACGTGCAATTTCCTTATATCCTACCATGATCTCTTTTGGCTTTCCTGTAATAAGGTCTCTACCCTGTACCGGGATATCTTCAATATCAACATCAAGATCTTCCACTGCGGAACCAACTTCAATTTTAATTCTTTCAGCTGTTCTTTCCCCAATGTAAAGATTATGGTGAGTTCTCAGATAGTAAGCAATGTCATTTGTAAATACATCACCTGCAATTTTCACAGATTTGTCACATACAATACCTCCTAAAGCTACAACCGCAATTTCCGTAGTACCACCACCTATGTCGATGATCATATTACCTTCAGGTTTCTGCACATCGATTCCAACTCCTATTGCTGCAGCCATTGGCTCGTAGATCAGTCTTACTTCTTTTGCGTTTACTTTCTGAGCAGAATCTCTTACCGCTCTCTTCTCAACTTCAGTAATACCGGAAGGGATACAGATAACGATTCTTAGTGCCGGCTGAATAAATCTGCCTTTAATTCCGGGAATCTTTTTGATAAATTCCTTAATCATGTGTTCAGAAGCGTGGAAATCTGCAATAACACCATCTTTCAATGGACGGATTGTTTTGATGTCCTCATGAGTTTTACCCTGCATATGCTTAGCCTGCTCACCGACGGCAATCGGCCTACCCGTAGAACGTTCAATTGCAACAATTGACGGTTGATCTATAACAATTTTATTATTATGGATGATAAGGGTATTGGCAGTACCAAGGTCTATCGCAATTTCTTGCGTAAACATATCAAATAAACTCATATTTTTCTTCTGATTTTAAGATTACAAAGATATAAATTTAACACCACTAAAGAAATTTAACATGAATATAATTTGGTTAAAATTTTATTAAAATTCACAATTGTTTATTAACTTTTGATTTAATCATTTACGGAGCCTGATTTAAACTAAAATTGACCGGGGAGGAAAGACAGAGCCGAAAGATAAAAACACCTCCGTTAAAAGCAATAAAATAACATCAGCAAGATTATAATAGGTTGATTATAAAATATTTCTACGCTACGAGCTATTTTATAAACTTAGAAGCTTTCTCTTCCTACTTCTTTTTTCTTCCTTATCACCATAGTTTTTCACGATAATTATCATATACATTATCAGAGAATGGTTAATTAAAAAATCCGTAAATTTGCGCTGCTTATGTTACAGTATTCCAATATCCATCAGACCTCAAACTTTGCTGTACTTTCCATTAGCTATGAAAAGGCTGATGTGGAAACGAGAGGGAAGTTTGCATTTTTTGATGATAACATCAAGAATTTTGTCGCCAGGGTCCATACTATGGATTTAGGAGATGCATTTGTGGTTTCTACCTGTAACAGAACCGAGATCTATACCACTTCTCCAAATTATCTCCTGGTTGCAGAAGAATACTGCAAGACAATCGGAGTAAACCTTACAGATTTTCTTCAGTTTGCCAATATTCTGACCAAAGAAGAGGCCCTTATCCATCTTTTCAGGGTGGCAGCCGGACTGGAAAGCCAGATTATCGGAGATTTTGAGATCATCGGACAAATCAAAAAAGCATACAGCCGTTTTAAAAAAGAAAGACAGAATTCCAATCCATATCTGGAAAGAGCCATCAATGCAGCGATCCAGATTTCGAAAAGAATTAAAAATGAGACAGGAATTTCCAACGGAGCCGCTTCTGTGTCTTATGCTGCCGTTCATTATATTTTAAACAGCCAGAAGAAAATTACAGAAAAGAACATTCTTCTTTTGGGTGTGGGTGAGATCGGGCAAAATACGGTTGAAAACCTGGTCAAACATGTCTATCAGCCAAAAATTAAAATTGCTAACAGAACTCAGGAAAAAGCTGAAAAAATTTCCCAGAAATACAGTATTCCTCATGTTGATTATTCTGATTTTGACAGGGAATTAAAAAACACGGACATTCTTATTGTTGCCACAGGAGCCAAACATCCTATCATCAACAAATCTCATTTCCCGAACGGGAAAGAAACCTTGGTGATCGACCTTTCTATTCCTCACAACGTTGAAAAAAATGTTACCGAGAATGAAAATGTAACCCTGATTGATGTAGATGAGCTTTCCAAACAAATCCAGGAAACGATTCAGCAGCGGGAAAAAGAAATTCCAAAAGCTGAAAAAATCATTAAAGAGCTGATGAAAGAGTTTCTGGAATGGGAAAAAAAGAGAAAGCTGGCACCCAATATTCACCATTTCAAAGCTGTTCTCAAGAATATGGAACGCAATGAAATGCATAATTTTTATAAAAAAAATAAATACATAAACATCACGGACATGGAGCTTTCTGACAAAATGATTCAGAAAATCACCAACCGTTTTGCAAAATTTATCATCGACAATCCTTTAAAAGCCGAAGAAATTAGTAAATTAATGCACGAAATATTAGTTGAACAACCAAACAACGAATTCAATGAAAAGCATTAGAATCGGAACAAGAAATTCCGCATTGGCACTTTGGCAGGCAAGAGAGGTTGCCAGGAACCTTCAAAATCGTAATTATTTAACGGAAATTGTTCCTATTGTATCTTCCGGCGACAAAAACTTAAATCAACCACTTTATTCATTAGGAATCACCGGGGTTTTTACAAGAGACCTTGATGTTGCTCTATTGAATAACGAAATTGATATTGCCGTTCACTCTTTAAAGGATGTTCCGACGCAACTGCCTCAAAATATCGAGATCGTTGCTTACCTGGAAAGAGATTTCCCTCAGGACGTACTGATCAGAAAAGAATCTTCAAGAAATAAAGAGTTCCATGAACTTAAGCTAGCCACAAGCAGCTTAAGAAGAAGAGCATTCTGGTTAAAGAATTATCCTCATGCTGAGTTTTCTGATATCCGCGGGAATATCCAGACCCGTCTCCAGAAACTGGAAGAAGGAGATTTTGATGCTACTATTCTTTCTCTGGCAGGAATCAAAAGAATGAAAATGGACATTGATTATGAAATGCTTCCGCTAATGATCCCGGCTGCTTCGCAGGGAGTCATTGCTGTTGCCGGACATTCTGATAAAACAGAGATCAATGAAATCCTAAGCCAGATTAATCATAAGAAAACCCAGATCTGTGTAGAGATCGAAAGAAATTTCCTGAGCACACTGGAAGGCGGATGCACCGCCCCAATCGGAGCTTTTGCTGAGATGATCGAAAACCAGATCCGCTTCAAAGCCGCTCTTTGCTCATTGGATGGCAAAAACTGTATTGCTACCGATGAGAACTTTGAATATAATGACACTGAAAATTTTGGAGAGAAGTTCGCCAAAATCGTTCTTGAAAACGGCGGAAAAGAACTGATGACTGAAATTAAGAATTCGTATTAAGAATTTTTAAACAGATTGAACGTTTATATTCGTAAGTGCAGAACAATGAAAAAATCCTTTTTTTTATTCATATTTCTATTTTGTGCATTTATTGCAAATGCGCAGAATAAATTTGGGCTTCAGCTGTCCAGTTCTGCTTTGACGCTAATAGACGGCTCCGTTAAGTACGATCCTGCCTATTTTGTCCTCAAATATCCCAACGGTGATGTCCCGGCTGACAAAGGAGTTTGCACAGATGTTATTATAAGAGCCTATAGAAAACTCGGTATTGATCTGCAAAAAGAAGTACATGAGGATATGGTAAAGAACTTTTCAAAGTATCCGAAAACCTGGGGATTAAAAAAACCTGACACGAATATTGATCACAGAAGGGTTCCCAATCTTGCCGTATTTTTTTCTAAATTTGGAAAAGTAAAATCTACTGAAACCAATCCTGCACTTTATGTTCCGGGAGATATTGTAACGTGGATTTTACCGGGAAACCTGACGCACATCGGAATTGTCGTCAATAAAAAATCTGCTGACGGAAAAAGATTCCTGATTGTGCATAATATAGGAGGCGGACAGGTTTTGGAAGACTGTCTCTTTAAATATACCATCACAGGACATTATCAATACCCCAAATAAGCTGCTTTTATGAAAAACCTCATCTATGCTTTATTTGTATTGTTATCATGTTATACGAAAGCTCAAACCAACGAGTTTAAAATCGTCAGCAAGCCTATCGATTATTCTCAGGAGAGAGTCCGTTTAAGTTTGGAGTACCTTAAAGATCATCATCATATTGTACAAAACTCACCAACAATTTCTCCTAAAATAATTGTTCTGCATTATACTGCAGGAGGGACTGTTGAAACCAATTATAAATATTTCAATAAAACTCACCTGGAATCTGCCAGAAATGTTTTAAAGAAACAGAGCACTTTAAATGTCTCTTCGCAGTTTATTGTAGACCGGGATGGCACCATTTACCAGCTTATGGAGCCTAATATGTTTGCAAGACACACGATAGGCCTTAATTACTGTGCAATCGGCATTGAAAATATAGGAAGCAGGAAGCAGCCGCTTACAGAAAAACAGGTTTTATCCAATGCTCAGCTGATTAGGCATTTGACTAAAAAATACAATATAGAATATCTGATAGGCCATTCAGAATATGGTGTATTCAGAGGTTCTAAACTTTGGAAAGAGACGGATCCGGATTATTTTACTGTCAAAGACGATCCGGGGAAAGATTTTATGACGAAAGTAAGACTGTTAGTGACTGATCTGCATTTAAAAGACAAACCTTAATTTAATGAAAATTCTGTTTACCAAAATTATAGATGCCTCGCTGTTATCCAAAGAATTAGGATCGGATATTTCGGCTGAATGTATTGAGGTAATCAAGACAGAGCCTATAAAAACAGCTGCATTTGATTTAAAGAATTATTCCCTGATTTTCACCAGTGTCAACGGAGTGATTTCATTTTTCAACAATCAGTTTAAACCCAACGAGGATTTTACAGCAAAAAACTACAATAAAATATATTGCGTTGGTGAAAAGACGAAACGTGAACTGAGAAAACACGGTTTCGGAACATTTAAAGTTCTGAAAAATGCGGAAACCCTTTCAAGATTTATCATCGGAAACTGCCAGCACGAACAATTCCTTCACTTCTGCGGTAATCTTGCCATAGATGTCCTGGATAATGATCTTCCTTTGCAGAATATCAGCTACAAAAAGATCACGATTTATAAAACCGAAGAGCTCTATCCTTCCGTACCTGAAAAATATCATGCTGCAGTTTTTTTTAGTCCAAGCGGAGTTCGTAGTTTTGCAAAACTCAACTCTTTAGAAGGAATGAAGATTTTTTCCATCGGGGAAACTACCTCAGGTGAGCTCAGAAAGCACACTACAGAAGAAATCTTTACATCAGAAGAAAACAATCTGGCTTCCATTTTTGAATTGATAAAAAAGGAACTTTAAACAGCCGCACGCCTGGCTGGTAAAAATAATGAGTGCCGGCAACGGCCGTATTAGTTTAAATAAATTATGATTAAAAACGACTTATATTTAAAAGCACTCCGCGGAGAAACTGTAGAAAGACCGCCGGTATGGATGATGAGACAGGCCGGAAGATATCTGCCGGAATTCATTGCTCTCCGGGATAAGTATGACTTCTTCACAAGATGTCAGACTCCCGAGCTGGCTGCTGAAATCACGATACAGCCCATCAAAAGATTTCCGTTGGATGCTGCGATCCTTTTCTCTGACATTCTTGTAGTTCCTCAGGCAATGGGAATTGATTTCAAAATGAAGGAATCAGTTGGCCCGTGGCTGGACAATCCTATCAGAACGGCGGAACAGGTGCAGAATATTGAAGTTCCTGATGTTAATGATACGCTAGGTTATGTTTTTGATGCAATTGAACTGACTCTTCAAAAGCTGGATAATGAAATTCCATTGATCGGTTTTGCGGGGTCTCCATGGACGATCCTGTGCTATTGTGTGGAAGGAAAGGGAAGCAAAGCGTTTGATATTGCAAAATCATTCTGTTTCCAGCAGCCGGAAGCAGCTCATTTACTGCTTCAGAAGATCACAGACACTACCATTGCATATTTAAAAAGAAAAGTTGAAAAAGGAGTTTCTGCGGTTCAGGTTTTTGATTCATGGGGTGGAATGCTTTCTCCTACGGATTATCAGGAGTTCTCATGGCAGTATATCAATCAGATCGTTGAAGCATTAAGCCCTCTTACCCATGTCGTGGTATTTGGAAAAGGATGCTGGTTTGCTCTTGAGGACATGACGATGTCTAAAGCATCTGCTTTGGGTGTGGACTGGACGATTACTCCGGAATTTGCAAGAACATTAACGAACCATACGATGACGCTTCAGGGAAATTTTGATCCTGCAAGATTACATTCTACTCCGGAAACCATCAAAAAAATGGTAACTGAGATGATCAACCGTTTTGGAAAAGACAGATATATTGCTAACCTCGGACACGGAATTTTACCTAATATTCCCGTTGAAAACGCAGAAGCATTCATCAGAGCGGTTGTTGACTGGAAACCGAATCTTTAAATTAAAAATCATAAAAAAATCCCTTTCAAAACAATTGAAAGGGATTTTTTTTATCAACTGATTAATTCATTTCTGTAATAAAAGCTTCTTTAGGCTTTCTCACTTTCGTAAGATTCACCAACCAGTCATTTGATGCATCTCTGTAACCGATTGGCAGCAACAATACGCTCTTTAGTCCTTTTTCTTTCAGATTCAAAACTTCATCTACAGCTTCGGGAGAAAAACCTTCCATTGGTGTAGAATCCACTTCTTCAAAGGCTGCTGCGATAATGGCAGCACCAAATGAAATGTAGGCCTGTTTGGCAGCATGGGTAAAGTTTTCTTCCGCTGATCTCTGAGGATAGGTTCCCAACAGCATCTGTCTGTAGTTTTCCCAGCCTTCGTTTTTAAAGCCTCTAATCTCGTTGGTAAGGTCAAACATACTGTTGATTCTTTCTTCCGTATAATTATCCCAGGCAGCAAACACCAGAAGGTGAGAGCAGTCTGTAATCTGCGGCTGGTTCCATGCGTGAGGCTTAATCTGTTCCTTTACTTCCGGGTTGGTAACCACGATAATCTCAAAAGGCTGAAGTCCGCTGGATGTAGGTGCCAGTCTTGCAGCTTCTAATATTTTATCCACTTTTCCCTGTGGTACTTTCTGACCGTTCATTGCTTTGGTGGCAAATCTCCAGTTCAGTTTTTCAATTAATTCCATTAAGTTAAATTTAGACCAGACAAAATTAGCTCAAGAAGTAAAATACATGTACACAAAAATTGCTATTTGTGCTATTGGCAGAATCTATTGTAATGAATATAATTAAATAACATTTACAATAATTTTATTCTTTTCTGATCTTTTTACTTGTTATTTCTTTTTTATTATCTATCCGAATGAAATAGTATCCTTTTTGCAAATCAGAAAGATCATATCTTTCGTGCGCTCCAATGAAGCTTTTGACTTTCCTGCCCGCCATATCAACTACCGCGACCTCAGAATCAAATTTCAAATTATCCGATTGAATATATAGATAGTCTTGTACCGGATTGGGATACACCTGTATTTTATCTGCAAGAGAAACTTCCGAAGTTCCCAATACTCCTGATGTAATAACTACATCATCTACCGCAACTCCAAAGGAGTAATCTCCCGCGTCATCATATATAAATCTCAGTTGAAAGTTAGCATTGGCATATGGAGCTAAATTGATACTTCCTGCCAGGCTATAGGCTGTAAGAATATAGGAGAGTGTACTGAGGTCAATAATCCAGGTTCCGGAAGCTCCTGAAGAGGCAAATATCTGTACCCAGGATGTCCCGTTAAAGACTTCAACCTTCAAGGTAGAATTAAGTTCATAAATCTGGTTGGCATATTTAAATGAAAGCTTTGGATTTGAAACTGCAGAAAGATTAATAACAGGTGATATTAATCTCGCATTGGTATTTACACTGTTTGGCCCTGCATTATCATCATCAAAAAAGGCTGCCCCGCTGGGAAACGAGGCAAAACCGCTCACAGTTCCCACCTCCCAGTTGTAGACGGTATCCGGATTATTAGTAGTCCATCCCGAAGGCAATACGGCTCCGTTAAAGTTCTCAGAGAATACCTGTGCATTATAAAATCCACAAGTGATCAGAAAAAATAGTATTTGTTTTTTCATGATATATTAATTATTAGTTTCAATAAAATTATCAATTAATATTCACTAGAAAACCAACATTTAACATAATATTTACTCACAAACAGCATGTTAAATTAAAAAAAGCAGTCGATTAACTGCTTTTTATATTGTTTATCCCAACATTTTCTGGGCTTTCTTTACGCCTTCTACAAGCCTGTCGATTTCATCAAAAGTATTGTAAACCGCAAAACTGGCTCTTACCGTTCCGGCTATATTGAAAAAATCCATGATAGGTTGTGTACAGTGGTGGCCTGTTCTCACAGCAATTCCCATTTTATCCAGGATCATTCCTACATCTGAAGATATTCCTACTCCTTCCAGATTAAAGGAAACTACACCTACTCTTTTAGCCTTCTCTCCATAAATCTTTATGTTTTCCAGCTCCAAGAGTTTTCTCTGGGCATATTCCAGTAAGGCATTTTCATGATTCTGGATATTTTGTCTGCCTATTTTTTCAATAAAATCAACAGCCGCACCCAGTGCAATATTCCCTCCAACATTTGGAGTTCCTGCTTCGTACTTAAAAGGAAGCCCGGCATACGTAGTTCCATCGAAAGAACATGTAGCAATCATCTCCCCTCCTCCGTGAAATGGCGGAAGATCTTCCAGGATTTCCTGTTTTCCATAAAGGATGCCTGTTCCCATCGGAGCATACATCTTATGTCCTGAAAAAACAAAGAAATCACAGTCCATCCGCTGTACATCGATATCGAAGTGAGGTGCAGACTGGGCACCGTCAATCACAATATAAGCATCTGAATTTTTTCTTGTCCTGGCAATAATCTCTTCTACAGGATTTACAATTCCCAAAGCATTGGAAACCTGGTTTACAGAAACCACTTTTGTCTTCTCGCTAAGAAATTCATCCAGATAGTTCAATTGAAGAATACCATTTTCATCAATCGGGATTACTCTTAGCTTTGCCCCAGTCCTTTCGCAAAGCAGCTGCCATGGAACAATATTGGAATGGTGTTCCAGGTAAGAAATGATAATCTCATCATCTTTTTTAAGCTTCTGCGTCAGAATGTAGGCGATAAGGTTCAGACCTTCCGTTGTTCCCTTTGTAAAAATGACTTCAAAATCATGTTTAGCATTGATAAATTTCTGAATCTTTCTTCTTGAAAGCTCCATTTCTTCGGTAGCTAACTGGCTTAATGTATGAATTCCTCTATGAACATTGGCATTAATCTCTGTATAATAGTCATTCCAGACCTTTAAAACAGAAACCGGTTTCTGTGATGTTGCTGCATTATCTAAGTAAACCAATGGTTTACCATTCACTTCGCGGTTTAATATAGTAAACTGACTTCTTATTTCCTGAATGTCAAACATTTATTAAAATTTTAAATTAGATTGCTCTTATTTAGAACACTTCAAATTTACGGCTTTTTTTCTGAAAGGACATAGTGGCTTAAAGGCTGATATTGGTCAGGCGATAGAAAAATTCGATGAACAGAATAGCCCTCATATAATTATCATCATTTTATCACAAAATAAAAACCTGCCAATAGATTGACAGGTTTATATTGTTTGTTGAATAAGCAAATATTATTCTGCAGATTTTTCTTCTGTTGTAGGAACGTCAGGAGACTGTGTTGCCACTTCTTCTGCTGCTTCTTCATCTTCATCATCTTCTGCTACTGCACCACCTTTCATTGCATTTCTAGACATCTTAACAGCCACTACAACTGCATTGTCAGGGTGTACGAAAGAATATCCTTCAGCTTTGATCCCTCCTACATAAATCTTGTTACCGATTCTTAATGGAGTAACATCTACAACTACCTCATCAGGTAAGTTTGCAGGGATAGCTTTCACTTTTAATTTTCTGAAAGACTGACGTAAAACACCACCAGCCACAACACCTTTAGAACGTCCGGTAATTCTTACAGGAACTTCCATAATCACTGGCTTATCAGCAGATAACTGATAGAAGTCTGCATGTAAAATTTTGTCCGTAATTGGGTGGAACTGAATATCCTGAAGAACAGCTGAAATTGTTTTTCCGTCTAGTTCAATAGATACCGTGTGTGCTTCAGGAGTGTATACTAAACCTTTGAAAGCTTTCTCTTCAGCAGAGAAGTTTAAAGGTGCTTCACCTCCATAAACAACACAAGGAACTAATTCAGCATCACGTAAAGCTTTTGTAGACTTTTTGCCCACGCTTTCTCTTTTTGTACCTTGAATTGTAATAGATTTCATTTATAAAAATTTAAAAAATTGTTTTTGTTTAATTTTGCAATTCGCTAAAAATCAATTAAATAACAAACTTACTACTAATTGATTGATGCTCATGAACCATCTTCATAACGTCCGCAAATAATGGGGCGCAAGATAGCACTTTTATTTTAGTTGACAAATTATTTTTAACAGGAATTGAGTCAGTTACAATAACTTCCAGCAATTTAGAGTTTTCAATATTTTCGTATGCTTTTCCGGAAAGTACTCCGTGAGTAGCCATCGCTCTTACTGATTTTGCTCCTTTTTCCATTAAGATATCTGCCGCTTTACAAAGTGTACCCGCAGTATCGATCATATCATCAATAAGGATCACATTTTTGCCTTCCACATCACCGATAAGGAACATCTCTTCTACAACATTTGCTTTTTTTCTTTCTTTATAGGCAATTACTACTTCAGCACTCAGGTGACCTGCATAGTTCTTCGCTCTTTTTGCTCCTCCCATATCCGGTGAAGCAATGGTAAGATTATCCAGGTTTAAAGCTCTGATATAATCTACGAAGATACTTGAAGCATACAGATGATCTACCGGAATTTCAAAGAATCCCTGAATCTGGTCTGCATGCAGATCCATTGTCATAATTCTTGTTGCTCCTGCAGCTGTTAATAAATTAGCAACCAGTTTTGCGCCTATCGGAGCTCTTGGCTTGTCTTTTCTGTCCTGTCTCGCAAGTCCGAAATAAGGAATTACAACAGTAATGCTTTTTGCGGAAGCTCTTTTCGCAGCATCAATCATCAATAGTAGTTCCAGCAGATTGTCTGCAGGCGGGAAGGTAGATCCGATTAGGAAAACTCGTCCTCCTCTTACTGACTCATCCAAAACAGGCTCGAATTCCCCGTCGCTGAACTCCTGAAAGTTGATTTTCCCTAACTCTTTCCCATAATATTGGGCAATGTTTTCTGCCAAGTCCTTACTGGTTCTTGTACAAAATAGATAACTTAACTGATCGGCCATTTTTACTTTTTAAAGATTTTGCAAATTTAAAAAAAAACCACAAGAATTACTCTTGTGGTTTCTAAGTTTTTATTTTCCTGCTATTATTACGGGAATTTTACTCCTGAATATTTATTAGGATCTACCTGTGGCAGTGTAGATTTATACTTTTGATTAATCGATTTGATAAACTCGTTGGCAATAACCGCATAACCTCTTCCTGTAAGGTGTACACCATCAAGAGAGAAAGCTCCACCGGTCACAAATTTGGCAGTATATCTTACCCCATCGTAGAGGATACCCGACTTTCCATTAAGCTCAACCATTTTAGCATTCCCATCTACAAAAGCTAACCCATAAGAATCAGCAAGTGATTTTATAGAATTATTATAGGCATCTACAGCCGTTTTTACATAAGAAGCCTCTGTTTTCGTCAATACATGCTGATTTTGCAGCGGATAAGAAATTCCATAAACATTTGCAGGCGCTGGCGCACCAGGTGCAGGAGTTCCAATTAGAGAACTTGTTGTAAGAAGGATATAATCTTCTGATGTAGCCTGTCTTGCCTGTCCAAAGATTTGTCCAAACGCAGTTGCTGTAGGCAATCCTAAAGAAGGAGTCAGAGCAGCCGTAAGCTGTGCAGACAGATTCGTAAGAGCAACATCTTTTATCAAAACAGGATTGGAAGAAGTAGAAGAAAGCAGATTAATTCTGTCTCCAGCTCCAAAAGCAGTAAGCGCCTGTTTCAATGGCCCATATAAGTTTGTATTAAGAGTGGCTAAATTTGCTCCTAAAGTTGTTGGTGTTAAAGGATTGTAAGGAACTGTCGTAAAAAAAGGAATAGAAGTAACATAAGGAATATTAGCAATAACTCCTTTTGTTGTTCCTACACTTTTAAGACCATCCAGTACATTTTTAATAGATCCTGCTACAAGATTAGGATCAGAAATATCATTGGATTTATAAGTTAACGGGTTTACATTCCCACTCTGAACTGTTGCCGGAGTATAAGTAGTAACCCCTCCTACAGTCTGAGAATTCGCACCTCCATTGGTCGCATAAGACAATACATCATTATTACCAATCCAAAGAGAGAAAAATGTAGGTTTCTGAGCCATTGCGTCCTGTAAAACAGAAGTTGTCGGAGAAGTAGCAAATCGCACGAAATAAGGATTAGCAGCACCTAGAGCAAGGTTCGCAGAGCTTCCGTAACCTGGCGCAACCAAATGGAAAGATTTCGCCCCCGGAACCCCCATATTGTGGTAAGGTCCACCGGCAGTTACATTATCTAATGCTGCTGCAGGACTGCTTGCAACCGGACCCAAGCTTCCGCTTGCTGTCACCTGAAGAGTCAATTTTCCAGGAAAGCCAGGCAATCCGATAAATCCACCTACATCATTTGGCATTAAAGGTTGTTTAAATGCTCCGCCGCCCGCAAGCTTCATCTGCATTGCAATAATACTTGGGTATGATTCATTTTGTCCGCTGCTATAAAGAGCCCCATCCCTGTAACCGGATGTCAACGAGTTCCCCAAAGAAACATAATTAGAAAAGTTTGCCTCGCCGCTTGTTATCTGGATATCTTTTACATCAGTATCAAAATCATTCTCACAGCTTGTTGTAAAAAGAAGTGCGGAAACGGCAAGTGTTGATATTATAATTTTTTTCATAGTCTTTCAATTAAAAAGGGTTGTACGATAAACCTAAACCAAAGTAAAATGCTCTAGCTTTTGCCTGTCCATTAAAGCCAAGACTAGCATTTCTTACATCTCTGGCCTGAGGAAGGGCATATCCTCCTGCTATATCAACTCCAAACTGCTTTAGTTTAAAGCCAAGACCTCCGGTAATTACATATGTATTAAATGATGGCGTTTCCGGGATGAAATTCTCGTCAGTGTATGGTGACTCATCATAATAAGCTCCCAGACGTCCGAAGATCATATCCGTGAACGCGTACTGAGTACCCAATCTGAATGTTTTTGAGTTTCTAAAGTTTTTAGGAGACACAAGAATTGTTGGATCTGGCTGATTCCCCACTGGAGCAGTAGCAAAATCCAGAGTCAGCTTGCTGTATCTTTCCCATCCGTGGTAGTTAAAGTCAGCTGAAATTAACCATTTCGGTGTTACTTTATATGTTAAACCAATGGTATATTCTTCTACTAAAGGAAGTGTTGCTGTAAATTTATCCTGTCCTGTACTTGGGTCCAGTCCTAATAACGGATAAATAGATGCTGATGGGAACTTGAATGTTGCAGTTCCTTTTTTAGCCTTCATATCTATAGGTGAACGGTAAGCAATACTGATATCTAATTTAGGATCAGGTCTGAAATAGAAACCGAATCCGTAACCGTGTCCGCTTGCCTTTTCGTCTTTAATATTTAATTCACCTCCAAACTGCGTTACCGCTTTATCCCAGTCTACTTTACCTTTTGCATAAATATAGCTCGCCCCGAATGACATCCAAGGTGCCAGCTTTACAGAGACCATCGGCTGAAAATAGAAGCTCTTAAGCTCCAGTTTTTGAACCATTTCTTTCCCCTCCCAATCGCTTGGCCACTGGATTGTACTTCCGAAAGGTGTTGTAAAACTGAAACCAACAGATAAATTCTCTATCGGTCTATAAGCAACCGCAGCATATAACGGAGTACCAATAGGATTATCTGTTTCTGTACTCTGCAAAGTATTTAAGTTTTGAAAAGTAACTTTATTACTTGCACCGAACCCTCCTGCTACTATACTCAGTTTGGAAGGAATAAATGACATCCCCGCCGGGTTAAAGAATGCCACACTTGCATCTTCGGCATGAGCACTAGTATGCGCCATTGCCAATTGTTTCACTCCCTGCAGAGATACCCTGAAGCCTCCCGCGTAAGATAAAACACCCGCCAATAAAGCAGTTGATACTAATATTTTTTTCATAGACTGTTTATTATATAACCCAAATATAAAATTATTTTAGATACAGCTGTTAATATTTCTTAATATTTTAAACAATATGCCAAAAGAAAATTATGTTTAAAATAGTACTTTAAAAATATATCTATATAAACACATAGACACTAGCAACTTATCGGCTTTTGAAGCAGTCTATATTTTTCACGTTTAAGGTTAAACAATCACGATATTGAATATTTAAGTATTTTAGAATTGCATAAAGATAAATTTACATAAATTTGCAAGATTATAAAAAATAGTTATATGAGTTGTGGATGCAAAACATCCGGCGATTCTGCCCATTCTTGCGGACCAAAAAAAACCGCGAATGGCTGTGAAAGTGTAAATACCTGTGGTAATAGTTATAAATTAAGTGTTTTCGACTGGCTTTCTAACATCAACAACCCCGCATCGAACAGGTGTGATCTTGTGGAAGTTAGATTTAAAAATGACAGAAAATCGTTTTATAAAAATGTAAATAATATTCCTTTACATATAGGTAGCGTAGTAACAGTAGAATCGAGTCCCGGACACGATGTAGGCGTTGTAAGCCTCACCGGAGAATTAGTAAAGATTCAGATGAAAAAGAAAAAATTTCCTGAAGAATCTATACTTAAAATATACAGACAGGCTAACCAGAAAGACCTTGAGGTTTGGCAGGAAGCCAGAAAAAAAGAAGACAGTGTAAAGATTGAGGCGAGAAAAATCGCTCATAGAATAGGTCTTGAAATGAAAGTCACGGATGTGGAATATCAGGGAGATTCTTCCAAGATCACATTCTATTATACCGCTGACAACCGAGTGGATTTCAGACAGTTGATCAAAGAGTACGCTGGTGCTTTCAGAACCAAGATCGACATGAAACAGATCGGGTTCAGACAGGAAGCTGCAAAAGTTGGAGGTATAGGTTCATGTGGAAGGGAGCTTTGCTGCTCGACCTGGCTTACGGATTTCAGATCTGTGAACACGAATGTCGCCAGATATCAGCAGCTGAGCATTAATCCTCAAAAGCTTGCAGGACAATGCGGTAAGCTGAAATGCTGCCTGAATTATGAACTGGACAGCTACCTTGATGCACTAAGCCACTTCCCTTCTTCTTCAACTACCCTGGATACGGAAAAAGGAAGAGCATTCTGCATTAAAATAGATGTTTTCAAAAAGAAAATGTGGTTTGCTTACGTAGACAGTTCTATGGCATGGTATGATTTTGATATCGACCTTGTTAAGAAATTAATCGCCAAAAATAAAAGAGGCGAAAAAATCCTTCCTTTAGAAGATCTTAAGCAGCCTGACAGCCCAATTCAGACCATCGACCTGATCCAGGAAAACAACATGGACAGGTTCGAAAAGAAGAACAGAGGCAACAACAGGAACAGAAACCAGAACAGACCCAACAACGGGCAAAACCAGGGAGGACAGCAGGGGCAAGGCCAGGGACCAAAGAAAAGAACGGAGAGATCCGAGAGACCTGACAGAGCAGAAAATCCTAATGCTAATGCCGGAAATCAGCCAAGACAACAGCAAAAGCAGCAGCCTAAACCGCAGCCAAAAGCACAAACGGAAAAAACGGATGTTTCTTCAGACCCTGAAAAAAAACAACAGAACCCGAACAAGAAAAATTTTAAAAAGAAATACCCCCCAAAAAAAGATAAAAATGCGTAAAATTTTAGGATTATTACCTCTTATTCTTTTCTTTAGCTGCAATTCCTCTTCAGGAGAGAATGTCATAATGAATTCCGTTAATAACAAATGGAATAAGAAAAGTGAGCAAAAATTTAATCTTGAAGTTTCAGATCCGCAGAATCCTAAAAATATTATATTTGTTGTAAGAAATAACAACAGTTACCCTTACAGCAATATAAGATTTATTGTCAATTTCACCAATCTCCAGAACAAAAATAAGGAAACAGATACCCTGAACTATGTACTGGCAAAACCAAACGGAGAATGGCTTGGTACAGGTTTTGGTGATACGAAGGAGGCATTATTTCAGTATAAAATGAACTATAAATTTCCGGGAAAAGGAAAATATGAAATCAGCCTGATCCAGGCGATGAGAAATGACAACCTTCCGGGAATTGAAGACGTTGGAGTAAAAGTAGAAACGGCTAAACCGTAACCATAAATGGAAGACAACAGACAAAATGCAGGAAACAAGGGAAAAACCTTCCCCCTTCCTCCCAAAAAAAAGAAAGATACCTCTTGGAAAAGATGGGTTAGATTCATTTGGATCGGACTCATTGCGGTAGTTTTAGGTATTTCAGGACTTTTCTTTGCTGTTTCCCAGGGATTTCTTGGAGAAATGCCGGATGTAAAGGAACTTGAAAACCCTGATATCTATGTCGCCTCTGAAATCATTTCATCGGACGGTATTTTACTGGGGAAGTTTGAAAAGGAAAAAACACAGCCAATTACCTACAAACAGCTTCCTCCCTATCTTATCTATGCATTACAGGCAAAGGAAGATGAGCGTTTTAAAGAGCATTCGGGAATTGATTTAAAATCTATTCTAAGAGCTGTCAGATATGGAGGAGACAGAGGTGGGGGTTCTACAATCACGCAGCAGCTTGCTAAACTACTATTTACCAAAGAGCCATCTAAAAACCCTATCAAAAGGGTTATACAGAAACTAAAGGAATGGTCCGTTGCAGTAAGCTTGGAAAAACGATATACTAAGGAAGAAATTATCACATTATATTTCAACAAGTTCGACTTTACATACAATGCGAACGGTATTGAAATGGCTTCCAAAATTTATTTTAATAAAACAACTTCCCAACTTACCCTTCCGGAGGCAGCAGTTTTCGTAGCCATGTTAGAAGCGCCTATCGCTAATAACCCTATGAGAAATCCTGAACGAGCAAAACGAAGAAGAGATGTTGTTTTGCAGCAAATGTTTGAAACGGGTTATATAGACCAGGCAACCTATGATAAGGCAATTAATACACCTGTTGAGGTAGATTATCATCCGATCAAAAACATCAATGATGACTATTCTGCTTACTATAAATTCTATTTAAGAAAGGAAATCGACAAGTATCTTGAAGGTTACGAGAAAGAAACAGGAAAGAAGCTTAATCTTTACAAAGACGGTTTAAAAATATATGTAACTCTTGATTCAAAAATGCAGAAATATGCAGAAGAGTCCATCAAAGAGCATTTAACAGACCTTCAAAAAAGATTTGATGCTGAACAGAGAGGCAGAAAAAACAGACCGTTCTACTATTTAACGGATAAGCAGGTAACCAGCGTAATGACTCAGGCGATGAAAAGAACCGGTCGTTACAAACAACTGAAGGCCGCCGGAGTTTCTGAAGATTCTATCTTACTGGAATTCCATAAGCCAATAAAAACTTCCCGCTTTACGTGGGCTGGTGAAGAAGAGGTTGAAATGTCACCTTGGGACTCCATCAGATACCACAAACAGATTGCACAGGCAGGCTTAATGTCTATGGTTCCGGGAAGTGGAGAGATCAAAGCATGGGTAGGAGGCATAGACTGGCAGCATTTCCAGTATGACCACATCAAGCAGGGTAAAAGACAGGTGGGATCTACATTCAAGCCTTTCGTATATGCTACAGCAATCATGAAACTTGGTATGACGCCATGCTCTACGGTTTCCAACGGTACTTATGACCATAAAGGATGGCATGTTCCGGGAAGAGGAGGAATGCTTACTTTAAAAGATGCCCTGGCTCACTCTCAAAACCCGGTAGCTGCTCGTCTTATTGAAATGACGGGTGTAGATGCCGTTATTCAGACAGCAAGAGACCTGGGAGTTACAGAAGACATCCCTAGAAACAATACTATTGCTTTAGGTTCATCAGATATTACCATTTATGAAATGCTTGGTGCCTACAGTACTTTCGCCAACTACGGAAACTACAATAAACCGGAAATGATCTGGAGAATTGAAGATGCCAACGGAAGAGTGATCAAAGAAGTAAATGTAGAACCGAAAGAAGTAATGAACCCAATGTACGCCTATACCATGATCGAGCTGATGAAGGGTGTTGCGCAATACGGTACCGCTTCAGGAGAATTAGGAAGAAGAGGGATCTCAAAAGGCGTGGAAATCGCGGCTAAAACAGGTACTACACAGAACAACTCTGACGGTTGGTTCATGGGAATCACCCCGAAACTGGCAACAGGAGCCTGGGTAGGTTGGGAAGACAGAGCAACTCACTTCTTCGGAACCGGTGAAGGCCAGGGTGCGAAAATGGCATTACCAATATGGGCCATTTTCATGAAGAAGGTATGGGCAGACAAGTCTCTGGGAATTAGTCCTGACGATAAGTTCACCAGACCATCAGACTGGAAAGACGGATGTTCGAATTTAAAAGGCCTGGGTGAAGGATATGGAGATGATGGTGGACTTCAGACTATTGATGAGATCAAAAATCCAAGACCGGTAGAGCCAACACCTAGAAACAATCCGGAAAAGAAAGAAGAAAATATCAATGACAATCTTCACTCCACCGATGAGGTAGATTTCAATAAATAAATTCTCTTTTAGAAATATACAAGACCTTTCAATAATCTGGAAGGTCTTTTCTTTTATAATTAATATCTTTGATCTATGAATATTGAACAGATCAAACAGCCTTTTACCGATATATTTCCAGGAGATCTTTCCGGCAACCCGATGCAGAGAAACACCCCTAAAGTTTTATTTGCAACTGTAAAGCCGGCCGGTTTTGATGAGCCAGAGCTAATTGCCCTTAATGAAGTTTTATCCGAAGAGATCGGACTAGGACAATATGAAGAAAAAGACCTGGATTTTCTCGTAGGAAATAACCTTCCTGAAAATGTAAAAACGTATGCTACCGCTTATGCCGGGCATCAGTTCGGAAACTGGGCAGGACAGCTGGGAGACGGAAGAGCGATACTGGCCGGGGAAATCATCAATAAAGATGGGAAGAAAACAGAAATTCAATGGAAAGGTGCCGGGGCAACACCATACTCAAGGCATGCAGACGGAAGAGCGGTGCTGAGGTCTTCAGTACGTGAATACCTGATGAGCGAAGCTATGTACCACCTGGGAGTTCCTACAACCAGAGCCTTAAGCCTTGCTTTTACCGGTGAAGATGTGGTAAGGGACATGATGTATAACGGAAATCCTCAGCTGGAAAAAGGAGCAGTTGTAATCAGAACTGCAGAAAGCTTTCTCCGTTTCGGGCATTTTGAACTGCTTTCTGCACAAAAGGAATACAATACCCTGCAGGATCTGGCAGATTTTACGATTGAAAATTATTATCCGGAAATTACAACAGACGGAGTTCAGAAATACAAAGACTTTTTTGAAAAAATAGGCACCAGGACAGCAGACCTTATGACTGAATGGTTCAGGGTCGGGTTTGTTCATGGCGTGATGAATACTGATAATATGTCTGTTTTAGGCCTGACCATAGATTACGGACCCTATTCGATGATGGATGAATATGATCTGAACTTTACCCCGAATACAACTGACCTTCCGGGAAGAAGATACGCCTTTGGAAAACAGGGTCAGATATCGCAGTGGAATCTCTGGCAGCTGGCAAATGCCCTTCATCCACTCATTAAAGACGAAAAGTTTTTAGAAGACACTTTAAACCGGTATGGAACCTATTTCTGGGAAGCTCATGATAAAATGCTATGCAAAAAATTTGGATTCGATGAATTGAGGGAGAGTGATGAAGAATTTTTTACTAACTGGCAGGGGTTGATGCAAGAACTTCACCTAGATTATAAGCTGTTTTTTAATCAGCTGGAAAAATTGAGTCCCAATAGCGATATTAAATCTCTTTTTGAAAATATTTCCTACTCTGTTTTGAATGACGAGAAAATAAAAAAGCTTGAAGATTTTACAAAGAAATATGAGGCAAGATTATCATCCAACACGATTTCAAAAGAAGAATCATTATCACTTATGCAACAGTCAAACCCAAAATTTACACTGAGAAATTATCTTCTTTATCAGTGCATCGAAGAGATAGATACCGGAAAAACAGAAATGCTGGGAAAACTCACTCGTGCTCTGGAAAATCCTTATCAAGAATTGTATCCCGAATTTTCTGTAAAAAGGCCTGCAGCTTATGATGACACCACCGGATGTTCTACACTTTCCTGCAGTTCTTGACGAATAAATTACAATTTTACATCACTTTTGCTAAATTATTTACATCATATTATTAATTTTACTAATTTTAGAAAAAATTAATATTATGAAAAAAATTCTACTATCTCTAAGCTTAATGCTTACAGGAGCCACTACTCAAGCACAAACGGTATTATTAAATGAAAATTTCGATTCTTACACAGATTTCGTAATTACGGGATTTGGTAACTGGCAAACCTTAGATCTAGACCAACTTAACACTTATACAGGAGGAACAGACGACCCAACATGGAATAACGCTGGTGCCCCTATGGCATATCAAATTTTTAACCCTGCTGCTGCTGGTGTAACTAATGCAACAACAGGAACAGAGGTGAGAAATTTCGATCCTCACAGTGGTCAAAAATATGCTGCTTGTTGGGCAGGTGTTCCAGATATTGCTACTGCCAACAATGACTGGCTTATATCTCCTTCCGTAACATTAGGAGCCGCTTCTAATTCACTTTCATTATGGGTAAAATCAATGTCTAACTCGTATGGATTGGAGAAATATAAAATTGGCGTATATATTGGTTCAGGTACCCCTACATCTTCTGCAAATTTTACTATTATTTCAGGTGCCGCCTCATTATCAGCTCCTTATCCAAACTGGGAACAAAAAACGTATTCTCTAGATGCTTATGCTGGACAAACAGTTCGTATTGGTATTCAGTGTGTTTCCCCTAATGCTTATATGTTTATGGTTGATGATGTAAAAATCACAACTGGAACTCTTGCAACTGATGAAGTAGGAGCAAAAACAAAAGCAACAAACATCTATCCTAACCCAACAAAAGGAGAGATCAATATTAAAACTGATAAAAAAATCAAATCTTCAACAGTTTTAGACCTTTCTGGAAAATCAGTATTGAAATCAACATCTGACAAAGTAGATATCTCTTCTCTTTCAAAAGGAGCATATTTGCTTCAGGTTGAATTTGCAGATGGAACAGCTACAGCAGAAAAAATAATTAAAGAATAATTACTTTCCATATAATCTTTAAAGCTCACCAAGTCTGGTGAGCTTTTTTATTTTATTTTTGCAAAAAACTGACACGTGTCTTTTACTAAAACAAAACTCATCAACCTATTAAAACAGGTCTTCCCATCTTCTTACACAGAATTAGCAGTATTTATGTTCTTCCTGCTCTGTTACGGAATACTGGGCACCTATATTGCTCTTCATTACAGGATCATTTTTGACAGCAGAATTCCCTGGGATGCCTACTTCAGCTTTGACAACAAAGCGATTGTAATGACCGGCGGAAGCTTTGAGAGACATCCTTTGGCCTACTATTTTTTCAATTGGGTCCGGGAGTTTTCTCTTTTTGTTTCTGGTGGAAAAATGAATGCAACATTCAGACTAACCCTGGCATGGCTTAGCAATATAGCCATAAGCTTATGCATCGTTCAGATTTTTAAGTACCTAAATAATATCATCAGACTTCCATTAAAGATCACCTTACTGCTTGTTTTGTTTTTTGGATTTTTTTCTACAAGTATTATTCTTTCTTTTACTCCGGAGAATTTCACCTACACCTTGCTGTTGCTATGTATTTACAATTATTATGCAGCCGTAAAACTCAGAAAAGAAGAAAAGATACCCGGACCCGCCTTAACGCTTGCCGGAATTACCATTGGAGGTATTACCATCACCAATCTGGCTAAAGTTTTTATTCCCGTTTTATTTGAAAAGGATGTTTTCAGAAGCTGGAAAAAATTTGGAAACGCAGTTTTCCGTGTTGCACTTGCCACGGTGTGCTTTGCATTTCTTTACTTGCTCAGAATAGATTTTAAATATGAAAATATCTTCTCCAAAACCAACCAGCAGTATGAAAAGTTCTCCAATGTAGAATCCATTCCGGACTGGGACATGATGCTTTCTTATTTTTTCGGGGGCAGTATTCTGTTTCCCAGTTTTATGACGACGGATAAGCATAATATGAAAGGATTTAATTTCAAAGGCCTTTTAATGGAGCCCTATTCATCCTTTTTCTGTTATGCTTTTATCATAATATTGCTCGCCCTTATTTTATGGAGTTATTTTAAAAATTTTAAGAATAAACTGGTACAGATTATTGCCATTTCATTCATGTTTGACATTCTGATTCACTGCATTATGCGATTCGGACTCCATACTTCTTATATCTACGCGGGGCATTTTATTTTTGTCTATCCGCTGCTTTTGGGATGGCTTTTTTACGCTTACAGAACGAAACCAAAAATTTTATCATTTTTAGTGTTGACACTGGTTATTCTATTTGCTTTTTTACTGACTAATAACCTGTTCAGAATGTCTGATTTCTTCCAGTTTTTAGATACTTATTACCAATAAAAAAAGCCGGGAAAATTCCCAGCTTTAGTTTGTTATCTCATCTCCGTTATCTTGCTTCAGAACAGAAAATTCTGTATTGTACAGCGATGGCCGATTTGAAGTATTCTCGTATTTTTGACAGGTCTGAAGCTGCACTTTGTTTCGTAAAATAACTTCCTGCCAGAATTTTATAATTCGGTCTTAAAGAAGCATCCGTTTCCACTTTTAGGTTCGGGAATCTTTTTCTGAAATAAGATTTCACTTCGTTAGCCTCTTCGTTACTTTTCACCGTTGTGATCTGGATCTTAAATCCTAAAATCCTTGGATTCTTACGACAAATTTCCGCATTGCTCAGTTCTCTGCTCGGAACATAAATTTTTGGAGGCCTTGGACTCGTCACAATTCCACTGTCTGTATTATTTTCTCTCACCGAAGGACCACCTGCAGTCCTTGAACATTTGTCTTCAATTCCCCCCAAAGCAGTGCTTACTTTGGAATCCATAGTCATAATCAGCTCTGTTCCGGCAAGAGTATCTTTCTGAACAACCTGTTGGGCTTCAACACTATAAAACCCAAATAAAGATAATATTGAAAATATTTTGATTAAATTTCTCATTTAAACTTGTTTCTGCAAATCTATTAAAATTAAAAAATTATACCAAACAACACTATTTAGAATCAATACAAATTAAACGTAAATGATATTTTCCCTTTTCCATATACCGTTAAATTCCTGTTAAAAATATTATTTTTGCCGAATTGATTGGTTCAATATTTTACTAACATAAGATAATTTAAATGATTAGTTGGAGAAAGCATTATAAACAAACGTTGATCGCGATAGGCTTATTGCTATCAACCAGTGCTTCAATTTACGGGCAAGACGGCGATCCTAAAAACGGCGAAAAACTTTTCAAAGCGAATTGTACGGCATGTCACGCGCTGGATAAACAAGTAATAGGACCTCCTTTAAAAGGGGTTGTAGAGCGAGTAAAGACAGAAGGTGGTGTAGACAAAGATTGGCTTCACAAGTGGATCAAAGACAACAAAGCTCTTAGAGCTTCTGGGGATAAATACGCCAATGAGATTTTTGAAAAGTACAACAAAACCGAAATGTTACAGTTTCCAAATCTTACAGATAAGGATATTGACGACATTTTAGCGTTTACAACTAATCCTCCGGCTCCCGAGCCAGCAAAAACTGACGCCAAAGCGCCTGCAACAGACGGAGCAGCTGCAGCATCGGCAGACAAAACAACCACAAGCGTTGTTATTATTTCGCTTATTGCAATAGCAGGTTTATTAGTTTGGATCTTAATTAAACTGAGACAATTGGTTAAATTAGGTCAATCTGAAGACTTAGCCGGCCTTAACGAAACAAGAGTTAAATCTTTCAGCGAAATCTACGAGAAATACCACTACATCGGTAAAGCAGTACTGGGTATCCTTGCCCTTCTGGCCGCTTATGGAGTTTGGAACTGGATCATGTGGATCGGGGTTTACAAAGGATATAAGCCGGAACAGCCTATCTACTTCTCTCACAAAATTCACGCAGGAGAACAGAAAATTGACTGTCAGTTGTGTCACTCCAGTGCCAAATACGGAAAAGTATCTGAAATTCCTTCCATGAACGTGTGTATGAACTGTCACAGAACAATTTCTGAGTATAACGCAGATCACTACATGGAGCCAGGAAAAGATAAAGCATTCTACGACGGTGAGATCCAGAAGATCTATGCAGCTACAGGCTGGGATCCTGCAAAACAGCAGTACACTGGAAAAACACAGCCAGTTGAATGGACTAGAATTCACAACATGCCAGACTTCGTGTACTTCAACCACTCTCAGCACGTAGTAGCGGGTGAGCAGGCGATCATCAATTCTTTCAATAAAAAGAATCCAAACAACAAAATTGATGTTGTATGTAAAGCTTGTCACGGAAAAATTGATACAATGAATGTTGTTCAGATGGCTAATGACTTCACGATGGGATGGTGTATCGAGTGCCACAGAACTACTGAGGTTGATATGAACAACGGTTATAATAAAGAATACTTCAAGAATCTACATGACAAGTTGAAAAAACAATATCCTCAGGATGGCGGTAAGATCACTGTAGATGCAATTGGAGGTCTTGAGTGTGGTAAATGTCATTATTAATAACTAAAAAATTAGAAGTATAAATGGCTTCAAACAAAATACAATTTAGAAGTATTCATGAACTTAAAGATCCGGCTTTGAACAATAAGCTGGCTCAGAAAGAGTTTCAGGAAGAAATTCCGGTAGAAGATTTCCTTGGAGATGCTGAACAGAACGGATCCAGTACTTCAAGAAGAGATTTCTTAAAAATATTAGGATTCTCTACAGCAGCCGTAACATTGGCTGCCTGTGAAGCTCCGGTGATCAAAACGATTCCTTACGTGGTAAAACCACACGATATTATTCCGGGGGTTCCGAATTATTACGCTTCAACTTATTTTGACGGATTCGACTTCGCCAGCGTTTTAGTAAAGACCCGTGAAGGAAGACCTATCAAAATAGATCCGAACCCGGCAGCAGGAGATTTAGGAAAAACCAACGCAAGAGCTCAGGCAAGTGTACTTTCTCTTTATGATAATGATAAAGTAAAACAGCCTAAACTGGACGGTAAAGATGAAACTTTCGATAAAGTAGACAGTTTTATCCTTAAAGGTCTGGCAGATGCCAATGCAGCAGGTAAAAAGATTGTGCTTTTGTCACACTCTTTCCCTTCTCCTACTTTCAAAAAGTTATTTGCTGAGTTCAAAGCTAAATATCCGACTGCTGAACTTGTAACGTATGATGCTTATCCTCACGCTGCGGCTTTAGATGCAGCTCAGGAGGTATTCGGACAGAGAGCATTACCGGTTTATGACCTTAAAGGTTCAGAATTGGTTGTTTCTTTCCAGGCAGATTTCTTAGGAGATTATAACGCTTCAAGCTTAGAAACTTCTTATGCAGCAGCAAGAAAACCGGGACCAAACATGTTGAGACACATTCAGGTGGAATCCAACATGTCATTGACTGGTGCTAATGCAGATGAAAGAGTTAGATTAAAGCCAAGCCTTGTCAATAAAACTTTAGTGGAAGTTTACAACGCAATCGTAGGTGGTGGTACTTCTGATAAGACTGCTTCTGAAATTGCAAAAGAACTTCAAGCAAAAGGCAGCAAAGCTGTTGTTTTTGCCGACGGTTCTAAAGGAGCACAGGTTTTAGCACACTTAATCAACCAAAAATTAGGTTCAGTAGCTTTCACAGGTAAAGCTAACTTCCTTAAAGAATTTGATAAAGCAAGATACCAGGAATTCTTAGGATGGATAAATGCAGGTCAGGTTGGCGTATTGATTGCAAACAACGTAGACCCTATCTACTCCCATCCAAAAGGAGAAGATTTCAAAAAATCCTTAGCTAAAGTTGCTTGTGTAGTAGCTGTAGCTGATAAGAAAAATGAAATGTACAAAGCAGCGAAAGCTGTAATTCCTGTAGCTAACTGGTTAGAATCTTGGGGTGATATTGAACCTCAGACAGGAGTATATTCATTAATGCAGCCAACCATCCAGAAAATCTACAAATCAAGACAGATTGAAGAATCTTTACTGGTTTGGAAAAACGGGAAGAACAATACTGCCAATAATTATTATGACTATCTGAAAGCCAGTTCTGCCTCTATCTTAGGAGCTACTTCTTTCAATAAAGCCCTATATAACGGTATCACGACTTCAAATAATGCAACTGCATTATCTTACGCCGGAGGAAATGCTGCCCAGGCTATTGCTGAACTAGGAAACTTCAAAGCTTCCGAATTAGAATTAGTATTATACACCAAGCCTTCAATGGGTGACGGTACTCAGGCTAACAACCCTTGGCTTCAGGAATTACCGGATCCTATCACAAGAATGTCTTGGGATAACTATTTAACAATTTCTCCTAAAGATGCAGAAAAATTCGCGATTGAAAACGACCTTAATGCAAGAATGCAGCTGGACGGTTCTATCGTAAACCTTACTGTAAACGGAGTAACAATAAAAGATGTTCCTGTATTCATTCAACCGGGACAGGCAGAAGGATCTGTAGGTCTTGCGCTTGGATACGGTAAAAAAGACTCAGGAACAACTGCTGATACTGGGGTAAACGCTTATCCATTATTTGACGGTTCTAACTTAACTGTTTCAGGAGTTAAGATCGAAAAAACTGGAGAAGACCACGAATTTGCAGGTATCCAGCTTCAGAATACATTAATGGGACGTTACGAAATCGCCAAGGAAGTTCCTTTGGCAGAATTCTTAAACGTAGCATTTGATGATGAGCACAAAGGATGGAACAAGCCTTTGGAATATCACACCATCAGCGGAGCTCTTCCGGCAAGAAAGATTGACCTTTGGGATGCTTTCGATGATACGGACGGACCTCACTTCAACCTATCAATCGACTTAAACTCTTGTACGGGTTGTGGAGCATGTATCATTGCTTGTCAGGCAGAAAACAACGTTCCTGTAGTAGGTAAAGAAGAGATCAGAATGTCCAGAGATATGTATTGGTTAAGAATTGACCGTTACTATTCTTCAAGACAGAAAGTAGAAGTATACGAAGGATTGAAAGAAGGAATGGCAGTACCAGAATTGTATGGTACGGCATTCGGAGACGGAGGTGCACTCAACCACCCTGCAGACAATCCAGATGTAATCTTCCAGCCGGTAATGTGTCAGCACTGTAACCATGCTCCTTGTGAAACTGTATGTCCGGTAGCGGCTACTTCACACGGTAAGCAAGGTCAGAACCATATGGCTTATAACAGATGTATCGGTACAAGATATTGTGCTAACAACTGTCCTTATAAAGTAAGACGTTTCAACTGGTTTACGTATAACCTGAATGACAAGTTCGATTTCAACATGAACAACGATCTTGGAAGAATGGTACTTAACCCGGATGTTGTGGTAAGAACGAGAGGGGTAATGGAGAAATGTTCAATGTGTATCCAGGAAACTCAAGCTACAATCTTAGCTGCTAAGAGAGAAAACAGAAAAGTAACAGACAACGAATTCAAAAATTCTTGTGCTTGTGCTGCTGCTTGTTCTACCGGAGCAATGACGTTTGGAGACATGAATGACAAAGAATCTGAAGTGAGAGAATTATACTCCAGCAACAGAAGATATTATTTACTTGAAGAGATTGGCACAAAACCAAATGTGTTCTATCACACTAAAGTAAGAAACAGAGTAGAAAAATAAAGTTTAAATAATAAATAGGTAAAAAATGTCAGGACATTACGAAGCTCCGATAAGGGAACCTCTAATTATTGGTCACAAAACTTATCACGATATCACAGAAGATATTGCACGACCTATCGAAGAAAGAGCAGGTAAACTATGGTGGATTTCACTATATGCAGCCTTAGTTCTATTCATCTACGGATTTGGCTGTATCGCTTATACTATCGGAACAGGTATTGGAGCATGGGGGCTTAACAGAACTATTAACTGGGGTTGGGATATTACCAACTTCGTATGGTGGGTAGGTATCGGTCACGCCGGAACCCTAATCTCCGCAGTATTATTATTATTTAGACAGCGTTGGAGAATGTCTGTAAACAGATCTGCAGAGGCAATGACGATCTTTGCGGTTGTACAGGCGGCCATCTTCCCTGTAATCCACATGGGTAGAGTTTGGGTAGGATACTGGGTATTCCCATTACCTAACCAGTTTGGTTCTCTTTGGGGGAACTTCAACTCTCCTCTACTTTGGGACGTATTTGCAATCTCCACGTATTTCTCAGTATCAACTGTATTCTGGTTCATGGGACTAATCCCTGACTTTGCAATGATCAGAGATAGAGCAAAAACTCCTTGGACAAGAAAAATTTATACATTCCTGGCTTTCGGTTGGGGTGGTAAAGCAAAACACTGGCAGAGATTCGAAGAACTTTCTTTGGTTCTTGCAGGTTTGGCAACTCCACTTGTATTCTCGGTACACACCACGGTATCTTTTGACTTCGCAACTTCGGTTATTAAAGGATGGCACTCTACGATCTACCCTCCTTACTTCGTTGCCGGTGCAATCTTCTCAGGATTCGCAATGGTACAGACCCTGTTGCTGGTTGCCAGAAAAGTATGTCACCTTGAAGAATACATCACAATGTATCATATTGAAATTATGAACATTGTAATTATCCTTACAGGGGGTATGGTAACGGTAGCTTATGCTACTGAATACTTCATTGGATGGTACTCAGGATCCAGATTTGAAGATTTTACTTATCTTTCTCCTGGTGCTGCTGTTGGACCTTACTGGTGGGCTTTCTGGGCATTGATTACTTGTAACTTGATCATTCCTGCTTCATTCTGGTTCAAGAGACTGAGAACGAACATTATCTGGACTTTCATCGTTGCATTGATCATCAATATTGGTATGTGGTTCGAGCGTTTCGATATCATCGTTATCAACCTTTCTAGAGATTACTTACCAGGATCTTGGACTATGTTTAAGCCAACGATCATTGATGTGGGTGTATATTTAGGAACAATCGGATTCTTCTCTGTATTATTCTTACTATACGCAAGAACGTTCCCTGTAATTGCACAGGCTGAATTAAAATCGATTCTGAAAATTTCAGGTGAAACTTATAAAGCAAAAGAAGGAGATGAGCACCACTAAAATTGTATACGGACTTTATGCTGACGACGACGATTTGATGAACGGCGTTAAAGCATTCAACGATAAAGGGATTGCGATAAACGAAGTTTATACTCCATTCCCGGTTCACGGACTTGATAAAGCTTTAGGGTTAAAGAAAACCAGAATTTCTGATGCTGCTTTCTTCTATGCTCTTTACGGTGTTACCATCGGTGCTACTGTAACATGGTATGTGATGAATCATGACTGGCCTCAAAATATTGGTGGTAAACCTGCTTTTGACTGGGCACACAACATGCCTGCATTTGTGGTTCCAATGTTTGAATTAATGGTATTCTGTGCAGCTCACATGATGTCTCTAACATTCCTTGTTAGAAACAAAATGTATCCGGGAGCTCCGGCTCAGAATCCTGATCCAAGAACTACTGATGATAAATTCATGATGGAATTTGTAACTGATGACGTAGAGTCTGTAAAACAGTTGCTGATTGAAACCGGGGTTGAAGAAATAACTGTTAAAGATACTTAAAATGAAAAAGAATGTATTAAAAATTACAGCTGTTTTAGGTTTAACAACGGTTTTACTTAATTCTTGCGGACCAAAAGAAAATACACCATTGGTATATTTTCCTGATATGTACTTTCCGGTAGCTTACGATCCATTGATGAAAGCTCAGGATGCTTATTCAGATCATGAAAATGAAATCCCTGCATTTGTAAAAAATAATGGTGCAACAGGTCTTTCTCCTGTAGAAGGAAGTGTCGCTCAAAATAAAGACGGGATTTTTGAAGAAAGTCTTCTGCCTAAAAATGCAGATGAATATAATGCAGGTTATGACGCCTCCAAAACAATGACAACATCACCTCTTAATCCAGCTAATGCAGCTAAAGATATTGAAAGAGGAAAAATGCTGTTTGATCATACTTGTGCAGCCTGCCACGGAACTGGTGGAGATGGGCAAGGTCCAATTGTACAAAGCGGAGCTTTCTCTGGTGTACCCAACTATGCTGACAGAGAAATTACTGTAGGATCTGTTCATTATGTATTAACTAACGGTAGAAATGCAATGGGATCTTATGCTGGCCAGCTTAACCCTGGTGACAGATGGAGAGTGGCAATGTATGTGATGAGTGCCTTCAAAAAAGGAGCAGCAGCACCTGCAGCAGCTACAACGGCTACAGCTACACCAGCGGCCGCAACAACAGAGACTACTACCGCAACTAAAAAATAAGAAAAGAAATGTATAGTTTTTCACCAAAATTAAAATCAACTTCTATAATCCTTCTTGTTGTAGGTTTAGTTCTATTTGCTATCGGTTTCTTTATGAATAAAGGAATGACTACTGAGAAAATAGAGCACATGATGGAAGCGGTTCATTCTGCCGGTCATACTGCCCCTACACACTCAAGTGAAATGGTAGGACCTCAGGACCATGCGTCTCATTTAGAGCACGCAGAGCTTCAGGTTCACAACCAGCCTCTTGCATCGCTGCATTTTGTAGCTGTCTTTTTCTTTGGAGTTAGTTGTGCTGTATTGTTTTTCTACTGTATTCAGCATGCTGCACATGCAGGTTGGCCTATTATTATTACAAGAGTAATGGAAGCTATTGCTTCTTATATCCCATATGGTGGTGCCATTCTGGTTATTATGATGATATTGAATATCACTCACAATGGCCATTTATTCCACTGGATGGATCCCGAATTGACAGATCCTAATTCTGCACATTTCGATGTGATCCTTTTCGAAAAGAAAAGATTCTTAAACATTCCTTTCTATGCTATCAGAACGATCATTTATGTAGTAGGTGCTTCTTTCTTTGCATGGAAACTTAAAGCTCAGTCTAAGAAAGTAGATGAGACTAAATCTAAAGTAGATTATCAGATGCTTTACAGATGGGCAGTAGGATATATTGCATTCTTCGGATTTGCTTCTGCAGCTTGGGCTTGGGACTGGTTGATGTCTATTGATCCACACTGGTATTCTACAATGTATATCTGGTATTCAATGGTGAGCTGCCTTTCAAGTGGAATCGCTGTGATTATCCTTCTAAGTGTTTACCTGAAGAAAAACGGATTCTTACCTCAGTTCAATGACAATCACTTACACGATTTAGGAGTATTCCTTTTCGCTACAAGTATGCTTTGGACATATACATGGTTTGCTCAGTTTATGCTTTACTGGTATGCGAACGTTCCGGAAGAAGTTAACTACTTCTTTGGAAGATTCCAGCACTATGGACCTACGTTCTTACCAATGTTGATCATCAACTTCTTATTACCTTTATTGGTATTAGTAAGCAGCAGCATCAAGAGGAACTACAAAGTAGTAACAACTATGGCTGTAGTGGTTATTCTAGGTCACCTTTTAGATTACTTCAATATGGTAATGCCTGGAACGGTAGGACCTTACTGGAAAAATCCTGAAGTATTCCTATTAATAGCAGGAGCTGTTCTATTTGTAGCAGGATTATTTATGTTTACTGTACTATCAGCTTTATCTAAATTAAAGTTAATTCCTACAGGAAACCCATTCTTACATGAATCTGAAATTTATGAGTATCCTTTCTAAGGACTTGTAACAGAAATAAAATAAAAAAGACTGATTATAATGATCAGTCTTTTTTTATGCACACAAGTGAATATTTTAAGCTGTTCAGGCAACCATTTTGAATTTTTGGGGTCTTCATAATAAAGATCGATGAATTATTTCAGTAAACCATAAACAAATTATCACTATGAAAAGACGTTATCACCTATTCGCCCTGTTCATTTTTTTATTTAGCCTTATTCAGGCGCAATCCATAACGTTCGTTTCCGAACAGACGAACAAACCTCTGCCTAAAGTTTCAGTCTTCGGAAAAGACGGAAGCATTCTTGCTTTTTCTGATATTGACGGTAAAATTGATAAACAGGCAATATCGCCTGCTCAGGAAAAATTTCAATTGGTTTATAATAATTTTCCCGTCGCCCTTCTCACTTTTTCGGAACTCAATCAGGATGTTATTAAAATCAATGATCAGGTTAAGGAAATAGAAACTGTGGTCATCAAGAACACGAAGCCGGCAAAATATATTATGATCAAAGGAAATTTTAATGCCTATGTAACGGTGAACAATAAACTTAACAGCTATACAGATGGAATTGTCACTTATATTTTTGACAATAAAACCAAAAAACTGAAAAGTACAAATGTTGAGCAGTATAGAGTCTTCAGATTACAAGCCAAAAATGAGAAGAAAGAAACTTCAACATGGGATTACGGCAATTCCTTACAGCTTCCGAAACTCAAAAATGTCGGAAATCCCGAAGAATACAAAACCAAAAGAAATACCATCAAAGAATTAAAAGGTGACCGCAGGGATCAGATCGAGGTAACAGGTGCTGCACTCCAGGAAAAGGAGTTTTCTCTATTTGGGTTCAGGTTTTTTGATATCAGAACAATCCTCAATATGTCTTTCGAAAAAGGATCAGAAAAAAGCCTCAAAGATTTCCTTGAATACAATGAGGTGGCTTTTGTAAAACTTAAGCATAAAAGTGAACCTGATTATAACCAGATCATTCTCTACAATAATTTTTATCCATCAGAACTTAATTTCAGTAACGATGATTATATAGAAAAAGTGAAATTTGATAAAGAAAACAGTAACTATAAAACCCAATACTGGCAGGAGCCTTCTTTTCCAAATATGCAGACTATTTTTAGCTCTTTTTTCAAAGATGATTTGAAAGAACAGCAGAATAAGAAATAGGGGAATCAAAAAATAAAAAGCATGATACACAAAAGATGGTTTTCATCAAACAGTTCAGTAAAAGTGCTGGTTAAGCAAAAAAAATCATCTAGTGTGTACTTTTGTTTTTGTAATTTAGTAAACCCTCACTGTTTTACTTACGGTAGTAAATAATTGAAAGTTCTGGCTTTTCATTCCGCTACTCCGCAAACTGCTGGGACTTTAATGAAATTTTACAACCATTATACCTTACAAACATGAACATTGTAGATTTTTTTGAATCAAAGAACTTATTGAATGACATAGAGGCAAAAGAATTGGCAAAATGTATACGTAGAAAAAAAATCCCTAAGAAAGAATTAATTCTGAGTATTGAAAATACTTCCAAACAGCTTTATTTTATTGAACAGGGCATAGCACGAGTATTTTATAATAAAAAAGAGAAAGACGTAACTTTATACTTCTTGCAGGAAAATATGATAGGGCTTCCCATTGAGAGTATTTTTTATCATAATATCTGTAAGTTCGGAATTGAAGCTTTATCGGAAACAAAGGTTGCGATGATTGACTATGAACAGTGGATCAATATTATCAGCAATAATGCACCCATGCAGGAATTCATTTATCGCGGAATGATTGACTATATCAAAAAATCAAATGACCGGATTTACAACCTTAAATTTCAAACGCCAAAAGAAAGATATGAAACTTTCCTACTCGAAATGCCCGATAATCTTTCAGATGTACCATTGGGAAATATCGCCTCTTACCTGGGAATGACGCAAGAGACATTAAGTAGATTGAGGAATAAAAAATAACCCGCTTTTGATTTCAATCAAAAATCTTATCCAAAAGTCATTATAAATTTACCCAAAAATAAATTCATAATGATCAAGGTACACCTATTACATTGCGGGCAGGTAAGAGTAGACAGCTCACTCCCTTTTCACGAAAACAGCATTAATCCTTTAGCCTATACCGGATTATTTAGAAGCAAAAAGCATCAGGTCTGGCTTCCTGTTTCAGTTTACCTAATAGAACATCCAAAGGGTCTTGTCCTGATAGATACGGGATGGCATTCTGATGTTAGAAACCATCAAAAAGAGCATCTCGGATTTCTGCAATATTCTGTAAGCAGAGCCTTATTACCGGATGGTGATGCTATAAATGAGCAATTAGAAAAATTAGGGTATAAAACCTCCGATATTGATTATTTAGTACTGAGCCATATGCACGCTGACCATGTAAGCGGCATAAAACTGGTAAAAGACGCTAAAAAGATTCTGGTAAGTGATTTAGAATGGAAAGAAACCCAAGACAGATCAATGCGATACGTGAAAAGTATGTGGGAGGATGTTGATTTTGAATTATTTAACTTTAACAAGACAGGAATAGGGCCGGAAGGGTTGTCTTACGATTTGTTTGATGACGGGACAGTAGTATTTGTTTCTACACCAGGCCACACAATGGGACTTGCCTCGACTATAATAAAAAATAAAGAAAATTTTGTACTCTTAGCTAGTGATGTTGGTTATGCAAAAAAATCATGGGAACAAATGATTTTACCCGGTGTCCAGGTAAATAAGCATAAAGTGGTAAGCTCATTAAAGTGGATTAAAAGTGAAAGTGAAAAACCAACTTGTATAGAAGCCATTGCCAATCATGATCCAGGCATGAAACCTCATGTTATAGAGCTATAGAAATTCCAAAAAATATTTTTTCAAAAAACAAGAGTCATTGATTATTGAAAGTTCTCATTATCATTCAATTTAATACTGCCCAATAATAACTTAAACCACATAAAGTCTGTTCCGGATGATCCGGGTATTTCACCATTCCCTTATTAAAAACTTTAATGATCAATTACTTTTGTTCCCTAAAAACACAAAACAAAAATAAAAACTCACTATTAATAAAGGTTTTATTAAATTTGCAATAAACAAAATAAAATGAAAAAGTTTTCTTTTCTACTTGTTCTCAGTCTGTTGCTATTTACGGCATGCAAGAAGGATCATGTAGATGCTACGAATACTAAAACGCTGCAGTCAAGTATCAATGACATGACTTCCAGTCTTTCAACCATTAAACAAATCAAGTTCAATGAAGCGCTTTATATCCTAAAGACGTTTGGTGTAGAGGCAGAAGGTGATGTAGAGGAACTTAAAGCCCTTGGAAAGCTTATCGACGGAAAAAAAGTCCCTGAAATTCTTGCGTTGGCCGATGAAGTTGCACAGAAAAACGGAATTGAATGGGCCAGCACATCCCCACCTTCTCTTGGAGAAATGAATATCTTTGGAGACGATAAAGCCAAAGAAACCGATGCGAATGATGTAAAAGCAAGCTCACTTAGCATTATCACCAGACCAACCGGCGATGACGGATCCGGAGCACCAACGGCCATTCAGATCGTACCTAGACTTGTAGATGGTTCAGGAAACCCTGTTTCATTTACCGGAGCCGGACTCGAAGCTACTTTGGAAGTATTCAGTAATGGAGTAAAACTTTCTACCGCGAAAAACCTGATGCAGGATAATAATTTTAAAGGATTCAATCTAAAATTCTCTTCAATTCCTGCAGCTAAAGTGGTAGACAATAAAATAGATATTACCGTTTCAGTAAAAACCACAGCAAAGACATTCAAAATGTCTAAGATTGGACTCGATGTCAATGCATCTGCCTTAAAAGTTCCCGCTGTGCCTAAAACGGACTCAACTTCTGTAACACAGGATCCTAATGCTGTAATCGACCCAAACAATCCCACAGCTACACCTACAACACCTACAGATCCAAATGCTACTACTACAACCCCAGCTGCTCCTAAACAGCCGGCAGCAGATCCAAAAAGTACAGTAAGCAAATTCTTAAACAGTGTAAGCTCACAAAACCTTAAGGCAGCCTATGAAACGTCAAGCAACCCTAGCTGGGGAAGCTATGAATCGTTCTCCAACCCTACTTCAGGTTTCGGATCAGTGAAAAACGTAAGTGTTAAAAACATTACCACCAATGGTACTACGGCCAACGGAGCAAGTGTAAATGCAACATACGATGTTACAGACAAGAACGGGAAAACCACTTCTTTAAAGGTAACTTTCGGACTTAAAAATGTAAACGGAGACTGGAAAATTTCCAGCTATAAAATAAACCCATAATTAATGGCTTCACAAGAACTGATTAAAAAACTGGAAGAAACTATTGAAAATGTTCCTGATTTTCCTATCCCGGGAATTCAGTTCAAGGATATTTCACCTATTTTCCTGAATCCAAAGCTATATGAAGAAGTCATTGCAGACCTTGTTGCTTTCAGCAAAGGAAAAATAGATGCCGTATGCGGAATAGAAAGCAGAGGCTACCTGTTCGGAATTGCCATTGCAGTAGCATTGGAAGTCCCTTTCATTTTAATCAGAAAAGCAGGGAAGCTACCGCCACCCATTATTTCAGAAAATTATGACCTGGAATATGGAAGTGCTGTCATCGAAACCCGTGAAGGGCAGATAAAGCCGGGACAAAGAATTCTGATCCATGACGATTTATTGGCTACAGGAGGAACTACAGAAGCTGCAGCAAAACTTGTGGAAAAACAAGGGGCAACTGTTTCGCAATTCAGTTTCCTTATTGGTCTGAAAGGTTTGAACGGGGATGAAAAACTGAAAAAGTTCAATGCCGAGATCTATCATATTTTAGAATTCTAAATGATAATCAGGAAAATATGAGTTCAATCAAAATTTCCGATGCACAAGAACTGAGGGCGCATTTTGAAGAACTCATTCATTTAACTGATGAAGAATTTGCGTCCATACTTTCTTACTTCACTGTAAAAAAATTAAAAAAACATCAGTTTCTTATACAGACCGGCGATCATGTACATCATTCCTACTGGGTAAAAAAAGGATTACTGAAAGCAACCTTTATAGATGAGAAAGAAAAAGAGCATATCATTCAGTTTGCAATGGAAAACTGGTGGATCACCGATTATCAGGCTTACTTTACCCAAACACAGGCTATTGTAAATGTTGACTGCCTGGAAGACTCCGAATTATATTGCCTGTCCTACGAAAACCGGGAAAAGCTTTGTTCTGAACTGCAGAAAGTAGAATATTTTTTCAGGAAAAAAGCGAATAGCGGATTTGTTGCCTTACAAAAAAGGATGCTTTCCTTTCTGTCAAATAATATAAAAGAACGCTACGAAATTCTTCTTTCACAGTACCCGGATCTTTTTCAACGGGTATCAAAAACCATAATTGCTTCCTATCTGGGAGTTTCAAGAGAATCTTTAAGCCGTTTAAATTCCAGATTGTGAGATACATCACAAAATAATTGTGACTTTGCTCCTTTTACCTGCAATGCTATAAACTGATCTTTGTATTCAATTTTAATACAATTTAGTTTATACATGTTACCGATTACTCAACTTATTTATTTTTCATTGTCTGTTATAGTGCTGATCATTATTCCAGGCCCGACAATGCTGTATCTGATTTCCCGCTCCTTACTGCAAGGGCAAAAAGCAGGAATGATTTCTCTGCTTGGAATTGTTACAGGTGATCTTTTTTACATCCTGTTATCCTCATTCGGACTTTCAACCGCACTTTTTACATTTCCTTTATTGTTTCATATACTAAAGCTATCCGGTGCCCTATACTTGATTTATCTTGCTTATCAGGCCGTACGAGTCCCTTCTTTTGACAGCACAAAATCACACAAAGGTTTGATAAAAGATAAGCCGCAAAAATTATTTGTCATAGGTTTGCTAACCACCATTTCAAACCCTAAAGTGGCATTGTTTTTTGTTTCTGTATTTTCACAGTTCCTGGATCCGAAATCCGGAGACATAGGACATCAGTTTTTACTTTTGGGCTCCTTCTTTATTACAATCAGTCTTTTAATAAATTCTCTGATTATTTTCAGCGCCTCGAAATCAAAGATAAGGCTGAGTAAAAATCCAAAACTGATAAAGGTCCAGAACTGGGCCATTGCCGGTATTTTAATGGCATTAGCAATAAAAATGGCTTTTACAGGCATATAGTACCTTCAATTATTTACATAAATATCTTCTCCATGAAAAATATAATCCTTGTTTTTGTATTATTTATACATGCAGCAGTGGGCTGCCAGAAAAAAAACACTAGTCCCATTTCACCAAAAGTTCATATGAGTCTTTTTGCAGAAAGCAAAAACCAATGGACAGGAATTGCCATTTCAAAGAACAATCGTGTTTTTGTGAGTTTTCCAAGATGGTCTGCAGACACTCCCGTTTCAGTGGCAGAAATCATTAACGGAAAAACCATCCCGTTTCCGGATGCAGCATGGAACCGATGGAATGAAAATGCAGGCAGCAAAAATCAGTTTATCTGTGTCCAAAGTGTTTACATTGACGAACTTAACCAGCTGTGGATTTTAGACACGGGATATGACTTAAAGACAGATGCAACCCAAGGAGCCTTTTTATATTGCTTTGATCTACGAAATAATAATCTAAAAGTAAAATATACATTATCTGTTGAGAAGATCAGCCCAAAGGCTTATTTAAATGACTTCAGGATTGATAATCAAAATCACTCCGTTTATTTTACCGATTCGCAGGTTGGCGGAATTGTGATTTTGGATATGATAACTGCTGATGTAAGGAGAGTACTTTCCAATCACCATTCCACACTTGCAGAAGTAGATAAAATAGTAATAGAAGGATATGAAAGAAAACATCCGGTACATTCTGACGGAATTGCGATAGATCCTGATAAAAAACACCTCTATTACTGCGCACTTATGGGCAAAAACATATACAGAATACCGATATCATCGCTACTGAATAAAAATCTCCCCGATGGTTCACTTCAGGCAACAGTAGAAAAATATGCAGAAAGTACGGCCAATGATGGAATCATATTTGACAAAAAGGGAAATTTGTATCTAAGCAGTTTAGAGAAAAATGCCATCAGCAGAATTGATAAAAACAGAATTTTATCAGAAATCATCAGCGACCCGGAAATAAAATGGCCGGATTCTTTTGCCTTCGATAAGGCCGGAAATTTATATTTCACCATCTCACAGATCCATTTACCAAAAGAAAAAAGGACAAAATATAAAATCTTCAGATTGAAATTTTATAATAAAACAGAATAATTTTTCCGGGAATAACAATAATACTCACAAAGTATTTTGTAAATCATTCAGAAACAATTAAATTTGCATTTCAATTTTTAAAAATTTATGGCAAAATTGGGAAAGAATGCTCCAAATGAGCAAGAAGGTAAAGAAACGGTTGAGTTCTTCAAAGACCTTGACAGAGAAGCTTTAAACACTGAAAGATTCCTTGAGAAATACTCCAAGCAGTTGGGTATTGTATTCGGGGTACTGGTTTTGGGTGTTTTAGGATTCTTTGCTTACAAACAGTTTGTAGTAGCTCCTAAGAACGTTGAAGCTGTAAAAAGTTTCCTCGCTGCTCAGAAAAAACAGACAGAAGGGAAAGATAAAGAAGCTTTAGGCGGAAAATCTGCAGCTAATCCAGGTTTTATAGGAACATATAATGAATATTCGAACACGAAGGTTGGTGAACTTTCTGCTTATAATGCAGGTTTATTAAAATTCAAAGAAGGAAAATTCCAGGAAGCTTACGATCTTTTAGATAAATTTTCATCTGACAACAAAACATTAATGGCATTGAAATTCGGTGCTATGGCAGATGCAAAATCAGGTCTTAACAAAAACGATGAAGCTCTTTCCTTATTAGACAAAGCTTCAACTGCTTCTGATGATCCTTATACCACTTACTATTTCACAAGAAAAGCAGGTATTGTAGCATTAGGATTGAAGAAAAATGCAGAAGCTAAAAAATATTTCTCTGCAATTGACGAGAAGTATCAGGACTATGATAACGGAATGTCTGACTCTTATATTGAAATGACTAAATACTTTTAAAAAATGGCAACAGTTAATCTTTCCGATTACAAGCCACTTCATATAACAAATGCCGAAGATTTTTCTATCGGCATTGTTTTTTCTGAGTGGAATGATTTTGTAACCTACAATCTTCGTGATGCAGCCCTTGAAATCTTAGAAAAAGAAGGGGTAAAACCAGAAAACATTAAGCTTTTTCCGGTTCCGGGTGCTTTTGAGCTCAACTATGCAAGCATGCAGCTCTGCAAAGAAAGAAAATACGACGCAGTAATTGCTATCGGGTGTGTAATCCGCGGCGAAACCCCTCACTTTGATTTTGTTTGTTCAGCAGTGGCACAGGGAATTAAAGACTGCAATGTCTTAACGGACACTCCTACTATTTTCTGCGTTCTGACCGATGATAATAAAGAACAGTCCATTGCCAGAAGCGGTGGAGACCTAGGAAATAAAGGTGTAGAAGCAGCTGTAACCGCTTTGAGAATGATCGATTTTAAAAAGAATCTTTCTGATAAAAAAGGAAACATCGGTTTCGGGCATTCTTAATCTTTAATACATCTTAACAATATACAGGACTATTTTTAATAGTCCTTTTTTATTGATATTCAGCGTACCATTACTTTTTATATTACCAATCATTCACTACATAATACGTTAAATCTTCATTAATAATTCAAAAAAATGATAAGAAATAGCATGTTTCCATTTTTTTTCATTAAAAGTTATATACAAAAACTATCTTTGCGGAAATTAATCTAACGTACATGTTTTCAAGTAAAATAAAACCATTCTTATATTTAGGGATTTTCTATCTTATCATTTCGCTTATTGTACGGATCGTGTTTTTATTTCATCCAATCACTACGGCCACTTTCGGATTTTTTGAGATCATAAAAGTCCTGTCAATCGGCCTGTTGAATGATATTTTTGTTTTTATTTTAGCCAGTACATTATTGGCCGTTTACTTTTTATTTCTATCCAATTCAAAATATAATAAGCCGTATGGATATATTATTTTTGGAGTTTTAGTACTGTTTTTTCTATACATTCTGCTCATTCCGAATAATATTTTCAACCAGTATGGAGGCTCTATATCAGAAGTCGCCTTAGCTTTTGTAGGACTCAAAACCATTTTATTTGGTTTGATGCTTTTTCTCCCTTCAAAAAGGATCAGGATCCGGAATGTTCTGTATTTCATCACACTGTTGCTGTACGTTCTTCTCATTATCTTTAACGCTGTAAGTGAATACTTTTTCTATAATGAGTTCGGGGTACGCTATAACTTCATTGCGGTAGATTATTTGATATACACCAATGAGGTCATTGGAAACATCATGGAAAGCTATCCGGTTGTTCCCCTGTTTTCTGCAATTCTTATTGTTACTTTAGCCATTACATGGTTCATCTATAAAAAAACAAAAGATGAGCTGCTGGAACTGCCCGATTTTAAGCAAAAAATGGTATTACTGGGAACTTTTATTGTTATGGCCAGCCTCAGTATTTTAGGAGTATCTTCTTTAATGCAGATCCGTTCAGACAATGTTTTTGCTGATGAGATCGAAAGCAATGGTCTTCCCAAATTCTACTGGGCCTTCACCCACAACGAGCTGGATTATTTTCAGTTTTATCCGCAAATAGGACAACAGGAAGCAGAAAAGAACTTTTTAAGCCAGTATTCGGAACCTGTGTTGTCAAGAAATATAATTTCAGAGCAGCCGGAACTTAAGAAAAATGTAGTTCTCATCTCTATAGAAAGCTTATCCGCCGATTTTATGGAACATTATGGGGGTACTTTAAAGATTACTCCTTTCCTGGACAGCCTGGCAGACCGCTCGATCATGTTTACCAATCTTTATGCCACCGGAAACAGAACCGTAAGGGGACTTGAAGCTTTAACATTGTGCATTCCTCCCACTGCAGGGGAAAGTGTTATAAAAAGAGATGACAATAAAAATAAATTTACAACAGGAAGTGTATTCAAATCCAAAGGATATGATGTGAAATTCCTGTACGGAGGTTACAGCTATTTCGATAATATGCAGGACTTCTTTGCCGGAAACGGTTATGATATTGTTGACAGAAACAATTTTAAACCCGAAGAAATCACCTTTGCCAATGTCTGGGGCGTTGCCGATGAAGATATGGCTAAAAAAGCAATTCAGACCATGAATGCTGAGGCCAAATCCGGCAAACCTTTTTTCAATCATTGGATGACGGTTTCCAACCACAGGCCTTTTACGTATCCAGATGGAAGGATTGATATTCCAGGAACAGCAAAATCCCGTGACGGAGGGGTAAAATACACTGATTATTCACTTAGAATGTTCTTTGAAATGGCTAAAAAACAGGACTGGTACAAAAACACGGTCTTCGTGATCATTGCCGATCATTGCGCATCCAGTGCAGGGAAAACAGAACTTCCTATGGACAAATACAGAATTCCGGCGATGATTTTTTCAGAAGACTTTATCCAGCCTCAGAAGTTTGATAAGCTGATGTCTCAGATAGATATTATGCCTACCCTTTTCGGACTGCTGAATTTTAACTATAAATCCAAATTCCTTGGTCAGGATGTCTTCAAAAAAGAATTCCAGCCAAAAGCTTATATAGCCACTTATCAGGACCTCGGTTTGGTAAAAGATGGACATTTAACAATCATTTCACCGGTTAAAAAAGTAAAACAGTATTCTTTACAGCTTGAATCCAGCAGCCTTGCCCCTGAATTCAAACTCTATTATGATGAAAAGCTGATCAAGAAGCCTGAGCAGAAACTCGTTAATGATGCTATTTCCGCCTATCAGTCTACATCATTCTGGCTTAAAGAAAAGAAACTTAACCGATAAGGTGAGGAACAAAACGGCTCTGGTTATTGGTGATCAGGTGAACACTTTCCCTGATCCCGATACCGGCAGGCTCCTGCCCTATTACCCAGCTGCCAATCACCGGATAATTGCCATCAAAATTGGGGAGATCAAATAATTGCTGGTAAATAAAACCTTCTTTACCATATACACCATCATTTTCCTCGACAGGAATATTATTTTTATACAAAATTACATTGGCTCCCTCTCTGGAATAAACAGGCTTTTTAGCAAAATCTTTCAGATGTTTCGGTTCAAAATAAGATTCCAACAGGTAAGGATGATTGGGATACATCTCCCAAAGGATCGGAAGAAGAGCCTTGGATGAAAGTAAAATTTTCCATGCAGGCTCAATCCATTGCGATCGGAAACCGTTTTTTACAAGTTTTTCTCCAAAACCGTCTGCAAGAATCCATTCGTAAGGATAAAGCTTGAAAATATATTCCATGATCGACCGGTCAGCTGCAATGAATTCAGAGATATCCTCAGCCCAGCCAATATCCTGAATAGGAATAAATTCCGTATCGAATCCTGCCTGAGAAGCACAGTCACGCATGTATTCCACATTGGTAACATCTTCAATATTGGTAAGAGAAGCAAAATAAATATGATGTGGGTTCATGTAATTTTTAAGATGCTTCCAGTAATCTACCAGTTTCTCATGAATGGAATTAAACTGATCTTTATAAGGAAACAGCTCCTGAAGCCAGTACCATTGTATCACCGAACCTTCATATAGTGAAGTCGGCGTGTCAGCATTAAATTCCAGCAGCTTTAAATTTTTTCCGTCAAAACCAAAATCAAATCTTCCATAAATAGAAGGATGATCTTCTTCCCAGCTTGTAACGATATAATTCCGGAACCAGTCAGGAATATTGAACTTTTCCCAAAGTTTTTTTTCAATGATATGATCCACCGCCTCCAGGCACATCTGCCAGAGTTCTGCAGTAGCCTTTTCTATTGTATTAATTTCTTCTGCGCTAAACTGGTAATAATGACTTTCATCCCAATAAAGGCCATCCAGGGAGTGATACCCGAAACCAAGATTCTCTAGTTTATGCTGCCAGTTTTTTCTGAACTGTGATTGAATTCTTTCCATATTTTATGATGATGCACTGAAACCGCTTCTTCCCAATTGCCCTCTTACTACATTTCCTTTGAAATTATTTCTTCCGATATTGGATTTGCTGCTTATCGCATCACTGTAATAACCGGCCTTCTGATAAGATCCATAGCTATAAGCACCATACGGTCTGAACGCATGATAAAGAAGGACTCCCGTCAAAAAACCATGACTCCTCGTGTAAGAAGCTGTAGTGTCGGACCTCATATAGACTTTCTTTTCGGCTTTCTCTTTAGGCTTCTCCTGGGAACAGGCAGCCAATACACCCGTTACGAAAAGTAATTTTATAGAACTTGACTTTTTCATTATTGAACCGTTATAAAAAATTCATAGTCTTTTTTCGTTTTGGCAATATGATCATTGCCGTCATTGTCTTCGCCGCCAACAAGGGTATCACCCAAACTAGGAATAGTATCTTTTTTAACGATCTCTTTAAAAAGCTTTTTATCTTTCCATATCTTGTGTTTCGTAATAAGAACATCCGCAGTATCCAGGTGCTCAACAGAAAGTACTGTTTCAATAGAGCCAGTCTTATCTACACTATTTACTTCATCTTCTTTTTCTTTTTTACATGCTGTAAATGCCATGATCCCAACTGATAACAGGCAAAGTTTAATTTTTTTCACGTCGGCTGTAATTTTTCACAAAAGTAGTAATTTAGTAATGATATTATTTTAAATTTACAGGACAAAAATTTTTATTATGAAATGGACAGACGATAGAGGCGGGAACGTAGACGACCGCCGTGGCTCTGGGGGCAGCGGAGGTATGATTGTAGGTGGAGGACTTGGAACTTTAATTGTAGCTGCGATTATTTTCTTTTTGGGAGGTGATCCATCAGGGATTTTGAACTCCGGCAGTGTACAATCTTCCGGAAACGAACAACAACGGGAACTTACTGCCCAAGAAAACAAAATTGGAGAAATGGTTGATATGATGGGTAAATGGAACATCGTTACCTGGGACCAGATCTTTAAAGAAAATGGAATGACATATACAAAGCCGGGGATTGTTCTTTTTGAAGAAACCACACAATCCGGATGCGGAACAGCTCAATCTGCCATGGGGCCGTTTTATTGCCCTGCAGACCAGAAAATCTATATGGATATGAGCTTTTTTAATGAGCTTCAACAAAGATTTGGAGCCAAAGTAACTGAATTTACTGTTGCTTATGTTTTAGCTCATGAAGTAGGACATCACGTGCAGACTCTTCTTGGAACCACACAAAAGGTAGACCAACTGAGAAGAAGCGGAAGATATTCTGAGGCAGAAATGAACAGAGTTTCTGTTGCCACCGAACTTCAGGCAGATTTTTATGCTGGTGTTTGGGCAAAAAGAACAAATGATACAAAAGGTATTCTTGAACCGGGCGATATACAATCTGCCATAGATGCAGCCCAAGCTGTTGGTGATGATAACATTCAAAAAAGATCCCAAGGCTATGTAAATCAGGAAAGCTTTACCCATGGATCATCCGCCCAGCGTAAAGAATGGTTTATGAAAGGATATAATACCGGAGACATCAAACAGGGAGATACTTTTAACCAACTTTTAAAGTAATTTGTTGTTATAAACAACTTTTCTTATATTAGTAATCTACAATATAAAAATATATTTCAATGAAAAAAACAAGAAATTTCGAAAACAAGGCTATTAAACTTTCTAAAGATGTAATGAAAAATATTGGTGGAGGAATGAGACATACACCATGCCACTCGTATAATGTCGAAGATAGAAGACCCGGAGCTTCAGCTTTGTGGATTCAGAAACTAGAAACATTTGCTCACAATTTTATGTATTGCCCTGATCATTTATAATAAAAAACGAAAAAATCAAGGCTTAAAGCCTTGATTTTTTCGTTTCAATTCTACACAATGAAAAATAAAAGCTTCAACATTATTATTGCAATCTTTTTATGTATTAATATTCCAGCGGCTGAATATTATAGCATTCAAAAAAATGATGCCCTCTTTTTAAATATGAAGAAAATTGCTATAAATGATTATATCAAAAAGAGAATGAAATATTATCATTTTGGCACGCTCCCATTGTCTGAAAATAACAAAGCACTACTTACGAAAAATAACATCCATATTATTAATAAAAATTGTGTAGCTATACCAGAATTAATGTATTACAATAAGATAATTTTGGAAAAAACACATATAAAATTAAACCCCTGAAGAAATTCTCCAGGGGTTATTTTTTTATTGCAGTTCAATCGGGTTGCTGTTTTTCTTCGCTTCCTCTTTCACTCTCTCTTCCATTCTCTTCCTCATATCAGCTGGATTCTGATTTCCACCTCTTCCTCCGCCAGCTCTCGGTGGCGCAGGAAAGCCTCCTCCACCGCCACTCTGCATGAATGACATCGGATCTGTTTTAAATTTTTCCTGCTGTTTCAGGTAATCCGATCTTTTTACTTTCAAAGTATTTCCAAACTGGCTCAAAGTTACGATTTCAGCAATTTTATAATTCTTCATTAAATCAAAAGAATAATCACCTTTATCATCCTCTGCTTTCACAATCAGCCCAGGAAGCCCTCCAAACTTATACGGTCCATCCTGATAAGGCAGATCTGTAGTAAACCAGGCCGTCCATGTTCTTCCGGCAAAATCCGTTGTTGCTTTCTGAACTTTATAATCTCCTATCTTCGTTGTTTCAGAAGACATTTTCCAGTTCAAAGGACGGTCTTCCTCATAAACGTAGACGTCTCTGCCTATTCTGTCCTTAAAGTAGGTCTTTTGGCTGGCCTTATCTTTTTCTACAGAATAATTGATATTGGTTCTTACTCCTTCCATCTGCTCTCTGCTTACTGAGCCTCTGCCTCCTCCACCCTGGAAAGCTTTCTGCAGGATAGAATCTCTCTTGTATCTGTTTTCAGAATAAAAAAGAGACTTTTCGGCGGAAATATCTAAATATGCATTTTCAGTTTTAATATCGCTTTTATTTTCTGCATCCGGTTTCATGGTAACCTGATATACAAACCGGTTGTTCTGTGCAGAAATATGCTGCATAAACAGCGCTAAAGCAATGATGCCAATTTTTTTCATTATAGAATAAATTTATTGTTTGGATTTCAAAAGGTTAACAAAGTTAAGCCATCAATAATAAAAATCGATAAAATAAAATTCCGGATTTTTATTTCCTAATTATTGTACGTATTTTTGCATAATTAAATCATTCTAAATAAATACAATGATAAAAGTATCAGATCAAGCAAAAGCAAAAGCCATTCAGCTGATGACAGAGGATGGTTTCAACGCTGCTGAGGATTATATAAGAGTAGGGGTAAAAAGTGGAGGATGCTCTGGTTTAGAATATGTTTTGGGTTTCGACAATAAAAAAACAGATGCAGATCAGGTTTTTGAAGATAATGAAATCAAAATTGTTGTAGATAAAAAATCTATCCTCTATTTAGCAGGAACAACTCTTGAATACTCAGGAGGATTAAACGGAAAGGGGTTTGTTTTTAACAATCCTAATGCATCCAGAACGTGTGGTTGTGGAGAGAGTTTTTCTTTATAGAAAAGACATTAGACACTGGATATCAGACCTGTTTCTGAGATTTTAAGTCTAATATCTGAAATTAAAAAAACAATGAGTAAATATACTGAAGACGATTTAAGAGTCGATCTAGAAAATAAAAAATATGAATTCGGGTGGGAAACGAAGATCGATTATGAAGAGTTTCCAATCGGTTTAAACGAAGATATTGTCCGTGCGATCTCCGCGAAAAAAGAGGAGCCGGAATGGATGACAGAATGGCGTCTGGAGTCTTTCAGAATCTGGCTGAAAATGGCAGAGCCTACCTGGGCAAATATTAAATATGAAAAACCTGATTTTCAGGCTATTAAATATTATGCCGCACCGAAAGCGAAACCAGAATTGGAGAGCTTAGATGAGGTAGATCCCGAATTGTTGGCCACTTTTGCAAAATTAGGAATCAATATCGAAGAACAAAAAAGACTTTCAGGAGTTGCAGTAGACATCGTAATGGATTCCGTTTCTGTGAAAACCACTTTCCAGGATACCTTAATGGAAAAAGGAATTATTTTCTGTTCTATTTCAGAAGCTATTAAAAACCATCCTGATCTAGTAAGAAAATACCTTGGAAAAGTAGTTCCAAGAGGAGATAATTTTTATTCAGCACTGAATTCCGCAGTATTTTCTGACGGAAGTTTCTGCTATATTCCAAAAGGTGTAAGATGCCCGATGGAGCTTTCAACCTATTTCCGTATCAACCAGGCGGGAACAGGCCAGTTCGAAAGAACGCTTGTGATTGCTGACGAAGGAAGTTATGTATCTTACCTTGAAGGCTGTACTGCCCCATCAAGAGACGAAAACCAGCTTCACGCAGCTGTTGTTGAATTGATTGCAATGGATAATGCCGAAATTAAATATTCCACTGTTCAAAACTGGTATCCGGGTAATGAAGAAGGAAAAGGCGGGGTGTTCAATTTTGTAACAAAAAGAGGACTTTGCGAGAAAAATGCAAAAATCTCCTGGACGCAGGTTGAAACAGGTTCTGCCGTAACATGGAAATATCCGTCTTGTATCCTGAAAGGAGACAATTCTATTGGTGAGTTCTACTCTATTGCAGTAACCAACAATCACCAATATGCAGATACGGGAACAAAAATGATCCACATTGGGAAAAATACCAGATCTACGATCATTTCAAAAGGTATTTCTGCAGGAAAATCTCAGAATTCATACAGAGGACTGGTAAAAGTAATGCCTTCAGCAAAAGGAGCAAGAAACTTCTCCCAGTGTGATTCCCTGTTGATGGGTAATGAATGCGGTGCGCATACCTTCCCTTATATTGAAATCAAAGATCCTACTGCCCAGCTGGAACATGAAGCTACTACTTCAAAAATTGGAGAAGATCAGATCTTCTACTGCAACCAGAGGGGTATTGATACAGAAAGAGCTATTGCATTGATTGTAAATGGTTTCAGTAAAGAAGTATTGAATAAGCTTCCAATGGAATTTGCAATTGAGGCTCAGAAATTATTGGAGATTTCTCTTGAGGGTTCTGTTGGATAATTTGAGGATGGAAACTACAGAAAACCTAATTTTAAGAAAACCTGAAAATGATGATTTTGAAAGGTTTTTTGAAATTAACAGAGATCCACAGACCAATCTGTATAACCCAAGTGGACCAATGAACATTGAAAAAGCAGAAGGTACATTCAAAAGAATGCAGGAACATTGGGATCAATATAATTTTGGAGGCTGGACCATTATAGCAAAAGAAAACAAGAGTATTATTGGCTTTGGAGGCTTGAGCTATAAAATGTATGGAGAGGAAGAAAAACTAAATCTCGGATATCGCTTTGCTGTTGAAGCATGGGGAAAAGGATATGCAACAGAGTTCACAAAGAAAGCTATAGAATTTGGATTTACCAGTATCAGTAAAGAAGAGATATTTGGAATTGTTCGTCCTGACAATATAGCTTCTGTTAAAGTTTTGGAAAAGGCAGGTATGATACGTATAGGAAAGCTTAATGATGTTCCCGGTCAGCCTGAAAGTTTAGTATATAGAATTCAAAAATAATTTGTTTAGCAAATAAAAATGTTAGAAATAAAAAACTTGCACGCCAAAATTGAAGATGGCGCAGAAATTTTAAAAGGTATTAATCTTGAAATAAAACCGGGAGAAGTTCATGCCATCATGGGACCTAACGGAGCTGGAAAATCTACTCTTTCTTCTGTGATTGCAGGAAAAGAGGAGTATGAGGTAACGGAAGGTGAAATTCTTTTTCAGGGAGAAAACATCGGCGAAGATGCTCCTGAAGACAGAGCGCATAAGGGGATCTTCCTTTCTTTCCAGTATCCAGTGGAAATTCCGGGAGTTTCTGTAACGAACTTCATTAAAGCTGCTTTAAACGAAACAAGAAAAGCAAACGGACTGGAGGAAATGCCGGCAAAAGAAATGCTTGCCCTTATCCGTGAAAAATCCGAACAATTAGGTATAAAAAAAGATTTCCTTTCAAGATCACTGAACGAAGGTTTCTCCGGAGGTGAAAAGAAAAGAAATGAGATCTTCCAGATGATGATGCTTAATCCTAAACTGGCTATCCTTGATGAAACAGATTCAGGATTAGACATTGATGCATTAAGAATTGTTGCAGACGGTGTAAACACTTTTAAAAACGAAGGAAATGCAGTTCTTCTGATCACTCACTATCAGAGATTGCTTAACTATATCCAGCCTGACTTTGTTCACGTTCTTGCCAATGGAAAAATCATCAAAACCGGTGATAAATCTCTTGCTTTAGAACTTGAAGAAAAAGGGTACGATTGGCTTCTTAACTAAGAAGCAACTCTTTTCAGCAGGGATTTTATCAATCCTTTCTGAAGATGCGGAAAAACCGCAGTAAATAGTATTATTTCAAATATATAAAATAAGGTGTGATGGCCGAAATATCAGTAATGGCTTTATACGATCAGATTATTGACAATCACGGTGAATTTTTGGAGAGCCTTCGTCACAGATTTCTGGATGAAGATAGAAAAACTGCTCTTCAGAATTTCGAAAACTTAGGTTTTCCGACAAAAAAAGACGAAGAATATAAATATACCAGCATCAAAGAGATCACAGAGAAAAACTATAATTTTTTCCCTAAGGAAAGTCATAATATTACCAAAGAACAGCTGGATCAGCTGCATTTAGGTGAAGAGAATTTTGACTGGATCGTTTTTGTAAATGGTAAACTTCATAAAGAACTTTCAAAAGTTTCTATTGAGAATGTAGAATTTCTTTCATTCAACTATGCGTTGAATGATGAAAAACATAAGGAAGTATTTGATAGGTATTTCAATACCATTGCTTCTAAAGACACTGCTTTTACGAACTTAAATCTTGCCTATTGCAAATATGGTTTCTTCCTAAAAGTTCCGAAAAATGTAGTGATCGAAAAACCGATCCATATTTTCTACATCTCTCAAAATCAGGAAGAAAACACATTCTACAATACAAGAAACTTACTGATTGTAGAAGAAGGAGCAAAAGTTGAGGTTATAGAAAGTCACCATAATTTTGACAGTACGTATGTACTGACGAATTCTGTGACGGAAATCTTTACGTATCCCAATGCAAAAGCAGACTGGCATAAGCTTCAGAATGACAACAATACATCTTATCTGATCGACAGCACTTTTGCAAGACAGGAAAAAGACAGTTTAACTACTGTAAATACTTTCTCTTTCGGAGGAAAACTGGTAAGAAACAACCTGGATTTCATTCATAACGGAAGCAATATCAATTCGTTTATGAACGGGATTACGATTATTGGAAAAGATCAGCTGGTGGACCACCATACAGCAGTTCACCATAATTTCCCGAACTGTGAAAGCTACCAGAACTATAAAGGTATTTTCGACGGAAATGCGCACGGTGTTTTCAACGGAAAGGTTTTCGTAGATAAAATTGCCCAGAAAACCAATGCCTATCAGCAGAACAATAATGTATTGCTAAGTGAAGGAGCAACCATTGATACCAAACCTCAATTGGAGATCTTCGCAGATGATGTGAAATGTTCTCACGGCTGTACAGTAGGCCAGCTTAATGAAGATGCATTATTTTATTTAAGAGCAAGAGGAATTTCCAAGAAAGAAGCTCAGGCATTGCTTTTATATGCTTTTGCCAATGATGCCATGCAGAACATCGACATTGAACCGCTTAAAGAAAAAATCTCAAAACTTTTAGCTGAAAAGCTTCAGGTTGATATAGAATTTTAAGACTAATATAAATTGATACCAAAAAGCACTTCGAACCGAAGTGCTTTTTTATTAGGTAAGATGAGAGTTTGAAGCTTGAAGATGGAGGTTATTCAAGTCGAATCTAAGCTCTTGTTCTTTTCAAGAGATAATTCATTTATTATATTGTCAGAAACTATAAGCCTACTAGTAACTTCCGGCTTCCCTCCTTTGTCTTCCTACCGTCTTATTTATTTCAGCCAGGACTGATTATCTTTCTTATCGGAACGTTTCTTTCCATTATCGATATTATACGCAAATCCTACTCCTAAAGTCTGCTTAAGCTGCGTTTTTTGGATTTGGTTGTGGTCATATAACAGATCCAGCGTAATATTCGTCGAAATAAACTTGTTGATCTTCATATTAAGGATTCCGCTGTACCCAAGGACCAGATGATCAGGATGGTCAAGATAGTTTGAAAATACTGACGCTGTATTGGTCAGGTTAATATTCTCCATGATCTTGATCTTATAGATAGCCGTACCCAGGAAACCGAACTGGAACAGAGAAGAATCTCCGTCATTCTTAAGTCCATAAGTTCCTGCGGTCTGGAGATCTTCGTCCAATACAAATGTCCATCTTGCATTGGCAGGGCGAAGTGTCATGGTAAAGTTGTCATTGGGTCGATAGGTAACACCGGCACCAATATTGAGATATCCCGGAGCCATAAAATTGGAGATCTTTTTGGCATCAGGATTATTTCCGTCTTCATAACCTCCGGCAAATTGCGTCTGAAGGCCTATACCTCCTGAAAGATACCAGTTCTTGGCAAACTCACGTCCGTAATTGGTTGACAGATTAATCACATCCTGTGTTTTTCTGGTTCCGATGCCTTTTGTGTTATTCTGCCCGTATCCCAGGATGATGATATTTTCCCAGAGATCCTTCCCTTTTTCATAAGTAAGGTTATAATTAACTCCGGCAAGCCATCCGACATTGTTGGCTCCTCCACCAACCCAGTTTGAGAATGCAGCCTGATTGAGCATTAATGTATTTTGTCCCTGGACAGACCACGCTTTTACGGTATCTGTTTTAGCAGCATCAGTTCTGACTTCCTGAGCCATTGTGGTGATTCCGGCAGAAATGGAAACGGCCAATAAAAGTTTTTTCATAGATAAGGATTTTCGTTACAAAAATATACATATAATTTTTGTTAAAAAACTAATCACTCCTATTTGAAATATTAAATTAGTATTTATTGCATTAGAAAACAGCAAAATACATCTTGGAAATAGACGTGAAAAGCAAAAATGAACTTATCTCTACTTAAAATTATATTTTTCTGCAAAAAAAGCGCCTCATATTGAAGCGCTTTCCTATTGAATGAATTTAATAATCTATTTTTTTATCCACCACTGACTGTCTTTACGGTCAGAGCGTTTTACACCATTATTCAGAGTATAGGCAAATCCAATCCCAAGCGTTTGCTTCAGCTGCGTTTTCTGGATCTGGTTATGATCGTACAGCAGATCCAATGTGACATTAGATGATATGAATTTATTGACTTTGAAGTTTACAACAGCTCCATAAGCAAGAACCAACCGTTCCGGATGGTCCAGATAATTGGAGAATACAGAGGCAGTATTGGTTATATTAATATTCTCCATCAGTTTTACTTTGTATAAAGCTGTTCCCAGAAAACCGAACTGCAAAAGTGAAGTATCTCCGTCATTTTTCAAACCATAACTTCCTGCAAACTGCAAGTCTTTATCCAGAACGAAAGTCCATCTGGCGTTGATAGGACGCATGGTTACCGTAAGATTGTCATTAGGCCTGTACGTGATACCCATACCGAGGTTCAGATAACCGGGAGCCATAAAATTGGATATTTTTTTAGCCGCCGGGTTATTCCCGTCTTCATATCCTTTATAAAATTGTGACTGTAATCCCGCCCCTGCAGAAAAATACCAGCTATTCGAGAATTTCCGCCCATAATTGGTGGAAACATTCATTACATCCTGTGTTTTCCTTACGCCAAGCCCCTTAGTATCATTCTGTCCATAATCCAGGGCAATAATATTTTCCCAGAGGTCATTATCTTTTTCATAAGTTATATTGTAATTTACTCCGGCCAGCCATCCCACATTGTTGGCTCCTCCACCAACCCAGTTTGAAAAAGCAGCCTGATTGATCATCAGAGTATTTTTCCCTAGTACCGACCAGTATTTTACCGTATCTACGACTACTGAATCTTTTTTCAATTCTTCTTGTGCACTTGCATAAATCCCCATAGAAAAGGAAAGAATCAATAAAAACTTCTTCATTATTTTACATGATTTTCATTACAAAAATATTAATATAATTTTTAAACGTGAATATTGGCCTAAAAAAGCCTTAAACAAATTAAAATCTCTTCAACATCCAAAAACAGGCCAGTTTAATACATTCAATGTCAAAATATTAGGTTTAGAATATTAAAATACAAACCTTTTGTCTTAAAATAAACACTACTCGTTGAAATACATCGACAAAATTTCCGAAATTTATCATTGGCTTTTGATTTGACGTACCATCGACATGTTTAAAAATATAATTTCCAAAAGAGCTGTTATAACCCCCTTGCTGATGCTTTCGGCCATGTGGTTCGGCTACTTTCTGCAGATGCAGGGCTTTTTTCAAAGCTGCTTTGGAGCCATAATACCTCTATTGCCGGAAGGCTTACTGGGAATCGTTACGTCCCCCCTTCTGCATGGAAATATTGATCATATCATAAGCAATTCTATCCCGGTAGCTGTTCTTCTGTTTCTTTTATACCAGTTCTACCCTTTAGTCGCCAACAAGGTCTTTATTATCGGCTGGCTGGCTACAGGATTGCTGGTATGGCTGCTACCACCAATAGATATCCTCACCGGCGATTATATGTATACCTGTACCATTGGAGCCAGCGGTGTAGTATATGTCCTTGCCTTCTTCCTCTTCTTCAGCGGAGTTTTCAAATGGAATATGAAACTTCTTACTATCTCGCTGCTTGTAGTTCTGTATTACGGCAGTTTAATCTGGGGTATGTTTCCGGAGGAATTATTCTACAATCTTCAGGAACCGAGTAAAATATCTTGGCAGGCCCACCTTTCAGGAGCTGTTGTGGGGAGTATTATCGCTTTTGCCTTTAAAAATGTGGGCGACAAGAAAAAGAAATATATCTGGGAATTCCCAAACTATTACAGCGAAAAAGACGATAAACTATGGCAGGAGTACAAAGAAAATCATCCGGAGGACTTTATGGAACTGCCTTATAAAAAAAGAGATGATATCTGGGATCATCTGGATGAATTAAGAAAAAAATAAAATGGAACTGGAAGCTCGGAGAGGGAGGTTGGAAGTTACTATTAGACTTAGTATTTCTGAAAGTTATCGAAAGTTCTGGTGAGCTCTATTAAAAAAGTAATAAAAACTGGCCTGTGGCTATTCATTAGGTAATCAATAACTTTCCTGTTCAAACTTCAGGCTTCCTGACAATATTCAACTCAGGTTATTTTATTACATTTGAAAAAAAACACACATGATCACTGAAGAGCATCTGTATGCAATCGCCCTACGCGAATGCAGCCTGATAGGAGACATTAATTTTCAAAAACTTATCCGGACCTTTGGAAGTGCTGGAGAAGTTTGGAAGAAGGCAAAAAGAGAATTCAGCAAAACAGATGGCGTAGGAAAAAAGACTGTAGCCGATATCGGAAATGAAGAATATCTGAAATTTGCAGAAAACGAGATTAAATTCTGCGAAAAGAACAATATCCAAATCAGGCTGCGACATCTTAAAGAGCTTCCTTATCTGCTTAATGAATGCGATGATGCTCCTGCAATTCTCTATCAAAAAGGAAATTTTGACGATTCCTTACAGAAGATCAGCATTGTAGGAACACGGAATATGACTTCTTACGGCAAGGAGTTCATCGGAGATTTCTTCGAAGCATCAAAGTCATCTAAATATATATCCGTCAGTGGATTAGCTCTTGGTATTGATAAAGAGGTTCATGAGCAGTCTATTCAGTTTAAAATCCCTACCATGGCCGTTCTTGCTCATGGCTTTCATACGCTGTACCCTCCAAAAAACAGGAAACTGTCTGAAAAAATCCTGCAGGAAGGTGGTACTTTAGTAACAGAATTTAATTCTTCACGAAAACCGGACCGGGAAAATTTCATTCAAAGAAACAGAATCATAGCCGGAATTTCTCCTTCAACGATAGTAGTAGAAACTGGATTTGGTGGCGGGTCAATAAGTACTGCATCTTTTGCCAACGACTATAACCGTGAAGTTTTCGCCCTTCCCGGAAAGATTACGGATCTATACAGCCAAGGGTGTAACCAGCTGATTTTCCAGAATAAAGCTGCATCCATTTCCACCGTTAAGAGTCTCATAGATTCAGTTGGACTTAATCATTCAAAAGAGAAAGTCGCAGAACTGTTTCCCTATAGTGAAACAGATATACAACTTACTGACAGTCAGGAAAGCATATATCAGTCAATAAAAGCCCACCCTCAGGTATCTCTGGACGATCTTGCACAGATGATTTCGGTCCCGTCTTATAAAATTCTTCCTATAATTTTAGAATTGGAGCTTTTGGGGAAAGTAAAATCATTTTCCGGGAGGCAATTCCTAGCAATTTGAGAATTAACGATTTCTTAATATTGCATTATTTGAGACGTAACTTTTAATTTTTAATAAAATTTGATCACAAATTATCAATTTAATAATATTTCGAAACATTATTATTTAATTTTTAACAATGTTGAAATACAGTATTGTGAATCTTGAAAAAAAAATTAAATTTGTTGACAATAATATTCAACCCTAATATATGGAACAATATAATATTGACCAGAAAATCCAGGAGTTTATTGCCAAGATTGAAGCAAAAAATCCTAATGAGCCAGAGTTTTTACAAGCCGTAAAGGAAGTAGCTGTGACTGTAATTCCGTTTATTATGACCAAGAAGGAATATACAGGAATGAAGCTGCTGGAGAGAATGGCTGAAGCTGAAAGAATCATTATCTTCAGAGTTCCATGGGTTGATGACAAAGGAGAGATCCAGGTAAACAGAGGTTTCAGAATCCAGATGAACTCTGCGATCGGACCATACAAAGGGGGAATCCGTTTCCATCCTACTGTAAACCTTTCAGTTCTTAAATTTTTAGCTTTCGAGCAGGTATTTAAAAACTCACTGACGACTCTTCCAATGGGAGGAGGTAAAGGAGGTTCGGATTTCGATCCGCAAGGAAAATCTGATATGGAAGTAATGCGTTTCTGCCAGGCTTTCATGACTGAGCTATGCAAGCATATCGGTCCTGAAACAGATGTACCTGCAGGAGACATTGGTGTAGGAGCAAGAGAAATTGGATATCTTTTTGGACAATACAAAAAAATAAGAAACGAATTTACAGGAGTCCTTACAGGGAAAGGTCTTGCTTACGGAGGTTCACTTATCCGTCCTGAAGCTACGGGATACGGTGTGGTATACTTCGCGGAGCAGATGCTTAAAACAATCAACGAGACTTTCAAGGATAAAACGGTAAGTGTATCAGGTTTTGGTAACGTAGCCTGGGGAGTAATCAAAAAGGCAACTGAGCTTGATGCTAAAGTGGTAACAATTTCTGGCCCGGACGGTTATATCTATGATAAAGACGGTATCAGCGGAGAAAAAATCGATTATTTATTAGAACTTAGATCTTCCGGTAACAACAGAGCTGAAGATTATGCTAAGAAATATCCTTCTGCTGAATTCCACGCAGGAAAACGTCCTTGGGAAGTGAAATGTGATGTAGCATTTCCTTCTGCAACCCAAAACGAATTGGATCTTGAAGATGCTAAAGTTTTGGTAGAAAACGGATGCCTTTGCGTTACTGAAGCCGCAAACATGCCTTCTACTTTAGACGCCATCAACTATTTCTTGGATAATAAAATATTGTTCTCGCCTGGTAAGGCTTCCAATGCCGGAGGTGTTGCTACCTCAGGTCTTGAGATGACGCAGAACTCTATCCGTCTTAACTGGACATCTGAAGAGGTTGATGCAAGACTGAAGGAAATTATGATCGGAATCCACAAAGCTTGCAGAGACTACGGAAAAGATGAAGATGGCTACGTAAACTACGTGAAAGGGGCAAATATTGCCGGCTTCGTGAAAGTTGCGGAAGCAATGCTGGCTCAGGGAGTGGTATAAAAATAAATAAAGGTTGGGAAAATTCCCAGCCTTTTTTGATATAGCCTGTTCCCGGGATAATGGGAAAAAAGTAAAAAGTGAAAGGAGAAAGCGCAGTACATGTTACAGCGCTTTTTTTATTGTATCAGATGTAAAAAATTAAAACATTAATGGATTTTCAGGTATTCATCAATTTCTATATTCCTGTTTTCATTGTTGCCATCTTCGATAGCTTTCAGAATCATTTTAATTTGAGCTTTACCAATTACATGTTTATTAAAAAACACATACTCGATAGCCTTTGTATTTCTGATATCTTCCAATGGATTTTTAGAAAGGAGCACCAAATCTGAATAGTAGCCTGCTTTTATCTTCCCGGTCTTGCTTTTCATCCATTCACCAGGCTCCGCCGTAGCAGAATAGATGGCCTGTGAATTGGTCATTCCGGATTGAGATAAAGACTCTAATTCATCGTGAAGAGCAAACCCGGGAACAACCGTGGCAACATTAGCATCAGTTCCGGCCATAACAGGGACATGATGATCTACCAATGCTTTGGTCATGATGTGAATCGCTTCCACATAGGTCTTCCAAAACGTCAGTGATATTTTTTTTGCTTCAGGTGTATCTTTTCCATCATATTCATAGCCATTTTTACCGGGTAACCAGCCCATTTTGTACAATGGCGTTCCTTCAATAATTTTGGGATTAGCATATTTTAATTCTATTGCTTTAAGCTTAGATTTTAAGTCAAACCGCTGGGCTAAAAAGCTTTTGCACAACCAAACGGTTGAAGTAACACTTATCTTATTTTCTTTTAGTTTTTTGGCGATCTGATGTGACCGTGTTTTTAAAAAACGGAGATATTCTTCGGGATTTTTAGAAATTGATTTTCCGAATTCATCAATTGTTTTAACGGTTATCTCTTCAATATGAGCGACTTCCTGCTGTCCTGAGTGAGAAAAGGTTTCTAAATCAACCAACGGTATGTGCCCAATAACCGGTATCTTATTTTCTTTAGCCCTCTCTATTGTTGTTTTAAACATTTCCGGATTCACAAAACCGTACATTTTGATGGCATCATAGCCCTGCTCCTTTATTTCCTTTATGGCTTTTTCCGCATCTTTTTTATTGGAATAATTGACGGACTGTCTTGTCCATCCATAATAATAACCCGCCAGACCAGCCTCACTAAATATAGGTGGTGAAGCAACAAACATCCTCGGCCCCAAACCGTTTTTCCGTATTGATTTCCGCCATTCTAAAATCTCCGGATTCCCGGCCATTTCCCTGATGTAGGTAACCCCATTCGTCAGATACAAAAACAAATCATTTTTACTTTCTTTTACATGAACATGGCTGTCCACAAGACCCGGAATAAGATACTTTCCTGTACCGTCAATGAGGGTAGCTTCCTTATTCACGGGTTGATTGGCGTCAAGCTGAAGAATGAGTCCATCTTTCATAAGGACATTCTGATTTTTAATAAAATGAGTACAATCTTCTGAAAGGACATTAACATTTCTAATTTGTACTAATGGTGATGGCTTAATAAATGAAGAAAAGTTAATAACCCGGGTAGATTTACCCAGGACTTTATTGAGTTCATGATCTGCCCATAAAAAAATACAGCCCATCATGCACAATCCTATTGCAGATAACCATACAATTCTCCTGATCCAAAGCTTTTTCATACAATATTTATTCTTAATCTGGAAGGCAAAATAAAAACAAAAACACCGTTCAACAAGGTGATATGAAGGATTAGGGATGAAATACGCGGTTTTAGGTACGGAAATTATAAGGACAACAAATGTTCTCTGTAATTTTTAGAGACAGGAAGTTCAATTTGAGTAAGCGAAATGGTATCCGCATTTTTCCAGGCCTTAAAATGAGAAGGATTGATGAGGTGTGAACGATGAACCTGAATCAAAAAATCAAAATCATTCTGAATCTTTTTAAGCGTGCTGCGAATGAGTTTTACCTTAACTTCATTTCCTTCTACAAAGAAAATCTCAACATAATTCTGAGCATTGGAAACACAAATCAGCTCATCCCTTTTAATTTTTAAAATATCCAGCTTATTGTCTCCCCTAATGATGATGGTGTCATCCTGTGCAGGAATTAATGAAACTACATATATTCTTGCCAAAACTATGATGGGCGTTGAAATCAAAGCTGATTTAAGAATGATGGTCTCTAAAAATTTGATAAACCCATATCCTCCATTCAAAATAGGGCTCTTATAAAAACAATATGTGCCTATCCAAAAAAGAAATTGAAAAAAAACAATGCTTATTAATTCAAACCCAATGTTCCATTTTGCCAGTTTCCCGTAAACCTTTTTCTGCAGCAAAGCAATAACCCCATAACACAGAAATGCAATGATGCTAAATCCAATACTAATAATAATCCATACCTTAAAACTAATGGTTCCGTCGTCAAACGGTCTGATAAAAAAAGCAAAAATGAAAAGCCACATACTCAGGAAAGCTCCTATCAGTAAGTGATGCTTAAGGGAAGGGTTTAATCTTTTCATTGAATAAATCAGCTTGGCCCGAATGATCCGGATCTATAATTACATCTGAAATATACGTAAATAATATACGGGTTGATTACTTCAATTAATGGATAACAAAAAAATCCTGAGACATTTGTCCCAGGATTCCCTTTCTACTTTGCTCAATATTACTACTTAGATGACTTTGCTTTTTTCTTAGCTTTTCTTTCTGCTTTAGTTGTTTCTGAAGGTTTCGTAGCATCTGTTGCTGTTTCTGCACTTACTGTTGCCGTAGCATCAGCTGTGGCAGCCGGAGTTGCTGCTGCATCTACCGTAGCCGTTGCTGTGGTATTTTGTGGTTGAGCACTGGCATCAGTAGTAGTACTTGTCTGGGTGTTCTGCTGTTGAGTCTGAGTGGTCTGGTTATTAGACGTATCGGCTGGTTTTTGTGGTTGTGTCTGTGTTTGTGCCGATACTGCGATTACACCGACTAAAGTAAACGCTGCAGTTAAAACTAATTTTTTCATAATGTAATATTTTAAATGATTGTTTAACTTAAACGACACTCTTTTTATTAAATTATGTGTAAAGTTCTTATTTAACGTACTTTATCATTATTTAAGATATTTTACAACAGAAGGTTTACTTTGCAATATTCTTCATCATTTTTTCCACAAACTCAAATGCAGCCGGACATATGACGGTGTTTTTCAGCATTAAATTATTGATCTGGTAGATCTTTTTACGGTCTGTGTGCGGATATTCCCGGCAGGCTTTGGGCCTTACTTCATAGATGGAGCAGGTATTGTCATTATTAAGGAAAAAGCAGGGAAGATTCTGGAGTACCTTATCATTATCTTCATCCACCCTTAAAAACTTAGCTTCAAAATCAGCCTGCTTCATTCGCAGATGTTTTGAAATACGCTCTATGTCTTTTTCCGTATATAAAGGTCCGGTTGTTTTACAGCAATTAGCGCACTGAAGGCAATTCACTTCATCAAAGACTTCATCATGGGTTTCCTGAACAATATAATCAAGATTCTTGGGCGGTTTCTTTTTCAGTCCGTCCAGAAATTTTTTATGCTCTTTCTGCTTTTGTAAAGCCTGCTTTTTATAGAAGTCTAAATTCATTTATTCTTTATCTCCTGCTATAGGCGGAAGATCTGCTTTTTGATGGTCATTAATTTTATCAAGGTCCAATATTGTTGTAAGATCATTATTGTCCGGATAATACATCAGGGTAAATCTTGCTCCGTAAACAATTTCTGCCGACACATAGGAAGATCTCTGGACCACTGTATTGGAAAAGACTTCATCAAATGCGCGGACCTGAACAATGATCTCAATATCCGTGTTCTTAAAATCTTCTTCAGAAAACCCGTAAAACGGCGAATCTTCCTTGATCTCATGCACAACGGTCCAGTTTAGCGCCAAAGTATTGATTTTGCTCAGATGGGTCTTTAAAGAATAAAAATTACTTTTCGGAGTTCCCTCTTCGATCACTTCAATAGCCGCTGAAACAATAACATCAGCATCCGTCAGAGCATTATTTTTATAAGGAGCCAGCCTGAACATTAAAGCCCTTGATTCTTTAAACGGAGCAATAACGGCTATATCTGAAAACCGGAGGTAAGCTCTCGGCCTTGAAAATCTTCCGTAAAAAAGCCCAGTTGCAATAGCAAAGGTAAGCAATCCCAGAAAGGCTTCAAAAGTAGCCACCAAGCTTGCCATAAAGCCTACAGGAGCAATCCTCCCATATCCTACTGTGGTAAAGGTCTGCGAGCTGAAGAAAAATACATCAATGAACTCGTTCAGTGGATCGCTTTTATCAATTCCGGTAAGATGCTCTACCCCAATAAGATAATAAATCATTGCGAATACAAGATTAATCAGGACATAAGCAATCACCAGATAGGATAAGAAACGGAAAGTAGACAGGTTCAGCATGGTATGATACCAGCTAAGCCTATTGAATACATTCACGCCTCTCCGTTTTACATTCGGAAGCCCGTCCTTATTGATGAATCTGCCGGAAGCATTGCTACCAAAGCCACTGTTTTCAGTATTTTTCTGACGGATTTTCTGTCTGAAGCCTCTAGCCATATATTATTTTATTTGTTGAGGTAACTGCAAATGAGCAAATTCACTTTTACCCATTCTCCCCTTTTACAATGCAAAGATAAAATATTGTTTTCATGAAATTTATCAAGCTGCTGATTGATTTTTTAATTTGATTTTGCAGTACATTTGAACTATGAAAAAACTGGAATCAAGAGAGGATATTGAGCATCTTGTCAATTCATTTTATGCCAAAGTCGTTAAAGATGAAACGATTGGTTTTTTCTTTAATGATGTAGCCAAAGTAGACTGGGACAAGCACCTTCCGAAAATGTATTCATTCTGGGAGTCTATTCTTTTTGGACAGATGAGCTATAAAGGAAATCCTATGGCTGTTCATTTTCCAATCAATGAAATTCAGTCTATGGAGCAGAGACACTTTGATCAGTGGCTGAAGCTTTGGAAAGAGACCATTGAAGAGAATTTTGCCGGGGAAAATGCAGATATGGCCATTTACAAATCTGAAAATATCGCCAGGCTGATGGCTTATAAAATGGAACTCGCCAGGAGACTGTGACACGGTCGAGAATCAGAGCGTTTGGAGGTGAAAATTGATTATGGGACGATAACCGTAAAAATATAAGCTGCGAGATTCACCAATAAAACAGTTCCGTACAGAATATTCGTTTTTCCACGGCTTAAGGAAAGCATTACAATAAATACAGATAACGACAGCAGGATAATATCCTTTTTATCGAGCCCCAATACCAACGGTATGTCATAGACGATACAAACGGTAGATACAGCCGGAATTGTTAAGCCAATACTTGCCAAAGCAGATCCTAATGCCAAATTTAAGCTGGACTGTATTTGGTTGCTTCTTGCCGCACGTATGGCAGCCACTCCCTCAGGAAGAAGTACAACCCCTGCAATAATTACCCCTACCAAAGATTTCGGAGCGCCGATACTTTGTACCATTCCTTCGATGGTTCCGGAAAGCCCTTTGGCCATCAACACAACAATTACCAGACAAACTACCAGAAAAACAAAGCTTATAAGTGTCTTTTTCAACGACGGAATATAATGTTCTTCCGGATGCTCATCAGGAACAATAAAATAGCTTCTGTGGCGTACGGTCTGTACCATCAGGAAAATTCCGTAGATCACGAGACAGGCAATGGAAATAAAAATAAGTTGTGCTTCGTTGTAGAAAGGTCCGTTGACACTTGAGGTAAAGTTGGGAAGGACAAGGGTAAGAACAAGAATTGAAACAATACTTACCAGATAGGTCGTAGCTGAAGTTCTTGCAAAAAACTGTTCATGATATTTTACGCCACCTATAAGGATACAAATTCCCAGAATTCCGTTAAGAATAATCATTACGGCAGCAAAAACGGTATCTCTGGCCAGCGTGATCGCCTGATCTCCGCCGGCGACCATCAGCGAGATGATGAGCGCAACTTCAATAATGGTGATACAGAGTGCCAGAATAATTGTTCCAAAAGGCTCCCCTACTTTATGAGCCACCACTTCTGCGTGATGTACTGCGGATAAGACACTTCCGGTAAGCAGGATTCCTGCAAGAACATCATATAAAATTCCGGTTCCCATCAGTCCGGAAAAGTAATACCCTACAGCAAGGACAGGGAAAATATACGTATAATGTAAAAATTCTTTCAATCTCATAAAGTGTCTACAAAATACAAAAAATCTATGAAATTTGAAATATCAAAAGAAAATATTAATCATATTTTAATCTAATACGTAAGAAGTCTGAAGTTGGAAGCGCGAAGTTATTGAGGTCAAAAAGGATGACCACTACCTCCTTAACTTCCAGCCTCTCTCTTCCACTTTCCTTCCTCTTAGTGCATCCACAGGTTAAAATCCAGAAAATCTGTCAGCATATGAAACAAAAGACCTATGCCTACAATTCTGATATTACCTTTAAAAAAGAGCAGCAAAAAATACACCGCAATAGCATAATAAGAATGTAAAATGTGAAAACCTATACTATTTCTTGACGGATCAAAAACAGGATTGGCAAAAATATGGTCCAGATCTACGAGCATGGTAGCCAACATAATAAGATAAGCTTTCTTCCAGTTTTTGCGGAAAAAGATAAGGGCTATAAAAACCGGAAAAACCAAATGTAAAAAGTAGTGTGTGAATGTTTTAAGTAATACAGTGTCAGATAAAGTCATTAATAATCAGTCAGTTTTTTAGGATTATAGATTCCTACCATCTTAAAATTAATGGTAGCTCTGCCTTCTTCGCTTTGATTTTCAGCCAATAACCGTTTGCTTTATTCCCGTAAAAAATATAGTCTATATCAGAAAGTATTTTTTTCTCTGCTGGTGAGAAAATACTTAATGAAGAGATCAGCATCGGACTGTTTCTGACGAAGATATAGTTTTCTTTGAGCTTTGGGGATAACACGATCGGTTTTCTGGTAGATTTTATGATAAAATTTCCTTCCCTTCTCTCTATCTGATTAGGCTGAAAAGGGATCGCAGTAAACTGATCCTGGGCATTGAGCCATTTTTGATGCTGAAAATATGCCCATGTCCTTTCAGGAGAAGAACTTTGAAGATTGATCACATAATTAGGCTGAATAATTTTCTGAAAGGTCTTTTTCTCTATTTCATTAAAATTATCGTCGTAGCCGTAGCTGATGATGGTATCATTCACCTGCTCGAGATCAGCAGTTGCTTTAAAATAACTGATTTGGGCAGAATCCGCGATCGTTTTATCAAAAAGACGAGCGTAATTCTTCACATTACGGCCATCCAGCTCTATCTCTAAAAAATGATTTTTCTTCTGAAGATCTTCCACAATGGAAGCTAAAGATCCGGTTTCCGATGTGTTTTTTATTTCAATTTCATCGGATTTTAATTCAATGGAAAAATTCTGAATTGTTTTTCCTGAAATGAAAGAAACACTTCCTAAAGCATTATTGATCAACTCATCTGCATTCAGTGTCCTTTTTTCGGAGGAATGAAGCTGCTGGCTAATATTTTCAAAACCTGAAGCGGAACTTCCTATGAATCCGTTTTCGTCTTCTATTCTTACAAAAATCTGATCTTTTTGAAAGACGTTTTTTCCTTTGCTGATAAACTGATGATTCTTTAAATAAGTCAAGAATTTTTGTGGGTCTTTTAATTCAACCACACTGTACCATTCTGAGAATCTGGTGCCCTTGAAATGGAAAATCTGCAAAAAATCCGGGGTTTTGATTCCTGAATCCTTTAATGAAATCGTTTTTTTATCTTTCTTTTTACTCTCTGTCCATTTTGAGGGATGGGCAATGAAGCTTGAAATATATTGCCCTGTTAATCTTTTTACATCGATCAAAATAACGACATCTGCATTTTCAGGAACAAATTTTAATGTTTTGTTTTTATAGAAAAATACAAAATAGAGCGCAGCAGCGAGTAAAAGGGTTAACGGGACAATAATTTTTTTCTTCTTCATTTATAATATTTGAGGCTTTTTTTCTTCTTCATTCATTTTAAAGATCTCATCGAACAGGTCAAAGAAGTACATTAAGCTGTTTTCTGAAGAATTTTTAATATTGTAGTCTATTTCCGTTTCTACGCTTTCTCCTTTCACCTCTGTTTTATAATACATTTCACCCACATTTTTTCTGAAAAGATCCAATGATTTTCTTTCCGAAGGAGTTTTAAATTCTTTTTCCAAACCAATTAAAAGTTTCTGAACATCCAATCTTCCGGATAAAGGATATTTGGAAGAATCTTTTGCCCATTGCTTTGAGGTATCGGACTGGCCTTGAGGGGTAAGATTTTCTGTAGAACTCGTAAGATAAACGATACCTTCTTTTACAACGAAGTACAGCTGATCCATATATCCGTCGCCTTTCTCATCCTTAAAAGAGTATATATTTCCGGTTTTTGAGAATTTCTTAGACAAATGCTTATTGGTGGACAATACGTTAAAAACACGGTTCCAATAGCCTTCGTTTTCTGTTGCAAAAGCAAAGGTAAAATTGGGAACGGCCACTTCTTTGGTTTTCTTTACTTCTTTTTCATTGTAATCATCATCATATTCGTAATCGGTATAGTCTACTTTTTTGGACTTTAATTCATTCAGAACAAAGATTCCGTTTCCCGGGGCTATTTTAGTGATGGCTTCTTCATCCAGAACAATTTTCATGGTTTCCATCATCAGCTCCATTTCTTTTTTATATTCGCCGTCTCCGGTATCCTGAAGAAGGTCATACATCATATCAAAAGACTTGGCTCCGTTGACGTTAATTACATAGTAACCAATGCTTTTTTCGTTGATCAGTGCTGCCAGCTTTTTGTTTTTCTTTCCTTTATAAACAGAGGAAATGGTTTTCTGTATTTCCGGATTTTTATGCTGATAATTATTGACAAGCTTTACTTTATCTTTGTCAAAATACAAATTGTAATAGGAGTTTGAATCGTATGCATTTCTTAAAAACTGTCCAAATTTAAAACGCTCCATCATTTTTCCATAAACCCCATCATTGACCATTCTTCCGTAATCTGTATAAACATAGGCATCGGAATTAGGATCTCTGAACGTAAGCATGGCTTTCGGAACTTCAATTTCTAAGTTTGAGCTGAAGTATTGGTCGAAACGCTCTTCCGCAATTTTCTTTACAATCTTGAAGTTTTCAATACGCACAGAATCCAGTTCTTTCTGGTATGCCGAATCTATTTCAGCTTCTGCATATTCCTCTTCTTTTGGATACACTTCAGTTTCACCTTCAGAATGCTGGGTATCTACATTTTCCTTAGGATATTTGTGATTCTTTTCCAGGTACTTGATATCTTTCTGAATTCTGGTAATTTCCTTGTTATTCTCCCTGATATTGTCTTTTAAATATTTAATATCTTGTTTCAGACTTATTATTTCTTCCTTATAATCGAAAGGCTTTTCCGGTTCTATGGTATAAGCGCTGTCCACAGCAACAGCCACACTGTCTGCAGCGGTTGCAGCACTATCCAGTACAATACTAGAAGACCAGGTATCTTTATACGGTTTGGTATAGTTTACCATACTCAAAACAGCACGGTCATTATTCCAGGCAACAAAAATATGATCATCTACATCCACATAAGAATAATTCTTTTTCTTTGAGATCTCCAATCCTTTTTTCTTGGTAGAATTGATGAATTCCTGGAACTTTTCTTTGTTATCTACAATAAAATGAGTGGTATACGTCTGTATCGAATCATTAAAACTGGCATAATGATATTGGGTGGCATCATATTTAATGCCCGTCTTGGAATAATCATTCCACGAAGATTTTTCTTTGCTTTTTTTGCTTAATTCATGTAGTAAAGGATTAAGCTTTTGCCAGTTGATTTTCTGGTTCAGCTGTTTCCCGTTGATTTCCATATAAAATACAGCATCAGTAGGAAGTTTCATGCTTTTTTGCGAAAAAAGGAGCATAAAACCAAAAAGTACGAAAGTGATTATTTGTGTTTTTAATAATAGAGATTTCATGGTTGAGTGTTAATATTTATTGAAATAATATCGTGTTTTGTAATTGTTTTTTTTGAAAGATCAGGTCTAGAATATCCGCTTCCAATTTTAATGCTTTCTTATTCGGAGCCAACAGATATGCGTTGTTCGTCTGGGATTTTACGGCATTTTCAAACTGCATTACAGAGGTATATCGGGCATTATTGAAGATTTCTTTATCTGCCTTTCCCATTTTGTCGTAGTCCTCCTTGAAAGTATTGACTTTGTTTCTGGTCAATAATTTTTTCTGAAGATTCTGACTGTAAATTTGGGTAGGAATCATTTTACCAAGGATATTTTTGGCTTTCAGCTGCTCCAGCCCTGCATTGATATTTTCAATCTTTTTAAAATTACAGCTCAGCTTGATGATGTAGTTATCAAAATCCATTGAAGTTTTTACATTGCTGATCCCCGGAGTTGCTTTAAAAATTCTGGCCGCTTCATTGATTTTATTTTCAATTTCACTTTTTTTAGGAACTTTTTTTCCGTTAATTGTCTCCATTTTAGAAATGGAAGCCAGCCTTGTTTTGCTTTTGCTGGCATTCAGAATAATGGTATACTCTCCTGTTCCGTCGGCTTTGACATTCACTTTATCCAAAATATCAAAACAACTTGTCAGCAATAATAAAGGAAAAAGCAGTAAAAAAAGCTTCAGAAAATTTTTCATAATTGAGTTTTAAAACACAAAACTACTCAATTCCGTTTGAAAATACTTTATGGACTCTGTTATTTCACTGAAAACAGCCATTTTTTCAAATTCTGCCTTTCAAATAATCCTGTCTTACTTCCTCATCCAACTTTTCAATGGCATATCTCAGACAGGTTCTCGGCATTTTCTGATAATGTTTATTCAGGAAGCTGATGAGCTCTATTTCATTTTTCTGACCCATTTCTCTAAGCAGCCATCCGTTTGCCTTATGCATCAGGTCATGAGTATGTTTAAGGTTTTTGGTCACAAATTCTTTAGTCAATTCAAAAGAACCCTTTTTCACATAATGCATTGTACCTACTACAGCAATTCTCTTATGCCACATTTCTTCAGAATCCGAAAGATTTCTCAACAGTTCTTCCTTTCCGTTTTCAAAAGCATATCTCCCTAAAATTTTGTAGCAGCTTGAATCCACCAGATCCCAGTTATTGACATGCGGAAGATGATCCAGATAAAACTGGACAATTTCTTCTTTCACAGTCTTATCCTTTGTTTTTTCAAATTTAGAGATCAGCATGAAGAGTGCAGTTAGCCTGTGCTCATGATATTTTGAAGATAACAGAACACTGAGGTCCTGCAGGCTTATCTTTGAGTAATATTCTTTAGCAACAGATCTCTGATCCGGTACTTTCACACCTAAAAACAGATCTCCCTCACCATATTCTCCTTTTCCTGTTTTGAAGAACCTCGGGAAGAATTCAGCTTTTTCGGGAATGGACAAAACTGCTAATGCTTCTTCTATTTCTTTAATTATATTGTTCTTCATCTTTATACAAATCTTTATGATGTACTGTCTTTACGAAAAATAAATGAGTGCCATTTTTAAATATATTGAGCCAAGAACCATCAGGTAAAACCTTTGTATCAAAATCTAAACCTCGTGAAAAAATTCCTGAAAAATTTTCAACTGCATACCATTGATCTGAAAAATTAGTAACCACAATAGGAGAATTATCTAATTTTCCGGTACCACTATTACTTATTGTTCTGTATAAAAGCTGCAGCTGGGTGGAATACAATTCACTTTTTACAAGATTTCCTGTCTTTTTATATAAATTTGATAAATCTGTAAGGAGTTCCTTATTGAGAGGATTTTTCTGATAAAGAGACATTGCTTTTTCTAAAACTTCTGAAACTTTTTTAGGAGATATTTTCCTTCCTGTAAATTTTGTAATTTCGTTTAATTGTTCATTAAACTGAATCCTTTTGTATCCATAATCGACATAATTATTTCCATAGTAAACATAATTAAGCTGCTCCTGATTCAGGCTTTTAGGATCTCTTTTGAAAATCTCTACAACATCATAATAATACTTCTGTGGATTTTCAGCCACGTTCTTTTTAATCTCCTCAACATTGACCTGAGAAAAGTATAAACCAAAGCACAGAATAAAAATAATTTGAAATAATTTATTCATCTCAATTCGTGTTTTTAATTAAGCATGCTCATCTGTCACAATACCCTGCGCTTCCTCTTCTTTTGCAATGGCTTTCGGATTGGCTACTTTTGCAATGGTAAGTCCCTGAACGATAATCGAGAACACAACTACACAGTAAGTGATACTTAATATAATTTCGCTGTATTCGCTTTTTGGAATAGACATGGCTAATGCTATGGAAACTCCGCCCCGGATTCCTCCCCAGACGAGAACTTTTACCGTTTGCGGACTAAATCTTGTTCGCAGGGACATAAATTTCGTAGGTACCCAGATCGAAATGAAACGGGCAATTAAAACGACTGCAATTGCCAGTAAACCAGGAACCATAAAGTGCTTTAAATCCTTGATCATCAGTAGTTCAAAACCGATGAACAGGAATAGAACAGCATTAAGAATTTCGTCGATCAGCTCCCAGAATTTGATGAGGTAATCCTGGGTAATGGATTTCATTTTGAACCTTACATTAAAATTACCCATGAATAAACCTGCGGCAACCATCGTCAGAGGTCCGGAAATATGCATCTGTCTTGCAACAAGATAGCCTCCCATTACTACGGAAAGCGTTACCAGAACAGAAATAATATAGTCGTCCACCTCACGCATCAGCCTGGAAGTGATCCACCCCAGCAAAACACCAAGCAGAATTCCTCCGCCGGCTTCTTTCATCAGAAGTAATCCTATACTTTCGACACCCAGATCTACTTCTTTCCCGATGGCAAGCTGCATAACGACTGTAAACACCACTACGGCCATACCATCATTGAAAAGAGATTCTCCAGCCACTTTAGTTTCCAGAGATTTGGACACATTGGCCTGTTTCAGAATACTTAAAACAGCCACCGGGTCAGTAGGCGAAATAAGTGCACCAAAAAGCAAACAATAGATAAACGGGAGATGAATCCCTAAAAAAGGCAGTAAATAAAACATCCCGAATCCCACTACAAATGTGGAAATAACCACTCCGGCCGTAGAAAATATCAAGACCGGCCTGAACTGCTCCTTAAGATCGTTAATATTAATATGGATCCCTCCCGCAAAGAGAAGGAAATTAAGCATTGCGCCCATCAGAACTTCTGTAAAGTCTATACTGTTCATTAACTTATTAAGATGCCCAAAAGTTCTCGGAAGCACTGTCTCTCCAAACATTACCAGAAAAATAGAAACTACAATGGCAATGACCATAATCCCGATGGTGCTGGGAAGCTTCAGAAATCTGTAATTGAGATAGGCAAAAATTGATGCTAATACTATTAAGGCTGAAAATGAATAATATAACTCCACTAAAGTGTTTTTTTTAATTAAGGTCTGAATAAAGTATTTTAATATAGAGCTTGCGCCCGTCTTTTTCCCAGATATCAAATGTTCCGTCTTTGGCCGGCTGTGATGCCCTTGTATAGTCTTTTCCGATATTCAGAATATTAAGCAGGATATATTCATCTCCTACAGAGTTGACTAAATAGGCTGTTTTTTCAGAGGTCCCGTTACCGGAATTCTTTATCCCTCCGGTAAGCAATCTGAACTGGCTCAGATGATGTACAAAATTATTTCCGTCTTTTCGGAAATCATAAGCTCTCAGAAGAACCAGAAGTATATCCAGATTGGTAGGATCTTTACCGTAGAGGACTTTGCCCAGCCTGATGCATTCATCGAAATTACTTTGTTTAAAAGCATCTGTAAGACTCTTGAAACTTTCATCACTCGATGAAACTTTATCATCCCTGAAATTTCGGCCGTAATAAAGATACTGAGCTTCAATACTATCCAGGGATTTAGGATATCCTTTATATTTAAAAATCAGCTTTTCATAATTGTAGGGAGAATCCGGATTTTTAAGATTCTTCTCAATATTTTTCAAATCAATTTCTGATTTCTGGCTGAAACCAAAAACAGAAAAGAAAATCAATAACAGGAAAAAGTGATATTTCATTAATCGTTGTTTTCTTCTTCCTCATCGTTGTCAAAATACTCGAAAAGGAAATCATTGTATGGGAATCTGGAGATATGGATCTTCATCACCTCATCGTAGATCATTTTCTTCATTTCCGGGAAATTTTCTTTCGTCAGCGCAGAAATAAATACTGTCGGATACTTAGATTTAGCCATCCATGTTTTTTTCCACTCCTCCAGAGAAACATTCTTTTTTGTAGACGGCGTAAGATCATCCTCATCTTTTTTATCGTAACTGAAGTCATCAATTTTATTAAAGACCATGATCATAGGCTTCTGATGGGCATTGATCTCCATTAACGTCTGATTAACAGATTCTACCTGATCTTCAAAGCTTTCATGGGAAATATCTACCACATGAATAAGCAGATCTGCTTCACGCACCTCATCCAGCGTAGATTTAAAAGATTCCACAAGCTGCGTAGGAAGCTTTCTGATGAATCCTACCGTATCAGTAAGCAAAAACGGTAAATTACCAATAACCACCTTTCTTACCGTTGTGTCTAAGGTTGCAAACAATTTATTTTCTGCAAAAACCTCAGATTTGGAAAGCGCATTCATCAGCGTAGATTTTCCAACATTGGTATATCCCACCAAAGCAGCACGTACCACCTTTCCGCGGTTGTTACGCTGGGTAGCCATTTGCCTGTCGATGGTTTTCAGTTTATCTTTTAACAGGGAAATTCTGTCACGGATGATACGGCGGTCAGTTTCAATCTCTGTTTCCCCGGGACCTCTCATCCCGATTCCTCCTTTCTGACGTTCAAGGTGAGTCCACATTCTTGTCAGACGTGGTAAAAGATATTGATATTGTGCCAATTCTACTTGTGTTCTTGCGTAGGAAGTCTGTGCTCTCTGTGCAAAAATATCAAGGATAAGGTTGGTTCTGTCAAGAATTTTCACCTCTATTTCTCTTTCGAGATTTTTAAGCTGAGAAGGAGACAATTCATCATCGAAAATAATGGTTCCTATCTCGTTTTCTTTTACATATTCTTTTATTTCCTGTGCTTTTCCGCTTCCAATAAAGGTTTTAGAATCCGGTTGAGTTAATTTTTGAGTAAAACGTTTTTGAACCGTTGCACCTGCTGTGAAGGCTAAAAACTCAAGTTCATCCATATATTCCGTTAGCTTATCTTCATCCTGATTTTGGGTAATAACCCCCACCAAAACTGCTCTCTCGTAATTATGTTGTTTCTTATCTAGCATTAATTTCTGTCTATGTTTATGATTTTTACAAGATACCAATTTCAGGAAAAAAAACAAAATCATTTTTTAAATTTCCTTCTTTTTTAATGTTAATTTAAGTTTATAATATCATTCATTTGTAAAAAATTAATACCTTTATAACGCTGATTTGTAATTAATAATCCATTAAAATTACAAATATTGTAAAAACTAACACCAAGATCATGAATTCCCATATTAAATGTATGATTATTGATGATGATGAACTGGACAGACTGGTTCTCCAGCATCATGTCAGGCAGTACGATAATATAGAGATTGTTGCGTCTTTTAATTCGACGGAAAAGGCAGTTCCCCATCTGGAATTCCCAATCGACCTGTTGATCTGCGAAACTAGGCTTAGCGGAATGAGCGGATTGGAATTCAGGAAACTGGCCTATAAGATTCCCGTCTGCATCTTCGTAAGTTCCCAACCGGAGCTGGCAGCAGAAGCATTTGAAATTGATGCCCTGGATTTTGTAACAAAGCCCCTTAAAGCAGAACGTTTCCAGCATTCCATAGAAAAAGTCTTCAATTTTTTTGAAATGAAAAAAAAATGCGAATGCTTTGATGCTATTCTCGGTGAAAACTGTATTAAGATAAAAGAAAACGGTAACATTTCTCAAGTCAGACTTACCGATATTCTTTACCTCGAAGCTTTAAAAGACTATACCCGGCTTGTTACGCATGAAAAGAAACACTGTGTTCTAGATTCCCTGGGAAACCTCCTTCATAATAGCTTCTTCGATTCTTTTATAAGAATCCATCGCAGCTATGCCGTACCTCGTCATTTCATCCGCGGAAAAAACAGCCATGAAATAGAACTGATCCATCAGATCAGGCTTCCCATAGGCAGAACTTACAAAGAAAGTCTGTCCTTCCTTAACCATTAACGACTGAATACCAACATTTTTACTATAAAATGCCGTTGGTCGATTTTTTTGACCGTTAGTCTATTTTCCTTCAATCCGGTTGCGATATGTGGTAATTTAGTGTTCACAAATTTTCTCTTGAAAACTTGGATAACCAATTAATAACCACAAAAATATTTAACATGAAAAGAACATCTATTCACTGCTTCTTTCTCATTCTGTTCACCTTTTCCGTCAGTATTTTGAGTGCCCAATCGGCAGTTCTGGCCACAGGAACAAATGCATCAGGAGGCAACGGCTCGGTTTCTTACAGTGTCGGTCAGATAGCTTATATGTACAAGGGAGCAGGCTCTCAGGTGTTGGAAGGCGTACAGCAGGCTTATGAAATCACGACACTTTCTGCCAGCGAAACCACAACAAAGCAAGAAGGCATTTTACTCTATCCGAATCCTACCAGAGATTATCTGTACATAGATTTTTCTTCTGTTCCGTATAAGGGATCGGAGTATCAGCTGTTCGACGCTCAGGGCAAACTGATCATAAAGGACGTGATCTCACAGCCAAAGTCCGAACTTAATCTTTCTTCTCTTCCTTCTGCGGTTTACATTATCAGAATCAATCAGAATGGAGAAAATTTAAAAACCTTTAAAGTCATAAAAAAATAAGCCATGAAAAAAATATTACTTTCTCTGGGGATCATGCTCGGCCTCTTTTTAGGGCATGCCCAGGCTCCGGAAAAAATGAGCTACCAGGCCATTATGAGAAACGGATCCGGTCAGCTGCTGATCAATCAAAGCATCGCTGTTAAAGTAAGTGTACTGCAGGGCTCTCCTGCCGGAACACTGGTCTATTCCGAAAGACTGACCGGAAACACAAACGCCAATGGACTTATCAGCATGGAAATAGGGACAGGAACCGTGCTTTCGGGAACTTTTTCTACCATAGACTGGCCAACGGGGAACTATTATCTGAAAACAGAAACCGATCCCGCCGGAGGTACCAATTACACGATAACAGGAACAAGCCAGCTATTAAGCGTACCTTATGCTATGTACGCTAAGTCTGCTGGCGGAACAGGCGGAAGTTTCACAATTCCTTATACCAATACAATAAATAATGCATCTACTCTATTTTCGCTGATCAATGACGGAGACGGAACTTCCGTGGAAGGCATCAACAATACAACTACTTCCAGCATTGCTTCAGTTCGGGGTATTGTAAACAACGTGGCACCAGGCGGATTTTCCAGTGGTGTCCGGGGTATCAACAATGGAACCGGAGGGCTCGGAGTTGGTGTCTGGGGAAGCCAGAATGGAAGCGGCTGGGGAGTTTACGGTGTTACGCCTAACGGATTAGGGGTCTATGGAAATGCAAGTGCCAACGGAACCGGAGTATATGCCAACAGTAATACAGGAACCGGGCTTACAGCAACCAGTAATAACGGAATCCCTGCAAGTATATCAATATTCAACAATGCCAATAATAACAACGCCCTCAATGTTTCCAGTGTCGGAAACGGAACAGTGGTGAATGTAACCACTACCGGAAACGGGGCCGGAGTACGCAGTTCTACAGGTGCCGGATTCGCGTTGCACGGCATTACAAGTGCACAGACCTCTGCAGGTATAATAGGTGATAATAACGGAGCCGGTGAAGCGGTAGTCGGCAGGACAACCAGTGATATTGCCGGGGCTGTAGTAGGACGTAATGATGGTGGAGGTTACGGTGTAAGGGGTTTTGTTGCGACCAACACAACCGGAACGGCTGTCGGAGTTTTAGGACAGGTAGGATTAAACAACAGTAAAGGACGTGCAGGACGTTTTGAAAATTTTAATGCCACCAACGAAATCAATAATGTATTTGAGGTAGAAACCAACGGTAATGGAAATATTCCGGATAATACCCAGGGTAATGCAGCTTCTTTCTTAGTTGATAATACAAACAGTGTAGGAGCGGCAGTAAGGGGTGAAGTGAATACTATTTTCGGAAACTTTGGTGCAGCAGGTATTTTTGGGGTTTCCTCAGGAACAGGAGGACGTGCAGGGTTATTTTATGCGTCAAATCCTGCAGGAAACGGCGCTGCATTAATTGCTTTAACTGATGGGAACGGAAATGCCATCACCGCCAACGCGGGTAAGGACGGAAACGGTGTTGAAACCAATATTGATGGAGCAGGAAACGCTCTGTATGCATGGGTTCCTACTTTTTCAACCGGGCGTGCAGGAAGATTTAACATCTTTAATGATGCCAATACAAGCGATGTAATAACGGTAACCACAGTAGGTAATGGTACTGCTGGAAATTTTAAAGTAGACAAGGTAACGGGTACCTCTCCCGCCGTGAAAGGGGAAGTAAATTCGCAGTTTGCTAATTTCGGAACTGCCGGTATTTATGGTATTTCTTCAGGTACCGGAGGGTATGGAGGTTTATTTTATTCCTCTAACGCAGGCGGCAGTGGACCGGCTTTATTGGCAATCACAGAAGGCAGCGGGAATGGTATTACCGCCAATGCCGGAGGTACAGGCGATGGTGTGGAAGCATCATGTGATGGAAATGGCAATGCAATTTCAGGCTTTATTCCTAATTTCGGTACGGGTAAAGCAGGAAGATTCGCCAACTTTAATAATGCCAACGGGCAGCCGGTGGTTCATGTAACGACAACTGGTACCGGATCTACCCTGCTTGTCAACCATCAGGGGCCGTCGGGAAATCTTTCTGTATTCCAAAGTGCCTCAGTAAACGTAGCCCGTATCGATAAAACCGGAAAAGGTTTTTTTAATGGCGGTACCCAAAGTAGTGGCGCAGACGTTGCCGAAGTCTTTGATGTGGAAGGGAGTATTTCTGAGTATGAAACCGGGGATATTCTTGTAATTTCTACAGATACGGACCGAACCGTTGAAAGATCTTCTAAGCCTTATTCTACACTTGTAGCAGGAGTATATGCGACAAAACCGGGAGTACTTCTTACTGAAGAACATATTGATTCTGACATTTCCGGTAAAGTACCAATGGGTGTGATTGGAGTTATTCCGACCAAAGTATGTCTGGAAGGCGGAAAAATTAAAAGAGGCGATCTTTTGGTAACGTCATCAAAATCAGGAACAGCCATGAAGGCCAATCCTAAAAAGGTAAAAATAGGACAGGTGATCGGAAAGGCTCTCCAGGATTACAATCAGAATGAAACAGGAAAAATCCAGGTATTGGTTAATATTAAATAAATTATCATGAAATTACTATATATCACTGCATTTTTAGCATTAAGCGTATCCGTTTATGCTCAGGAAAATAAGAAAGCTTCTGAATCTGAAGATCAGGCCCAGATTGTGAAACAGCTCAGAGAACGGGAAGCCCAGCTGGCAAAAGCGTCTCAGGAAAATGCTCCTAAAAAGCAAAACGTATCCGTATTGGCTTCAGAACAGGGTCTTGAAGCGAAAAGCCAGGAAGTAAAATCCCAGCCATACAATTCAAACAATACTTCGGGGAAATTACTACCTAACACGGCCACTTTAGCAGAAATAAAAGCCTCTATTCCCAACAGGCAGGCATCCCGAACCAGTACCGTGAATTCCAGGAACACAAATAGTAATGTCATAGGTCTGCCCAATACGGCGACCTTAGAAGAAATAAAGAAAACAATTCCAAAAAACTGATAACCCATAACCAGATTTCAAGCAAAAGTCCGCTCCAGCGCGGACTTTTTATATTTCAGATCTATGGTTTATTTAAAATCTTCAAAATTTAAGCTTGATCACTCAAACCATATTCTTAATCCCAATCTGCGGCCAAAAATTTCATAGAGTTTCCATTGTCATCGGATAAAGTAAGGAAATGCCCTTCTATGGAATAATTGGTCATTTTATCAAATTTCTGGATAAAAGCGTTTTCCAGTTCCATATTCTGACAGGCCTTCAATGTGCTCCCTACTCCTGAGATCTTCACTTTCCCATTAGTTTTAAATTCTGACGTAAAGAACATGCTGTTGCACCCCATATTGGCTCCTCCTTTTATTTTTCCTTTTTCCATTATGCCTGTGAGGTTGATTTCTGCCTTATTTCTGACTAATTCCTCTTTAGAAAATTTAGAAAATTGATCAAAAGAAACAAGCATCCACTGTCTTTGAAGGCTCGGATTTTTTTGCGGGACTGAAGAGCAGCTGACCACAGCTCCTAATAGCAAAATGGCAAAAAATGATACAAGTATTTTTTTCATGGGGATTATCCTTCCATTTTCATACCATTCCGGGACAGAATATCGTAAAAATTAGTAAATTAGCGACACAAAAATTATTTTATAAAATGAAAAGACTATTTCTACTGTTCACTTTCTTATTGGGCTTTGCTCAGATGAGGGCGGATGAGGGGATGTGGCTGTTAATGCTCATCAAAAGACTTAACGGGGTCGACATGCAAAAAGAGGGACTGCATTTGACACCTGAAGAAATTTATTCAGTAAACAATTCAAGCTTAAAGGATGCTATCGTAAGCTTCGGGGGTTTTTGTACCGGGGAAATTGTTTCTGACAAAGGACTTATTTTCACTAACCACCACTGTGGTTATGGTGCCGTAGCTGCCGCTTCTACTCCGGAGAAAGATTATCTTAAAAACGGATTCTGGGCTATGAAGCAGAAGGACGAATTTAATGCAAAAGATCTTTATGTAAGGTTTTTAGTTAGAATGGATGATGCTACGCAGAGAATCACTTCCAAGCTAAACAACAATATGACCGGAGCAGAGAGAAAAGCAGTTATTGATGCTGAAACAAAAGCAATCCAGACTGAAAACTCTGAAAACGGAAAATATACAGTAGTGGTAAGAGATTTCTTCAATGGAAATGAATTCTACTATTTTGTATACCAGGATTATAAAGATATCAGATTGGTAGGTGCACCACCTTCATCATTGGGTAAATTCGGAGGTGATACAGATAACTGGGAATGGCCAAGACATACTGCTGACTTCACGGTATTCAGAGTATACGGGGATGCAGCAGGTAACCCTGCAGAATTTGCACCAAGCAATGTTCCTTTGAAGCCTAAGCATTTCCTTCCTGTTTCTCTTAAAGGGATCAAACCTGGAGATTTCTCTATGATCTTAGGATATCCTGGAAGAACCAACCGTTACCTTACATCTTACGGAATTCAGCAGATGGTAAACAAAGACTATCCGGCTTGGGTGGAAGCTTCCAAGCTTGCTATGGATGTTATGAAAAAGTATATGGACAAGGATAAAGCGACTCAGCTTAACTATGCGTCTCAATATGCTTCTGTAGCCAACTACTGGAAAAACAGACAGGGAACTATTGATGCGGTAGATAAAAACGGAACGATAGCCGACAAACAAAAGATTGAGGATACTTACAGAAAATGGTCTGCACTGCCAGGAAACGCAGAATATGATGGTATTTTAGAAGATATCGGCGCTTATTACAAGCAGGTCTCCGACAGAAATGTTGAAAGAAACTACGCTTCTCAGTTCTCAAGAAATGCAAAATATATCACTCTTGCTTTACAGGTAGGATCTGTTCTTAAAGCTTATTCTGCTCAGGATATGCAAGGAAGATTAGCGATGAAAGCTAAAACTGAAACTGCAATCAAAGAAGCTTATGAAAACTTCAATCCTTCTCTGGAGGGAGAAATGCTAGCTTCTATGGCTGGACTTTACCAATCAAGAGTGACCAATAAAGAGGTGGCATCTGCTACTATTTTAGGATTGGATTCTAAGACTCTTTCTAATGTAGCCTATTCTTCAATTTTTGCCAATAAGACTTCTGCTACGAATTTCTTATTAAACCCAGATGCATTGAAACTTGATGCTGATCCGCTTTGGAAAATCGCGAACGGAATTGTTGCTGACCAGAAAATGAGCATGGAGAAGTATTCTAAAGTTGACGATAACTTCAACAAGAACAACCGTCTATTCTTAGCTGGATTAATGAAGGCTATGCCTGAGAAAAAATTCTATCCTGATGCTAACTCTACCATGAGATTAACTTACGGAACAGTAGATAAACTTCCTGTAAGAAATGACAGAAACTACTTTGGAGTTACTGACAACTATTATACTGATATGACCGGTCTTGTAGGAAAATACAAGAAAGGTGATGAAGAATTCGATCTTCCTCAAAGAGTGATCGACCTTTATAATCTTAAGGATTTCGGACAGTATGCTGATGCTGCTGGATATATGCCTGTAAACTTCCTTTCTAACAATGATATTACAGGTGGTAACTCAGGTTCTCCTGTTATTGACGGAGACGGAAACCTTATCGGTATTGCATTCGATGGAAACAGCGAAGCATTAAGCGGTGATATTGTATTTGAACAGGACTGGCAGAAAACAATTAACGTAGACGTACGTTTTGTTCTTTGGACAATCGACAAATATGCAGGAGCAAGAAGGCTGATCGATGAATTAAAGCTTGTAAGAGGAGAAAATACACCTCCTGATACGAAGTCTAAAAATTCAGGAACTACTCAAATGCCTAAGAAAACAAAAAAGGTAAAATAATCTTTTTCTGATAAATTTTTAAAACCGTGAATTTGCGTTCACGGTTTTTTTATTTTTGAATTTTAAATACCTATGATGAAAAAAGAAATAGAATTTACCGGAATTATAAAACAGAATGGTAATCTGAATGCTGCTTTTGTAGAGTTTCCTTTTTCTGCGGAAAAACTGTTTGGCAAAAAAGGACAGGTTAAAATTAAAGCAATATTTGACAATAAGGTCGAATACCGTGGAAGCCTTGCTAAAATGAAATCTGACTGTCATATTTTAGGCTTGACCCAGGAAATCCGAAAGAAGTTGGGGAAAACATTTGGCGATGAGATTGTTGTAAGCCTTATTGAAGATCAGGAGGAAAGAATTGTTGAAATTGCAAATGACATCGCCGTTGTTTTTAATGAAAATCCCGATGCAAAGAACCTGTTCGACAAAATGAGCTATACTCACCGGAAAGAATACATCCGCTGGATAGAGGAAGCGAAAAAGCCTGAAACCAGAGAAACCAGAAAGATCAGGATGATTGAAATGATTTTGAGTGGAAAAAAGGGCATATAAATAAAGCCGGGCATACATCCCGGCCCTATTATTTCAAAGATTTCTACACCGGAATTCCTAAATATTTGAGATAAGCATCCAGCATCTTCTTATCAAATGCAGGCTCCTCAATACCAGATCCTTCCAAAAACTGAATAACATTGGAACAGTCCCAGATATAGGTATTCTGATAAAGCTCTACCGTAGAAAGCCCTTCATGCATATTATCCTTAAACAGACTGGTAAGCGGATACAAACGGTTCCGGCTGTCATCTTCCCACTGTTTTCTCCACTCTTTGTAGGGAAGGCCTTCAAGAGTAAGCGGATAATATTTCTTCAGGAGGTTAAAGAAGCTTTCCAGGGTAAGATTGGTTTCCGGTCTTGCGATCAGGTTAAATTTTTTACCAATCGCATCTTTATTTTTTGTGATATGAGCCATGGACCTGGTCATATAGTCTACCGTGATCAGACCTTCTCTTAGTTCAGTAAGTAAAGGATAAGATTTAAATTCAACACAGTTTTTCACAAGACCTGACCACCACTGGTAAGGAGCACTGGCACCCGTTTCGCTGTGGCACATGGCATAGCCAAGACGGTAGGTAATTAAAGGAAGACCTTCTTTAGCGGCAAGATCTGCAACCGCCTCCATTACCCATTTGCTTCTTACATACCCGATATCTTTACTTACAGACATTAGGTTCTGAGCAATATCATCGCTTTCCATCATCACGGTTTTCCCGGTAAAAACATGTCCCCAACTGTAGACCGAAATAGTAGATAGCAGGGCAAGACACTTAGTTCTTTCGGCACCGGCAAGTTTTATGATTTCTCTTAATCCTTCTACGTTCGGAGCTTTCATGTAAGAATAAGGTTCTATAAAATTAACGGAGCTGCCAGAGTGGTAAATAAGATCCAGTATTCCTGCAAGTTTTTTGAACTGGTCTTCAGAAAACCCTAATAACGGAAGGGACAGATCTCCTATTACAGGTATGATTCTCGATTTCTGCTCTTCTTTTCTATCGATATGATACTGTTTATAGCAGCTGTCAATTTTTTCCATTGCATGAAATTCATCCTGAGCCCTTACCAGACAGTAAATATCTGCTGATGTGGTATCCAAAAGTTCCTGAAGCAAATGTATACCGACAAATCCGGTAACCCCGGTCAGGAATATGGTTTTAGGATTTTCCAGTTGTTTAGGATCGAAACCGCCTGCAAAAACAGTTTCCGGAGCCAGGTAAACATCCTGCTGAAGGGCTACATAAGGCTCTACATCTTCTTTCGGAATGGCTTCACAGGCTTCATTGGCTCTGGTGATCAATTCATTGGCAAGCTGCCTAAGGACCGGAAACTGGTAAATATCTCTCATATAAACCTTGGTATCCAATCTTGAATTCAGGGCGGTTGCAACTATAGCGACAAGGAGTGAATTTCCACCGATATCAAAGAAATTATCTGTCATATTAATCACCGGACGCTCAAGTTCTTCAGCCCAGATATCTGCTATAATTCTTTCGGTTTCATTGGTAGGAGGTTCTGTAGAAATCAGTTCTTTTGCCTCTTTATCTGCGAGTTCTTTTAACAAATTGGCATCTGTTTTTCCGTTGGCCGTGAGTGGTATTTTATCAACATTGATGATCTGAGCCGGAATCATATAACCGGGCAGCTCTTCTTTCAGCTGTTGTCTTACCCATGCAGCGTCTGCTTTTGCACCGGGCTTTACTATGACAAAGGCTACAATATATTTATTATTTCCATGGTCTTTTGTAATGACTGCTGCTTCCTGTATTCCTTCCAAACGGGCAAGGCAGCGTTCAATTTCGCCCAATTCCACACGGAAGCCCCTAATTTTCACCTGATTGTCTATTCTTCCTAAAAATTCAATATCTCCATCTGACTTCCAGCGGGCAAGATCACCGGTACGGTATAGCTTTTCGTTCTCCCTGAATGGGCTGTTAATGAATTTTGAAGATGTGAGCTCTTCATTATTAAGATAACCCTTAGCCAAAAGATTTCCTCCTATATGTAGCTCTCCTACGGCTCCTACTGGCAAAAGTTCGCTGTTTTCTCCTAAAATGTAAGCTTGTGCATTGGCGATTGGCCTTCCTATTGAAGAAACATATTGCCCATTCATATCTTTAACTTTTTTGAAAGTGGCATAAACCGTGCATTCGGTAGGACCGTAATAATCAATTAACTCATAACTTAATTCGCTGGTAAGTACAGGCTTAAGTTTTTCTCCTCCTGTGAAAAGATATTTAAGGTCAAGGTCATTATACTTTCGTGTTTCTTCAACAACGGAAGGAGCAAGAACAGAAGGGACAAATCCATGGGTAATGCTGTTTCTACGGTAAAAATTCACAAGCTCTGAAGCTTCTACTCTATCTTCATTGCCGGTAATATACAATACGGCACCGGCAATAAGCGCTGACCAAGTTTCCCATACGGAGATGTCGAATGCCAATCCGGCAACAAGGGTAAGGTGTGATGTGTCATCAACATGAAAGTACTGGTTGTGCCATGTAACCAAATGTTGAATACTATGGTGAGAAATCATGACCCCTTTAGGGTTGCCTGTTGATCCGGATGTATAGATGGTATAGGCTAATGTATCCTGAGATATAGTAAGATCAGGCAGTTCAGCAGGTAAATGTGACAGGCTTTCTGCATTATCCAGATAAAAAATTTCAGCGTTAATTCCTTTCACCAGTGAATTTCCCCGCTGAGTATCTGTAATAAGTATTCCCGCTGAGGTATCTGCAAGGATGTATTCTACACGTTTTACAGGATAAGCAGGATCAATAGGCACATAAGCTGCTCCTGTCTTCAAAATGCCCAGAATGGCAACCAGCCACTCGAGAGAACGGTCCAGCCATACGGGGACAAACATTCCTTCTTGTATTCCTTTCTCTAACAGTACATTTGCAAGTTGGTTGCTTTTCTGATCGAGCTCACGGTAACTGATCCAGCTGTCCTGATAAACAGCTGCAAGATTTTCGGGATGAAGGAGTGCCTGGTTGTTGAAAAGAGAGACCAGTGTTTCTTCTTTATGATAGTCCCAATTTGTTTTGTTGAAATCGTTGAGAAGTCTTTCTCTGTCTTCAGAGGATAAAAGAATCGGTACACCAGCGGGCTGCCCCGACGGCGTTGATAGTGTATTCGGCATATTAGTTTTTGTTTTGTTTGGTGATAATAGTTTCAGATGAACTGCATTATGGCAGAGCTTTAAGCCTGTATAAAACAGCCTAGTACATATTAGCTACAAAAAATGCTATACATTCTTTGCCTATTGTTAGTCAGAATTGATTGACTTAAATCCAGTTTATTAATTTCTATTTCATAATGCAATATTTTTAAAAATTTGGTAATCAAATTTAACATAATATTTAAAATAAAGAAATAAATAATCATAAACTTTCTCCAAACAGGGATTTAAGCATTACAATACGTGATTTAAGCCAAAATCTAGTAAAATCAAATCAAGAAAACAGGAGAAATAGCATTTCCTGATCAACAAAAATGGAGGAAACATTCAATAAGCCAGAATGTATTTTACGAAACCATATTAAGAATTTCATGATTACACATTCCAAAATTCCCTGTCCAGACTTCTGTACTGTATGGCTTCTGAAATATGATGGGATAATATATTTTCAACCCCCTCCAGGTCGGCTGCAGTTCGGGCCACTTTCAGGATACGGTCATAAGCTCTTGCTGAAAGATTCAGCTTTTCCATAGCGAGCTTAATGAGATGCAGGGATGTTTCATCCAAGCTACAAAATGCTTCAATTTCCTTAGGACCAATCTGAGCATTGTAGCTGATATTTAGGTTTTTATAGCGTTCATTCTGAATGTTACGTGCCTTAAGTACCCGTTCCCGAATATCTGAACTTTTTTCTCCTTTTCTTTTCTCTGCCAGCTGTTCAAACTCAACTTTCTGTACTTCTATATGAATATCTATTCTATCTAATAATGGACCTGAAAGTTTATTCATATACCGCTGCATTTCGTAAACGGATGAGGTGTTTCCCGGATCGTCCGGAAAAAAACCACTGGGACTTGGATTCATAGAAGCCACCAGCATAAAGCTGGCAGGATAGTTTACGGTAAACCGGGCTCTGGAAATTGTTACTTCACGGTCTTCAAGAGGCTGTCTCATCACTTCTAAAACGGTTCTTTTAAACTCAGGCATCTCATCAAGAAACAAAACGCCATTGTGTGCAAGCGAGATCTCTCCAGGCTGGGGATAACTGCCTCCTCCTACTAATGCAACGTCTGAAATGGTGTGATGTGGCGACCTAAAGGGTCTCACAGTCATGAGAGACGTTTCGGCGCCCATTTTACCGGCTACAGAATGTATTTTTGTTGTTTCTAAAGCTTCTTTCAGGGTTAATGGAGGAAGAATACCCGGTACTCTTTTGGCAAGCATTGTCTTTCCACTTCCCGGAGGGCCAATGAGAATAATATTGTGCCCACCTGCAGCGGCTATTTCCATCGCTCTTTTTGCTGTTTCCTGACCTTTAACTTCGGAAAAATCAAATGGAAAATCATTCATTTTTTCCTGAAATTCTTTTCTGGTGTCCAGTATTACTCTTTCAATAGGCTTTCCTTCGTTAAAAAAATCAATTACTTCTTTGATATTTTCTACTCCATAAACTTCCAGGTTGTCTACAATTGCTGCTTCACGGGTGTTTTGCATAGGAAGTATAATTCCTTTAAAACCTTCTTCACGTGCCTGAATTGCTATTGGCAACACTCCTTTTATGGGCTGCAGGCTTCCATCAAGGGAAAGCTCACCCATAATAACATACTGATGGATATTTTCGGCAAGAATCTGATCTGAAGCGGCAAGAATCCCTATTGCAATGGAGAGGTCGTAAGCAGCACCTTCTTTTCTAAGATCTGCAGGCGCCATATTAATCGTGATTTTCTTACCGGGAATTTTGTATCCTACATTTTTCAGGGCAGCAGAGATTCTGTAACTGCTTTCTTTAATGGCGTTATCGGGAAGCCCAACGAGATGGTATCCTACTCCTCCCGTGTCTACATTTACTTCGATAGTAATGGTTTGTGCTGCTACTCCGAAGATGGCACTTCCATAAATTTTAACTAACATGATTGGCGTTTTTTGTAAAAATAAATAATATAATATTTTAAAAAATCAGCTTTTTCATGAATAGTTTTTGGATTGAAAATGCATTTAAAAAAATTTATTCTTAAAAAAGATAAGCCGATACAGACCATCTCTGTACCGGCTTTATCATGATTAAAAAAAACTAACTAAGGATTGATCATATGCTGTTATTTCTTTATGAATTTATTCTTATAGGTATTTCCCTGTGAGTCTTTGGAAAGAATAATATAGTTTCCGGGTACGAGCCTGCTCACATCAATAGCCTCATTAAAACGGTGATCATTTTTCTGAAGAACTACTTTTCCTGACATATCAATAATGGAAACCGCTTTGTACGTTTTATCGGACTCTTTTCCGATATAAAGGAACTGGGCTGTAGGATTTGGGTATATTCTCAGGTCTTTTTCCTTGCCTTTTGTTTCATCTGTTCCCAGGCTGCAAAACTCCCAGTTACCAAAATTCAGCTTTACAAAATTTCCTGTCCCTAAAAATTCACACTGATCCGGGCAGTACTCTGTACAGGCATAAAATCCATATTCTCCGGATTCTGTTGCCATATAGGTATCGCCAGTTGCACCATTTATAACACAAGGATCTCCATTGGAAGGTGGCGCACTGGCTGGAATGCATTTATACCATACATGGCTGCCATAGAGATCTGGAAAGGCATCATCAAATTTTATGGATGCTCCGGCACAGATATTATATTCTCCAAGTCCTACCTGAGAAAAAGTTCCGGGTGTAAAGGTGCTCATCATTGCAGGAAGCGCATACATGAATCCATCTGCCATAATAGCCGGGCTTTCTGCCACACAGTCTCCTTGTGTAACTGCCACTTTAAAATAATAAAGCTGGTCATCATTCCCATTGATGGTTAACGTCTGTGAAACAGCCCCGGGAATTGGTGTCCAGGGATTGGTATTAGGCGTTTGCCAGGTCCATTGCTGTTTGTACCACTGGTAGCTTCCGAATGTTTGTGTAGAAAGTGTCTCTGTTTCGGTGTTACAGAACAGGATTTTATCCGGGAATTTTACGCCCAGCCTCGGGCTTGTGATGGTTGGATTACACTGTGCTTTTATATTCAGAAGGGTCATGAACAGAAAAGCCAAAAAAATCAGTTTTGGTTTCATATTTAAATATTTAATGGTTTGTTTTAGTCTTACTCAATATATCAATCCAGTAACAGCCTGATTCCGAACTTCATATTAAAGTTTAATGGTTTTTCTTTGTAAATGGTATTGAGCTGATTATCATTTTTAAAGTGATATCCTATTCCGGGTTCTGCATATATCCCGATTTTATCAATAATTTTCACCTGCAGCCCTATCGCCGAATTCACTGAAAGCTGTACGGGTTTCACATCAAGCCGTTCCTCCTGTTCGTCCTGAACTTCATCATTTACAATATATTTTGTCTTAAGCTTCCCTGCTACAGCTTTTTCGGCAAGCACTCCGCCGGTAACATATCCTGTAAAGCGTCCTTTCTGAATGACATTGTAATTTACCTGTACCGGAATACCTATATAATGAATGCTCTGATCCCCTTTTATATAATTTGAATTGCTTCCGGAGTGAAGTTCTGAAGTAAGTTTTGTGTAATTGACACCTGTTCCTATGCCCCATTTTTTCCCAAGGTTATAATACACGGAAACACCAAATGTAACAGGAATTTTATGTCTTATCCTTGCTTCAACTTCTTTGCTTTGATTAGCCAGCAGGACTTCTGTAAGCGGATCAGGTTCTGTTCCGGTGATCCAGAAATCATTGAAAGTCATAGGGCTTCCGCTCATAGAGGTGTAGCCAGGGAACTTCTGTTCGGAAGAATTTGAGGAAACATTTCCTGTAAGCATGCTCAGCATCCATTTTTTGGAAGGACGACCTAAAATTTTAGATTTATCGGTACCGGCATACTTTTCCGGAAGTTTATTTTCATAATTGTTAAAAATCTCCCCGTCATCCTGTTTCTCTTTCAATTCCGGACTCTCACTAAATGAAGGAGATATATTGTATAGAGGTAATTCTTTTTTTGCCAATGGAATTAAATTATTTTGCTTTTCCACAGGCCCAGTTACTATCCTATTATGATCAATGGTTTCTTTATTAAATATATTTTCTAAAATAGTGCGTGAATGAGCATTCCCTATTAATATATTTCCCTGGTCACTATATTTTTCACCTGATTTGGTGTTGCCCTGCTCATTTGTACTTGCCTTTACTGATTCTTTGATTTTTTTGCCATCTTTTTTAATGTTATCAGCATTTTCAGAGTTTACCGCTATTTTAGGTTCTGTTTCTGCATTCATTTCCAGTAAAAACTTTCCTGTAAAGAACAGCATGGTAACGGCAGCAGCCATTCCAACAATACGGTAGAACAGAGTGCTTTTTTTATTTACAGAAATAGTTTTACTTTCTTTTTTATCATCAGCTTCAAGCATCATTCCTCCGGCCATTCCGTTTTCTTCTCCTTCGGAAAAAAGTTCATCTTTAATATCTTCCCACAGCCCATTCGGAACATCCTCTTCGTGGTCTTCCATTTTCCTGTGCAGATCATTGAGCCACCGATTATTCATATTGTGCTTTTTTTGACATTTTAAATTCTTTAATTTTCTGGATCAGCAGTCCTTTTGCCCTGTGAAACTGTGAGGCGGAAGAATTTTCTGCGATTCCTAAAAGCCCGGCAATCTCTTTATGGCTTTTTTTCTCAAATACAAACAGGTTAAAAACGGTTCTGTACCCATCAGGAAGCGAGCGTATCATTTTCATAATAGCTGCCTGGGGAATTTCCTCGAGATCCGGTTCCTCATCATTGGGGGTGTCGGGAAGCTCTGTAAGGTCTTCATTTGTTGTTATGCCGGAATGCTGCTTTATATGCTTTAAAGCTTCGTTTACGGTGATACGGATCATCCATGCTTTCAAAGAACCGTTGCCTCTGTATTCAAATGTTGCTATGGAGCGAAACATTTTGATAAAGCTGTTCTGAAGAACGTCATGAACATCATCTTTTCCTGAAAGATAACGGGAACAGACCCCGGCAAGGTTTCCGGAATAGTTTCCGAAAAGTTCTTTCCAGGCAGCTTCTTCCTTCGTGAGAAGGCGTTTTATTAAAATCTGCTCCTTGTTTTCTTCCATGTATGACTAAGGTCCGGTTTAGCACCGATTAAAATTTTAACGCAAAAATAGACCGCATCCGGCAAACCACAATCTATTGTTTATATTATCTTATCAATTAGTTTTTATGCAGTACGGGAAATTGTAGTTAATCGCCTCGAAAGGACTCAATTCCGTTCCATTTACCGTTATTTTTTCTGCTACCAAGGCAAATCTCAGCGTGTAATCCAGCCCCACAAAGTATCCTTTTTGTTTTGCTACGACCGTTACGACTGTGTTTTTGATCGCTCCGTCTACCGGGATCTGAAGCTGAAGAACTTTTGGTACAAAAGTGAGTTCTACCCAGTTTTTATCAGCATTTAATACTGTTGTATAATTCAGATTATATTTCACTTTTCCCATCGCTGCTATGGCACTCTGTGTTTTCACCGGATCTTTTACTACCGCCATTACAATTTCTTTTAAAGGAAATTCCGGAAATGTGAGGGTATCTTTTTTTATTTTAAAATCTACAACTTTTTCCGACCTCAACTCTCCCTGCACTGTGATAAGCCTTCCTTTATAATTCCCGTTAATATCTTCCAGCTTTACGGGAGGTACTTCTATCCTGTCCTCGTTCATACACGAGAACAGGGAGAAGATGATTGATAAAATTAAAGCGGTTGTAATAACCTTAAGTACTATTGAATTCTTCATTTCATTATTTTTTTACATTAAACATTAATTGTATTGAGTACTCATCTATAAAATCCGGTTTTTGGGAAATCTTGCATGGAATTTTGAAAAAAGGATGAAATTATATTGTAAAGCACTGGTTTACTGTGAATAAACTTTTGAATTTATTTTATATCAATTCAAAAAACACTCTGCTCGTTGAAATTTAAAAACTAAATATTTAGTTATTGGGATTGAAAAGCAGAAAAGATAAGTGTGGAGTCCTTCTTAGAATAACCAAAATATCTATATTCAAGAGAAAGTGCTTTTGAATTCGTTTCAAACCATTGTACTGGGTATTGCAAATATTTTTTGTTTTAAATATTAGATATGGAAGTCTAAAAGAAAATATTTAGAAGCTATGATCAAATAAATTCATATCTCCCTGAATTCCAAAACAAAATGTCGTAAATTTATTACTCATAAAAACAGTGTTTTCCCCCTTTTATAGAGTTGAGCAGTTACCTAATTTTGTATTATAAAATTAAAAACCATAAAAATGAAAACTCCTTTTTTATTCAAAAGTCTAAGCGCGCTTCTTGCTCTGCTTATTTTAAGTTTTTGTATGCTAAGCTGCACACGCTGCTCCGAACCGCCAAAAGAACCTGTAAGTGATAGTTATAAAAAGAAACTGATCAGTTACCGTGAAGGCAGGATACTTTATGATGAATATTCCAGAACCAATAATGTAATTCTTACAAAATACAGAAACGGAGAACCGGATTCACGCTGGTACTGGTTTTCTGTAGAAGATATGGAAGGATACCTTAACTATGTAAAAGAAACCGCCAAAAAACAACACCTTAAAAATCCGGGGATCAGAATTTATATGGGAAAATATCCTATGAATCATCCTAAAAACAAAATGGCAAAACCGGAATACGCCGGCTACCAGACTATCTTCTTAGTTCCTACCGCTCAGAATCTGAAAAGAGATAGCTCAGGAACAATGTCCAAAGCGATGAGGTCTACAGGTGAGAATATAAATGTAAGTGAGATGGAAGTTCTAAATATGACTAATCTTGCTCCCCCACCTAAAGTGTCCACCGCAGATATGCCGTAAAAAATAAAGCCATGAACTGGAACATAGAAATAGGGAAACAAATATCTATGATGATATCCCTTATGGTAATGGCTTTGATGATTATCAAATACAGGAAAATCAGAAAAGAGAATTTATTTTTTATTGCAGGGTATATATTATTTTCCCTGATTGATATTTTTTGCTATTTCTATTTCAAATCTACTCACCGGTCTACTGAAATATTTTTCGTGATTGGCTTTTTAATGATTGTGTTTTTCCTGTATTTGCTGTATTATTTTCAATTACTGTATTGGCCCATTTTAAAAAAACTACAGCTGATTCTTTTGATTCTGTTTGCAGTCAATATTATTGTGATGTTTTATACAGAAGATGATCTGCTGCATCATTTCTCCTTTAATATGCTGTATACTAATATCCTTTTGTTACTGTTTTCCATTATTTTATTTTTATACCAGACCTTTAATTCTGATAAAATACTGGAGCTTAATAATTATTTACCATTTTGGGTTTCAGTCTCTTTACTGATTCTTTTTATTGGGAGTATTCCGATCCTTTATTTCAGGACTACCGTTTCAGAGCATATCTATTTTTTTATTTTATTTATGCTGAATCTTATCAGTAACGGGATACTCATACTGGGATTGATTTGGAACAGACAGGATAAACCAAGATAAGATCTAAAGTATGGAAGAAAATAATTTGGTTATTACCTTCACCATTACCTTACTTATTGTCGTTCTGATGATGATCTTCATCTATGTGGTCTTTATCAAAAAGAAAACAACCCTTCTGATCGAGCAGAAAGAAAAAGACATGCGGTTTGAAAAAGAACTGGCAACTTCGCAGGTGGAAATAAAGGAACAGACACTGAATTACATCGGACAGGAATTACACGATGATGTAGGACAAAAGCTCTCTGTGGTCCGTTTGAGACAAAATCAGCTGATTTCCAAACTGAAAAATGCAGAAAAAGAAGAACTGAGCGAGCTGAGTGAGTTGTTGGGCGAATGTATCCAGGATATCAGAAACCTATCTAAAACCCTGATTACGGAACAAATCATTCATTTCGGATTGACAGAATCTATTGAAAGAGAAGTAAAAAGAATACAGAAATTAAAATTATTAAAAATAGAATTCATCACCCAAAAACAGGATATTGATATTTCTCCCAAGCATGGGCTGATTCTTTTCCGGATCATTCAGGAAAGCATCAATAATATCTTAAAACATTCCAGGGCTAAAAATGTATCTATAAAACTGGAAGATGATCACAATACCTTACGAATCAATATCTCTGATAATGGAAAAGGTTTTAATACCGACAAGATACAGGATGGTTCGGGACTGAAGAATATGGAACTGAGAGCTAAGCTGATCCATGCAGAATTTTCCATCCAGTCGGAACTTGATAAAGGAACACAAACCTCGATAATTTATTACAAACACTTCATATGAAAACTATTCCCATCGCTATCGTTGATGACCATACATTAATGTCCAAGGCATTGGAAAATATGATTATGGAAAATCCTCAGTACAGTGTGATCATGAATCATCCCAACGGCGAAGATTTTATTGCCGCCATAGAAAAAGCTTCAGAATTACCCGCTGTAGTACTGATGGACATCAATATGCCTTATAAAAATGGTATAGAAACCACAGAATGGCTCACCGAGCATCATCCCGACATAAAAGTAATAGCTTTAACTATGGAAGATGATGAAAAAGTACTTATCAAAATGCTGAAGGCGGGAGCGAAAGGCTATCTGCTGAAAGATATGCAGCCTGCTATCCTCTTTCAGGCGATAGATACCGTATTTGACAAAGGCAGTTTTTATACCGATTTCGTTGCCCAGAAATTGTTAAAGGTAAAAACAGAAGACATCAAAAATGCGTCTCTCCTTTCCGAGTTAAAAGGCAGGGAAAAAGAATTTATAAAATGGGCCTGCAGCGAACTTACCTACAAGGAAATAGCGGACAAAATGTTCCTCAGTCCAAAAACTATTGATGGCTACAGAGATTCTGTTTTCACAAAATTAGAAATAAAAAACAGGGTCGGCCTGGTTCTTTTTGCCTTAAAACATGACTTATGCTGATGTGATTTTTCCTTTTAAATCAACACAGTCCAAACCATTATAACTCAATCACTCATCCGGTAGATTTTTACAATATACCGGATTTTTTTGTTTCCTCTTTATTCTAATCATCCATAAAATAGTTCAGCTTTAAAAACACGATACTTATTTTTCCCTCCAAATATCCGCAATCATTCATGTAAATCCGTGCAATCTGTGGTTAAATTTTTGCCTTCCTCAAAATTATGCGCTTCCTAAATGAACCTTTGCGTTAAAAAAGAATTTATCTTCCAAATACCCAATCATCCGTGCAAATCTGTACAATCCGGGGTTAAAAACTCTTTCAAACCTCAAAAAAGGTGTTTTACCTGCCACACAATCAGGCCTTTCCCTCTGTTTTTGCTCTGTTGAATAATGGAATTTTGTCATATAAAACTAATCCACAAAGGCAGAACCCGAAAAGCCAAAATAGAGTAGGGAAAATTTTAAAAACTAATAGAAATGAAAAAAGCACTCGTAATAGGAATCAATGACTATGCACCTATAGGATCAGGCGGCCCGGACTTAAACGGCTGTGTGAACGATGCAAGGGATATGGCAAATACGTTGGTGATTTGCGGATTTAATCCGGCAAAGATTAAAATCCTCACCAATCAGAACGCCACAAGAGCCAATATACTGAATTATCTGAAAGCATTAGTGAATAGCAGTGTGAAAGGAGATTCTCTGGTCTTCTATTATTCCGGACACGGAACCAGAGTAGCCAATATCGGAGCAGATCTGGAAATAGACGGATTGGATGAAGCAATTTGTCCACACGATTATGCAAGTGCAGGCGTGATTCGTGATGATGATTTCAAAGCTGTTCTCAGTAAGCTGAAAGCAGGCGTGAATCTGGAAGTTATTTTCGACTGTTGCCATTCAGGAACAGGAACCAGAAAGATGGAGCTCGGACTGGATTTAGAGCTTTCCTATGAAACGCCCCGTTTCATTCCACCTATGCTGGAAGATGAATTTTATATGACCTACGCCAGCGAAATGCAATCCTCTAAAACTTCTAAAAAATCAACCTCTATGACCAAAGCTTTAGTTCCCGTTGCCGGAATGAATCATACGTTATGGGCGGCTTCCAAAGACAACCAGGTATCTATGGAAGGAAATATGAGTGGCCAGATAAGAGGTTATTTCACGTATCACTTCTGTAAAATACTACGGGCAACCAACGGCAATATTGTCAGAAAAACACTTGATAAACAGATCGCGATTGCTTTAGCTGCGATGGGAGCTGCACAAATTAACCAAACAGAAAGCATTACAGCAGAATTTTCTCAAAAAATATTTTCATAAAAATCAAATCACTGGCGGAATCCGAAAAGCCATCCAAAGAGTAGGAAAAAACTGATTAAAAACCAATAATCATGTCTAAAACTGACCATAACAAACCAATGACAACGGAAGAAGTATCAAGACTTAAAACCGTTAAAGCAAAATCAACTGAAAAATTGGCAAATGCCGAAAAACTAACCCACCAGGGACCTGCCATGGAAACCATTGACGGCAGATCTTTCCCGAAAGGAATGAAATCGATCGGAATGCCTGCAGGTGAAAAAGCTGCAGAAGGAAAAGTACTCGAGACCGATCATTTCTATCCTACCCATTCAGATTTTGAATATCAGCCTAAACTGGAAGCTAAAAAGGACCGTAAACCAAAATTCATTGACAGAGAATCTTTCTTAACCGCAGAAGGGGTAAAAACTATATTCGGTCCCGATCAGAGAAAAGTATATAATTCTACTGCGTATCCGTGGCGATGCGTAGGGAGAGTAGAAAGCGCTTTGGGCTCAGGAAGCGGGGTAATGATAGGCCCGAGACACCTTCTTACCTGTGCCCACATTGTAGACTGGCAGCCAAATAACACCACGGGCTGGTTAAAATTTACTCCAATGTATTATAACGGAAGTGCTCCTTACGGAAGCGCCTGGGGTACATTAACCTATTATAAGTACAAAGTAGCCGGACCTACGATTGATTCTACAGAAATTCAATATGATTATGTAGTGATTGTCCTGGACAGACCTATTGGAAACAGCACAGGCTGGCTGGGTGCCAAATCTTATTCAGATTCATGGGATGGCGGGGCTTACTGGACACATGCAGGTTATCCCGGAGATTTAACAGGAACCCAGAGACCCACTTATCAGACCGGTATTGCTTTAGACGGAGACTTCTGGAGCGCCGATGATAATGAAAGCATGACCCACAAAGCAGATATCTGGCCAGGGCAAAGTGGTGGTCCGTTCTGGGGATATTGGGACGGAGCTCCTTATGCTGTAGCAACACAAAGTGCTCATAACCCAAGTGAAAATTTTGCAAGTGGTGGCTCAGATCTCGTCAATCTCGTGATAAGAGCCCGCAACGAGCATCCATAACCAATTTTTTTTCTTTATATGAAGAGCCTGACTTTTAGTTGGGCTCTTTTTTTACAGCCCGCTTCCTGTACTCGTTTTGGTATTTATTTATCAAAGCTTTTTTATTTTCTTTTTTGTACATTTTCGTTGTACAAAAACAAATTAGATTATATTTGACGTAAATGAGAAAGTGTACTAAATGAACTTCTTAATTATAAGAAAAGATGATACTTTGACTTTTTGGATTCGATATAATAAGACGCAAAAACCGTTGGTTTAATTCAGCTTATAACCGAACTCAGCGTAAAAAGAATACATTTTAAATCTATTGCAGAGAGCATAGATAGCCGTTCAGCGAGTGGTAAACTAATTTTTCAAATTTTTGTTCACGCAACGCGTAAATTCAGATGTTGTAGGGAATGCTAACTAAAACCGTTCAAAATAAATTTTTATATAATTCCAAAAATGAAAATCAACTTTTTTTATAACTTATTTCTGTGGTTATTATTAATCACCTTGCCTATAACTGTATTTTCGCAATCGACCGACTTTGTCATTCAAGATGTAAAGTTTGAAAGTCAGGGCATTACTCTTGCAGGCTCAATTTTAAAACCTAAGGATCCATTTGCCGCAGTTGTAATTGTTCATGGGTCTGATCCGGTAAAAAGAGAAATGGAGTTTGCCAAGCGTCTTGCTAAAGAAGGCATTGCTGTACTTACATATGACAAACGTGGCGTTGGAGAATCTGGTGGTGTGTATGTAGGACCATCTGTTGGCACTAATAATATTGACACTGCTAATCTTAATTTACTATCTCAAGATGCAAATGCAGCGGTAAATACATTTCGAAAGTATTTGAAAGATAAAAAGACTCCTATTGGATTAGTTGGCTTCAGTCAGGCAGGATGGATCATTCCAATTGCTGCGAGCAAAAATCCACAAATAGAATTTATGGTATTATTTAGTTGCCCTACAATTACTACTTTAGAACAACTCCGATTTCAGTTTTATACTAATGGAAACAATCAATTTTGGGAAAATCATACAGAAGCAGATGCTCTTGAGCACACTAAAAATGACCCAGACCGGTATCAATTTGTGGCAACTGACCCAAAAACTTCTCTTAAAAGTCTTTCAATTCCCGGACTTTGGCTTTTTGGAGAGAAGGATATACAAATTCCCGTAAAGTTGTGCATAGAGCAATTAAATTCACTCAAAGTTCAGGGCAAACCTTTTGAATATACTTTATTTTCAACATTGGGACACAATACTGCATTTAACATTACAGAACCTTTTTCTCTTTCAATTCAATGGATAAAACAGAAAACTTTGAACACTAAGAAGTCTAAAGTATCAAAATAATACAGAATCATCAGCATATTCAATCCTCTATTTTCATCCCAAAACACTACCAAAATTTTCAATATTTTAATACATTTGTTTAAAACATATTCTGAATGAATTTCGAGCAGATCAATTTACACCTTGAGGCTTACAAAGAACACGACCAGATTCTGGATGCCGCTAAATTTTTAATCCATTCTTTCGACCTGGAACATGAAAATTTTGCAGGTTTCGGGTTCAGGGATGAGCTCTCTCCCACTTCTATGCTTTTAACTGCAGAAGGAGTACTGGGTGGCCCTCAGACCGTAATGATCCCGAAGAATTTATTTGATTTTGATCTGAATCTCGTTCTGAATATGGTTGCCCACGAAATGCTTCATGTACGGCAGAAAGCTCCCGGACAGGTCATCGAAGACAAAAATGAACGGGAATTTCAGGCCTACTATGAAATGCTTTTCCATAAAGTCTTTCCACAGATCCCGGAAGTCTCGGATCATTATAAGAAATTCTTTGGAGGCCAGGCCTTAGAATATTACAGGAGAATGGGCGAAGGATCGGAACTGCAGCAGAAATATGAAGCAGAAAAAGCAGAAATAGAACACTTAATCAATTCATTATCATGACTATAAAACCGGAAATATCCTGGACAGACTTTGAAAAAATTGACATGCGATGCGGAACGATAATTTCAGTTGCTGATTTTGAGAAAGCAAGAAACCCTTCTTACCAACTGGAAATTGATTTCGGGGATCTTGGAATTAAAAAATCCTCTGCCCAGATCACTTCCTTTTATCAAAAAGAAGAGCTCATAGGAAAACAGGTGATGGCTGTAGTGAATTTCCCCAAAAAACAGATCGCCAATTTCTTCAGTGAGTGTCTTGTGATGGGAGTTTATGGTGAAGATAAAAAAGAAGTTACTCTTTTAACCCCTTCACTGCCCGTAAAAAACGGAATGCCGGTAGGATAAATTACAAACACATATGATACAGCACATTCCATTAGAAAAGATCTTATTCCTTGATATTGAGACCGTTCCCGGATCAGGATCATGGGAAGAGCTTCCTGAAACAGAACAGAAACTCTGGGACAAGAAAACAAGGTTCCAGAGAAAAGAAGATGTTACTGCCGCAGAATTTTATGACCGTGCCGGCATTATGGCCGAGTTTGGAAAGATCATCTGCATTACCATCGGAATGGTCGAAAAGAATGAAACCTTAAAAATCAAAAGCTTTTCAGGTCACGATGAGAAGAAGCTGCTTCAGGAATTCGGAGAGATCTTCAACAGCCCAAGACTGAATAACGTAATTCTCTGCGCCCACAACGGAAAAGAATTTGATTTTCCATGGATTGCGAGAAGGTATCTTATTAATGGAATCCAACCTCCGGTCCCTTTCCAGATGTTTGGAAAAAAGCCCTGGGAAATTCCTCATATTGATACGATGGAGCTTTGGAAATTCGGAGATTATAAAAGTTTTGTTTCCCTGGAACTGCTAGCTCATGTGTTCGGAATTCCTACTCCCAAAGATGATATAGACGGTTCAATGGTTTCATCAATCTACTACATAGAAAAAGACTTGCAACGAATTGTTGACTATTGTGAAAAAGATGTCTTAACTTTGGCAAATGTTTTCCGGCGGATGCGTCAGGAAGATTTGTTGAAAAGGAATATCAATCTAGATTAAAAAATGAAATTTACAGACGATCAAATTGCTGACATTGGTGAGGAAATCATCAGCGTCTTAAAATCCGTATACGACCCGGAAATTCCGGTAGATATTTACGAATTAGGACTGATATATGATGTACAGATCTCCGAGGATGGCGATGTAAAAATTATAATGACCCTTACTACCCCGAACTGTCCGGTTGCAGAAAGTCTGCCTCAGGAAGTAAAAGACAAGGTAGGAGAAGTGGAAGGGGTGAAAAGCGTAGATTTAGAGCTCACTTTCGAACCTAGCTGGAACAAGGATATGATGAGTGAAGAAGCGAAGTTTGAATTGGGAATGCTTTAAGGTAAGGAAGACGGAAGCAGGAGGATGGAAGTTTTTAGTGTTCATAAGCCACTTTCTTCCCATATAAACTCCTTTTTTACACTAATACAATAAAAACCCGGAAATTTCCGGGTTTTTCTATTTTCAATACGATGAGTTCGAAGAAGAAAATTACTGAGGTTAATTTTCAGAAAGTAGTAAGGCTAACACTAACTTCCGCCTTCCCTCTTTCAGCTTCCAGCCTTTAAATCTCTTTCGCAATCTCTTTTCCTTCTCTCCGGCTCCATTCGCTCCATGAACCTACATATAGATCAGGAATTGGAAAACCTGCATAATCCAGTGCCAAAATAGTATGGCAAGCCGTAACACCAGATCCGCAATGAATGATCAGATGTTGAGGTTGATCTTTTAAAAGCTCCTTATATTTTTCTTTTAAAACTTCAGGTTTTAGGAAATTGCCATTCTCATCGATATTTTCTGAAAAAGGAATATTAACGGCTCCCGGTATGTGTCCGGCTACAAGATCAATAGGTTCAGATTCACCTTTATAACGGTAAGCATCTCTTACATCAACAACAGTCGAATAATGGTTTATGATCTCATTTTCAACATCTTCCAACGTCTTAACCGGAAGAAGCCAACCTTCTTTTTTAATGACAGAAGTTTTTTCAAAAGTTTCCTCAACAGATGAAAATTCGATACCCTCTTTCTCGGCAGACTGTATGCCTCCATCCAGAACCTGAACGTTTTGTAATCCGAAAGATCTCAGCATCCACCAGGCTCTTGCCGCTGCATTAGCTCCATTTTTATCATCATAAATCACAACATGTGAATCTTCAGAAATCCCAAGCCTGGAAAGTGTTTCTGCAAATTTTGTAATATCAGGGAGTGGATGCCTTCCTCCAAAAGCAGCATTTTCTCCGATCTCTGCCAGATCTTTATCCAGATCTATAAAACGGGCACTTTTGATGTGTTTCTCAAGATAAGTTTGATGTACGTCTTTTCCTACTCTGGCATCAAGAATGATGAGGTTTTCTGGTGAAAGGTTTTTTAGCTGGGATGATGAGATTATGGGTGACATTTTTGGTGATTTTGGGGTTAAATGATAAGTTTTAGTTAAAGCCGAGCGAGTTTTTAATATAGGAGAGCGGATTAAAACCCGCTCCTATTAATATTTGTTTTATTCCGTAGATTTTACAGATTACGCAGATTTTTTATGCTTTAAAAGCAATTTCACCTGCTCCATCTGTCCGATTTGCAAGATGATATTTTAATTAAAAATGAAAGATATCCTTCGCTTTATTATATGAACTTTCAAAATTTAATAAATTCAACTTATGCTCCACTTTTTCTACGCTCATAAAGTTGATTACCTGTTCTGTCGGCATATTTCCTACCAGATCATCTTTGGCCATAGGACAGCCTCCTATTCCTTTGATGGCACTGTCGAATCTTCTGCAGCCTTTATCGTAAGCGGCCTTTAGTTTTGAATAAGAATCTTCATATCGGTTATGGAAATGCCCTCCGAAATTGATCTCAGGGTATTTTGAAGGAATTTTTTCGAATAAAAGAGCAATCGTTTCAGGAGTTGCAACCCCTGTCGTATCAGACAGAAGAACATCTTTAATTCCAATGTCTGAAAACCTTTTGGCCCAGAAATCTACGTCTTCCCATTTCCACATTTCTCCGTAAGGATTTCCAAAGGCCATAGAAAAATAGATATTCAGCTGTTTTCCTTCACTTTTTACGAGCTCAAGCATCCTGATGATCTCATCAAAAGCCTCTTCCTGGTTTTTGTTGGTATTCCTGTGCTGGAATGTTTCCGAAATAGAGAACGGAAAGCCTAAAATATCTACGCTCTGATGTTTTAACGCTTTTTCAGCACCTCTGTAATTCCCAATGATTGCAGAAACTTTTGTATTGGATAAGGATTTATCAATATTTTCGGCTACCTCATCTGAATCGGCCATCTGTGGAATTGCTTTCGGGGAAACAAAGCTCAGACAGTCCAATACATCAAAGCCAACCTCCATCAGAGAGTTGATGTAATCTATTTTTTTGCCGGTAGGGATAAATTCTCCCCAACCCTGCATGGCATCTCTAGGACATTCAGTAAGAAACATTTTTACTTTTTGATTTTCTCAAATATAATAAAACTAAACAAGTTTATAGATGAGGCATACAAATCTAACATTATTTTGATTTTCAAATATTTATATTCAATTTAAAATTTCGATAACTGATATGCAGCTCCGGATAAACCAGACCAGACACGGAAACCTTTGTTGATCTCCTATATTATGATTCAAAAAAAACAGCTAGATTAATGATTTTACAATCGTAATCAGACTCATCACAATCACCACCACACCTACTACCGCAAACATTTTTTTAGCAGGAAGACGCGAGGCAAACATCGCTGAAAAAGGGGCTGTAAAAACACCTCCCAAAAGAAGACCAAGCACAATATTCCAGTGATGTATCCCGATGGTGAAAATAAAGGTTAGCGCACTGACTACGGTCAGTAAGAATTTAGCCATAGTAGAGCTCCCCACTACATACCTGGGCGTTCTTCCCTCTTTAATCAGGGTCCCGGTCACCAGTGGTCCCCAGCCTCCTCCGGCAAAAGAATCAATAAATCCACCTGCCAGACCAAGTATTCTGAGATTTGTTCTTTTTTTACGCTGTCTTCCTCCTGATTTTTTTTCTTTTCCTTTAAATGCATTTCTGAGAATATTCAGTCCCAGATACAAGGTATAACAAGCGATGACCGGTTTTACAATATGGGCATAATATTCGCCGAAATGAGATAATGCAAATGCCCCGATAAAAGCACCTACAGCCGCGACAGGAAATAAGACCCAAACCATTTTTTTATTGACATTTCCCAGCTTGTAATGACTGATACTTCCCGCAGCCGAAGTGAAAGATTCCGCAGAATGGATGCTAGCGCTTACCACAGGAGGCGGAACATTCAGAAGCAAAAGAATTGTTGTACAGATTACTCCATATCCCATGCCCATAGATCCGGCGACAATTTCTGCCAGAAATCCGGCCAGCAGCATCCAGTAAAAAATATGTCCGTCTTTACTGAGAAAGCTCTGAATATCCCCGGACAGGTTAAACTGATAAATAATCAGCGCCAATACACCAATAAGTATCAGAACACCAATGATTCCAAGATAAATATTAGCTCTTCTCTGTACTGTTTTAGTGATGTTGATTAATTTTTCCATCTCCAGTTTCGCTTCAGCAGGCGGGTCCTTTTTCTCATCCAGGTATTGCGTTGTAAGCCTGTTAAGTTCTTTTACCTTGTAACTAAAGTCTCCCTTTAACTGATTGCGGATGTCCTGCATATTGTCTAAGAGCCCATCCATTTCTTCATCGGGAATTGTTTCCGTTAAAATCTCACGTACCCGTTTCGCTACCGTCGGAGATTTTCCGTTGGTAGAAACTGCAATTTTAAGATGTCCTTTTCTTACAATGGAACCCAGATAAAAATCACATAGATCTGGTTTATCGGCAATATTCACCAGTGTATTATTTTGATGAGCCCTGTCACGGATCTGCTCTGCAACGAAAATATCATTAACCGCCACAATCGCAAGATCGGCACTGTTAAAATCATTATCCGTAAAAGACCTTTCATGCAGGGTAAGGTTGGGATAATTCTTTTTTAGTTCTTTAACCTGATCACTTATTTCCAGTGCTACCAGCTTAATGCGCGCTCCCGGAGAATTGGCGAGAACAGACTCCAGCTTCTCCAGAGCAATGTTGCCTCCACCAATGATGAGCAGTGATAATTCTTCAAGTTTTAAGAATATGGGATATAAAAAGTTACTCATCTTATTTAAAGTTTAGATCATAGGTAAATGCGACATAATACAGTCCTCCGATCTCGGGCCCTGCCGCATACTGATAATACCGGCGGTTAAGCAGATTCGTTGCTCCGATTTTCACACTCGTTTTAATGTCCGGAATTCTCCATGTTGCCTGAGCATCGATGGTATAATAGGCCGGAATATTTCCGGAAGCTAACGGACTTTCCCATAAGAAACTATCCTGCCATCTCGCCGCAACCGTAAATCCTATATTTTTAATAATCTCCCTATTTCCAACACTTAAATTAACTGCCCATTTAGGAGTATTGAAAGCAGTAATGAAAAGATCCGAGGTATTGGTTGAAACCAGATCATTATATGAAATGTTCACATTTACATTATAGTTTTTCACCAGATTATATCGGATTCCCAAAGATGTTCCAAGACTTTTATATTTACTGTTGCTATTGGTATACACTCTGTACCGGTCCTGCTTACTTCTGTCCAGCATTGCTAAAACTGCATTATCACTGCCTATACTTTCATTTTTAGGCACCGCCACTTCTACCTGTCCCAGAAAACCTTCATAGACATTGTAATAAAAGTCCCAGTCGATGATAAGCCTGCTGTTGAATAACGCTGATTTATAGCCTATTTCAAAAGAGGTTACCTTTTCAGGCTGTAATTTCGGGAGATTGGCCGCGGACAATAAGCTTTTATTTTTCAGTGCAGCCTGGTTCTGATTGAGCCCTCCGTCTATATCTTTATTAACTGCAGAAATGAATTGGTCAATAGAAGCCAGCGTATATGAATTTTCAAGATAACCCAATCCGTCATTGGCTTTCGACAGTCCACCCACTCTTCTTACATTTCCGTTATTAACGAATGAAAGGGCTTCAAACAAAGAAGGAAAACGGTAACCATTTTGAAAAGAAACCCGGAAATTATGTTGATTAACCGGAGAATAAACCACGCTTACCCTTGGATTTAATTTGGTCTCAAACTCAGGATTTCTATCGGCGCGAAGAGCCAGATTTACTTTTAACTTATCATCGAAAAAAAGCTTGGTAAGTTGGGCAAAAGCACCATATTTCTGGTAAATGACATTGTTTCCAAAAGTCCCGTCTGATAAAGGAATATTCCGTTCACTGACCGGCCTGTCGAAATCAACAAAATTATTTCCGTCGGGAGTGATGCTGTAAAGACGGTAATCTGCGCCGACAAGAAGATTAAAAACCTTTACAAATTTTGTAAAGTCGTAAGTAATTTCGCCCTGGTAAAATCGGGATTTCTGTTCAAGCTTTGCGCCTCCGGTGGCGGGTGCTCCTGCAATTCCGGAATTGGCTGAATCCCAGTTATTGATCCCAATGATTGTATTTTTCAGCTGTTCAAAAGCTGCCGACCCTGGAATAGCCCGGTTTTTATCAGCTTCCTGTCTTGCCAAAATAAAAGCATCATTCAGATTTACTCCTGAATTAAGCCTGTCCTGCAAAGTATTCTGAAAGATATTTTTCCAGTTGGTATTGGAAAGATTGGTAAGGTCCAGATTATCAGCTAATGGCTTAAGATTATAAGAATCTCCGGTATTTTCTATGGACATGTATGCCCTGAATGTCAATTCCTTACCTGTCAATTCTACTTTATGGTTCTGAACCGTTGCATTCTGAAGGCGGATCTTGTTTCCTCTCTGAAAAGTACCATCGAGTAATCCGTAACGGTACACGTAAGAAGTTTTCCACTGATCTCCAAAACGGTAGTACAATCCGGCATCGAATTTTACATTTTTCACTTCAGGACTTATCAGATCTTTTTCATCATATCCTGTCCTTGAAACATTAAAGGTGGTTGGCTTTCCATTATAATTCACTTTTACCGATGTCCTGTTGTTTCTTTCATCACCGTATTTATTCCAGAGATCTTCAGCCGGGTTATTCGCCAGGGAAAAGTTTGGATTGGCAGTAATCAGTGAATTGGGGTTCTGATCTGTGCGGTTATCTGAGATCCAGTCAATTCCGCTGAAATAAGAGGCATTGATCTTTACAGCAAAATTTTTATTAAAAACTTTTGCAATTCTGACGGCGCTTTCTCCTAAGGAAGCGGTTTTATGATTCACATTGTCCACATGATTCACTCCGCCTCTGAAATAAAGACTTACTCCTTCCGAGGTAAACGGATCTTTTGTCTGAAGACTCGCCAATCCGTTCACAGCATTCATTCCATACAAAGCGGAAGCGGCTCCGGGAGTAATTTCCATAGACTGGATATCCAATTCTGTAGGCCCTATTGCATTTCCCAGCGGAACTCCGAGCGTGGCAGACTGCACATCGACACCATCAACCAGCTGCATAAACCGAAAGTTATTCGGAGAATTGAATCCTCTGGAATTGGGAACTTTTAAAGTAAGGCTTGAGGTCAAAAGCTGTAGCCCTTTTACATTTTCCAATGTTTCGTAAAATGAAGCGGCCGGACTTTCCCTGATGGTTTTAATATCAATTTTTTCAATAGCAATCGGAGATCTCAGTATCTTTTCGGGAACACGTGAAGCGGAAATCACCACTTCATTGATGATGGTGTTCTGAGGATTCAATTCTACTGCAATTTTACTGGACAATGACAATATTTCAGTAGTCTGAGTGGCAAAGCCTTCTTTGGCAATGGCAATTCTGAAGGGTATTTTCACCCTTGTTCTCAGCTGAAAGTTTCCATCCTGATCGGTTACTGCTGCATCCTGGGTATGTTCTACCCGGATGTTTGCTCCGGCAATTCCTTTTTGGGAGTCTGTATGCCTGATCGTACCGCTTACTTCGATAAGCTGCTGCGCCTGTACAAAGCCAGTGAAGGAAAGGGTAAACAGTATAAGATGGATTTTATGTTTAAAATATGGGTGGTGTATGGATTTCACTTGTTTTTAATTTTAGGGTTGAAAAATGATTTTATGCGTTGTCAATTAATGAACAGCACATACACATTCGGATCCCTAAAAGATTCTGATCATGTTGTCTAGCTTTTGTCTGTCTGTAAAAGAGGTTGATCATATTTTTTATTTTGCGGTTTGTAAATAACGGTAGGAGAAATCACCAAATGTTTCTTCTGCGTTTCTCTGTTGTGAATAGATCCCGAAAAGCTGGTCAAGGGTTTCTATGATTTCTTCTTCACCGACGTTTTCTTTAAATTTTGTATTCAGGCGCGTACCCAGTCTGTCCCCTCCGATATGAAGATTATATTTGCCATATGCTGTACCCACGAATCCAATTTCGGCATTGGGTGATCTTCCGCACCCATTGGGACACCCCGTCATCCTGATGGTAATATCTTCGTTTTGAAGGCCATATTTTTCAAGGACAGGCTCTATTTTGGTGACTAAAGAGGGTAAATAGCGCTGAGCTTCTGCCAAAGCCAATGAACATGTATTCAATGCTACGCAGGCAACGGAATTTTTACGAAGTGCGCTGGCTTCATCAGTATAGGTTGAAATTCCTGATTCTTTCAGAAGAGCCTCAATTTCAGCTTTATCATTTTCCGAAATATCAGACAGAATCAGGTTTTGATTGCAGGTAAAGCGGAAATTGACTTTCCCGGTTTCAGCAATTTTTAACAGTCCTGATTTTAAAGGATATTCATCTGTATCAAGTACACGTCCGTGCTCTACGAATAAAGTGTAAAACCATTTTCCTTCATGGTTCTGTACCCAGCCGTAACGGTCTTTTCTCTGCTCAAACTTAAATTCCCTGGCAGGTTCAAAACTGAAACCACATCTTTTTTCTACTTCAGTTCTATATCCGTCGATACCCAGTTTGTCTATTGTATATTTTAACCTTGATAATTTCCTGTCGCTTCTGTTCCCGAAGTCACGCTGTACTGTGATAATTTCATACACCGCTTTCAATACTTTTTCTTCTGTATCTACAAAACCCAGGAGAGATGCAAGGCGTGCATAGGTTGCATCATTTCCATGTGTGGCCCCCAATCCTCCGCCTGCCGCAATATTATAACCGACAATTTTATGATCTTCAATGACAGCAATCAGCGCTATGTCATTAATAAAAACATCTACATCGTTATTGGGAGGAACGGCAATTCCAATTTTCAATTTTCTGGGCAGATATCTGTCCTGGTATAAAGGATCTTCCTCTGCTTTTCTGTCAACAACCAATTCGTCATCGATCCACAGATCATAATATGATTTTGTTTTGGGCAGACACATTTCGCTTATTTTCCCCGCTAATTCATAAGCCTCCTGATGCAAGGGCGATTCGGAAGGATTTGAGGTACAGGTCACATTCCTGTTCACATCACCACATGCTGCAATGGAATCCAGATGCCGCAAATTGAAGCTCTGAATGGTCGGTTTTACATGAGATTTTAAAATTCCGTGCAGCTGAATGGTCTGGCGGGTGGTAATTTTAATCACTCCTGTGGAATGATTTTCTGCAATTTCATGAAGTCCTGCCCATTGTTCAGAAGTTAAAAAACCTCCCGGAAGCCTCAAACGAATCATATAGGAGTACAGCCATTCCAGTTTTTTGGCGACTCTTTCTTCACGTCTGTCCCGATCATCCTGCTGATACATCCCGTGAAACTTGATGAGTGTTTGGTCATCTTCTCTGATGGCTCCCGTAAAATCGTCCAAAAGGCTTTCTTTTAAAGTTCCTCTAAGTCCGTTACTGCTGGTCTTGATCCTTTCTACAGGGGAAAGGTTATTCTTATCTGTCATATTGATCCGTTTATGATTTAGTACACATCTTTTACATATCTGCCGCTGAGTTCCAGTTCTTCCAGGTAAGCCTGAGCTTCTTCCACACTATGTTTTCCTTTATCCTGAATAATGTTTAGAATGGTTTTTTCAACATCCTTGCTCATAGGATCTCTTGTTCCGCATACGTAGAGTGATGCTCCGCTTTCCAACCAGTGATAGACCTCCTGTGCTTTTTGCTCCAGCCTGTGCTGAACGTATATTTTTTCGGCTGTATCTCTGGAAAAGGCCAGGTCTAGATGAGTTAATGTTCCGGTTTTCAGAAAATCCTGAATTTCTGCCTGATAAAGAAAATCTGAAACGAATGTCCGGTCACCAAAGAAAAGCCAGTTTCTGCCTTCTGCTCCAAGGGCATCGCGCTCGTACAGAAAAGACCTGAAAGGCGCAATGCCGGTTCCGGGACCAATCATAATGATATCTTTATCCGGCTTGGGTAATCTGAAATGTTTGGCTTCCTGAATATAGAATTCAAGGTTTTCTCCTTCCTTAAATTCAGCAAGGAAACTACTGCAGAGTCCGTTCTGCTTTTTATCATTAATAAAAAACTCGGATTTTGTTACCGTGATGTGAATTTCTGCATCACCATGAGCTTCCAGCGATGAAGAAATGGAATATAAACGTGGTGACTGCCCGGTTAAAAACTTAAGTACCTGTTCAAATTCATCGGCATTTTTTACAGGATAAATCCTCAGCAAATCGAGAAGGCTTAACCTCACTTCAGGGATATGATGCCCAGTGGTCTGTGCATATTGAGCTACTGTTGTTTTAAGCAGGTAGCTGATATTAAGATGTTTGTAGAGAAGTTCTTCTGCGCCGGCTGTAATTTTGGCGGTTGTAATCTGTTTCTGAGGATCAATCCCGGTTAGGGCAATGATCTCATCCACTTCATGTTTCGGGTTGAAGGCAATAACGCCCAATGCATCCCCTGGGCTATAGACTAAAGGTTCTTCTGTTTCTATTTCAATGTGATAGGTTTCTTTATCAGACCCAATGTCATTTAAATTGATGATTGTTGAAATTTTCCCCTGGTACTTTTTTCTTCCGGTTGATATTTTGGGAGTAACAGTGCTTTTATGACTGCTTTCTTTCGTTTTATCAGCAACATCCAGAATATGTTCTGCCCAGTTATGAGCTTCCTCTTCGTAATCAATATCACATTTTTTTAAAGGAAGAATACGCTGTGCTCCCAGTATTTCAAAACGGGAATCGATGTCCTCCCCGGTTTTGCAGAACAGAGGGTAACTGCTATCTCCCAAAGCAAGGACTCCGAATTTCAAATTACTGATATTCAAGTCATTTTCATGAATATGATCATAAAACTTTTTGGCAAGAATAGGTGGATCACCCTCTCCCTGAGTACTGATAATAATGAAGAACAAATCTTCTTTAGCAAGATCTTTCGGTTTGTATTGGGAAAGGTCTGCCAGCTTTACCTGAATACCTTTCTTCTTGATGATTCCCGCAAGTTCTACCGCGAGCTTCTTACTGTTTCCGGTTTCAGTACCATAGGCAAGGGTAATTTTCTTTGCAGAAACTGTTTCGGTATGAGCTGCAAGTGTAAAATTTTCCTGTACTGTAGCGTACGATCCTGCAAGGCCTGCCAGAAAACCGCTGGCCCAGACCGCTTCATCCCTTGAAAAATCGCCGGATATTTCTTTAAGGGCTTTTAATTTAATTTCAGACAGCATATTCGAATAGGTTTTGATGGTTTGACACCAGAGTTCCGTTTGTTACAGATTTAAAGTAAATCCCTTCCTGTATAGGTGTTTTTAGCCAGGAAAACTCATCGTGCAGGTTAACTACTTTCCCTATCACGACCAATGATGGAGATATAAAATCTTTATTCCCGAATTTTGCATGAAAATCCTCTATGGATGAGGTATATACTTTCTGATAAGGGGTGGTAGCCTGTTCAATAACCGCAATCTTCTTCTCATCAGTCTTGCCTAGTGCTAAGAATTTATCTACCAGTCCATTCAGGTTTCCTTTAGACATATAAAAAACAAGAGTATCTTCTGATGTTCCCAGTTCTTTCCAGTACTCATCACTGAGAATTTCTGTTTTATAATAGGTCAGAAAGCGTACGGATGTGGCATACCCTCTTGCCGTTAAAGGTATTCCGGCATAGGCTGCTGCTCCTGAAGCTGCTGTAATTCCAGGGATGATTTCAAATGGTATATGATGCTCTTTCAAAGCTTTCAATTCATCCAGAACATTGGAAAAAAAGGATATATCCCCTCCTTTAAGCCTTACCACGGTTTTTCCCAGGGAAGCATAGTCCACAATTAATGTATTGATGCGGGACTGCGGTGTAGAAGCATTTTTACTGCATTCTTTTCCGACATAAATAATTTCGGCTTTTTTATTGGCGTAACGGGATAATATTTCCGGGCTTACAAGACGATCGCATAAGATAACGTCGGCAGCAGCAATAGCTTTTACCGCTTTCACAGTGATCAGATCAGGGTCGCCGGGTCCTGCACCGACAAGGAAAACCTGTGGTGAACTACTAGTATATTTCATTTTTAATCTTTTTATTGGTGGGTTCTAGAACAGTCCTTCAATGGACAGGTATCTTTCGCCTGTATCATAGTTTACCGTAAGAATGGTAGATCCGTCCGGGATTTCAGGCAGTTTCTTTGCTACCGCTGCTAAAGCTGCTCCTGTGGAAATCCCAACGAAAAGACCTTCTTTTTTGGCGGCATTTTTTGTGTATTCAAAAGCTTCGTCTTTATTAATCTGAACAATTTCATCTAATAGAGCTGTATCAAGTATGGAAGGAATGAATCCTGCACCCAGACCCTGCAAAGGATGTGGAGCGGGAGCACCTCCGCTGAGTACGGGAGACAGCTCGGGCTCAACAGCAATTACTTTAATATTGGGAAACTTCTGTTTAAGAACCTGTGCAATTCCGGTAATATGTCCTCCGGTTCCTACTCCGGTGATAAGGTAATCGAGCCCTTCCGGAAAGTCTTTGAGGATTTCCTGGGCGGTGGTTTCAACATGCACTTTTACATTAGCCGGGTTATCAAATTGCCTCGGGATCCATGAATTCGGGGTTTCCTTTGCCAGTTCTTCTGCTTTTTCAATGGCTCCTTTCATTCCCTTTTCTCTGGGAGTCAAAACGAATTCTGCTCCGTATGATTCCATAATTTTACGGCGTTCCAAACTCATACTTTCCGGCATCACGAGAATCAGCTTATAATTTTTTACAGCAGCTACCAGGGCAAGTCCTATTCCTGTGTTTCCGCTTGTAGGCTCTATAATGATGCTGTCTTTATTCAGAAGACCTTTAGATTCAGCATCTTCGATCATTGACAAAGCAATTCTGTCTTTGATACTTCCGCCCGGATTTGCTTTTTCCAGCTTGATCCAAACTTCATGTCCGGCACCGAAAAGCTGATTAATTTTTACAACCGGGGTATTTCCGATGGTTTCTAATGTGTTTTGGAACTTCATACCGATTCAATTTTATGTTGTTTTGTTGTTTATATCACAAATGTTAAAGATTCAGGAAGCGGTCCGTTATCTTTTATTTTTATTTCACTTTTATTATAGACTAAGGAATTGGAAGGTACATTTTGGGTAATCCACACATTTCCACCTATGATGCTATCTCTGCCGATGGTTGTATCTCCTCCTAAAATGGTTGCCCCTGAGTAAATAATCACGTGATCTTCAATATTGGGATGCCTTTTCTCATTGGCTTTATCTTTTGAAACATGTAAGGCTCCCAATGTTACTCCCTGATATAGCTTCACATGATTGCCAATAACCGTTGTTTCTCCAACCACAATCCCGGTTCCGTGGTCAATAAAGAAATGTTCTCCAATAACCGCCCCCGGATGAATATCTATTCCTGTCCTGCTGTGCGCATATTCTGAGATTATGCGTGGCAGTGTTTTTACTTTTTGAATCCAAAGCTGATGCGAAATTCTATAGACATAGGTCGCAAAAAAGCCGGGATAAGAGAGAAGTATCTCTTCCAAAGACTCTGTTGCGGGATCAAACTCCAGGATAGATTCAGCATCGAGAATCAGTTTATCATAAATATCAGGCAATGCCAGAAAAAAAGCATTGGTTTGATTTTCAACGGAAACCTCATCAATCTCTGTACTTCCTATTAAATCAAAAAGAAGTTTACTCAGTATTTCAAAATCATTGTAAAGCTGATCACCCGTGTTTACCTGTTTGAGAAGAAACAGGAGATTGTACAGCTCTGTGACAAAATTTTCCATTTTGTTCTGATCAAAGAACCGGGTGGAACTGATTTGCTTTTTTTCAAGAATCTTCTTAATAAAATGATCTGATATTTTCATTTCTACTGAATTATACAGGCTGCAACGGTAGCATTGGACGTTTCATCTACCAGAATAGCGGACCCTGTTTTTTTATTGCTTATAAAATCATCAAATACTAAAGGCTGCGCTGTACGTATGGTTACTTTTGCAATTTCATTGAGCCTGATGTCTTCTTCTGCCGTTTCTTTTTCCAGTGTATTGACATTGATTTTGTAGTCAACCTTTTTTACCACAGCTTTCAACTGCCTGCTGTGATGTTGCAGCAGGTATTTATTTCCCGGCTGCAGGGCTTTATGATCAAGCCAGCACAGCAATACTTCTATTTCCTTTTCCACATTGGGAAGCTCTTCTGCCGAAGTAAAGAAATCTCCTCTGCTGATATCTATATCTTCTTTAATCTGAATAACAACAGGCTGTCCTTCAAAAGCCTCCTGAACCTCAGCACCATTCACTTCTATTGCTGTAATTTCAGTGATTATTCCAGCCGGAAGTATGGCTATTTTATTTCCTTTCTGAAAGCTTCCACTGACAACTTGCCCGGCATAACCGCGGTAATCATGTAATTCTTCAGTCTGCGGACGGATGACATACTGCACCTGAAAACGGCTGCCACTGTTCAGCTCCTGATCAAGCTGCACTTCTTCCAGATATTCAAGAAGGGAACTTCCTTTATACCAGCCTGTAACAGGAGATAAGGAAACGATATTATCCCCTTTCAATGCTGAAATCGGGAAATAGGTAACATTATTTAAACCTAAGCCTTCTGCGATCTTGGAATAATCTGCTTTAATAGTTTCAAAAACATCTTCCGAATAATCTACCATATCCATTTTATTGATCGCAACAGCTACTTTTTTCAGTTTAAGTAATGAAGCAATAATGGAATGTCTCCTCGTCTGCTCAATGACTCCTTTACGGGCATCAATGAGAATCACCATAAGATCTGAATTAGAAGCTCCGGTAATCATGTTTCGGGTATACTGAACATGCCCCGGAGCATCTGCAATAATAAATTTTCTTTTTGATGTCGAAAAATACCGGTAAGCGACATCAATGGTGATTCCCTGCTCTCTTTCTGCACGGAGCCCATCCGTTAAAAGAGCAAGGTCTACCCCATCATCATTTTTGTTTTTAGAGTGTTTTTCAAGTACTTCCAGCTGATCCTGTAAAATGCTTTTGCTATCGTAAAGCAGTCTTCCAATGAGGGTACTTTTACCGTCATCTACACTTCCTGCTGTTATTAATCTTAATATATCCACGATTTTTTATTTATGAGTGATACATGATAAGTAATGTCTGATTGATTACCTATTAGAAATAGCCTCCTTTTTTCCGGTCTTCCATGGCCGCTTCTGTAACACGGTCGTCAATTCTGGTCTCTCCTCTTTCTGAGATTCTGGTGGCTACAATTTCTTCAATTACCCTGTCAACGGTTGCCGCTTCAGATTCTACGGCTGCTGTACAGGTCATATCACCTACGGTGCGGTAACGGATCCGTTTTGTTGTTACAATGTCACTTTCTTCCAGTACGGCAAACTCAGAATTAGCGACCCACTGCCCATTAAGGTCTACGACTTCTCTTTCATGCGAAAAGTAAATAGATGGCAGGTCTATATGCTCTCTACGGATGTAGTTCCATACATCCAATTCGGTCCAGTTGCTTATTGGGAATACTCTTACATTCTCCCCTTTATGGATTTTTCCGTTAAAAATATTCCAAAGCTCGGGACGTTGGAGCTTGGGGTCCCATTGTCCGAATTCATCTCTTACAGAAAATATTCTCTCTTTTGCACGGGCCTTTTCTTCATCCCTCCTTGCTCCTCCTATGCATGCGTCGAACTCAAACTCTTCAATTACATCCAACAATGTAAAGGTTTGCAGCCAGTTGCGGCTCGGGAATTTACCTTTAGGTTCTGTAAGTTTTCTTTTCTGAATGGTATCTTCCACTTTCCGTACAACCAAATCCACATTCAGTTCTCCGGCCAGCTGATCTCTGAAATCTAAAACCTCCTGAAAATTGTGTCCGGTATCAATATGGACGAATGTAAAAGGGATCTTTCCGTGAGGAAATGCTTTTGCTGCCAGATGAGCCAGAACAATACTGTCTTTTCCGCCACTGAACAGTAATGCCGGACGATCAAACTGTCCTGCAACCTCTCTGAGGATATAAATGGACTCAGATTCTAGCTGATCTAAATAGTTTAATTTATATAATGACATAGTATATTTTTATTGATGAACATGTAAGCCGCATTCTTTCTTATCAACATCTTCCCACCACCATCGGCCGGCTCTGAAATCTTCGCCCTCTTTGATCGCTCTGGTACAGGGTTCACATCCGATGCTTACAAACCCTTTTTTGTGAAGGTGATTATAAGGAAGCTGATGTGTTTTTACATAGTCTGCCACCTGTTCCGTGGTCCAGTGAAGGATAGGATGAAACTTAATGATCTGATGATCTGGATCCCATTCCAGCTGCGGCATTTCTTTCCTGCCCGCAGAATGCTGAGACCTTAAGCCTGTAATCCAGACCTTATATCCCTGAAGGGCCTTTTTCAGAGGCTGAACCTTTCGGATATTACAGCAAGCTTTTCTATTTTCCACGGACTGATAAAAGGAATCCGGTCCGTTTTCTGAGACAAATTTCTGCAGGGCTTCCGGATCCGGATAATAGGCTTTTATATTTTTTTTAAAGAATGCTCTGGATGAGGTCCAGGTTTCGTAGGTCTGTTCAAAAAGTCTTCCTGTATCCAGAGTAAAAATATCAATATCAAGATTTTTTATCAGATGATTCACAACCTGGTCTTCATAGCTGAAGCTGGTAGAAAATATAACTTCTTCCGGAAATTTTTCTGCCAGAACCTGCAAAAAATCGGCACTCAAAACACCTGTAGAGGCCTTTTCGAGAAGGTTATTGAATTCTATTTTCAGAGCGTTTTCCATTTTTAAATTGAAATTAACTTCTGCAAATATATATAAATCCTATTTATCCTACCAAATTACTAGGATATAAAAATTAAAAAAATTTTCAGCTGTTTTTTATAAAGGAAGTAAGGGTAGCTTCCATCATACTTTTTCTTGTTTTTTCTCTTACTATGATCAGTTCATTTCTGAGATAGCATGTTGCTTCATCGACACAGTCGTCACAAGGTTCATAGAAATTTATTGAAATACAGGGAGTTAAGGCAATCGGTCCTTCAAAAATCCGGTAGATATCTGCCAATGAAATATCATCAGGTGACTTCAGGAGGTAGTAGCCGCCCGCTGTTCCCTGCTTGCTGTTGACCAGCTTGGCTCTTTTAAGTTCAAGAAGAATCTGTTCTAAAAACTTTTTTGAAATATTTTCATCCTGTGCAATAATAGCAGTTGACAAAAACCCCTGGTTGTAGTTTCTTGCCAATCTTACCATTGCTTTCAATGCATATTTGCAACGTTTGGACATCATAATTGATGCAAGTTATGATAATTTATTTGATTATCGAAATCACTGTTTGGAATTGAAAAAATGAAACACTTTTACGGGTTGAAAGATGCCAGAAAGATGGCCTAAATTTTAAATTTGAAAAATTTACATTGTATATTTGTTGGAAATTTATGATCGATGAGTATAATAGAATTCAACCCATTGTGGAAAGAGAAATTACTGAACCGTTTTCTCGCTTATGTAAAAATATATTCAACCAGTGATGCAGAAAGCGAAACGACTCCTTCTACTCCACGCCAGTGGGACATTGCAAAATATATTACTGAGGAACTGAAAACTATTGGTCTGGAAGATGTTTCTCTTGATGACAATGGCTATATTATGGGGTATATTCCTTCTAACCTAGAAGATGATAACAGGCCTACGATTGGTTTTATTTCACATTATGACACTTCACCGGATTTCAGTGGTGAAAATGTAAAACCACAGATTTGGAAAAACTATGACGGAAGTGATCTTGTTCTGAATCAGGCCACAGGATTTACACTATCCGCTTCAAAATTTGAAAGCTTAAAAAAATATATCGGACAAACCCTGATCACGACTGACGGGAATACGCTTTTAGGAGCTGATGATAAGGCTGGCTGTGCAGAAATTGTAACTGCTGCGGAATATCTTATTGCACATCCGGAAATTAAGCACGGAAGAGTTGCTGTAGGATTTACTCCTGATGAAGAGATCGGCAGAGGAGCGCATAAATTTGATGTAGCTAAATTCGGTGCAGAATGGGCCTATACTATGGATGGAAGTGAAGTGGGAGAATTGGAATATGAAAACTTCAATGCTGCCGGAGCTGTGGTAAAAATCCACGGATTAAGCGTTCACCCGGGTTATGCTTATGGAAAAATGGTGAATGCAAGCCTTTTAGCCGCTGAATTTATCCAGATGCTTCCAGAGAATGAAACTCCGGCTACGACTAAAGGTTTTGACGGATTCTATCATTTAATGGATATTACAGCTGATATTTCTGAGGCTAAGCTTCAATATATCATCCGTGATCATGATGAGGAAAAGTATGAAGCCAGAAAAAAATTCATGGAGGAAAAAGTAACTGAATTCAACCAAAAATACGGTGCAGGCACTGCCGAGGTGGAAATAAAAGAACAGTACAGAAACATGAAGCAGCAGTTTGAAGGAAAAATGCACATCATCGATCTTGCTGCAAAAGCTATGAAAGAAGCGGATATTGAGCCTAAAATAAAAGCAATCAGAGGTGGAACAGACGGAGCTCAGCTCTCTTATATGGGGCTGCCATGTCCGAATATTTTCGCAGGGGGAATGAACTTCCACGGTCCTTACGAATATGTTGCTTTGGAAAGCATGGAGAAGGCAGTTGAGGTGATCATTAATATTGTTAAAGCTTAATAGATTATGAAAAGACTCTTAGCATTAGTATTCATTATATCTTTTGTTTTCAGCCAGGCACAGATCTCTGAATTTGATAAAGCCGATTCCCGTTATGAAAGAAAGAAAAAGGCTCTGTATAAAAAATACCCTAAGCCTAATGATTTAAAAACTAAGCAGGAGTGGCTTATTACTGAGGAGAAAATATCGGCATATAAAAATGCTTTAGATAAAATTTATGAAGAGGAAAACAAAGCAGTAACGGATGTTCCGCCTCCTGTGGCTCCGAAGATCACCAAGGAAGCCGAGTATGCAACCGGAAAAGCTTCGTTTCAAAAGCTTTTAAATGAAGCAGTAGACCTCAGTTTCCTGAATTTTGCCGTTAATCCTTATAAAATAACTTTAAAATTCACTTTAGACTCTAAAGGGAATGCATATCATGTGAAAGTAAAAGGCAATAACGAAGATGTAAACGCATTTATAGAAGCAGCTTTTTACCGTATTAAAGATAAGGGCAAATGGAAGCCCGCAGAATCGAATGGACGGCCGGTACTTTCTGTAGTGAACCTTCCTTTACAATTAAATTTCAGTAAATAAAACAGATCAACCCATTGCAGATGCAGTGGGTTGTTTCTTTTGTCTTGTGTAAAATTTCCACTCATTATTTCTCATATTGATGAAAAATATTTATTTTTTTTGATTATATTAACTTATACATCAGACTATTAACTTAAAAATTAATTTATTATGATAAAATGAAAAAAATTTTGAGAAAGATCTTTCCATAATTCTTGGAAGTTGAATGGACGGCTGCCACATGAATGGCGATTCTGTGTTCTGCTGGACAGACTGTGAATGTACCTTCGGAAAAGCCCGTGAGATGTACGATGATGGAAATCCGGGAAGCTGTATTGCCGTAGGAGGTGGTGGAAACCCGGGCGGCGGCGGAACAGGCGGATGCATTCCTCCAACGATCTGCGAAGAAGAACCTTTTTAACCCATACTTATCGGAAGCCAAACCCTTCCGATTTTTTTTATATTCTTTTCAGCCAAAAAACGAACCTCATCCAAGCATCCCTGCCGTTCATCAAATAAAGTTTTATCTCATTCTTCATAGTTGTTGTTTTGCACCAGATTATTAACAACAATTTATGAAACAGCAGATTTTAGCACTAAGCTCACTTTTATTATGTATCACATGCTCGGTTGAGACTAAAGCACAGCAGACTCCGGCTTTCCACATCGGGATAAAGGGTGGGGCAACCTATACAAAAACCTCAACAGAGTCTTCTGCACTGGAAGGAAAATACGGTTTTGGATATCAGGGAGGAATTATGACAAGAATGGATATTGGAAGCCTATATGTGCAGGGGGAAGCTTTATTCAACAAGAGGAAGACCTCTTACAACTACAAAGACGGAAGCACTCCAAAGCTTACCTGGAACTCTATTGACATTCCGATAGTAATCGGTTATAAATTGATCAACACCCAGGATTTCAATGTAAGAGCCTTTGCCGGAGGAGTTTACAGCTATGCATTTAAAAATAATCTGTCGACATCCAAAGCATTGCAGGAAGGTTTTAAAAGCTTTGATAAATCTAACATCGGAATTACAGGAGGTATCGGAGTAGATTATAAAAACTTTACCGCAGACCTCAGGTATGAAACAGGACTTACGAGCATCAGTAAGGAGTTTAAATCTAAACCCAACAGCTTTACACTCGGGATAGGATATTTCTTATTCTAAAAACTTAAAGTACCTTTACCTATTAGAAACTGCGCCCTGCAGTTTCTAATTTTTTATAACCTACGTTATCTTATCCATGACACAACCTTTAATTTTAAAAAAATATTTTTTTGTTGCTATTTTCTGGCTCGTTTTTGCAGCTGCAGTGTATATCAACTTTCAGGCTAGTTCTGACAAGGTTTCATCCGTACTCCAAACAATTGCCCTGGTGGTCTCTTCATTCTTTTTCACTCATTTTCTTACTACCAAACTCCTTCCAAAAGCATTGCGGTTAAAAAAAATGAAATTATTTCTGATCCAGGCTACAGGAGTCATCCTTTTATTGAGCTTCATCTATTCTCTGATCTTCACTTATATTGAAATAGGCTCAAAAAATCAGCTTCCAGCCGACTTTACCGATCATCTTCCTTTCTTATGGAAGGGTTTTTATCTCGCGCTACCCGCTTCATTTCTCATCAATGGATCTACTTGCGGCATCAAGTTTTATCAGGAACACGGAAAAATAGAACGGGATCATATTCTTCTTCAGCAGGCTCATTTAGAAAATCAGCTCAAACTGCTGCAGGACCAGATCAACCCTCATGTGGTTTTCAATATTTTGAATCATATTCATATTCTGATGAAAACGGATACAAAACTTGCTGATTATCTGCTGCTCAAATTTTCAGATATTCTCCGTTATCAGCTCTATCACTGCAGTCAGAACCTTGTTCCTCTGGATAAGGATATTGAACACCTGCAGAATCTGGTAGAAGTTGAAAAGCTAAGATGGGGAAATGAACTGGAAGTGAATGCAGACTGGAGTACCGGAAATAACAGGTCGTTTATTGCTCCTCTTCTTCTGGTTCCATTTATCGAAAATGCATTTAAGTATGTCTGCAGACTGCCCGGTCATAAAGGTTATGTAAAGATTTCCTGTATAGAGAAGGACGGTTTTCTTTTGTTTTATGCCGAAAACTCTTGTTTGGAACCAGCAACCTATAAAAAGAAGGACGGCTCCGGCGGGATTGGACTTCAAAATGTACAAAAACGTTTAAAATTACAGTATCCGAATGCTCACGAACTTACGATTGTGACAGCCGATAATGTATACAAAGTAACTCTAACCTTACAATTATCTGACAATAATGAGCAGTAATATCCCTAAAATAAAATGTCTGATCATCGATGATGAGCCTTTGGCCAGATTTCACCTGAAAGAGCTGGCGGATCAGATTGATTTTTTATCCGTTGAAGGCACCTGTGCCACAGCACTGGAAGCCGATGCCATAGTGAAGGAAAAAGAAATTGACCTTCTTTTTCTGGATATTAATATGCCTTACTTAAGCGGTCTTGAGTTTCTGGAACAGCTTGAAAATCCTCCTTTATGCATTCTCACAACCGCCTATTCCGAATATGCCCTGGAAGGTTACCGGCTGCAGGTTGTGGATTATCTTCTGAAACCTATTGCCTTTAACCGTTTCTATCAGGCCGTGAACAAAGCACAACAGCAGTTTATTGTTTCTGAAAAGATGAAGAAGAACTCCCCTTTTGATGATCCTTTTCTGTATGTAAGACAATCTGATACCTTCATAAAAGTTTCCTGGGTAGATATCCTGTATATTGAAAGCATGCAGAACTATACGAAACTGCACTTTAAAGACAAGTCTCTGGTCATTCATCAAACAATGAAAGCCGTTGAAGAGTCTCTGCCATCCGAACATTTTTTCAGGATCCACAAATCTTTCCTGATCAATATCATCCATATCGACATGATCTCAGGCGGACGTCTTTACATCAATAAAACAGAGCTTCCTATTTCCCGCACCCGAAAAGAAGAACTGCTTAATCAGGTGGTGTATAAGAAGCTTATTAGTAAGTAGATTTGGAAAGGAAGAGGGAGGCTGGATGATGGAAGTTATTATTCTCGAAAATTAAATGTTCTACTTTTCTATTTAAACCTATCTCATCAAATTATATGAATAAGGATGGGAGATTGGAGCGAGAAGTTATTGAAGCCGTTAAGAAAATCGATCTTTTATTTATACACTTTGGTGAATCGTGTCTAATCAATTGACAACAAGTTAATAATCGTTGGATAGTCACTCCCATCTCCCCACCCCCATCTTCCATCTTAATCACTTAAGGCAAATTCCACCTCAGCGATACGGCTGCATAAAATGTGGTGGCAAATTTGGGATCTGCTATTTTTTTGTCTTTGAAAATACTTTTGATCTTTCTGTCGTTTTCATTGAAACTTCTCAACAGTGCTGTTCCTCCTGTAAGACGAAGGCTTAGCTTGTCATTGAGCTTCAGCTCTGGCCTGATTCCGGCTGTGATCTGTTGGTAGCCCAACAACATGGATTTTCCGTCTTTACTTCTTTCTACAGTCATTCCGCTGAGGTTGACCACAGCTTTTAAAGCAAATCTGTCCGAAAACAGGTAGCCTGCTTCCATTCCTTCCGGAAAGTTGATGTTGAATTTAATTTTACCATTTGTTTTCCAGTCGAAATAGATCCACGGTAATATCATAGGAACTCCAAAGGCAGTTGTCAATACAGGTCCTCCTCCCAAAGCCAGATTGGGATTGAAGTGTCTGATAAATAATACTCCTCCCTGTCCGAGAATATCGTCAGAACTTATCTGCTCCATATCGGTGTAAACTCCAACTGTAGCTGTCATCATCATGCTCCATTTTTTTCCTAATGGCCTTATGTGCTGGATTCCGGCCTGCGCATTCAGCATCTGATCAGGAAACAGCTGTTTTTCATAGTCTTTATGGGTTATTTTTGCATATGATCCGCTAAGTAAAAGTGACCAGGCTTTTATCTTTCCGCTGCTGTCTTTTTTCATTGACAATGGAATGCTGAGGTTAAGATCTGCTCTTTTAAAGTTACTTTTAGAATTGGTTTTCACACTGTCTTCCGGACGTATATAGCTGGAAAAAGGTATATATTCAGTCTTAAGCTCCCCTGATATTCCGGATTGTGCACTGACCCAATATCCGAGCAGACAGCAGGCAGCTGCCAAAAGATTTCTCTTCATAATTTAAATTTTATGCAAAGAGATACTTTTAGAAGGCGGTTACAAAAATTACTTGATTAAGTGCTCAAATAGTATGACCAAACGGAAAAACAGTATGATAATATACAAATAGTACTTCACTCAACTTGAGTTCAAACCTACTAGAATTTCATTATACTGAGGCTTTTTTATTCTTAAATGAGCGGTAAGCAAACCAAACCGCAATGAATGCAATGCCTGTACGCAAAATAACCATTGGCATAATGGAATCTGCTTCTAAAAGTCCAGCCAGTCCTGAAAGTAAAAAAGTAACCATCAGCTGCATAAAACCCATTACAGCAGCAGCTGTCCCTCGCCCTTCTTTAAAAGGAGACAAAGCATGAGCGGAAGTAATAGGAAATAAAATTCCGATAGCAAGTAATGATAAATACAACATCATAATTTCCAGTGCTACCGAAAGATTTCCGGCAGCGATGAGGATATGCAGGCTGCATACGATCAACAGCATAAGGGTAGCTGCTAGTAAAAGCTTTGTATCGCTTATTCTCTTTATTAATTTAGGTGTAATATATGCAGCGGTTATTAAGGCTAATGAATTAAAACCAAATATCAGGCTGAAAACGCCGCTGGAGAACCCATGAAGTTTCATAAATAAAAACGGTGCATTGGAAATATAAATGATCAGGGAAGCGAAGGCAATACTTCCAATCATCGTGCTGTTGATGAATTCTTTATTGGAAATAATTGTTTTTAAATGGTTCTTTAATCCTTTTTCGGCTTCGGGAAGATCAGAAAGAGATGTTCTTGAATTGGTCTCAGGAACGTATTTATAAACCATAAAAAAGGTAATTAGCCCCATTATTCCTAAAAAAGCAAACGAACTGTTCCATCCCCAAAATTTAAGAAATACACTTCCCAGAAGCGGTGCAACAATAGGAGCAATTCCGCTGATCTGAGACTGCTGCGAAAATATGGCTACAGATTTCTGCCTGTCATAAAGGTCGATGACGATTGCTCTCCCGATCACAATTCCAGCACTTCCACCGAATGCCTGCAGAAAACGCATCGCCCATAATATATAAATGTTTTCTGTAAAAAATATGGCTGTAGCACCTGCAATAAAAAGGAAAAGTCCACAGTACAGCATGGGTTTACGTCCTGTCCTGTCAGACAAAGGTCCCCAAAGTAATTGCCCGAAAGCAAATCCTGCAAAAAACACAGAAATTGAGATCTGAATATGTCCGATATCAGTTTGAAAAATCTGGGCCATGCTTGGAAAAGCAGGCAGATAAAGATCTATACTCAGTGATTCCAGGGTGTTGAGCAGTGCCAGAATAAACACTACGATACTTAAGTTTCTCATAAAGGGTAAGTCAGTAAAAACAATCCGCAGAGGCGGTTTTTCTTCCGGCAAAATTCCTTTAAAAAGTAAAGCCACTCAATACAGGAACTGAAGGAAGACCGGTACAAACTGAGGATAATGTTTTACAATTTTTTGAAATTCCTTTATTCAAAAATGATTTTAAAAGAACAATATGGAGGTTATTCTTTCCCGGTTTTAAAGCTTTCAGGATTCTGACCCGCCTGTTTTCTGAAAAAACGGGAGAAATAAGACGCATCATTAAAGCCAAGCTTAAAAGCAATTTCTTTAATGGTTAATGCTCCAAAGCTGAGCTCTCTTTTAGCCTCCAGCAAAAGACGCTGGGCGATCATTTTTTTTACGGTAGTTCCTCTTGAATGACGGACAATGTCATTGAGGTGGTGTGCACTTATTTTGATTTGATTCGCATAGAAACCAGTATCTTTTTCAATGGTATAATGTTCTTCGATCAGGCTTACCAGCTGACAGATACGTAGCCTGTCATTAACAGAAGGGTCCTGGAAGCTGATCTGTTCTGTTATAATGATACAGAATGCTCTCAGATAGGTTTTTAATAAATCGATCCTCGATGTACCGTTATATTCTTTTTCTATAAGCGAAATGATCGTACTGCAAATTGCCTTATTTTCTTCATCCAATAAGAACGGAATTGTTCCTCCGGTCAAGATGGATTCAATTTCACACGCTTCTTTAAATATTTCTCTGCTAACGGCAATTACAAACCCCTTTTCCCCTCTTAACTTCATATTGAATACCTGTCCGGGTGCGATGATACAGATCTGGTTATTTTCAAGGCTATAACTTTCAAAATCCAATTCCAGGCTGCTATTTTCACTTACTTTTTGGAACCAGATAATCTCAAAGAAATTGTGACGGTGAACATCATTAAAATTTTCCGGATGTCCTGTATCAAGAGTCATCAGCTGAAACTGTTCGGAGGTGAGATGGTGAGTGGGAATGTTTTTTTCTGATGGAGGCATTAATCAATTTTTTAATATTATTCAACTAAACAAAAACCACAGCAAAAAATGCTGCGGTTTTCTACAATATTCAAATTAAATATAATTCTATTTATTTTTGCTGGCTGTTTAAAAAAGCATCCCAGCCCTGTGCCGTAAGGGGAACAAGCTGCTTAGAGCCTCTTGCTACCATATAGTTACCTTCTTCATTGTCTACAGCATGACCAATGATCGTAAAGTCAGGATGGTTTTTAATCTTATCAAAATCATTTGGTGAAATAGTGAACAGCAGTTCATAATCTTCACCACCGCTTAATGCAGTCATGACCGGGTTAAGGTTCATTTCATCCGCCGTGGAAATCGTAAGGCTGTCCATTGGGATCTTCTCTTCATATAACCTGAAACCGGTTTTAGACTGGTCAGAAAGGTGAAGGATCTCAGAAGCCAGACCGTCAGAAATATCGATCATGGAAGTCGGTTTGATATCCAACTCTTCCAAAATTGCTTTAACGTCTGTTCTTGCTTCAGGTTTAAGCTGTCTTTCAAGAATATAGTCATAGCCCTCCATTTCGGGCTGCATATTTGGGTCGGCGAGGAAAACAGCATGTTCTCTTTCAAGGATCTGCAATCCCATGTAAGCACCACCCAAATCTCCACTTACAACCAGAAGGTCATTAGGTTTTGCCCCGCTTCTTTTTACAATATTCTCTTCATCCTCAATTCCTACAGCAGTAATACTCATAACAAGTCCGGAATTAGAGCTTGTGGTATCTCCACCAATAAGATCAACTTTATATCTTGCACAAGCAGCCTGAATTCCGGAATAAATTTCTTCTAAAGCTTCTACCGGAAAACGGCTGGACACGGCCATAGAAACCAAAATCTGCGTCGGCACAGCATTCATTGCTGCAATATCGCTGAGGTTTACGACAACAGCTTTGTAGCCTAAATGCTTTAATGGGACGTAGCCTAAATTAAAGTGAACTCCTTCTGCAAGGACGTCCGTTGTAAGAACAACTTTTTTATTTCCAGGATTGATAACTGCCCCATCATCTCCTACTCCAAGTTCCGAAGACTCATTGGATAGTGGAAAATATTGCGTCAAATGCTTTATAAGACCAAATTCTCCTAATTTGGAAATGGGAGTAAGTTCCTGTGATTTATCTTCAAACATAATTTCTTTTGTATTAATGTTCAGTGTAAAATGTATTAAAGACATTCAACATTGAACTGTGAACTTTAAACTTCGAATTAGCTAAATTCTGCCGGATCCACATTATTTGGCTGGAAAGGAAGCTTTTTGAAATCTTCCCTACTCATCACTATTGTTTCAGGGCTTTTGTATTTGTTCATTGCTTCAACCACATCATCCGGCGGGGTTGTCATTTTTCTCAGCATCATATCGATCCACACTCCTGTAGCCTCTGCAGTGGCACAATGTACCCCGTCCGGCGTATAGAATTTATGGAGAAATCTGTAGATGGAAGAGTCTTCCGAGCATCCATCGATCTCAAGGCTTACGATAACCGTCTGGTCGGCGTAAATCTCTTTGAAGAAAGAATATCTTTCATGCAGAATCACAGGTCCTATTCCCCATCGGCTCAACTGGGTTACTCCCATTTTTTCTTTGGTCATAAAGGCCATTCTGGACTGGGCACAGTACTGTACATATGATGAATTGGCTAAGTGCTTGTTGGCATCAAGGTCACTCCAGCGTACTTCGAATTTATGGTAAAAAATCATGTAAAAGTTGTTTTTAGTATGATTAAATTATAATCTTCAAAATTACTCAAATAAGATGGTTTATAAAAATTGTACTTTTGAAAAAATAATCTTCAGCATAGGATTACCATTACATGAAACAGATCATTATTATCGGAGGTGGCGCCGCAGGCTTTTTCTGCGCATCGAATCTTGACGAAAAAAAATATAAAATTACCATCCTTGAACAGAACTCGGATGTACTTCAGAAGGTAAAAATCTCAGGTGGCGGACGTTGCAATGTTACGCATGCCTGTTTTGATCCAAGGGAACTGGTTCAGTTTTATCCAAGGGGAAATAAGGAACTGCTAAGTGTTTTTACCAAATTTCAGCCGGGAGATACTATGGATTGGTTTGACCAACGCAATGTACCATTGAAAATTGAGAATGATAACCGGGTTTTTCCGGAAAGCAATTCTTCACAGACCATTATCAATACTTTCCTGAATGAAATTCAGAATAAAAAGGTTGAGGTCAAAACAAAATGTTCTGTAAAAGAAATTGAAAAACAGGATGAAAAATATCTTGTCAAGACCAGTTTGGGAGATTTTCAGGCGGATTATGTCGTTTATACGACCGGAAGTTCTCCGAAATCACTGAAAATCGTTGAAAATCTGGGTCACAAGATCATAGATCTCGTCCCATCACTTTTTACCTTCAATATTAAAGATGAATTGCTACACGATATTCCCGGAACCAGCTTTGAAAATGCTGAAATCTCAATTCCTTCCTTAAAAACTGAGGAAAGCGGGCCTTTACTGATTACACACTGGGGCCTTTCAGGACCAGCTGTTCTGAAAATTTCAGCATGGGAAGCGATAAGTCTTGCGAAATCAAAGTACCATTTTGAAATTGAAGTGAATTTTATTTCAAAATCTGTGGATGAGGCTGAAGAAAGTTTCCATAACTTTAAACAGTCTAATCCGAAAAAGACAATTGGACAGGCGAAAATCTTTGACATTACCAACCGGTTCTGGCAGAAAATATTGGATGTTTCACAGGTTGATCTTAATAAACAAATCTCCAATATTTCAGGGAAAGAAATACAGAAGATCCTTGAAAACCTTTGTAGAAAAAAGCTGAAGGTTACGGGAAAGTCTACTTTTAAAGACGAGTTTGTAACCGCCGGAGGCGTTGATTTAAAGGAAATTAACTTTAAAAATATGTCTTCAAAACTACTCCCGAATTTTTATATTGCCGGAGAAGTTTTGAATATTGATGCTGTGACGGGAGGATTTAATTTCCAAGCATGCTGGAGTGAGGCGTGGCTTATTGCACAACATTTAAATCATTTATCATGATGAAAAAAATATCAATATTATTTTTGCTTTTAGGAGCACAATTGGTCTTTTCACAAGTCTCAACAAAAGAAAAGACACCGGAGCAGCCGAACGCTGTTGATTCTGTTATCTCTCCACTTCTTGAAACAGACATTCCTGCTGAATTTCCTGGTGGAATGACAGCATTGAGAAGACATATCTCATCTGAATTTGACCATTCCAAGCTTAATGGCTCAGGAACACTGAAATCTGTTACAAAATTTTTAATTCATACTGATGGCAGCATGAGTTCCGTTTCAACAACAGGTGATGACCCTTCCATGAATAAAGAAATGACCCGTGTGATTAGGAGGATTAAAACAAAATGGAAGCCTGCCATGCGTAACGGCCAACCCATTAAGACCTGGTATGAAATCCCTATGGGTATAAGTATTTAAAGATCAGCAAATTTTAATAAATGCTTGCCATTAAAAAAAATATTCCTCTCTTATTAAAAACCCTTTTAATGTTTGGGTTTGGATATTTCTTTTGGTTAATGCTTAAAATTACGCTAGAATATTTTCCCTTCGATCCTAATGTAAGCTTTCTGATGATCAAGCAGACGGAAGTTCATGACAGACCGGAATATCTTTCTTTTTTCTACACCCATGTGTATACCAGTATTTTTGTGCTATTTTCTGGATTTCTGGCTATTCTCAGAAAAAATTTCGGGATTGAAAATTTTCACAGGAATATTGGCAAAGTCTATATTTTTTTAATTCTGATTCTGGCGGCACCTTCCGGAATCTATATGGGATTTTTTGCCAACGGAGGCTTTTTATCTAAAATTTCGTTCGTTATTCTAGGATCTCTTTGGTGGTTTACTACGTATAAAGCCTATCAATCGGCAAGAAGGAAAAGGTTTAAAGAACACAAGAAGTGGATGTGGCGAAGTTTTGCCCTTACTTTATCTGCGCTTACCTTACGGATCTGGAAAGTTATTATTGTATATTTATTCCACCCAAACCCAATGGATGTCTACCAAATCATTGCATGGCTTGGCTGGATTCCCAATATCCTTTTGATTGAATATTTAATTACAAAAAAACATATATGAAAATTCTAAATTACACCCTAGCTTCCATGCTGGCAGTCTCTCTTCTGAGCTGTAAGAAAGATGGAAAAGTAAACGAAACAGGAAAAGATTCGGTGATCGCCAAAAAAGATTCTGTAGCAGTTCCTGAAATCTACAAAGAATATTACGGAATTTATACCGGTGATTTTGCCGGGATGGAAAAAATGGTAGATGAAACCGACGGCTCTGAATATGAGGGCAGCATCAATAAGAGAATTTCACTGAAAATTAACAGAATAACTAAAGACAGTGTCTATGGACAAAGCATCGTCAATGGAAATCAGCGTCCATTCAGGGGTATTTTTAATGAAAGCACTAAATCTTTTGTACTGGATGAGCCTGGCAATGATAAAACAGACGGTAGATTTGAAGTAAAATTAAGTGGTGACAGCATCACCGGAAAATGGAATGCTTTTAATAAAACTGCAGTAAAATCACCTTTAAAAACGATTAAACTTTCAAAAAAGGAATTTGTATACAATCCTAATTTTATGCTGGATAAGGATTCTGATCTGGTTGACTGGTCCAATCCAAAGGATTTTGTGGAAAAATATACAGACGAAGAAACCGGAAAGACGGAAAGCTATACGACTTCTAAAAACAGGGTAGCTTCTGAAGCGATTTTTAATTTGAATGCATCAAAGCAAAAGCTATCTGAAAAAGACCTGAAAAACTTACGGAAAATAGATCTTGAAATCATCAAAAATTCTGTTTTTGCAAGACATGGTTATTCTTTCAAAAAAGAGACTTACAGGTATTTCTTTGAACAGACGGACTGGTATATTCCTGTTTCAAATAATGTTGATAAGGAACTTTCTCCAATGGAAAAGGAGAATGTAGCTTTGCTTAACCGCTTTATAAAATATGCAGAAGATAAATATGACAGCTTTGGAAGATAAGATTTACCTATGAAAAAATATTTGTTTTTTATTCTGTTATTCTGGGCTGTTTCTATTGCCGCCCAAAAAGATTCAACTGTAATTCCAGGTCCGAAGCCATCGGTAGATGCAGAACCCCGACCATCCCAGATTGCGGCGTTTCCTGGCGGGCACCAGGCATTTGTAAAGGAAGTTTTAAAGAATTTCCGGACCTCTCCATTAGTAAAAGCGGAGATTATGAAAGCTAAAGCCGTTGCTACTTTTATTGTAGACACAGAAGGAAATATGGTGGATATTAAAATAGAATCCTACGAATATAAAATGGTAAAAGATGAATTTCTAAGAGCTTTGAAAATGATCAAAATACAATGGATTCCTGCAGAAGAGAATGGCAAAAAAGTCCGGAGCATCATGAGACAGCCTTTGGTATTTAGCCTGCAATAGTTTGCTTTTCTTTCTTCAATTGGCTAAACTTCAACCCAAGGAAAAGCAGCAGGCATCCTGCAGCATAACATAGAATATCTATCCAAGAGAAAGAATTTCCGATTACAATATACATCAGGCTTCCAGGGCGAAAGCCTAATTTTTCTGCAACAGTAAAGTATTGTGCAAATTCTACCATACAGGAAAAAATTAAAATTCCAAGGATAAGCTTTTCATTATTGATCTTCACAAAGGTTTTAACAAATGTGTATAGAAGCATAACGACTATCACGTCACCAAGATAAGCTCTTACAAAGAAAATATGGGCCAGTTTTGTGGCGATCAGAACTTCTGCAAGAAAGATAACAATGGTAAGAAGAAGATATTTCAGGCTGAATTTAAATTCCATGCTGTGCTTAAATTTTGGATAAAGCCTTTATGGCTGATTTCTGTTTGTGCAGGCTAAAGCCCACCCCTATTAAGTAGATAAAACCTCATTCAATTTCGGTCATAAAAAATCGGCATTCAATGAACACCGATTTTTTATAATATTAATACAAATATATTATTTCTTTACTTTGATTGTACATCCTATAGCTACTGTTTTTGTCATTTTTATGGGTTCACCTTTGATCAGGGCATTTACAGCATCCTGAACATAATATTCGGATACATCGTCTGGATTTTCATAATTGTTGTCAATAGCTCCGATATATTTCACGATATTTTTTCCGTTTTCTTTCTGAAGGACAAAAACATGAGGTGTTTTTGTAGCTCCGTAAAGCGGATATATCTTTTGTCCTTCATCTACCAAATATGGGAAAGTAAACCCCTTTTGTTTTGCCCTTTCGATCATCTGCTGGTACCCGTCTTCCGGCTGTACATTGGGATCATTAGGATTAACAGCAATAACCGGATAACCCTGATCCTTGAACTTTTTATCTAATTCTACAATCCTGTCTTCGTATTTTTTTGCGTACGGACAATGGTTGCAGGTAAATATTACTATAAATCCTTTCGAGCTTTTAAAATCGCTTAAAGAAACCATTTTACCGTCAATATTCTTCAACTTAAAATCAGCGGCTTCATCTCCAACTTCATACCCTTTTACAGCAGAATTTACAGATGTATTTTGAGAAGCGTCAGCTTTATGATCTGTTGTTGTAAAGCTCAGCACTCCAAACCCAACAATAAATGCAGCCATTAAAATTTTCAGATTTTTCATATGATATTTTTTTATTTTAAATTATTGTTGATGGTCTTTTCCAGGTCTTCTTTGCTCATTTCGCCATCGTTGAAATACACTTTTTCACCATTTTTATAGAAGATTGTCACCGGAATATTTCCGTCCCAGTCTTTTTCAAACCTTGGAATCCAGGTATTCATTCTTTTAATATCATCCAGTAGAATCACTTCAGCAGTAAGGTTTTTATTTTTGATAAATTTCAATACTCTTTCTTTATCTACAAGCCTGTCCAGCGAAACCAAAATCATTTTAAAGTTTGAGTGATCCTTAAATTTATTATTAATCTCCATAAAATGAGGAAGTTCTTTCACACAAGGAGCGCAGGTAGTCGCCCAGAAATTGACAACCAACAACTTATCATTATCCTTCTGAATACGTTTTTCAAAATCTTCGTATTTCATAATGGAAACTTCTTTCTGCTGAGCACTCAAACCAGCAAAGGATAAAAAAAGGAGGAGTATACTTAATAAATTCTTCATGCTTAAAGTTAACGAATGCTATCCTTTTCTTTAAGTATCAATCTGTTAAACTTTGTTAATGATATTTATTTTTTATCACCAACTATAGAATTATATAAAATAAAATGTAAATTAGCTATACCTAAATTAAAATTATTATGAAAAAATCAAATCTTCAACCAAGAAAGCTTTCAAAAAAAGAATTGAAAGAAATCAGTGGAGGCTTCAGACCTGTATGTCCAAGAGTCGTGAGCTGTATTGATCCGGTGACCGGAGTAGAATTGTATGGCGTTTATGGTATTCAGGACGGATACTGCTGTTAAGGATTTAAGTTAACTACAAAATAATTGGTATGAAAAAATCAAACTTTCAAAGCAGAAAACTTTCAAAAAAAGAGTTAAAAGAGATCAACGGAGGAGCTTCATGTGCTGAAGGCCTGTGCAAGCTCAGAGGTGTACCCAGCCATTTCATGATCATTGGACCAAGAGGCAGTGACGGATACTGCTGCTAATTGACAGAACTTTACAAAAGACCATTTTAAAACCTAACTAAAATATTTAACATGAAAACAAATCTTCAAAAAAGAAAATTAACGAAAAATGAATTAAAAGAAATTAATGGTGGTAACGGACCTACCTGTGTTACAACCTGTTTTTGTAACAATGATGGAGAGTTGTACATAGGGGCATGTGATACAAAGGGAGTTTGTTGCTAATCAATACAAATAAAAAAATGATTGGATTAGCCTCCAATCATTTTTTTTATTGAATTAAGCTTCATTAAAGCTTCAATAGGTGTCAAGGTATTGATATCTATTTTTGTGAGTTCCTCACGGATATTTTCCAGAACCGGATCATCCAGCTGGAAGAACGAGAGCTGCATATTTTCTTCTGTTACTCTTTTGATGCTTTCAGAAGTGCTGGTGTTTTGTGTACGGCTCGCTTCAAGGGTTTTAAGGATTTCATTGGCTCTGTTGACCACTTTTGCCGGCATTCCCGCCAGTTTAGCCACATGGATACCGAAACTGTGCTCACTGCCTCCCGGAATCAGCTTTCTTAAGAAAATGATATTTCCTTTATTTTCCTGGATGGAAACGTGGAAGTTCTTCACTCTTTCAAAATTCACCGTCATTTCATTCAATTCATGATAATGGGTTGCAAATAAAGTTTTTGCCTGCGTAGGATGCTGATGAAGGTATTCTGCAATAGCCCATGCGATAGAAACTCCGTCGTAGGTAGATGTTCCACGTCCTATTTCGTCCAGCAGGATAAGACTGCGTTCCGAAATATTGTTCAGGATATTGGCGGCTTCGTTCATTTCTACCATAAAAGTAGATTCACCGGCAGAGATATTATCGGTCGCTCCTACCCTTGTAAAAATTTTATCCAAAACCCCAATTTCAGCATGTTTTGCGGGAACAAAACTTCCAATCTGAGCCAAAAGGCATACAATTGCTGTCTGACGCAGGATCGCTGATTTACCGGCCATGTTAGGTCCGGTCACCATGATGATCTGCTGGGAATCTTTGTCTAAAAATATATCATTCGGAATGTACTTTTCTCCCAAAGGAAGTGCATTTTCAATAATCGGGTGTCTTGCCTCTTTAAGGTCAATGGCATATCCCTGATTAAGAACGGGCTTCGTATAGCTTTCAGAAACAGCCAGTTCCGAAAGTCCCACCGCTACATCAAGCTGTGCAATAATATTGGAATTTCCCTGGATCTGATCCATATAGACCATTGTTTCGGCACACACATTTCTATACAGCTCATTTTCTAACACCCCTATTTTTTCTTCGGCACCAAGAATCTGGCTTTCATATTCTTTCAGCTCTTCGGTGATGTAACGCTCTGCATTGACAAGCGTTTGTTTTCTCAACCAATCAGCGGGAACTTTATCTTTATGGGCATTCCTTACTTCTATATAATATCCGAAAACATTATTAAAATCGATTTTAAGGCTTGAAATTCCCGTTCTTTCTATTTCTCTCTGGCACATCTCATCCAGGAAACCACGGCCTTTACTTTGTAGATTTCTCAATCGGTCAAGCTCTTCCGAGATGCTTTCTTTGATAATATTTCCTTTGGAGATATTCACCGGAAGCTCTTCATTGAGATGATTCTGCAAAAATTTGATCAGTTCATCCATATCAAATAACGGCTCCAGCCAGGCCAGAACATCTGCATGAGGATGAAGCAACGCTTTAATCTGATGAATGTTGATCAGACTCTGGCGCAGATAGCCAAGTTCTTTCGGAGATATCTTTTCTGCAGCCAGTTTCCCCATCAGCCTGTCAAGGTCCGAGATCGATTTCAACAACTGACAAATCTCGTATTTCAGTTGATCATTTTCGTTCAGAAAATCAATCAGAGAAAGTCTCCTCATAATTTCGTCCACCGATTTTAACGGAAGAATGATTCTTCTTCTCAATAACCTTCCACCCATCGGGGTAGATGTTTTGTCAATAATATCCAGGAGCGATTTTCCCTGTGGATTACTTGGATAAACAATTTCAAGATTTCTCAGGGTAAAGTTGTCCATCATCAGGTAATCTTCCTGTGGAATGATCTGAAGCTTTGTGATATGTGCCAGCAGATTGTGGTGTGTATCTTCTACCAGGTAAGCGAAAATGGCTCCCGCTGCTGTAATAGCCAGTGGAAGGTTTTCTGTACCAAACCCTTTTAAAGAATTCGTTTTAAAATGCGAGGTCAGTTTTTCGTAGGCAAAATTATACTGGAAAGCCCAGTCTTCAAGCTTAAAGGCGCTTTTATTTTTGAGCTGTTCCGGCAATTGAACACTTCTTTGGTACACAATTTCGCTGGGATCAAAAGTATTGATGATATGCAGGATCTTTTCCAGATTTCCTTCGCTCACCAAAAACTCGCCGGTAGAAACATCCACCATGGCAATTCCGTACTTCTCTTTTTCTTTATGCAGAGAAAGAAGGAAATTATTCTTTTTTGAATTTAATACCTGATCGTTAAAGGTAACACCTGGTGTCACAAGCTCTGTAACGCCTCTTTTTACAATTCCTTTGACCATTTTTGGGTCTTCCAGCTGATCACAGATGGCAACTCTCATTCCGGCTCTTACCAATTTTGGAAGATAGGAGTCTACTGAATGGTGTGGAAATCCTGCCAGCTCTATATGTCCTTCTCCATTAGCTCTTTTGGTAAGAACAATACCCAGAATCTGGGAGGTTCTCACAGCATCCTGCCCGAACGTTTCATAAAAGTCTCCAACCCTGAATAACAGCAGTGCATCAGGGTATTTCGCCTTGATGGTATTATACTGCGTCATTAACGGGGTTTCCTTCTTCGTTTTTGCCATAATAAAAAATGAGCCCCAAATTTAAATAAAATAAATTCAGGGTTGGAAATTGTGATGAAATTAATCTCGCTATGGGGATCAAAAGCTGTATTATATGTTCAGAATAAAATATTTGTTGTATTTTTCAGTAAATATAAACTCTATGATCTACCCTGTTTTAGAAACTGAAAGACTTCTTTTAAGACAGCTGACTATTGATGATGCAGAAGACCTCTTCGAATATTTTTCTCTGGATGAAGTCATGGAATATTATGATCTGGAAACCTTTAAAACACAGGAAGATGCTCAAAAAATCATCCAACATTTTAATAATGAATTTGAAAAAGGAAAAGGATTCCGATGGGCACTGGAATTAAAATCCGACAAGAAAGTTATTGGAACATGCGGCTACCATAACTGGTTCCCGGAGCATTTCCGTGCTGAGATCGGCTATGAACTGAATCCTAAATTCTGGAGAAACGCCTATATGAAAGAAGCTATTCTTTCTATTCTTACTTTTGGCTTTGAAAGTATGAAACTTCACCGGGTAGACGCATTCATAGACCCTTCCAATATTTCTTCCGAAAAGCTTTTGAACTCTTTAAACTTTAAAGATGAGGGCACTCTGCGTGATTATTTTTTTGAAAAAGGAAGGTTTGTAGATGCCAAAATCTTCGGTCTTATTAATGAATAAGAGGGAAGATGGATGCCGGAAGATAGAAGTTTCTGAAGCTCTACAGAACCACTGAATATTTTTTAATTAATTTTTTAAAACATTCTGACTTTCCTAATTGACTTTCAATTATAACCGTCACAGGAAATATTATAAGGAGATACATTAACCTCCAGCTTCCCTCTTCAACCTTCAAGACTATTTCCTTTTCTTTTCAAAAGCTTCCGTCCCTTTTTCATAAGCCCATTTCTGCTTGTAATTCACCCACTTAGCCTTAAACAGCTTACGAAGAAGCTTATCTGTATACCTCATGATAAAAACATGGTACATCATATTGGCAAAAACATTCGGTTTGTTGGGAAGAGCCCTGAGCGACATGGAAAATCCCGGTTCCAGATATCTGTTAAAATGCCAGAATGCCCCGGGAATGAAAAGCGCATCACCATGCTCCATAAAAATTTCATAGCCTTTGGCATACTGTAAGGCCGGAAACTTCTCATAATCAGGATTTTCATAATCTATATCATAAACCGTATGAACAGAGAGCGGCACTTTATATAAAAAGGCAGATTGTTTTTGATCAAATAGCAGGATTCTTTTCTTACCCTCGAAATGAATATGAAGAAAATCTCCCAGATCTACATCATAATGCATCAGAACATGGGCCTCACTTCCCCCAAAGAAAAGAGTTGGCAGCCGCTTAAAAAACTTAATCCCCAGGTCGGGATACGTGAAATTTTTCAGCAGTTCCGGAAGCCGGTCTGTAATGATATAGAAAAAGATCCGCAGATCTGATGGTCCGCTTTTAATCCGGTCGATATAATCCTTCATTTTCATATTCGTGACAGGAGCATCTGAGCTTTTGGAAGCATCAGCCGGTTTATTATCATACAACGGCACGATCTGATCACCTGCTTTCTCACGGATATAGGCAAGATTCCATTTGTCGAAGGCATCCCATCTGGCCGCAAAATTTTTGATCAAAAGCGGCTTATGTTTTTTGAAATAATTCTTCTGAAAATCTTCTTTACTGATATCGTTGACTACATCTACGTTTTCGAGGATCATCTTGTTTGTTATTTAATGCGAAATAAAAATAGTGTTTTTTTGAAATCTGTGAAAATTAAAAAATGGTATCGGGAATTCTGGGCCCTGATTTAAACAACAAAAGGACAAAAGTTTTTAAACACTTTAGTTATTTTTTAGTTTAAAGTATTGAGAATAAGAAGTACACATAAGTTTAAAAATCAGAGATTTTTATAAACAGGATTTAAAACATTAAGATCTTTGAAGATTTTAAAATCATCAAGCTGAGCTTCACTTTAAGAACCAGAGCTAAAAAAATCTAAGATTTTCTCCTAGCTGCCCTTATCTCCTTCACAAATCTTAATGTTAAAAAAACTATGCGCAATCATCTGTGAAAATCTGAGAAATCTGTGGTCAATCTGTCTTTTGCCCTTTTGCTTTATTTTTAAAATTATTTTAAGCTTCATGATAAAGCAGGGATAAAATGAAAAAATTATCTTTGTAAGACTAAGCATATTTATGAGAGCCTACAACACCAAACATTTCCTGAAGATCCTTTTCAGTATGCATAAAAGCGATACCATGAAGATTCTTTTTCCGACGATGATTCTTGTGGGGCTTTATTCGTGGGGGATCCAGTATCTGGAGGTGGAATACCTTCATCTTACTGCAAAATCAGGGGTAAGCAATGTTGGAATGATCCATTCTCTGCTGGGTTTTGTATTATCGCTATTGCTGGTTTTCAGAACGAATACGGCTTATGACAGATGGTGGGAAGGCAGGAAACTTTGGGGTAAGCTGGTGAATGATACCCGGAATTTCGCCGTAAAGATTAATGCTATTTTGGGTGACAACCGGCAAGACGCAGAGCAAATTTCAAGATATTTAAAGTACTTTCCGCATTTTCTGGCCAAGCATCTTTCACAAGAATCTACAAGACTGGCTTTAGACGAAGATTATACAGAAATTGAAAAATCCCTTAAACATCATGGGCCCAGTGAAATTGTCATTCTTTTGACCTATAAACTGAATCAACTGAAAAAAGAAGGAAAGATATCAGATATCGAGATGTTGTATCTTGACACCCAGCTTTCCGGATTTCTGGATGTCTGTGGAGGCTGTGAGAGAATTAAAAACACCCCTATTCCCTACTCTTATTCTTCGTTTGTTAAGAAATTTATCATCTTATATGTCCTTGCGTTGCCTGTTGCCTATGTAATAACGATCGGACTTCTGATGATCCCGCTTACCGTGTTCGTCTATTATGTTCTGATGAGTCTGGAACTGATTGCTGAGGAAATTGAAGACCCTTTCAATAATGATGAAAATGATATTCCTATGGAAGCATTGGCACAAAATATTGAGAGGAGTGTACACCAGATTATGGGGCTTAAAAATTAAAAATCAACCTTAAAGGTTGATTTCTTTGATTTCTCCGTCTGCTTTTATCTCTACGAATTTACTTTCGCGGTTCGCTGCAGAATAACCATAAAAAAAGGTCTGGTATATGGGAGTAGAATACAGATAACCCCCATAGGCATTATAAGCATCTGATCTTCCTGTCTGCTCCTGATAGCTTGCAGTAGCTGTAAAATTAACAATCGTTTCCAGGTAATATTTTCCGGGTTTTAACTTTTCAAACTTAAATCGCCCGTGATCGTCCGTTAATGCTTCCAGCCTATATTTAAATGCATCTTCGGACATGTAGACTGTTGTTTTCTTGCTCTCGTACTTTCTTCTCATGCTGTAAAACTCATCAAAATAAGGAGTCACAGGAAAAAGCATCACTACGGTTCCTTTAGGAGCATAGTGCTTTGCCCCAAGCAGGGGTTTAATTCCCCAGTTGTTTTTCTGTTTCGTGGAAGCCACTCCTTCTATCGTAGAATTTCCAAAGCTAAGCATCTCCCTGGCTAGCTTTTTATCAAAAAAAGCCTGAGGATAATAGGTGTTCTGTGCCTGTGAAAATAGAAAAGCGAATACCAACAGCAGTAAAGTGGATATTTTTTTCATGTTAATATTTTAAATCAAATATAAGTATTTTGCTATTTTTGAAATAAAAATATCTATGAAATACTTTTTTCTGCTGTTAATGGCCGCATCATCGTGGGCAATAGCACAAAAACCATGCGGATTCAAAGACGGACTTCAGGAGGGATCGTGCAAAGCTTTCTATGATAACGGACAGGTAAAACAGATTCTTGAATGGAAGAAGGGAAAAGTGGAAGGCGATGCCATTTATTATCATGACAACGGAAAAGTTCAGGCTAAAGGAGAATACAAGAAAGACTATAAAGTAAAAGAATGGGCTTATTACGATAAAAATGGTGTTCTTACTTCAAAAGAAGTTTTTAGGAATGGTGATAAAAACATTTATGATAACAGCTTTACGGCTACTTTTTACACCCCTTCGGGAGTCGTGGCGGAAATTTCCAATTATAAATTTGCTAAATTACACGGTGAAAGCAAAGTTTTCTACGAAAACGGAAAATCTGTAAAACAGATCGGTCAGTATGAGAACGGGCTTGCTGTCGGAAAATGGAAATCATTTTATCCATCAGGCAAACTGCAACGTGAAACAGAATTTGCCAACGATAAATGGAATGGAAGCCGGGTTCATTACCGTGAAGACGGAAGCGTTGAAAAAACAGAAATATACAGAGAAGGAAAATTAATCTCAACAAAATAAAACAATTGGTACAGAAATTAAAACTGGAAGAACTTAACAGAATAGATGTAGAAACATTTAAGAAGGTTGAGAAAATTCCATTGGTCATTATTTTAGACAACCTGAGGAGCATGCATAATGTAGGGGCATCTTTCAGAACAGCAGATGCTTTTCTGATCGAAAAAATAATCCTTTGTGGTATTACTCCGCAGCCGCCACACCGTGAGATCCACAAAGCCGCACTTGGAGCTACGGAAAGTGTGGACTGGGCCCACGAAAGTGACATTAACACAGCGATAAACGATTATAAAAGTCGTGGATATCAAATTATAGGGATCGAACAGACAACAGACAGCGTTATGATCACCGATTTCAGCATCGATAAATCAAAAAAATACGCGTTGATCTTAGGAAACGAAGTGGAAGGAATAAGTGATGAAGCACTCCCCAATATTGATACATTTCTTGAAATTCCACAGCTCGGAACCAAGCACTCTCTGAATGTAAGTGTATGCGGCGGAATTGTGATGTGGGAGTTTGCAAAAGCCCTTAAATAAAAAAACTGCATATGTCCTTAAAAGACAGTGCAGTTTGAAATAAATCTAATAAAAAGTAAAAATGAAAGGCGACAAAGATACTTTTTTTTTCTTTACGAACAAATTTTAACATCATTTTTTTAATTTTCCCAGAAAAAAAGTGATGTTTTGAGAAAAAGTTTCATTTAATTTTTTATAAATTAGCACAATGTTTATCAAGGATTATATCTCAAAAGACTTTCCGTGTTTTAGCCTTACTGACTCAATAGAATCAGCAAGAAATATGTTAGAGGATTTTGGATATTCCCACATTTTCATTAAAAAATCCCATCATTTCTACGGAGCTATTGCGGAAGACTTTCTTTATGAAGATGACGGGATATTGAAGGACCTCGAACATCAGATCGAGCGCTTTGCCATCCTGGAAGACAATAATATCATGGACAGCATCCGTCTTTTCTATACGTTCAGTGCCAATGTGATTCCTGTGATCAATAAAAATGAAAAATATCTTGGGTATATCACCTGTGAAGATATTTTCCAGAATCTTTCCCGCTATCCGCTGTTTTCAGAAACAGGAGCTATTCTTACCATAGAAACGCCGGCCAGAAAGTATTCGATGACGGAGATCGCCAACATTGTGGAAAGCAACAACTCAAAATTCTATGGCGGATTCATCTCTTTTATGTCTGATGAAGTAATCCAGGTAACCATTAAAATCAGCAACGAAAACCTGTCTTCGATAGACGCTACTTTTGACCGGTACGATTATAGAATTGTTGAAAAATACTATTCTGATGAAAAATCGGACCTGTTTAAGGACAGATTCGGGTTTTTCCAAAAATTCATAGAAATATAACATGAAGGCAGCCATATATTCTCAGAAAAAAGACCTCGATACTTTTTTATATTTAAGCAAGTTTATTTCAGAACTTGAAACCAGAGGCGTAAAATCTGTTCTGTATGACGAAATGGCTGAAGCACTTCAGTTCTCAAAGATATTTGAAACATTTAACAGCAAGCAGGACCTTCTGGACAAAGAAGTAGACCTTTTCTTTACTTTCGGAGGTGACGGAACTATTGTGAACTCCCTCACCTTTATTGAAGACCTGGAGATCCCGATTGTTGGGGTGAATACCGGAAGATTAGGGTTTTTAGCCAGCTTTACAAAAGAAGAGGCTTTTAAAGAACTTGATGCCATCTTGAAAGGTGATGTGAAGACAAGCCGCCGTGCTGTAATTGAGGTTGTTTCCCCAAAATCCGGTGATTTTTTCCCATATGCACTGAATGACGTTACCGTGTCCAGAAAAGAAACCACCTCCATGATTACGGTAGATTCTTATATCAATGACGAGTTTTTGAATGTATTCTGGGGTGATGGAGTCATTGTTTCCACTCCTACAGGATCTACCGCTTATTCTTTAAGCTGCGGAGGGCCGATTATCTCTCCCAATAACGAAAATTTTGTCATTACCCCTATCGCTCCGCACAATCTCAACGTAAGACCTTTGGTTGTAAATGACAGAGTGGAAATAAAATTTAAAGTGGAAAGCAGAGTGCCACAGTATTCCCTTTCTCTGGACTCCAGACTGGTCCATATAGAAACCGACAAAGAAATCATCATCAAAAAGGCAGATTTTCAAATCCTTCTGGTACAGCCGAACCATTTAAGTTTCTACGAAACAATCCGTCAGAAGCTGCTTTGGGGCAGGGACAAAAGAAATTAGTAATTCCTCAAAAATGATTACCTTTACAGGAATTTTAAAAACGCCTAATAATTTAAAATAAAAAGTAAAACATGAGCAGAATTTTTCCGGCAGGAGTTGCCACAGGTCAATTAGTTACTGATATTTTTCAGTATGCCAAAGAAAACAAATTTGCACTGCCTGCAGTAAACGTAATTGGTTCAAGCAATGTAAATGCTGTTATGGAAACTGCAGCGAAATTAAACTCTCCTGTAATTATCCAGTTTTCAAACGGCGGAGCTGCGTTCAACGCAGGAAAAGGACTAAACAATGACGGTCAGAGAGCTGCAATTTTAGGATCTATTGCCGGCGCCAAACATATTCATACTCTTGCAGAAGCTTACGGAGCTACTGTAATTTTACATACAGACCACTGTGCAAAGAAATTATTGCCTTGGATCGACGGATTATTAGATGCAAGTGAAGAGCATTACAAGCAGACAGGAAAGTCTCTTTATTCTTCTCACATGCTGGATCTGTCTGAAGAACCTTTAGAGGAAAACTTGGAAATCTCTGCTAAATATTTCGAAAGAATGGCTAAAATGCAGATGACTTTAGAAGTTGAGATCGGTGTTACAGGTGGTGAGGAAGATGGTGTAGACAATTCTGATGTAGACAACTCTAAATTATATACTCAACCTGAAGATATAGCGTATACTTATGAAAAATTAAAAGCGATTTCTGACAACTTTACCATTGCTGCTGCTTTTGGTAACGTACACGGAGTTTACAAGCCAGGAAACGTGGTTCTTACGCCTAAAATCCTTGATAACTCTCAGAAATATGTTCAGGAGAAATTCGGAACAGCTGCCAAACCTGTTAATTTTGTATTCCACGGAGGTTCAGGGTCTACTTTAGAAGAAATCAGAGAAGCTATCGACTACGGAGTTATCAAAATGAATATCGACACTGACCTTCAGTTCGCTTACACGGAAGGGGTTAGAGACTATATGGTTAACAATATTGATTATTTAAGATCTCAAATTGGAAATCCTGAAGGAGAAGAAAAACCTAATAAGAAATTCTATGACCCAAGAGTTTGGGTAAGAAAAGGTGAAGAAACTTTCTCAACAAGACTGGTTAAAGCGTTTGAAGACTTAAATAACGTAAATACTTTAAAATAATTTTTTGTAAAAGTAGGATGTATAAAGTACAAAGTAGATTTAATGCTTTTGTCTTTATACATTTTACCTTTTACATGATACATTAATACAATCAAAATGGCATTCGACTGGTTTAAAAGAAAAGCAAAAAACATTACCACCTCTACTGATGAAAAAAAGGACGTTCCCAAAGGCCTTTGGCATCAGACTCCATCAGGAAAAGTAGTGGAGCATGATGAACTGAGAAGAAATAACTATGTTTCTCCTGAAGACGGATTTCATGTAAGAATAGGAAGTGCAGAATTTTTTGAGATCCTTTTTGACGAAGGTAAGTTCACTGAACTGGATGCCAATGTTGAAAGTATTGACATCTTAAATTTCAAGGATACAAAACCTTATAAAGACCGTTTAAAAGAAGTAAAAGCAAAAACAAAGCTTACAGATTCCATCAGAAATGCAGTAGGAACCGTAAAAGGAACTGAAATGGTAGTTTCCTGTATGGATTTTGCTTTTATCGGCGGATCTTTAGGTTCTGTAATGGGTGAAAAGATCAGAAGAGCGGTAGATTACTGTATCGCCAACAAACTTCCATACATGATCATCTGCCAGTCCGGGGGAGCAAGAATGCAGGAAGCTACTTACTCACTGATGCAGCTTGCCAAAGTACAGGCCAAACTTGCGCAGCTTTCTGAAGCAGGACTTTTATACATCGCTTACCTTTGTGACCCTACTTTTGGAGGAATTACGGCTTCTTTCGCTATGACAGCAGATATTATCATGGCTGAACCGGGAGCACTGATTGGTTTTGCCGGTCCTAGAGTAATCCGTGAGACGATCGGAAGAGATCTTCCTGAAGGTTTCCAGACTTCTGAATTCTTACAGGAAAAAGGATTTGTAGATTTTATCGTAAAAAGAACAGAAATTAAAGACACGGTAGCTAAAACAGTCAATTTATTAGCTGTGAATGCTTAAGATCTGTAACAAACACTATACAATCTCTCTCTAATTAGGGAGAGATTTTTATTTATGAGGACTTTTAAGATATTTTTTAATGCCATCCGCAGCATGAGCCTGAAAAAGGTCATGCGGCTTTTAGCGCTCCTTCTTCCCCATCCTCTTTTTGCCTTATTAAGCTTTCATGCAACGGTACAAACATTTAGCATTGCTCAGAAAAAATTCCCGGAAACAGCCTCCAACAATGGCATTGGAAATGCCTACAGACATGCATTATGGTGCTGTTTCATCATGATGTACTGCTGCAAGGTCTCCTCACCCCAAAAAGCATTGGATTTCTGCAAAAGATTAACGGATATGCATGAGGAACTTTTCCCCAATGAACCTTTGGAAACCAAAATGGACCTTCATAACAATAAAATCGGGATGGATTATTTCATGGAGCTGCTTCCGGGAATCCACCGGCAGTTTTTTGAGAAAGGCTTTTTTATTGATAGTCTGGAAAAGAAGATGGCTGATGCAAAAGTTTTGAAAAGCCTGGATGATGATTTTGAGGGATATCTGGTTTATTTGGATTGATATGATTATATTGTGAGTGTATTTTGTAATTCCGAGAGTGAAAAATAGAGCTGCCGGATCATAATTTGCATAAAACTAATACATCATGAACGATAGATATTCAAGAAACAGGATTTACGTAAGTCCTGAAGAGCAACATATTATCAAAAATTACCCTATACTATTGGCTGGAAATGGAATCGGAAGTAATATTGCCGAATGTGCTTTACGTTTCGGATTTGAAAATATTACCCTTATAGATGGTGATATTATAGACGTTTCGAACCTTAATCGGCAAAATTATACTGATCAGGAGGTTTCTATGTATAAGGCTGAGTCTTTATATAATCGTCTTAAAAACATTAATCCTGAAGCTAGTATCCGATACATTAATGAGTTTATAACTAAAGAAAACTTAGACCGGATTCTTGAAAATGTTTCTGTTGCTTTTAATGCGCTCGATTTTACTTCCACTATTCCTGTTTTATTTGATAGGGCCTGCCAGGAAAAGAAAATCACAGTTTTACACCCTTATAATTTAGGATGGGCCGGTTTGGTTACGACAATAACACCAGATAGCCAAAATTTAGAAACTCTGGGAGACGAAAACAGCATGAATGAATTGAATGTTGTTATATTCGCCTCTCAATACTTAAAAAAAACTGGTCAAAATGTGGACTGGCTTGATAAAATAATAATGAGTTACAAAGAGGAAGAAGAGCTTCTACCTCCTCCACAGCTTGCTATTGGCTCGTGGCTTGTCGCTGGAATATGCACTACTCTTTTATATAAAATTGCTACAGGTAAAAGTTTCAGACAATTCCCTGAATTTTATTTCACATCTATTATGGAATAGTTTACAGTAATTTGTTATTGGTGGCATATGCCAGTGCTTCTGTTATGTTCTGAACACTGATCTTATCAAAGAGTTTTCTCCTATGAAATTTAACAGTATCTGGAGTCAAATATATCTTTTCTGCTATTTCATTAATCGTTAGGCCTTGGGCATACAGAAATAAAATTTCTTTTTCTCTGTCTGTAAGCTTTATTTTGGCACTCTTTACCCATTCATTTTGTGAAAGGTTAAATTTCCATATCTCATCACTCCCATCTTTCAATATTTCAATATTTCCGGATTTATTATTTTGAGAAAGAGATACAATACACATTGCTTTCCAGATTTTCCCTTCGTTTGTTAAAAAAAGGGGGGTAAGTTTGTGATTGATCAAAATGTTTTTTTTATTGTCTTTTACCAAATGAAAATCATACGAAATAATGTATTGCTTTCTTTCTTCAACAGGGATATTCTCATAAAAATTAAACCCTACCTCGTTTATTTTGAGCAGCAGTTCCAAATCGTCAGGTTTCACATGTTTAAAATAAAAAGCATACCCCAGCTGTTGAACTTCACTTGGGGAATGTCCACACAAGAATAGAGGATTATCTGAAACATACTCAAATGTTTTTTTCTGATAATCTATAATATAAATGCTTTTATAGGTTATTCTTGCAAATGTCTTTACAGGCTCGAGATAATCAAAAGCCTGCAACAGTTCGTTTTGTGATAATTTGTGTACAGTATTTTTTTCGGAAAAAAATTTATCAATATCATCCATGTTTATTAGTAAAAAAACGTCCCACTACACAAAAGTGTAGTTTTAAACATTTAATAACAAATCTACACAAAAGTGTAGCAACATCCTATTAAATTCAAAATAAATTTAGTTTAAAATAACTAAAACCATGAAAAACATTAAACTATCTGTTTTAAAAAAGACTGATTTAGAGGAGCTTGCGAAGTTTGTTGTAGAAGAAAATTTTTCACACCACGATGAAAAAACACCTGATATTCAAAACATTATGGATAAAGAAATAAAGTACATTCATGATGAAGAATTATGTTTTTCCAATTCGAAGATTCTGGTTGCAAAAAATTATGACGACGAAATCATTGGATCTATAAGAACTCTACGATGGAACTATCGTGATAAACTTCCTATTGAAAGAATGTTTTCCATAAACCTTAAGGAGCTCATTGATATTAACCAATATAAGGTCTGGCATATTGGAAGATTTGCCATAAAAAAAAATCCCAACGAGACAGGCATTCGTTTGTTCAAAACATTGATGGCTTGTGCCATTAACGAGGTCTGCATGCACAGTAATGTTGTTGCAGTCGCAGAATGTGACATAAAACTATTAAGAACTCTTAAAATATTGGGTATTGAGGCTTTTGCTATTACTGAATCTATCCATTATTTAGGCTCTGAAACAGTGCCGGTAATTCTTCCTTATGGGGGATTAAAAAATTTCCTTGATAAACACAGACATCTTTTATGCAGTAAGAGCCAACAACTACACCAAGGTGTAGTTTTAGTTAATCACCAACAATACTACACTTTTGTGTAGCATCAAAAAAAAAACGGCTTTTTATCTTTGGTTTTAAGGATGAAAAATATATCAATTCTTTTTAAGATCATTATTCTCTTTACTGGAATAATTATAAATGGGCAAAGTATAACGGGAAGGCTGATGAGTTCTCAACAGACCGGCATTGATTATGCTGAAGTTTCTGTGAGCCAAGAAAAAACACGATTCTCCGCTATTAGTGATGAGAAAGGAAATTTCTTCATTAAAGTTCCTCAAAATGGAAATTATAAACTATCCGTGTTGAAAGATGGAAAATTAATCTATGAAAAAAACCTGGAAATTATAAATGATACTAAAGAAAAAATAACAATTGACAATAAAGAGATTTCGATCCAGGAAATTAACATTTTGAAAAAGAAAAAACTGATTGAAAGAAAAGTTGACAGACTTGTTTTCAATGTAGAAAATTCAATTTCGGCTACAGGTGGAGACGCCATGGATGCTTTAAACATAACCCCCGGCTTGTTTGTTCAAAATAATCAGATTTCAATGATTGGAAAAAGCAGTATGTCTATAATGGTTAATGACCGAATGCTTAATCTTTCGGGTGATGATCTTGCCAATTTCCTGAAAAATATCCGGACCGAAGATATCAAATCAATAGAAGTAATAACAAGCCCACCCTCTAAGTATGATGCACAGGGAAACAGCGGACTTATTAATATTATTACAAAAAATGTAAAGACAGATTCTTATAATGGGAATGTAAGATTCACATTAACACAATCTAAAAGGTTAAGTTCAAATATAGGGACGGGATTTAATTATAACAGAGGCAAGCTTACATTTACATCAAGTGTGAACTATGGAAACGGCAGCCAGGAGCCCTATCAAAGGTACACTCTTGAATATCCAAACTATACATGGAAAGAAGAAAACACTAAAAGAAATTATATAAATAATTTTGGCGGCCGATTTACAATTGATTATAAGATCAATAATAAAATAAGAATAGGAGGCGAATATTCAGGTTCTATCAGTAATCCACTGATTAAATCACAAAACAATTCGTCCATCTTTAATAATTCTCAGATATTGGACTCTTTGATTCAAAACAATTCAAGAATCGAGATTAATCGACATTCAAATGCATTTAATCTATATTCTGTTATCAAATTGGATACAATAGGCCGTAAAATAAGTTATGATTTTGATTACCTGGATTTTAGCACAAGTTCATTGAATAATTTCAGTAGTAATTCTTACTTCTCAGATAATACATTGAAGCCGGAAAACTATTTTTCAGCCAGGAACAGCAGTAACCTTGATGTAAATATCATTACATCCAGATTGGATTTTGATTACCCGACGCAATGGGTCAAGCTGAATTTTGGAGCAAAACTCACTTTTATTAATAACGAAAGTAATGTTTCTTTTTTCAATACCACGCGTGGCATTTCTGAACCAGATCCTTTAAAATCCAATAGTTTTGAATACAAAGAAAATACACAGGCATTGTATATATCCGGGTCAAAAAAGCTCAATGACAAAGTAGAAGTTCAGCTGGGATTCCGTGGAGAGAATACGCAAACAGAGGGAAATTCGGTTACTCTCTCTCAAAAAAATAAAAATAAATATTTTATGCTGTTTCCCACATTCAACATAAGTTATTCTTTTAAAGAGGATAAGTCTGTTGGCCTCAATTATAACAGGAGAATTAACAGACCTACATATAATAACCTGAATCCTTTCAGATTTTATAGTACATCTTTTAACTATGCTGAGGGTAATCCGTTTCTAAATGCCTATACAACCGATAATATAGAACTCTCTTATTTGTATAAGAATTCGTATACCATGCTGTATGCAAGTTTTATTAATGATGCGATAGACCAGGTTACGTTTGTAAGTCCGGAGTCTCCCATCCAGCGTGTGATTCCTACCAACGCCTATAACCAGTATAATGTAGGGATTTACCAAGGTTATAGTTTTAGCCTGAACCGATGGGAAAGTAATAATAATCTTTCGGTTTATTATACAAGATCCCGTTCTAATATTCCGGAATTGAAGAGCAGCAGTGCCTTCTCCGGCAGTTTTAAAACAGTTAACTCTGTGATTCTGGATAAGGATAAAAAATACCGGGCAGAGGCTTCTTTCTTATATAGATTGCCTTCTTTGGCAGGAAGTTATGAGCTATCAAGTTTTAGCCAATTAAATCTTGGGTTTAAAGCAAGTTTATTTAAACAGAGACTCAATGTAACTATTGAAGCTGTTGATGTTTTAAAAACCAACAAACAAACTTTTACCCAAACCGTCAATAATATCAGACAGAGTAATTATGACTATGCAGACATTAGACGGATAAACCTCACTCTGGTTTATGGCTTCGGGCAGAAACTGGATCTATACAGAAAAAAGGAGGTAAATACCGAGGAAAAACAAAGAATAAATTAAGATTTAACAGCTTTCTATGCTTATAATTTTCGCAATTATCAGCAGGAACAGTTTTTAGATAAACGCTTGCAAGCAAAGAGCAAATAAAAAATTAATCTCTTTAAACTATGATTTACTTGTTTAATATTTTAAAAACTAAAAACAATGGAAAAGTTTTTTCTAAAAAAAGACGAATTGCTAGACATCTGCAAATCATCTGAGAACGAAGAATTATCTTCAAAAGCAGTTTTATTAGAGAACATCTTAAATGAGGATGTTGTTGGTGGAACAGGTACAATAGGCTATGCTCAGTCTTATTCGCAATCCTATACTGAACACTACGGACAGTCATACTCCAGACAAATTGATGTTACCTTAACACATTTGTAAAATCTCATTAAGAGACTGTCTTTAAAAGACAGTCTCTTATAAAATTACCATCAGACTTTTAAACAGTCTCTTTATTACACGCTTTCAACTGATGCTTAAAACAGTTCTGCTTCATTTGTAGTAAATAACCATAAAAACCATTAAAGCATGAGAAATATTGATCAAATAGTATTAAAAATTTGCAGCAGATGTAATATCAACTGTACCTACTGTTACATGTACAACATGGGAGATAGTTCATATATTCATCAGCCTAAGTTTATAAGTATTGAAAATGTACAAATTCTGGCGGAGAGAATAAAAAAGCACTGTATTCAGCATGATCTCAGAAAATTCAGTATTACTTTTCATGGAGGAGAACCTTTACTCTATGGGAAAGCTAAAATGATCCGGATCATAGAAATTCTAAAATCTATAGAGAATGACAACCTTAAAATCGTTATAGGTCTGCAGACGAATGCCATATTAATAGATGATGAATGGTGCGAGATTTTCAATAAATATAAAATGGGCATTGGAATAAGCCTTGATGGAGTAAAAGAAATTAATGATCAAAACAGAATAGATTTTAAAGGAAAAGGGACTTACGACAAAGTAATTCATGGCGTTAATAAATGTCTTGAACATTCTGTGGATTTTGGTATTCTGTCCGTTGTCAATTCAAAACTGAATCCAATAGAGTCTTATAAACATTTCTCTAGTCTTGGCATCTTGGGATACGATTTATTGCTATTAGATAAAAACCATGATGCCCATGATTCTGCAGAATTCGAAACCGCCGACTGGCTGATCAGTATTTTTGATGAATGGTATCCGAATAAGGAAGGCATCGCAATCAATTACTTTGTAAATATGCTTAATGGCATTTATGGATTAGATATAAAATCCGATGCTTATGGAAAAGGATATAACAAAACTATTATTATTGAAACAAACGGAAGTATTGAAACGCTGGATGTACTAAAGATCTGTGGAGAAAGCTTCACTAAAAACAACCTTAATATCATAGATAATGATCTTGATGATATTTTTGATTCAGAACTGATCAGGCTCTACTATCATTCCAATTTTTTTCTTCCTAAAAAATGTCTTGCATGTCCGGTTCAGGATATATGCGGAGGCGGATATATACCCCATAGATACAGTGCAGAAAATGGATTTAATAATCCTACCATATATTGCAATGACATGCTAAAGTTCATTACCCATCTTCAGAATAAAGTCGTCGATGCCATGATTCCGGAAATAAGAGAAAGATCTAATGTCCAGAAACTGACTTATGAGCACGCCTTAGAAATCATCAATGAAACCCTGCCTACCATTCAGGAACCTGAATACACAGAATTTTTAGAAAGCTTCCGAAAAACTGAATATGCTTAAAAAAAACTTTCCATTTATAAAGCAATTAGACAGTCAGGATTGTGGTTTCGCTTGTTTGAGGATGATCGGTAAATATTACAATGACAATTTTTATCTTGAAAATGAAATCATTACCAACTCCAATATTTCAAGACAGGGTTTATCTATTTCTGACCTGAAAACCATTTCAAAGGAAGTGGGATTCAATCCTATTCCCGTAAAATTGGATTTCCAAAAAATGATAAAGAATGTTCAACTGCCTTCTATTTTTTTTTGGAATCAAAATCATTATGTTGTTGTATACAAAATCACAAAATCCAAAATTTTTGTTGCAGACCCCGGATTCGGAAAAACAGTATATAAAAAAGAAGAGTTCATAAAAGGATGGACACAAAATGGAGACGATGGAATTATACTTGTTTTGGAGCCGACAGAATCATTAATGTCAGTTAAAAAAAATAACGGTAAGGCAAAAACAATTAATCTGAATTATGTTACCCAGTACCTCAAAAAACATAAAATACAGTTTTTTCTTATTGCTTTAACCCTTTTATTGTCTTCCTTTATAGAACTTATTTTTCCTTTTTTCACCCAAAAAGTGGTTGATAAAGGAATTATCCATAAAAACATTAATTTCATATATCTTGTACTGAGTGCACAAATCATCCTTTTCTTAAGCAAAATATCGCTGGAATATTACCGCTCCTGGTTGTTCATGCATATAAGCAGCCGGATCAGCTTTTCCATCATTTCAGATTTTCTGATAAAACTGACAAGGTTGCCTTTTCAGTATTTTAATTCCAAGAACATCGGTGATCTTACACAACGGATTAACGATCATAAAAGAGTCGAAGGTTTTCTGTCTCAGCAATTGATTCAAACTGTATTTGCCATTTTCAGTGTCGTTGTATACTCGGCAATACTGCTTTATTTCAGTCTTAATATTTTCTTAACCGTACTCATATGCTCCATCGTTGAACTCCTCTGGATCTTTAGCTTCCTGGAAAAAATAAGAGTAAATGATCACAAGGATTTTTCACTTCTTTCGAAGGATCAGAACAAGATGTACGAAATGATCAACTCCATTCAGGAAATAAAATTAAATAATCTTGAAGAATCAAAAACAAGACAATGGCAATCTATCCAGAAAAACATATATTATAACAGACTGGAAAAACTTAAAATAGATCAGAAATATCAGAGTTATCGTTTTGTAAGCTTCTTTCAGACAATATTAGTTATATTTTTTGCATCTATGGCGGTTATAGACTCTAAAATGACAATTGGGGGAATGTTATCCGTAATGTTTATTCTGGGCGGCATCAGTGCGCCTATCAATCAACTGATCAGTTTTGTGATGCAATACCAACTGGTTAAAATCAGTTTTGAAAGATTAAACGAAATTCATAACAAAAAAGATGAGGATAACATAAGCACCGTTAATAGTCTTCATGAAACTGAGAATATCAAATTCAATAACGTAAGTTTTTCTTATGATCATAAAAATTTCGTTCTAAAAAATATTGATTTGCTCATCCCTAAAAATAAGACCACCGCAATTGTAGGAGTAAGCGGAAGCGGTAAAACATCTTTATTAAAATTGATTTTAAAATTTTACACTCCTCAAATGGGAACTATTGAGGTTGGGGATCATCAGATTGATACTATTAACAATCAGTTATGGAGAAATAAATGTGGTGTTATATTACAGGATAGTGTAATTTTTTCAGACACCATCAAGTACAATGTATCATTGGAGGATAACCCCAATATTGAAATGCTGGATAAGGCTTTAGAACTCGCCAATATAAAAACCTTTGTCAATTCTTTATTACTAAAAGAAAACACAATTATTGGAGCCGAGGGGATCGGCATCAGCCACGGGCAACGCCAGCGCTTATTAATTGCAAGAACGATTTATAAAAACCCCGACTATATTTTTTTTGATGAAGCCACCAATTCCCTGGATGCGGAAAATGAAAGAATAATTGTAGATAATATAAATAGTTTCTTCAGGAACAGGACAATGATAGTGGTTGCTCACCGATTGTCTACCGTTATAAATGCAGATCAAATAATCGTTCTGGATAATGGAACGATCATTGAGGCAGGCTCTCATGATGAACTAATCAATTTAAAAGGAAAATATTTTTCTTTAATTAAAAATCAGCTAGAATTAGGAGAATAACATGGAAAAGCAAAAAAGTGAAACATTAGGTGATATTCCCAAAATCTTAACATTAGTGGGGTTTGTAATTTGCTTACTGGGCTTATTATCAATACTATATTCCGCATATGTATTATTCTTTTAATACATTGCCTTCCGTAGTTTTGCATATATGTTTACGGATCAGTATATTAATGTGAACCAACCGCTTCATTTTAGATTTATTCATTTTTCTCAAATTTTCGCTACATTTAAGACCAAAATAAACTAAAATGGTCCTCAGCAGAATTTGGTCGGCTTTCATTATCATTGCCATTGCCATTGCCAGTATAAAATACGTTTCGTCTAGCCACTACAAAACCATCTTCAATGATATGGTGGTAGGAAAAGGCGGTGACACGGTTCAGATTGCCTCACAGCCAATGAATACGCTCACCCCGATTGTCAGAGACAGCCTGATGAAAAAAAATGATTTTGCAGACAGCAGGATCCATTATAAGACAGACTCTCTAAAACAGGACGTAAAAGTTTACAGAGTTCAGGAAGCAGACGGCGTTATCGGAACTTCTGAAACCGCAGTAAAGATCTGCATTGGCCTGATTGGGATCATGACCCTGTTCATGGGATTCATGAGTATTGCTGAAAAAGCAGGCGGAATTAATCTTTTAAGCCGTTTTATCCAGCCTTTTTTCTCGAAACTATTTCCTGATATTCCTAAAAACCATCCGGCTTTCGGACATATGCTGATGAATTTCAGCGCCAACCTTCTCGGACTGGATAACGCCGCTACCCCATTTGGTTTAAAAGCGATGGAAAGCCTCCAGACCTTAAATCCTAATAAAGACACCGCCAGCAATTCGCAGATTATGTTTCTGTGTCTCCACGCAGGTGGAATGACGCTTATCCCTGTCTCTATCATCGCAATCAGAGCATCAATGGGATCGAAAACTCCAACTGATATTTTCCTTCCCTGCATGATCGCCACTTTTGCAGCAACATTGGCAGCGATGATTATTGTTTCTTTATATCAGAAAATCAATTTATTAAAACCAGTCGTTCTTGCTTATGTAGGTGGAATTTCAGCTCTTATTGCACTTCTGGTTGTTTATTTGGTTCAATTAAGTAAAGACGAATTGGATACGTTCAGTAAAGTATTAAGTAACGGGCTGATTCTCTTCATTTTCCTGGCAATTGTTCTTGGGGCTGTTTATAAAAAAATTAATGTTTTTGATGCATTTATCGAGGGTGCGAAAGAAGGCTTCACGACCTGCGTCAAGATCATTCCTTATTTAGTTGGAATGTTGATCGCAATTTCACTTTTAAGAACTTCAGGCGTTTTTGATGTCATAATAGACGGAATGAAATGGGTAGCTAACACAGCCGGCTTTGATCCAAGATTTGTGGACGGACTCCCGACTGCACTGATCAAACCTCTTTCCGGATCAGGAGCCAGAGGAATGATGGTAGACACTATGGCCACGTTCGGAGCAGACAGCTTCCAGGGGAAATTGGCAGCGGTTCTTCAGGGAAGCTCAGATACGACGTTTTACGTCATTGCTGTTTATTTTGGAGCCGTAGCTGTAAAGAATACGAGATATACGGTAATTGCGATGCTTCTGGCAGATTTGGTTGGGGTAATTACTGCAATTGCACTGGCATATTTGTTTTTTGCGTAATAGGCAATGGTGGTTGAACCACCAATAACTTTAAATTATAAATTTTAAATTCATTATGATCACAGATAAAGAATTCACATTAAGATTAATACGTCAGTTAACTCAAGCGTTGGAAAAACTGATTCTGGATAAACCTGAAGAAAGCTTAATGCAGAAAGAATTAGACTTTGATTCTTTGATGAAAGATATTTTCAAGATAGATTTTACGGAAATTTCTTCAAAAACAAAAGAAGACATCATTGCAATTGTCAATGAAAGACAGGAAAGAGACCATAAAGATTATTATGAAATGCTGGGGAATCTTTTTTACTTTAAAGGTAAACAGGAGAATAATAAAGACTTTTTAGACAAGTCAAAAACATTTTATGAACTTTATCTCCAGACCAGTGGAATTTTCGCCCTTCCTGTGATAAACAGGATCAATGAAATAAAAAAAGCACTTGAATAAAGTGCTTTTGTATTTTAGAATGTGATTTTATAAGTTCCGGTAGAGGAAGTACTTGCTTTTTCAGCTTTGACATATTTCTTAACCCATGCCACCGCGTTCGATGTAATGCAGGGATCGGATGTTCCGCCTGATCTTTTTGCTGAAACCACATTCCCGGCTTTATCCACAGTATAAGCAACTGTAATGGTTCCACTTGCTTTACAGCTGTTTGCAGGCTGTTCTCCACCCCTTCCCATAGTTCCGGGGATGTATCCGATTAGTTTTCTGTCAATCCCCACTTTGCTGTCTCCGTTTCCGTCACCGCCTAAAGGATCTCCCGCATTTCCTATTCCGCTGCCTGTACCCTGGCTTCCGGCTTTTGTTCCTCTCCCCCTGATCAGGTTTCCGATGGCTGCATTTCCTTTTCCGTCACCGCTTCCGGTTTTGGAATTCGCCGTTGTTGCTCCCGTCTTTTTAGTATTCTTTGAGGCGCTTGAACTTGTTGACGTCTTTTTATCTGTCTTTTTTGATTCTTCTTTTTTTGGAATGCTCACCTTAGAATTGTTTCCTGTAATTACCTTTTCCTTTACCTCCGTTTTTTTAGATTCAGGTGCAGGTTCTGGCTTTATGACCGTTTTTGTTTCCGGTACGGGCGTTTCAGCAGGCTCGGGAGTTACTTCTTCTGTGGCCGCAGCCAAACTTCCCGGCTGATCGGCAGGCTCTTCAATTCCGTTTCCATTCCTGTTGTCTCCGAAATTAACAAGCATTGTTGTCATCACCTCATCCGGTTGTTTATCCAACTCCGGCTTCAGTTTATAAAGAAAAACAAAAAGCAAAATCGCAGACCAGATAAGGATGGAAAGTATAGCACTCTTTATCCTGTCTCTGTTTTGCTCGTTTTTGTTTACAATGTAACTTCTCATTTTAAATGATCTTTCCGGCTTTCCGGAGGTATTATTTATCTTTAACGGTTGCAATAGCAATATTAAATTTATTCTTTTCAGCAATTTCCATCACAAAAACAACATCTTTATGCATGGTATTTTCATCTGCACGAATGGTAAATGATTTATTCGCCTGCCCCGTTAATTTACTGACAATTACTGATTCCAGTTGTTCCCTTGTAACGGGATTATCATCAACAAAATAAGAGCCGTCCGGTTTAATACTTACCGTTAAAGGATTAGGAATATTATCTTCTACCGCACCCGCTTTTGGTAACTTTACATCAATCGCGCTTTGATTGGCGGCTGACGAAGTTATCATAAAGAATATCAGCATCAGCAAGATAACATCTGTCATCGCTGCCAAACTGAATTCGGGGTTCGCTTTATTTCTTCTCTGAATTTTCATCTGTTTCTTTTTACTTTTTTAATGGTCAGATGGAATCGCTTAATACATTATTATTTTAAAGATAGATGTTTTGTAAGCAATTTCATAAGAAAGATTTATAAAGGTTTGTTGATAAGGTCTAAAAACTCTCCCGACATATTCTGCGCTTTCAATACAAACTTATCAATTCTCGTTAAAAGTATATTGTAAAAAAAGTTAGCAGGAATAGCTACAGCCAAACCTACTGCCGTTTGTCCCAATGCCGTATAAATACCTTCAGACAATGTTTTAGGCGAGAAAGATCCTGTAGCATGAGAAAGGTTAAAGAAAGCGATGATCATCCCGATAACCGTTCCTAAAAGCCCCAACATCGGTGCAATACTCGGTACCACAGCCAAAAGATTCAGATTCTTCTCCATATTCGCTACTTCTACCTGAGCCTGCGATTCCATGGCGCTTACAATATCGGAAACAGGGCGTCCCAATCTTGAAATCCCCTTTTCCAAAATTCTGCCTTCCGGAGAATTCTGTCTTTTACAGTAATCCGCAGCCGATTCAATTTTCCCTTCTTTGATAAAATCTTCAATATTCTCCATGAAGTTGGCATCTGTCTTTGAAGTCAGCCTTTTAATAAAGAAAAAACGTTCAAAGAACAGATAGAGTGAAAATACACCTAAAGCCAGAACGATAAACATTACAATTTTAGCGAAAGCCCCTCCGTGGAACATGATCTTCCAAAATGAAAATTCTAAATCGTCTGTTGCAACTGCAGGAGCAGTAATCTGTGCAAATAAAATCTGAGTAAGTTCCGTTAACAGCATTAATGTGAATTTTTATAAAATTTTAACGACAAATGTAGTGGAATATTATGAATTGCTCTCTTAAAAATTGTTTAAAAACAACTTAAAATTTGTTATGATTAAAAGACAGCAAATTTCTTTCCAAAAGAAAATTTTGAAAAGAAATCTGCTGTAAAAATGATGAGAAAACGGTTAGTCCTCGTCTATAACAATACCGTCCTGCTTAAATTCGCATTTTAGACGGAATGGGATTGGTGTATCGGATCCTGTATAGAAATCGTCAATAGTTCCTTTCCAGATCACCTGAAGCTCACCCTCTTCATTTTTTTCAAACTGAAGTTCATTATCATAGATAAATGCATCTTCATCATCAAATAAATCCACTTCTGTATAAGTTTCTTCATCAGAATCATTGATTTTAATGGTTTTCCCTTCAATCTCCTTCGATTCGATCGGAAAATCAAAAATTTCAAGTGAAAGCTGCGGAAAGTTGTACTGTAATGAATCATCATCTACATGATCCAAACTGTCATCCGTTATAATTTCAACCTCTAATAAATGTTGTTGGTTGCTGTAGACTGCTTTACAATAAGTGTTTCTAATATTGTATTTTAGGGTCTCCTCCGGATGGTAAATTTTTAAAATCCCTTTCATTATTTCTTAAAAAAGAGCTGTAATAATATGATTGTTAAAACGTTTTAGACAAAGATAAAAAATTGATTCAAAGTTGAAAATATTTTGAAAATTATTTTTTTAAATCATTATGATTAATTATTCCGTATATGCCAATAATACTTACTTTTGCTTCATAAAGATTCTGAAAATGAAAAACATTTTATCAAAAGGTATTTTGGGACTGGGACTGGTGATCAGCCTGGCAGCCTGCAAAAAATCTGATTCTCCGCTGACGAAAGTAACACCTACCAATATGGATTCTATTGCATCCAATTATTATGAGCAGTATCTTAAATTGTATCCTTTAGAAGCAACTTCCCAGGGAGATACGAGATATAATGACCAGCTTCCCATTAATATTGACAGGGATTTTATTTCCGGAGAGATCGCTTTTTACAATTCTGTTCAGAAGCAATTGGAAAACGTTGATTATAAAGGCCTTTCGGATGAGGAAAAGGTTGTTTATGATGTTCTGGATTATACTTTAAAAGATAAAATAGAAGCATATGCCTATCATCCGGAATATATTCCATTCACACAGTTTGGGGGCCTTCCCCTGAATTTTCCTTTGTATGGAAGCGGAGAGGGAAGCCAGCCTTTCAAAACAGAAAAAGATTATGATGACTGGCTGAAAAGAATGGAAAAATTCCCGGACTGGATGAATGCTGCTGCAGAAAATTTCCGTGAAGGAATCAACAATAAGATTGTTCTTCCTAAAAAACTGGTGGTCAAAATGATTCCCCAGATGAAGGCTGAGGAAATCACTACAGCCGATATGGAAAAAAATATTTTCTACGGACCTGTTAAAAAATTCCCGAAAAACTTTACAAAAGCTCAAAAAGACAAGTATTCGGCTCTTTATGCTGATGCTATTACCAAAAAAATTATTCCTGCCTATACCAAAATGGGAGCATTTCTGGAAAAGGAGTATCTCCCGAAAGCACGGGATACAGATGGCTACAACAGCCTTCCGAACGGGAATGAGATTTACAGATATTATGCTAAAAGCTGGACAACGACAAAGAAAACTCCTGAAGAGATCAATAAAATAGGATTGCAGCAGGTGGCAATGCTCCGTGCAGAAATGGAAAAAGTAAAGCAACAGGTAGGCTTTACCGGAACACTGGAGGAGTTTATCAACTTTGTAAAAACAGATCCTAAAGCCATGCCTTATAAGACTTCCAAAGAGGTTTTGGATGGGTTTAACGGTATTTTAGCGAAGATTACACCTAAGCTGAAGACTATGTTCGGTGTAACACCTAAAACAAAGTTTGAAATCAGACAAACGGAAAAATTCAGGGAAGCAAGTGCCAGTGCAGAATATATCCAGGGGACTCCGGACGGAAAAAGGCCGGGAATATTTTATATACCGCTTCCTGATCCTGCCAAATTCAATGTAACATCTGGAATGGAATCTCTTTTCCTTCACGAAGCTATTCCTGGGCACCATTATCAGGTTTCTCTTCAGCAGGAGAACACCAAGCTTCCTAAGTTTATGAGATTCGGATGGTTCGGCGCTTATGGCGAAGGCTGGGCACACTATTGCGAAACACTGGGTCCTGAATTCGGACTGTATACGGATCCTTACCAGAAAATGGGCTATCTGAGCGATCAGATGCTGAGAGCGGTAAGACTGGTAGTGGATACGGGACTTCATACGGGAACTATGAAAAGAGAGGAAGCTATTAAATATTTCCTGAGTAATATTTCTTATGATGAAGCCAGCGCAACTGCAGAAGTGGAAAGATATATGGCGATGCCGGGCCAGGCATTAGGATACAAGATTGGTTCTCTTCGTATCCGGGAGCTTAGAGAAAAGTATCAGAAAGAACTTGGAAGTAAATTCAATCTGGCCAGCTTCCATGATGAGATCTTAAGCCAGGGATGCCTGCCCCTTGATGTACTAAACAGAAAGATGGAACTTTGGGCGAAGAAACAGAAATAAATTGCCTTAAACATATCATATTAAGATGGGATGATTAATTTTAATGTCCCATCTTTTTTTGAGAAAAAGTTTAACGAGTCAGTAAATAAAAATTACCATGATCACAGAAAACCTAAGATCTCTCTACAACAGAGATTTAAACAAATTAAAAACAGAAATAGAGTCCTACCAGAATGAAAACGTAATTTGGAAAACCGATAAAAACATTTCAAATTCTGCAGGAAATCTCTGCCTTCACCTGGTGGGCAACCTCAATAATTATATAGGTGCAGAGCTTGGTAAAACCGGCTATATCAGGAACAGGGAACTGGAATTTTCATTAAAGGATGTTCCGAAAGCTGAACTTATTGAGAAATTAACGGCAACTATAACAATGGTAAATGACGTGCTCAGCAAATTAACAGCTGAAGATCTTGAAAAGGAATATCCTCTTGTTGTTTTCGAAGATACAATGACTACAGGCTACTTTTTAATTCATTTGCTCACCCATCTGGATTATCATTTGGGGCAGATCAATTATCACAGAAGATTACTGGATATATAAAATATGAAGAAAGTATTTACTCCTGTCATTAATACTTCAAGCTTTGAAGAACTGATTTTGAAAAAACAGGGAAACGAAGGAAACAGCACCCTGGTTATCAGTACCATTGATGAGAAAATTAAGAATACTGATATTTATGCCGGCTTCATTAATCTTTGTCAGGAATTCAATATTGAAGTTCAAAATTTTATGCAGGATGATTTCTGCCATGTTGTTATTTCAGTAAATGGCACCGGATCTCTTTCTATGATGTATGAAGATCCTTTTACAGATATTAGCATAGACCTGGCTTCTGTGCTCTACAGAGAGCTGTCTATACAAATCAAAAACCGGGATTTTATACAAAAAATTCTATAAAAGAAATAAATTCTATTTTTCGAACATCATTTTTGTAATGAAATCCTTCTCCCCTTTTCCTCTGGCTGGGGAATATTCTCTTCCGTAGTAAATAATCTGCAGATGAAGCTTGTTCCATACCTCTTCCGGAAATATTGCCTTGGCATCTTTTTCAGTTTCCACTACATTTTTCCCTGAGGTAAGCTTCCATTGCGTCATCAGTCTGTGGATATGGGTATCAACCGGAAAAGCCGGGAATCCGAAGGCCTGGCTCATGACTACAGAGGCGGTTTTATGGCCTACTCCGGGAAGTGCTTCCAGTTCTTCGTAGGTTTGGGGAACGATACCGTTGTGTCTTTCCAGTAAAAGTTCCGCCATTCTTTTAAGGTTTTTGGCTTTGGTATTGGATAGTCCTATTTCTTTGATCAGTTCCTTGATCTGATATTCTTCCAGTTTAGCCATCCTTTGCGGAGTTCCGGCGACTTCAAAAAGATGGGGCGTTACCTGATTTACTTTTTTATCCGTCGTCTGTGCAGAAAGCGCTACAGCAACCATCAGGGTATAAGGATCGGTGTGATCTAAAGGAATCGGTGTTGTGGGATATAATTTATCCAGTTCTCTCTGAACAAGCTCAGCTCTTTGCTTTTTTGTCATGTAACCATTAAATTTGAACAAAATTAATTCATTATGTTGAAAGTAGGAGATAAATTACCTGAATTTGAAGGAACAAATCAGGATGGCGAAACAATAACCTCATCCAAATTGCTTGGAAAGAAATTAGTCCTTTTCTTTTATCCTCAGGCCAACACTCCTACATGTACTGTGGAAGCCTGTAACCTGAGCGACAATTATTCGAAGCTTGAAAAAGCCGGATACCAACTTCTGGGCGTGAGCGGCGATACGGTAAAAAAGCAAAAGAATTTCCACAGTAAATTCGCTTTTCCATATGATCTTATTGCTGATGAAAACCATGATGTCATCGAAAAATTCGGGGTTTGGCAGGAGAAAAAAACGTTTGGGAAAACATATATGGGAATTGTAAGAACCACTTTTATTTTTGATGAAAATGGCGTTTGTACAAGAGTGATTGAAAAAGTAACGTCAAAGACTGCTGCTGAGCAGATTCTGGAAGGATAATTTTCTTTTGAAACAAAGATATCACTACTATTTTCACAAATAATACAATTTACATCTCTGTATTATTTGTGAAAATATTTTTTATGGATTTATTATTCGGTTTCGTAATAGTTTAATTCTTCGGTTTCTCCAGGAAGAATGACATGTTTTTTGAATTTTAATCCCAATTTTTCGATCAGTTTTTGGGAAGAAATATTATCTTTTGAAATGATAGCAGATATTTTTGTTAACCCAAATTCATCCATCCCGATAGATTTTACCTTCTGAGCAGCTTCAAAGGCATATCCTTTTCCTTCAAATTCTTCCAGTAGAGAATACCCGATATCCACAATATCAAGACCTTCTCTTTCGAAAATTCCTACTGCTCCTACTTTTTCGTTTCCTTCTTTAGTTACTAAAAGATAGTTTCCATATCCCAGTCTTTCAATCTGTGGAGCAAATCTGTTCAGGATATAATTTTCTGCATCTTCAATGGTATTCACATTGCGGTTGCCGATATGTTGAATAAATTTTGGTCTGTTATAAAGCTCAAAGACAAAATCTTTGTCTTCACGAGACATAGGACGAAGTATTAATCGTTCGGTCTCATAAGTATTATTTGCGTTTGGGTGTTTTTCTAGGCTCATCTTTCTTTGGTTCTTCTTTTTTTTCGATTTTTAAAAGTCTCGGGTTATTAGCACATTTTTTATTGTAGAGTTCAATATAAGTTCCATTATCCTTTACATTACTCACAGCACCTGTTGATTTATTGACAGTCACCGTATAATGTGTTTTTTGATAAGGACATTCTTTTGAAGTCAGCTTTCCAAGATCCAGATAATAATGGGCGGCATCTTCATAATAATTGCCGGCAACATCTTTAAACTCCTCATCCACCATATACCCGTCAGCTGTCAGAACAATGGCGGCTTCTTCAGCATTATCAATTTTCCCAACAAACTTTTTCAGCCCTTCAAGATCTGTAATGTAATTCATTTTTCCACCTGCTGAGTATGCAATATAATAAAAGCTGTCTTCTTCAGGGAATAGATTAAAACCGGTAAACTGTGGTGTATAGTCTGTTTTTCCACCAGATGTTCTGATCTCCTGGTTCTTTCCGTAACTGTTATAAACCAGCACCCAGGAATCTATCCTGTCATTTGGAATAATTTGTTGTAAAATATTGGGAATACCTGAAAAGTTTTTCTTGTTTTGGGAATATCCTAGAAATCCCAAAAGCAGAAATATAAGAACTATTGATCGTATTGCAGTTTTCATCATAATTTTAAAAATCAGCAGAAAGATAGCAATATTACATGAATTTATCTCCTTTCTTAAAACTTTTAAGATCAAGAACATAGTCTTTGATCAGCTGGTCATTGTCTCTGGGGCAGATCAGCAGCGCCTTGTCTGTGTCTACAACAATAAAATCTTCAAGACCGTCAATGATCACAGCTTTATTATTGTTCTTAAGACGAATAATGTTTCCCTTTGAATTATAGTTCAGGAAATGCCTTAGTTTTACTGCATTTCCATTCTCATCCTTTTCAGTGTTTTCATATACGGAAGTCCATGTGCCCAGATCGCTCCATCCAAGATCTGAAGGGATAACATACACGTTCTTTGCTTTTTCAAGGATTCCGTTATCAATGGAAATTTTTTGAACTTTCGGATAAATGGTTTCAATACACCCGTTTTCCTTCGCAGAATTATATTCACACGCCATGAAATGCTGCATCATTTCAGGAAGATACAGCTCAAATGCATGATGAATGCTCTTTACATTCCAGATAAAAATCCCTGCATTCCACAGGAAATCGCCGCTTTCTAAAAAGCTCTGTGCAATTTCAAGAATAGGCTTTTCCGTAAAGGTTTTTACTTTAAAATAATCTGAACCTTTCTTTTCTACAAACTGGATATATCCGTATCCGGTATCCGGTCTTGTAGGGGTAATACCCAAGGTTACCAAATAATCATGTTGGGCAGCAAGATCAAAAGCAAGCTCCACTTTCTCCAGAAATATATCTTCTTTTAAGATCAGGTGATCTGCCGGAAGAACAATCATGGTTGCATCCGGATTAATTTCAGCAATCTTGTTGGCCATGTACAGATTACAGGCCGCTGTATTTTTCATCAGGGGTTCGCCCACAATATTTTCTTCAGGAATCTCCGGAAGCTGCTGATGGGAAAGCGTAACGTATTCTTTATTCGTTATCACGAATATCTGTTCTTTAGGGATGATCCGGCTGATTCTGTCATAAGTCTGCTGAATCATGGTACGCCCTGTTCCTAAAATATCCTGAAACTGCTTTGGAAATTTCTGTGTACTCATTGGCCAGAACCGGCTCCCGATTCCTCCCGCCATGATGACACAGTATCTATCTGATTTTAACATTCTTGCCTACATTTTTCAACCCTAGCCAGAGGCTTGAAAGAATACTTTCTTCCTGTAGCCAGATTCTTACAAAGATAGTTTTTTTTAATCAGACCTTCTAATAAATACTTTTCGTTGCGATATATAAAAAATTCTCCTTTTTGAAGCTCTTCAATGAAATGCAATCTATCATCCTGTTTCTCAGTATGAAAATATCTTACAAGATCCGGGCTGGCCATGAAATTGGCCTTTGGGGATTTTGAAAATCTTATGATAATAGGCCTAAGATCTTCGTCATAAATCTCAAGACTTTCAAGAAGCATATTTCTAAATGTTTCTTTCCATTCGTTACCATGCGGCGATATTCTTCGTCCGTATTTTTCAAAGGCAATCAGATGAGCCAGCTCGTGGGTAAGGACAAAGAAAAAAAGCGGTGGCGTTAGTGTTGAATTGACAGTTATTTCATGGGAGTTATCAGGAAGCTTTCTGTAATCTCCCAACTTAGAGTTTCTGCCTCGCGTCACTTTTATATGAATATAATAATCCGAAAACCAGACTCTTAAATATTTATGGGTGTTTTGAGGTAAATATTTTTCTAATGACTGAATAGACATTTTACAAAGTTAATGGAATTCCTGAATAGAAATTCAGCAGTTTAAGACTGAAAAGATAATTATATTTTGCCTGGGCAACAGATCCCTGGGCATTGGCATAGTTATTCCTGGCTACATTCACATCATAAATTGTCGATCTTCCTGCCGCATAACTTTTATCTGCAAATTCTAAAGCCAGCTTTGTACTTTTCTCCGTTTCCACTGCCGAAAGGAAAGTTTCGTAATTGGCATCCACATCAAACTGAGCCTTCTGCACATTCTGTCTTACCGTCTGCTTCTGTTGTTCCAGGGTATTTTTAGCGATACTCTGGTTAATTACAGACTGCTCTACCTGCAGCCTGGTAATTCCTTTGTTGAAAATAGGAATATTCAGAGAAAGTCCTATATTCTGACCGAAATTATCTTTATACTGCTGGAAAAAAGAAGGATCATTAACAAGATTTCCAAGCTGGTCGTAGTTTTTACTTAACATATTATTATAGAACGAAGAAACACCGGCATTCGCGGTCAGTGTTGGCCAAAACCCTGTTTTGGTTACTTCCGTCTGTGCTTCAGCAGACCTGATTCTGCTTTCGGCAGCTTTTATCTGCGGTTGGTTTTCATAGGCGGTAGTAAGAACGTCATCCACAGAGGTAAGCTGGGACGGCAGTGTATCAGAAACAGTTACATCTTCCACATCAAAGCCTTTATATTCGGGAAGCTGTAAAAGCTGAACAATGGCAAACAAAGCTCTTCCTACATTTATTTCCGCTGTTTTAAGATTCTGCTTTTCTCTCGCCAAGGCTGCTTCTGCCTCTGCCAGGATAGTTTGTGCAGTTGTTCCTACCTGGGTTGTTATTTTGGCTCTGTCATATTGTTTCTGAGCATTCTCGACCGCACTCTGGGAGATTTTAACAATTTCCTTGTTCAGGAGGACAGTAAGATACTGCTGTGCAATCTGCAGAGAAATATCATTTTTAATGGTTTCTATATCATATTGGCTGGCTTCTACATCAAATTGTATTTTTCTGATGTTTTTCTCTAATCTGCCATTATTGTAAAGCAGAACATCCGCACCCAGGTTCGCGCTGTTGTTGAACCTGTCATTTCTGATACTACCTGTACCCAATGGAAGCTGTCCGAAACCCACTGAATTGGACATTCCTGCGGATACAGAAGGCAGGTATTCCTTTTTAGCCATTTTAAGGTTAGAATCCTGGATCTGTTTAGAATATTGATTTTGGATAACCTGGAGATTATGCTCAACAGCATAGTCTACACATTCTCTTAAGGACCATTTCTTCTGGGCGCTTAGCCCCAGACAACTTAATCCAAAAACGATAATCCAAACTTTTTTCATATTAAGAATTTTCCATATTAGACGAGCCAAATATAAAAAAGTTACAGTTTAAAAAAATTATTGTTTCATTTTAATAAAACTTTTGAGAATTTTGCATCATGACAACCGAACAATATCAGGAATCTGTCGACTGGCTTTTCGTACAGGCTCCCAATTATCAAATTGACGGACTGAAAGCCTATAAGCCTGGATTAGAAAACATTACAAAGCTTTGTACTTTCTTTGGAAACCCACAGGAAAAGATACGATGCATCCACATCGGAGGCACAAACGGCAAAGGATCCACCAGCAACATGCTGGCTTCAGTTCTGCAGGAAGCAGGATACAAAGTTGGTTTATACAATTCTCCACATCTTATTGATTTTACGGAACGTATTAAAGTGAACGGTAAAAACTGCAGTAAAGAGTTTGTCTATCATTTTATCCAAAAACTAAAAACCCTTCCTGAAGATATCCTCCCTTCTTTTTTTGAATTTACAACAATCATGGCATTTGAATATTTTTATCAGCAAAAGGTAGATTTTGCCATTATTGAGGTGGGTCTTGGCGGAAGACTGGATTCAACAAATATCATTAAACCTTTGGTAGCCGCAATTACTAATGTACAACTGGATCACCAGAATATTTTGGGAGACAGTATTGAAGAGATCGCTGCAGAAAAGGCAGGAATCATTAAGGCCAATATTCCGGTAATTTCCGGAGATGAAAATGAGACCGTTAAAAACATTATCCAACAGACAGCGAATAAAGAAAATGCCCCTTTTATTGATGCTACAATCATACATTCAGATCTGAATTCTGATCTTAAAGGAAATTACCAGAAGAAAAATATCCGGGTGGTTCTTGCATTGATTGAAGAATTAAAAAAAATAAATATTCCCGTTTCTGAAGAAAATATTGAGATGGGATTATTTAAAGTCCATCAAAATACGGGTTTCATCGGACGTTGGTTTGAGTTTTCAAAAGATCCGCTTACGATCTGTGATACCGGACACAACCAGGCCGGACTTGAGTATGTATTTTCTCAACTGAACACCATAAACAAACATAAACACGTTATTTTAGGGTTTGTGAATGATAAAAAGATAGATGAAGTAATGGCTCTTCTTCCTGAAAATTCTGAATTTTATTTTGCCAAACCATTCATCAACAGGGGAAGACATCCTGAAGACTATGAAAATCTCTTGCAGGAGGCAAAAATTTCTTATACAATTTTCGATTCCGTACAGGAAGCGTATCTTTCTGCAAAAGAGCGATGTACAAAAGAAGAAATGATTTTCATCGGTGGAAGCAACTTTGTTGTAGGAGAATTTTTAGAAAAAAATTTGGAGATTTCTGAATAAGTCGTATATTTGCACCACTCTAAACGAGGAAACAAGTATAGGGGCTCTTAGCTCAGTTGGTTCAGAGCATCTGGTTTACACCCAGAGGGTCGGGGGTTCGAATCCCTCAGGGCCCACACAAAGGTAACTGAAGCCTTTCAAAAAAAGTTCAGGGCTCTTAGCTCAGTTGGTTCAGAGCATCTGGTTTACACCCAGAGGGTCGGGGGTTCGAATCCCTCAGGGCCCACAAAATCTCTCAATGTATTGGGAGATTTTTTTGTTTAAAAACATTCGGGATATTCTTACCTTTGTGATCTTACAGCCATAAATTCACTTTTTTTGAAGGAACTCCATCTTATATCATTCAATTATCCATACCCTCCCTCTTACGGCGGTATTATTGATGTTTATTATAAGATTAAAGCATTGGCCCGATTAGGCATAAAGATACACCTCCACTGTTTTGTTGATGATATTCCGGAAATCATTGATCAAGAGATAGAAAGCATTACAGAAAATGTTTTCTTTTACAAAAAGAAGAAAAATCCCTTCCATTATCTTTCGTCGGTACCCTTTGCGGCGGCTATAAGAACTTCTGATGCTCTTTTTGAAAACCTTATGAAGATAGAGGCTCCAGTATTGTTTGAAGGGCTGCAAACCACTCAAATTATCCGTAGATTAAAAAGTAAAGGTTACAAATTCTACCTGAGGTTCCACAATAATGAATCTGAGTATTACAAAGGGCTCTCCTCTTCAGAAAAAAATATTTTTAAAAAGATCATTTACAAAATAGAATCTTTAAAATTTGTTGATTATCAGAAAAAGCTTTTAAAGGAATTTGAAAGTGTATTCTGCCTTTCCGGGAAAGAATTTAATGAAGTAAATTCATATTCAAAAAACGCCCGTCTTATTCATATTTTTCATGGCAACGAATCTGTAAAGCAATTGAACGGAAAGGGTGATTATTTTCTTTTTCATGGTGACCTGAGTATATCTGACAACAAAAAGGCATTGGAAGAAACCATCAGGATGTTTAAAGCCCTTCCTCAGCACAGGCTTGTAGTAGCATCCGACCGCGCCAGTGATGATGTGAGAAAGAAAATCAATAACATTGGAAATATAAGCATTGTCCCAATCGAAACAAGTGAGAATCTTCGTCACCTTTTTGAAAACGCCCATGCTAACGTTCTTCTCTCCTATCAGAATTCCGGTACGAAGGTGAAATTGTTTAATGCATTATACAACAGTAGATTCGTTATTATCAATCAGAATATTACAGATGATCCTGCCCTGATGAGCTTATGCCATTTGGGCGCTACTTCGGATGAAATCCGCCAACGGATTATTGAAACAGCAGCTGAAGATTATAACGAAAATGAAATCAGAAGTAAGGTTCTGGAAAAGAACTATTCCGATGATGCTAAGGCCGCAGAAATGAGTAAAATAATTTTTAAGAATTGACTGCCTCTACTATTTTCTGGATGTTAAGCTCTTCAAGACAGGCCCAGTCGCCACGGTAACATTCTTTATCTCCAAACACAGAACAGGGTCTGCAGGTAAGATCTTTTACCTGGACCACATCATTTTCGCTCTGTCCGAAGCCTAAAAATCCCGCATACGGGTGTGTCGCACCCCAAACGGAAATACATCTCGTTCCCATAAGGCTGGCAAGATGCATATTGGCGGAATCCATGGAAATCATCAGCTCCAGTTCAGAAATTTTCTGAAGCTCTTCTGAAAGACTTAATTTCCCTGAAAGACTTTTGGTGTTCGGAATTTCACTTTCCCATTTTTCAAGGGTTTCCGTTTCTTTTTTGCCACCGCCAAAGAAATATATGGTCTGCTTTTTTGAAAGGATTTTTGCCAGTTCGTATGATTTTTCCAAAGGAAGCATTTTTCCTCTGTGCTGTGCAAAAGGAGCCAAACCAATTCCTGATTTTTGTACCGATGCCGGTCTAAGCTTATGGGAAAGCTCTACTTTAAACCCCATCGCACGGAAAACATCTGCATAACGCTCGACGGTCTTTTTTAGCTGAACTTTATTTAAATTCCATACGTCTGTAAGCTCTTCTTTTTCTTCTTTTCCTTTGTTTATTTTAAAAACTTTAAATCCTTTTCTTCTGTAGATCCTATCAAGAATTTTGGTTCTTATCACATCATGAAGATTGCCTATAAAGTCAGGATTGAATTCTTTAATGAGCTCATTGGCCAGCCTTCTTAATCCAAAGATGCCTTTATAGTCATCAAGGTTAATTCCTTTAAATGTAACATTCGGAATATCAGTAAATAAGCTTTCAAAATTTTTTCTGGAAACCATGATAATTTCTACGTCAGGATTCTGTTCCAGAAACTCCCGGAATACTGGCGCCGTCATCGCGACATCGCCAAAAGCAGAAAAACGATATGCTAGAATTCTGGTCACTGCTACGATTTTAGCTGATAAGCAACTGCGTAAAATTTGATCTGCTTGGTCATCGCCATTAGTCCATTTGCTCTGGACGGCGAGAGAAATTCCTGAAGCCCGATCTCTGAAATGAATTCAAAATCAGAATCTAAAATTTCCTGAGTGGTATGGCCGCTATAAATGCTTACCAAAAGAGAAACAATTCCTTTCGGAAGAATTCCGTCGGAGTCTGCATCGAAAAAAAGCTTACCATCTTTAAATTCAGCATCAATCCATACCTTACTCTGGCATCCTTTGATTAGATTATCATCCGTTTTGCGGTCTTCGGGAAGTCCTTTTAATTCTTTTCCGAGATCAATAATATACTCGTACTTTTGTTCCCAGTCATCAAGAAACGCAAACTCTTCAATGATTTCCTGCTGTTTTTCTTTAATGGTCATTTTATTTAACAAATTTTTAATGCAAAGATACCATTTTTTATAAAGATTATTTATTCTGACGCTTTTTCAAAAACTTTCAACAGTTTTATTTCTTCATTTTCCCAGCAGAATACCTTAGAAGCCTTTTCAAGTTCATCCTGATAGCTTTCCCTTCCGTTATCAAGGATTTTCTGTACTGCAGCAGCAATATTTTCAGGCTGGTGATCTTTAATAATTTCTCCCACATCAAACTGATTTTTGATATTCTGCATTTCGGGAAGGTTAGATAATATCAATGGAACACGGGATTGAATACAGTCTAAAACTTTATTCGGAAGAGAGTAAAAGTAGCTTTCGCCCCCATTTTCTTCGATACTCATCCCTACATCGGCTGTTACTGTTATTTTTCTCAGATCTTCCGGTTTTAATTTTCCTAAAAACTGAACTTTATGATCAAGCTTTTCTCTACTAACCAGAGCTTGGTATTCTTTTTTTCTCGGGCCGTCCCCTGCTATTTTAAAAACAACACCGTCAAGATGATGCATCGCCAGAATAGCTTTATCGATACCCCGAAAAGGATTAATGGATCCCTGGTATAAAAATATTTTAGGATTATTTTCAGGAATTTCCATTGTAAAATCCTGCCGTCTGGGTGCATTTTGAATGACCACAGGATCGGCACCATACTTTTTTTGGAACCATTTTGCATAGCTTCCGCTGGCCGTAATCATAAATTTAAGCTTGGGAATGACTTTCTTTTCCAGATATCTCCAGATTTTTTGTGACATTTTGCCCTGAATTGCAGGCATTTCTGAAAAAATTTCATGGCTATCAAAAACCAATGGGATATTTAATTTTTTAGCAATAAGATAATTTGAAAGTAGTGCGTCAACGTCGTTGGCATAAAGAATTGTATTATGATCTGATTTTTTCTTTAGCTGATGATATAGTTTCCAGTTAAATTCGAAATAAGCTGTTTTTAAACTTGTGGAAGATAAATGTATCCTTGAAAACGGATAAGGCCGCTCCATTTGTTCTGCTCCATTCCAGTCATTCCCTATCAGTTCCATCTGGTAACCGTTCTCATGTAAAGTCCTGCATACTTTTTCTATTCGCTGATCTGTATACAGACTACTGAAAGCAGAGATAATTATCTTTTTTTTCATTACTTTTTGTTTCCGGCCAGTAAATGATAAACCTGAATAAAGCAGATCAGTCCATTGGGGATAATAACCGGCCAGAGCATTCCATTGAAGATACCATAAATGACAAAGCAGATACAGCCTATCATGTTGACTATTCTGATTTTTCTTACATCTTTTAATATAAAACTCAATACTATAAAAATGGATGCAGAATAACCAATATATGTAGTAATTTCAGGATTCATGGGGAATTTTTAAAGGATAACAAACTTAATCATTTTCAATAAGATAATAAAATTTTTTCTGCCATAAAGTCATTAATTGATTTTTGGTAAAATATTTGTAATTTAGATAATGAATAAATGGCACCGCTGCCATTATTCTAATGAGATATATTATGGATTATAAGTTTTCACAAGGTTTGAGCCAAGTGTTCAAACAAAGCAAGAGCGAAGCGAAAAGGCTCAAAAGTGAATTTCTTAATACAGAACATCTACTTTTAGGTATTATAAAAACAGAAAACTCTGCAAAAGAAATCCTTCAAAACCTTAATGCGGATTTAACACAAATCAGAAGAAAAATTGAAACTCTAAATACAGCAAGTCTTAATCCTATTTCTGAGGAGGTTACTAATATTTCTTTCACTAAGATGGCAGATCATGCGATCAAACGTGCTGAGCTGGAATGCAGACAATATAAAAGCAATGAAATTAATACCGTTCATCTGCTTTTAGGCATTCTTTACAAATATGAGGACCCTACTTCGAATATCCTGGGAGCTTACGACATCGATTATGAAGGAGTTTCAAGAGAATACCAGACTATGCTTAAAAATTCCGGACAGGCACCACAAATGAGTGCTTATGACGATGATGATGACCGAGAGGAATTTGAGCAGATGAGAAAGCCTTCAGGAAATTTAGGCTCTGCAAAAAGTAAAACCCCTACATTGGATAACTTTGGTAGAGACTTAACTTCTTTGGCTAGAGATGGAAAATTGGACCCGGTAATCGGGCGTGAAAAAGAAATTGAGCGTGTTTCTCAGATCTTATCACGTAGAAAGAAAAACAATCCGCTTCTTATCGGGGAGCCGGGTGTTGGTAAATCTGCGATTGCGGAAGGGTTAGCTTTAAGAATTCAACAGAAAAAGGTTTCCAGGGTTCTTTACGGAAAACGTGTCATCACTTTGGATCTGGCAAGTTTAGTGGCCGGAACAAAATACCGTGGCCAGTTTGAAGAAAGAATGAAGGCGATCATGACCGAACTGGAAAAAAACAGAGATGTCATCCTATTTATTGATGAGCTTCACACTATTGTTGGTGCAGGAAGCTCTACAGGAAGTTTAGATGCATCGAATATGTTTAAACCAGCTTTGGCAAGAGGTGAAATTCAATGCATCGGGGCTACAACTTTGGATGAGTACCGTCAGTATATTGAGAAAGACGGAGCCTTGGAAAGAAGATTCCAGAAGGTAATGGTAGAGCCTACTTCTATTGACGAAACCATTCAGATTCTGAATCAGATTAAAGATAAATATGAAGAGCACCATAATGTAGTATATACTCCGGAGGCTATTCTGGCGTGTGTCAATTTGACATCACGATATATTACAGACCGTTTCTTACCGGACAAGGCTATTGATGCCATGGATGAAGCAGGTTCACGTGTTTATATTAAAAACATGAAAGTTCCGACCGAAATCATTGATTTTGAAAAGAAAATCGAGGATATTAAAGAAATGAAGCAGAAAGCAGTTAAGGCTCAGGATTATCTTGAGGCCAGAAAGCTTAAAGATGAAGAGGAACGTCTTCAGATGGAACTGAATGCGGCTCAGGAGAAGTGGGATAAGGATGTAAAAGAGAAAAAAGAAACCGTAACGGAAGAAAATGTAGCCGAAGTGGTTTCTATGATGAGTGGTGTTCCGGTAACGAAAGTCGGCAAAAATGAGCTTGATAAATTAGCTCAGATGGATGAGAAACTGAACGGAAAAGTGATTGGTCAGGAAGACGCTGTGAAGAAAGTTGTGAAAGCAATTCAAAGAAACAGAGCCGGACTTAAAGATCCGAACCGTCCTATCGGTACTTTTATTTTCCTTGGTACCACCGGGGTTGGTAAAACCGAGCTTGCTAAAGTAATGGCAAGAGAGCTTTTCGAGTCTGACGAATCTCTGATCCGAATTGACATGAGTGAGTACATGGAAAAATTTGCAGTTTCAAGATTGGTTGGTGCGCCTCCGGGATATGTTGGATATGAAGAAGGTGGCCAATTAACGGAAGCAGTAAGAAGAAAACCTTATGCTGTGGTTCTTCTGGATGAGATTGAAAAAGCTCACCCGGATGTATTCAATATCCTGTTGCAGATCCTGGACGAAGGTCACGTAACCGATAGTTTAGGCAGAAAAATCGATTTTAGAAATACAATCATTATCCTTACTTCAAATATCGGAACAAGAGATCTTAAAGATTTCGGAGATGGTGTAGGATTCGGAACTTCAGCTAAGAAAACAAGTACAGATTCAAGAGCAAGAAGTACGATTGAAAATGCGCTTAAGAAAGCATTTGCTCCGGAATTCTTAAATAGAATTGATGACATTGTGATCTTCAACTCTCTTGTACAGGATGATATTAAACGAATTATCGATATCGAGCTTAATAAATTATATGGCAGACTTGAAAAATTAGGCTATAAAGTTGAGTTAACTGAAGAGGCAAAAGACTTTATCTCTGAAAAAGGATGGGATAAAGACTTTGGAGCAAGACCATTGAAACGTGCCATCCAGAAATATATTGAAGATTTATTGGCAGAAATGCTGGTAAACAAGCAATTATCTGAAGGTGAAACGGTGATCCTGGATCTTAATGATACAAAAGATGCATTAATCGGGAAAGCTCCTAAAGCAAAAAAAACAACTGAAAAGTCTTCTTAATCTTAATAGAAGTAATGTAATTATATTGAAAAGCACCGGAAAAATCCGGTGCTTTTCGTTTTTATATCTTTTGGCTAAAGCCTTTTCATATATGTGTAAAAATTAAGCAGGCTAAAGTCCTTTTCTATTAATAATTTTGGTGATGCTCTCTTTATTTTAACCACAGATTTCACGGATTTTCACAGATATTTGCGAAAGTATTACTTTAATAATATCAACAAATAAAGTACTTAAAGAGCATACATTTTGATAGCCATTAGGCATGATCTGTGAAAATCCGTGAAATCTGTAGTTAGAAAATATTGTGAAAAACAATTCTTATAAAACAAAGATTAAAGCCCTACTACAAACCCAATACTTGGGACAAGACCGCTAGAGAAAACACTCGAATTCTCTTTCCACAGTACATTATACATTACCCCGAGCTGCATAAAAGAATTCCCGCCTATTCTCTGCATATAACCACCACCCAGATACAGGGCAGTTTCCTGTTCGTTCACTTTATAATCATAAAACTTATCTTTATAGTTGATGAAGTACTGCTGAAGATTGGCTCCTACATAAAAGGACCTGGCAAAATAATAATTGGCAAAAGGACCCACCCCAAACATCGTAGATTTGTAATAATCGGAGGTTTGCCATGAAACACTTCCTACCACTCCAGCCTCAAGATCATCGGTAAGCCTGTATCCCACTCTGGGAGAAGCCTGAAGATAAAATGAGCTGTTGCTTCCAAAACCCAGCCCTATTCCTCCACCGAAAGTCCAGCGGTTGGTTTCTGCGACAGGTGCGCTGGTGGTAATCTGGGAAAATACCGATCCTGAAATCATCAGCATTATGGGAATAATAATTTTTTTCATATTAATATCGTTTTTATCAATGTTTAAAATTATGGTTTTTTTGCGAATTTTTTTAATTGTATTTTTGCCGGGTCAAACTAAGGACTCCCGTTAAGAGTTCCGTAAAATTGAAATAAAATGAAAGTAGTCGTAGGATTATCTGGAGGTGTAGACTCCAGTGTTACAGCATATTTGCTGCAGCAGCAAGGTCATGAAGTTGTGGCTTTGTTTATGAGAAACTGGAATGATGCTTCGGTAACGCTGGAGGATGAATGCCCGTGGATTGAAGACAGTAATGATGCCCTGATGGTCGCTCAGAAATTGGGAATTCCTTTCCAGGTCATCGATATGAGCGAGCTTTACAAAGAGCGAATCGTAGATTATATGTTCGATGAATACCAGAAAGGAAGAACTCCGAATCCGGATGTTCTGTGCAACAGAGAAGTAAAATTTGATGTTTTTATGAAGACGGCTATGTCTTTGGGTGCCGATAAGGTGGCAACAGGACATTATGCTCAGGTGAATTCCACTTTTGATGAAAACGGAAAGGAAATCTTCCATCTTTTATCCGGAAAAGATAATAATAAAGACCAGTCTTATTTCCTGTGCCAGCTAAGCCAGGATCAGCTATCAAAAGCGTTGTTCCCTATCGGAGAGCTCACAAAGCCGGAAGTAAGGGAAATTGCCAAAGAAATCGGGCTTGTAACTGCCGACAAAAAGGACTCTCAGGGATTATGCTTTATCGGAAAGGTAAGCCTTCCCCAGTTTTTACAGCAACAGCTGGTTCCCAAAGAAGGAGAAATTGTAGAAATTTTCAAAGATTCACCTTTATTTTCAGTGGAAAAACCTGAATTTTCTTCAAAAGAAGAAGAACTGGAATTTTTGTCCAGAAAAATCGATTATAAAAAATCCGACGGAAAAGTGATCGGAAAGCATCAGGGTGCTCAATTTTTCACGATTGGACAAAGCAAAGGGCTTGGTATCGGCGGACATAAAGAAAGCTGTTTTATCCTCTCCAGAGACATGGAAAACAATATTATTTTTGTGGGCGAAGGTCACAGTTCTCCGGGACTGCACAAAAAAGCGTTAAAAATTGACAATTCGGAGATGCATTGGGTTCGTGAGGATATGAAGCTTGGAAATGGAGAATCTATGGAAATAATGGCAAGATTCAGATACAGGCAATCGTTACAGAAAGCGGTTTTGTATCAGTTTGAAAATGCAGCTTATATTGAATTTGAAGAACCTCAGTCGGCGATTGCAGAGGGACAGTTTGCAGCCTGGTATATTGGTGAGGAGCTGATTGGAAGCGGCGTGATTGCATAACGAAAAGTTTTTTGAAAATTTTCTGTAACGAATTTTGAGTTGTTAGACTTACTCAGTAAATAACAATAAAAAATATCATTATGAAAACGACTTCAAAAATCCAGTATGCTTTTGTGAATCAAATTTTAATCGCTGTTGTAGGTGCTGTTTTTGGTTTTAATCTTTATCAGGCTATTGTACATCAGGAAACTACCAGTATTGCGTTAACGCTTATTTTTGCTGTAGTAACTTCGGTTATAGTCCGCAGATATAACAACGCAGCGGGAAAGGAGAAACAGAAAAATTAAATCATCTTAATTGATATCAATAAAACCCCGAAGCACTTTGCTTTGGGGTTATTTTTTTTCTTTCCCGAGCTTGATCAGCCAAATACACCTCGATCTAAAGCAAATAATCTTCAACAAAATAGTAAGTTATTTTACGTTCCACATCATTCATCGTAAAATTGATTTCTTTTTCAAAATTATCTCCGTAGAAATTCATAAAAAGGGGTTCTCTTGTTTTTAAACTGGAGATTACATTATATTTTGTCCTGAAAAAAAGATCATAAGAATAGATCAGCTGGCTGGAATCCAGTTTCGTATCGCTAGAAAAATCACTTAATCTTAGATGTATCATTCCTGAAAAAGGTTTCGTTTCAAGAATACGAAGGACTTTCATAAACGGAATATTGATGTTTTCAGAATCTTTAGCTCTGTATTTTTCAATTGTTTTGAGAAAATTATCTTTTAAAGAGGATTCCACGTCTATTTTCAGATCGATTTTTATTTCTGTTTTCCCGCCTCCGGTATTGAAAATCCGGATGATAAAATCTTCGGATCCTTTCCCCTGAATAATCTCAATGTCTGCCACATCAAATGATTTTTCTTCTGCATATTTTCCATACCTCGGATACAAAATCATGCTTTTTACGAGCATAAATAAAACGGCAACGCTTACGAAGGATACTCCACCAATAGGAATAAACATCGCCATAAAATAGAGAAAAGAGCCCAAAGTCTCTTTTTCATCATCCAAAAACGGATTATAATCAAACAGGATTATTTTGATTCCCAATACAAAAAGGAGTACGGTCAGGATAATAAACAAAATCGGTTCCCATCCTACGGCATGCCCCTGCTTCTGCAAAGGAATATTTTTGTATATTATGTTTTTCTCAACTTCCGTGAATTTTCTGGTCATGATATTGTTTTTAAATCTGCTTATGTTTGTTATTGGATGATAAACCTGTCTGACACAGCAAGATAATTCCTTCGACAATCAATATCATAACAAGATATCCGACCGGTTTTCCTATGATTAATCCTTTTATCAGTTTTACAATGCCCAACAAAAGAATTAGAATCATAAAGTAAAGTGTTGTCTTTGAGCTGTTTTCTTTAAAAGATTTCAGAATCATTACTGAAGCATAAAAACCCAGCACAAGCATTAAATAAAACTTCAGAAATTCAGGACCTTTTATTGAGATCGGATTACAGGTCTGCTGTGTAAGAATAAGCCAGATCATGCTTATCATTACCGGGACTGAGTAGAGCAGTATTCTTTTCATAGCTATTGTTTTTTTAACCGCCACATCCGCCACAACCTCCTCCGCATCCGCCGCCACAACCGCCACCGCCTCCACAACTGGAGCCGCCGCTGCAGCCTGAACTTCCATCGGAATTGCTGTCGACATTTTTATCCTGCTCTTTATTGATATTTCCTCCGAAAATCCATGAAATAAACCCCATGAAAACGAAGAAGCCAATGATCCATGAAATAGTGACGATCACCCCTGCAAAGATACCTCCGGAGCAGGAATACACCGGAAATAAGAGGCAGCCTAACGCAAGGAGTTTAAGTCCCTTTTTCCAGAACGTCTTCTGATCATTTTTCTTTATCTGACCTGTCCAGATATCTTCCGGTGCCTCCTGCTGAAAGATTTCCTTATAATGATGCAAAGTGTCATGATGCCAGTCCTGGTGTTTCTTTTTCTCAGAAATTCCTCCTTTAGAAGGATGATGATGAAGTTTTTTCTTTAAAATATTCGGGCAGAAATCTTCCCAATAATTCTGGGTATAAATCAGGTGCATATGCCATACCTTATCTACCGTTTCGCTTGGAGAAGCTCCATTGGGAAGGATACAGCAGAGATAAACAAATTTTTTATACTCCTGAATGGCTTTTTGAGTAAAGTCTAAGGTCCATCGTTCTTCTTTGGCCAGTTTTTTCGAAAATGGGAAATCAGCATCCGAAGCATCTAATGAAAAACTCTGGATCCTGCTCCAAAGGGTTTCGTCTTTTAATAAGATTGTTGTTTCCATTGTGTTAACTTTTGTTTTTCTACTCAAATATCATTTGATTTTAGAATATAAAAGTCTTTCAAAAAACTTATCTTGACGTATAAAAATCTTATATTAGTCTTATAATTTAAAACAGTAATTATTTTAAAGAGTGAACTGATGAAAAAAGAAGATATTCTGCATCTTGAAAAATTAATGAATTTTTTAAGCCTTCATTTTTTAAAGAAGAATCATTGGGAAGATGTGACGAAAACCGAATGGTCATACATCAGTTCGGAACTTAATGACCTCATCATCAGTGATCATTCTGAAAAAGAAATCAAAAAAGCACCTGATCTCCTAGGCTCCAACTACCTCTATGAACATTTGATTATCAATAAATTAAAGAAATACCAGCAAAACAACAATGCAGTTCTGAGCAGGCCAAACCTTAGTAAATTAAGTCAAATTGTTACCGTTTTAGGCTATTCCAATTATATTGATTTCATTAATTCCAACACGGAGGCATTCAATTTCAATGATCTCAGGATCGATATGAATAATGTGAATCAGAATACGTCTCTTTTAGATCGCCTGGTTGGCTGCTGGTATTCTTACAACAGAAATCTTCCTGAGAATCCTCTTCAGGCCCGGGAAGAGCGGATTTGGCGTTCTGCGATGGAGATCTACAAATCTGAAACCACGGGCGAATATTTCATCGAAAGAAGCGGCGGGGATCACCATAAGTATTTCGGAAAAGTAACGGCCTACTCCGATTATGTATTCATCATCATGAACAGCAATACATTCATCCGCCAGCGACACTTTATCTCAAGGATAAAAGATATCAAGGAAAAGCTCAAAAATCCAGAATATAAGCTCCATGAGGTTCATTTTATAAGTACATGTATCAGTTTTAACCAAGAGCCGATAGCCCTGTTTGAGATATTTCAGAAAGCAGACAGAAAGACGTTCATTTCCGATTCCATCAGCTTTCCAATTGACAGTGATGAGATCCCCGAATCTATTATAAAACAGCTTGAAGATACTGAATCTAACAGGATAGATTACAGGTAGTTGCAGTGCGTTTGAGAGTTTGAGGGTTTTAGTGTAAGGAGAGTTCAGGTTTTCGGTTCAAAGTTTAAGGGATTGGGGTTGGGTTTAAAGTTAAAATACCCAGTCCTAGCCTTAACCTTATTCTCAGTCTGAAATCTAATGTCTGATGTCTGAAATCTAGCTTCTAATCAGTCTACCTCACCAGCCATTCCTTAAAATCCTTCACCCTGTCCCGGCTGACCGTGATTTCTTCCTGTGGCTGAAACTCCATGTCAACTTTGTAGTACGGGGATGTATGAATATTTTTTATATAGTCTGAATTGATGATAAACTGTCTGTTGACACGGAAAAATTTCTTTTCATCCAGAATATCTTCCAACTCATCCAATGTGAAATCTGAAGGATAAGCACGTTCTTCAGTCTGAAGGTAAACGATTTTATTTTCACTGAAAAAGCAGCTTATTTCCTGAGTCTGAACTATTTTCAGATTATATCCTATTTTCACCAATATCCTTGAAAGGGTAGATTTCTCTTTTCTGATCAACTGTTTGATATCCTCAGAACCGGTTGTATTGCTGGCCGGAATAAATGATTTAAACTTCTCTACTGCTCCTGAAAGATCTTCTTCCAGAATAGGCTTTAAAAGATAGTCAATGCTGTTCAGTTTAAATGCCTTCAAAGTATACTGATCAAAAGCCGTCGTATAAATGATAAATGCTTTTGTAGGCATTTTTTCAAAAATATCGAAAGACAAGCCGTCACCAAGAACAATATCTGAAAAAATAAGCTGCGGATGTTCATTTTCAGAAAACCAGGCAACTCCCTCTTCTACCGATTCTATTTTGCCAACGATCTCTATTTCAGGAAAATTACCCAGCATTCTTTCCAGTTTCCGCGAAGCCGGTTTTTCGTCTTCAATAATGACAGTCTTAATCATTGAGCTATAGTTTTTAGTTTAAATCGGGAATAAAATTAGAGAAAAAAATGCACAGCTTAAAAGTGTATGCTCTTTTTGTTTTTCTTCAGCTCTTTTTCCATGAGATCTCTTTCCCATTCATCGTCTAAAAGGAAGAGCTTTACAGCTTTTACTGTTAAGATAATTCCCCAGATCAACAGAATAACAGATCCGTCGAATAAAGAAAAATCGAATTTTCCATTTTCAAAAACGTCATTAAAAAATATAATTCCAGCTACTATTCCAAACCAAAGAAGGCTTTTATAAAACTTTTTCAATTGAGTAACTCTTTCGTATGCGTTATCGTAATTCATGATCGTTAAAAATATGTGGTTAAATTATAATGTTTTTATGTTTTTCGCGTCCTGCTCCATCAATTCTCTGATCTTTTTTTCTTCCCATTCTTTCCCTATTCCGAAAACATTCACAGCATGGGCTGAAATTCCGATTCCCCATCCCAGCATGGGCCAATAGAACCATAAATGATCCGGAGATGTAAGCAAATTCAGCGCAATAAGGAAAGGAATAACCAAACAGTATGAGGTAAGATTTCCGTAGAATCCTTTCAGTTCTTTTACTCTTTTTTCTGCTTTTTTATAAGCTAGTGTTTCTTTTGTGTATCCTAATGTTTCCATAATTTTTATTTTAAAAGTAATTTGTTTTTTTGTTGAATCAAAGATAGCTCAGAAACAGAGCTCCAATCAATTTTATATGACTGAGTCGTAGGATTTGCTTTCTGAATCGTAAAAAGATTGGTTGGATTGTAAATTTTGTTTCTTTGGATGTAAACCTTTCTTCTTTTCTTCCACACATTCCACAGATATTGCAGATGATTATGTTTAAAATAAAAAGGGAAATCAGTAAATAAAAGGAATGAGCTTTTTGGTCTCCTTCCGGTATTCCAAATATTCTTCTCCGAACTGTTCTACAAGAGCTTCTTCTTCAATTTTTATACGGTAAGCAAAAGCAATAAATGGTGGCAGAAAAGCCAGGAGTAAAGAAACCCAATTATTAAGGTAAATACCTAACCCTAAAGAAGTTAACAAAGAGAATGCATACGACGGATGCCTCAAGTATTTGTAAAAACCCTCTTTCTTTATCTTATGGTCTTGTTTTATTGTAACATCTACCGTAAAATATTTCCCTAAAGATCTGATGATTATAAACCTAAAAACAATTCCTATCAGAATACAAGCTTCACCCGCATATAAGATCCAGGCACCTTCCGTCATTGGGAATTTTGTCATATAAGATACTGCTACTGAAGCTGCAATGGAAAACGGAATGGCCATCCATAAAATATTCAGGGTAGACTTATCTTTGTCTTTCTTGTCTTCTTTGCCGGATTTCAGCATATTTTTATAGAGAATCTCTGTAAGAAACCAGGCAACCATTGAGATTGTGAACAAAGTTTGGAGTAAATGCATATTTTTAGATTAAGATTAAAAAAGTAAGTTTAAGCTTCATTTACAGAACTCTTTCAGTTCTTCTTTTTCTCCATCAGTTTCCGGATTTTCTTTTCCTCCCAATTTTTAACGAAGCTTATATTGGGCAAAAAGGTGATAATAGCATGAGCCACCAGTCCAATTCCCCAAAAAGTCGCCGTAAAGAAGTTTTTGAACTGGAAATAACTCTCTCCGTGTTCTAAATGCTTAATATTATACACTACGATCATAGCATTTACTGCGATATACGAGAATAAATGTCCATAAAATCCCCTTAATCTTTCAACCTGCCTTTTAGCCTGCTGATACCGGATATCATTTTCATCGTACGTTTCCATTATTTCTATTTTTTTGCTTATCCATAATCTCCCGGATTTTCTTTTCTTTCCAGGATTCTCCGACTCCAAACACCCGAAATGCGTGAGAAACGATACCAATTCCCCACCCCAGCATGGGAAAATAAAACCAAAGGTTTTTCGGAGAAGTCATAAGGTTGATAATCACTAAGAACGGAATCACAGTACAATAGGAAATTAAATTGGCATAAAAGCTTTTGAGTTCTTTTACCCGTTTTCTGGCCTTCTCATAAGATCCGTTCTCATCTTCCGTTTTTACACTGATTGTATTTGGTTTATTGGACAGTATCGGAACTTTTACTTTAAAATAATCTTCTGACTTTTCAATGAAAACGTTCCTTTTGGTAAGCAGTGCATACCGCTGAACGATATTCGCTAACCCGATTCCGGCACTTTCTTTCATCTGCTCTCTTGCCTGGAGATTATTTTCTATGCATAAGGTATCATTATCCGAAAATATTTTAATGACCAAAGGTTTTGAAGAGGTCGCAAAATTGTGTTTGATGCAGTTTTCCAGCAAAAGCTGAAGTGAAAGCGGAACAACATATCTTCTGTAATCTTCTTTTTTAACATCAAAAATAAAATCTACGCTGTTTTCAAATCTTGTTTTTAAAAGATCGCAGTAGGTTTTTGCAAATTCGATCTCGTCTTCTACCGTTACCAGTTCTTTGTCTTTCTGTTCCAGCACATAGCGGTAAATCTTTGACATTGAGGCCGTAAACTTTTGTGCCTGAGCCGGATTTTCATCGATCAGGGAACTCAGAACATTTAAAGAATTAAAAAGAAAATGTGGGTCCAGCTGGTTTTTCAGGCTTTCAAACTGCGCATTGGCAGATTTTGCGATGAGCTTCTGTTCCACGACCTCTTTTCTGGATGTTTTCTTAAGCTCCTCCATGAAGCTTTTTGCATGCAGAAAGGCAGAAATAAGAAGCGCAATATTGATCATAAACCAATTTGTAGTGGAATATTCTTTTGAAAAAAAGGTTTCTGTTGTTGCCACTTTCTGGATCTCAACATAATTGATATAATTGCAGAAATAAACCAGAATAAAATTACCGGCAATGATAGAAACTACACTTAAGGCTGTTCTTATTCCGGTTGTTTCAGACCATGGAAACTTTTTATTGAGAAAGTCATTAATAAAAGCGTTTCCACATCCCAAAACAAAGGAGTACATGGTAGAGATCAACAGCGTAATCAAAAAATTGTGAAAACTCTTCTCTTTTGTAAAAAATAAGAAGAAAAATAGCGCTGTTCCCAACGATACCCAAAGTAAGATTATAAATCCTTTACGTTTCATGATCCGTTTTCTTGGCTCAAAATTAGTCTTTAATAAAGGTATCAAAAATTATTTTTTACTGAAAGGCAGATTTTCCTTTCCGAATGGAATAAAAAAACCTTCCGTATCAGGAAGGCTTTCTTTTTTTGTTATTTTGCCGGCATATTGATAAAATATTCGGCTTCTGCCCTGCCCCAATTCGGATCTAAGGCTGTTTTGGGTTTGTAAGCATTAAATTTCGCAATGGCTTCTTTAAACAGCTCCAGTCCTTTGGTTTTGCTTCCGCCATACTGTTCAGGTGTAAAATAGACATCCTCTGCTTTGATTAGAGCTATCCTTGGGTTGGAAGGATCAAGCTTCTCTGCAATCCCCATTTCTTCAGTAGCCTTGGCGCCGTCTGTCATATAACGCTGAGCCGGGTTGACCATCATTCTTAGGGAAGCTGCCATTTTTCTCAGCAAATGGATCTCTGCATTGTCTGCTCCGGCAAGATTCTGAGCACTTGCCAGATAATTATCAGCCTGAGCTGCTGTTTCATCCAGCTCCTGCATATTTCCGTTTCTCATCATCAGCCTTCCCTTTTGAATCTGGGAGAATGCTGCATAGTACGGTGGAAGCCATTTTGAGCTCTCCTTGCTCCCGATTCTCTGGAAATCATTAGTCAGAGTCTGGAACTCCTCGGGTGTTTTACATGTTTCTGTTTTCGCGATCTTTTCAGCCATTATTTTTTCATAATCTGCCTGTGCAAAAGCGGTTAAGCTTATAAAAGCTAAAGCAAAACTTAATAGGTATTTTTTCATTATATCAATTTTTTAAAAGTTAGTTAATTGTATTTCCGAAGTTATGTATTTTGTAATCATTATAATATCCGGTGTTGTTATTTTATAAATTATTATTAATCGCGTCCTGCGTTCTGTCCACTCCAAAACTGATGAAAGCTCCCACAAACACAAAGGTATTGACCGGCGGGACTACTGATGAGCTCCTGGTACCATCCACTGAGAAATTGTACCCATAAACATTTTTAGAACCCAGAACATTGGAAACGCTCAATACAAATACAGTGAAGGCTTTAGCATCTTTTTTTCCAAGATTCGGAAGATAATTAAAGCTGATGTTTAAGGCATTGTAGTCTTTCAGCTTTCCTTCGTTTCTGATATAATTGATCATGTTTCCGTTTTCATCTTTCGCTGCAATATCATAATAAGGACGGCCTTTGGAATAGGTATAGGATAGATTGACACCCAGCTTCCATTCCGGGATAAATCTTTTAGCTACAGCAGAAAGGGTGTGTGCAGAAGCAAAATTCGGTTTCAGGCTCACAGGATAGTTGATAAAGTCTCTTTTTGAATCCAGGAATGAGTAGCTGATCCAGTAGTCTATGTTTTCAAAGGTTTTTTTATCTCTCCAGAACAGCTCAAGACCTTTTGCGTAGCCATAGCCGTTATTATTCAAAGCGGTCTGTACCTGCTGGTTCTGTTCTTTGTCCGGCGTGATATTAAATGTTTTAATCAGCTGGTCATATTTCTTGTAAAAGGCCTCAAAACGAAGGCTTCTGCCGTCTGATGCTCTCTGAACCTGGAAAATATAATGCTGGGATTTCTGAAAATCAAGATCTGCAGGCCAGTTGATATATTTACTCTCGGGATTCTGGTAGAATAATCCATAGGCAAAGGAGGTCGTCCAGTCTTTTGCCAGGCGGTAAGCCAATGCGAAGCGTGGTGCAACATTGCTTTTCCCTAAATAAGAAGAGTTTTCAGCCCTCACCCCTATTTTTGCAGACAGTGCATTGCTGAATCCAAGGTCTGTTTCTGCAAAAGCAGCGGATATAAGGTCTTTATAATTTTTCTGTACTTCTCCAAAGTTCAGGTTCTCACTTGTATTATTCAATTCAAAACCGGCTCTCACTGCACTGATTTTATTGATCTTTCTTTCAAGAACTGCTTTAAAGTTGATGTAATTTCCGTCTGTTAAAAGCTCGGATCTGCCTGATTCTGAATTATTGGTTTCCGTAGAAAAATGAAGATCGGATCTGTTGTAGGAATAAGAGGTTCCGGCATTCAGAAGATATTTCCCGAATTTCTGTTTAAAAGACAGGTTATGGTAGGTATTTTTCCCTTTAAGTCTTACCAGTGCAAAATCGTATTCCGGTTCCAGGCTTTCAGTTCTCACACCCATTTTATTGGAGTCATACATTCCGTAATATTTCAGGAATCCGCCTGATTTTGTTTTGATTCTAAAATTAAAATCACCGTTTAAGCCCTGGGGAGCATCAATGAAATCTGTATTAAAATTAAAAACTTTCTGCATAACACTTAAAAGCGAATAACCTAAAGTTGCCCCGAAAGAATGGTTTTTATCTTCTCCCAGTTTCTGAAATCCTGCACTCAGAAAGATGGGTGATACCCCAAAATCATAAGAGCTTTGATCCGGAAGATCCACACTTTCAAGCATCAGAGCTCCTGAAAGTGCTTGACCATATAATGCAGAATACCCGCCGCTAGAAAAAACATTTCCTTTAAAAAGAGAGGTATTGAAACGATCCCTTCCTGCAATTCCCGGAACTGAGCTGGAGAAATAATTATTGATCAGACTTCCATCCATAAAGATCTTGGATTCTGTTCCTGTACCTCCCCTGATGAAAAGTCCCTCTGTTTCCCCGACCTTCTGAACACCCGGGAGGTAATTTAAAGCCGAAGAAATCTGTCCGTCTGCTCCTGCCGTAGTATAAATATCAATAGGTGTCAACAAGGCCGTGGCCCTCTTTTTATCGCTGGCTTCAATAGAACCTGCAGAAACCACTACAGCATCAATCTCACTGATCTGCTCTTTAAGCTCTGCATTGACTGAAATATCCTGGTTATCAATGACAACAGCTTTTTCTACTTCCTGATACTTCGGATGGGTAAACGTCAGGATATGATTTCCTTTTTCCGAAGTTTCAAAGGAAAAATTCCCTTGAGCATCTGTAGTGGCACCATCATAGGTGTCTTTTAATGTGACATTGATTTCGCTAATGCCTTTACTTTTGAAAGTAACTTTTCCTGAGATCCTGACCTGTGAATATCCTGCGATAAAGGATAGAAAAGCAATCAGCAGTAAAAGTTTGTTTTCTTGTGTTTTCATGGGGTTAATTTTCGGATCAAAAATAATACGGAATATGCCTTTCTTTAAAATAAATTTTACTGAAAGGCATACTTTGGCTTCTGAATGGGAAATTAATGGACCGGGATGCAGAAATCCACGGCCATTTTGCCCTCCGGATGTTCTTTGAAATTGGAATGATAGATCTCAAAAGGAAAAGCTTTTCTCATGGTATAATGATGCTCATTCATCCATAAAAACAGGGATACCCAGCATTGTTCAAAGTCCTGAAGGGTAACTTCTCCACTTCCTACAATAAACTTTCCGGCATCTATGGTTTCTGAAAATACCAGCCCTTCCTGTTTCTCTAGCTTTTCATCCAAAAGCATACCCGCATGGATTCTTACTTTATCCGGCGGTGTTACTTTGAAACTGTCATGGTAAACGGAGATCATTTTGACATTCTCCCGGGGAAATAACTGTTTCTTTTTCGCCCACTCTATGAGTGTATTATAAGAAGGTTCCACATTGGCAATTCCTAAGCTCATTACTGCAGCCAGATCCATTTCCGGCAATTGTTTTATTTCGATTTTTAAATTCATTTTTGTCCAGTTTAACAGGTTTTCTATAGTGCAAATGTATTGGCTGAAAACCGTATCAACTTGTCCGTTCTTGCTTTGTATCTGTAAAATCTTGTGAAAAGTTTCCGGGGCAGAATTTCTAAAAGAGGACGGAGCTATTCCGTAGTATTTTTTAAAGGTCTTGCTGAAAACAGAATGATTGGAGAATCCGAGATCAAGGTAGATATCTTTAAGTTGTATTTCTTTCTTTACAGCCAGATAAAGGGCACTTTTTTCTATTTTCTTCCTGATAATATAGTTCTGGAGGGTTTCACCTGTAGTAAGCTTAAATATCCTGTGGAAATGGAAGGAGGAATACGTAGCTATTTCTGCAATTTTTTCCAGAGAAAGATCAGCATCAAGGTTGCTGTCTATGTATTTTATTGCTTTAATGATTCTTTTTTTATGTTCTTCCATTTAACCAATACTGACAGGTAAAGGTATTAAGATGAACCGAATTTTACTTGTCATATATTGCTGTTTTTGAAAAAAGGACTGAAATCATAAAGTCTTTCGGAAAATGTTTTATAAATTTATCGTTAAAATCACTTTAAATCATTTAAAAATGAAAGGACAAACATTAGCATTACTGGCGGGGTGTGCATTTTTAGCAGCTTCATGCTGCACTACAAAAACGTATGCCGTTAACGCTAAGAGCGGAACACAGACGGGTGGAACGGCAAAGTTCACCCAGAAAGGAGAAGAAGTGACCATGAAACTTGAGGTTACAAATCTTACTCCAGGTATTCATGCAGTACACATTCACGAAAAAGGCGACTGTTCTGCAGCCGATGGAACTTCTACAGGTGGACACTGGAATCCTGCTAAAGACGACCATGGAAAATGGGGTGCCGAGCATTTCCACATGGGAGATATAGGAAACCTTACTGCTGATGCAAGCGGAAAAGCTGTCCTTACTTTCAAAACAAACAAATGGTGTCTGGGTTGTACGGATGAGTCTAAAAATATCATCGGAAAAGGGCTTATTGTACATGCTGCTGCAGACGATTTCCATACTCAGCCTACCGGAAATGCAGGAGGAAGAGTGGGATGCGTAGAAATTAAATAATCTTTTATTGCCATAAAAAAACCGCTGATCTTCATCAGCGGTTTTTTTGTTTTTATGATTTAGCTCCCATATCGGAAACGATATTCATTGCTTCCTGTAAGTATGGGTCTTTTTTCAGATTTTTGATCCACATTTCAGATTTTTTCTTGAATGCTTCGTCTTTTTTCTCTCTTTCTATTTCAGAAGGATACATCATGAATTTAAGACCATTCTCAAACTTGCTTAAAGCCTTGAATTTCTCGATCTGAGCTTTTCTCTGCTTCATCAGTTCATTGAATTTGTTGATATTAAGCGTGATATTTTCTTCTTTATCCAGCTTTTCTCTCCATTGGGCAGATTCAAGCAATAACTGGTAGTTGCTGTTTTTAGCCATTCTGTCTGCACTTGCTTTTTCAAGAGCCTGAATATTGAAATAATTCAGTTTCTGGAAATTAGTCCCTGGAATTTTATCCCAGGCCAAAGCATAATCATCATATCGCTCTCCTACCTCAGCATAAGTAAAGAAGTCTTTCATCTGGATATCGGAAACAATTCCTTTTCTCTGGGTAGATTCTCCTGTGATTCTGTAGAATTTCTGGATGGTCAGTTTCAAAGATCCGAAATCATCTTCTGTATTCAGGAATCTGTTCAGGTCTACAAAAGTCTGTACTGTTCCTTTTCCGAAAGACTGCGGAGAACCAATGATCATTGCTCTTCCGTAGTCCTGCATTACACCGGCCAGAATCTCAGAAGCCGAAGCGGAAAGTTCGTTCTGCATGATCACTAACGGACCCGTCCAGATTGGAGTTTCGTTTTTGTTCTTTAAGGTCTGGATTTTTCCGTTTCCGTCTTTCACCTGTACGTATGGTCCTGCATCCATGAAAAGTCCCATGATATCTCCTACTTCAGTTAATGATCCGCCGCCGTTGTTTCTAAGATCAAGAACGATTCCTTCAATGTTCTGCTGTTTAAGCTTGAGGATCTCATTTTTGATGTCGTCAGAAGCATTTCTTCCTTTAGCATCCTCAAAATCAGCATTAAAGCTTGGAAGGTTAATGAATCCATATTTCTTTCCGTTTGGAGAATTCACTACGATACTTCTTGCGAATGTATCTTCAATAGCTACTTCTTCACGGATCATCGTTACGTCCTTAATCGTTCCGTCTTTTTTCTGAACCGTCAGTGTTACCGGCGTTCCTTTTTCACCCCTGATGAGTCTTACGGCTTCATCAGAAAGCATTCCCACTACATTTACCGCATCTTCTTTCGGTTTAGATTTTACTTTCAGGATCTTGTCACCTTCTGAAAGTTGCTTGGACTTCCAGGCCGGTGCACCAATCGTTAAAGCACCAAGGAAAAGATTCCCTTTTTTCTCCTGGATAAGAGCTCCGATACCGATCACTTTTCCGGTGAACTGGGTATCAAAATCTTCTTTATCTTTTGGAGAATAGTAATTGGTATGCGGATCGAATACTTCAGTATATGCATTCATATACACGGTAAACCAATCCATTTTCTTTCTCTTTTTGAATCTGGTGAAGGTATCTTTTACAAGATCTTTCACTTCATCAGTCGCTTTTTTGATTTTCTGATCCTGATTAAGCGGCTGATATTTGATGGTATCTTTCAGCTTGTACTTCTGAACAGAGTCTTTCTTCTCTTTCTGAGCTTCTTCTTTACTGTTCATAGACTCAATCTCCTGAAGGATATTGTATTTGATATACTTTCTCCACTCGTTATACTGTTCCTGTTTGTTGACAGGTACTTTCTTAAGCTTAGGTTCAAGAGTCAATGATTCATCTTCCTGAAGATTAATCGGCTTGCTGAAGATATCCTGAGTAATCTTATCTATTTCATCCACTCTCTGATAAAGTCTGTCGATGGTAAGTTTGTAGAATATCAGGTCGCCCTGGCTGATATAATCGTCCAGCTTTGCTTCATGCTTGCTGAATTCGTCCATATCAGACTGCAGAAAATATCTTTTAGCAGGGTCTACCAGTTCGAAATAGTGTTTATAAACGTCCTTGGAATAGGCATCATTGATGGGTTTCGGGCTGTAATGTAAATAAGAAAGGGTATTCTTTACGCTCACCATAATCGTCTGCATCTTTTCATCGTCATTCTTTGGCGAGTTGAAACAAAACATTAGACTTGTCAATGGAATTAGGAGTAAAAATTTATTCAGTTTGAAATTTTTCCACATAAACTGTCTTTATTTATTAATTTTTTTAAAATATGTACTACAATTAGTAGCAGCAATTAATTCGCTGTTACAAACTATCAAATTTAATACCTTATTTATAATTATCGGATAGTTTTGAGTATTTTTGTTAAAATTTAATTTTTTTATGGAAAGACCACTTATTCTGGTAACTAATGATGACGGAATCACAGCGCCTGGTATCAGAAACCTTATACAATTCATGAACGAAATTGGAGAAGTTATTGTTGTTGCCCCCAACTCTCCCCAAAGTGGAAAAGGCCACGCTATTACAATTAATTCTACCTTAAGCTACGAAGAAGTAACACTTGAAGGGCCACAAACAGATTATTCTTGTAGTGGAACTCCTGTAGACTGTGTAAAAATGGCTCTTGATAAAATTCTTACAAGAAGACCGGATATTGTCGTTTCAGGAATCAATCATGGCGCCAATTCTTCGATCAATGTGATCTATTCCGGAACGATGTCCGCCGCTGTAGAAGCAGGTGTGGAAGGTATTCCGGCTATTGGATTCTCCCTTCTTGATTTCAGCTGGGAAGCTGATTTTACCCAGGCTAAAGAATATATTCAGAATATTGTAAGAAGAACTCTTGAAAACCCAATGCCAAGAGGAATTGTACTGAACGTCAACATCCCGAAATTAACTGCAGGAGAAATAAAAGGCATAAAGGTCTGCAAACAGGCCAACGCCAAATGGGAAGAAAGCTTTGACGAAAGAGTGAATCCACACGGAAAGAAATATTACTGGTTAACGGGTTATTTCAACAATATGGATGATTCTGAAGATGCTGATGAAACGGCATTGGCCAACGGATATATTTCAATTGTTCCTGTAAAGTTCGACCTTACGGCTTATGAATACATGAAAACCCTTGAAGAAGTAATGAATTTCAACTGATGTACGGCAAGCTAGACAATCCTGTTTATCATTCACTTAATGAATATCACGAAAAGTTCTGCTTTAATTTTGGGGATACGAAATTTTACAACCCTGAAGTAGCCTCTTTTGGTGGCGCAGCAGAGATTTCAACAGCAGAAGACATTACAGAATATGCAAAGATTTGTGATGATTTTCTTATTTTCGGGACCCGCCCTGATCTGGGAAACTTAAAAACGGATCTGTCGCAACTTGTCTGTGATCAATATGTTCTGGAAAATCCCATTCAGAGTGATCTGACTGAGGAAATTATTGAACTGAAAGAAGATCATTATGGCGAGCTTCTGGCATTTGTAATGAAATTCTATCCTTATTACTTTAAAGCAAGAACCCCTGAATTAGGGCGCTATTTTGGAATTTTTAAAGATGATCAATTGGTTGCTGTAACGGGCGAAAGGATGCAGATGAATGATATGACGGAGGTAAGCGCTGTGATTACAGATACGGATCATCTGGGAAAAGGTTTGGCCAAACAGCTGGTCACTTTTGTTTCCGGAAAGATCTTTGAAGATGGAAAAACACCTTTCCTGCATGTTGCAGAAAGCAATACCGGAGCTAAAATGCTTTATGAAAAGCTTGGATTTATGCATAGAGGAAAAATAAACTTATGGGGCGTGAAAAGATAATTTTCCCGCCCTTTTATTATTATCCACAGACTTTTAAAAATTTGAACGATCTGAGAGGATCTGCGGTAAATCATTTTAAAACAAAACTTTATCCTCTTTTCTCAATTCCTCAAGGTATTTGATTTTATCATCCCTGTAAAACAAATTCATTGTCTCGAAAGGAATCATTTTTAAATCTTTATTGACGATGTGAACACAAGATTTTTTGATGGCGCGCACGTCAAAATCGTGCGCATCCATAAAATTCATAATGATAATTCTGAAGAGATTGTCATAGTCTAAATTCGGAGCCGAAACTTCCGGAAGACAGCATAATAGCTGGTTTACTTTAGGCTGAACTTTATCTACAGAAATTCCGGTGCTGAAAATATCCAAAAGCTGCATTTGCAATCCCTTATCCTGTTCGTAAACGATCGTATTTTTCGTTTCATTATTCAGCAAGTCGGCAGGGTTGATATACCGTGTAAGAGGGATGGTTTCCCCTTCGAGCTTCAGAATATAGCCCATCGCCAAAGCATCAGGATTACATGGAACGGGAATAATATCATCGCCGTTCAGAAGCGGAAACTGATTTAAAATTTCCTGTCTTACTTCTGTTAAGGTAATTTTTTCGTGTGCAGAATCTTCCCTGTTCCTTCCGGCTACTTCAACGGGCTGAAAGGTAATTCCACGGACACATTTCTGTTTTAAGGCAAAATCAATCAATTTCCCGATCTCGTCGATATTTTTTCCTTTCTGAAGAACGATCACCAAAGTCGTGGAAAGATTTAATTCATTTAATTTTTCCAAGGCTTTCATGCGTACATCCGTCAAATCTTTTCCTCTGAAATCTTCCAAAACTTCAGGTTTAAAAGAATCAAACTGAAGGTAAATTTCAAATTCCGGGGCATAAGTCGCCAGTTTTTCTGCAAAACCGGGATCATTGGCAATACGGATTCCGTTGGTATTGAGCATCAGATGTTTAATCGGTTTGGATTTGGCGATATCCATAATCTTAAAAAACTCGGGATGAATGGTCGGCTCGCCACCACTGATCTGTACTACATCCGGTTCGCCCTCGTTTTTAACGATAGTATCAAACATGGCTTCAATCTGCTCCAAAGTTCTGTGACTTCCATAATGCGGTGAAGACATTGCATAACAGGTAGGACAAGTCAAATTACAGCGGTCAGTAACTTCCACAATAGAAAGACAGCTGTGCTGCTCATGATCTACGCATAAACCGCAATCGTAAGGACAGCCATATTCCACATCGGTTCCGAAATGAACGGGCATTTCAGAGGCTTTATTGTAGTTCCTGATATTTTTGTAGTACTGCACATCTGAAGCAATCATGGTCTTAAAAAAGCCATGGTCCGGACATCTTTTGGTCATAAAAACCGCCTCATCTTCAATAATGATCTTCGCGCCTACCCTTTTCAGGCATTCTGGACAAAGACTGATGGTATAATCGTAGTACGTATAATTTCTTACCGGCATAATTTCAATTTTTTACATTCCTCCACACACAAAGCCGCTGATCAGGCCACAAATCAACAAAGAAATCAGCATCGTCTGCCAAAACTGCTTTTTTGTAAATTTCCTGTCATTATTCCACTCATAAATAACTTTTGCGATCAAGGTTATAACTAATGAAACTACCAGGCCAATTACTATGATTATTCCTATAATCATGACGACCAGGCCGCCAAGGTTACCAACTTCCAGAAGTGTCAGCATTTTCATAATTTAAGTTTTATGGTGTTTTTAATTTTATAAATGTAGTAAATAATCACCGAAAGAGATACCAGTTGAATGGTTCCTAAATTTCCAATGATATCAATTTTAGGTTTAATAAAATCTAAAAAGAACCTGAATGTAAAATAACTGAGCATAAATGCCTGAAAAATAAAGCCTGAAGGATATTTTCTTTTTTTCTCAATTATTTTTAAACAGGCCCATAAAACAATCAGAAAAGCAATTTCATAAAGCGCTACCGGATGTCTTAAATATTCATCACCAAGATGCATTCCGAACATTGAATCAGTGGGTAACCCGTAAGTCTCTTCGTGAACTCCTGTGAGAAAACAGCCGATTCTGCCAATGATTATAGCTAATATTAAAGGGTAAACAATCAAATCACCGGTACTTTCTTTGTGACCGACTATCTTTTTTGCCCATTCAACTCCAATAAGTCCAAAAGCTAAACCACCAACAATGGTGTTATTGGTCCAAAATCTTTTAAAGCTAAAATTTTCGAATAAAACATAAGGATTTTCAAGGTTACCAATAAGCTTTGAACCGATTAAGGCCCCGGCCGTTGCCCCGATAAGTACTGCTGCGGAAGTATTGAAAGACAGTTTTTCGGCTGATTTTCTTTTTAAATAAAAATAAAAACGCATCCCGAGAAAAATACCCAGGGTTTCAAATACAGGATGTGCAAGAACTGTTTTACCGAAAATCTGAAAAGTAACAGGAAAATCCATCCTGTCAAAAGTAGTATATTTAAGGTAAATTACTAATTTTAATTTTTAAACAACAAATAAATTCATCAAAATGCGAATAGAAAATGATATAAAACTGGGTTTTAAAGATGTGATGTTCAGACCAAAGCGTTCTACTTTAAAATCCCGTTCGGAAGTGAGCCTCGAAAGGGAATTCACTTTCAGACATACCAAAAAGAAATGGAGCGGCGTTCCCCTTATTGCAGCTAATATGGATACGGTAGGAACTTTTGAAATGGCCGTAGAGCTGGCCAAAGACAAAATCATTACTGCCGTTCACAAACATTATACTCCCGAGGAATGGAGCCAGTTTCTGGACAGCCAGCCCGAAAGTATTTACCAGTATATCGCATTGAGTACCGGTACTGGCCAGGCGGATGAAGAAAAACTTAAAATGATCCTCGAAAAGCACCCAAAAATTGAGTTTCTGTGCATCGATGTAGCGAATGGTTATTCTGAGCATTTCGTTGGATTTGTGAAGAAGGCAAGGGCCAATTTTCCTGATAAAATTATTATGGCAGGAAATGTAGTCACCGGAGAAATGGTGGAAGAGCTTCTTCTTGTGGGCGCTGATATTATTAAAGTCGGCATCGGACCTGGTTCAGTATGTACAACAAGGGTGAAAACAGGAGTAGGCTATCCTCAACTTTCTGCGATTATTGAGTGTTCTGATGCTGCTCACGGTCTTGGAGGGCATATTATCGCCGACGGGGGTTGTAAAGTTCCCGGGGATGTAGCCAAAGCTTTCGGAGGAGGTGCAGATTTTGTAATGCTTGGCGGAATGTTTGCCGGTCATGATGAAAGTGGCGGCGAAATCATTGAAGAAAACGGAAAAAAATACCGTTTATTCTATGGCATGAGTTCAAAAACAGCAATGGATAAACATTCGGGAGGTGTGGCAGAATACCGTGCTTCGGAAGGAAAAACCGTGAAAGCAGCTTATAAAGGCCCTGTTTCGGAAACGGTGAAAGATATTTTAGGCGGCGTACGCTCTACGTGTACTTATGTAGGAGCTTCCAAACTGAAAGAATTGTCTAAGAGGACTACTTTTATCCGGGTTCAGGAACAGGAGAACCAGATATTTAAAGACTGATATCTGAAAAGAAATAGGCTCTCGCTGATTTTGCAGATGGAGCAGATTTTTCTTTTTAATCCGGCAGAAATAAAAACCGGCTGTACAAGTGATGTACAGCCGGTTTTGTTTGTTTTAGTATTAAGTCAGCATTCCGCCGTCTACGTTTAAAGTTTGTCCTGTGATATAAGAAGACATTTCGCTTCCTAAGAATACGCATGCATTGGCAACGTCTTTGGTCTGTCCTGCTCTCTTCATCGGAATTCTGTCTCTCCAAGCCTGAAGTGTTTTTTCATCCAGATCTGCTGTCATTTCAGTTTCAGTAAATCCTGGAGCAACCGCGTTACATCTTATATTTCTTGATCCCAGCTCCAGTGCGATAGATTTTGTAAATCCTATTACTCCGGCTTTAGAAGCTGCATAATTGGACTGTCCCGGATTTCCGCTGATTCCAACTACTGAAGTCATATTGATAATAGATCCTGATTTAGCTTTCATCATCGGCTTAATCACCGCTTTCGTAAGGTTAAATACAGAATCCAGATTGATTCTCATTACCTGGTCCCAGTCTTCTTTAGACATTCTCAACAGCAGGTTATCTCTGGTGATTCCAGCATTGTTGATCAGAATATCGATCTTTCCGAACTCTTCCATTACATCGTCGATTAATTTTTGAGCTGCATCGTAATCTGATGCGTCAGACTGATATCCTTTGATCTGGGTTACAGAACTTAAAGCCGCCTCTAATGCTTGAGCTTTGTCTACAGAACCGGCATAGGTAAATGCTACTTTTGCACCCTGTTCAGCGTACATTTCAGCAATTTTTTTTCCGATTCCTCTTGTAGCTCCGGTAATTAGTGCTACCTTTCCTTCTAATAGTTTCATCATATCTCTTGATAATTATATTCTTGGTAAATACTATCGTCTTTTAAAAAACGGCAATTTAGCATATTTAATTTTATACTAATTAAGCAGTCCGCAAAGATATTATAAATTGTTATTCAATGCATTTCAAATCATCAAATTAGTGAAATTTTTTCGCTGTTTTTTATCATATTCTACAGACGGCTGCCGCTGTTTTTAAATCTTGTAAAATAAAGAATATCTGTTTTTTTATCTTTCTCCAGTTTCAAAACTTCCTTTTGCCAGTAATACTTATCATAAATAACATCTTTCAAAGGCTCGTTCTGAAAATTCACAACACCATATTTATCCTGCTTTTTTACAACAATTTCATTCTCAGAATTTTCAAATACAATGATATCATCGTAGATAAAAGGAACAATCTCTTTTCCTTTTTCATTAATTATTCCGTACAAATTATTGCTGTTTCTGCAGACTACCGGTTTTGAATACAGATTAAAAATATTGAAAAAATCAGGCTCCTGCTCTTTGATAAAATCAATGTCTTTCAAAACAGAAACTGACTTATCAAGCACAGAGAATCTATAATAACTGTTCTGTTTTTTAATGATGAGCTGATCCGGATAGAAAGCTATGATCCGGGTATTTTCCTCTAAGATGTTCTTCAGGTCTTTATCCAGAAATTTGTCTTCATTTCCTTTTTTAAGATAAATGAAATCTTTCCCTGAAATACTGAAGCTCTGTATAAAATCATATTCCTGAGGAGCAATAATATCTCCTTGAAGATTCACAATTCCCGATTTCTTTGATTGATCACTGTAAACACTAAAGAGATCATTGAACAATGGCGTTAAAAACTTAAAGTTGCCAGGATAAAGCTTTTTGTCTTTCTTATCAAAAACAGTTATTTTTCCTTTTTTTCTGAGATAAACATATTCTTTTGTTCCAAAATATTCCGGCGAAGCATCATCAAAGATCTCATCAGCGAGGATATTTCCTTCGATATCAATTAAGCCGTATTTTCCTGTAGCCCGGTTTTTAGTGATCAGAAAAGGGTATGAAGTAAAACTGTAGATCTGGGCCGAAAATTTGTGCAGCGTCTGCCCGTCTTTTCCAATGATTTCACTCTGATTATCTTCATTAATAATCAACGCTTTATCATTTTCAAACTGATAATCTTCTTTAAACTCCCTGCTGCTGACCTGTTTCCCTTTCAGATCGTATAAATACCAAGTTTTATCTTTCAATACGAAAAGTCGGTCTTCTGCTACGAACCTGATCCTGTCAGAATAAGGAATAATCTGTTTTCCATTGTAATCATACACGGTTTCTTTCTCCTGTTTTGAAGAAATGATGCATTTTTCGCTGAGCCAGGGAGTATTAAAACTCTGGTCATCCAGAGAGAGCAACTGATTTCCCTTTTCGTCGATAATGGCAGATTTTGTCTTATAATTGGATTCTTCAGTAGTAAGAATGAACCTGTTTTTGAATATATGTGAAATGCTGTGTTTTGATTCAAAGGTTATATTTCCTAATGAATCTACGATGCTTCTGGTCTTTGTTTTTGAATCATAAACGGTTCCGTATCCGCCGGAATAGGAATTGACTTCTTTTCCGATCTTTTTTGATAAAAGAATTTTGGTATACTGATTGGTCTGGGCCATACACACTGACGAACACAGTGCGAAAACTAAATTTCTCAATGAATTTAAATAGAATTATTGACAATAAGAACGATCTCTCCTTTTAAAGTTTTGCTTTTAGAAAATTCAATTAATTCATTGATTGTCCCGCGTTTGGTTTCTTCAAATTTTTTCGAAATTTCTCTGCTTAGACTGGCTTTTGTTTCTTCTCCGAAAAATTCTTTGATCTGCTCCAGAGTGGTATTAATCTTATGTGGGCTTTCGTATAGAACGATCGTTTTTTTCTCTTCTGCAAGCTGTTTCAGCTTCGTCTGTCTTCCTTTCTTCTGAGGCAGAAATCCTGCAAACAAAAATTCATTATTCGGAAGTCCGGACACGACAAGGGCCGGAATTAGAGCTGTGGCTCCGGGCAGACATATCATTTCGATACCATTGTCTGAACCTGCTTTTGCCAGCAGATAACCGGGATCTGAAATTCCCGGGGTTCCCGCATCGGTAATAATGGCAATATTCTGTCCGCTTTTAAGATCAGCAATCACTTTTTCAGTAGCCTGATGCTCGTTATGAAGATGATAAGATTTTAAAGGCTTGGAAATCTCATAATGCTTTAAAAGTATTCCTGATGTCCTTGTATCTTCACATAAAATATAATCAACTTCCTTAAGGACTTTTACAGCCCTGAAGGTCATGTCTTCTAAGTTCCCGACCGGTGTGGGAACAAAATATAAGATTCCGCTCAAAATTATAAGAATTTATTTTCTACCAATATCCAGAGTCTCTGGGCATATTCATCTACTTTACTCCACTTTCTTTCGTAATAAAGATCGCTGAGATATTCTTTTGCTTCTTCCAGGTTTCTGAAACTGTTCAGTTGGGCTACTGTTTCATTCAGATCTGTCTGGCTTCCGCTAAAAAGCATTTTTGAAAAGGCAATTCTATCGTTCAGATCGAGCCTGAATTCAGGCTTCACCTTATCAGCCTCCATAAAGTTAGTCGGAATATTTGTTTTAAGAATGCTTCCCTGATCTTCTTTTGTTTCAGAAGGTTTTTCTTTCGGCACTTCTCTTTCCAGAGGATCATCATCAAAAAGCGTCTGCACAGCCTTCAATCCTTTGATATTAGCCAGTTTTATCTTTTTCTCCTGCTGATAGGCATCCAAATCTTCGAAGCTCTCATCAGAAGCCGGTTTTGTTTTTTCTGTCCCGGGAACAGGCTTTTCTATTTCAACAATTTTTCTTCTGTCATAAACCTCTGCAAGGATAGTTTCTTCTTTTTCTTCTGAAGGAAAATCATTTTTTATTTCACTCAGAATACTTTCGACATTAGAAGTTTCTGTCAGCATTTCACCCTGTTCAACAGTTATATTGGATACACTGAACTGTTCTTCGTTTTCTTCAATCAGAATTTCGTCTTCCAACATTTCCGTATCAAAGATGCTTGGAATTATTTCTGTCTGTTTTTTGTCTTTAGCTTCGGTATTATTATCTGTTTCTTCGTTTTCAAGGTCATTTGAAGCATCCGTTTCATGTGAAACATTGTCTTCATCTTCGTCAATTTCGTTCAATTGATTGTTGAAAACAGCCTCCTCTTCTGTAATTTCATTGATGAATAAATCCTCATTGAGACCTTCATCATTATCCGGTTCAGCATCAGCAAGGATTCTTTCCTCATCCACAAAACTAAAGACTTTTTCGTTAACGTTGAATGCTTCATTTTCATCGATTTCGTTCAGCTGATTATTAAAAACAGCCTCCTCTTCTGTAAGATCACCTTGAGAAAGTTTTTCATTAGCATTTTTAGCCGGATCCTGATTATAATTTTCTTCTACAAAACTTACAATATTTTCATGGAACTCATTTTCTGCGATCTCATCAAGCTGATGGTTAAATTTTTCCTCCTCATCTCCTGAGGCAACTGCATATTCCTCTCCTTCATTTTCATCAATTTCATTAAACTCATTATTGAAGATCGCTTCTTCTTCCGTTACCTCATGATGAGATTCATGTACATCATCAGTTTTTAATGAAGCGTATTGGTTTTCTGAATTTTGCTGCGAATTATCAGTAATAAAGTATTCGATATTCTTTTCCAGAAGTCTTAAAAAAGAGATCCTGTTTGCAAGCTCATCTACAAGATCCTGCTTGGAAAGTAATTCATCTACGTTGTTTATTTTCTCCAGAATATCAATGATATTCTTGGATTCAAAAAAAATTTTTTCCTTTAAATCTTGGATGTTCTGCATAATAAGAATCTTATTAAAATTGCTTACTTTTGATCTTAAAAATATACGGCTAATTTAACAAATGTTTTTAGAAAATACAATTAATCATTCCAAACAAAGTGGTTGGATGGAAGTTATTTGTGGCTCTATGTTTTCGGGGAAAACCGAAGAGCTGATCCGAAGATTGCGAAGAGCAGAAATGGCGGGCCAGAACGTGGAAATTTTTAAACCGAGACTGGATACACGATATTCTGACGAGGATGTTGTTTCTCATAATCAGAATAAAATACGCAGCACAGCAGTAGATAATCCCAATGAAATTATTCTGCTGGCCTCTAACTGTGATGTAGTGGGAATAGATGAAGCTCAGTTTTTTGATGAAAGCATTGTTGATATTGCCAACCAGCTTGCCAACAGCGGCGTACGAGTGGTTGTGGCAGGTCTCGATATGGATTTCCTTGGACGTCCATTCGGACCGATGCCCAATTTAATGGCTACTGCAGAATACGTTACTAAAGTGCATGCTATTTGCAAGAGAACGGGTAATCTGGCCAACTATTCTATGAGAACTTCCCAGGGAAATGATCTTGTGGAGCTTGGCGAAACGGAAAGTTACGAAGCAGTAAGCCGGCGTGTTTTTATTGATGAAGTACTTTTAAAAAAGAAAAAATAAATTAACTTGTAAAGGTAAAAGAGCAAAACTTTGAAATAAAAGCCTGGTTTGAACTATATATTTCAAATTCCCTCCATTTACCATTATTAGCTCAAAATATAGCAGAAGGGGTACCAATGAATTATACAGTAAAACAAATTGCAGACATCACCAATGCACAGATCATTGGAGATCAGGATTTAGTGATCAGAAATATAGCGTTCGACAGCAGAATTATTTATTCAACGAAGAATACGGCATTTGTAGCAATCAATACGCATAAGAATTCCGGTGAAAAATTCATTGAAGCTGCCATAGATCGTGGTATTGGTGTGATCATTTCTGAGCATCAGCTTCCGCAGTTTGATACTATAACATGGGTCATTGTTGAAAATTCGGTGGAATTCCTTCAGAAACTGGCAAAATATCATTTCGAAAATTCTCACCTTAAGTCCATCGGAATTACAGGAAGTAATGGAAAAACCATTTTGAAGGAATGGCTGTATCAATGTCTGTGGAATGAATTCCCGACTGTAAAAAGTCCGAAAAGTTTTAATTCCCAGATCGGTCTTCCGCTTTCCTTACTTCAGATCAACAATTCCCATCAGCTTGGAATTTTTGAAGTAGGAATTTCAAAGCCACACGAGATGGAAAAACTGGAAAATATATTCCATCCCCAGATCGGGCTGCTTACCCATATCGGAACTGCTCATGCAGCCAATTTTGAATCCGAAGAAGAGCTGATCAATGAAAAGGTCATACTTTTTAAAGGTTCTGAAACCATTATCTATAATGGAGATAATACATTGGTTGACAAAAAGATAAAGGAATTATATTCTAGTAAAAAATTAATTTCCTACGGCCTTAAGAAAGGCAACCAGGTTTTCATAAAAGAAAATATTTCCAAGGATGAAAAAATTACGGTTGCTTATTTCGATGAAGAAATCTCCTTCCCTGTCCATCAGAGAGACGAAGCTACCTTAACGAACGCTCTGGCTTTGATCACCGTTTTAAAAGAATTGAATATCGATAATCAGAAAATTGTCGAAAAAATCAACGCTTTAAAGGCAGTGGAAATGCGTCTGGAAGCTATTGAAGGTATAAAAAATAATATCGTTATTAACGATTCTTTTAATCTGGATTTAGATTCCCTTAAAACTGCCCTTCAGTTCCTGAATGAATATAAAAAAACTAAAAAATCTTTGGTTTTAACGGATATTGTAGGGGTTAATTCTAATTCCAAAGAACTTTATGAAGAAGTTTCTGAACTGGTGAATGACCAGAATTTCGATTCTGTATTTCTTATCGGTGACGAAATATCAAAATTTAGTGAATTATTTAAATCTAAAACTTCTACTTTCGTTAATACTCAGGAATTAATTGACAGCAAGCATCTTACCGAAATTGAAAACCAGATTATCCTGCTTAAGGGAGCAAGAAAATTTGAGATCGAAAAGCTTAAGGATATTCTTGAACTCAGAAAGCATGATACCGTTCTAGAGATCAATCTGAATGCTATTCTTCACAATATCAACTATCACAAATCCCTCCTAAAACCGGGAACGAAAATGATGGCGATGGTAAAAGCGAATGCTTATGGGCTGGGCAGCTATGAAATTTCCGAATTTTTACAGCATCATCATATTGATTATCTGGGTGTTGCTTATGCCGATGAAGGAGTAGAGCTTCGAAAAAAAGGAATAACCACTCCTATTGTGGTCATGAATCCGGAACAGCACAGCTACGAAACCATCATTGAATATAACCTTGAGCCTGAGATTTACAGTTTCAGAGTATTGGAACTGTTTTACGATGCCGTACAGAAATCCGGTTACGACAAAAAATATCCTATTCATATCAAACTGGAGACGGGAATGCACCGCCTTGGTTTTAAAGATTTTGAGCTGGATCAGCTAAGCGAAACTTTAAGTCATAAAAATGTAAAGGTCCAGAGCTTATTCAGTCATTTATCATCTTCTGATATGCCTGAAGAAAAACAATTTACATTCAGACAGCTTGAAGTTTTTGAAAAGAATTCCAGTTATCTGATCGAGAAACTGGGTTACGCTCCTCTCAGACACATCCTGAATTCTTCCGGGATAACAAGTTATACGGAACATCAGTATGAAATGGTAAGAATTGGCATTGGAATGATTGGAGAATCACCTTGTAGTGAAATACAGAAACAGCTTCAGTCTGTGGTAAGTTTTAAAACCGTAATTTCACAGATATCAACGGTTGATACCGGTGAATCTGTTGGCTACAGCAGAAAATATAAGGCTGATCATGCAGTAAAGATCGCTACTATTCCTGTCGGCTATGCCGATGGAATCCCAAGACTGATTGGAAACCAGGTTGGAAATGTAGGCGTTAACAAAATATTGGCTCCGATTGTCGGAAACATCTGCATGGACATGATGATGATTAATGTAGATCAGATTCCCAATGTAAAAGAAGGTGATACAGTCACCGTTTTTAATGCAAAACCAAGTTTAAAAGAATTCGCAGGCTACTGCAAAACAATAACCTATGAAGTGTTAACCTCCATTTCGCCCCGGGTGAAACGGATTTATATAAAAGACTAGTTATGAGAAAACTCCTGATCCTTCTCTTCGCATTCCAACTCCTGATGATCCATTCTCAAGTGAAAAAGGATCTGGTCATACCAAAAAATCCAAGAATCGGCCTTTCTCTTGCCGGTGGTGGTGCCAAAGGTTTTTCACACGTCGGAGTACTGAAAGTACTGGATTCACTAGGAGTAAAGGTCGATTATATTTCCGGAACCAGTATGGGAGCCATTGTTGGAGGCCTATATGCCTCGGGATATTCCGGGAAAGAAATAGAAAAGATTGTAATGGACACCGATTTCTATTCTCTTATAATGGATCCTAAATCCAGACAGGAAACTTCTTTCTTTAATAAATCCGTCGATAAATACCTTTTATCCATTCCTTTAAAAAACGGGAAGATATCCCTTCCCTCCTCCATAAGCTCAGGACAGAGAAATGTTTACCTACTTAAGGAACTTTTTAAAAATGTTTCCAATATTGATGATTTTTCCAAACTGCCAATTCCTTTTATGTGTGTTGCTACCAATCTGGAAAGCGGCAATATGGAAATTTTCGAAAAAGGCGATCTTGTACAGTCAATAATGGCCAGTTCTGCCTTTCCTTCTCTGATGGATCCTGTAAAAATTGGTGACAGTATTTATATAGACGGAGCGATGACGGTAAATTATCCTTCAAAGCCATTAAAGGACAAAGGAATCGATATCGTGATCGGTGTGGACCTAAACCAGGATTTATCGAAAAGAGAAGATTTAAACAATATTATATCAATCCTTAATCAGGTTATTGATTTCGGAATTAAAAGAGATACCAGAAAACAATATAAATACACAGATATTAATATCAAGCCCAATCTGAAAGGAATGACTGCCACCAGTTATGATGAGAAGAAAAAAATTCTCGACAGTGGCTATGCGGAAGGTATGAAATACACCGCTGTGTTGGATCAGCTTCCCAAACGAGAGTTTGACCGCCTTAGAGAGCGTGTAAACCCAATATATTCCAATGTGTATAAGATTGACAGTATTTCGCTGGATGGAGGCCGTATTTATGGTAAAAACTACGTCTTAGGTAAAATGGGCCTACGTCTGCCATCCATGCAAACCTATGGCTCTATCAACAAAAAAATCGATAAACTGGTTGCTACCAATAACTACCGTTTCATCAATTATGATATTATTCCAGAAAATGATGCCAATTATCTTAAGCTTTACGTTACAGAGGATGAAGCCCGCCATTTTTTAAAAGTTGGACTGCATTATGATGAAGTCTTCAAAACCGGTCTCCTTCTGAATTATTCAGGAAAACGTCTTTTATTTAAAAATTCAAACTTGTCCCTTGATGTTATCGTAGGCGATAAACCAAGATATTATCTAAACTATTTTATTGATAACGGATATATCCCGGGCTTCGGTATCTACTCTTCCGGAATGAGCTTTGATCTAAAGAATATTGACAATAATGTAGTGGATAAATGGGAATGGTTCAGGAATGAAGCCTTTATACAGTCTGTATGGAAGGATAAATTTGCAATCGGAGGCGGAATCAGTCATGATTATTTCGGAGCTGAAATAAATGGCGAGCATGAGAGGTATATGCGTTTTTTAAATCCTTATGTTTTCCTGAAAAGTGATACCCAGAATGACAAAGACTTCCCATCTAGAGGCATTTACATCAACGCGGAAGGTAAAGTAATCGATCTTTTGAAATCCGAGGTTGAAAAGAGAATTATACAGGTTAAAGCAGATATCAGGATTAATGTTCCAATTTCAAAGCAATTTTCCTACCGTCTTAATTTGTATGGCGGAATTACCATCGGCGATAATCTTCCGGAATTTTACCAATATAGACTTGGCGGAATTTTTGAACAGAATATGATCAATTTCAGAAGCTTCGGAGGATTTTATTTTGCTCAGCTCAATACCAATAATGTCATTCTTGTTTCCAATGATCTTCAGTTCAAATTCAATAAAAACTATTTCTTAAGCGGGAATTTTAGCTTTGCCAATCTTTCGGATGATATCAATTTTGAAGATGCAGTTAAAGTAAATTATAGTTCAGTAGGACTTACTGCCGGATATAAATCTCCGTTTGGACAAATTAAGGTCAATTTTAGCCACTCACTTAAAAACAATCAAAAAGGCATATTCAGTGTTATTTTAGGACACTGGTTTTAATACAATGATACAATTCTTTTACGAAAATTTAGAGGAATCTGTAAATACAGATTATCAAAAATGGCTGGAAGATATTATTCTTTCAGAAGGAAAAAAACTAGGCGAAATCAATTATATTTTCTGCGATGATGAATATCTGCTTAAGATTAATCAGGATTATCTGCAGCATGATTATTATACCGACATCATCACTTTTGATTATGTAAAAGGGAAAACAATAAGCGGAGAGATTTTCGTATCTTTGCAGCGAATTTCAGACAATGCTTCTGCCCTATCCAGAGATTATGAAGAGGAATTAAAAAGGGTATTGGCCCATGGGATCCTTCATCTTGCAGGATACAAGGATAAGACAGAAGAAGAAGAGAAAGAAATGCGGAGAATGGAAGATTTATACCTGGCTAAGTTTAAGGAATTAAATCCTTAATAAATTGAAGAATCACTTAAAGAATAATCCGTAAAGTGTTCAATTATAGCCACAATAAAAGCTCACCTGGAGCACATTCTCTAAAAATGTTTCACGTGAAACATTCATAGAAAACAGTAAAATTAAAGGCTTTAAATAAGCAATATAAAAATGATTTCAGATACATATGACGTAATCGTAGTAGGCGCCGGACATGCAGGTTGTGAAGCTGCAGCCGCTGCGGCGAACCTAGGTTCAAAAACCCTGCTTGTTACAATGAATATGCAGACCATCGGACAGATGAGCTGCAACCCGGCCATGGGAGGAATCGCAAAAGGACAGATTGTAAGAGAGATTGATGCTATGGGAGGATACTCCGGAATCGTAGCAGATAAGTCAGCAATCCAGTTCAAAATGCTGAACCTTTCAAAAGGCCCTGCGATGTGGTCTCCAAGAACGCAAAATGACAGGATGCTTTTTGCAGAAGAATGGAGATTAGCATTAGAAAACACACCCAATCTTGATTTCTTTCAGGATATGGTAAAACAGCTTATTGTAGAAAACAATAAGGTAACCGGAGTTATTACTTCTTTAGGAATTGAGATAAAAAGTAAATCTGTAGTTCTTACCAACGGAACATTCCTTAACGGATTGATTCACGTTGGAGACAAACAATTAGGCGGTGGAAGAATGGGCGAACCTAGAGCATTCGGAATTACCGAACAATTGGTAAGCTTAGGTTTCGAAGCAGGTAGAATGAAAACAGGTACTCCTCCACGGGTAGACGGAAGAAGTCTTGATTATTCTAAAATGGAAGAGCAGAAAGGCGATGAAAATCCTCAAAAGTTCAGCTATACAGATACTCCAAAATTAACAAAACAACTCAGCTGTCATATCGTTTACACCAACGAGACAGTACATGATATTTTACGTGAAGGTTTCGACAGAAGCCCAATGTTTAATGGTACAATTCAAAGTTTAGGCCCAAGATATTGTCCAAGTATTGAGGATAAGATCAACCGTTTTGCGGAAAGAACCAGACATCAGCTTTTCGTAGAACCGGAAGGATGGAGAACGGTTGAAATCTATGTAAACGGATTCAGCTCTTCCCTTCCTGAAGATGTACAGATCAAAGCGATGAAGCATATTCCCGGTTTTGAAAATGTAAAAGTATTCCGTCCCGGCTATGCTATTGAGTATGACTACTTCCCTCCTACCCAATTAAAGCATACATTAGAAACAAAACTAATCGACAATTTATATTTTGCGGGCCAGATCAACGGAACCACAGGATATGAAGAAGCTGCAGGACAAGGATTAATCGCTGGTATTAATGCCCACAATAAAGTACACGGAAAAGAAGATTTTATTCTGAACAGAGATGAAGCTTATATTGGAGTATTAATTGATGATTTGATCACAAAAGGAACGGAAGAACCATACAGAATGTTCACTTCCCGTGCAGAATACAGACTTTTATTAAGACAGGATAATGCTGATATCAGATTGACTGAAAAAGCTTACCATCTAGGTCTTGCTAAAGAAGACCGGTTAAGAAAAGTTGAAACAAAAGTATCTAAGAGTCAGGAACTTGAAGAGTTTTTAAGAGAAACTTCTTTAAAGCCAGGTATTATTAATCCAATACTAGAAACTATTGAAAGTAATCCCGTAGATCAGGCTTACAGAGCATCGCAGTTTCTTACCAGACCTAATATTACACTGGAAAAGCTTGATACTATTGATGTTATTAAAGAATTTTCATCAAAATATGATGATGAAGTAAGAGAACAGGCCGAAATTAATATCAAATACAAAGGTTATATTGAAAAGGAAAAAGAAAATGTAGCGAAACTTAACCGTCTGGAAAATATAAAAATTCCGGAAGATTTTGATTATAAAAGCCTTTCCAGCCTTTCTTCAGAAGCAAAGCAGAAAATGTCTAATGTAAGACCGAAAACAATTGCACAGGCAGGCAGAATCAGTGGTGTTTCTCCAGCCGATATAAACGTTTTACTGGTCTATTTAGGACGTTAAAGCAAAAATGTTTCACGTGAAACATTTATAAATTAAAAGCAAAAATTAAGGTATTTATAGCCGTTAAGTTTTCAAGCAGTAAATACCTTATTTTTAAATATCAAGTAATTAATTCAATGAGAATAAAGGATCATTTTCTTTCACAGGAAATATTTGAAATAAAAGAAACAGAAACAAAAGGGGTTTTCAAGACCTCTCCTATTCCATCCAATATTTCCAAATATTACGAAAGCGAAGATTATATTTCCCATCATCAGGATTCAGGAAGTTTTAAAGAAAAGCTTTATAAATTCTTACAGTCTTTTAATCTACAATACAAAAAAAATATCCTCGCAGACAGGATAAAAAAGGGATCTAAAGTTCTTGATTACGGTTGCGGTGCCGGAGAATTTGTAAAATATATAGAAAACGATTTTGAAACTTTCGGTTTTGAACCTGATGCCGATGCCAGAAAAGCTGCACTTAATAAAATATCCAAAGCAACGGTAATTGATAATATCAATATTATTCAGGACTACAGTTTAGATGCTATTACATTATGGCACGTTTTTGAACATGTAGAGAACCAGGATGAGATGCTTGAAATTTTTCACAGAAAATTAAAAGATAAAGGACTTCTCATTATAGCTGTTCCCAACCCTACTTCTTATGACGCAAAACATTACAAAGAATATTGGGCAGCTTATGATGTACCGAGACATATTTATCATTTCTCCAAAAATGGTATGGAAAATTTAATTTCCAAGAAACCAAACTGGAAAATGAGAAAAATCAAACCTTTGGTCCTTGACTCCTTTTACATCTCCATGCTGAGCGAAAAATACAAAAAATCACCTCTTTTTTGGCTAAAAGCAATTGTTTACGGAACGATTTCTAACGTAAAGGCTCTTTTTTCGAACGAATTTTCAAGTTTGATATACATTATCGAAAAAAGATAGAAAATCGATTTTTGAGCCATTTCTGAAGGTCAATTTTCACCAATTTCAACAAAAAAAACAAAAACCTGGAAAATATTCCGGGTTTATTTTTTGATCGATATATAAGTCAAATTAAAAAGTAAATTTAAAAACTCCCCTACTCGACTCCTTTAACAATTTAGAAAATATAAAAAAGAAGTATATCAATTTATAGCAAGCTGTAAATTTCTAAAAATTATTGATTGAACAATTTCAGGTTAGAAAAATTATCCAAATAAAAAAGCTGTTGAAAATAAAATTGAGCTAACAAATTATTTTACAAAATTTTGAATGAAGGTTAAAAATTTGATCATGTGAAAAAAAAATAACCTTAAAAAAATATTCGCCAATAGCATATTTTCATCAGAAAATAAATTTTATAAAAAATTTGCAGATATCCACATCTTTTTAACAAAATTGGAAATTTACCACTCATTTTCGAAAACTAGCCTCAACTCACTCTTAATTAAAAGCAAAACAAAAAAAGACCGCCATATCTGACGGTCTCCTATATATAAAAATAAAATATTATTTATTGATAGCAGCAACTCCAGGAAGTTCCAAACCTTCCAGACTTTCCAGCATCGCTCCTCCACCTGTAGAAACATAGCTCACTTTATCATCATAACCGAACTGCTTCACAAAAGCAACACTGTCACCTCCTCCCACTAAAGAGAAAGCTCCTAATTTTGTAGCTTCAGCAATGCTGTCTCCCAAAGCAACTGTCCCGCCCGCAAAGTTTGACATTTCAAAAACTCCGATCGGCCCGTTCCAAAGGATTGTTCTTGAATTCAGCAATACATCATTGAACTGGTCTCTTGATTTATGACCTGCATCAAGTCCCATCCACCCTTCAGGAATTGCATAGATATCTGCTTCTTTTCTTTCCGCATCATTATTAAAAGCTTCCGCAATAATAACATCAGAAGGAAGATATACTTTAACTTTATTTTCCTTGGCTTTTCCTAAAATCTCAAGAGCTAAAGGAAGTTTATCCTCTTCTACTAATGAGTTTCCTATTTTTCCGCCTAAAGCTTTAATAAAAGTAAATGCCATACCTCCTCCAATGATCAGATTATCAATTGCCGGAAGTATATTTTCTATAATGGTAATTTTAGTTGAAACCTTAGAACCTCCAAGTATTGCAGTTACAGGCTTCTCTCCTTTTCTCAACACTTTATCAATAGCCTGAAGTTCTTTAGCCATTAATAAACCGAAAAATTTAGTTGATTCAAAATATTGAGCAATAACTGCTGTAGAAGCATGTGCTCTGTGAGCTGTCCCGAATGCATCATTTACAAATGCATCTCCAAGTTTTGAAAGCTTTTCAGCGAATCCTGCATCCCCTTTTTCCTCTTCACTATGAAAACGAAGATTTTCCAACAATAAGATCTCACCAGGCTGAAGCTCAGAAGCTGCCTTTTCAGCCTTTTCCCCGATACATTCATCCACAAACTTAACTTCCTTTCCAAGAACGGCAGAAACTTCATCTACGATATGCTTAAGAGAGAATTCATCTTTTACTTCGCCTTTAGGTCTCCCAAGATGGGTCATTAAGATTACAGAGCCCCCGTCATTAATAATTTTTTCTACTGTAGGTTTTACAGCTACGATTCTTGTATTATCTGTTACTTTTAACTGATCATCCTGCGGAACATTGAAGTCCACTCTTACCAGAGCTTTCTTGTCTTTAAAATTGAAATCATTGATTGTTTTCATAAGTATCTTTGAATTTTCGTTTCACAAATGTAAGCTTTTAAACATTTTCAAGAGAACCAATAAAACAAAACTTTTTGAAAACTTTCCCCCAACCCAATCACCCACTAATCAACAATTTTTTCTCTTTAAAAGAAAAGAATAATGTAGTTGTTGTTGAGTATTGTTAGTTTCGGGGATAAGTTTTATCAAAATAATTGGTAACAAATAATTTTTATTCAATTCATATTTAATTCACATTGTAATATCTTGTAAATCTGTCTTTTCACAGACTTATTAACAGATGTGAGTAAGTTTGCCACAAATCCATTATTAGTTATTTGATTATGGAAAAACTTTGGATTAAGTGGAGAAAACATTTTGAAAGTTGTGGTTAAAATTTTCAAATACATTTCCCATTACGAAATAAATCCATCTTTAAAAACAGAAAGTTGGAAAAAGTTTTCCACAGTTATTCACATACCTTTTCACAAATTACCATGGATTAACTAACAGACTTTGTTATTATTCTTACCTTTGTCATGAAATAAAATCTAAAAAGACTTAATACAGGTATTATGAAAAGAAAAATAGCTATTGCTGCAGACCATGCAGGCTATGAATACAAGGAGATTGTTAAGAACTATCTTTCAGAACAATTTGATGTTCAGGATTTTGGCACGTTTTCCACAGACAGTGTGGATTATCCGGACTTTGTTCACCCTGCCGCAACATCTGTGGAAAATGGTGAGAACGAATTGGGAATATTGATCTGCGGAAGCGGAAACGGAGTTCAGATCACAGCGAACAAACACCAGAAGATCAGATGCGCACTTTGCTGGATGCCGGAGATTGCAGTGCTGGCAAGACAGCATAATGATGCCAATATGATCTCAATACCGGCAAGGTTTATCTCTAAAGAATTAGCCATAGAAATTGCTGAAAAATTTCTTTCTACAGAATTTGAAGGAGGAAGACACCAGAACAGAGTAGATAAAATTGCTGTTTGCTAAAATATATAAAGGCCTGTAAATCAAATTGCAGGCCTTATTTATTTTTTATTTTGTATCTTTGCAGCAGTTAATAGAAATTACCAGTCTATTATTTCCATCCCAAACCTGATACCTAAAAGATATTTATTCACAGGTTTTTCTCCCCTCTTCTCCATATTTGTAGTAATTTTAACAGACTAAGTTCCATTGTAAATAAATTGGAAAGAAAATTGATGCTGTTGAATTAATAAGAAAATATAAAAACAGTATCCATAAAGAGGTAATAATTCCTGAAAGTGATTTTATTGAAATGTCTCTTAATATGGAGGAAAAAATAATAAATAGAAAGTTTTAATTCGTGATCTTATTTATTTTGAATTTAAAAACTCTGCAGTTCAGAGATTTCAAAAACGGATTATTACAATAATAACAATTAAATAACATTAAAAATGCCAAGAAAAGGTAAATATATAAGCCATAAAAACGAACAGAAACTCATAGAGATCGGAAGACTGATCCTGCGTTTCATGAATACCAATTCATCGAAGATCTATAATTATAAGCAGATTGCAGACGGAATAGAGTATAAAAATCCCCGCCAGAGAGAGCTGGTGATCCAGGCCCTTCACAAACTTCAGGGCTCTGAAAAGATCAAAGAAGTAGAAAAAGGAAAATATATCGTTAATCTGAAGATTGCAGGAACTTTGACAGGAGTTATTGATTTTAACCAATCCGGAAATGCCTATGTTAATGTAGAAGGTGTGGAAGATGATATCTTTATCCATTCCAAAAATGTGAAAGATGCATTACAGGGCGATAAAGTCCTGATCGTGACTTATCATTTCAAAGGAAAAAAACTGGAAGGTTCCGTACTGGAAGTTCTGGAAAGAGCAAGAACTGAATTTGTAGGAACATTCCAGGTAGTTGCCTATAAAGATTTTGGATTTGTGGTTTGTGATAAAAAATCCATCCACACAGATATCTTTATTCCAAGAACCAAATTTGGAGGTGCTGAAAATGGCGATAAAGTTGTGGTAAAAATGATAGAATGGAAGCCTGGTGATAAGAACCCTGAAGGAGAAATCATCCAGGTATTGGGAGCTCCGGGTGAGCATGAAACTGAGATCCACTCTATTCTTGCGGAATATGGCCTTCCTTACGATTTTCCACAGGAAGTTGAGCTCGATGCGGATAAAATTGACAGAAGGATTACCGATGAAGAAGCTGCAAAGCGTTGGGATATGCGTGATATCTGTACCTTCACCATTGACCCTAAGGATGCAAAAGACTTTGATGATGCGCTTTCAATAAGAAAATTGGAAAACGGAAACTGGGAGATCGGTGTGCATATTGCAGACGTTTCACATTATGTAGTTCCGGGAACTATCCTGGATGATGAGGCTTACAAAAGGGCAACTTCGGTATACCTTGTAGACCGTGTGGTTCCAATGCTTCCCGAAGTTTTGAGTAACGATGTATGTTCACTTCGTCCTAATGAAGATAAATATACATTCTCTGCAGTTTTCGAGTTGAATGATAAAGCTGAGATCAAGAAACAATGGTTTGGAAGAACAGTGATTCATTCAGATAGAAGATTTACTTACGAAGAAGCTCAGGAACGTATAGAAACAGGCCAGGGAGACCTTGCAGAGGAAATCAATACCCTTGACAGGTTAGCCAAAATCATGCGTGACGAACGTGTAAGAAACGGAGCTATTACATTTGACAGAAGTGAAGTAAGATTCAATCTGGATGAAAACAACTCGCCTATCGGGGTATACTTTAAAATAAGTAAAGATTCCAATCACCTGATCGAAGAATTCATGCTTTTAGCCAATAAAAAAGTATCTGAATTTGTATCATTGAACAGTAAAGGTGGAGTAACAAACAATACCTTTATTTACAGGGTCCACGATGATCCGAATCCTGCAAAACTGGAAGCATTGAGAGATTTTGTTTCTACATTCGGGTACAAAATGAATCTTGACAATACCAAGAAAGTTGCAGAATCTTTAAACAAGCTTCTTTCCGATGTCAAAGGAAAAGGAGAAGAAAATATGATCGAAACGTTGGCCATGAGAAGTATGAGCAAAGCGGTATACTCTACAGAGCCTATCGGCCATTACGGTCTAGGTTTCGAATACTACAGCCACTTTACCTCTCCTATCCGACGTTATCCAGACCTTCTTGCCCACCGCCTTTTACAGCACTATCTTGACGGAGGAAAATCTCCAAGCAAGCAGGAGCTGGAAGACAAAGCAAAACACTGCAGTTCTATGGAAAGACTGGCTGCCGACGCAGAAAGAGATTCCATCAAGTTCATGCAGGTGAAGTTTATGGAAAAACATCTTGGAGAAACATTTACAGGAGTTATTTCAGGTGTTGCAGAATTCGGTTTCTGGGTTGAAATTCCTGAAAACGGAGCTGAAGGATTAATCAAATTAAGGGATCTGGTAGATGATTCATATTCTTATGACGCAAAGACCCATGCAGTGTATGGCAACAGGACCGGTAAAAAATATCAGTTAGGAGATCAGGTTCAGATCAAAGTGGTAAAAGCCAACCTTATTCAAAAACAGTTAGACTTTAAGATTGTTGATTAATTAAATCATAAAGTCTAACTTTGTATTAATGGGATGAAATTTTTTTCATTTAAAATACTATTGAATGTTTGAACTTGTACTATCTGCTATTGTCTTAGGATTTATGCTGAGCCTGGTTTTTATAGGACCTATTTTTTTCCTTTTAATTGAGACCAGCTTCACCAGAGGGCCAAGACATGCTCTGGCACTGGATCTCGGAGTCATTACGGCAGATTTATTATGCATTGTTGCTGCATATTATGCAAGTGCGGATATTGTCACATTAATAGATAAGCATCCCGGATTTTACAGGATCACTTCCATACTTATTTTTGTATATGGGATTGTCATGATGGTCACCAGGACCAAAATGCATATGCCCGGTGAAGAAAAAATCATTGGCCAGAACTATTTTAAAACGTTTTTCAATGGTTTTTTCTTCAATCTTTTAAATGTGGGGGTTATTCTTTTCTGGCTGGTTACAGTAATCTCTGTAAGAAACCAGTACCCTGATACCAGCAGTTTTATACTGTATGTGAGTATCGTTATTGGTACCTATTTGTGTATCGACCTGGCCAAAATATTCTTAGCAAAACAATTTCACGATAAACTTACCCAGAAGCTTGCCAACCAGATCAGAAGAATCGTTGGTGGGATTCTTATTGTTTTCAGTTTCTTCATCTTTCTGCAGAGCTTTAAGAAATTTAATCAGTTCGACAGGCGTTTAGAAGAAGCTGAGAAAAAAGAAATCAAGTATCAAAAAACAGAATGAAAAAAATAATATTTCCCAAGGCCCTTAAAAAAGGGTCTAAAATAGCTGTTATTTCCCCTGCCGGAGCTGTAGATGTTTCTCAGCTTGAAAAGGGAATAGAAATGATTAAAAACAAAGGTTTTGAACCCGTTCTGGGTGAGCACCTTTATACTAAATATTCAAACGGCTATAATTACGCCGGTACAGAACAGGAAAGAATTAAAGACATCAACTGGGCTTTAAATGATCAGGATATTTCAGCAATCTGGGCCTCTCGAGGAGGTTATGGCTGCCAGCATCTGATTCAGCACTTAAAGTTGAAAAACTTTATAAATAATCCGAAATGGTATATCGGTTATTCCGATAATACTGTTATTCAAAGCTATTTATTGAAAAAAGGTTTTGCATCTATTCATGGACAAACCATTAAAACCTCCAGCTTTGGAGTTACAGATGAAAGCTATGATCTGGTTTTTAATATTTTGAAAGGAAAAAGGCCTGAATATGCTTTAAAATCTCATAAGTTTAATAAAGCAGGGAATATTGAAGGAGAGCTGGTCGGAGGTAATTTAGCTTTGATCTATGCGCTTTTAGGAACCAAATATTCTTTTGACTTCAGGGATAAAATTTTATTCATTGAAGATATAGGGGAAAATTTTTACGCTTTGGATAGAATGATCATGACCCTGGAATTAGCCGGAGTTTTCAATAAAATAAAAGGATTGATCGTTGGTGGGATGACCAATATGGGTGATGAAAAAGAGAATAAAAGCTATGAAGAAAGCTTCGATGAATTTGCCTACAAGCTAATTTCTGACAGAATTTCAAAATATAAATTCCCAACTGTTTTTGGATTTCCGAATGGACATATTAAAGATAACAGACCTTTAATCATTGGAGGGAAAGTTAATATGAAGGTCGGAGATAAGGTTAAGATTGAGTTTTAGAAAAAAGATGATTCCGGATGAAGCTTATTGAAAATTTTGAGCCCATAAAAATCACTCCGGATCTGGTGAAAAGCATGCTTTATATTCTGTTTTTAGTTAGTGTAGTCTCTTATTTTCTATTCTTTTACAAAGGACTAAAGTTTGAATATAAAGAGAAATGTCCCTGTAATGCTGAGTACACCCTTTCTCAGTATGATCAGAGAGGAAAGATTTGGGAAAGAAGGAACTATGCTTCTAAACCCGATTTTAAAACATTTAAACTCAAGAACAGAATGGGTTTTACACTTGATAAGCTTGAAAATATTGATTTTTATAAATTGAATGATACCCTGTTCAAACCCTCAGAAAAAAGTGAGTTTGATTTGTTTTCAAAACGATTTTACTGGGACTGCAAAAACAGAGAAGTGTGGATATCAACACACCATAAATTATCTTTTAAATAATGGCAACACATAATGATTTTGGTAAAATAGCGGAAGACCTTGCAGCAGAATATCTGCAGAAGAACGGCTATAAGATTGTTACCAGAAATTTCCGGTTTCAGAAAGCTGAAATCGATATTATTGCTGAAAAAGAAGGTTTAATTATCATCGTAGAAGTAAAAGCACGTTCCACAGATGCCTTTATGCTGCCTCAGGAGGCGGTAACCAAAACAAAAATCAGATCCATAGTTATTGCGGCCAATCATTATCTTGAAGAATTTAACAAAAGCAGTGAAGTAAGATTTGATATTATTTCTGTTCTTGCCGACGGAAAAGGAAATTTAGATATAGAACATATTGAAAGTGCTTTTGAAGCATTAGATGCAAATTAAAGTCACTAAATACTTTGCACACTATACAACTATACATTTTACAATACAATGAAAACAATACTCATCACCGGAGCTACTTCCGGAATAGGAAAATCTACTGCAGAGCTTTTGGCCAGACAGGGAAACAGAATTATTATCTGTGGAAGAAGAAATGAAGTTTTGGAATCTTTAAAGACTGAGCTTTCTCAATTTACCGAAATATTTAGTTTAAGTTTTGATGTAAGGAATCTTGAAGAAGTTGAAAAAGCAATAAGTTCACTGCCTGAAGAATGGAAAGCTATTGATGTTCTTATTAATAATGCAGGAAATGCACACGGTTTAGATCCTCTTTCTGCCGGAAAGACAGATGATTGGGATTCTATGATCGATGGGAATGTAAAAGGGCTTTTATATGTTTCCAAAATGATCATCCCTTCCATGAAAGACCGTAATTCAGGGCATATTGTAAACGTTAGTTCAGTGGCGGCAAGACAGACTTATGCCAACGGAACTGTTTACTGTGCAACTAAAAAAGCAGTTGATGTGATTTCTGAAGGAATGCGTCTGGAACTTACTGAATTCGGGATCAAAGTGACCAATATCCAGCCAGGTGCTGTGGAAACAGACTTCTCTCTCGTAAGGTTTAAAGGAGACAGTGAAAGAGCTTCTACTGTATATGCAGGATATGAAGCTTTAAAGGCGGAAGATATTGCTGATGCTATTGCTTACTGCATTAATGCTCCAAAACATGTGATGGTTTCGGATATGACCATTTATCCTAGTGCACAGAGCGAGCCGAGAACGATTTACAGAAAATAAGGTGAAAAAACATCACTTTTTATTCTGCTGTTTTCACTGGCTTTTTGAAATGGGTAAAAACTATGGAGCTGGCATAGATAGAAATAAAGCCATAAATTTGCATAAATTAAAGCAATTTCGCTTTCTGCAATTTTTAAATTAAGAAAATGAAAGTATTATACCTCGAAACCTCTTCCAAAAACTGTTCGGTAGCTATTTCAGACGATGAAAATCTCCTTTGCCTGTGCGAAGAAGTTTCTGAAAACTATAAACAATCTGAAAGCCTACATACCTTTGTGGAGTGGGCGCTTGAAGGAGCAGGGCTTACCATGAAAGATATAGAGGCTGTTTCATTAGGTAAAGGGCCTGGTTCCTACACCGGATTAAGGATTGGGGCTGCCTCTGCAAAAGGTTTTTGCTATGGACTGAAGGTTCCCTTAATCGCAGTAAATTCTCTAGAAAGCATGATAGAGCCTTTTTTAGGCAAAAACTACGATTATATAGTGCCATTAGTCGATGCGAGGAGAATGGAGGTTTATACGGCTGCTTATGACGGCAAAACAGGAAAAGAACTTTCACCGACCGAAGCCAAAATTTTAGATGAAACCTCTTTCGGGGAATTTAAAGATAAAAAGGTGATTTTTGTAGGCGACGGCGCTAAGAAGGCCGAAGAAATTCTGAATCTTCCGGATGCAGAATTTAGGAATGATATCTACCCTTCTGCACAATACCTGATCAGAAAGACCATAGAAATGATAGATAAAAAAGAGTTTGAAGATATTGCCTACTTTGAACCGTTCTATCTCAAAGATTTCCATGGGGTGAAGAAAAAGAAATCTTCAGATTCTGTATGACTATAAAAAAATAAGCAGTTACATAAAAAAAAGCGAAGAGTAAATCTTCGCTTTTTTTTATTTGGGCATTTCCGGAATACCATCAGGATTTTTTTCTTTATCCTTATCTCTATCCTTTTTCAGTTTCTGTTTAGGCTTTTTGGGCTCTGTATCTGCGTCCTGTACAACCTGCTGAAGCTGGCTGTTTTTATCATTTCCGGCTGGATTCTGAGGAATACCATTATTCATATTCTGTACAGGTTGTGCCGGCATTTGTGGCTGCTGTGGAAGGGAATTTCCTTTATTATCCGTTGCCTGGAAAGAAAGCTCACTTTTCAGATAATTTAGCATTTCTTTCGCTTTTATGCCTTCTGGAGTTTTAGAATAGTTCAGTGCGATCTGTTCAAGCTGCAGAATCATTACCTCTTTTCCGCTCATTTTCCCGGTGTTGAATGCATTCAATAGGTGGAATTTCGGAACAAGGGCATCTTTGGGATACTTCTGTATCGTCTGATCTATGATGTCACGGCTTTCCCCGAACTTTTCAGCTTCATAAAGAGCGTAAGCCTTTTTGTATTCATTTTCAACATCTGCTGATGATTTCACAAATGAATTATTCTTAGGGTTTCTTGCAAATTCAGCATAAGAAGTATAAGGATAATCGGTCAAAAGAATCTGTTTTGCTCTTTCAGAGACCTGAGGATTCTTTTGGTAATTCATTGCAAAGATTTCATAAAGAGCCTGAAGCATTACTTTTTCCTCAGGTTTTACATCTACGAGATCATATAATGTCTTTGTTGCCAAAGGGGTATTCGTAAAATAATTCTGATACATGACGCCCAAACCTAATGAAGCGGTGTCTCTGTCTTTCTTTAACTGGCTCAGTTTTTCCTGATCAGTAGGAATCTGCTCAATATAGTAAGTCGGCTCAAAACGTCTTGGATTAGGTGCCGAAGTCACGCCAAGAGCTTCATTTTTCATATCTTCAATAGTCGCCATCTTTTTAGAATAACGCCAGTTATCAGCTAACGCCCTGTCTCCCCAGATTTGCTTAAAGGAAGATGATCCTTTGCTTATTGTTCCTGTATTGCTGAAATAAAAACCTTTGGTGGTAACCCCAAAATCTTCAAAAGAATTGGTGTTATTGGCAAAAATTGAATTTGCGCTATAATCCCCCGAATCAAAACCTTTGCTTCTTTCTGCACGTCTTCTCTCCTGTTCTTCTTTTTCTTCCTTAACTTTCAGTTTGGCGATATACTTCGAGAAAAAATCTGTTTTCTGAGCATCATTCATCTTCGCTAAAGAAAGAATACTGTCGTTTTTCTTGATCAGATAATAGTTTTTAGAGATCTTCTTAATATATTCAGACTGGTCTTTTAAAAGGACCTTAGAAGGCTCGTAAGTCATTACCGTAAGGGCAGAATCATAATAAGTTCCGGCGCCGATATAATCATTTTTTTCCAGGTAGCTCTTCCCTATTTCATAATACGTAAGACCTCTTACCTGTGGATCTGAGACCTTTTCAAAAAGAGATTTTTTAAAGAATTCCTGAGCTTCGTCTTTCTTTCCGGCTTTGTTGGCCATTAAACCTAAAGCATAGTAAAATTCATTCTTTCTGGAGCCGTAAGTTCCTTTCTTACTGATCCCTTCCAGATAATTTTTGGCTCCGTTATAATCCCCTTTTCCATTGAAAGTTTTAGCAATGGCAATTTGGGATTTTACTTCAAATTCAAAATCATTGGCATATTTATAAGCCTGGGTAAAGCTTTCACGGGCTTTATCATTTTGTCCCAGGTTTTCAGAAACCTGTCCTCTCAGGTAGGCTATCCTGCTTTTCAGTTTTCTGTCAGAATTCAGCTCAAAAGCCCTGTCCAGTTCAGCTCCGGCTTCCTCCAGCTTTCCTGCGTCCAAAAGAGCCTCAGAATGATAAATGCTCAGCAGTTTAGCATAGCTTTTATTAATATCCTCACCCTGTAGTTTGGCAAAAGTTTCGTTGGCTTTATGATAATCTTTGATCTGTGCATAGGCTACACCCTGGTAGATTCTTGCCAGAGGAAGCCTTTTATCATCCTTCATGTGGGTGAAAACATAGTTCAGGGCATCCAGAGCCTGTACAGCCTTGTTCTGGTAGATTCTGGATTGTACAAGAATCATGTAAGCGTCAAAAATCTTTTTATTCTTTTCTTCACCGTTTCTGATAACAGAATATTTGTTGATGGCTTTCTGAGCCTTTGCTTCAGCAATTTCTAACGTAGTTGCTCCCTTGTTCTGGAGCTCATCAGGCATTCCGGGAGTTGTATTTCCCTGTGCATCGGGCATTCCGGGTGGCATCCCCGGAGCTCCTCTTTCAGAAGAAGGTCTGTTTACTTCAGCCATTTTCATGGAATTTTCAGCGAAGGCGGCAGATTGGCCCAGATCACTTCCCAAAGGTTGATCTTCAATAGTAAGAATAGGAATATAAGGCGCATAAAAATTGTCCTTGTGTCCCTTGTCTCTGCTCGTGAATTCGCTGTTTAACGCATCTTTTGCATTAAAAAGGGTATTGTAATATGTGTTGAATCCTTTCATGAATTTTGATCGCTGTTCCGGCTTTTTGGTCTTGGTAGCACAGGAAGCAACGATGCACATGATTAAAAGGAATAATATATTCTTTTTCATTATTCAATATAACTCTCTTATCTGCTTTTTATTATGAGCAGCTGATGATTTTGTAAAAATAACAAAATTTTGTAATGAATAATATTTATATTTCTTTCAAAATTTTATAAACCAAATGAGTAGGAAGTCCCATGATCGTATAAAAGCTTCCATTCATCCTGTTGATCTTTGCCATGCCCAGCCATTCCTGGATACCATAGCTGCCTGCTTTGTCGAAAGGTTTGAAATTTTGAACGTAATATTCTATTTCATCATCGGTAATTTCATCAAATTCTACATCCGCAACATCAGTTTCAGTCCATGTTTTATTAACGGATTTTATGGTAATTCCCGTATAAACCTGATGAGTTTTTCCAGAAAGCAACCGCAGCATATGCTTTGCTTCATTCCCGTCTTTCGGTTTTCCAAGGACCTTATTATCTATTGCAACTACAGTATCAGCAGTTAACAGTACTTCATCATCAGACAGTTTTCTGAATGCTGCTGCCTTTAATTCAGACAGATAAGCTGCTGCCTCTCCTATTTTGATATCCTTGGGAAGAATTTCTTCACAATCTATTTTTACAACTTCGAAATCGAAGCCTAAGCTTGAAAGCAGTTCTTTTCTTCTTGGTGACTGGGATGCTAAAAGTAATTTCATAAGTTTTTATACAGATTGCGTATTATCATCATGCCAGTTCCCCTGAACCTTCATGACCTGCTCTATTACATCACGTACTGCCCCGCTTCCTCCTTTTTTGGCAGAAATATAATCAGATATTCCCTTTACTTCAGGAACGGCATTTTCAGGACAGGCTGAAATAGCAGAATTTTCCATAATGTGAATATCAGGAAGATCATCTCCCATTGTCAGGATCTCCTCATTTTTAAGATTGTATTTCTTTTTAAAATCTTCAAAGTCAACCATTTTATCGTGTGACTTTGGATAATAGTCCTCTATTCCAAGATAATTGATCCTGTGCTTTACCATTTCATCATTTCCGCCAGTGATTACTCCGATTAAATAATTGTTTTTTAGTGCTTTAACTACTGCATAACCATCCAGAACATTCATTACCCTGCACATATTTCCACCGGGCATCAGATAAACACTTCCATCTGTAAAAACTCCGTCTACATCAAATACAAATGCCTTAATATCTTTTAATTTCTCTTTATAGCTCATACATTTTTTGAATAGAATGATTCATTGTTTTATAAATTTCAAGACTTTCGCCTTTTAGTAACTGTTCATGTAATTCCAGTATCCTCACATCATTTCTTACGGCTGGGCCGGTTTGGGCGGCTTTAGGCTCGATCTCATGAATTTTCTGTACTGTTTCATCAATCAAAGGCAGAAAATAATTAAATGGAATTTCCTGCGAATCTGAAATCTCCTTTGCCTTTGCGAAAAGATGATTGACAAAATTGCAGGCAAAAACTGCGGTAAGGTGGATATATTTTCTTTTCTCGTGGCTGCTTTCCATCACATTTTCTGAGATTTTGGAAGCAATTTCAAAAAGAAGCTGTTTATCCTGTTCATTTTCAGCTTCAATAAATAACGGAATCTTCTCATAATCCAGTTCTTTTGATTTTGAAAATGTCTGCAAAGGATAAAAACTCGCTTTTCGGTACGCGCCTTTCAGAATTTCTTTGGGAAGAGATCCCGAAGTATGGGCAACCAGACAGTCTTTTTTGGTGATAAGCTGAGAAACATTTTCAACGGAGTTATCGCTTACACAGATGATATACAGGTCTGCATCTTGAAGTTGCTCCGTAGAATAAGGAACATTCAATTCCCCGGAAATCTTCTTTAATTCTTCGCCGTTCCTTCCAAAAACTTGCATTAATGGAATATTCTTCAGGCTAAACGCCTTTGCCATGTGATAAGCCACATTTCCGGAACCTATAATTACAGTTTGCATCTAACAAAGATAAGATTTTAAAGGAAGACGGAGGCAGAGCTCCCTGAAGTTTATGGTGGAATATCTCTGTTCCTATTGTGTAAGGCACGTGACGTAATGATCTGATATTATTTTAAATATTTGGACCGAAAATTGAATAAGTAATTTAACTTTCGGCTATTTTTGTAATCCAAAACAGTGAAAGCATCTTATGAAGATTAAGGACGCGGAAATTATTTCGTTGATGCAGAATCCACGGACCCAGGAAAAAGGAGTCCGTGCCTTGATGGATGCTTATCAAAGCAGATTGTACTGGCATATCAGAAGAATTATTGTGGATGGAGATCTTGCTCAGGATACGCTACAGGAGACTTTTATTAAAGCTTACCAGAATTTTCACCAGTTTAAAAATGACAGTCAGCTGTATACCTGGCTTTACAGGATTGCTACCAACGAAGCATTACAGCAGGTCAACAAGTTGAAAAAAATGCAGAAAACGGATGAAGATCCTGAGTATTATATGCAGAACCTGGTGGCCGACAATACGGAAGGAGATGCGGAAGAAATACAGCTGCTGCTCCAGAATGCCATACAAAGCCTGCCCGAAAAGCAGAAACTGGTATTTATGATGCGGTATTATGATGATTTACCCTATGAAGAGATTTCTAAAATTGTAGATATGTCTGTGGGGACTTTAAAGACGAATTATCATTATGCCAAACAGAAAATAGAAGAGTATATTAAAGAAAATTACGAGAGATAATTTTTTGAACAAACAAAGATGAAAGAGTTCGACATAGAAAAACTAGAACGTAAGAATATTTACAAAATTCCGGATCATTTATTTGAAAATATCCAGGATAATGTAATGAACGAAGTGAAAGCGAATAAAAAAGCACCGGTTTTCAAATTAAACTGGATGTATGCCGCTGCGGCATCGCTTGCTTTAATATTCGGGGCAACGTATGTTTTTAATTCTGACAATGATACGGCGGCAGATGTGGCGAATTCAAAAACATTAGCAGTCAACATTCAGGAACCAAAAACAGAAAGCGAACGTGCTTATGAAACTTTGGAAGCAGATTTAACTTCTGTTGAAAATAATAATCAAACAGTTAGTAGTCAGGGAACTAAAACTATTTCATACACTCCTAAAAAGGATGTTGAAAGCGTAACAGCTCCGCAGCCTGTAAAAGCTGCCACTAAAAAAGAAGAAATTAAAATGAATGAATATCTGGATTCTTTTTCCAATTCCGAAATATCAGAACTGGCAAGCAATTCGACTCAGGACGTTTATTTAGATTTATATAATTAAGAAAGATGAAAAAGATATTATTTACACTTTTTATTATTTATGGTTTTGGCCTGAATGCACAAAATGCACAGACTACAGATTATGACTGGAAAAAAATGGACCCTAAACAACGAAAAGAGGTAATAAACAATCTTTCTCCTGAAGAGAGAAAAGAACTTCTTAAAAAGTTTAGGAATAATATGGTGGTAGAAAATCTCGAAATTGATGCCAGCGATAAAACAGAATTTACTCAGCTTTATAATGAGTATTTAGATAACCAGAAGCAGATAAAAAGCCAGTTTAACCCTGATTTCAACCCTGAAACATTATCTGACGATGAAGCCAAAGCAAAGCTTCAGCAGAGTTTCGAAGTAGGACAGAAACTGCTTGATAACAGAAAGAAATATGCTGACAAGATGCAGCAGGTGATTCCTTGCCAAAAAGTATTGAAGCTATTCCAGTCTGAAGGAATGATGAGAGATAAAATGAATGAGAGAAAACCTCACAGCGGACGCAGTATGGCAAAGCCCAAACAAAACCCATAATAGTTTATTTTTTTAATGTTGGACGGCTCTTACAGACAATTGTTTGTGAGAGCCGTTTAGTTTTAAAAGATGTATAAAATGATTTAATTTCAATACATAGTGAGCTAATTCTTATTTTTGTGAAGTAAGTTCAATTAAATTCAAAGTTTTTGTTTAAAACAGATCCCAGGTTCGTAAAATTATCAGTATGAAAAAAATATTTTTCTTTCTATTACTTTCCGGCTTATTTTTCGCGCAGAAAACGGAAGTAATTGACCTGTCAAAGTCTATAAAAGACAGTAAAAATACGTACAAAAGCTTCAGTGTAATTGATCAGCGACCCAATAAAGAAATTGGAAGCATATTATTTCATAAAAATCAAGTGAATATTGTTTTTGAAAATGACCCGAGTAAAGACATTTCAGATTGGTTTTATAAATACAACACGGCTAGAGGAAATGATGAATTAGTACTTTTATTGGAAAATATAGTTATTTCTGAAGATATAAAAGAAAAATATTCTATCGGAAAGCTTGAATTACGGGCGAGTACTTTTAAAAAGAAAGATGACGGTTATCATTTTGTTAACAGAATAGATACCGTTACAACAATTTCATCACGAAATACACCTTATTTATCACAAAGTTTAGCAAAGAAAATTACATTGTCTTTAGCAGATTTGCTGAAAGATTCTTACAGTAAAACTACTTGGGAATTTGGTATTTCGGAAAATGATCTTGCCAGCTATAATTCTATTTTGATGGATAAGCTTGATATTTTAAAATCAGATACATTAAAAGAAGGGGTTTATAAAGATTCCTACAGTTTTTTTACCCACAATCCAGAACCAGGTTATACGATTGAAACCAACAGCAAAGGTGTTGCAACAAAAGCAGCGAAGGGCGATGATAAAAAGCCAATCAGAAATTTTTATGCATTTGTTCATAACGGAGTTCCATATAAAATAATTCCGGTGGGTTATGTTGAAATTTTCAGAGATGAAATGGGACTTTTCATTGAAGTTAAGAAAGAAGAGCTTTTTCCTGAATCTAATTCTACGATGATAATGTTAGGCGGAGGTATAGGTGGTTTGATAGGAAGTATAGTAGCCAATGCAGCTATTGTAGCGATTGATGCCAATGCAGCGAAAAAAAGAAAAGCAATGGCGGGAACGGAAGTCTCACTTGATCCTTTGACCGGCAATTATATATTGCCTGAAAATTTTGGTAAATCTAAATAATACATAGAGAGGCGACTAAAAATTAAAAATGAATTTCTCCTGCATTTTTTTATCTTTGCAAATTACAAGGTTCTTAAATGAAAAACATACGAAATTTTTGCATAATCGCTCATATCGACCACGGTAAAAGTACTTTGGCGGATAGACTATTGGAATATACCAATACTGTTACCCAAAGAGAATTACAGTCTCAGACGCTGGATGATATGGATTTGGAGAAAGAACGCGGGATTACGATCAAGTCTCACGCGATCCAGATGGATTATGAGTATAAAGGAGAAAAATATATCTTAAATCTTATTGATACCCCGGGACACGTAGACTTTTCTTATGAAGTTTCCCGTTCTATTGCTGCCTGCGAAGGTGCCCTTCTTATAGTAGATGCGGCACAGAGTATTCAGGCTCAGACCATCAGTAATCTTTATTTGGCATTAGAAAATGATTTGGAAATTATTCCAATTCTTAATAAAATAGATCTTCCGTCAGCAAACCCTGAAGAAGTAACCGATGAAATTATGGGACTTTTGGGCTGTAAATATGAAGATGTCCTTAGAGTTTCCGGAAAGACAGGAGAGGGAGTTCATGATTTGCTCGAACAGATTGTCAATAGAATTCCTGCCCCGGTTGGAGACCCGAATGCTCCGTTACAGGCACTGATCTTTGACTCCGTTTACAACCCGTTCAGAGGGATTGAGGCTTATTTCAAAGTAGTAAACGGAAGTATTTCTAAAAACGAGAAAATCAAATTTTTCGCTACGGGAAAAGAATATGGTGCTGATGAAGTAGGAACATTAAAACTAAAGCAGGTTCCGAAAAAGACTATTGAATGCGGTGATGTAGGCTACATTATTTCCGGAATTAAAGATGCAAGAGAAGTAAAAGTAGGCGATACCATTACCTCTTTCGTAAACCCAGCCGCTGCTGCGATTGACGGTTTTGAAGAAGTAAAGCCAATGGTATTTGCAGGGATTTATCCTATTGAATCGGAAGATTTTGAGGAGTTAAGATTTTCATTAGAAAAATTAAGACTGAATGATGCTTCTTTGGTTTTCGAACCTGAAAGTTCTGCAGCACTTGGTTTTGGTTTCCGTTGCGGATTCTTAGGAATGCTTCATATGGAAATCGTACAGGAACGTCTTGAGAGAGAGTTTGATATGAACGTAATTACTACGGTTCCCAACGTTTCATATCACGGGTTTTCTAAAAAAGATCCTGAAACTGCAATTTTAATCAACAACCCATCAGAAATGATTGATCCCAATCTTTTAGATAGAGTTGAAGAACCTTATATAAAAGCTTCTATCATTACTAAATCCGATTTTGTGGGTGCTGTAATGACGCTTTGTATTGAAAAGAGAGGGGAGATTGTCAACCAAAGTTATTTAACGGCAGACAGGGTAGAATTAACATTTAATATGCCTTTGGCAGAGGTTGTTTTTGACTTTTACGACAGACTGAAATCTATTTCCAAAGGATATGCGTCATTCGATTATTCACCAATAGGAATGCGTTCCTCTAAATTGGTTAAAATGGATATTCTGATCAATGGGGATATGGTAGACGCCCTTTCTTCACTGATTCACGATAGCAATGCTTATTATATCGGTAAAAAGATGTGTGAAAAGCTTCGTGAGCTGATTCCTAGACAGCAGTTTGACATTGCGGTTCAGGCAGCGCTGGGAGCAAAGGTTATTGCAAGAGAGACGATTAAAGCGTTAAGAAAAGACGTAACCGCAAAATGTTACGGAGGAGATATTTCCAGAAAACGTAAACTTCTTGAAAAACAGAAGGAAGGTAAGAAGAAAATGAAGCAGATTGGTAGAGTAGAAGTACCGCAATCAGCTTTCATGGCTGTATTAAAACTAAACGATTAATATAAAAAGACCGGTAAAAATTACCGGTCTTTTATTTTTTTAGAAATTTCGCTGTTTTTCGATAAGGTTGGCCTGTATTACCAAAGCACCGAGGCCGAGGATGACTTCAGCAATTCCCAAAGTTCTTACAAGATTGATCCCGCATACGAGACATTCAGGTTCCGGGAAAGGTTTTTTCCCTACAACAATGATCAAAACTCCTCCTATGATAATAATGACCACGATAAAGGCTCTTAATAATGTTTTCATGATGGTATAATTTTTTATTTTCTATACCAAAGTTGAGCATATCTGTCATGAAATTTATAAGGAAAATCACTGTTTCGCTGCGGTGATTTCACTTGTTTTTATTTCTTTCTGGTGAATTTTATTTCCATGGTTTTATATTCTTTCCCTGTCTTAGAATCAGGACCATACATTTCCATGGTGTGATTGTTGGCATCCGTAAATGTGTAAACCTCTCTGAAATCACAATCTTGTCCAGGTCTTGCCGGATCAGTCATCTTACCTTTAAGTTCAATAGATTTCTTGGAAGGGTTCCAGTCTCCTTCCGCATGCATGATTCCCGTTCCCATGTTATCGACCCAGGTACTTACAAACTTTTTCTTAGCGTTGTCGTAGCCCATTATGCTCATTCCTTCAAACGGCATTCCCATAAAGCTTCCTTTGTAAGTACTGTGCTGATATCTTCCTTCAAAGATCATTTTATTAGTACATTCAGATTGGCTGGTTACAGGTTTTGAATCTTTCTCCATCCAGGAAGTAGTTGCTCCAGTCCAGTTTCCGTCATATAATGCCAGCGTTTTGTGCATCTCACCGGGTGTGGCGTAGTCCATCCAGGCTTTTGTCGCAGCAGCAGAATCTACAGGTTTCCATTCTGCAGAATCTGTTTTAGCTAAGCCTTTTTCAGTTACGGGCTTTCCTTTTTCACAAGCGGTCAAAAGAAAGACTATTGAAAATAATAACAATAGATTTTTCATAATCAGTTAATTTTAAGTGGGTTATTATAAAATAAAGTTAGTTAATTTTATTATTCTGTCAATTCTTTTTTGATTTCGTTTATTAATCTTACCTTTGTGTATTGGTAACGCAAATTAAAATTATGGGATCTTCAAAAAAAATTCAGGATATTAAAGTGGCTGTTGATGCCGTTATTTTTGGATACTTTGATAAGCAGGATCTTCAGCTTCTTTTGATCAAAAGAAAAATTGATCCTTTCAAAGGAGGCTGGGCGCTTCCGGGCGGTCTTGTTCTGGATGATGAAAACCTGGATGATGCAGTGAAAAGAGAACTTCACGAAGAAGCAGGCATAAAGCCCGATTTTTTGGAACAACTCTATACTTTTGGTAACGTTGGCCGCGATCCACGGAATAGAGTAGTTTCTGTGGCTTATTTAGGCCTTGTCAACCCATCCTATCATGAACTGTTTGCAGATTCTGATGCAGAAGATGCCCAGTGGTTCAGCGTAAATAAACTTCCATCACTTGCCTTCGATCATAAATCCATTATTGATATTGCGTTAAACAGACTCCGTACCAAGCTTCAGTATCAGCCTATCGGCTTTAATCTCTTGAATGAAGAATTTCCTTTTTCTGACCTTGAAAATCTTTACAGAACTATTGTTGGGCGTGAGATAGACCGCAGAAATTTTCGCAAAAAGATCATGAGCTATGGTCTGCTTAACGAAACCAATAATGTTAAAAAAGAAGGCAGCGGCAGGCCCGGAAAACTTTTTACTTTCAATAAGGAGAAGTATGAAGAACTTGAAAAAGAAGGCTTCTATTTCGAACTCAAATAATCTTTACTTCAGACGAATCAAGTTCGAATTTACATAAAAAGCTTATCGTTTACCATTTTAAAATAATTAAACTTAAATTTTAGTTTGATGTATTTTTGTTATATTTCGTGAAAACATTAGTGTCATTAGTGTTTAAAATATTTAATTTTTAATGTTGATAATCAATAGGTTAAATATTTAGCGTTAAAATAACACAAATAAATTTGTTCATAGAATTATATTGTTTTACATTTGTGTAAGAATAACACAATTACCAAACATAAAATAATATCATGGAAAAAACAGAACTTCACCCGCAGATATTTCTAATTGAAGATTTCCTGACCTCCGATGAGTGTGATGAATATATTGCTATGGCACAGGGAAAAGTATTTGAAGAAGCGAAGATCAATATGAATGGGCGCCAGATGATGAGTAAAGGCATCAGGAATAACGACCGACTGATGATTTTTGATAACGATTTGGCAGAAGATCTTTTCAGAAAAGCAGCAGAATTTCTTCCTCAGGAACATGAAAATTATAAGCTTCAGAATTTTAATGAAATGTTCAGAGTTTATAAATATTCTCCGGGGCAGCAATTCAAAATGCATCGGGACGGAAGCTACATCCGGAATGAAAATGAAAAAAGTTTCTATACTTTTCTAATCTATCTGAATGATGATTTTGAAGGAGGAGAAACAGAATTTGAAAGTTTGTTCACAGTAGCCCCAAAGAAAGGATCTGCTCTGGTTTTTTACCATCCGCTGAGACACGAAGGGAAAACCCTGATCAGCGGGCAGAAATATGTTTTAAGAACTGATGTAATGTATTCCAATAACTGACAATCTGTAATAGGATATGCATTACTATGCCTATTCCTTTTAGCGTAAAAACAACACAAAATAAATAAAAAATGGAAAGCGGACTAAAACCAAGATTCATAGAGTCGTTACAGAGAAATAATGACCAGATAAGAAAAGACCGTGCACGCACCATCGGGGCAGATTCCGAATTGATCTACAGGCGCAGGGTTGAGGATATAGAACTGAAAATAAAGAGACTGGAGAGAGAACAAGAAGGCCTCATTGATATCAGTCCTTTAGACAGGAACAGCCTCACATTTGCAGACTTTCAGCCCGAGGCATTTGTTCAGAAAGATATAGAATATTCATTAACCCTCAGAAATTTAAATATTCAGTTAGAAATCGCAGTAAAAAGATTTGAATATTTATTCGGTAAAACATTTTAATTATGGGAAGTACAAGATACGATATGGACGCTCGTTTCGACAGAGCAAGAAAAGAAGGTTACGGATCTAAATCCGCAGGTGAAATTTTCACTCAGAATGCCAAAAGAATGGCTCATGAATCTATGAATCCCAAAGGGGTTTCTTTCAGAGAATCCAGAGATTCTGAAGTGCACCCGAACTCTGTTCCCATTATTTTGGGACTGGATGTAACGGGCAGTATGGGACATATTCCGCACGAGCTCATTAAAGAAGGACTTCCAAAATTAATGGGCGGAATTATCCAGGGCGGCGTTCCGGATCCGGCATTATTATTTCTGGGAATAGGTGATCATGAATGTGACGCGTACCCTTTACAGATTGGCCAGTTTGAATCCGGAGATGAGGAGCTGGATATGTGGCTGACACGTACTTATATTGAATCCGGAGGTGGCGGAAATGCTGGAGAAAGTTATCTGTTGGCGTGGTACTTTGCCGCTTTCCATACGAGAACCGATGCGTTTGAAAAGAGAAATCAGAAAGGGATTTTGTTTACAGTAGGTGACGAACCTTGCTTAAAAACGCTTCCGGCATCAGCAATCAGGGAAATTATGGGGACAGGGCAGCAGACTTATACGCATCACGAATTACTGGAAGAAGCGAAAAAGAGATATGAAGTGTATCACATTAATGTTCTGCATTCTGATCAGGCTATGAGAGCAGATAGAGGCTGGAAGGAATTATTAGGACAAAACTGTTTATCAATAGCCGATCACAGAGAAATTCCGAATGTAATTAAAGAAGTTATCTGTAACACATTTAAAAATAAAACGTTCAGATCTGCAGATAAACACGGTTTTGATGATATTCAAATGTTTTAAGTCATGAAAAAGGCACAAATAGTAATAGGTCTGGGTTTTGGTGATGAAGGAAAGGGGATCACTACTGATTTTCTGGCACAGCAAAACCCGGAGTCTGTGGTCATCAGGTTTTCCGGAGGCCAGCAGGCCGCACATACCGTAATGATTGAGGATAAAAAACATATCCATTCCAGTTTTGCAAGTGGAGCACTTCGGGGTCTGCCCTCTTATTTTACAGAACATTGTACGATTCATCCAGTATTTTTACTGAATGAAAGAAAGGAATTATTGGAGAAAAACGGAAATATTGAACTGCATATTCACCCATTGGCAAAAGTAACCACTCCGTTTGATGTCTGGCAAAACAGAACCAATGTAAAAAACCTGGAACACGGAACCTGCGGAAAAGGTATTGGAGCAACGATGAAAAGACAGGAAAGTCCTTACAAACTATTTGCCGCGGATTTAATAGCTCCAAGAGGAATGCTGATCGAAAAGTTAAAAGGAATAGCCTATTATTATGGTTTTATGGAAGAGGATCAGCTGGAAAAAGCGCTTCAGGATTTTCTGGGTGCCATAGACCGGATCGATTGGAAAATAGATGATTATACTTATCTGAATTCATTTGAAAACTTAATTTTTGAGGGAAGCCAAGGAATTTTATTGGATATGGATCACGGAGTATTTCCCAATGTAACCTATGCCCATACCACTTCAAAAAATGCTTTTGAGATCTGCAAGCTGTTGAACATTGAGGATATTGAAATGTATTACGTGACAAGGATTTATTCCACACGTCACGGAAATGGCTGGATGAGTAATGAAAAAGAATTGGTGCTGAAAAATAATGAAGAGGAAACATGTGTCTTTAATGATTATCAGAAGGAACTCCGTTTTGGAGAACTGGATTATGATCTGCTGAATTATGCCCTTCTTTTGGATGGAGCTTATGTTTCAGCAAGCAAAAAAAACTTGATTGTGACGTGTCTTGATCAAACAGATGAACAAATTAAAACAGAGAATTTAAAAGTGAAATTTGATGAGGTCTACGGATCATATTCCCCATATTCAAAAGACTTTAAACAAATTTTATAAACCAAATAATGGCTTTATATTTAGTGATAAAAACAGAGCCGAATACAATACAATACAATACAATGATGAAAGAATTTGAAATAAGAGCAGATTACGGCAGAGATACGATTGTGATATACCAGTCATACAATGAGCAGATTGCAAAATCTGCCGTGATGAATCAGAAGTTTTCTGCTCCTTTTTCATTCAACAGGATGACGTGGATCAAACCTTCTTTCCTCTGGATGATGGAACGGAGTAATTACGGACAAAAATCCGGACAGGAATGTACTTTAGCCATCCATATTAAGAGAGAGGCCTGGGAAAAGGCATTGAGTAAAGCGGTTTTAACTTCACCCGAAAAAAGGATATATCCTAATCCGGGGACCTGGGAAAAAGAATTTAAAAAAGCAGAAGTCCATGTGCAGTGGGATCCGGAAAGGAATATTAAAGGTAACAAACTGGCGTACCGTTCTATTCAGGTTGGAATCAGCCGGTACCTGATTGAAGAATTTAATAATGAATGGATCATTAAAATAGAAGATTATACGCCTTTGGTAAAAAAGATCTTAAACCTTACAAAGTTGGGAGAATATGATAAGGCAAAAAAGCTGTTACCCATTGAAAAATTGTATCCGTTGCCGGCTGAGCTTGCTCTTACAATAGGGGCAAGTATTTAAAAAAACAAAAGAAATGAAAACAATAAGTCTTTACAGACCGGTAGGAGAAAAAGAAATGATCCTGATTGTAGAAAGCGGATATAAAAAATTTCCACCAAGACTGGAATGGCAGCCTATATTTTACCCTGTACTAGATGAAAGCTATGCTTCAGAAATTGCTGAAAAATGGAATACAAGGGATGAAGCTGGAAATTATCTCGGATTTGTTACAAAATTCGAGGTTCCGGAAGAAATCATGAATCAATATCCGGCTCAGAATGTGGGTGCGAGAAACCATAATGAATTGTGGGTTCCGGCGGAAGAGCTGGAAAGCTTTAATGATGTGATTGTTGGGAATATTGAGGTGATTAAAGTATTCATAGGAGACGAGTTTACAAAAGAGACAAGTCCTGAATTGGAAAGCCTGATATTAAATATTAAAAAATTACCATGACAAATAAAGGGATGGCAAAAGATACCTTAGAGATCTTAGCCAAGACATATTATATAAACGAAGAAAACGAAAAAATAACGATAGAAAAAGAACTTGAAATCTGTAAAAAAGAAACCGTTTTATTTTCACCCGAAGAACTTGCTGAAATGGCAAAAAATGAACTTCCGGAAGTCGATTTTGAAACAAAGATTGAAATTTGGAATTGCAGTTCCTTGAAAGCAATATTAAAATTAGCAGATGAAGAAAATCAGAAAAAATTAATGTGTCTGAATTTTGCGTCAGCCAAAAATCCGGGCGGTGGATTTATCAACGGTGCTGAAGCGCAGGAAGAAAGTCTGGCCAGAACATCAGCATTGTATGAAACTCAGCTTCAGGCGGAAGATTATTATAAGATTCACAGAGCAATGGAGTCTTGTTTTTATACCGACATGATGATTTACAGTCCTAAAGTTCCTGTTTTCAGAAAAGATAAAGGAGAATTATTACCGAAACCTGTTTTGTGTAATTTTATTACTTCTCCTGCGGTCAATGCCGGAGTGGTAAAGCGGCAGGAACCGGAAAGAGCAGATGAGATATGTGATGCCATGGATATTAGAATGGATAAAATGCTTGCTTTGGCCCTGAATCATGCAAATGAAACCCTAATTTTAGGAGCCTGGGGATGTGGAGTCTTCAGAAATGATCCAGAAGAGATTGCAGGGTTATTTAAAAAGCATCTTCATGGGAAATATAAAAATAAATTTAAAAGAGTGGTTTTTGCAGTCTTGACTAAAAATGAAGAGATGCTGAAATTGTTCGAAACAATATCATGAAACTTAAATTAAAAAAATATAAAGAACAACTACAGGATTGGCCTCAAAAAGGATATCACATCATGGCTCAATATGATGAAGATAAAATCATAGTCTATCAATCTTACCGAAAAGAAATTGGAGATTTTGCGTTTGAAAATCAATATTTTGGTGGAGGATTTAGTCTGGAAAGGATGACATGGATAAAACCTAATTTCCTTTGGATGATGTATCGAAACGGCTGGGGAAATAAAGAAGGCCAAGAATATGTTTTGGCGATTCATCTGAAAATGTCTGCTTTTAAAAGGTATCTGGAGAATGCAGTCTATTCTACTTATAATGATAAATTAGGAATTTCCCGTGAAGAATGGCAGAATCAGGTGAAACAATCTTCTGTACGATTACAATGGGACCCGGATCATGAGCCTTTTGGAAACAAGCTGGAGAGAAGAGCGATACAAATAGGTTTAAGAAATGAATTTACCCGTTCTTTTGCTCGGGAAGATATTCTTTTAATAGAAAATATTTCAGATTTTGTAAAAGAGCAGTACCAGTTTGTTTTAAGGGATGATTTGGATAATCTGATTATTCCGGAAGAAAAGCCTCTGTTATTCGATCAGAAAAGTTTAAATGAAAAGCTAAGATTAAATCATAACTAATTGCCATGACAATGAAATGATTTACAAAAAATTATTAGATTAAAACAATGAAAAAACTAACCATATTAAGCGGTGCAGGAATCAGCGCCGAAAGCGGAATAAAAACATTCAGAGACGGGGATGGTCTCTGGGAAAATCATAATATAACCGATGTGGCAAGTCCTGAAGGATGGAGAAAAGACAGGGAGTTGGTTCTGGAATTTTACAACCAGAGAAGAAGACAGCTTCATGAAGTTGAACCTAATGAAGCCCATCTATTGGTCGCAGAACTGGAAAAACATTTTGACGTTCAGATCATTACCCAAAATATAGATGATCTGCATGAAAGAGCCGGATCAACCAATATTCTTCATATTCACGGAGAATTGTTCAAATCTTGCTCTTGTAATAATAAAAACCTGATCTACGAACAGAAAGGAGATATACGAATTGGCGACAAAGCAGAAGATGGAGCTCAGTTAAGACCTTTTATCGTGTGGTTTGGGGAGGATGTTCCTTTGCACAAGACTGCGCAGGAAAAGGTAAAAGAGGCCGATATTTTGGTCGTTATAGGAACATCTCTGCAGGTGTATCCGGCAGCCGGACTGATCCATGACATCAAAAATGACTGTCTGCTGGTAGTTATCAATCCTAACGAAACAGGATTCGGATATGGACAAAGAGCCGTAGTGATGAAAGAATCCGCAACAAGAGGTATGCAGCTGCTATTTGATAAACTGGTAAACCTTGCCTGATGGAAAATATGGTAAAAGCCGGAATTTTTGGAGCGTGCATTGGGGATGCGCTGGGGGTTCCGGTTGAATTTAAGAAAAGAGAGGATTTAAAAAGATTTCCCGTTATGGGTTATCTGGAATTTATGTCATGGAACCAGCCCAAAGGAACATGGAGTGATGACAGTTCGTTAACTCTTTGTCTTGCAGAAGAGCTCACGAAAGGCTATGATTTAGAAAAAATTGGACAAAGCTTTGTAAAATGGAACAAATATGGACACTGGACAGCTCACGGAAGACTTTTTGATATTGGTGGAACCACAAGACACTCCATTGCACGATTGATCAAAGGAGAAAGTGCAAAGTTTTCCGGAAATATTTTTGAGGAAGATAATGGGAATGGTTCTTTGATGAGAATTCTTCCCTTAGCTTTTTATCTTAAAGATGAAGAAAATATCGAAAAACTGTATCAAACGGTAAAAGAGGTTTCCGCGATTACCCATGGGCATTTCCGTTCTGTTTTTGCATGTTTCATTTATGTTATTTTAGCCATTGAGCTAATCAAAGGAAAGAAAAGGAAAGAAGCTTATATGCATATGCAGAAGGTGGCCTTGGAATATTCAGAAATTCAAGGTTTTAACCCTAAAGAGATAGGACTTTTTTATAGAGTTTTAAAAAATGATATTTCAACCTATCCGGAAGAAGAGATCAAAAGTGGCGGCTATGTCCTCCACAGTTTAGAAGCCTCGCTTTGGTGTTTTCTCAACTCTGAAACTTATTCCGAAGCTGTATTAAAAGCAGTGAACCTGGGAGAAGATACCGATACAACCGGAGCCATCACAGGAGGAATTGCAGGCATTTACTACGGATTTGAAAATATTCCGGAAGAATGGGTTTCCGAACTTGTAAGAAAAGGAGATATTGAAGTTTTATGTGAAAAGCTTCAGAAAAAATTAATGAATTAAAGACAAAAATCATGAACGAAATACAAAACAAAAGAATAAGCAAATTTCTAAGCCTTATTCTGAGGCATCAGCCCGAGACCATTCAGCTGACACTGGATGAAAACGGATGGGCAGATGTTGATGAACTCATTACAAAATCTGCAAAAGGCAGAATGCATTTCAGTTTTGAAGAGCTGGAAGAAGTGGTGGAAACCAATAATAAAAAACGCTTTGCTTTTAATGAAGATAAAACCAGGATCAGAGCCAGCCAGGGACATTCCATTGATATAGATCTGGCCCTGAAACCGGCACAGCCACCCGATTTTCTGTATCACGGAACAGCAGAAACCAATATTTCTTCTATTCTGGCAAAAGGAATTGATAAAAGGAGCCGCCAACATGTTCATTTAAGCTCAGACAAGGAAACAGCTGCAAAAGTGGGAATGCGCCATGGAAAACCTGTGATTCTGAGTATAAGAACGAATACCATGCATGAAGACGGAATACCGTTTTATCTTTCGGCAAACGGAGTGTGGCTGACAGATTTTGTGGATGCCAAATATATTTCAAAGTAAAGATGGACAGAACATTAGTTATTGGTGATATCCACGGAGGGTTTAAAGCATTGAAACAGGTGTTTGAAAGAGCGGAAATCACAAAGGAAGATAGACTTATTTTCCTGGGAGATTATGTTGACGGCTGGAGCGAATCTTCTCAGGTTATCCGTTTCCTCATGGAATTTTCCGAAAAGCAGGAATGCATCTTCATTAAAGGAAATCACGATGCCTGGTGTGAGGAATGGATGTCCACCGGAGAAAGACAGGATGTATGGTTATTCAACGGAGGAAAAAGCACTGTAGAAAGTTATAATGACTACTCATTGGAAGATCTGGCTTTACACCTGGAATTCTTTCAAAGGATGAAAAACTATCATGTAGATGATCAAAACCGGCTGTTTATTCATGCAGGCTATTCCTCTATGCACGGACCTGAAAAAGAAGTCTATTCCAGCAATTACCGTTGGGACAGAACCTTGTGGGAAACGGCAGTCGCAATGGATAAGAAATTAGCGAAAAATTCAGAACTCTATCCGAAGAGACTGCTTTTATACAGTGAGATATTTATAGGGCATACACCGACACTAGACATAGGAATCAGTCATCCTGTCAATAAGGCCAATGTCTGGAATATGGATACCGGAGCAGCTTTCACGGGTTCCCTGTCAATAATGGATGTTAATACCAAGGAATTCTGGCAGAGCGATCTGCTTCCTACTTTATATCCGGATGAAAAAGGCAGAAATAACGATAGTGCAGGAAAGTAAACCTTATGAAAAAGCATCCCAAATTTTCAACATCCACCAACCTTATAGGTTTTTAAAACCTATAAGGTTTCTATTAATAACAGCGCCCCGGCTATTAATTTTTTTTCTCCCGCAGATCACAGATCTTTTTCTGAAATAACGAATAACCAAACGAAAATCCTTGGTTTTCTGGCGCCTTAAAACAGCACTAAGATCAAAAACCCTAGCGTCCTTGTGATAATCCAACATCACAAAACAGACATCAATAAATCCACAATTTCCCTTTCCCACCCAAATCATATTAAGTAATTTTGAAGTTCAAAAACTGCTTCAATGAAACTGAGATACCTCCTGATTTTCCTGACTACATCTTTGCTTTTCGCTCAAAATTCATTTCAGACCCCTTTTGAAAAAGGAAATAAAAACCAAACGGTTACTTATGATGAAATGAATAGCTATTATCAGAACCTGGCTAAAAGCTTCAATACCGTCCAATACCTTAAAAAAGGAGAGGACGATAATGGAAGGCCCATTTATGTGGTAATTTACAATCCCTTTTCCGAAAAAGATGTTGAAAAACTCAGAAAAGACAAAGCCATTATCTTTGTAAACAACGGAATTCACCCGGGCGAACCGGACGGAATAGATGCCACAATGATGCTTATAAGGGATCTCGCAACCGGGAAAGTAAAAGCACCACAGAATTTTATTATAGCAGCTATTTCCGCCTATAACGTAAGTGGAATGCTGAACAGAGGCTCCCACTCCAGAGCTAATCAGAACGGTCCCGAGCAGTATGGTTTCAGAGGAAATTCAAGGAACTATGACCTGAACAGGGATTTCATTAAAGCAGATTCAAAAAATGCAAGAAGCTTCCAGGAAATTTACCAGTGGCTGCAGCCAGATGTTTTTATTGATAACCATGTAAGTAATGGAGCTGATTATCAGTATACTTTCACTTATATTTCTACCTTCAAGGAACGCCTTGGAGACACATTGGGAAATTACTTTTACAATGACTATCAGGCTAAAAACCTTGAGGATATGAAGAAACTGGGCTATGAAAGCACTCCTTATGTTAATATTCACGGAGATATTCCGGATGAGGGATTTGCTGCTTTTGAAGACTCTCCGAGATATTCTACAGGCTACACATCGCTCTTTAATTCGCTGGGAACGGTTCCTGAAACGCATATGCTGAAGCCTTATGATAAAAGAGTGGATGCGACATACAAATATATGCTCGTGAATCTTCAGAATTTAGACAAGAATTACAGGAAAATAAAACAACTCCGTCTTGATAATTTGAAGCAGTATAAACCCGGAATGCAGTACGGAATCCGTTGGAAAATAGATTCAACCAGGTTTTCTACAATGGATTTCAAAGGCTACGAGGGGAGGTACAAACCAAGTGATATTTCCGGAAAGCCAAGACTCTATTACGATAGGAATAAACCTTTTACCAAGAAGATTAAGCTCTTCATGACAGCCGTTCCTACGGGATATATCATCATTCCTAAATACTATGTAGTTCCACAATCCCAATACCGTGTGATCGAAGAGCTGAAAAGAAATAAAATCCGTATGACTGCTCTTAAAAAAGACAGCACGGCAATGGTTGAGGCTTATAAAATCAAAGACTTTAAAACGGTTAAAAATCCATACGAAGGACATTATCTTCATTATGATACCAGTGTGGAAACTGCAAAAAGGAATTTGGTTTTTTCAGCTGGGGATTATTTAATTCCAACAGATCAGCCTGGTGTAAAATATATCGTTGAAACCCTTGAGCCTGAGGGTTTAGACTCATTTTTTAACTGGAATTTATTTGATGGAATCCTGGCGCAGAAAGAATATTATTCCGCCTATATTTTTGAAGACACCGCTTCAGAATTACTAAAGTCAGATAAAAAGCTGAAAGATGCTTTTGAGGCCAAAAAAACATCAGATAAAAAGTTTGCAGACGACGGAGCGGCCCAACTCGACTGGATTTACAGAAATTCTCCTTACTTCGAAGAAAAGACATTCAGACAATATCCAATTTATAGAATCTTATAGAATTTTATATTTGACTTAAATAACTGATAATCAGAATTTAATTTACAGGTTTTTCACGCCTGAATAAAGGGTGTTTTTCCTGATAACTTTGGTACATATTCGGACGAAATTTGCTTTATAAAACCAATAAAAACTATAGTTATGGCAACTAAAAAGCATTTTTTCGTTTCACTGGAAGGAGTAGATCTTTCGGATGAGCAGTTGAAAAACATTGACAGAGGAATTCAGAACGTAGTTCTTTCTGAACTTTCAAAGATTGATAATACCCAGGCTTTCGGAGCTCACAGAGACTTCAAAGGATTGGTAAGACCATTGAAAATTAAAGACTGGTTTCCGTGGGGAATCATTATTTTCAAACCCGGAATTGATATTCAGAGCCAGTTGAAAGACATACAGTCTCAAATCAAAAGCTATGGAGGCTAATTCCAATACTTCAAAAAAGATGTGTCCCAGTTATCTAGGAAAAGTTGGGGCACAGCTTTTCGGGGTGGTCAGCAAAGAGGGGAAGGTCCAGTTTATCACACCGCTCGCCGTCACAGAAGATTTTCTGCAGCAGAATAAAGATAAAAACAATCTTGAGCAGAGATTCCGTTTTACCGGAAAATGTGTAGAAAAAGGCTGCGCACAATGGAATAAAGAAGAGTCTAAATGTTCCCTATCCCGGAAAGTTCAGAATTTGGATTTTCATAAAGAAACAGAGCTTGCCTTTTGCCCGATCCGGTCTCAGTGCAGATGGTTCTCTCAGGATGGAAAAGAGGCCTGCTTTTCTTGCAATGAAGTGACACGAAATATGGAAGAACTGCTTGTAAATACGCAAGAATAAAAAAGACGCTTCAAATTGAAACGTCTTTTTTGTTTTATTTTGGTAAGCCCCTTTTTAAAGCAATTTCTGCTCTTTTCACGGCTACTTTTTCTTTCCAGTCCATATATTTCTTTTTGAAATTGGACTTCATAATATCGTCAAATTTACGCTGTACGGTAAGATTCCATAAAGAATGAGCCTTTACTGCCCAGGATTTGTCCCAGGCTCTTAAAGAGATAGAGAAACTTCCGTCCAGGTATTTCATCCAGTGCCACCATCCGGTAGGCATAAAAAGAGTATCGCCATGCTCAAGGAAGCACTCAATCCCTTCTACACCATCCAGTGCAGGATATTTTTCAAAATCAGGATTGTCGATATCATAATCTTCCAGTGCATAGGTTGCATAAGGAAGCCGGTACAGTCTTTCTTTCCACTTGTATTCAAACAGCTTTACATGTTTTCTTCCGTTGAAATGAGTATGGAAAATGTGCGCCATATCAATGTCAAAATGAAGAAATGTAACAGAACCTTTCCCTCCAAAAAACATGGACGGATATTTATCAAGGAATCCACCCATCAGTTCTTTTGGAGAAATATAATCTTCCAGTAATTTTTTAGCGTGTTTTATAGGGTCAAAAAAGAAAATTCTCAGATCAGTAGGCTCTTTTTGGATGAGGTCTATATAATCTGCGAACTTCATTTTTGTAGTGGGTGTATTGATGGGAGCGGCAGGATCGGCCTTTTTAGAATCATAAAGAGGAACCTCTACATCACCTACTGCTTCCTTTACATAATCCATGGTCCACTTTTGGTAAGCAGGCCAGTTTCTTGCCATATTTTTAATGACAACGGGCCTTCTGGGCTTTAGATATTTTTCCGTAAACTCTTCCTGAGTAATATCATCAACAACATCTATAGGCTTTAAAATAATTCCCATTCTATAAATTTTATGTTACAAAATTATTAAATAAATATATATGAATCAGTGTTTAAGTATTTTTTAATCTATGATTCAAATCATTTTTAACTATTTAGACTAAATAAAAAATTAAAAAAATCATTTTTTTCTTAAGAACTCTTAGCTATTTCTCAATATTAGCCATTATTATTCAAAAAACATACAGCCGGTCAACAATAAGATTCTAAATAAATTAAAATTTTGGAGTCAGATTTTTAAAGAATTAATAAGCCAAACAAACTATCGAAATGAAATTTACATCCTGTTACTTCAAATGATTTACTAAATGGTTGAAATTTAAATATCACTAAATTTATAGTGTTAAAGCATTTAACCTTTATCATTAAAATACATCTTTATAAAAGTGTAACAAAAAACACAAGCGACAAACTAATTAAGCAAATAATAAATTATGAAAGGAAAGATTTCTTTATTTCTGATGCTTTTTTTCACCGTGCTCACCTTTGCGCAGAAAACAGTGTCAGGGAAAATTACCGATGAAGATGGATCTGCTATTCCCAGTGCCAGTGTTACGGTAGAAGAACCAGGCAAAGATGCTATTTTGGCATATGGAATCACCAATTCCAAAGGAGAATATAAAGTGACGTTTACATCTGCAGAACCTAATGTGGATCTGAAAGTAAAAGCATTCAACCAAAAAACCCTGACCAAACAGATCAGTAACAGCGACCAGACTCTGACTTTCAAAATGCAGTCTGAAGCTACAGAAATAAAAGAAGTCCAGCTGAAAACAAAGATGATCACGGCAAGAGGCGATACCATTGCTTATGATCTTAAAGCTTTTGACAGTAAAAGCGACAGAACACTTGCCGATGTAATGAGAAAAATTCCCGGTATTGAAGTCAATAAAGACGGAACGATTCTTTACCAGGGAAATGCCATCAATAAATTTTATGTGAACGGAAAAGATCTGATGGAAGGCGGGTATGGGACGATCAACAATTCTCTTCCCAAAGATGCAGTGCAGAAAGTAGAAGTGCTTGAAAACCACCAGCCGGTAAAAATTCTTCAGGATAAAGTGCCTTCCGATCAGGCAGCGATCAATATCAAGTTAAAAAACTCTGTTACCATGACCGGAAGAGGAGAGGTCGGGACAGGATTCGGAGACCCGTGGTTGTGGAATGTTAAACTTACCCCGATGTTTTTTGGACAGAAAAGCCAGTGGGTGGTGAATTACAAAACGAACAATATGGGTGAGCAGGTGGAAAATGAAGGGAATATCTTAGCTTTTGGAAGCAGGTTCGAAGGAAGAAGGATTAATGCTTCTCAAAATGACTGGCTGAATGTAGAAAACGCAAGTACACCCAACCTTCCTGTAAAAAGATACTTGATGAACAATGTGCATTATCTGTCAGCCAACTATCTTACCAATATCGACAAAAAGAAAGAGTGGGAGCTTAAAGCCAATGCCAACTATACCAATAATGCAGTTGAAAGAGAATCTTACAGCCAGACAGACTATTTTGGGGGAAGCTCCAATATTGTAAACATTCTTAATAATTTTTACACAGATAAAGCAAAAGGAGAATTAATTTTTACAAAAAATGCAAAAAAGGGATTCTTTAAAAACACCACAAGTTTTTCCCAGTATTGGAATGCAGACCGGGCAATTGTTGACAGAACAGATGCATCAAACGGAGTGAAAAGACACGGCGATGAAGCAATAGAGTCTCCAACAACATCTTTCCAGAATTCCCTGAGTACCATTATTCCGTGGAAAGAAAAAATGGTGAATCTTTTATCTTTTATAAGTTATCAGACCGATAAACAGACACTGAAAGTTTTTCCGGCTTCTTATCTGGATATTCCGGGATTCACTCCCGAACCTAAGAATTTTGCAAAACAAAACCTGAGACTTAAAACAATTGAAGCCAATCATTCTGCCAATATCGGGTTCTCTAAAAAGGGATGGACCTTCACTCCGGAAATTGGATTTAACTTTAAAACAACAGATTTAGTTTCAGATTTATCAAATATTATAACGGCAGGAGCACTTCCGGCAGCCTATAGTAATGATCTTAGATATACTACGGCAACACCTTACGGAAGTTTGGGAGTAAATTATAAAAATGATTCATGGATGTTGTATGCCAATTTTCCTGTAAACTCTAATAACATTAAGGCGGAAGATCCATTAAGAAATGTTGCTAAAGATGTAAATAAGGTGACTTTTGAACCTAGTGTTTTTGCACAGTATACTTTTGCCTCCTTTTGGAAAGCTTCGGTAAATGCTAATATTAATAACAATTTTGGAGAAATAAATACGGCTTATTCAGGATTCTTAATGACCTCTCCAGGTGGAATCAGTGCCATGGATATCAATAATCCGATACCTCAGAATAATAATAAATCTGCAGGAACAAGGCTGGAGTATAGAAACCCTTTGAATAATTTATTCTTCAACATCAATTACAGATTTTCAGACGCTAAAAGAAACCTGATTTCAAATCCTTTGATCAATGGGGCAGGTTATACCGTAATGCAGTATATAGAACAGGATAATCATGTATTAAATAATGGCTACAGTGTAGAAGTGGGAAAATACTTTCCAAAGTTCAAAACAAATGCCTCCCTCAGCTACAGCAACAATACAGCAAAATCGGATGCATTCCTGAATAATAATTCTTTTACAAACAACAACAACAGCCAGTCATACGGAATTAAATTCAATAATACCTATTTCAGCTGGATGAGCATAGATTATAATGCAAGTATTTCCAGAACAAAGCAAACCAGTACAGGAAATATAAACTCCAATGCCACCAGAACCGGGTTCACGCATAATCTTGGAGCGTTCTTCTATCCGGTAGAAGACCATACTATCGGATTCAACTGGGATCAGGTAAATACAAATGCAGCCGATCAAAAATACCACAACGGATTCTATGACGTTTCATATCAATTTACCTGGGCCAAAAAGAAAATTGATTTTGAACTTAAATGGATGAATATAGCCAACAAAAAAGTATTCGAAACATATGATATCAATACCACGAATATTACTTTTACAAGATATCAACTTCGCCCAAGCCAGGTTATGTTTACCGTGAAATTCAACTTTAAGTAAAAAAACAAAAACCAATCTCACTGAGATTGGTTTTTTATTTGAGATATATCCATACATATTGCTAAAAGCTCTGATGATCTGCTGACGGACCATAGCTTCCCGGAAGTGGAATATCATTCAGTCTGTAATACACTCCCAGCTGCGCCCTGTGATGCGTGATTTGGTTTAAAGAATGACGGATAGAGCCATATTTCGTCCATTTTGCTATTTCCTGACCATTGTTTTTTAAAGCCCATGTTTCATTAAGGTCTTCTTCTTTAGCGTTGTCAAGCGCCTTCTCCGCAGATTTGAAATTTTCGTCCAGAGTCTGCAGAAGATCTTCTTTTGTAGAAAGATGCTTAGGCTGAAAGTCTCCCTTCGCAAAATCCAGATCCGAAGTTTTCAGCATCACATCCGGCCACCCGAAAATTTCAGAAATATGAGTGGCAAGAGGCATCATTTTCATACTTTTCTCATGAGGAGCAAAATCATTTTTTCCTTCAGGATAAGCTTCAAAAAATTTCCTGGTCGTCTGGTACTCTGCTTCAAGTTCATCTTTAAATTGTGATAAAGTGTCCATAATATTTGTTTTTAAGTACTTAAAGATAAGAGTTTTAAGAGAGAAAATGTTTTAAGGAAATCATAATTTTCTCTCATGGCTGATCAGATTTACCAGTTATACCTTTAAAAAGTCTGATAAATTATAATATATATAGTTGTTTTGTATTCGATTGATAATCAGTGAAATATATCAATTGAAGTAAAATTCTTTAAAAAAGCTGTAACATATTTCAGGAACTGATAACTAATTAGTAAATCTTTATTACAATGAAAAAGCTATTTTCTGTATTCTTTATTGCTCTTTTTGCCATAGCGTCGGCGCAGGATGCCAAAGAATCAAAAGAGGCAGCAAACCGTTTCTTCTATGAGCTGACTTTTAAACCGAAAAAGGATTCTGCCAAGATGGATAAAGTAATTACGATCCTGGATATTACAGACAAAAACAGATCCATTTATCAGGATTATACAGTGATTTCGCAGGATTCTATCATGAAAATTGAAATTGAAGCCATGCAGAAGGCAGGAACGATGAAAGATTTGTCGAAAACCATTAAAACCCCTAAAATATCAGCCAGAATATACAAATCATATCCAGGTATGAAAGTACAGTATGTGGATAAGATAGCAAACGGGTTTACACCAAGCAATATAGGATATAGCGAAGACCTAAAATTTAACTGGAATATCCTTAACGATAAGCAGAAAATTGGAGAATATAACACTCAAAAAGCGACTACTGAATTCGGAGGAAGAAAATGGACAGCATGGTTCAGTACAGAATTGCCTTTTCAGGATGGACCTTACAAATTCTTTGGACTTCCAGGTTTGATCGTTAAAATCGAAGATGATCAGAAAAACTATTCATGGGTTTTACAGGGAAATAAAAAAGTCAAGGATTATACAGAATACTCTTACATCGAAAACCTGATGCAGGCGAAAGGAGGAAAAGTAAATGAATTACCAAGAGAAAAATTTGAAAAAACATTCAATGATTTCAAAAAAGACCCTTTTGCATCCATAAGACCAATGATGACACAGGAAATGCTTTCTAAAACAGTTCCGGGAATGGATGGTACAGTAGGTGATATGGTGAAAAAACAGGAGAAGCAGTACAAAGACTTTTACAACGCCAATGATAATCCGATAGAAATATCATCAGCACAGCAGGATAAAAAGAAAAAATAAGACTTCATATCAACTAAATTATATTTTTAAAATCAACCCAGATACAGCAATGTGTTTGGGTTGATTTCTTTCATACTTTTCGTTATTTAGATTAAATTTAAATAGCGTATATTTGCCCTTACAAAAAATCCGGCTTTGAAACAGATTGACTTACATAAATTAAGCGGTTTCCCTAAAAACAAAATGGGAAAAATTTTAGGGTATGATAACGATTACCTGAAAATGCCAAACAAGATCATAGAAATGGGACTTTTACCGGAGACTATTTTCAGAATTTTGTACCAGGCACCCTTCAAGGGTCCTATGTATGTAGAATTTGGAGAAGAAAAAAGCCGCATCGCTCTTCGTGAAGAAGAGGGAGAGTATATCATTGTTGAAGAATTGAATTAATGCAGGAAAATAAGAAAAAAAAGGTCCTTTTAGTCGGGAATCCTAATGTAGGAAAGTCTACGGTTTTCAATGCACTGTGCAATAAAAAACAGAAGACCGGAAACTATGCAGGAGTTACCGTTGCGAGCCATTCCGGAAATTACACCTATAAAAATGAAGAGGTTGAGGTGATCGACCTGCCAGGCTCGTACAGCGTTTATCCAAGTTCGGAAGACGAGGCTATTTTTTCTAAATTTCTTATTGATGAGCAGGAAAATTATGAAGGTGTAATCTATATTCTTGAAGCATTAAGCTTAAAAAGAGGATTACTTCTTTTCCAGCAGATACAGGATCTTGGTATTCCTATGATCCTGGTGGTCAACCAGATTGATCAGGCAGAAAGAAGAGGCATTAGCATTGATATCCAGAAATTTTCTGATGCTCTGGGGATTAAAATTATTCAAACCAATGCCAAAGAACAGATTGGAATAGATAAGATTAAAGAGTCTGTTTTGCAAAATGGATTTAAAAAAGCAGAGACCATCACCTTCGAAACGCCAAACGAGCATAAAGATTTTATTCAGAAAATTGCGGCCCATAAAGGACTTGACAACGAATATAAAGCCTGGATGAGTATTTCATTGGGCTCCGATCTCGGAAGAATAGAATCTATAAAAGATCTTCTTAACCAGCCTGATTCTAAAAGCTTGGTTCCAAAACGATTACAGGTTCAGGAGACCGTAAGAAGATATCAGAGCGTAGATAAAATATTAGCAGATGTAATCTCTAAAAAAGCCCAGTTCAAAGAGCTTTTAACGGAGAAATTAGATAAAGTGCTGGTCCACAAATTCTGGGGCTATGTTGTTTTTCTTTTTATTCTGCTGATTATTTTCCAAAGTGTTTTCTTCCTTGCAGAATATCCGATGAACTGGATCGATGATTCCTTCTCATGGCTGGCTGCTTTTGCTGCAGAACACTTGCCGGAAGGGCCTGTCAATTCACTGGTTTCAAGTGGAATTATTCCCGGAATCGGAGGAATTGTAGTATTTGCCCCACAGATTGGTATTTTATTATATTTCCTATATCTACTGGAAGATTCAGGATATATGGCGAGAGTGGTATTTCTGATGGACAGGCTGCTGAGACCTTTCGGACTGAATGGGAAAAGTATCGTTCCTTTAGTATCAGGAACGGCCTGTGCCATTCCTGCAGTGATTTCTACAAGAAATATTGAAAATGTAAAAGAAAGATTATTAACCATACTGGTTACTCCTTTTATGACCTGTTCTGCAAGGCTTCCGGTATACAGCATCATTATCGGGCTGATCATTTCTGACGGATCTTTCCTTGGAATTAAATATAAAGCGCTGGTATTGATGGGAATGTACCTTTTGGGCTTCCTTGTAGCACTGTTTTCAGCAGCAGTTTTGAAAAGATTTATCAAAAATAAAGACAAGACTTATCTTGTAATGGATTTGCCAACTTATAAAAAGCCTCTTTTCGGATACGATCTTAAAATGGTACTGGGTAAGGTTTGGGACTTCGTTACAGGAGCAGGAAAGATTATTTTTATTGTAAGTATCATTGTCTGGTTTTTAAGTTATTTTGGACCCAAACAGAAACCCAATCAATTCGTGGCTCCCAATGTAGAACTCGACCATTCTTATCTGGCCAAAATGGGTAAAGGGATTGAGCCTCTTATCGAACCGCTTGGTTACGACTGGAAAATGGGCGTGGGAATTCTGACAAGCTTTGTGGCCAGAGAAGTTTTCGTCGGGACAATGTCTACACTCTACAGTTTGGATGATGATGCCCCCGAAGTGAAAGTAATAGATAAAATGAGAAGAGACGTAAAACCTGACGGCGAAAAAGTGTTCAGCTTCGCAACGGGAATTTCCGTACTTTTATTTTATGCATTCGCAATGCAGTGTGTTTCTACGCTTGCAGTAGTCTACAGAGAAACCAAAAGTTGGAAATGGACCGGCTTTCAGGTTGTAATGATGACCGGTTTGGCATATTTTGTGTCGTTGATAGCATATCAGATTTTAAAATAATGGATACTTCACTAATTTTTCAGTACGTAATCATCATACTGATCGTTGCATTCGCCTGTTATTCTTTATTTAAAGTACTCAGAAAGAATTTCGCACCGAAAAAATTCAGTTCCAAAAGAACCAACTGTGATAAAGACTGCGGTTGCTCCTGATCCTGTTTTTAAGCTTATAATTGAAAAAATTGTAGTAATTTCATTCTCTGAAACTAAAACCTTTTCGATTTGAGCCCAAAATCAGCAGCAGTCTTGTTATTCTCTCTTCTAACCATTTGGGCAAACGCCCAGATCGATACTGCTAAAATCAAGTCCTATGCAGATCAGGTAATGGTCCGTGTAAATCTCGACACCAATATTGAAAAATATGTTTTTACAGAAGGCCCTGAGGACAAACCTTTAGAAACCATCTTTTCAATCAACAATAAAACAAGAGCTTCCTTTTCTATTGATTATAGGATTATAAGTGCAACTATTTCATTTACACCAAGTTTTCTTCCTGGGAATAATGATGATGCGCTCAAAGGAAGTAGCTCCTATGCAGACTTTAGATTCAGGCTTTTCCCCAAAAAATTTATCCAGACCGTTTATTACAAAAACGTAAAAGGATTTTATATGGAAAATATGAGCGATTTTTTTCCGGACTGGAAAGAAGGAAAAGACCCATACCTTCAGTTTCCCGATCTTAGGGTTCAGAGTTTTGGAGGGTCTACAGCCTATGTACTAAAGGATAATTTCTCTCTGAAAAGTATTTATACACAAGGCGAATGGCAGAAAGAAAGCCGTGGAAGCTGGGTGCCTATTGTAGATTATCACCTTTCCATATTCAGAGATATTTTAAACGGACAGAAAAGTAAAGAAACCCAGTACAGTTTCGGGGGCAGCATGGGGTACTTTTATAATTGGGTGCTTGGCGCGAAAAAAAGAGTGAATATTGCTCCTCATATCTCGCTGGGATTAGGCGGAATGTTTTCCAACAGCTGGGATATTCAGGCGGACGGGACAAAATTTAACAAACAAAATACACAGTATCTAACCCTGAAGTTTGCTAGCGGACTTCATATAGGATATAATACAGACCGGTTTCTGTTCGGAGGAAAATTTAATGTCAATGCTTATGCCTACAATGAAAAAGATAACCAGAATGTAGAAAATAACAATCTATATGGATTGCTGTATATAGGTTACCGTTTTCCGCCACCGAAGGTTATCAAAAGGAATTATGACAAGATTCAGAAAAAGATTCCCATCTTATAACTTATTAGGTCTTTTAAGTATCTTTGCTAATGAAACCAATTAAAAAAATAAAAACAGAATGTCGTTAATAAAATCTATTTCCGGGATCAGAGGGACGATCGGCGGAAAAGTAAATGATAACTTAACCCCTCTGGATGTCGTGAAATTTGCATCAGCATTTGGAACCTGGCTTCAGAATACACAGAATAAAAAGAATTTAACCCTGGTCATAGGAAGAGATGCCAGAATTTCCGGGGAAATGGTTTCCTCGCTGGTAACAGCTACTCTGCAGGGATTGGGAATAAATGTAGTGGATCTTGGACTTTCTACAACACCAACGGTGGAAGTAATGGTTCCTGAACTGAATGCAGATGGAGGAATTATCCTGACTGCTTCCCACAATCCAAAGCAATGGAATGCTCTTAAACTGTTGAATGGTAAAGGAGAGTTCATCAGTGGGGATGATGGTGCAAAAGTACTCGCTCTTGCTGAAAGTGAAGATTTCAACTACGCAGAAGTAGATGATCTTGGAAAATATGAAACAAGAAATGATGCGTTTGATATTCATATCCAGCAGATTTTAGATCTTCCGATGGTAGACATTGAAGCCATTAAAGCTAAAAAATTCAAAATCGTTCTCGATGCGGTAAATTCTACAGGAGGAATTGCAATTCCAATGCTTCTGGATAAGCTTGGCTGCGAAACAATTAAATTATATTGCGAACCAAACGGGCAGTTTCCACACAATCCTGAACCTTTGAAAGAGCACTTGGGAGACATCTGTGAGCTTGTAAAAAAAGAAAATGCAGATTTAGGAATCGTTGTAGATCCGGATGTAGACCGATTAGCCTTAATTGATGAGAAAGGAGAGATGTTCGGGGAAGAATATACCTTGGTTGCCGTTGCAGATTATTTATTGAAACATAAGAAAGGCGCTGCTATCTCAAACCTTTCCTCAAGCCGTGCTTTGAGGGATGTTGCCAGAAGCCACGATTCAGAATACTTTGCAAGTGCTGTAGGAGAAGTAAACGTAGTGAACCTGATGAAAGAAAAGAATGCAGTAATCGGAGGCGAAGGAAACGGAGGAATTATCTATCCTGATCTTCATTATGGAAGAGACTCTTTGGTAGGAGCAGCATTGTTTTTAACCCATCTGGCAAAAGAAAACAAATCCGTTTCCGAATTAAGAGCAGGATACCCAAGCTATTTTATGGGGAAAAAGAAAATAGAGCTGACTCCGGAGATTAATGTAGATGATATCTTAGCCAAAATGGAAAAAGAATATCAGAACGAAGAAGTTTCTACGGTAGATGGTGTTAAAATCGACTTTGAAAACAATTGGGTTCACCTTAGAAAATCCAATACAGAACCGATTATCAGGATTTATACTGAAGCTTACACTCAGGAAGAAGCCGATAAGCTTGGAGATGATATCATCGCTAAAATTAAAAGTTTAATCTAAATAAATCAGGAACGGAACAGAAATGCTCCGTTCTTTTTTCTTATCGAAATGTTTGAGCATATACAGAACAGGTTTCTCTTCCCGAAAGAAAAATGGCGGAAATTTCTAAGCTGCTTCGAGCGCATGGATGTTCCTGCTAAAACTTTGCTTTTAAAGGAAAATGAAGTTTCAGACTGTGCCTATTATATTGAAAAAGGGGTCGTAAGAGCATGGTACAACAATGACGGGAAAGACGTGACCTTTCAGTTCTTTATGGAAAATACGATGTTTTCTTCCCTCGAAAGCTTCAGGAAAGGCCTGCCCAGTATGGTATCCTTCGAAACCATAGAATCCTGTATTTTATGGAAGATCCGTAAAGCTGATGCAGATGCTGTTTTAGCTGAGGTATACGAAGATCCGGAACTGAGGAACCAATTCATGGATTCTCTTTTTGAAAGAATCTTCGACTATATGAAACATTTTTTCTCATTTATAAAAGATACCCCGAAACAACGCTATCTCAGCCTCACCAAAGAACGGCCTGAAATCATCAGAAGAATCCCACAGCATTATATTGCTTCCTACCTGGGAATTACTACAGTACATCTTAGCAGGATCAAAGGCGCAATTTTAAAAGAGGATGCTTTAAAAAAATAATCAGCAGGATAACTGATAACAAATGTTATTGCACTGCAGACCGCTCTCATCCTAATTTTGTATAAAAATTTAAATAATGAAAGCAGCAGTCGTATTTGAAAAAGGAAGAATTCCTCAATATGCAGATTTTCAGGATCCGGAAACCCCTAAGGAAAATGAAACGCAGGTATCAGTCAAAGCAGCATCCATCAAAAATCTTGATAGAGCTATAGCGGGTGGAAGTCATTATTCCGTCAGCGGCGAGGTACATCAGCCAAGAATTATCGGGACAGATGGTGCCGGATATCTTGAAAATGGTCAGAAAGTATATTTTTTCAGTAAAAAAGGAACCACAGCCGAAAAAGTCAATGCTGAAAAAGGATTTGTCATTCCCGTACCGGAAGAACTGGATTTCGCTACCGCTGCCGCATTGCCCAACGCCGTTATGGGATCTGCGATGGGATTGAAATTCAAAGCAGGGATGAAACCCGGAGATACCGTTCTGATCAATGGAGCAACCGGAGTGACGGGAAAAATTGCAGTTCAGGTGGCCAGATTATACGGAGCCAAAAATATCATTGCTACAGGTAGAAACGAGGCGTCTTTACAGTCACTTCTTACATTGGGAGCAGATGAAGTAGTTTCTTTAAAGCAGCCGGACGAAGATTTTGTAGCAAAAATTAAAGAAATTCACAACGAAACACCTATTGATATTATCTTAGATTATCTCTGGGGCCATTCTATAGAGATGTTGCTGTATGCTCTTAAAGGAAACGTAACATTTTCTCACAAGACCAGACTGGTTTCTGTAGGAGGAATGAGCGGAGATACCATTCAGCTGTCTTCGCAGATTCTGAGAGGAACAGATATTCAGATCTCCGGATCCGGATTGGGAAGCTGGACAAAAGAAGAGACCCGTATGCTGTTTACGGAAATTATTCCTGAAATGTTCCAGGCGGCAGTAGAAGGTAAAATTAAAATAGATACGGAAACGGCAGAAATAAAGGATGTAGAATCAGTCTGGAATACCGAAATTCCGGCCGGAAAAAGACTTGTTCTGACTATTTAACCACAATTTCCGTTTTTTATCCACAATCCTTTTATCTGTTTTCTTTTTTTACTATCTTTAATATAGAAATTTATGAAAAAATAATTCAAAAAAAAGTTGCAACTTTGCATAAACATTTGAATTTCAGTTTCAGAGGTTATTATTAATTAAAAGTTTGCCGAGGTTTGTAAGCATATTCAGACATCGGGCCGACAAAGACAACACTATTGGAAGAGTATTTTGGAAATGAACTTGTAAAAAAGTTCGAGGAAATGATGGAAAATAATGATGAATTCTACTTCGATACCGAAGAGCTAGAAGACATTATTGTTTATTATTTGGAGCTGGGAGACTTTAACTACGCAGACAATGCTGTTAATTATGGCCTTAAGCTTCATCCCAATTCATTGGATATCAAGATCAAAAGACTTGAGATTCTTTTGGAATGGGAAGATTATAATACCGCAAAAGAACTCATTGACGAACTGAAAGGTTCATCCATGGAAAACACAGACTTTATGGTCTGCTATGCGAAGTATTATTCGAACCTGGGAAACCCCAGAAAAGCCATTGACATCTGCAAAAAAGCCTTAGAACTGCAGGAAGAAGAAAACTTCCTTCATAACTTTATTGCGGACGAATATGTAAACTTGGGAGACCCTTTTAACGCTCTTAAACACTACAGAAAAGCTCTGAAAGAAGATCCTATGGATGAGTATTCTCTCGAAAACTGTATGATCTGCTTCAGCGACCTGAATAAGAGCGAGGAGGCTATTGCCTTTCTTAATGAATATTTAGATGAATTTGCCTATTCCGAAACCGCTTGGTTCGAATACGGGCAGTTTTACTTCAACAGAAAGAATTACGAAGAAGCCATAAAAGGATATGATTACCTTTTGGCTATCAACTCAAGTTCTGTAGGAGTATATGCAAACAAAGCAGCCTGTTACGAAGCCCTGGGACAGTACCAGAAGGCCGTAGAGGTATACGAGGAAATGCTTGAGCTTGAATATACCAAAGCATTTACATTTTATAAAATAGGATTGTGCTATAAGGCGCAGAAACAGTCCATAATGGCCTTAAATGCATTCCAGAAATCATTGAGAGAAGACCCACAGTTTTATCTTGCGATGATGGAACAATCTTATCTCTATGAAGAAATGGGAGGTATGAAAGAAGCCCTGCATTTTGCAAGAGAAGCTACCCAGCTGAATGACAGTAACCTTGACTATCAGAAAAGACTGGCATTTCTATTTATTGATTCCGGAAAATTTGAAGAAAGCCTTGCCTGCCTGAAAAAGCTGGTAGATGCGGAACCTTCAAGGTTTTATAACTGGTATGCCTATTCAGAGGTTTTGATGCTTCTTGGAGAATATGAAGAGGCGGTAACTATTCTGGATAATGCCTTAAGGGTACATGACAGGGCAGAGCTTTACTATCAGCTCAGCAACTGCTATTTCAACCTGAGAAACCCGGAAAAAGGAGCAGAATCTCTTCAGAAAGCTTTAAATATTGACGCATCGCTTGCTCAGGATATGCAGAAAAAATATCCTTTCATCAAAGATGAGGTAAAGAAAGTCAAAGCCAAAGTGAAAAAGAAGAATTCTTAGAAGTTGGAAGAAGGAAGTTTAGACTGAAGATCGAAGGATCTGCCTTAATTCTCCTTAGCAGCTTAAAGATTCTTAATGACTTAAATTAACAATCATACATACTTAAATCCTGCAGCGATGCAGGATTTTTAATGTATCAATTTTAATGTATCAATACCTGTTTATTTTTTTATAACCGCTGTTTTAGACCTTAAAAAAATCAGTCCGCCGATAATAACTCCTGCTCCAACAAACTGTAAAAAGCTCAGTTTTTCACCATCCAGAAATCCCCAGATAATAGCAACGATAGGCATCAGCAGGGTTACTGTTGACGCAAATAGCGGGGTAGATACCTTCAGTAGCCTGTAATTTAAAGTCATGGCCAGCCCGGTTCCAAAGATAGACAGCAAGCTTACAAACATCAGTCCCAGCATATTGTCCTCATTAAAACTGAATGTTGAAAAGAATCCCGTGAATGTTAAAGCAATAAGAGAAGGGAAAAATAAAACAAATGAAAAAACAAATGCCGATAAAATCGTGGAAGAGACATCCATTAGTTTAGATTTCACCGTTGTTGTGCTTAAAGCATAGCACAGCGTGGCCAGTAACAGCAATAATATCGGAATAAGCTTGAATTTTCCGCCTTCCCCATCTCCTCCGAAAGCCAATAAGCAGACTCCGGCAAAGCTGATCATTGTTCCCACGATCTGCCTTTTAGTGGTGTCAAACTTCCAGACCAGCGCTCCCACAATAATCACGAAGATAGGCATCATAGAATTGATAATTCCAGCGATACTGCTGCTTACTTCCGTTTCCGCAATCGGAAATAGAAACATAGGAATGAAATTTCCTGTAAATGCAGCCAGGATAAGCCACTTCAAATGCTTTTTGGGAAACAGTTTATATTTTGAAATCGCGACCGGCATTAAAATAATTCCTGCGATCAGAACCCTGAGCGCCCCTACCTGATAGGGACTGAAATGCTCAAGAGACTTTTTGATCAAAATAAAAGACGAGCCCCAGATAACAGTTAATACAATCAGAAGGATCCATTTTTCTTTATCTGCGTTCATTATTTTTGTGTAAGATGTTTAAAAATTCTTTTTTAGGAATCATTTTTGCGCCTAAGCTTTCCAGGTGCTCTGTATGAGACTGACAGTCAATGAGATCAATATTATCTTTGTTGTTTTCCACAAAATGAATAAAGCCGGCTTTAGAAGCATTGCTTACTTTCGCAAACATACTTTCGCCGCAGAAAACATTTCCGATCTGAAGGCCGTAAAAACCTCCAACCAGTTCTCCATCCTGCCATACCTCAATACTTTTGGCAAGACCATATTCATTAAGCTGAATAAAAGATTCCATCAGTTCATCCGAAAGCCATGTTCCAGTCTGTCCCTTTCTGCTCGTTTGCTGGCAGTTTTGGATCACTTCCCTAAAGCATTTGTTTTCAGAAAATGTAAAAATACCCCTGTTCAGTATTTTCCGCATCGATTTTGAAACTTTTAGTTCTTCAGGAAACAGGACAAATCTGGGATCCGGGCACCACCACAATATTTCCTCTCCGGGATTGTACCACGGAAAGATCCCCAGCTGGTAGGCGAACCAAACCCTTTCTGTAGACAGGTCTCCTCCGAAGGCAACCAGCCCGTCGTGACCGTCATAAAGTTCAGGATCGGGGAATGAAATCTCGTTTTCGTCTAATCGGACCATTTTTTTGGAAAAAAAATCCCACTTGATAAAGCAGGATTTATATTTGATCTTATTTTTTAATTAAAAAGGTAAATCATCATCATCGTCACCAGCGAAAGGATTTTCATTGGAAACCGGGGATGCAGATTGAGAAGGAGAGGCCTGAGTAGGCTCAGATCCGTTGTCCATTACTTTTTCAATTTTCCATCCTGTAATAGAATTGAAATACTTAGTTTCACCCTGAGGAGAAACCCATTCTCTTCCTCTGATGTTGATTCCCACTTTTACATTTTCACCCTCCTTAAGGTTATCTAATAAACTGATCTTATCAGACAAAAATTCTATGTTTATCGGCTGTGGATACTGTTCCTGGGTTAAAATAACCATTTCTCTCTTTTGAAAGCCGCTTGCAAATGTCTGAGCATCAAAAAGTTTCTTTACCGTTCCTTGTAATTCCATATTGTAATTATTAACGTTGTAAAAGTAAGAAAATGAAATGTAATAATTGGAGGACCTGAAAAAAAATATGAGAATTTTAATTTTTTTTTCTGAAAAGTTTGGAGACAATGGAAAAAGTCCTATATTTGCACTCACAAAAACGAAGCAAGCTCTTTAAAATAAGCAAAAACAAACCAGCGGATGTGGTGTAATTGGTAGCCACGCCAGACTTAGGATCTGGTGCCGTGAGGCGTGGGGGTTCGAGTCCCTTCATCCGCACTATGCGAAAATAGCTCAGCTGGTAGAGCACAACCTTGCCAAGGTTGGGGTCGCGGGTTCGAATCCCGTTTTTCGCTCCACACCTGCCCTGGTGGTGGAACTGGTAGACACGCAGGACTTAAAATCCTGTGTTCGTAAGAACGTGCGGGTTCAAGTCCCGCCCGGGGTACTAAACTCTCTGTTGATCTCAACGGAGAGTTTTTTTATTTTTAAAGGTTTGTAAGAAATCGTTTATTTATCATTGTTGGTAAGTATTTATGTTTTTTTTAGTTCTTATTTTAAGGCAAATGTTTTATATTTGTAGTCATAAAAAGAATAAGTTCTTTATATAAAGAATAAATAACGAGCGGATGTGGTGTAATTGGTAGCCACGCCAGACTTAGGATCTGGTGCCGTGAGGCGTGGGGGTTCGAGTCCCTTCATCCGCACTATGCGAAAAAACTCTCTGTATTGTTTACAGGGAGTTTTTGTTTTTATAGCCCTCATAAACGGGTGTTTGGCGTGCATTAGTCATAAGGCTTTTTGATAAACTATTGATCCGTGTCAGTTTAATTAGCCCTTATCTGTATTTTCCACAAATATTCAATCTGTATCCAAGATAATAGTAACTTCTGTATCTGTGTCCATAATGGAATACTCCATAATTTTGTTATACTAAACAGAGCATTATGGAAACTATTATTCGAAACCAACAGCAGCTTCAATATGCTGACGTCTATATTTCAGATATGCAGTCGCTGAGAAATATCTTTCTGCAGTCCCAAAATTTATCCAGATTAAGCCAGGATTTCGGTGTACCCTTTCTTTTGGCTAAAAAAAGAAATGAGATTCTTGGTTTTGCAAGTCTGATCATTAACGGAAAAGGGGAGATCGCATTTAAGATCTATGGGAAAAGTGATCTTGCGGACTCTGAAAAAAAGAATTTTAATCTTCAGGCGGAGCGTTATTTCAATAAAAACAATTCAGCAAATTTCCGGAATGCAGAACAGCTGAAAAGCAGTATCAATAGAATGATCAGCTGGTTGAATGTTGGATAAAACGTCAATAAATTTGTACATTTACTTAAAACCGGGGCTTTATGTCAAAAGACGTTCTCTATCTTAAAATAGCAAAATCTGTCACTGAGCAGATCAAAAGCGATACGCTGCAGCAAGGAGACAGACTGCCTTCACTAAGAAGTGCTCAAAAACTCTATAATGTCAGTCTGAATACTGTAAAACAGGCTTATATGGAACTGGAAAGCCGCTCTCTGGTTGAATCCCGTCCCAAGTATGGCTATTTTGTGAGCCAGACTTCCCAAAGAAAGCTGGCATTGCCTTCGGTGGCTCCAATGAAAGAAGCTGAGAAGAAAAATACACCGGAAGACCTTATTGATAAAGTATTCGGAACCATTGATGGGACAGATGTTACCCAGTTTGCTTTGGGAATTCCTGGGAAAAGCTTCCTTCCTTTGGCAAAACTCAAGAAATGCATGATCAATGTGATCAAGAGAAAGAATGACAGCGGTACAGATTATGAGCCGGTACAGGGAAGCGAATACCTCCGTCGGGAAGCTGCCAAATGGGCTCTGGTGTTGGAGGGAAAAATATCAGAAGACGATCTGGTCATCACCTCTGGGGCCATGAATGCAGTATATACCTGCCTGATGGCGGTGACGAAACCTAGAGATTCCGTAGCGGTGGAAAGTCCGGTCTATTTTGGAGTGCTTCAGGCGATCCAGCAGCTGGGGCTGAAGGTGGTGGAAATTCCTACCCATCCTATTTACGGAGTAGATCTGGATGCCTTGAAAAAAGTGCTTCCTACACTTTCTGCCTGTTGTTTTGTGACGAATTTTAATAATCCGTTAGGCTTTCAGATGCCGGATGACAATAAAAAAGAACTGGTAAGGATGATTACGGAATATAATGTTCCTCTGATCGAAGATGATATATACGGAAACCTGTATTTTGGAGCAGAAAGACCCAAACCGTGTAAATTTTATGATGAAGCCGGGCTTGTGATGTGGATAGGATCAGTTTCCAAAACCCTTGCTCCCGGTTATCGTGTCGGTTGGGTTGCTCCCGGAAAATTTAAAGAAAAGGTAATCCGGCAGAAGCTGGTGCAGACTGTGTGCAGCCCATCCCTGTATCCGGATGTAATTGCGGATTTTCTTGAACACGGCCGCTATGACCATCACCTGAGAATGTTCAGAAATAAGCTGTATGCAAACTATCTTCAGATACAGAAATCAGTGGGAGAGTATTTCCCGGACAATACAAAGGTTTCGGAACCTAAAGGAGGCTTTATGCTATGGCTGGAGCTGGATAAAAGGATATGCACGGAAGACCTTTATGATGAAGCCATGAGCCAGAAAATAACCTTTGCCCCGGGAAGAATGTTTTCCCAATATAATCAATATCAAAACTGTATGCGCCTTAACTATGCCCTGGAATGGACGGACAGGGTAGAAAGTGACCTTGAAAAGCTTGCAAAAATGGTTAAAAAAAGAATTTAATTAAACCTTATAAACGATGAATGATACAAATAATGAAGTAAAAATTATAGCCTATGATCCTCAATATAAAGATGCTTTCAAAGCTTTAAACGAAGAATGGATCAAAAAAATTTTCACCATGGAGGCCGGCGATTATAAACTGCTGGACAATCCCGAAGAGCACATTATAAACAAAGGAGGATATATTGTTTTTGCTCTGCTGGATAATGAGCCAGTGGGAACATGTGCTTTAGTGAAATTGTCCGATAAACCACTTAAATTTGAACTCTCAAAGATGGCTGTAAGCCCCAAAGCACAAGGAAAGCAAATAGGATATCTGGTAGGACAGACCTTGGTAGATAAAGCCAGGGAATTAAATGCAGAAAGTATTTCCCTTGAAACCAACTCTGTGCTCGTTCCTGCAATAAAATTATATGAAAAGCTTGGTTTTAAGCATATGCCAGCCTCTGATTCAGCTTATTGCCGCTGTGATACACAGATGCTGCTGGAGCTTTAAATAAGAAATATTGCTGTTCTTAGCTAAGATTCTTTCTGTTCATGAGGTTTTGCTTTCCCTCATGCCTATTCGCTCTTTTTCCTTATTTTTGTGAAATTCCTTATTTCAATGAAAAAGATTATCCTCATCGAAGACGAAACCAGTGTTGTATCTTTTATAAAGAAAGGGCTTCAGGAAAACGGGTATGAAGTTTCCGTAGCCTTTGACGGACGCACTGGTGTACAGTTGGTGCAGGCCAACGATTTTGATCTGGTAATTCTGGACATTATGCTGCCGGAAATGAATGGGCTGGATGTCTGCAAAGAAATCAGGAAAACCAATCAACATGTTCCTATCCTCTTTTTAACAGCTTTGGGAACTTCTGAAAATATAGTGTTGGGTCTGGAAAGCGGAGGTGATGATTATCTTGTAAAGCCATTCAAGTTCATTGAGCTGGTAGCCCGCGTGAAATCATTATTAAGAAGAAGCAATGGAGTAAATCCTCAGGAAATTGCTGAACCGGAGCCTGATAATGAACATGTCTTCAAGTTTTCAGATCTGATTGTTAATGATTATACCAAGAAAGTTACCCGTGCCGGAGATGAAATTTCTTTAACTTCTACAGAATATAAACTGCTGCTCTATTTCCTGAATAATCCTGAAAAAGTAATTTCCAGAGCTGAAATTCTGGATGCAGTCTGGGGTGTTAATTATGAGCTGGGAACCAATGTTGTAGATGTTTATGTAAATTATCTGAGAAAAAAACTGGATAATCAGGATGATCATAAGCTGATTCATACTGTAATAGGGATGGGGTATGTATTGAAAAAACCTTAATGGATGTTTAATAAAGTTGTCACAAATCAAACCAAAACAATGGTGCTTCTGATGCTGGTATTTACTGCCATCATTCTGCTGTTCAGTGGCCTGGTTTATTTTTCTATTGTCAACTTTTCACACCAGAGATTTTATGAGCTGCTGAAAATCCGTACAACAACTATTGTTCAGATCGAAAAAAGCAAAGACCACCTTGACCTTCCCGAAAACTATATCCTCAACGGCCTCAATGATGAGGAGCTTCCCATGGAAAGAGATTATGTTTTTGCGGTTCCGGCGGATTCCAATTTCAGGAAGATCTCACAGGAGGTTCATATTCCGGACTATTTTTTCAAAAGCATTGTCAGAAAAGGGGAGGCCAATTATAATGACAAAGAATTTTATTATATCGGGCAGACCTTCAGGTATGATGATAAGGACTATATTGCCATTGCTTCTGCCAAGAACCATTACGTAATTTACTACCTGGGATTTTTAAAGAGAACGCTGATTACCTGTATTGTACTGTCCCTGTTCTTCAGTATGATTTTTTCTTTTTATCTGTCTAAAACCTTATTTAGGCCCATCTTAAAAATTACAGGTAAGGTAAAAGAGATCAGCTCCGAAAATCTTCACCTGAGACTGGAGTCGCAACCCGACAATAAGGAACTTAATGAGCTGGTAGATACTTTCAACGGAATGCTGAACCGGATAGAAACCTCATTTGAGACCCAAAACCATCTGATCGGGAATGTTTCCCATGAGCTGAGAACACCACTTACCTCGATCATGGGAGAAGCGGATGTCGCTCTTTCTATCGGCAGAACAGCTGATGAATACAAAGAAACCCTTGAGATTATCCTTGATGAAGCCGAAAAGCTGGATAAAAAGATCAAAGCCTTGCTCATGATTGCTCAGACCGGTTTCGATGGAAAGATCCAGAAAATGGATAAAGTAAGAATCGATCAGCTGCTTTGGGACGTCATTGAAACCTTGAGAAAAATTGATTCAAGAAATAATATTTATCTGGATATCAGTATGCTTCCGGATAATCCTAAAAAATTAAAAGTACAGGGCAACGAACAGCTGCTTCATCTTGCGGTAGCCAATATCATCAATAACGGTTGTAAATATTCTAATTTCCAGCAGGTAAAAGTCTCGCTGGGCGCTACAGATACAGATGTTTATATCATTGTAAAGGACTTTGGAATAGGTATTCCGGAGGTGGAAATGAATAAAATCTACGACCCATTCTTCAGGGCTTCCAATACCAAAAACTACGAAGGCTACGGAATCGGACTTCCGCTGGCCAGAAACATCGTAAGAATGCACCACGGCGAACTGATCGTAAGTTCTCACGAAAACCAGGGAACCACAGTACAGATGCGTTTTCCTAATTTCTACAGTACGAGACCGGAAGGAGCTTAATAGCAAAGAACAATCCTACAAATACAAAAAGCAAAGAACAATCTGCTCAATTTCTTAAATCAGCGAGAGAAAACTATGTACTTTATTTTCATTCCTCCGAAAAATTAAAGTATCCATCTCAAATGTCTCATATTAACGCCTGTTAACAATATTCTAATCTCATTTTAATCTCTTTAATCACATTTTAATTCCGTTCCAAAGCGCTTCTAATCTTACCACTTTAGTTTTGTATCATCAAAATATGACGACAAACCTAAATCTAAAAAGATATGACCAAAACAATCTTAATCGCCACGGATTACTCTCTTGAGTCACTGAATATATTAAAAAAAGTGCTGAAAGAGAAAGAAACATCGGAAGACCAGAATCAGTATACTATTCTTTTGGTTTCAGGGTATGATGGTGGAGATTCCATCAGGGACCTTCTGTTCAACACAAAAAGTACCATTTTTAATAAGATCAGGCCGCAGGAATTCTGTGATGCCTATGGAATTATCAAAAATAAATACCCCCATTTAATAAATAAGATTGTCTGCGATATTTTTACAGGAAGCTTTCAAAGGACGTTCAATAATTATATGAAAACGGAAAATATTGAGGAAGCTTATTACTCTCCATCTATTAAGAGTAAAGGAAAGGGAAAATTTGATATTGCTCCTTACATCAGAAAATGCAAAGATATCAAGGTTCAGGAAATTAAAATTGAAATCCCTGAAAGACTTCCTGAAAGAGGAAAACTGGCAGAGATATTTGTTGAGGCCTAAAAAATGATAAACACAATATAAAAGAATAAAAAATGTTAAGAAATTATAGTAACAGCCGAACGTTGGGAGACAATATCAGATTGGGGACGCTGACTGCATTCACTGCAGGGACTATAAATATTGCCTCCCTTTTAATATTTCTCTCTTTTACATCGAACGTAACGGGACATTACGCCATCCTTGCTGCGGAAATCAGCAAAGGAAACTGGACGCAGGTGGCCGTAGTTGGGGCATGGATCTTTTTGTTCTTCTTCGGAAGCTTTTTGTCCAACTTCATCGTCATCAACTTTAATAAGAAAAGTAAATATTTTGCTCATGCAATGCCGATTGTGCTGGAAATCATATGTTTGCTTTTTGTGGGAATTTATGGGCAGTTTTATTATCAGAAAACATTGGAAGAAACAGAATATCTGGTTGCACTGATGCTTTTTGCAACAGGACTTCAGAACGGGCTTACGGCAAGCATCTCCAATTTCTCGGTGAAAACGACCCACCTTACGGGTACCACCACCGATCTTGGAATTCTGCTTTCCATGTTTACCCAGAAAAAATACAGAAAGAATGGTGAGCTGATAGGAAGGGCAAAACTGCTCATGAGTATAATGGCAGCCTATGTTTTAGGAGCTGTTTTCTCTGGACTAACGTATTACTATCTTGAATTCAGGGTATTTTATGTGATCAGTCTGTGTCTTTTGATTGTGATCGGTTATGATGCCTATAAGATTCATATAAGGCATTTTAATACCAAATACCGATACAGCAGAATTTATAAAAAGCCCACTGTACTGGCTTATCTATACGACAAAGTCCACGGTATTCCAAAAAGAAAAGAAAAAAGAAAACTTGTCTTTGATGATTGAGCAATAAAGAAATAAAATAAATATCAAATTATTTTTTGTGTAAACTAGCTGTGAAACACCCCTTTTTGATAATAAAAAAGGGGTGTTCTTTATCAGAAATCTTGGTCGCGTAAATGAGCTACCTGTTTTAGACAAGAATAAACAGATAGATAGAACGTATGCTTAGTCAGTGGTGTAGCCGCGTCTCTTTGCTCAACTAAAAACTAAAGCAGCTCATCTTTAAACTTTGCGTTAAAAAATACCAGCCTTTCAGAATTCTTTTCCTCTGGCAGAGATTAAAAAATGGACAGGATACAAAATGTGATTAAAATGTTGATAATTAAATTTTAATTCACGGTTTTAATGTTTTAATTCCCGTTTCCATTGCCTATTTTTGTAAGTTGATTATACGTTTTATGTCAGATATTATTCAGCTTTTACCGGATCATGTAGCCAACCAAATTGCGGCAGGAGAAGTGGTGCAGAGACCTGCGTCCATTGTGAAGGAACTTTTGGAAAATGCTATTGATGCGGGTGCGTCCAAGATAGAATTGATTATCAGGGATGCAGGAAAAAACCTGATCCAGGTGGTAGATGATGGCAAAGGAATGTCTGAAACAGATGCCCGGATGGCGTTTGAAAGACATGCTACGTCAAAAATCAAAGCAACAGAAGATATTTTCAGAATTGCTACAAAAGGATTTCGGGGTGAAGCATTGGCTTCCATTGCTGCCGTTTCCCAGGTTGAACTGAGGACGAAGCAGAATGATGCCAAAATTGGAACCAATATCTATATTGAAGGCGGTGTATTTCAGTTTCAGGACCCGATACAGACTGCCGACGGATCCAATTTCCTGGTGAAAAACCTATTCTACAACGTTCCGGCCCGAAGAAAATTTCTTAAAAATAATAATGTTGAATTCAGACATGTCATTGATGAATTTCAGCGCGTTGCATTAGCTCATGAAAATCTGGAATTTTCTCTGTTTCATGATGATGAAGCTGTTTTCAGATTGAGAAAAGGCAGCCAGATGCAGCGTATTGTAGATGTTTTCGGACGTAAACTGCAGCCGCAGCTGATTCCTATAAAAGAAGATATTATCTGGTGTAAACTTCATGGATTTGTTGCGAAGCCTGAAGGCGCCAAAAAATCAAGAGGAGAACAGTTTTTTTTCGTTAACGGAAGGTATTTCAAAAGTCCGTATTTCAATAAAGCGGTTCAGGAAGCTTTCGAAGGATTGCTTTTACCGGGTTATGTTCCTACATTTTTCCTTTATCTTGAATTAGATCCTGAAAAAATAGATGTGAATATCCACCCCCAGAAAACGGAAGTGAAGTTTGAAGATGAACACCTGATTTTTGCCCTTCTCCGTTCCACCATTAAAAGGTCCCTGGGAATTTATAACGTTTCTCCTAGCCTTGATTTTGATAAAGACCCGGAAATGGACGCCATGATGAATAAGCCTTTCCCAAGCAAAGGAAACGGCGGCGGAGGAGTCATCAAAATGCCGGAAATTATAGTAGACAAAGACTACAACCCTTTTATTGAAGAAAGAAATGTACGTCCCGAAGAAATTCAGAATCTTACGGAAATGTACCATCAGAATATTACAGCAGAGCCCTCAAAGATCAATTTATTTGAAGACGAAGATTTTGATGAGGACCTGATGAGGTTACCCAATGGCTATTGGCTGTTCAATAAAGGAGATGTAACCCTGATGCTGGACCTTGGAAGAATGCACCGGCTGGTTGTTTCAGAGAACAATAAAACCTCCAGGAAGCCAAATATCAATCCAAACAGCCATACACTTCTGTTTTCTCTGGAGTATCATATGAACGAAATAGAAAAGAATAAATATAATTCTTTCAAAAAATTTCTGCCTGAACTTGGGTTTGACATGAAAATTGCACATGAAAGCGTGCTGAGAATAGACGCGCTTCCCGAGGGATTGAAAGAAACCCAGGCCATGAAGTTCCTGGAGAACCTTTTTGAGATCCTGGAATATAAGACTGAAGAAGAATTTATGCAGTTTTATCTCAACCAGTGGAACAAAATGCAGTCCAAATCAAGGTTTGATTTCATCTATAAAAAAGATGCGGAACAGATGATCAAAGACTTTACAGCATTAGGCTTCCCGGAATTTTTACCGGATGGCAAAAGATGCTTTTATGAAGTTCCGTTTAATGATTTTAAAAACAAATTTTAAAAAATGTTTAACAATATACCGCCCATCACCAGGAATATTATCATTATCAATGTTATCGTGTTCATTGGGACTTATTTTCTTGGAAATCAGGTAATCGGCTACCTTGCCGGCTTTTATCCTTTTTCTCCGTTTTTCCATTCATGGCAAATCATTACCCACATGTTTATGCATGGAAGCATTATGCACATTCTGTTTAATATGCTGACTCTGTACAGTTTCGGGCCTATCCTGGAGCAAACGTTGGGGGATAAAAAATATTTGATTCTCTATTTTTTAAGTGGATTAGGAGCTTTTTTCCTTTTTAATTTATGGAATTTCGTTGAGGCACAACAGCTTACAAATGAACTGCAGCAGCTCGGATTTAATGTTAATGCTTATTTATCCGGAGCAAGTGTAGGATTTAGTGGCGACGCTGCATCAGTTCTTAAGCAGAAAGAATTGTTGGAGAGTTTGAAGGGAATTGTAGCAACGCCTATGGTGGGTGCTTCCGGAGCTATTTTCGGAGTAGTGGCGGCTTTTGCTACCCTTTATCCCGATTCAAAAATCATGATGATGTTCATTCCTATTCCTATAAAGGTAAAATATCTGATGCCTATCGTTATTATAGTTTCCATATACCTTGGAGTATCCGGGAACGGAGGTGGTATTGCCCATCTCGCTCACGTTGGAGGAGCATTAGTTGGCTGGATTCTTGCAAGAATCTGGAAGAAACATCTGTATAGATTCAATTAGAAACATCTGTGAAAGTCTTCCGTCTTATTATATTAATCCTGCATGTAGGCGTTTTGTTCCTGCTGCTTTGTACCTTTCTGAATGCCTATGTTCCGCCTAAAATATTTCCGTGGTTCAATCTGCTTTCCTTAGGTTTTCCGATCCTTATTGTCATATATGCAGTATTTACGCTTTTCTGGCTTTTCAGCTGGAAAAAGAGAAGTTTTGTATTTATGCTGGCCGGGCTTATCTTTTTTAGCCCTATACAAAGATGGGTGAATTTTTCTTCTGATAAAAAAGAGACAGCAAATCTGAAGGTCATTACCTTTAATGTGAAAGCTGGCTTAATGGGAGCCTCTGACATTGAGAAATTTTTAAACAATGCCAATGCAGATGTCGTTATGCTGCAGGAGGCCGGTAAAAAAGTTTCTGTTAAAGACAGGGAAGTGATTAATAAGAATGGGATTCTTAAAATCTTTTCAAAACATAAAATAATAGACTCCAGAGAACTCATCAAGAGTGATTATGAAAGTAATAATGCCTATGCTTCCCAGGCAGATATTGAAATCAGAGGTAAAATATACCGTTTTATCAATATCTATCTTGAACCCTTTAAATTTGAAAAAGGGATGATCAAAATGGATGGGGTAAAAGAAGAAGATGAAAGGAAGCTGAAAAATATTGTTAAAAGGCTTATTCCTGTTTTTAAAAAACATCAGGATCAGGTGGATGAAATTAAAGAAGCGATTAGAAGTTCGCCTTATCCCGTGATGGTTATGGGAGATCTTAATTCCGTTCCCAATTCTTATGAATATTATCATTTATCTGATGGATTGCAGGATGCTTTTGTAGAGGCAGGAAAAGGGAGCGCCACAAGCTTTCATGATTATAAATTTCCGATAAGAATAGATTATATTTTTACCTCGAAAAGTATATTGCCCATTACCTATAAAGTGGACCGGACTATAAAGCTTTCAGATCACTATCCGGTAGTATCCACATTTTCAATAAGCCACTAATAATCATAAAATTAGTTAAAGTAACAGGCTTGGTAAGGTTTTTGATGAAAAAAATATACCCTAGACCGTTACTTCATGAAGCTGAGTCAATTACTGCTGTTTATACATATTGCTGTTGCCGTGCTGCTCCTGTGCACATTAGGTAACGCGTGGATTCCGCCTAATTTTTTAGGCAGTCTTAACCTGCTTTCCCTAGGGTTTCCCTATCTGATTTTAATCTATGTTTTACTGACGCTTGTCTGGATTTTTAAAAGAAAGAAAATCGCTATTGCTTTTGCTTTAGGTGCTCTTCTTTTTTATAACCCGGTAAGAAGGTGGGTAAACTTCTCACCAAAAACGGAGAATTTAAAGTCGATCAGAGATATTAAAGTTCTTACATTTAATGTAAAATACGGAGATTTCGGCTGGGACAAAGTAAAAAAGTACATTACAGATCAGAATGCAGATATTATTCTTGTTCAAGAAAAAGATACCAACAGAGCAATAAAACGGGATATGATAAAATATCCGTCGGTTATTCTGAAAACAAAACATAAAATCTTAAGACAGGAACAGCTGATTGAGGATAAGGCAAGAGGAAACTCTTTCTATGCAGATGTAGACATCAACGGAAAGATCATAAGGGTGGTTACTGTTTATCTGGAACCTTTCAGGCTTCACAAATCAATGCTTAAATTTGATGGTCTTGCAGAGGTAGGAGGGAAAATTACCAATCTTCTTTCTCATATGACTCCGACCTTTAAGGCTCATGAAGATCAGATCAGAAAAATCAGAAAAGTAATTGATTTCTCACCTTATCCGGTTATCCTGGCAGGTGATTTTAATTCGGTGCCTAATTCCTATGAATATTATAACCTGGGAAAAGACCTTCAGGATGCCTTTGTTACGGTAGGAAATGGCGCTTCTACCAGCTTTCATGATTATAAAGTTCCGCTTAGGATCGACTATATATTTACCTCAAAATCCATTATTCCTTTAAGCTATAAAGTGGATCATGCTGTAAAATTATCGGATCACTATCCTGTAATTGCAGAATTTCTGCTAAATTAGTTCCATGAAAAATTTACTGTCTGCAGTTTTTATGGTATCATTGTTTTTAATGGCCTGCTCAAAGAAAGAAACTCCGGGTTTCGCCGCCGATCAGGACGTAAAAATTCATTATGATACGGCAGCGGTGGATTCATTTTCGGCAGGAGCAACATCAATAGATATTGTCCGCCAGATCCGGATGTCTTCACAGAAATACCAGGACTCTATAAAACAGGCAGAAAAACTTCAGAAAGAAGAACAGAAGCTGAAAGAAGAGCTTGATAAAGAAAATAAAAAAAAGCAGGAAGAGGATAAGAAAAAGACTGAAGCAGAGAAGAAAAAGAAAACGGCTGACAGCCCGCCCGCCAACGGAACAAAAACAGAATAAATACATTTAAAAAAATATACAATATGAAAAAACAAATTTTAGCAGCAGCTGCAGTGGCAGTACTTGCTGTATCATGCACAAAATCAACAACTAAAACAGAACAGGTTGAAAGCGCAGACGGATCGGTAACAACGACAACGACTACAGTTTCAGAAACGCCTACTGCTGTTATAGATACCGCTAAAATAGACAAGGCTAAAGAAAATGTAAAAACTAAAGTGGATGCAGCCGGAAATAAAATAGACGATGCTGCCCAAAAAGCTAAGGAAGACCTTAATAAGGCCGGAAAAGATATCAAAGCCGGAGCTAAGGAAGTTGGCCAGGATGTAAAAGATGCTGCGGCAAAAGGAGCTGCCAAAGTAGAAGAGGGAGCGAAACAGCTGAAGGAAGATCTGAAGAAATAGTGAAATACCAAATAAAAGAAAACGCAGTCAAATTTTTGACTGCGTTTTTTGTTACATATCTTTTGAGGAATGTTATTACTTGTTAAGCTCCAGCAAAGGATCTATATACTCCCTGTCGTTGCTTAGCCTCGGAACTTTATTCTGGCCGCCAAGTTTTCCCTTGGATTCCAGCCAGTGGTAAAAAAGATTAGGTTTTGCACTGTGGACAATTGGCCTTTTCAGGGTCAGGTTATTGTATCTTTTGGCCTCATAATCTGAATTGATCGTTTTTAAATGATGATCAAAAGCATCGGTAAAACGCTCCAGATCATCCGGATGCTGGCTGAACTCGAAAATCCATTCATGGGCACCGCTTTCATTTTCTTTCATAAAAACAGGAGCCCCCGTAAAATCGGTGATACTTGCCCCGGTAACTTCACAGGCTTTCGTAAGGGCAGACTCTACATTGGTAATCATCAGTTCTTCTCCGAACGCGTTGATATAATGTTTGGTTCTTCCCGTAATTTTTATTCTGAAAGGATTGGTCGAAGTAAACACAACGGTATCGCCAATCAGGTATCTCCACAGTCCTCCGTTGGTAGTGATCACCATGGCATAGTTTTTCCCGACTTCAACATCTTCCAGGCTTACAACTTTCGGATTGGAAAAATGAAACTGGTCCATCGGAATGAACTCGTAAAAAATACCATAATCCAGCATCAGCAGCATTTCATCACTGTTTGATCTGTCCTGTATCCCGAAGAAGCCTTCAGAAGCATTGTAAATTTCGTAGTAATTGATCTTTTTTCCGATGATCTGCCTGTACTGGTCCTTGTATGGCTTAAAACTGATTCCGCCGTGAAAAAAGACCTCTAAATTAGGCCACAGCTCAGAAATACTTCCGCTGTCCGTCTCTTTTAAAACTCTTTGGAGCAGAACCATCATCCAACTGGGTACCCCAAGGATACTTCCCACATCTTCATTTTTTACTTCTGAGGTGATCGCTTTAAGTTTGCTTTCCCATTCAGACATCAGGGAAACCTTTTTACTTGGCGTTGTAGTAATCTCCACCCAAAAAGGAAGATTGTCAATTAAAATAGCTGAAAGATCCCCGAATTTGGTGTTGAAATCTGCATGAAGCTCAGAGCTTCCGCCCAAACGTAGGTTTTTATTAGTGAATAGCTGGTTTTCAGGATGGTTGTTGGCGTAGATGGAAACCATGTCCTTTCCTGCCTTCATATGACAGTATTCAAGGCTTTCTGCAGAAATAGGTATAAATTTGCTCTTTGCATTTGTGGTTCCCGATGATTTTGCAAAATGTTTGATGTAGCCCGGCCAGCTTACATCTTTTTGCCCCTGCCTTGCCTTCTCAATATAAGGTTCAAAATCTTCATAAGTAACGATCGGAACCTTGTTTTTGAAGTCCTGATAGCTCGAAATCGAATTAAAGCCATAGGTTTTGCCATATTCAGTGTCTTCTGCATGAAACAGCTGGGAAAAGAGTATACCTTTCTGAGTTTCAATGGGATGATCCATGAAATTCTGAATCTGATCTATCCTTTGGCGGATAAACCAGTTGACCACAGTATTGAAAAGTGCCTTTGTTGCCATTCCAACAAATATAATAATATTTGGATTTTTAGAGAATTTTTATGGTGTTAAATAAAAAAACCGCTACAAATTATGTAACGGCTCTGTATTTAGATTTATTATTTCTTAGCAATACTCATCAAAAGCTGCCTGAAGATTAGCTGCAATAGCGCCTGCAGGATTACCTTCAATGTGATGTCTTTCCAGCATGTGAACTAATTCACCATCCTTGAAAAGAGCTACACATGGTGAGCTTGGAGGGAATGGAGCAAGATGTTTTCTTGCTTCTGCTACAGCTTCCGTATCAAATCCTGCAAAAACAGTTGTTAAATGATCGGGCTTTTTGTCACCTGTCAAAGAATAGACAACTCCGGGTCTTGCTGCACCTGCTGCACATCCGCATACTGAATTAATAACCAATAGAGTAGTTCCCGGCTGCTTTAAAGCCTCTTCTACCTGTGCTGGAGATGTTAAATCTTCGAAACCTTTATCTGTAAGTTCTGCCTTCATAGGCATTACTAAATCTGTTGGATACATATATTTTGTTTTTATCGATACAAAGTTAAACAATTCTTTGCGTTTGTTCAATATATAAAAACTATCAAAGCTTTAGTCATAAAAAATTAATACAATATTAATATTTCAATAATATTCCAAAAAACCTGAAATAAAGTTATGAATAATGATAATTAAGTATTAAATTTGAAATGATTCTGAAAACGACTGACCATGAAAAAAACATTTATGCTTTCCCTCGAGCATTCAAATTATTTAACATGATGTAATTTACAGCAGTTAAGTAAAGCTTATTCAGTTTTGAATGATGACAGACTGAATTAAATTTGAATATCAAAAAAATGAATCCCGGAACGCCAGCGTTCCGGGATTCTTTAATCAAATCGATATGCAAAGGTTGGATATCCTGTTTTGGGGATCGTGTTTCATGTTTGAGATGATATATACCCGAACCTCGTTTCACGTATCCTGTTTACGAAAGCAGCTTCTTAGCCATTTCGGAAATGCTTTTTCCGTCAGACTTACCTGCCAACGCTTTTGAAGCGGCTCCCATCACCTTCCCTAAGTCTTTGGTAGACTCGGCTCCGGTTTGGGCAATAATATTCTTAATTTCTGCTTCAAGCTCTTCCGGACTAAGCTGTTCAGGAAGAAACTTCTCAATCACTTTCATCTGTGCTTCTTCCACTTCCGCAAGGTCATTTCTTCCCTGTGCTGCGAACTGTTCGAAAGAATCTTTACGCTGCTTGATCATTCTCTGAAGGATCGCAATTTCCTGTTCTGCAGAAACTTCAGCACCTCTTGCTTCCGTCTGTAGAAGTAAAATCTGAGCTTTTACAGCTCTCAGAGAGTCCAGAGCAACCCTGTCTTTTTCTCTCATCGCTGCTTTAATCGCTTCACTTATAGTATTTTCTAAACTCATGGTTTTAAATTTAACAATGTATCAATGTAACAGTTTACCAATGAGATGCTTCACAAACTCAGCATGACGGTTGTATTGTTACATTGGTACATTTTACATTGTTATATTAATTTAATCAACATCTTTATTTAAAAATCTGTTTTCTCTCACCTGCATGGATCCGTTGTTATCGGACAGATACGTGTTGATATTCTGGTCAGATGCATTGGTTCCGTCAATGGCAATATTTTTTCTTTTGAAAGCAGGAACAGATTCGAATTCGCTTGTGCTGTCAAAGCTTTGATAGCGTGAATTGAATTCTTTTAATTTATTTCTTCTCTCCGAAATTCTTTCCTGATCAACAGCTTTATTTACAAACGTGAATTCTGACTCAGTGGGTTTTGGCGTTTCAATTTCTGTTTTTTCCTCAAAAGCTGGTTTTGTTTCAGCTTTCGGCTCTTCCTGTCTTGTGTGGAAGATAGCTTCAACTGCCTGAACCGGAATTTCTGTTACTGTACTGGCTGGAGCTGTAAACTCTGCTTTTGGCTGTCCGAAATCTGTTTTAGGCTCATTAGACGAAGGCTGATTATTGACAAAGAAACTGAACTCAACAGGCTTTTCATCTGAGAAAGCACGGGTTGCCGGTGTAGACGGAGCTTCATCTTTTCTGGCATCAAAATCAAATTTAAAAGATTCAATTTCCAGATCATTGGGATCTTCTCCTTCTTCGTCATCATGAGAGAATAAGCTGTAGGATTGTTCCTCTGCTTCTTGTTCATTTCTCCAGCTATTCTGTGTATCTTCCTCTTTATCAAAGAATTTTATTTCGGTTTTAATTTCTTCTTCTTTAATAATCATTTTTTTTTCAGAAGAAGTCATACCGAATTGTGGAGCATCACTGTCTTCATCATCCAGCCTGAACGTGTGTTTTCCTCCGAAATCGCGAGTTGTTTCAGAAGTAGCATCTCTTTCTTCCCTTGTTTTAAAAGGAGAGGCTTTCGGAGTCTCTAAACTGTCGTTAAGGCTAATTCTGATTTTTTCAGTAGGCCCGGCGAATCTTTTGCTGTCATTTGAAAAACCTGTGGCGATAACAAGAACGCTTACAGAATCTCCTAATTCCTCATCTGCACCCACCCCGAAGATAATATCAGCGGTATTTCCAGCTTCTTTCTGGATATGGTCCATAATTACCCCGATCTCATCCATGGTTACTTCTTCTGCACCACTTCTGATCAGTAGAAGAACGTTTTTAGCCCCTGTGATCTTGTTGTCATTCAACAACGGAGAATCCAGTGCTTTTTTAACCGCTTCTTCTGCTTTGTTTTCTCCTGAAGCAATTCCTGTAGACATCAAAGCCGTACCGGAGTTCTGAAGGACAGATTTAGCATCTCTAAAGTCAATGTTTACATCAAAGTAACCGGTAATAACTTCTGCCATTCCTTTTGCGGCATTGGTTAAAACTTCATCGGCTTTTGAGAATCCCTGCTTGAAGCCAAGGTTTCCGAATTGCTGTCTTAGTTTATCATTATTGATCACAATCAGTGAGTCAACATTATTTCTTAATTTTTCCAGACCTATTTCGGCCTGCTCAAGTCTTCTTTTGCCTTCAAAGCTGAAAGGAACAGTAACGATACCTACCGTTAGAATTCCCATATCTTTGGCTACTTTGGCAATAACCGGAGCGGCTCCGGTACCTGTACCGCCACCCATTCCGGCTGTAATGAACACCATTTTGGTATTCTGGCCCATGGATGCTTTGATCTCTTCAATGCTTTCAATAGCGGATTTTTCCCCAACTTCAGGATCTGCTCCGGCACCAAGACCTTCGGTGATGGTGGTCCCCAGCTGTACTTTGTTAGCAACAGGGTTATTGTCTAAAGTCTGGGCATCGGTATTACAGACCACGAAATCTACTCCGTAAATACCTTTCTCGTACATGTGCTTCAGGGCGTTGTTTCCGCCGCCTCCTACACCGATTACTTTTATAATGGATGAATTTCCTTTTGGCAAATCAAATGAAAATCCTTGTGTACCTATATTTTCCATAACTATGCTTTTTATAATTGATGATTGACGAATGATAACTGATGAGTGATAAATGGCGCCGGTAATAAACTGTGCATTTTATTTATCAATTATCAATGATCTTCTATCATTTATATTTTACTCTACTTCTTCAAAGAATTTTTTAACTTTTTCCATAAGCGACTGCCCGAAAGTCAGTTTCGCTCTTCTGTTTTCCTGCTGCTCACTAACAACGGACTGTTCCTGAGCTATTGCTGTCGGCTGAGCCTGTTGCACTGTCTCTGTTTGTGAAGGAACAGTTTCAGCTTTGGCCAATTCCTCTTCAACAAGCTCTTCTGTTTCTGATCCCTGTTTTTTGTCGCGGATCTTTAAGCTTTCCATCAGCAAGCCGATTGATGTAGCAAATTCCGGGCCTTTCAGGTACTGGTTTTTATCGTTAGCAATATATTCATTGGCAAAACCGATTCTGCTGTCAAAACCTGTTGTATAATTGGCAAGCTGACGAAGATGCTTTAAGTTGGATCCACCTCCTGTAAGGACAATCCCTGCAATCAGCTTTTTCTTTTGTTCAAATGCCCCGTAAGCTTTTAATTCTGTATTCACCATTTCCAGGATCTCTTCTACTCTGGCATTGATGATCTGCGCCAGGGTTTTAAGAGAGATTTCCTTATCCGGTCTTCCGTGAAGCCCGGGAATAGTGACAAATGTACTGTCTTTTTCTAATTCCGGAACAGCAGAACCGAATTTTACTTTCAATTGTTCTGCATGTTTTTCTATAATGGAGCAGCCTTCTTTGATATCTTCCGTAATAATTCCGCCTCCGTAAGGAATTACGCAGGTATGACGGATGATATTGTCTTTGAAGATGGCAATATCTGTGGTACCACCTCCGATGTCTACAATGGCAACACCGGCTTCTTTTTCTTCTTTGGTTAAAACGGCTTCTGAAGACGCCAAAGGTTCCAGGGTAAGGGCTTCCATTTCCAGGCCGGCCTCTCTTACACATCTTGCGATGTTTCTGATGCTGCCCATTTGTCCTACCACTACGTGGAAATTAGCTTCTAAACGTTTTCCGTGCATTCCTACCGGCTCCTGAATTTCGCCTTCGGAATCCACTTTATATTCCTGTGGAAGAACATGGATAATTTCTTCTCCGGGAAGCATCACAAGCTTTTTTACCTGGTCTTTCAGTGCTTCGATGTCGTCATCTGTAATAAATTTATCCGGATGCTCACGCATGATATAGTCGGAATGCTGCAGAGAACGGATGTGTTTTCCTGCAATACCTACTGTCACTTTACGGATGGGAACTCCTGCGCTGGACTGTGCTTCAGAAACGGCGGCCTTGATTGAATTAATGGTCTGTGAGATATTATTCACAATTCCTTTATGAACTCCAAGACTTTTGGCCTTTCCAACCCCGAGAACTTCTATCTTCCCGTGCGCATTCCTCCTTCCGACAATCGCGACAATCTTCGTTGTCCCGATGTCCAGACCTACTGAATACTCTTGATTTTCCATTTTATGTCGATTTGATTTTTTTTCTACTTTTCCTTGTTTTCAATCCGGGGTTTATTCCGGTTTTATGCTAATTGTCCATCAGGACTTTTTTATTCTATTTTTACTTTTGCCTTAGGCTTTGTGGTCGCTGGTTTTTTCTCTGTTTTTTTAGTTTCCTTTGGTTTGACTGTAGTCTTTGGCTTTGCTTTTTCTTTCGGTTTAGCTGAAGGCGTTTTTGTTTTCTTTGTTTCTGCAGATTTAGGAAGAATATCAGGCTTTTTAACCGCTGCCAGAGCCGGGGCCTTCGCCAGTTCCATATTCCCTGCTTTCAGAATACTGTCGTTTTCTTTAAAATAAGGATTTAAAGTGGTTACAATCTGGTTCTGATATTTTACAGAGACCATGCTGTACTTTTGAGGATCCTGAAATACAAGATATTTTTCCACAAATGTTTTCAGACCTTTTACTTTAAATTCAATATTGTCCAGATCTCCTATTTCCACTTTATAATTTCCGTCACTGGTCAGGAGGTTATAATCGTCTTTGCTTTTTGAAATTCCGATAAAGAATTTTTTGCTGAAATCGTCTTTATCAATTTTCTCAACCAGCTCGGCCAGTTTCTGATATTCATCCGGTTTCACATTTCCGGTTACCAGCATGCATGGATGCGAGTAGGTTTTGGAAATAGGGAATTCTGTTCCTTTTTCATCTACATAGAAGTCTTTTCCGTCTTTATTCAGCCTGAAAACAGGAACTCTCTGCTTGATATCGAGGTATAATTTTCCGTTCAGGTTTAAATAGACATTGGCACTGTCTACGGCCGGAAGTGAATTGATCTTCTTTTCAAGTGTCGGAATATTCAAATCTCCCACTTTTCCGGAAGGGTTTTCTTTTTTTACAATTTCCCGGATATCTTTTTCATCAATGAAGTATACGGGTGTTTTTTCATTCATTTTTACAGAAATCTTATTGTCCGTAATCTTCTGGCCGCTGAATCTCTTTAATGAGAAACTCAGCAGTAATCCGAGGATGATCACTGTGACAGCAATTTTTAATATTCTGTATTTATTTTTCATATATTTTGTACAATGTAAAAAGTACAGTGTACTATTGTATTCTAATTAGTTACTTTATTAATGATCTCTGTACTTTTTACATTGTACTTTGTACAGAAGAATTTATCCATTCACAAATAGGATCATACAGGGTATCAATATTTCCTGCGCCTACAGTGAGAAGGATATCAAAATCTTTTTCTTTTATTTTTTCAAAAGCACCGGACAAGTCCGATTTCTCTTTTTTATCTAAATTTACTTTTTCCAACAGCCAGTCAGAAGTTATTCCTTCAAAATTCTCCTGAAGCTCTCTTGCGGGGTAAATATCGAGAAGGATTAGTTCGTCTGCTTTCCCTAAGCTTTCTGCAAATCCGTCAGCGAAATCTCTTGTTCTGCTGAAAAGATGAGGCTGAAAGACCACCAACAGCTTTTTATCCGGGTAAAAGGTTTTGATTGAGCTCACTACCGCATTGATTTCTGTTGGGTGATGTGCATAATCATCGATATAAATTTTACCGTTAGGATAAATATGCTTGGTATATCTTCTTTTAATTCCTTTAAAATTGGCAATAGCCCTTTTCAGCGTTTCAAAATCTACGCCTAAATTGTGAAGGATTGCCAATGCTGCTGTAGCATTTTCCACATTATGGATTCCAGGGATTTCCCATACGAAATCTTTAATGGTTTCAGAAGGGGTATGGAAATCAAAATAGATCTTATCATGCTCCATGCGGAGATTATCGGAATAATAATCTGCCACCTCATTAACAGCATAGGTTTTATGGTCTCTGCCAATATCCAGCCCTTTTCTTACAAAAAGCTGTTTGTCATTCGGAACTAATGCAGCAAACTGTTTAAACCCTTCTTCGATATGGCTTTTATCACCATAAATATCCAGATGGTCTGCATCGGTAGAGGTTACTACTGCCCAGTCCGGGGAAAGGTTTAGAAAGCTTCTGTCATATTCATCTGCTTCTACTACGGAATACTGTGTACCATTATACAGAAAATTTGATTTGAAATTCTCAGAAATACCACCTAAAAAGCATGAAAACGGAAGATCGGCTTCTTTACACAGGTGAGAAACCAATGTAGAAGTAGTTGTTTTTCCGTGGGTTCCTGCTACAGCAATACAATCTGTATTTTCTGTGATCAGGCCTAAAACCTTGGCCCGTTTTAAAACTTCAAACTGATTTTGGTTGAAATAATCTAATATTCCCAATGTTTTAATGGCGGGAGTATAGATTACCAGAGTGTTTTCTTTTTGAAGTGTGGTTATTTTTTCGTCAATGGTATCTTCAAAAACAATATCAATTCCTTCTTTCATCAACAGGTCAGTAAGCTTGGTATTCGTTTTGTCGTAACCCAGCACTTTTTTACCGGAAGCATTGAAATAGCGTGCCAAAGCACTCATTCCTATACCTCCGATTCCTACGAAGTAATAATTTTGATATGTTTCTAATATGTTCATTCTTTTTGTATTAATGTATGGTGTAAAATGTATTCATGTATGTTTCGTCGTTAATACATTTTACTTTTTACAGTTTTAAATATCTCATCTACAATCTCTTTTGCGGCATTGGGCTTGGCAAAATATTCCAGATTGTGAGACATTTCATTTCTTATACTTTCACTGCTGCAGATCTCTTCCAGTGTATTCCAGAATTTTTCCTGCATTTCAGAGTCTTTTACCATTCTTGCTGCATTTTTTTCAACCAGATTCATGGCATTTTTGGTTTGGTGGTCTTCCGCTGCAAACGGAAATGGCACCAGAAGAACCGGCTTTTTAGCTACTGCCAGCTCTGAAATAGCAATGGCTCCGGCTCTTGAAACAATAATGTCGGCTGCAGAGTAGGCCAGCTCCATATCTTTGATGAATTCAAGGATCTGGATGTTTCTGCTGTTGATGCCTTTTGTTTCTTCTACAATATCTTTATAATCAAGCTTTCCTGTCTGCCAGATGAGCTGATAATCTTTTTTGATTACTTCATTTAAATGGGATCTCCAGGCATTGTTCAGTGTTCTGGATCCTAAAGAACCACCTACTGAAAGGATGGTAAGCTTATCTTTGCTCAGTCCCATTTTTTCTTTTGCCAAATTGGTCTCTGCCATTCCTGTAATGATATTCTCACGAATAGGGTTGCCCAGGAATTTTATTTTTTCAGAAGGAAAGCCTTCCACTTTTGGATAAGCTGTGAAAACTGCTTTAGCTTTTTTACTTAAGATTTTATTGGTTACCCCTGCATGGGCGTTCTGCTCCTGAATAAAGATTGGAATTCCCAGTTTACTGGCCTCATATAAAGCTGGTCCGCTTGCAAAACCTCCAGTTCCGACCGCAAAATCGGGAGCGAAATTCTTAATGATTTTCTTCGATTTAGATAGGCTTTTCAAAATTTTGAAAGGCAGTCCTAAATTTGATAAAATATTTCCTCTGTCGATTCCGGCAATATCAATGCCTTCGATTTTATAGCCTGCCTGTGGAACTTTTTCCATTTCCATTTTTCCGTTGGCTCCGATGAACAAAAATTCCGTATCAGGAAATCTTCTTCTGATTTCATCTGCAATAGCGATAGCCGGGAAGATGTGCCCTCCTGTTCCGCCTCCGGATAATACTACTTTTAGTTTTTTGTTCATTTTTATTGTCTTATTGGTACCGTTTGTTTTGAGTTAAGCGATATCATTAATTTCTGCTACACTTTGTTTTTTGCCCATTCCTTCTTCATCGTATATCTGGATTCTTGAGCTTATATTTAAAATAATTCCAAGCTGGAGATAGGTTACCAACATGGAGGTTCCTCCATAACTTATTAATGGTAATGGCTGTCCTGTTACCGGGATCAGATTAACGGCTACTGCAATATTAACAGAAAGCTGTATGAAGATCATCACCCCGAGACTGAGCACGAGGAGCGAGCCAAAAAAGGCGGGCATCTTGCTGGCAATCATCACAATTCTGATCATCATAATAAGATAGAGACAGATCAGGAAAGCGGCACCAATAAGCCCATATTCCTCTACAATCACGGCAAAAATAAAGTCGGAGGCGGACTGTGGAAGCATCTGCTTCAATGCACTTTTCCCAGGTCCCATTCCGGTAATTCCACCATGGACAATAGCGGCTTTGGCCTGCATGACCTGGTAGTTTTTGGCTTTTACGCTTTCATCATCTACATCAGCTGTTTTTGCTTTGCTGGAGGTAAATGTTTCGATACGGCTCATCCAGGTATGCACACGGTTACCGCCGATAAGGTTGGTATTTAATGCAATAATCAGGAAGAGAACAATGGCTACAAATGAGGAAGATATGAAGCCTGCAATGTATTTCCAGTGAAGCTGTCCTATAATCAGAACAATAACAGAAACCAGCAGGATCATCAATGCTGTGGAACCGTTGTCTTTTGCCACTAAAACAAATACCAACAGGATAGGTCCGAATATGTACATAATGTTCTCAATCGGAAGTCTTTCCCTGGTTATTTTCTTGGTCAGATACCTGCAGAGATAAATGACGAGCATTAAAAAGGCAAATGACGACGGCTGGAATGAGATCGGTGTGCCGGGAATTTTGAGCCATCTTGAAGCACTGGCCCCATCAATGGTTTGTCCTGTAAACATGGTGACAACGAGAAGCACAATCATTAAGCCGAGCAGGATACTGCTGAGCTTACCGATGTACTCATATTTTACCATTCCAACGACTCTCATGATCACCAGACCCAGAACTACAAAGAACATATGTTTGATAACGTGGCCTGTAGTGGTCCCGTTATTAACGATATATTCCAGATTTGAACTTGCAGAATATACCGGGAAAATAGAGAAAATGGAGATCACAAGGATGACCATCCAAAGTACTTTATCGCCCTTTAGCAGTTCTATTCTGTTTTCTGTGTTCTGTTCGTCCATATTTTTTGTATTCATGTAAAATGGATGTTGTACAATGTACTTTTTACATCCGCCATTTTACTTTTTACATTTACTTTAATACCTGCTCTTTAAACTGTTTTCCTCTGTCTTCATAGCTTTTGAAGAGGTCAAAACTTGCGCAGCATGGGGAAAGCAGAACGGTATCTCCGCTTTTTGCCAGTGATTTTGATATTTTCACGGCTTCTTCCATACTTGAAGTATCATAGATAAATTCTTTTTTGTCTTTAAAGAAGTTTATGATCTTCGTATTGTCTATTCCCAAGCAGACAATTGCTTTTACTTTTCTTTTAACGAGATCCTCAATTTCCGAGTAATCGTTTCCTTTATCTAAACCTCCTACGATCCAAACGGTTGGAGTTTTCATGCTTTCTAAAGCATAGTAGGTAGCGTTTACATTTGTTGCCTTACTGTCGTTGATGTATTTTACACCATTGGTTTCTGTTACGAATTCAAGTCTGTGCTCTACTGCCTGGAAGGTCATCAATGAATTTCTAATGCTTTCATTATTGATTTCCAATATTTTACCGGCTATTGAGGCTGCCAGGCTATTGGCAACATTGTGATTTCCAAGAAGGGAAAGCTTATCAAGCTTCATTGAGAACTCATCCTTCATTTTTATCACGATCTGATCGTCATCAACGAAACCTCCTTCAGACAATTTTTCTTTTGTGGAGAAGGGAATCATTTTCGCTTTTATTTCCAGCTTTTCAAGGATGTTTTTGCTCATCTCGTCATCTTTGTTGTAGATGAAGAAATTATCATTTTCCTGGTTCTCAGCAATTCTGAATTTAGCTAAAGCATATTCTTCATAATTGTAGTTGTACTGATCCAGGTGATCCTGGGACAGGTTCAACAGCAGGGAAATATAAGGTCTGAAGTTTTGAATATCATCCAGTTGGAAAGAACTTACTTCCAGAACATAATATTCATGATTCTCATCGGCCACCTGCTTTGCAAAGCTGTATCCTATGTTTCCTCCCAGCCCTACATTCAGTCCGTCATTTTTCAGGATGTAGTAGATCAGGGAAGTTGTTGTTGTTTTTCCGTTGCTTCCTGTAATGGCAATGATTTTGGCATCAGTAAATTCTGAAGCAAATTCAATTTCAGAGGAAAGTCTTATTCCTTTTTCATGAATTTTGTGAACAATATCCGCCTTTTTGGGAATTCCCGGGCTTTTTACGATCCAGTCGGCATTTAAAATTCTATCTTCGTTGTGGTTTCCTTCTTCAAATTCAATTTCATTTTCGGCTAAAAACTGCTTGTAGTTATCCTTAATAGCTCCTTTGTCTGAAAGAAAAACTTCCAGACCTTGTTTTTTCGCTAAATAAGCAGCTCCGCACCCGCTCTCTCCACCTCCTAAAACAACTATTTTCATATTTATTTTTTTGTAAAAAGTAAAAAGTATTAATGTAATTTGGTTTTATTTTTAATACTCTTACTTTGATAAATTTATCTCATTTTTAATGTGATCAGACATACAATAGCCAGCATTACACCGATGATGATCATTCTGTTTACGATCTTACTTTCATGGAAACCACCTTTCTGATAATGGTGATGTAATGGTGACATTCTAAAAAATCTGTTATTCTGGGCATATTCCAGCCCGTATTTTCTTTTTCTGTATTTGAAAACAACAACCTGCAGCATGACAGACACGTTTTCAATCAGGAAGATCCCGCATAATACCGGAATCAGGAGTTCTTTTCTTAAAATAATGGCTAAAACAGCAATTACCCCTCCAAGCATCAGACTTCCTGTATCGCCCATAAAAACTTGTGCCGGGTAGGTGTTGTACCAGAAGAAACCTATTACGGCACCCACCATAGCTACTGCAAAAATGGTGGTTTCACCCATATTCGGGAGGAACATAATATTAAGGTAATCTGCAAAAATAATGTTCCCGGAAAGATAAGCGAACAGCGCGAGGGTGAGCAGTATGATGGCACTGGTTCCTGCTGCAAGCCCGTCTATTCCGTCTGTAATATTAGCTCCGTTTGATACGGCAGTTACAATGAAAATAACAATTGGGATAAAGACAATCCATGCCCACTCATGGGCATCTTTATCATTCATCCAGAACAGTATTCCACTGTAATCGAACTCGTTGTTTTTTGCAAACGGAACAGTAGAAACAGTAATCTTTTCTGTAGGCATAAAGTTTTGCTCTACATTGTTTCTGTTCACTACTTTAGCATCCGCATATTTTCTTTTGACGGTAATGTCCGGGTGGAAATACATTGTAATTCCGACAATTAGCCCTAATCCGACCTGGCCTACAATTTTAAATTTTCCGCTCAGACCGTCTTTATTTTTCTTGATCTTTTTTAAATAATCATCTACGAAACCTATAGCTCCCATCCATAACATGGAAACAAGAAGCAAAACAATATACACATTGGTAATCCTCGTAAAAAGCAGCACCGGAATAATGGTTGCAATGATAATAATAAGTCCTCCCATAGTAGGAGTCCCTTCTTTCTGCTTTTGTCCATCCAATCCAAGGTCACGCACCAATTCACCCATCTGTTTTGATCTCAGATAATTGATAATTCTCTTCCCGTAGACTAAGGCAATAATGAGAGAAAACAGCACGGCAATACCTGCACGGAAAGAAATGTATTTCAGCATTCCCAATCCCGGTATGTGGATTCCCTGACTGGTTAGATATTCGTATAGATAGTATAGCATGTCTTTTCTTTAATTTAAAAATTTAATTTATTTAAAGATTTAAGGAAGAGGTCTCTCCATATTTTCACTTAAATACTTAATAAAGTTTGAAATATTAGAAGAAACTTCCCGTGAAAGATTAATAATTTCTTCTGCTTTATTTTCATCTCCTAATTTTAATCTTTTACTCACAATTATCATACTTCTAACTTCGGCACAACTGCCTTTTGCAATTTTTAAATACTTAATAAATTGTCTGTTATTGTTATATTCTGAGCCTTCTGCAATATTATTGGATATTGAAAATCCGGCTCTTTTTATTTGGTTACTAAATTCAAATTCTCTTTCTAAATTTTCACTTTTGAGAAATAAATAAACTTTTTCAATTAAATCTAAGCTCTTGATGTAAACCGGGAAATTTTCAAAATTTTTAGTCATCATCAAAATTTTTTAATCCTTTAAATAATTTAAATCTTTTAATCTTATTTTTATTTGCTCATTAACTTCCAAAGTTCGTTGATCGTTTCTTTGTCGTCAAAATGATGTTTCACACCATTAATGTCCTGATAGTTTTCATGCCCTTTTCCGGCTACTAACACTATATCTCTTGGTTCTGCGAACCTGATTGCCATTTTTATAGCCTCTTTTCTGTCCGGAATTGAAGTGTATTTGCTGAAGTTCTGAGGTTCAACGCCTGCTTCAATTTCTTTGATGATCTGGGCGGGATCTTCGGTTCTGGGATTATCTGAAGTGATGATTGCCAGTGTTGATTTTTTAGTGGCAATATTTCCCATTTCAGGCCTTTTGGAGTGATCTCTATCACCTCCACACCCGAAAACGGTGATCAGCCTTTCATTTTTCGTTCTGATATCGTTGATGCTTTCCAAAATATTTTCTAATGCATCCGGCGTGTGCGCATAATCAACAATGAAGAAAATTCCGCCATCTGATTTGAATGTTTCAAACCTTCCGGAAACTCTTTTCAGTTTGCTGATTGCCTGCAAAATTTCATCCTGCTCAAAACCAAGTTCGGAAGCAATTCCGAAAACCAGCAGTAGATTATAAATGTTGAATTTTCCTGTCAGTGTAGTCCAGAATTCCTTTCCGTTAAAGTTCAGCAGCATTCCATTGAAATCTATTTCTAAAGATTTTCCGTGGTAATCTGCCATGGTTTTCATAGCGTAAGACTTTTTCTTTGCCTTTGTATTCTGAAGCATCACCATCCCGTTTTTATCATCCACATTGGTGATGGCTATGGCTGTATCTTCCAGTTCGTCAAAAAATCTTTTCTTTGTTTTCAGATATTCATCGAACGTTTTATGATAGTCTAAATGATCATGAGTAAGGTTGGTGAAACCAGCCACTTTAAAATGTAAACCTTCGATTCTGTTTTGAGCAATTCCGTGAGAACTTACTTCCATAAAAGCAAATTCGCAGCCTTCTTCAACAGCCTGGGCTAAAATTTTATTAATGGTAATAACATCCGGAGTTGTATGCGTTGCCGGGATAATTTTTTCGCCGATTCTGATTTCCACTGTAGAAAGCAGTGCAGAATCGTACCCCAGGTTTTTGAATACATCAAAAAGAAGGGTAGATACAGATGTTTTTCCGTTGGTTCCGGTAACTCCGATCAGTTTAAGCTTTTGTGACGGATTTCCATAAAAATTGGATGCCAAATGTCCCAATGCTTTAGATGAATCTTTCACCTTGATGTAGGTAACGCTTTCATCCATGGTTTCTGGAAACTCTTCACATACAATAGCTTTTGCACCTTTTTCAACAGATGATGCAATGTAAGAGTGTCCGTCTGCAACGGTTCCTCTCACTGCTACATAGAGTGAGTCTTCCGTAACCTTTCTGCTGTCGAAAACCAATTCGGAAACCTCACGGGTATCTTCGCCGTGAATTTCTAAAACTGGGATCCTTTTTAATAATTCTGTTATTATCATTTTATATCTGAGAGGAATTTTTCCTATCCTTTATTAGTAGTCCTTTGAGACTTGTTTCTGTTATTTTAATTCTGCAGAGACAAATAAATTCTCTGGTTTTTGCTGATTATTGTGCCCTCCAGCGGGAACTGTTCTTTAATTCTTCCAACACCTTTATAATCAATTCTGTAACCTAAGTTTTCCAGTTGGGGGATCACATTTTTACCGATGAGGCCTACTACATTAGGCATCTGTTTATTATTAACAGCTACCTTTACATTAGGCTCTACCATTTTACTGAGATTCACCTTTCTGTCTACCAGCATTTCTTTTTCAATATTCTGCGGGGTCTTCAGGAATGTTTTTCCTGCAATTTCTTTAAATACCGGAGCTGAAACGGATCCCCCATAAAAACCTTTTGCGGTATTGGGCTCACTAATCATCACATAGCAGGTATATTTCGGTTGGTCTGCAGGGTAGAAGCCGGCAAATGATGCGCGGTACTTCATTGGGCCCGGCAACCAGTATTCAAATCTTGCGGTACCTGTTTTTCCTGCCATTTTCAGGTTGGGTGTAAAGATGCTTCGTCCCGTTCCTTTTTCTACGGCTTTGGTAAGTGCGCTGGTCATCATTTTAATCGCTTTTTCTGATGCCATTTTGTTCACCATTACTTCGGGCTTCGCACTGTAGACTACTTTTCCTTCTTTCATGATCTTGTCGATGAACAGAGGTTTAAGCATTTTACCGCCGTTAGCAACCCCGTTATAGAAGGTTGTTAGCTGTAACAGGTTGATATTTGATGAATATCCGTAAGAAATTGAAGCCAGTGTTGCGGCATTCCATCTCTTGTTTTGTGGAGTTACGATTTTCGGTTTTGTGATTCCCGGAAGCTCGATATCCATTTTGTCGAATAATTTCCATCTTCTCAGGTGATCAAGAAAGATCTGTGGTTTTTCCGCATAATATTTTGTAATCAATTTTGCGGTTCCCACGTTGCTTGATTTGGCTAAAACATCACTTATATCATAAGTTCCCCCGCCATGACCGTCTGAAATTCTCTGCTTGGCATAAGTCCAGACTCCGCCTCCTACATTTACGGTTGTATTTTCATCAATGAAGCCGTCGTCCATTGCTGCTAAAAGTGAAATGGTTTTAAAGGTTGATCCCGGTTCGATATTGTCTTTTAAAGCATAATTATAAGAATCTTCATATCCTCCTGATTCCATTCTTCTCAGGTTGACAAGAGCCCGTACTTTTCCGGTTTCGGTTTCCATGACGATCACTGTTCCGTGCTTGGCTTCAAAAGTGATCAGCTGTTTCTCTAAAGCAGAGTGGGCAATATCCTGAATTCTAAGGTCTAAAGTGGTGTAAACATCTTCACCGTCCACCGGTTCTTTTACCTTCCAGTAGTCGATGGGCTTCCATTGGGATGAGTTGATCCTTTGCTCCAATCTTTTTCCGTCGGTTCCTGTAAGGTATTTAGAAAAAGCGCCTTCAAGACCGGCTTTCACTTCGCCGTTATCCATACCGATGGTTCCCGCTCCAATTTCTGATGTAGCCAGTTCTCTTTTATAATTTCTGTCGACGATAAAACCGCCTTTATTTTTTCCTTTTTTGAAGATTGGGAAGTTTCTGATCCTGTCGTACTCATCAAAGTCGAGCCCTTTAACTAAAGTATAGTATTGGTTTTTCTTCTTTTTCTGTTCGTCAAATTTCTTTCTGAATTCTCCTCTGGGTTTTCCGAACATTTTGCTCAAAGAATCCGTTAATGCACCGATATTGTTGCTGTAGATAGTATCCTTCATTGTTTTAAAATCAAGATAGATATCATAGCGCATTACGGTTGTTGCCAGAATGGATCCGTCTGAAGCGAACAGGTTTCCGCGGGCAGCCTTAAGAGTAGCTTCGCGGTAATTTTTATTAATGTAATCGTCCTTAATTTCCTGAACATTAGTGTTTTGCAGGATCACGATCCTAGCAAGAAACATCACAAATACGCACAAGACTCCTACAGCGAAGAGGTAGCCCCACCTTAACGTTTTTTTACGTTTGTTATCGTATTCATTTTGTTTTTGCATCTGTACTGTCCAGTTTGATTAGCAATTTATGAGGATGGTTTTCCAAAGTCATCAGTGAGTCTTTTGCTACTTCCTTCCCCAGTTGGGATTCCATTTTTACTTTGATCAGCTTACTCTGGGCGTAAGCGTTTCTTGATTTATATTCTTCAGTTTCTTCTTTTAATGCATTGACAATTTTGATCTTCTTGTTGACGAGGTGATTGCTATAAATCATCGCCATCATGAGGATGAACAACAGCAAAAAATACCTGTAATGAGTTTTGATCTCATCACGGTTCAGAAAGTTTCCTTTTATAATGTCTATAAAAGTGAGCTTCTTCTGAGGGCGATTTGTTGTTCGTTTTGCCAATTTGTTTATGTCAATTTGTTTGCAGTGAATCCGCTTTGCCTGTCAATGGTCAATTTCTTATGAATCTTTATTCACTTTTCACAATTGACAATTCACTTATTTGCCATTCACTTTTACACTTTAATTCCGGTTCTCATTTTTGCACTTCTTGCTCTTGAGTTTTCTTCAATCTCCTTGTCATCCGGGATGATCGCTTTACTTTTAAGCAATTCGAATACCTTTTTATAGTTTCCGTAGATGTCTCTCTGCTGCTCTCCTTCAAACATTCCGTTTTTAAGGAATCTTTTTACCAGACGGTCTTCTAATGAATGGTAAGAAATCACGACAAGTCTTCCTCCGGGTTTTAAAATATTCAGAGACTGAACAAGCATTTCTTTCAGGGCTTCAAGCTCCTGGTTAACTTCTATTCTTATTGCCTGAAAAAGCTGTGCATAGAATTTATTAACCTTATGGGGCGGAAGGTAGCTGAAAAGTTTTTTCAGGTCTTCGGTCGTCGTGATGGTTTTCGTTTTTCTGTGATGAACAATATCTCTTGCCAGCTTTCTTGCTTCTCTCAATTCACCGTAATGATAAAAAATATCGGCAAGCTCAGTTTCCTCATATTCATTGATTACTCTCTTGGCATCAAGATTCTGCATCACGTTCATTCTCATGTCCAGAGGAGCGTTGTTTCTGGTAGAAAAACCTCTTTCTGCCTCATCAAACTGATGGGATGAAACACCAAGGTCTGCCAATACTCCGTCTATCTGGGAAATACCATACATCAGCATAGAGTTTTCCAAAAACCTGAAATTCTGATTCACCAGTGTAAATCTGGGATCGTCAATTGTATTTTTAAGAGCATCCAGATCCTGATCAAAACTGAAAAGTTTTCCTTTTTCTGAAAGTCTGCTCAAAATTTCTCTTGAATGGCCTCCTCCTCCAAAAGTGCAGTCCACGTATATTCCGTCAGGATTCGTCACCAAATCATCAACGCTCTGCTTCAATAAAACGGGGTTGTGGTACATACTTAATTGTGTTTTTACTTGCTTTTTACTGCAAGTGTGGTTTATTCTTCATCGAAAGAGCCCATTACATCTTCGGCCAGGCTTGCAAAATCAGCTTCATTGGTAGAAATCACCTTTTCATAGGCTTCTTTATCCCAAATTTCAAAAAGCTCTCCTGCGCTGGTAATGACAGTATCTTTCTGAAGGTTTGCAAAATGAACCAGATCTTTTGAGATCTGAAGTCTTCCCGCATTGTCCAACTCTACTGTTTTTACCCCTGCCGTAAACATTCGAATGAAATCAGCATTCTTTTTAATGAATCTGTTTAGCTTATTAATTTTGCCCATCAGTTTGTCCCATGCATTCATAGGATAGACTTCGAGGCAAGGTTGGAACACAGATCTCTTGACTACAAATGCCTTATCGTCGAAGTTTTCCATCTGTTTGATCAGGGAGGAGGGAACTTTTAAACGGCCTTTGTCGTCAATTTTACACTCATATGTTCCAATGAAACTTTTCATTTGGGACAAATTTATATAATAATTTCCAAAATTTCCCACTTTTTCCCACTTTTTGACTTAATGTTAATAAGTTTTATTAAAGATTCAATTTGAAACGGGTAAGTAATTGATATGTTGTTTGTTGTAAAATATGTTATTTAGGCCATAGTAAAGAGGTTCTGAAAAAAGTAAAGAAAAAGGATGATATTATATTATTTTTAGTTTAAATTAGGGTAATCAAAATTTTTTTGAGGTTTAATTTGTATTTTTGCAGAGCTTTATTAAGGCATTTTATGATATTTAGTACAAAAAAAGAAAAGAAATATACTTTTGTAGAGGCGGGAGAAGGACATCCATTGGTGCTGTTGCACGGTTTAATGGGTGGTTTGAGTAATTTCGATAAGATGGTAGATTTTTTTTCGGAAAAGGGATTCAAGGTATATGTTCCTCAGTTGCCTATCTATGATTTACCGGTACTCAATACTAATCTTACCACTATTGCCAAATATATTATCAAGTTTATAGAAAGTCATATTTCCGGACCTGTTACTATTGTAGGAAACTCTATGGGAGGACATGTGGGACTTATTCTGACTCTGGCAAGGCCGGACCTGGTGAAAAATCTTGTATTAACAGGAAGCTCTGGATTGTATGAAAGAACTTTCGGAGACAGTTTCCCAAGAAAAAACGACCGTTCCTACATAAGGAAGAAAACGGAAGAGGTTTTCTATGATCCTGCTATCGCCACAGAAGATCTTGTAGACGAGGTTTTTTCTGTAGTAAATGACAGAATGAAAGGAATAAAAACAGTAATGCTGGCAAGAAGCGCTATTAAACATAATATGCTGAACGACCTTCCTAAGATTTTAACCCCTACGTGTTTGATCTGGGGGAGACAGGATAATGTAACACCTCCTGAAGTGGCTGAAGATATGCATAAGTTTATTCCAAATTCAGATCTCTTCTGGATCGAGAAATGCGGACATGCTGCGATGATGGAGAAGCCGGACGAATTCAATGAAATTCTCTACAGCTGGTTAAAAGACAAAGTTTAAAACAAATAATAATAAACCATTAAGAGCTTTTCTTAATGGTTTGTTTTTCTAAAATATTCGAGAAATGGTTATTAAAACAGCAAATTTTGTAAAGAGTAGTGGGAAATGGCAGGAATGCCCAGAGCCTACTATGCCTGAATATGCTTTTATCGGAAGGTCTAATGTCGGAAAATCATCACTGATTAATGCGATGATGAATCACAAGGATCTGGCAAAAACTTCCGGAACTCCGGGAAAAACTCAGCTGATCAATCATTTTTTAGTAAATGAAGACTGGTATCTGACGGATTTACCGGGTTATGGATATGCAAAGGTTTCAAAATCTATAAGAAAGGATTTTGAAAAGCTGATTACCAATTATATTCTGAACAGAAGAAACCTGGTGAACCTTTTCGTTTTGGTAGATTCACGACATACTCCGCAAAAGATAGATCTGGAATTTATCCAGTGGTGCGGGGAAAGCGGGATTCCTTTTTCAATTGTTTTCACGAAAGTTGATAAGCTGAAACCGAATGTTGCAATACAAAATGTAGAAAACTATAAAAACGAGCTGCACAAAACCTGGGATGATTTGCCCGAACTGTATGTAACTTCTGCGGAAAAGAAAACGGGTGGTGATGAGATCCTGGATTTTATTCAGAAAACGAATGAATTCCTGAAAAATAATAATGTAAGTTTTGATGAGTAATATAATCTGGAAGATTAAAACGTTCGACGAGTTTACAGTTCCTGAGCTGTACTCGGTCTTAAAGGCCCGTATTGATGTCTTTGTGATCGAGCAGAACTGTCCTTATCCTGATCTGGATAATTACGATCAGAAGGGAATTCATATCTGGGCTGAAGAAGATGGTCAGATTCTTGCGTACTGCCGTGTTTTTGACAAAGGAATAAAGTATGATGAAACTTCTCTCGGAAGAGTTCTTACAACGGAACAGGCGAGAGGAAAAAACCTGGGGCGACAGCTGATTAAGTATGCTGTAGAAACAATAGAGAACCGTTTCCATACTTCAGAGATTAAAATCTCGGCACAGGATTATTTATTAAGATTTTATTCCGAATTCGGATTTGTAGATACAGGGAAAAAATACCTGGAAGATGATATTCCACATACGGAAATGATAAGAAAATAGAAAAGCGAAGAGAAATCTTCGCTTTTTTTGAAATACGATGAGTGTATTTTTTATGATTCACCTGTAATGGCTTTTATAATAATAGGTTCTAAATTGGAAGGTAAATCGGCTGATTTTATCTGATATTTTTTAATTTTCATTTCTTTAAACCAATTTTCCCAGTATTCTTTGATAACGGCTTCCTCAAATGGATTCCCTTTTTCAGGATTAATTCCGAGTACAATGACTTCCAGGTTGCTTAAATTATCATTGGCTTTCACGAAACCAAAATTATTCTTCTCAAATGTCGTTTTAAAATCAGACTTTGTTAAATTGTTTGATTTAATAAGCTTTGAGGTTAAATAAGAGGTTTTTGTTTTTTCTGAAAACTTGGAATTTTCATGATACATGTATCCGTCTGTCAGGATAAACAAGATATTCTTGTGATCTTCTTTTACACAATAATCATTGACTTTATTTTTAAAAAATTCCCAGATATCAGAACCTACATATTTTCCGTCTTTAATTGCAGACTGATAAATATTGGTGGGTAATGTAGCATATTTTTTTTCAACGGTATTGAAATAGGCTTTGTTTGTATTTTGATCGAAAGAAACTTTAAGCTCTTTTGTAAAGTCATTGATTTTAGGGTCGGAAGGCTCAGGATTGAAGAAGACCTGCATCTGATCATTATACGTGATGATTCTTTTTGTTTTGATATGGTTCAGAAATCCTTTTTCGATTGCTTTAATATATTCTATATCCCTTTGGAAATATTCCATTGTTGGATTCGGGTTTATTTGGGGATCAATCCGGTCGGATAAATCAATCAGAATACTGACATTGATATTGTTAGAGTCAACTTTAGAAGAAGTTGTACCAGGTGGGAGATCTTTGGGTTCTTTTTTACAACAGCAGACCAAAGAAATGATTAATAATAAATACAATATTTTTTTCATGACAAGTGACTTATAATGCAGATAAATAAACTAAATTTTGATTATCAGAGTTAGCTCCTACATCTTTCAGATTGGTGTTGTAGGTGTCGATACAGCTGTCTATCATGGTTTGCTTTTCCGTTTTTGAAACAGCTATTTTTTCACCGATATAGGTAATCCAGCCCTGAACATATTCCGAAGCGTAGAGTTTGTAATCTTTGGTAGGAATAATCACTCCGTCAATGATGTTTTGAAGTTCTTCAATTCTTCCGCGTGTTTTTATGATGAGTTCTTTAGTCGTTCCGATACTGACAAGGATTTCTTCAATTTCTTTTTTAAGAACATTAATTTTTTCCATCAGGAAGAGCACATTTTTCTGTCTGATCTCCTGTTCGTTTTTAATTTTATCTTTCTCCCGGTGTTCCTTCATCACAAAATCGAAAACCAGTCCCCAAATAATGTAAACAATGAATCCCGCGAAAATAATTCCCCAAAACTGATTTTTGGTAAAAGCGATTTTAAGATTGAATGGGGGAGAATCGAAGGTTTTGTTTAGTTCATATAATTTAGACTCAATTTCGTATGCCAAAATAGCATCGAAGATGAAGGTGATGAGGAATAACAGTCCCAGTTTGATATAATTGAGTCTGGTTTTGTTTTCTCCAAACATATGAATTAAAAAACCAAGACCTAAGAAAACAGATGGAATCAGGGTGACAAAAGCCCCTTCTATTGCCCCTTCATTCCATGCTTTGCTGAACGCCTGTGCATCTAATACACTTTGAATCACCGTGCTTTTAGCATCAAAACTTTTAAAAAACGCCGAATAGGAAGTTGAAATATAAAATGTAAGCAGGTACAAACTGATGGGAACAAGAAGAATGGCACCGATCCAGAATTTTGTGGAAGCCCCTTTTGTTGCTTTTACATTGTGCTTTTCCGGATTTCTGGGTAAATCGTTGATCTCCACTTTTAAACTTTCAATTTTATTTTGATGATTCTCAATTTCATTATTTTTATTGTTAAATTGTTCTTCTTTGGTTTCCAGTGAAACGGTCAATGCTTTAATCTCTGTTTCTCTGTTTTTTTGTTCATTAATATAAGATTCTTTGAGCTTTTGCTGTTTTTCCACCATTTCTTTTTCCTCATTCTGGAATTTGGAGTAAACGGCATCCAGGCAAATGAAGAGCGTTGTATGGTTTCCATTATTTCTGGAACTGTCTCTATAGCCGGATTCATGGTAGGTTCGCTTTCTGCTTTCCTCAGGAGATTCTGCATTGGAATCAATTTCCGGTATGGGAGATTCTTCTTTTGACGCTTCAATGGGAATTGATTTTAATTTGAATAAATTTTTAATATTAGTGGTCATGATCAGTTAGTTTTTTAGTTCGTATAAAATATCTGTTTTATTTTTTCCGGTTTTTACAGAGGTTATCAGATAATCGACAATCGCTTTTACGTTTTCTTGAAGGAACCCAAACATCAGAACATATTTTTCCATTGCAGAATATTCATTCGGGGAAACTACTCCATCTGCCCAGATCATTACAGTGAGGTCATAGAGATAGTCTACTTTTTCTTCAATGGTCTGGGGAACGAGTGATTTAAAATTGATAGGATTTAAAAGGATTTCGTCCAGGTTTTTAGGGGATATTCCTCTTTCTTCCGCACATTTATAAAGCATTTTCAGTTCCAGGGTACTGAAATCATCATCACAGATGGCCATCTGGTAGAGTCTTAAAAAATGTGCTTTAAGGTTTTCGGTAATTTGAATATGTTCCATGGTTGGATTAGTTTTCTCTTGGTTTTTTAGGATTAATAATGACATCCCGGGAATGGAGCCTCGGCTGGGTAGGGTGTGCTATCGTTTCTTCCGTAGCTTCTGTGATTTCTTTCTTTTTTTCTTCCGGTTTTTCAACAAAAGCGATCAGCAGAAAGAGGATCCCGGTTATGATATCCATAGGAATCCAGATATTTTTTCTGTACAGATAAATAGGAAAAACAGGGTTGAAAAGGATAAGGATGAAGAGGAAAATCAGACTGAAATAATATTGCTTAAAACGGACTGCATTATACAAAACAAGTAAAGCACCCATGGAAATGAGAATTCTCAAAATAGTATAATATTCTATAGGAAGTCTGAAAATAGCTAGGAAACAACAGACCGCGCATAAGGTAAGAAAAGGTTTCATGGGATTAAGTTTTAAAATCCGGTCTTGAGATTATATTTGTAATTAAAATTATCTTCAGACATAAAAATGAAAATGAAAAAATCAATCAGTGCAATAAATGCGGGAATGAATGTCCAAAAGAATAGCAAATACAATAATCCTAATTTATTTTGTGCTAAATAAAATCTATGAATGCCTAGGCCGCCTAAAAAGAAAGCAAGCATTGCAGCAGTAAATTTTGATTTCATATGGCTAAACTCTTGATAATATTTCGTTCTTTTTACTTTCAAATTCTTCGACAGAAATGATTCCGTTATCCATTAATCCTTTCAGTTTTTGTAAAACAGCAAAAGGATCTTCAGCTTCTATAAGCTGTGTAACAGTTTGCGGAGTTTGAAAAGGTTGTGCTATTATCGGGGTGGCATTATTTACTGTAACTCCACCTGCTGAGGCTCTTCTGACCTCAAGATCTTTTTCTCTTCTTACACCTCTCATCTTCTCTTCAATTTCCTGGGCAAACTGGTAAAGTTTTCTGGCTTGGGCTTTTGGCAGATAATCCATCATATTGGTATAATTGCCTATGGTTTTCATTGTAAAAGTGGCCCCTAAAATTCCTTCTTTAATATGACAATCTGCAATATCTACCCAATTATAATCCTGAAAGTCCATGGATAATCCAAAGTTTTTAGGTCTGCAGAAGATAATTCTTCTGTTGGTAAGTGCGATACAGTCTGGAGAAAAATTGATAGCAGGTTTTTTTTGAACAGCAATATATTCTACAAACTCCTGAGATGTTATAAGATCATTGATTCTCTCTAAAAGCTTTTCAACGGCTTTTGGATCTTGTTCTTCGTTTAAAAATTTCTTTAAATTCATGATGTTTTGTTTTTCAAATTATTTTACATCTTTGTAATAGACATATCCTACTTTTCCGCTTTTTTTCACCTGCACTTTATACCAGGAATCCTGTTTGGATAACTGTTTTAATTCAGTGTTTTTTGGAACGGTCTCTATTACTTTAGACTTTAGAAAAGGCTTTTCATAGATCTTGGTTATTGCAATCCCTGCAAAATACCGGTTGTTGGTATTGATGTTGATTTCATCAATCCGGATTTTCGGAGAATTATAAGATTTACTTTTTTTAGTGTAATGCGAATCCGGAGAGGCTTTAGATTTCTTTTTACTGGAAGATGATTTCTTTCCATAAGAGCCACCACTGCATACGCCGCAGCTTCCTCCGGAAGAGCAATGAGCGCAACCTGTACAGTTGGAGCAGGCACTGCATGATGCAGAACCGGTACATCTTCTGCCATGGTGTAGGCTTTTGGAGCCGGAAAGACTGAAAGAATCAGCAGTCAATATACCAATGCTTAGGATGAGTATAGAGATGAGTGTTTTCATGGATATTAGTTTTTGTTAATTATAGTTTTCTAAGGTTTTATGGAGTGCTTCTTTGAAATTGTAAATTTCATCCAGATTGTTCAATAGGACTTTTTCCCCAGCTTCTTTACCGTTATGAAAAGTTTCCAGATATTTATTTGAGGTATTAAAGTGAAAGCGGCAAAGCGGTTTTCTGTTGTTGTCATCCAGTAAAACTCCAAAATAGGATAGAGTATCCCTGTGGGCAATTCTCTGGGAAGGAACTTTTTCTCTTAAAATAGCTTTTACAATCTGGAAGGCTTCCAACTCTTCTTCGGTGGTTACAATCTTTGAATCATTATTTTCATCGATAGACTGAGCGGTTTTCACCCCTTCTTCCTGTTTTTCAATCTGTTCATTAATGCTTAATGCAGATTTAAGCCTGAAACTGATGGATTCATTGATGGAAGTCGTTAAAGCCTTCTTGGTATATTCTTTAAAAGAAACCATTCTGTTGGCTGTCAGGTGTTTTTCAAAAAATCTACTGACCAATAATTTGACGAGTTCATCGGATGGGGTTTCAATTTCTTTCTCAAACTCTTTTCTGATCGCTTTGATGTATTTTAAAGCTTCGGCAGAATCTAATATGCTTTCAAGATTGTAATCTTTTTTGGTGAAACTTTCAAGAATTTTGATAGAACTGTCTTTTAAATCTTCAATATTGATGGTGAAAAAAGGCTTCTCATCCATAATATTAGGCTTTTCCAGGTCGGTATAGAAATTATAGACGATTCCATTGGTCAACACGCCAAACCGTGTTTTTGAAACATGATAATACCGGTGAAGCTGAGAATTGTGTGCATCAGCATTTTCTTTCCAGTGCTTACATTCTATAATAAAAATAGGTTCATCATTATGTTTGATTACATAATCTACTTTCTCTCCCTTTTTCGTTCCGATGTCGCAAATATGTTCCGGAAGAACTTCTGTCGGATTAAAGATATCGTACCCTAAAATCTGTATAAAAGGCATTACAAAAGCATTTTTTGTCGCTTCTTCCGTACTGATCTGGTCTTTCAGGCCGACTACTTTCTGGTGTAACTGTTCAAGTTTAATTTTGAGATCCATAGTATTGTTTTTAAAGGGTTTCGTCAACGATTTCAGCAGTAGACGCATTTTTTTTCACAGATGAAATCCCGATTTCCATTGAAGATTTGGAACTGTAATATTGACTTTTACCAATGATTTCTCCGTTTCTTGCTTTTAGTACAAAGTAGTCTTTATCGTTTTTCGCAACTCTTCTGTCGTATCTTGAATCTTCCTGGGAATTGACCCTCACAGATTCAATACCTTTTATACAAGATGCTTTTTGAACGTAGCCTTCGCTTGTTAAAATGATTTCGCCATTTCCGGCTTTTAGATTAAACTGATACTCGCTGTTGACTCTTTTTGTGATGACAAATTTTTCCATAACAATTACTTAGCTAGTGTGACATTCGTTTGAACATGTTTTACATCCATTTGATTGGGAGTACGTTTTCTTTGATTCTTTTACAGCATCCTTACAAGAAGAATATTCTCCCAAATATTTTCTATTCGCAGGGTCCGGTAGATATTTGCAGTTTTCATGATGTACTTCATGATCTCCGTTGCTTTGTGCTCTTTTGTTTACGTAATACTTTTTCATATTATTTATTTTAAATGTTTAACACTCCAAAAGTAGAACGATTAGAAAACCAATCCTTACGGTTAACCGTAAAAGAAAAAACCTTTCAAATTTTTGAAAGGTTTTATACAATATTTAAAAACAAGATTAAATAATTCCCAGATCTTTGCAGAAAGCTATTAATTGTTCATTGCTTGTAACTCCAAGTGCTTCTTTTAAACTGTTTAATTTTTTTTCCACACTACTCAGGCTATTGGGTGTGATATTATTATTCTGCAGATAAGTCGGAATATTTTTTTGCTGAACCCCTTGAGAAAGAAGAGAAACAAGTGTTATGTCATATTTTGTAAACTCATAACTGTTGAGTTTTTTAACTTCTTGTTTAAGGTCAAGAGACAGATAGTTTTCATTAACGTAAACGGATGCGATTGCTTTTTTCAGTTCTTTAGAGTCGTTTCTGGCTTTGCAGACGTATCCGTTAATCCTGAATTCGGTAAAAAGCAAATCAATAATTCCTGATTTACGTTCTCCGGAAAAGACAATGATTTTTAATAAAGGCTGTAACTTTCTGACTTCGTCAATCAGTTCTTTTCCATCTTTAATATTCTGAAGATGATGATCTTCTTCATAAGAAAGATCCGTAATCATCAAGTCGTAAGGATCGTTTTCCCGAATAGATTTTTTAATTTTTGCTAAAGCATCATCACAGTAATATACATAATCAACATTCGGAATATTGAGTTCTTCTAATGTTTTCTGGACAGATAAACTACCCATTTCATGGTCTTCGGCTATTAAAATTTTTTTGAACATTTTTTAGTTTTTTAGTAAACAGGAAATGAAATGTCGATTTTCAATCCTTTTTCGGTTTCGGTGTCAAAAATAATTTGTCCTTTCAAAATTTCTATACGGGAAACCGCATTTGATAATCCATTTTTATACATTACTGCTCCGGACACTCCAATTCCATTGTCTTTATAGTGGATGGTGATCTCATTGTTAATTCTTTCAAAGCGAAACGAAACAACAGATGCTTTGCTGTGTTTTTTCATGTTGACAAGCAGCTCACGAATGATTTGATAGATTTCTTCCTGTTTAGGCTGGCTTACATTTTCCCAGATATTTTTTTCGTTTCCAGCGATATAGGTTTTTACTGTATCGTTATTAAAAGAGCCAATACTGTTTGAAATCTTTTCGCTAAAATCCTGTTCATCTTTAGCATCTTCCTTTTCGTAGGAAATGTCTCTGGATTTCTCGTACACAAATTCCAGCTCATCTAAAGCTTTTTCTTTATCAAAATTTTCCTGATTTTCTATTTTTGTCATGACCTGGTAAATGCCGTTGGCAACCACGTCGTGAACTTTTTTGGAGAGTTTGAGCTGGGTGTTTTTAATTTCGAGCTCTTTTTCTTGTTTGAGTCTTTTTTGTCTTTTCCAATACCATATGATAATTATAATGATTGCTATAATTAGAGCTGCAACAAGAATATTCTTAATTAACAATTGGTTTCGCCCCTCTGCAATATCAGTTTTCATTTTCTCAACATCAAACCTGATAAGAGCAAATTGATTCTTTGCTTTGTTTCTTGCTGTTTGAATGCTATCATTAACACTATTAAATTTTTGAAAGTTATTTAAATAATTAACAGGATCTAAATAAATAATTCTTAACAAAGCTTCTTTTTTATCATCTGGGCTTTTAATATTTGATGCCGTTTGTAACATCTTTTTTGCAAAAAAAAGAGCTTTTATTTTATCTTTTTCTGCAAAGTAGTCAGATAATGTGGCATAACTAGCATTTTTCCCCCAATTGTCCTGTTGTGTTTCTCTAATTACCAATGCTTTATATAGTTCTGGCAGTGGGTTGTAATTTTTATCATCTAGGTATTTTGCTTTGGCAAAATTATTTAAAGCTCTGGAATAATTAATACTGTCTTTTGCCAGTATTGCATTTTGAAGATATTTTTTGGCCAGTTTTATATTTTTCTGGCTTATTAATACATCTGAAATATTATTATAACATAAATATTCATCCTCTTTATTATCAACGTACCTTAATGCTTTTTTAAACAGTTCAAAAGCTTTTTCATATTCCTTAAGAGAATTAGATGCCATAGCCATATTATTATAATTTGTAGCTAAAGTGCTTCTTGTAATGCTGTCTTTTTCATTTTTAAGCAGGCTATTTGCCTCCAATGAAGATTCAATACTTCCATAGAAATCGCCAGAAGTAGTTTGGAGCATTGCCATATTTACTAAGGATTTGGCGGCTCCTAATGAATCGTTGTTGGCTGTGTAATCACTTTTTGCCAAATTATAATAATAGAATGCCGAATCAGGTTTATTCGCTATACGGAATTGTTTTGCTTTCTCATAATTAGGATTTTTATGACTACTTTCTCTGTTGCTTTCCCTTCTGCAGGAAAATAAGATTATGAGTAAGACTAGAGAGAAGAATGTTTTCATGAATAGTTTTTCCTGCAAAATAAGAAAAAGAGCAGATTTATACAATCCGCTCTTTTACTGAATATTAAGGGTTATTTGATGGAGGAGGTGGGAGTTGTCCCGTATTTCCTCCAATTGGGCCTCCGTCTCCCGGATCTAAACCTTCTCCCGGATCTGTCAGTTGAACTATTGTCTGTCCCTGATTACTATTATTATCTGATGTAGTATTTGCTGTGTTATTTGAAAATGCTAATCCCAGTAGCATCAATATTAATTCTAACATTGGTTTAAAAATTTAAAATTTGGCACTGGTGTTCTTCCTCACGAAACAGATCGTAAGCAGTGTTACACGGGTAAAAATTTCGAAGCGCTTCTTAAATTTTTGGGAAGTAAACCTTCAAAAACGGAGGAGAAACATCCGCTTCCCAACCCGGAGTTTTCCTCCGTTTTATCTGGTGAATTTTGAAATCAGTTTTGTACATTTGTTTTTGTAATGTTTTGTTTCTCACTGATTTCTATGGCAAATTAACGACGAAAGAAGAGGCAAGGGTTAGAATGTTTTTGGAAAGTTTTTGGAAAGTTTTTATCAGTGGGGATATACGGGAAACCGTATTTATTTTGACTTGAAACTTCTTAATTTTCATCATAATAACCATGAGTATGTCAAAATTTTTATCTGAAAAAAAGAAATTGTTAGAAGATGTTTACGAAAAAGCTTCAAATGAAGCTACAGAAACATCATTTAATGGAATTCTTCTACATCTTGAACAAATTTTAAAAGATGATTTTGAACCACTGAGTTACAAATCTTTTGAAAATTATTATAAGGCAATAGTTGAACAAGGTGAAGACTATAACATAAAAAGAGCGGTTTTAGATAATCTAAGCCGATATATAGGATATGATACATTTAAAGATTACTGTTCTGAGTGGAGAACGGTGGAATATAGTATTCAACAAGCAATTTCTAAAATTGTGATCACTATCATTAATAAGCCAATTCTCGCAATGCCCGAGTTTATGAAACAAAATGGCTTCGGTATAATGGAGATTGCACTGCTTTTATGTCTTGTCACTGGTAATATTGTATTCTCCAACAATAAGAAACTTAAGAATAACTCTTTATTTCCACTAGGGTTAATATCAAATGTAGAATCTGGTATTGACAAAAAATATATGTACTGGGATGGGGAAAGATATGTTGCGACGGATAGTAGTTATATTAAGCCCGGACTTGATGTTGTAGCCATGAATAAACATCAATTTCAGCATTTTAAAAAGATTATGAGAAAAGATACTCTTACTAACCAGAATGCTCTTGGCAGGACGTGGTATTCAAAGTATTACAATGAAGTTGAGTTTTTTACAGACGATGGAATAGATCCGGATAACGGAAGAGAATTACGAAAATCAACATCTCTTATTATTTATAAATATGCCGGCAAACAAAAAGATTCTATAGAAGCAGAAGAGTAATTTTTCACAAAAAAAAGCGAACATCAAAAAGATATTCGCTTTATATTTTTTACGCTTCATTCAGCATTCCCAATTCCCCAAAATGTTTTTTAAATTTCTGGATCTTCGGGCCTACTACGGCACTACAGTAAGGTTGGTTAGGGTTCACGTTATAATACCCCTGATGATACTGTTCTGCAGGCCAGAACTTCTCGAACTGCGTTATTTCCGTTACGTATTTTCCAGGCCATTTACCTGATTCTTCGGATTTTTTAAGGGCTTCCTCAGCTTTAGCTTTTTCTGCTTCATCCTTATAATAAATAACGGAACGGTATTGTGTTCCGATATCATTGCCCTGTCTGTTTAGCTGGGTAGGATCATGAAGGAAGAAAAATACATCCATCAGCTGTGCATAAGAAATGATTTTAGGGTCGAAAGTAATCTGTACCACTTCAGCGTGTCCCGTTTCTCCTGTACACACTTCCTCATAGGTTGGATTGTCTTTGTGGCCTCCTGAATATCCGGAGATAGCAGATTGCACGCCTTTAAGCATATTGAAACAGCTTTCCACACACCAGAGGCATCCACCGCCGAAAGTGATCTGTTCTAAATTATTATTATCCATTATTTTTAATTATTTATTAGCCGTTTTCTTCTCTCTGCATTGGCAGAAAATGAGTAAAAAACCAATCAAAAATAAGAAAAACTTTTTCATTTCGGATGATAAACAGAATGATTTAAAACAGAATTGATTGTATGTTTTAATGATTAATGAGACGATAAATTGAAAGATATGGCACAAAATAATTCTGTGAGATCTGTGAAAAAATCAATTGAGTATGTTGTTTAAAAACAAAAAGCATCCCCAAAAGGATGCTTTTATTATTTTAATGCTGTTTCAGTTATTTTTCCCAAACTAAAGCACTTGCTCCAAGAATGGCAGCATCTGCTTCATCAAGTTCACTGAAAACCAGTTTCACTTTATTTCTGAAGATCGGAAGAAGATTTCTTTCCATATGAAGTTTTGCAGGCTTCAAAATAAAATCACCGGCCTTGATCACGCCGCCGAATAAAAGAATGGCTTCCGGTGAAGAAAACATGACGAAATTCGCCAAAGCTTCACCCAGTTTCTGTCCCGTATATCTGAAAACCTCAATAGAAATCGGGTCACCTTTTATGGCGCATTCATGTACCGTTTTTGAGTTAATGGATTCTTCAGGATATTGGCTCAGCATAGATTCAGGAAATTCAGCCCTCATTTTTTTTGCGGTGATCGCAATTCCTGTGGCTGATGCATAAGCTTCCAGGCTTCCTTCAGATCCTGTGCTCCAGTGCTTTCTTCCGCCAGGTTTTACAATGGTATGGCCAAGTTCTCCTGCAAAGCCGTCGTGCCCGTAAATCAGACTTCCATTGGAAATGATTCCACTGCCTACACCGGTTCCCAGAGTGATCATAATGAAATCCTTCATACCACGGGCTGCTCCGAAAAGCATTTCCCCAAGGGCAGCTGCATTAGCATCATTGGTAATGGTGCATGGCAGGCTGAATTTGGCTTTCATCAGCTCACTGAAAGGGATCAGTCCTTTCCAGGGTAAGTTGGGAGCCTGTTCGATGGTTCCTTTATAATAGTTGGCATTAGGAGCGCCTACTCCAATTCCGTCAAAGTTTTTCTCTGTCCCGTATTTTTCGATCAGGGGCTGAACCTGCTCATACAAAGCTTCGATAAAGTCTTCCACTTTTTCGTACTCATCAGTTCTCAGACTTCCTTTTTCCAGAACTTCACCGCGATGGTTTACTACTCCGAACTTTGTATTCGTTCCGCCGATATCAATTCCTAGAGCAACTTGTTTTGATAAATCTATTAATGACATTTCCTGTTTATAAATTCTAAAGGGTTAAAATTATAAAAAAGATTGTATTAATGAATTATTAACAAACTTTTATTTAAAAAACTTTTATGCAGCTTTTACCGGTTTCTTTTTTCTTCTGCCCCACCAGATCATAAATCCGGTTACAGGTAAGGATGCACACAAGAGGCTGACAATAAATGCAATGATCTTTGTAGGAAGCCCTAGAATTGCTCCTACATGAATGTCATAGTTGGCCGCTACTGCTTTTTCGCCGAAGTTTTTGTCCTTGGGATCGTGGGTGTGGAGCAGTTCGCCGGAGTTTTCATCAAAAATAAGGCTGCTGCTTTTGTGATAAGAATAAGAAAGGTGTTTTACAAACACTTCAAAATTAGGATGCTCATGATCATCCATATGTTCATGGCCAAGGTCAATAGCAAAACCGAAAGCATCAGGGTATTTCTGCTGTACAGTATGAATGACTTTGTCCAGTGTTCCTTCAGTCCGTAGTTCTATCGGAGCCTTGGTTTTAATGTAGGAAAAATCCGGATATTTTGTTTCTCCCCCGGAGAATATCACGTATATCATAGCCTGTACAAAGAAAAAAGCATAAAAAAGTCCTGTAATTGCGAAGATGAGAGCAAAGATGGAGGAATAAAAGCCAAGCACATTGTGAAGGTCATAATTCTTTCTTTTCCAGCTTTTGATGTTTTTCCATTTAAAAGAAAAACGTTGCTTTCTTGCTGCTTTATTTTTAGGCCACCAGAGAACAATTCCGGTAATAAGCATAATGATAAAAATGATAACAGGGATTCCCACTACATAGGTTCCCCAGTCCTGCTTCAGTAAAAAGCTCCAGTGGATCATTTTTACAATATTGAAGAATCCGTTCTTTTCATCATATGTTCTGAGGACTTTTCCCGTATAAGGATTTACATAAGCCGCTTTATAGATCGGAAATTCATCAAAATAATTCCAGGTATCCGTATTATGCTCATACCAATAAAATATGTACGACATTTTTTTATCGATAGGGACATTTACCCAATGGATAGGATACTTTTCTTTTACCTGTTCGGCAACAGCTTTTTCTATTATTCTGATGGGGAGAGCCTGCTTTTGTGCTATATTCTGTTCATTGTGGTAGATGACGTCCTTTCTGGTGAGATTTTCTATTTCGTCTTTGAAAACATAAAGCGCTCCTGTAATGGAAATGATAAAAATCAAAAAGCCAATTCCCAGACCTAGCCACAGGTGCAGTTTGGCTGACCATTTTTTGAAAAAGCCCGGTTTTTTCTTATGATGATGTTTTTTTCTCATATCGCAGTTCAAAGTATCACAAAGATAAATTTTATCTTTTTATTTAGTTTAATTAAAATTTATATTCAAGCATCAGAGTGCCTCTTCTCCCCAGTGAATTCACGAATTCGCTATCACGAGCAGACCACCATGCTATGGCAGGCTGATACATTTTGTTGAACAGGTTTTCAATACCCAACGAAACTCTCCAGTTTGTATTGATTTCGTAGCTTGATTTAAAATTAAAAACAGTGTATTCCGGAACATAACCTTCTCCGTATACAAATAATCCGGTTTTTGCATTTGGCTGAAATCTGTCCTGCTCAAAGGCGTGCAGCATGTCAAAACCAATTGATAGAGTTTGTATAGGTCTTGCCTGAACATAAGCAAGTATCTTAGGCGCAGAAATCCGGCTGTTATTGATTTTTGCAGAATAATCCCCATCGTCTTTAATAGAGGTAATCCCTTCCATCCAGCTGTAGCTTCCTCCGAAATTGATCCATTTTGCAGGGGTAAAGTGAAGGAACCCTTCTACACCGTAAACAATTTCCGGCGACCTCTGTATGGTTAATGCCCGGTCTGCACTCTGTACAAATGAAGCCCCCAGTTTTGAAGTGCTTACATAAGACGTAATTTCGTAGTTGACCCATTTTGAAATCTGTCCTGTAGCACCGAATTCATAATTGTTGACAATGATAGGTTTGGTTTCAAGATTTTGAATGGTTCCCTGGGTGGATGTTCTCAGAATTCTTCCCAGCTCATTGATAGAGTAGGACTGTGAAAAGCTTCCGAACAGGTTAACGAACGGTTCAATATTGTAACGTACTCCTAAATTAGCCACTAATGCATTATATTTTAGTTTTCCACCGGTCACAAAAATGCTTGTTGTAAAAGTTCCGTCACTTTTAATAGAGGAAAGGGTATTAAAATCTCCTACTTTAACGTTCATGTTTTCATAGCGAAGGCCTCCTTTAATGGTTAATTTTTTTAATAAATCGATTTTAACCAACACAAAAGGGGCCAAGTTGGTCATATTCATATCCGGTGTCCAGTAACGCCCATCTTCAAGCTTCTGAACGGTCTGGTCATTAAGGATATCCATTCCGTACATGACTTCAGCCTGCGAATTTTGAGCGTTCCAAAGCTTTGTATCAAAGTTGAATCTGGCGCCATATTTTTTGGAAATGACATTGGACTGCCCTCCTCCGAAGAAGGTGTCACTGTATCCGTATACTGTCTTGAAATCCTGCATATAAGCATTGAAATTCAATGAAGTAGTTCCCCCAAAAAGATTCTGGTTATCATAATTGATCCTGAAATTGTGGTTTTTTGGTGTTCCCTGAGGTGTCGTTTCGAGGTTTTTTCCTACACCTTCGCCAATGGTTGGTTTAAAGCCGTATTTTCCGGTTACGAGCCCTAAGTTAAGATCCGATCTGGAGGAATATCCAATGTAAGAAGCTTCAATTCTCTGGTCATTATTGATGTTATAACCAACTTTAAGCATTCCGTTATAGTTATCCATTTTTGCTGGGCTGTAGGTTGGAGTAAGGTTCACTCCGTCGGCATCTTTCATATAGCCGGTTCTTTCATAGGCAAGAGAGAAAACATAATCAAATTTATTCACTTTTCCGGATAGCAGCTGGCTGGCTCTTACTCCTAAGGTTCCTCCATAGGTCTGGCCTGTAAAACCAACCTGGGTAAGTCCGGAAATTTTTTTATCAGATTTACTTCTTCTGGTGATATAGTTGATGATTCCGCCGTCTGCACCGTTTCCGTAGATAGAAGAGGCTCCTTTGATCACTTCAATTCTTTCAATAACAGAAGGATCGATGCTTCTGATGTCTCTTGCCCCGTTTCTTAAAGGGGTAGATTGTGGAATTCCGTCAATAAGAACAAGAACCTGACGACCTCTTAAAGTCTGGCCTGTGTTGGAGGTCTGCCCGGAGTTGGTCCCTAAGCTGGGAACCGTATACTGAAGAATGCTGGTGATATCAGAATTGACGGTAAGCTGAGACTGGATCTGCTTTTCTGCAACAATCGTTACTGAGCTTGGTATTTCTTTAATACTTTCTTTTTTTCTGGAAGCAGTCATCACAACTTCATCCACATTGTTGGTCTGCAGGCTGTCCTTAACCTGTGCAAAAACTGTTGCCGACCCTAAGCATGCGGCTGATAAAAGCGCTTTTTTCATTATATTTTCTTTCCTTGTTTCTTTTGTTTTCCCCACCATACTAAAAAGCCGGTAACGGGGAGTGATGTGCAGATGAGGCCCGTAATGAACCATAAAATTTTCCCGAACAGCCCAAAATAGGATCCTGTGTGGATATCATAGTTGGCATTGGCATATTTTTCTGCATTGCTCAGTTTCTGATGAGGTTTATCTGCAAGAAGTTTCCCTGAATATTTGTCAAAGACCAATGTATTTCTCTCACTGTAGCGTCCTTCCTGTCCATATATGGTAACCGGTATGTTCTTTAATTCTTTTCCCTTTTTGTTTTTTCCGTTCAGTGGAATTCTGAAACTGGAAGAGGTGGGATAAAGCTTTCTGGTTTCCTGAGCGGTAAGATCAAAAACGGATGTGTTTTTGATCATCAGGGAGTCCGGAGATTTGATTTCCTTTTCTTTTGGCAGATCCAAAGAGCCCGAAAGTGTAAGATTGAAGGTGTTTTTGACGTACGGATAGGCAAAGTAAATTCCTGTAATACTCATCAGCAGGGCCAAGAATGAAGCATAAAAACCTAATACATTATGAAGGTCGTAATTTTTACGTTTCCAGGTCTTCACATTTTCCCAGCTGAACCAGAATCGTCCTTTTCTTGCTTTTTTGTTCTTTGGCCACCATAAAATAATTCCCGTGATCAGCATGAAGATAAACAGGACTGTAGGAATTCCTACTACATATTTTCCCCAATCTGATTTTAAAAGTAAACTCCAGTGAATGGCTTTTAAAATAGGAAAGAGGTCATATTTTTCATTATAAATTCCTGTAATTTCTCCTGTATACTGATTAACATATACCAGTTTATTGATAAGAACTTCATCAAAATAATTCCAGGCTTTTTTGTTTTTTTCGTAATAAAGAAATTCATAAGATTTGTTTTTATCTAATTGAATTTCAATAGAGCTGACAGGGTATTTTTCATTCATTTCCAAAGAAACCTTTTCTTTAAGAACTTGAATGGAAAGGGGATTTTGGTTGATGGTTTCAGCTTTTACATAAATGGCATCTTTTCTGAGAACGTTTTGAATCTCATCTTTGAAAACATACATTGTACCTGTTAAAGCAACAATGAAAACAATGATACCAATGGATAAACCAAACCACAAATGCAGTTTGGCAGACCATTTCTTTGTAAAAGAAACTTTCTTTTTATGGTGGTGCTTTTTCTTCATAGAAAAAAGTTAACCTCCGTAAAGGCTAACTTTTAATTATTTAAAATTTATATCCGATTGATAACCTCCAGTTACGTGGAGCATTGTAGATCCATGCGTATGAGCCATCATCTGATCTATACCCGCTGTAAAGCTTTCTGTTCAAAACGTTGTTCAGCAATAGATTGACATCGAATTTTTTTGCTACATAAGAAATCCCGAAGTTGGTGTCAAAATAATCTTCAAGGCTTTGATCATACTTTGCTGTTGTTCCAAACCAGGACTGTCTCCCTCCCTGATATTGATAACCTGCTGAAATACCGAATCCTTTTAAATTGCCATGTTCAAATCTGTAGCTTAACCAGGTATTCTGTACATTTTTGGCATTTCCGGGAGACTGCTGACCTATTTTTGCAGCATCACTGTCTTTAATTGTTTTTGCATCTGTATAGGCATAATTAATAACAACATTTAATCCCTTGATAATTTCTCCTTTAATGTCAGCTTCGAAACCTCTTGCTCTCTGTTCGCCTGTAGCTACTGAAAGACCACTGCCTGGACGGGCGGGATCAGATGTAAATATATTTTGTCTTCTTATATCATATACAGCAAATGTTGAATTCCATTTCCCGCCAAACCAGTCTTTTTTAATACCGATTTCAAGGTTTTGGCCTCTGAAAGGCGTGGTAAGAGGGACACCTTTAGGGTTTGTTTCTGAATATTGAATAGCCGACTGTGGTACGAAAGTCTTGTCAAAAACTCCATATGCAGAGAAATCATCACTGAAAGAGTAACTTAATCCTACTCTTGGTGTAAATTCACCAGCTGTATCTTTAGGAACTATATTTCCTTCCGAGTAGTAAGGATACCCTGCGAAAGTGGTTCCGCTTGTGTATCTTCCTGCTAATGTAAGACGAAGTTTATTATTGAACATTTCTATCTGATCCTGTGCATAATATGAGGTATATTTTACGCCCTGGTCATTGTAGAAAGGAGCTGCGGAGTTTAAAGTATAAAAACTATCTGGCGGTAATGTAGAAGGATCTACACCATATTGAGGGTTTTGAATATTAATTGGATAAATTGCAGTCTCAACTCCATTTACAATTTTTGAATACCCTGAAAAATCTGCGTTATATTTTCTGTTCCCATAATCAAATCCAGCAATAATTTTGTGAACGATATTTCCTGTATTCAGAGTCCCTCTTAAATAAGTCTGGAATATGTGGTTTTTTCCGGCAGCCTGCCAGTTGCTTAAAGTCCTGTTAAATATGTTTTTATCAGCAGGGTCAAAAGTTCCCCACCATGAGCCACCGTCATAATTCATATCCATGTAGGCATACTGTGTACTCCAAACCCAGTCTTTGAATAATTTCTGATCCAGGCTTAAGAATAAACTCTGATCTTTCACTTCTGTTTTTTTGAAGTTCGGATCATTAAAATTGGTATGAACATTCAACGAAGCATAGCCGTCATTAGACATTAAATATGCTCCCGGCTGGTTGAATTTCAGATATTGATAATTATACTGAGCCGTGAATGTTGTTGTTTTTGTAGGTCTGAATGTAATAGACGGAGCGATGATTATTTTACTTGTTTTATCATTTTCTGACCATGATTTGTTAGAGCTTCCCATTAAGTTTAAACGGTAATCCAAAACACCATCCTTCACAATAACACCGTCAAGATCAGCTTCACCTCTGAAAAGGTTGTAGCTTCCCGTTGTGAATCTTACGCTGTTGGCAAATTTTCCGGTAGGTTTTTTTGTGACTACATTGTAAAACCCGGCAGGGTCACCCATAGATCCCATGAAACCAGCAGGGCCTTTTACGAATTCTATTCTGTCGATGATAGAGGCGTCCGGATTAATAGGTCCCCATGTTGAAGAAACATTCATTCCGTTCATGTAAGTTGCGATACTTGCTCCCCGCATGAAAACGTTTGAGTAAACATTGTCCCAGTGTTCTACTTTTCTGGCACCACTTACGTTACGGACAATTCCTTCGGACATGTTTAAAGTGATCTGGTCGGCCAGAACCTGCCCACTTATAGACTGTACGTTCTGTGGCAGCTCTATAAGAGGAGTCTGTAGCCTTAATGATCCGGAGACTTCGTTAAGTTTATATTTTTGATAATATCTTCCGTTGACAACAACCTCTTCGATATCATTAGATTTAATAGTGTCTTTTTCCTGAGAAAAAACCAGGATAGAACCTAACAATGAGGCACAGATCAGTACATTTTTCATGAATAAGTCTAATTTTCTGCAAATATATTGTTTTTAATTGTTCTAAATAAATAATAAAATTGATATTTGTCATAAATTATTAGTTGATGAATAGCAAAACCCCGCTTCAGTACTGCTGAAGCGGGGTTTTTATAAGATTTTATTATTGAATTCTTAGGCCGGAATTTCTCCTTTGTATAAGAAAGAAATAATTTCTTTGTTCATCTTGTCTACCATTTCACTGAATAAGTGGAATGATTCCTGTTTGTAAATTACCAGTGGATCTTTCTGTTCGTAAACAGCTCCCTGTGAAGACCTTCTCAGGTCATCCATTTCACGAAGGTGAAGTTTCCAGTTTTCATCAATGATGGATAAAGTGATGTTCTTTTCAAAATCATTGATCAGACTTTCACATTGAGTTTCGTAAGCTTCTTTAAGATCCGCAACAATAGTCATTGTCTTGTGACCATCTGTGAAAGGAACCTGGATCATTTTGAACATGGAACCCTGGTTTTGATATACGTTCTCAATGATAGGGAATGATTTCTCTTTCAGTAAGTTCAGTTTCATTTTATAATCTTCCTGAGCTGCTTTGAAAAGGAGATCTGTTAATTCAGGAACCTGCTTGCTCTTGAAGTCATTTTCAGAAACCGGAGATTCCATAGTGAAGAACTTAATGACATCAAATTCGAAATCCTTATAGTTTCCTGTAGCTTTTCCTTTAGCAACAATTGAATTGGAAACATCGAAAATCATGTTCGTAATGTCATATTTCAGGTGATCTCCGAACAGGGCATTCTTTCTTCTCTTATAGATTACGTCACGCTGCTTGTTCATTACGTCATCATATTCAAGAAGTCTTTTTCTGATCCCGAAGTTGTTTTCTTCCACTTTCTTCTGAGCTCTTTCAATAGACTTGCTGATCATAGAATGCTGAATAACTTCACCTTCCTTATGACCCATTCTGTCCATCATTTTTGCGATTCTCTCAGAACCGAATAAACGCATCAGGTTATCTTCAAGAGATACATAGAACTGAGAACTACCAGGGTCTCCCTGACGTCCCGCTCTACCTCTAAGCTGTCTGTCTACACGTCTTGAATCATGTCTTTCCGTACCGATAATGGCTAAACCACCAGCTTCTTTTACTTCTTTGGTAAGCTTGATATCCGTACCACGACCTGCCATGTTCGTTGCAATCGTTACAACTCCCGGCTGTCCTGCTCCGGCAACGATCTCCGCTTCTTTTTTGTGAAGCTTCGCATTCAGTACCTGGTGTGGAATTTTTCTTAATTGAAGCGCTTTAGAAAGCAACTGAGAGATTTCAACAGAAGTAGTACCTACAAGTACAGGTCTTTTTGCTGCTGTTAATTTTTCAATTTCCTCGATTACAGCGTTATATTTTTCACGGTTAGTTTTGAAAACTAGATCCTGTCTGTCATGTCTTAAGATAGGACGGTTGGTAGGAATTACCACAACATCTAATTTGTAGATTTCCCAAAGCTCTCCCGCCTCTGTTTCAGCAGTACCTGTCATCCCCGCAAGCTTATTGTACATACGGAAATAGTTCTGAAGCGTTACCGTTGCAAAGGTCTGCGTAGCTGCTTCAATTTTTACATTTTCTTTAGCTTCAATTGCCTGGTGGAGACCATCTGAATAACGTCTTCCCTCCATGATACGGCCTGTCTGCTCGTCAACAATCTTTACTTCACCGTCAATAACTACATACTCATCATCTTTTTCGAATAATGTATACGCTTTTAACAGCTGGCTCATCGTGTGTACACGCTCAGATTTTTCAGCGAATTCAGAGAAAAGTTTTTCTTTAGCTTCAAATTCTTCTTCTTTAGATAAATTTTTAGCCTCAACTTCTGCGATTTCTGTCCCGATATCCGGAAGAACGAAGAAATTGTTATCTTCATTTCCCTGAGACATGTATTCAACACCTTTATCCGTAAGATCTACCTGGTTGTTCTTTTCTTCTATTACAAAGTAAAGATCTTTATCTACAATCGGCATATCACGGTTGTTGTCCTGCATATACTGAGCCTCAGTTTTTTGAAGCAATGCTCTGTTTCCGCTTTCCGATAAGAATTTGATTAACTGTCTGTTTTTAGGGAGACCTCTGTATGCCTGAAGCAATTTGAATCCTCCTTCTTTTGTGTTTCCTGCAGCGATTAATTTTTTCGCCTCATTAAAGATGGAGGAAACTGTTTTTTTCTGAACTTCAACAATTCTGTCGATAGAAGGTTTAAGAACATCGAATTCCTGTCTGTCTCCCTGAGGAACCGGACCTGAAATAATCAACGGTGTTCTGGCATCATCTACCAATACGGAATCTACCTCATCCACAATGGCAAAGTTCAATTCTCTTTGCACAAGTTCTGTAGGTGAAGTTACCATGTTATCTCTCAGATAATCGAACCCGAATTCGTTATTCGTTCCGTAGGTAATATCTGAATTGTATGCTTTTCTTCTTCCGTCTGAGTTCGGCTGGTGGTTATCAATACAGTCGATAGACATTCCGTGGAACTGATAAAGAGGGCCCATCCATGCGGAGTCTCTTTTCGCAAGATAGTCGTTTACAGTTACTACGTGAACCCCTCTTTCAGGAAGAGCATTTAAGTAAATAGGCAATGTTCCTACCAAAGTTTTACCTTCACCGGTTGCCATTTCAGCAATTTTACCGCTGTGAAGAATAACCCCTCCGATAAACTGAACATCATAATGGACCATATCCCAAACTACAGGAGTTCCGGCTGCGTCCCATGAGCTTTTCCAGATTGCAGTATCTCCCTGAATCTCTACGAAATCTTTACCCGCAGCAGCCAATTGTCTGTCCCAATCAGTTGCTTTAACACGGATGCCTCCGTTCTGGGCCCATCTTCTTGCCGTTTCTTTTACCAGGGCAAAAGCTTCAGGAAGAACCTGAGCAAGAACTTTCTCTTCAATGTCGTATGATTCTTTCTTCAGAGATTCAATCTTTGAGAAAAGAGCTTCTTTTTCATCTACGTTAGTTGAATTTTTTACCTGCTCTTTTATTTGTTCTATCTGCGCTGTTATTTTGCTGGTTGAAGATTTTATGTTCTCTTTAAATTCAGCAGTTTTTTCTCTCAGCCCATCATCAGTTAACTGTTGAATGGCTGGTTCTACAGCTTTGATTTTTGTTACAACTTTTTTTACTTCTTTTAGGTCCTGCGCTTTTTTGTCTCCCAAAAACCCTTTAAGAACTTTGTTTAAAAAACTCATAAATTTTTTGCTTTATGCTTAAAGCAATATGCTTTAAGCGTTTTACTGACACGCTTATCGTGTGAATGTTTTATATAAAAAAGGGCAAAAAAGCTCTAAGCATGACGCTCAAAGCTTATTGCTTTCATTAATATTCGTCTTCGTTCCAAAGGAAATCCTCGTCGGTAGGATAATCACTCCAAACCTCTTCGATAGATTCATAGATTTCTCCTTCGTCTTCAATTGCCTGAAGGTTTTCAACTACTTCCATTGGTGCACCAGTTCTGATTGCATAGTCAATAAGTTCTGCTTTTGTCATTGGCCAAGGTGCGTCACTTAGGTATGAGGCTAATTCTAATGTCCAGTACATAATTTTCTGATTTTTTTTGCAAAAGTATAAAATTAGCTTATATTATACGCTTTTTTATACTTGATTTTCAATTCTTTTTGATTAATTTTTGTTCATTGCCCGTCATAGGCTGCATTACAGCTGTGTCAGCAACTTATATGATGTCATTTTCTCAAAAACCATTCCACAAATTTTTTTATGCCATTTTGGAAGTCTGTGTCTGGTTTGTAGCCAATTAATGCCTTTGCTTTTGTGATATCTGCACAGGTTTTCTGGACATCTCCCGGCTGCATTGGCAGATTTTTCTTCATGGCAGAAATTCCCAGGGCGGTTTCTATTGTGCCAAGCATTTTTGATAAAGTAATCACCTCACTTTCTCCTAGGTTAATAATTTCGTAAACCCCGGAATGAGCTTCTAAATAGAGAATGGATTTTGTGATTCCGTCGATAATATCATCAATATAAGTGTAGTCTCTTGCTGTATTTCCATCACCATAGAATGGTATTTCCTGTCCTTCTGAGATCAATTTTGTAAATTTATGGATGGCAAGATCCGGCCTCTGTCTGGGGCCGTATACGGTGAAGAACCTAAGCTGGATCATGTCTATATGATACAGGTTATGGTAAACGTGTCCCAAAATTTCGCCGCTTTTTTTAGTTGCAGCATAAGGTGAAATAGGGTGGTCTACATTATCTGCTTCTGAAAACGGAGTTTTTTCATTGTTGCCATAAACGCTTGACGAAGAGGCGCATATGAATTTATTGATGTTGAATTCTTTGCAGAGTTCCCAAAGATTCATCGTTCCACGTACATTTACTTCCTCATATTCCAGAGGCCTTTCAATGGACGGACGTACTCCTGCAAGGGCTGCAAGATGAATGACAAGGTCGATTTTGTGATTTTTAAAAATAGTTTCAAGTCCCTTTTTATCACGGATATCCTGATAATATAACTGATATTTATCCGATTGTGAAAGGCTAACCAGATGTGTAATATCGGTCTCTTTGTCCGAAAACTCAAAATCCGAAATTTTATCAATAGACTCTAATGTATTTTTAATTTTTGTCTGATAATTATAGAAATCATCAAAATTGTCAACGTTTATGACAGAATGTCCATTCCTTAATAATCGTTCTATTAAGTGTGAACCTATAAAGCCGCTTCCGCCAGTTACAAGATAAATCATTTGTGGATTTTTAATAGGCAAATTTATTAATAATACTTGAATGCTGTTTTCATACTTTTGTCAGAAAGAATAATACATGATCAATTTCCGAAAACTATTTGTATTACCCAAGGAAGAAGATGAAGAATTTACATTCCAGGAAATAGAAGAAGGAATTTATTTTCGGGGACATAATTTATGGCTTCTGGTAATTTCTATGGGAATTGCATGTGTAGGCCTGAATATCAACAGTTCAGCAGCTGTTATTGGTGCAATGCTTATTTCACCGTTAATGGGTCCAATTGTAGGAATGGCCTTTGGTCTTTCTACAGGAAACAGGAGGCTTATAAGACTTGGCATTATCAATTGGGTTCTGATGATTGTTGTTGCGATGTGTTCCTCCGCACTGTATTTTTTTGTTTCCCCTTTTCATTCAGAGACTTCTCAATTGGAAAGTTTTAAGACCGCTACGATTTTTGATTGTTTCCTGGCTTTATTGGGCGGCCTGGCCTGGTTCCTCGGAATTGTAAGGAAGGAAGCCGTAAAAGTAATTGCGGGTGTTGCTGTTTCCACGGCATGTATTCCGCCTCTTTGTACAGCTGGTTTTGGAATAGCGAATGGAAATTGGGAGTATTTTTGGGGAGGCTTTTATTTTTATCTTATCAATTGCTTTTTTATAGGAGTAGGAACCTGGATATTAAGTATATTTTTAGGGTATCAAAGATATTACAGAATAAAGGATAGATCTCACAACCGTAAAATTTCTGGTTTCATCAGTTTACTTTCAATCGTTATCTTAATTCCCAGTATTCTACTTACAAAAAAGAAATGGGAAAAGGAAAAGCTAAAGGAGCGTGCAGAAAATTATATTAAAAATATTAAAGAAAACCATTCGGAGCTGGCTATTATCAGCTATGAGGCATTTAAAGAAAATGATCAGGACTTTTTGAAGATAACACTTTTGAATGACAGTGTCACGATTAGTAAAAAAAGACTGGATGCCCACAATGAGCTGGTAAAAGATATTCACTTGATCTGGCAATATTCACCAGGGGTGAGAAGTTCTGAAAATCCGGAAATGCAAAAACTTCAGAGTCAGATAACAGCGCTGAAAGAAGAAATAGACAGGATCAAATCACAGAATAAAATCAAATAAATTTAATTTTAATATATTTACGATAAACAGAACAATTATGCAGTTTCAAGGGCAAATTTTAAAAATGACGAGTTTCGATGCACAGCCAATTCAATATTATCTCAATCTTTCTGGAGACCTTATCCATATGAATGAGCTGTTCGGAAAAGAATTGAGGGTAAAACACACCGGATTTCAGTGTGTTAACTGCGGAGAAAATAAACCTGTTTATAGAATGGGGTTCTGTAAAAACTGCTTCTTTGAAAGTCCTTACGCCAGTGATACAATTATACGGCCTGAGCTTTCTACGGCTCACTTGGGGGTCGCTGAACGTGACCTGGAAGTGGAAAAACAAATCCAACTGCAGCCTCATACCGTATATCTTGCTTATACCGGGGATGTAAAAGTTGGTGTAACGAGAAATAACCAGATCCCGACGAGATGGATCGATCAGGGGGCCACTTTTGCCCTTCCGATCGCCAGAACAGAGAACCGTTATGAAGCAGGAATGATAGAAGTTGCTTTAAAAGAGCATCTTCCTGATAAAACAAACTGGAAAAAAATGCTTCAGGATGATTTTGAAGGCGAAATAGATCTTGCCGATTTCCAGCAGAAGATCAGGCAGTATTTTCCTGAGGATTTTGAGAAGTTCTACAGCGAAGGAGAAAACTTATGGAAATTCGATTATCCTTTTGAAAAACCAGCTAAAATAACGTCTTTCACTCTGGATAAGAAACCTGAGTTTACCGGAAAGCTTATCGGTATCAAAGGACAGTACTTAAGTTTTCAAGGGGGAGATTTCATGAATGTGAGAGGACATGAGGGGTATGTAATTGAGCTGGAAATAAAAAATTAATCCTTATATTTAAAATAACGAAAACCAAATCACAAATATGAATAAATGGGTTAAAAAGTTATTGATAGGCCTTGGAATTCTGTTGCTCATTCTTCTGGCTGCAAATTTCGGGTTGAATATCTGGCTTAAAACCCAGCTTCCTGAATATATAAAGAATAATACCGACTATAAGGTTTCCTATAAAAAACTGGATGTAGATCTTGGTTCAGGAAATATTTTTGTAGCAGGAATAACGGTAAACAGCAAAGACCCCCAAAATACCAACGTAATTGGACTCCAGGGAACAATTGATACCCTAAAGATCAGCCGTTTCGGAATTTATGATGCTGTTTTCAATAAAAGAATCAGCTCATCTGACCTTCTGCTGGCGAAACCCAATTTAAATATCAGCCTTGCCAAACCTGTAGACCATAAAACGGGAAAAAAGCGAAATCCGGTTTTGTTTGAAAATATAAGGATCAATAAAGGGGTCATCAATATTTTTAAGCATACCAAACAGAAATTTCTGTCCGTGAAGGATCTAGATCTTTTTGTAGAAAATCTCCAGATGACCGAAGAGTCTGTAGAAGATAAGCTTCCGGTAGTTTTTGACCGTTATGATATCAAAGGGAGGAATTTTTTCTTTCGTCCGGATAATGTTTATGCCATTACCATCAGCAATATTGCAACGTCAAACGGACAGATGTCGGTCGGAAATTTTCGTCTGATTCCGCTGCTTTCTTTCGAACAGTTTAAAAGATTCTATCCCAAGAAACCAAAACTGTTTGAGTTTTCCATTCCAAAAATGGATTTTAAAGATGTGGTTTTAAAGAAGAACAAAATTTCGCTGGCCAATGCTGATTTTCAAAATCCGGTTCTTAATGTATATAATACCGGAGTAACCCCCCAAAAGGCTGAGAGAAAAATGAATTTTGAGATCAATCTGAAAGATGTGAGACTTAACAACCTCTCCGTATTGGTCAATAAACCTGACGGAAGCAGGCTGTTTTTTGCAAAAACACTGAATGTAAAAGTCAACCAGCTGAAGTTTGATAAGGTCACTGCGGCAGAAGTGATTCCTGTTGGATATAAAGATTTCCATTTTTCAGGAAAGGATATACAGTACTCAAATCACCGGAACTTTGCTGTTGAGAGCTTTGCATTAAACCCCAAAAGCGGCGAAATCAGGAATCTGATCCTCTCTCCCGGAACAATGGCAGCAGAGAAGGGTTCTATGGATTTAAAAACCAGTCATATTGCATTCAACATTAATAAGTTTGAATTTATTGACAGAAAACTTAATCTTGATCTTAAAGATGTTCTTGTTGAGAATATAAACGGAACGATTAAGGCTGCTGAAAGCAAAGTGAAAAAGAACCATGGCCAGGGAATAATACAATCTGTAATAGTCCGGAAAATGACTCTTAAAAACTCTGATATTGTTTACGATAAAGGAATGCAGCCATTGGCATTTCATGACCTCAATGCGACTGTCAATGCCATTGAAATAGCTCGAAAACCTAATGGCCAAGGGCTCTCTTTCAAAATTAGAGACTATTTCCTCACAACCCGGAACTTCGCTTATAAAACACAATTTTATAATTTAAGCGCCAGTCTTTTAAAATTAAATAAAAATAAAGTTCAGATCAATAACTTTGCGATGAAGCCTCTCGTTTCAAGAGCACAGTTTATCAGAATGATACCTGTTGAACGGGATCTGTACGACCTCAAGGCGACACAGATAACGGCAGACGGAAGCTGGGACCTGTTTTCGGATAATAAATCCATCAATGCTTCCAATGTGAGTGTTCTTGCTGCAAATGCCAATATTTTCAGAAGTAAGATTCCCAAAGATGATCCTAAAATAAAACCTTTGTATTCCAGGTTGCTAAGGTCTATAAAAATTCCAATGACCGTTAATAACCTTGACCTGAAAAATTCAGTTCTGGTCTATGAAGAAGACACTCCGGAAAGTGCAGGGCCCGGAAAACTGACGTTCAGTAGTTTTAATATGAACGTTAAAAATCTTAATTCTGCCAAAACAAAAGGAAGATCTACAAAAGTAGATATCAACATCAACTGCTCGTTTATGAACCTGGCGCCGCTTTCTGTCAATTGGGGCTTTGATGTGGCAGATCATACCGATGCATTTTCAATTTCCGGGAAAACAACCAATCTTCCTGCAGGCGGAATTAATCCGTTTATCAGACCTTACCTTCATGTCACGGCCACTTCTGGAACAATTCAGCAAATGTTATTTAATTTCAAAGGAAATCCTGCAGGAATACACGGAACATTCAACCTGAAACATAAAGATCTCAAAATTGCCGTTCTGAATAAGGATAATCATGAGAAAAAGGGTGTACTGACTGCTGTTGCCAATCTCTTTATAAGATCCGACTCCGAAAAATTTCCTGAAGCCGTTGCAGTGGAAAATGTTGAAAGAGACCCTACAAAATCATTCTTCAATCTTTTCTGGAAAGGAATTGAGCAGGGGCTGAAGAAGACTTTAATAGGTGTGAATATTGATAAAACCGAGAAAACCGTAAAAGATGCCGTTTCTTCTGTAAAAGAAGTAAAACAAACAGTAAAAGAACTGAAACAGGATATTAAAGCAAAAAAAGAAGAGCCTAAGCCACAGAAAAAGGAAAAGAAAGGCTTCCTGAAAGGAGTTTTTAAGAAAAAAGAAAAACCCGTAACTGAATAGTTCCGGGATATATCTTAAGGGATAAAGTTGTTCTTTCTGGATTTAATCTTTAAGCCGCTAAAAGTTAAATTCATCACTTTCCAGAATAGGAATGTCTCTTAAAAATTTATCAAATTCTTCTCCCGGATAGTTGCTGTCTGCCCCGTAAGAGTCTATAATCATTCCTCGGTTTCCTTCATTATCCTTTACAACGTACAATACTGCGCTATCATCAGGATTGCTGTCTCCTTCAAAACGGTAAGTTTTTAAAATGGTCAGCTCTGACGGCTGGTATACTTTTTCTGAATTTTCAAATTTCATTTCGCAGGCCTCATTCATTCTGAATTCTCTATGTATTCCTCTTCCTGCAAGAGTATTCATGACCTGGCTCAAAGTTGTCATCCTGTCGTTATTTTCTGAATTATCCATAATATTATTTTCTTAAACTACTACAATAATTAAACCATTGATTTGTCAAATTTACATAAAAAGACAATTACATCTTTGATTAAAATAATGCTGAATGTTAACAAAATTTATAATTCAAAAAAATAAAATAGGTATACTTTTTGCAATAACTACTTTAATAAATCGGACAAAATATGAAAAAAGAAGTTGGCGTTTTACTGGCAGGGGGAGTTGGTCTTTTGGCAGTATTAGGTTTTATTGGAATAAAAAAGATATTGACTAAAAAAGATAAAAAATATAGTGATACCTATTCGGATTATCACAGACATTTTGATGAAAAAAACCACGATGATGAATATCACGGAGTGGAATTTTATGCACTGAAGTAGTAAAAGAATATATTTAATTATGTTAAATCCGGCTCTGTCAAAGGGGCCGGATTTTTTGTGGATAACTTTAATGTTAAAACTTATATTTTATAAGAAATCCACTTTAATTTTACATCACAATGCAGAACGAAAAATTCATAAAAGGACAAGGAGCGCAGCGAAACGTGATCAACCGTTTCGACAGGTATACCTATGAGCCGGATGATGAAGATTTCGAAACCGTAAAAACTTCTTTTACGGAAGTTTTTCCGAAAACCATTGTGAATCAGGTGAAAAGCGAAGACCTGCCCATGGAATATTCCATGAATCCGTATCAGGGCTGCGAACACGGATGTTCCTATTGCTTTGCAAGACCCACCCATGAATATTGGGGCTATAGTGCCGGAATTGATTTTGAAAGAAAAATCATGGTAAAGAAAAATGCTCCGGAACTGTTAGAGAAATTTTTTCAGAAAAGAGGTTACAGACCAGCACCTATCCTTCTTTCCGGAAACACTGACTGCTATCAGCCTGCAGAAAGGCAGTTTGAAATCACCCGAAAACTACTTCAGGTCTGCCTGGATTACAGACATCCAGTTAATATTCTGACAAAAAATGCGCTTGTTCTGAGAGACCTGGATATTCTAAAACCTATGGCGGAGCAGAACCTGGTTTCTGTGTCACTTAGTATACCTACTATTAATGAAGAGCTTAGGCGGAAAATGGAACCGAGAACAAGCTCGGCTCCGAATAAACTGAAGGCTGTAGAGATTCTTACAGAAAACAAAATTCCCGTGCATGTCATGGTGGCACCCATTATTCCCGGGCTGAACAGTGATGAGCCGTTAAGCATTTTAAAAGCTATTTCCGATGCAGGAGCCTTAAGCTTCGGGTATACGTTGGTAAGGCTCAATGATACGGTAGAGCCTGTTTTTGTCAATTGGATAGAAACCCATTTCCCGGACAGGGCACAAAAGGTTTTAAATCTTATCCGATCTATGCGAGGAGGAAAACTGGGTGACAAAAGATATTTTGAAAGACAGAGAGGAGAGGGGAATATCGCTGAAATGATTCACAATACATTCAAAATCGGGAGAAAGAAATTTTTTGACGGAAGCGAATTTCCCAAACTGTCTACAGCGAATTTTACCGGAGCCAAAGATCAGCAATTGAGGCTGTTCGATTGAATTTAAAGAGTTTTAGCTAAAGTCTTTCTTAAATAAAAACCGCTCCAAAAGGAACGGTTTTCTTATTCGTTTTTGATTTCAAAATTACATAGAGTCATCCGGACATTGGAAATCATCGCTGCAAGCTGCACAGATTACAGTTCCGCTGCAATAATACATACAGAATTCCGGTTCTGGAAGCTTAATTGCTCCTGCTCCTGAGATGCTTTTTAACTGGCCTTTGTTTAGTTTTTTTAAATTTTTCATACTGTTTTAATTAAAAATTTGATATTAAAGTAAAGATAATTAAAATATTTTTAACTAAAAATAAGATATGGTAGGTTTTAATATTAAAAATTTGTGATATAAAAATAAAAGTCAATAATTAATCTGAAGGGTATCCTATTACCTTGGTACCCGGAATACAGATTAATTATTGACTTTTTTATATTACTTTTTGATAAGTCCTAATTCAATAAGTCTTTCATGTAAAAATTCTCCTGCAGTTGTATCTTCATACAGCTTCGGATTGTTTTCATCAATACAGTTTTCAAGAGCATTCAATGACATTTCGCTCACCGGATGCATAAAGAACGGAATAGAATATCTTGATGTTCCCCATAATTCTCTTGGAGGGTTAACCACTCTGTGAATAGTAGATTTCAATTTGTTGTTGGTATGTCTTGAGAGCATATCTCCAACATTGATCATTAATTCATCCGGTTCAGCAATCGCATCAATCCATTCTCCGTTGTGGTTTTGAACCTGAAGGCCTTTTCCCTGAGATCCCATCAGAAGAGTGATCAGGTTGATGTCTCCATGAGCGGCAGCTCTTACCGCATCATCCGGCTCCTGGGTAATTGGTGGATAGTGGATGGGTCTTAAAATAGAGTTTCCTTCAGCGATTTTATCGTCAAAATAAAACTCGTCCAGACCAAGATACAGAGCCAAAGCTCTTAATACATACTGGCCTGTTTTTTCGAGCATTTGATAGGCTTCTTTACCTACTTCATTGAATTTTGGAAGCTCATCAACGATCACGTTGTCAGGATACTCGGATTTGTATTTTGAATCATCAGACACATACTGTCCGAAATGCCAAAATTCTTTTAAATCACCTTTTTTGAAACCCTTAGCGGTTTCTTTACCGAATCCTACGTAACCTCTCTGGCCACCGATTCCTGGAATTTCATACTTCTGCTTCGTTTCTACAGGGAGTTCAAAAAAGTTTTTAACTTCTCCGTAGAGTTCATCTACTAGTTTGTCATCAAGAAAATGGCCTTTTAAGGCAACAAAACCAATTTCTTCATAAGCTTTTCCGATTTCATTTACAAATTTCTGTTTGCGTTCCGGGTTGTCCGAAAGGAAATCACGCAGGTCTACACTAGGTATTTTATCCATTTTTAGAAATTTACGAATCACAAAATTACATATTTTTTAAATGAAATAATTCTAAAATAAGTATTTATCAGTTAAATTTGCTGTATGAAAAAATATTCTTCTAAGAGAAGTATTCAGATACTTGCCCATCTTCTTCAGCAGTACGGAATTTCAGATGTTATCATTTCCCCGGGATCTAGAAATGCGCCCCTGGCGATTCATTTTTCGGAAATTGATGCTTTCAACTGTTACAGTATTGTAGATGAAAGGAGTGCAGCTTTTGTAGGAATAGGAATGGCTAAAAGTGAGAAAAAGCCGGTAGCAATAACATGTACCAGCGGCTCTGCAGTGGCCAACTACTACCCAGCAGTTACAGAAGCTTTCTATCAGAATGTTCCGCTTTTGATCCTGACCGCCGACCGGCCTACGGATTTTGTAGATATTTTTGACGGGCAAACCATCAGGCAGAAGGATATTTTTCATCAGCATTCTTATGGTGACTTTCAGCTCTTGGAAGACAGTAAAGAAAATGCAGAGGATGTTAATTTTGACATTATTAAAAAAGCAATCGAGCTTTGTTTTGAAAAACAGGGACCGGTACACATCAATATTCCGTTGGAAGAGCCTTTATATGAGCTGGTTTCAGAGCTTCCCTCTTTTCCCTCCGTTGAAAAAACGATCAGGCATAAGGAATATGAGGTGCCATCCAATTTAATTGCAGACTGGCATACGTCCCAGAGAATTATGATTCTTGTGGGAACCAAAGATCACAGCCCGGAGCTGGAAAATCAATTAACGCAACTGGTGAAAAACCATTCTGTTGTTGTATTGAGTGAAGCTAACTCTAATCTGTATCATGAGAAGTTTTTCAGGCATATTGACCGTTATATTTTTAATTTTACTGAAGAGGATTATAAAACCTATGCTCCGGATCTTCTGATTACGGTAGGTCAGAATGTTGTTTCCAAAAAAGTAAAACAATTCCTGAGAAGTGCCCGTCCGAAGCAACATTGGCACCTGGATGAAGTGTGGCAGCCTGATACCTATTTCTCTCTGACTGAAAAGATTGAAGTGAAGCCGGAGGTTTTCTTTTCCAAGCTTCTGAAATTCATCAACCTTGAACCTAGACCCTATTTTAATCTTTGGGACGTTCTAAGGGATAAAAAAGATGCTAAACATGAACAATTCCTGAATAAAGCCGAATTTTCGGATTTTTATTTCTTTAATAAAGCTTCACAGACCATTCCTGAAAATTACAATATCCATTTCAGTAATTCCTCCGCGATCAGATATGCACAGCTCTTTGATTTTGGAAAAAGGAAAATGTACTGTAACAGAGGAACAAGTGGTATAGATGGCTCTACTTCTACGGCAATGGGTTTTGCCATAAAAAATGCAAATCCAACCCTGCTTATTACAGGGGATTTAGGCTTTTTCTATGATATCAACGGGCTTTGGAACCAATATATTCCACCATTTGTAAGAATTATTATTTTCAATAACGGGGAAGGAAATATTTTTAAAATTATTCCGGGACCGGGTAATGCCAATCCCAATACTTTAGACGAATTTATAGCGACAAAACACCGCAAACATGCTGAACATTTAGCAAAACATTTCGGTTTCTCCTACATCAAAGTGGAAGATGAGCCTACGCTGGACCGTGTGCTGGAGAATTTCTTCAAACCTGATCTGCAGCCGAAAATCCTTGAGGTAAATACATACGGGAAAAACAGTGCAGATGTTCAGAAAGCTTATTTCGAGTTCATGAAAGGGAATTAAAGATCAAGATATTCTTCGTTCCCCGGTAAATTTGTAATCTTGTCAATAGGATAAATAAACATGTCATCAAAATCATTCAGAGCATTAATCAGTTGAAAATGAGAAAACTGCTTAATGTTCTGAAGTGTGATTTCAGTTTCTTTTATCTTTTTATGCTTCAGAAGATTCTGCCTCTGTACTCCGTTCAGCAGATAAGTAGCCGGCGTAAACCAGTCCTTACCTTTTAAGAAAAGAATGTTAGAAAAAGAAGTGTCAGTGATGTGGTTGTTTTTAACAATGATGATCTCTTCAGCTTTTGATTTCATTTTCATCTTGTCCAGTTCCTTACGGTCTTCAAATTTGAAAGAATAGTCAAAGCTGTTGTTTTCAACCAACTGGAAGCTCTGTATTTCAGGAATGGCGTATGGAATCATCATTGTCCGTACCCTTTTATCAAGGTCATAGGAAAGTCTCAGTTTGAAAAGACCGTCCTCATCATGTTCGAGATTTTTGAAGATCTTGGCCAGATCAATAGAGCCCTCTTTCCCGAAATGGGCAAAAGTCTGGTTGATACGTTTTTGATGTAGTTCCAGAAGAAAAATCTCCTGATCTTCTACTTTTATGCTTTCAATGAATTGGGACATAGATTTTATTTTTCATTTCCTGATATTCGTCTTCTAACTTGCTCATATGCGTTATACCGCCACCGCTTTTGAAATAAAGCAGGTCTCCCTCTTTTTCAATAAAGCGTATCATCACACAGCTGTCAAGGTTTTCACCGTCAAACCAGCCGCATACTCCGGTATAATAACCCCTGTCATATCCTTCCGCATCTAAGATTATTTCCAGTGTTCTCGGCTTTGGAGCGCCGAGAATTGACCCGGCGGGAAGCAGTTTTTCCATCATGCTGCCTATTTTTCCTGCAAACTCTGGCTTTATATTTCCTGAAATTTCAGAACTCATCGCATACAGGTCTTTTTGCTGTGTCCTGATGAGGTCTATATGCTGGAACTGGTCAACTTTCACATTATCTGCAACCATGCTGAGATCATTCCGGAGAAGATCCACAACAGTATAATGCTCCGCTTTTTCTTTTTTGTCGTTTTTCAAAACTTCAGCCGCGTTTTCCAATGATGCATCAATAGTACCTTTCATTGGATAAGTCAAAATTTTGCCGTCAATAATCTTTACAAAAGTTTCAGGAGAAAAAAATACAAAAAAATCTTTATAAAACACTTTATACTTCGCATTTGAGTGATAAAAAATTTCTTCGAGGCTTAAATTGGTCTGAATCCTAGTCTTTCTTGTATAATTGACAAGATAAGAATTTCCCAGACGAATATTTTTCTGAACCTTATCAAATCCTTTTTTAAAGCTTTCCAGCGTTTCCGGAAATGATTCCCATTCAATTTTTTTATTGAGGGTGTGTTTCTGTTTTGAGTTTGATAGTTGCTGAAAATCAACTAACAAGCCTGATTTATTAATTTCATTTTCTCTATAGATTTCTATATTCTCCGAAAGGAAATCGATCATGAAAAAGTACGGAACCTTCTGAAGGGAAAGTTCGTCCATTTCCATAAATTTTTGATGATTCATTGAAAACATCCTGCAAAAATAATTAATGATGATTACTTTTGTGTAAAATTTTTTTAATGCAGAGCAGATATCCTCAGAAACCAGGAATAGATTTTATACTGAAGCAGGCTTTTTTCTATTGGAATAAGACTCTTTTCTTTCAATTAATATTTTCAATTTTTTATTTTGGGATCTTTTTTACGGTGCTTTTCTTCTTTGATGGGAAGTATGGTATTTTAGCACAATATGCAGAAGCGGCGAAATATGCAAAAGATGGCATGGAAGCGTATTCTGCGCAGATCGTAAAAATGCAGTCCAATCCGGGATTCCAATATTTTTCCTGGGCTATTATCGGAACTTCTATTTTTCTTTATCCCCTTAATATTGGGTTTTATCAGATTTACAGGAAAATTGACATGAATGAAAAACTGGAACTTGGAGATCTGCTTGTAGGATACAATGGGTTTAATTTTTTCAAATATATAGGATATTATATTTTCTGGTCATTTGTCTATGTCTATACATTTCAGACTATTATCCTAGCTGTTATATGGGTATTTGTCACCATTTTTGTTGCCCCACTGATGTTTTTTAACAATAAACGGATTTTCGAAGCTGTTTCACTGAATCTTCAGGCTTTAAGAAAATATTTTTTAGAAATACTGGTCTGCGTTATTGTTGCGATTTTCTTTAAGTTTATTGGGTTTGCATTATTTTTTATAGGCGGACTCTTTACGTTTCCGTTTTGGAACGCAATGATTTACTCACTGTATAAAATGATTTTCTCGGAAAAAAGTTAAACTTTCAAAAGGTTTAATATGTTTTTATGCCAAAAAAAGTTAAATTTGGTGAAACCATTAAATATTAAACTATGTCAGAATTTAACGAATTTGATCAACAGGGATCCGTTCCAAACAGGGATACAGGATCCATTATTTCGCATTCATTTGAAATGTATAAAGGCGTTTTTCTTTACGGAATCGTCGCGATGATAATTTACCTTATAGGAGGATTCATCATTCAGTCTGTCAGCGGGTTCAATTCTGCGTCCATGATGGAAGAAATGAAAGATGCAGGTGGAGATTACTCTAATTTCAGCTACTGGAATGCTCCAGGATTTTCGCTTTATCTTTCATTGTCCGGTCTTCTGGGGATTTTATTGGCTCCATTATACGTAGGACTGATCTATATAGTGAATAAATACAATACTAAAATTCAGATCGATTTTGCAGACCTTTTCATCGGATATAAGCAGAATTTTGTGAATATCCTGATCTACAGTATTCTTTCGGGGATTATTTCAAGTGTTGCGATGGCGCTGTGCTTTTTCCCGTTTATTTTTGTTTATCCTTTCCTTTTATTGGGGTATCCTATTCTATTATTCGAAAATGCATCGGCTACTGAAGCATTAGGGAAGTCTTTTAACATTGCCAAAGAAAATTACGGAACGTTTCTTGGTACTACCGTATTGGGAGGACTGATCTCTATTGCCGGAATTGTTTTATGCGGTATTGGTATTATCTTAACGGCTCCTTTTATGATGATCGTCATGTATTCTGCTTATTGTGCTTTTTTAGGAAAACCGAGACAAATCGAATTTAAGAAATAAATAAAATAATAAGATAGGAACACAATGGATAAAGATAAACAGATAAGCAATGTTGCGATAAAACAAGTTGCCCTGCTGGCTATAATTCTGGTGCTTACCGGATTAATCTGTTTTAATCTTTCACTGTTCATACCATCAGTGCTTGGAGCGATCACTATTTATGTGGTCTGTAGAAGATATAATTTCTATCTGCAGGAAGAAAAAAAATGGAAATCCTGGCAATCATCGCTTGTTTTGATGCTGGCCAGTCTTATTATCCTTATTCTTCCAATCTATTTTATTGCCGACCTTCTGATCGATAAGCTGGGAAATGCCCAGGTTTATATGACCAAATTCAATGTATTTCTGGATAAAATACACTCATACATTTACTCAAAAACAAGTTTTGATATTCTCAGTAAAGAGAATATGGATAAAGTAAAGAATTCTGCAGGAAAGTTTTCTACATCAGCATTAAGTGGTACATTTAATACCCTTACTGTGGTAATGTCCATGTATTTTATCCTTTATTTTATGCTGGATAGGCCAAGACTGTTTGAGAAGATACTGAGCTCTTCCGCTCCATTAAAAAGGGCTAATATTTCTTTGATCGGCGATAAGCTTAGAAAGCTGATCATGGCCAACGCGATTGGAATTCCTGTTGTAGCCCTAGGGCAGGGAATCGTAGCACTGATAGGGTACTTTATCTTTGGAGCACCCAGTCCGGTTCTTCTTTTTGCTTTAACAGCTGCTGCTTCAATGGTTCCTGTTGTAGGTGCGGCTATTGTGTATATTCCGGTATGTATTTTTATGATTGCTGAAGGCAATACGGGGCAGGGACTTGGTTTGGCCGCCTATTGTTTGATAGTAGTCGGGCTTACGGATAATCTGCTTCGCTTCACCCTTTTAAAGAAACTTGAAAATATTCATCCATTGAATACTGTGTTCGGAATTATTATGGGAATGAATTTATTCGGCTTTATGGGACTGATTTTCGGACCGATCCTTATTTCATTTACCCTGCTTCTGATCCAGGTTTACAGGAATGAATTTTCAGATGAAGACACACCGCCAGATCTTAAACTGCCGGATAATGATGATGAAGAAAAAGTTAATTTAATTGTATAAAAGTGGAAGGTGTAAATTCAGAAATATTAAAAGAGATCTGCATCGTAAAGATGCCTTTTGGAAGATATGAAGGAACAGTGCTTGCTGATCTTCCGGTAAGCTACCTGGAGTGGTTCAACAGAAAGGGTATGCCTAAAGGAAAATTAGGAATGCAGCTTTCAACCGTTTACGAAATTAAGCTCAATGGCCTGATGGACCTTCTGATACCAATCAGAGCTTCTTTAAGATAAGGAAGAGTCTTTCTGATTGACAAATAAGTATAAATTTAGGGCCGCATCGAAGATGCGGCCCTAAAAATTATTATAATACAATCTATTATTCTCTCAAAGCTGTGATTTCATCTCTAAGCTTGGCTGCTTTTATGAAATCAAGATTTTTAGCGGCAGCTTCCATTTCTTTCTGCTTCTGGACAATGATTTTTTCAATGTCTTTATCTCCGTAGCTGGCTTTTGTTTCAGCTGCCTTCTGAAGAATCTCCTTCTGGGTGTATTTCGGATCCGGGAAGTCTTTACTTCTTCCCACAAGATTTTCTGAGATCTTTTTATTTAAGGCCTGAGGAACAAGTCCATTGGCTTCATTATGCTGTATTTGTTTCTTACGACGGTATTCGGTTTCATCCAGGGCGGCTTGCATGGATTTTGTGATCTTATCGGCGTACATGATTGCTTTTCCGTTAACATTTCTTGCTGCACGTCCTACCGTCTGGATCATCGATCTTCTGCTTCTGAGCATACCTTCTTTATCAGCATCCAGAATGGCTACCAGAGACACTTCCGGAAGGTCAAGTCCCTCTCTTAACAGATTGACCCCGATGAGTACATCAAAAATTCCCAAACGTAGGTCCTGCATAATCTGGATACGTTCCAACGTTTCTACATCTGAATGGATATATCTTGTCCTGATCCCGAACTTCATGAAGTATTTGGTAAGTTCTTCGGCCATTTTCTTCGTTAAGGTGGTAACCAGAACTCTTTCGTCAGCGTCTGCTCTTTTTTGGATCTCCTCCATCAGGTCATCAATCTGGTTTAGGCTTGGCCTTACCTCGATAACGGGGTCGAGAAGCCCTGTTGGACGGATGATCTGCTCAATATAAGCCCCTCCGGTTTTCTCCAGCTCATAATCAGCTGGTGTTGCAGAAACATAGATCACCTGGTTTTGCATGGCTTCAAATTCCTCAAACTTAAGAGGCCTGTTGTCCATAGCGGCCGGAAGTCTGAAGCCATATTCTACCAAAGCTTCCTTTCTGCTTCGGTCGCCACCGTACATGGCATGAACCTGGGGAATAGTAACGTGGCTTTCATCAATAACCATTAAAAAGTCTTTCGGGAAATAATCAATCAGGCAGAATGGTCTTGAACCGGGAAGCCTTCCGTCAAGATATCTTGAATAGTTCTCAATCCCTGAGCAGTAGCCCAGTTCCTTGATCATTTCAAGATCCAGTTCTGTTCTTTCCTGAAGTCTTTTAGCTTCCAGGGGTTTTTCAATAGAATTAAAGAAATCTACCTGCTTTACCATATCGTCCTGGATGCTTCTGATAGCTCCGTTTAGAGTTTCTTTTGATGTCACAAAGAGGTTCGCGGGATAAATCTGAATCTGATCAAAATTAGATTCTACATTTCCACTTACAGGATCAAAACTCTGGATTTTTTCGATTTCATCTCCAAAAAACTGAATCCTCACTGCATTATCAGCATATGCCGGAAAAACATCAATAACATCTCCTTTTACCCGGAACGTACCTCTCTGAAAGTCTCCCAATGTTCTGGCATATAATGCATTAACTAAAGAATGGAGGAGTGCGGTTCTCGTTACTTTTTCTCCAATAGCTAATGTGATAAGTGATTTATGAAATTCTGAAGGGTTTCCGATACCGTAAATACATGAAACAGAGGCTACAATCAGTACATCTCTTCTTCCTGAAAGAAGGCTGGCTGTTGCGGAGAGACGTAGTTTTTCTACTTCTTCGTTAATGCTCAGATCTTTCTCAATATAAGTCCCGGTTGTTGCAATATAGGCTTCCGGTTGGTAATAATCATAATAGCTGACAAAATACTCAACAGCGTTATCGGGAAAAAATTCCTTAAACTCCATGAATAGCTGTGCTGCCAGAGTCTTGTTGTGGGCAAGAACCAATGTGGGTTTCTGTACATTCTGTACAACGTTTGCGACAGTAAAGGTTTTCCCGGAGCCCGTTACACCAAGAAGGGTCTGGTATTTTTCGCCGATCTCAATGCCTTCTGTAAGCTTTTCGATTGCTTGTGGCTGGTCGCCTGTAGGTTTATATTCTGATTGAAGATTAAAATTCATAGGAAATGATGTATACAACAAAAATACGAAAGAAATTTTTAGCCTTCATAAAGTATTTGAAGGTGAATGTTTTAATTGTGTTTTTTTTCTCTGTCCGTAAAGTATACAAAATAAAAAAGCGCTAAACTTATAGCGCTTGTTAATTCATCTTACTGAAAACTCATGGACATAGGCAATGTGAAGATGCTTGCTGTCGCTTTTCCATTTCTTGTTGCGGGCTTCCATACCATTCCGTTATTTACTGTTGTAACGGTTTTAACAATTTCTTTATTGAATGCCTCATTATCACCGGAAGCTGTTATTTGACTTATTTTTCCGGTTTCATCAACATGTATATGTGCTGTTGATTTTACCAGTTTTTCTTTTCCGTCAAATATACTTGTGTCAAGCATTGACCCAATTTTTGAGCGAAGTAATTTTGCTCCTTCTGGAAATTCTGCTTGAACAAAATCCCTATCCTCTTGTTGGTTTACATTTGTGTTATTACCTTCATTACTATTTGCTTGTGCTGTTTTCTTTGGGGAGATAGTATCTGCAGCGGCTTTTGTATTTTCTTTCTTGAATTCCACTGCTTTACTGGGCTTCTCTTTTATTTTTTCAAAATAACCAGAGTTAGTTGAAGTGACTTGAGGAGACTCCACATTTTCTACAGTCCCTGTGCCCACTTTTTGGGGGTTGTAAGGAGCAATAGGATTGACTGCGTATGTTCTTTCTGCGAATAGAGCTGTTGCTGCAATGAGAGTTGTGATTCCTGCCATTTTTTTCAGGACAGTGAATCTGGATTTTTTCTTTGTCATCATAATAAATCGTTTTTTGGTGTTGTTAAAATTAAATGAATGGGTAAGAGGCAGGTTCTGGATATTGATAATCTCATCAAGAATCAGATTCTGGTACTCTTTTATATCGTATCTGCTGTTCAAAACAGCTTCGTCTGCAAGAAATTCATGGTTGGTAATGATTGCTTTTTTATAAATATGAAGAATTGGATTGAGCCATGTGAAAATTTTCAGGATATCTATAAAAATAAGATCTATGCTGTGTTTCTGGTCAATATGTTTTTTTTCATGCAGGAAGATCCTTGGATCAATTATATTATTTTTTATATAACTCTTACCTAAATAAATGGTATTCCAAAAGCTAAACGGAGGAAGGTTTTCATGAGTTACCTTAACAGTATAATTCTGGTAGATCATCTTTTCACCCTGTACGTTTCTGATAGCTATAATTGACAAGACACTTTTTATTAAAAGGAAAAGAGCAACGGCTCCGTAGATGAAACATATCAGATTTATCCAATCAAAAATTTCCTGGGCAGGCTGTGTCTGGATGATCTGTTGTGCGGCATCTTCAAATATGATCTCAGACTTATTCACTGTTTTTGGAGGCTGTACTGTGATGGAAATGAATGGGATCACAAGAGAGAAAATCAAAGAAACAAGCAAATAAAACCTGTTAAACCGGTACATTTTTTCTTTTTCCAAAAACAGGTAATATACAGCAATACATACTGAAGAGCACAGCAACATTTTTAGAACAATGATGAACATGTTTATTCTTTTATCTTTTGGTCGATTATATCACGGAGTTCTTTCAACTGCTTCTGACTGAACTTTGCATTAGAAGTAAAAAATGATGCAAACTGAGTCACCGAGCTGTTGAAAAAACGGTCAATCATAGAGGTCATTTCCTCATTAAAATATTTCCCTTTCTCTACTTTTGGATAGTATTCACGGGAGTTTCCATACAATGTATAACCTACCAGGTCTTTATTCTGCATTCTTTTCAGCAGAGTGGCGATGGTTGTCGCGGCAGGTTTGGGTTCCAGATACGAATCAAGAATGTCTTTCATGAAAACTCGCTTCTTTTCCCAAAGGATTTCCATAAGGTTTTTTTCCGAATCGGTTAATTTTATCTCTTTCATTCTACAATGTTGTAATTTGCTCTACAAATGTAGAATAAAAATTTTCACCAGCAAATTTTTGTGGCACTATTTTTCCATTTATTTTTAACCACTAATCACAACGCTATGAAATTCAACCCAATTTATGTACCGGCACTCAGTGTTTTTTTACTTTTATCTTCATGTAAGAAGAACAATGCAAATGCCCAGCAGACAGGAAACGACGGTAGTGTAGAAACCGAAAAACCGAATACAGATTACAAACCAGCTTTTAATGGACAAACCAGAATTAAAGCTGTAAAAACCACAACAGCCTATAAAGTTGAAGTCCTTAATAAAGACCTTGGCAGGCCATGGGGAATTGTAAATCTTCCCGATGGAAGGTTTCTTATTACCGATAAAAACGGCCATATGAATGTGGTTTCAACAGATGGAAAACAGGTTTCTAAAATCGGAGGATTCCCCAAAGTAGATTCAAAAGGGCAGGGAGGAATGCTGGATGTAGCCCTTGATCCTGATTTTAAGACGAATAATATTATTTATTTTAGTTTTTCAGAACCATTTGGTGAAGGAAATCTGACATCGGTGGCAAAAGGAAAGCTCTCGGCAGATCTTAAAAATATTTCAGAAGTTAAAGTTATTTTCCGTGCAGAACCTTCCTATGATGGCGATAAGCATTATGGGAGCAGACTGGCTTTTGACAGGGACGGAAATCTATTTGTAAGTACAGGGGAAAGATCTGACAAACAGACAAGAGTGTATGCCCAGAAAACAGATAATTATTTAGGAAAAATATTAAAAATTACAAAAGACGGAAAACCGGCTCCAGGAAATCCGTTTATTGGAAAACAGGGATATAAGCCGGAAATTTATGCCTATGGCGTAAGGAATCCGCAGGGAATGGCAATAGATCCAAACGGAACGCTTTGGGATGTTGAAATGGGCCCCAGAGGTGGTGATGAAATCAATCTGATACAACCCGGGAAAAATTATGGCTGGGGAGATGTAACCTATGGAATTGAATATTCCGGAGCCAAAGTGGGGGATGGTATAACCCAAAAAGAGGGAACAGAACAGCCCGTTTATTATTGGGATCCTGTAATTTCTCCGAGCGGAGTCACGTTCTATACCGGAAATATTGAGGAATGGAAAGGGAATCTTATCATCGGGTGTTTAAGTGGCGAGCACATTAACAGAATTGTTATGAAAGATAATAAGGTGGTGGGCGAAGAACGCCTTCTTGCTGACCAGAAAGAACGTTTCAGAGATGTGTTGGATGGAATGGATGGCAGCCTGTATGCTGTTACAGACAGTGGTAAGCTCTATAAAATCTCTAAAAAATAAAAAGAGGCTGTATCAGCAGATTATTTCAACAAAATCAAATTGTTGATTATTCTTTACGTTGATACAGCCCTTTATACTTATTTTAAAACTTAAAATTAAGTCTTGCGAAAGCCTGTCTTCCTGCAAAACCCATCTGTACAGGATCGAAAATGCCTCCGGATTCTGTATTACCGTCTACAGCGGCAGTTTGTAATGTAGGATAACGGTTAAACAGGTTTTTGCTTCCAATAGTAAGATTGAAGCTTTTGGAAAATTCATAACCAAAAGATAAGTCGGTTGTTATTTTTGCTCCATAAAGCTGGTAGTCATCTGCACCGTTGTAGCCTATCAGCTTTACCTTATCAAATCTTACCAGCTGAAGATTGGCATTGAACTTATCAATTTTGTAATTTAAGTTCAGATTGACCTTTGTTTTGGGAGCGGACGCTAAAATGAATGCTCTTTCTCTCGCACTCAGGTAGACGTCCTCTTTTCCTTTTAACTTTTCTGAAGTATTGATTTTAGTGATTTCCATGTCATTGTAGTTTCCTGCTAAAGTAGCGGAAAGCTTTCCCGAACCAATATTTTCCGTGTAGCTTAATATAATATCAACCCCTTTTGTTCTGGTATCTATTGCATTGGTGAAAAACTGGGCCTGGTCGATATGATTATCAGCTAGTATTTGACCTATAGCATCATCATCCTGTGTGAAATTTCCTGTCAATACAATCCGGTCTTTTACTTTAATGTAATATCCATCCACTGTTGCCGTAAACTTTCCTGTATTGAAAGTGAATCCGGCACTTCCATTTAACGAGGTTTCTTGCTTTAATTGTGGAATTCCAACTGTTTGTGCAAGGTTGCTATCATTAGCAGCAAGCTGTATCGTTACAAGATTTCCTCCTTGAAAGTTCGTAAACTGAAGACTGTAATATTTTTGTGCCAGAGAAGGCGCCCTGAATCCTGTAGATACCGAGCCTCTGAATGCAAATTGAGGAGTAATGGCATACCGTGTCGCAAATTTACCATTCAAAGTACTTCCGAAGTCACTGTAGTTTTCAAACCTTCCTGCCACGCTGATCATCCAGTCTTTGGTGATATCCAGTTCAGTGTCTACATAAGCAGCAAAATTATTCCTGTTTTTATTAAATTCCTGTGAATATCCAGGAAATCCCTGCGAGCCGCCGGGGCGCACATCGCCGGATAATGGATTGGTAACAAGGAGACCTTCAGGAGTGTCAGATGTTACAATATTTCCGTTAACGTCATACATTGCATATGATGCTTCTTCTCCTTTAATAATCTCAAATTCTTCATATCTGAATTCGGATCCGAGAGCAACGTTTAAACCTTCCAATACCTTAAACTGTTTTGAAGCATTAAAACCTGTTGTATTCTGCAAAAGAGAATGTCCACCGGCATTAAAACTCGTAGGAGATTTTATTCCCAGAGTGGCATTAATTGTATTGTCTATCTGATAAGTAAACCTGTTGCTTCCGAATGCATTGTAAAAATCGAGATCCCAGCTAGCAACTTTAAATTTCAGACCGTTGTCAAAAGTGAAATCTGTAATGCTGGTATCTTCTATAGGATTAAAACCGTTAGGATAAACTTCAGGGATATTTCCGTCGGCATCCGGTGATCTTGTCCATGCATAGGCATTCGTCTTACGATAGGAAAATCCCTGGCGGGAATAGAATTTCAACCCGTCAGACAGGGGAAGCTCTACATTTCCGAAGAAATAAATATTCTGTGATTTTGCATCCCCAAACCTTTCCCTTGGAGATGAATACTTTTCCGGATTGGCATTCCGTATGGTACGGTCTTTATTGACAAATTCAATAGTGAAATTACCGAAACCTCCTTTGTTGCCTATTTTGGTTCCCAGATTTCCGCTGAAATCGAAAGTAGTTCCGTCTATTTTATGATCCGATACCACATCTTTGTTCCCGGGGCTTTTAAAAAGATTCATTCCATAAAAGGCATTGCCCTCAAAACCCTGACTGTGGTCATTAAGAATAACATTGATAACCCCGGCTATCGCATCAGATCCGTATTGTGCTGAGGCTCCGTCCCGAAGCACTTCAATCCTTTTTATCGCCCCGATCGGAATGGTGTTCATATCCGATCCTGTGTTTCCTCTTCCTTTTGTTCCAAAAACATTAATCAGTGAGGATTGGTGATATCTTTTTCCGTTCAGTAAAAGCAAGGTCTGATCCGGGCCAAGTCCACGAAGGGTTGCTGGGTCAGTTGCATCAGCGCCGTCTGATCCCGACTGTTTATTGGAATTGAAGGAAGGGGCACTGAACTGAAGAAGCTGGTTGACTTCTATCTGTCCCGTCGACTGGCTAACTTGTTTAATATCAATTACATCAACGGGAACAGGAGTGTTGGTGACGGTCCTTTTTTTATTCCGGCTTCCGGTAATGGAAACTTCCTCTATTTTTGATTCCTTGGAAATCGTATCATTTGTATTTTGCGAATACAACATCGAAACTGTTCCCAAAAAAAGAACACTTGTGTACTTTAATTTCATATTTCATATTTAAGTTAGTGATTGTATCAAAAATATTGAATTTTAATCTCAAATCAATATGAAAATATGCTATTGTGTAAGAATTATTTAAATTAAGTTAAATTTTAATTAAATAAAGAAAGATTTTAATCAATATGTTTGTAATGATGAAAAATATTAACTTTAAAAACTTTTGATAATGCGGCTAAGTCCCTCTTCCAGAATTTCCCTGGAAGTAGAAAAGCAAATCCTGATATGACCTTCGGCACCTTTTCCAAACCATCTTTCAGAGCCTGGAACAACAGCTACTTTTCCCTCTTTTAAAACGTGCTGTGTAAAGGCTTCGCTTGAAAATCCGTTTTCAATTTTCGGGAAAATAACAAACGTTGCTTCAGGTAAATTCGGGGTTAAAATACCGGAATTACTCAACATGCTATAGGCAAGATCCCTGTTGTGCTGCAAATGCTCAAGGAAATCATTAAACCACGGCTTGGCCTTTTCAATAGCCACACTTGCTGCAATCTGAGATAATGTAGAAACACCTTCAATGGTAGAATTGAACTGGGATTTTTCGGTAAAATCATCCAAAAGTTCCTGATCATTACACAAAACAGCTCCAATTCTCAAACCGGCGATCCCGAATGATTTTGAAAATCCAAAAACAGTAAAGCTCTTCTTTTTTGCAGCTTCTGAGACTGAAGAATACGTATTGAATTCTTTCTTGTCATAAACGATATCACTCCAGATCTCGTCACTCATTACCCATAGATTATGAGCTTCAGCTATTTCTGAAATTTTTATTAAAACCTCTTTTGAATAAACCCTTCCCACCGGATTGTGAGGATTGCAGATGCTGATCAGTTTTGTTTTTGATGAGATTAAAGAAGTCAGCATTTCAAAATCGATCTCTCCTGTTTTGGAATCAACAGCGCATAATTTGATGTTTCCCCCCGCTGCTTCCACTGTCTTTTTGAACAGGAAATCCACCGGATCGAAAATAATAGCCTCATCTCCGGGGCCTAAAACATATTTGGCGACCAGAAACATTCCCTGGGCAGCACTGTTCACTGCTAAAACATTTTCCGGGGTAAAACTTCCGTTCTTTTCCGTATTGAAGTGTTTTGCAACGCTCTTTTTGAATTCAGGAATTCCTGAAAACGGACCATAGCTGAGGTATCCGTCTTTGATATATTCAATAATTCCCTGCTCGATCTCGGGAGACATTCTGAAATCCGGATCTGCTGCTGTTAAAGGAATAATTCCGTTTTCCAGGGTTGCCCATCTTCCGTTATACGCTTTTCTTTTCAGGGCCTCAAAATTGATATCTTTATTTGTAAACATTTTTTATTTGTATGAAATTGGTAAGGTGTTTTTTTGCTGCTCGTTTAATGGAAGCAGGAACTGGTTCAGGAGTGTTCTTCCGTTTTTGATGTGGATCTCAATTTCTGCTTTTCTCTCTTCCTCATATTTCTGGAAAGTTTCCGGAAGATTATTGTCTTCCAGTAAAAGGCTTGTTAAAACATAAGAGTCTTTTAAAGCCGAAGTAACACCCTGACTTGTAAAAGGAATCAGAGGATGAGCCGCATCGCCTATAAATACAATATTTTCGTGATAAAAAGGATTGAGCTTTTCCAATTCATACACCCTCCATATGTGGGCATTTTCATAGCTGGAATCATTGATAATCGAGGACATAAGAGGATTCCAGTCTCCGAAATTATCAACAATGAATTGTTTGATACAGTCTGGAGTATAATCTTCATTGATGAAAAACCGGGTAATATCAAACTGGCAGTACCATAGTATTTTTGTAGAGGAAAGCTTTAATACTCCGAACGTAAGGCCGCCGTTTTCATGATGAAATTTCAAAAAATTACTTTCAAGCTTGCTGGCAATTTCTTCATTTTCAATAATATTGACCACTTCATTTTCTAAAACGGCTTTCATTTTTTCATCTTCAAAAATTTTTCTTCTGATTCTGCTTCTTGAACCGTCTGAAGCTATAATAATGTCAGCTTCTAAGGATGTGCCGTCATTGAGTGTTATACAGGATTTCCCGCCGGAAAAACCATTCAGGGTAACTGTTGTATCATAAGATATTTTATCGGAAGGAATGCCTTCGGCCAAAATCTCTATCAGGGTACTTCTTGAAACGACAAAAACATCTTCAAGGTCTTTTTCAGAAAGAATCTCGCCATTTTGATGGTAGTGAAGATACTTTTTTAAAAACTGGCCTTTTTTGTAGAGATCATCAATATTAATGATATTGGAAAGGTATTCAATGCCTTCTTTGGGAAGGATAAATCCGTGTCCCTTCAGGTCATTTTGAGTTCTTCTTTCATAAATATGGTAATCAATATTATTTTTTTCCAAATAATTTGCCATACTCAATCCGGAAACTCCCGCTCCTATGATTGCAACTTTATACATCCTTATTAGTTTTAAATAGTGTTATTAGTTTTTATTACAAATCCAAAGATCTCCGTTTTTGTATTTTTTGCGGGAGACTTTGTTTTCTTCAGTAAGTTTCTTGAGCGTATCAAATGCTTTATCGAAAGAGATATTGGAAAGAACAGCAAATTCCTGGGTGGTTAGAGTAGGATAAACTGCAAACAACTGGTCTGGTTCTGTAGAATATTCCTGTTTTTTTGCGTCAGGGCTTATTTTTGTTATTCTGCGTTCAAAATCTGTATAAGGTTTAAAACCGTAGAGAATGTCTAAGATTTCATCGTCTTTGGTGAAGATCAAAGTAGGGAATCCTCTTACCCCAAGCTGTCTTCCAAGGTCCAGATCTTTTTTGAATTCGATCTGAGCTTTGGATTCATAATCCTCTTTCCACTGGGCTACATCTAATCCTGCCATTTCCGCTGCTTTTTCAAGATGCTCGGATTTTGTAATGTTTAATTTATCAAGAAAAACCATTTCACGGATAATTCTCATATAGTTTACAGCTTTCTTTTTATCCTGCATTTGTGCTGCTTTAAAAGCAATGGATGGGGGATAGGAAGAATTTAAAGGATCTGTCAGCCAGACTCCTCCTTCAATCGGCATTTTATAATAAGGACTTACCTCTTCCCAATGGCCGGCAACATCACTTGGTTTACTGATCCCTCCGGAATTGTAAATATCCCATGATGGTAAAAGCCCTCCCATTCTGTAATCTATTTCTACCGAATTGCCATATTCTAATTTCATTTTTCTCAGCTGGGCTTCAATTCCCCAGCAGGAAGAGCAGATGGGATCTGTGTAATAAATAATGGTGATTTTATCTTTAGTACCCTGAAGCTGTTCTGTTGAGTATTCTGAATCTTGTGTTTCCAGGATTTCGCATATTCCTTTTTCCGGATCACAATTTAGAAGAGGATTCTTGTTCATATTATTGTTGTTTGAGTTAAGTAAATTAAAGAATAAAAGTAGGTAGGTAAAAATGTCCAAAATGAAGTTTTTTTGGTTAACATAATATTTGGGCAGGACAAAGGAATAATAACCAGACCGGTTATTATTGAAAGAATAATAAAGTAGAATTATTCCGGAGCTTTAAAGATATTGTCGTCCGAATGAAACCCTGCGACACCACCACTCACTGCAAACTTCATGGCAGAAGCTGCGGTCATTCCCACTACAGGTTTGATGTTTTTTTCTTCAGTAACTATTACCCAGCCTGAAATAGCGTAGGAATGGGGCAGGTATACCGCCACGTAATTGTGTTTTTCAACGTCTGACATTTCTTTTTGAGTCAGAAAGCCGATTCTCCAAATCTCCGGATTTTCATTTGTCTTTACCCAGACAGGATCGTTGAATTTCTTTTTGTCTCCTACAAATGATGACATAACGTCTTTTGTAGGGGTATAAATATGCTTTACTCCCGGAATTTTTTCCAGAAGGCTATCCATAGTATCGAAAAAGAATTTACCTACGACAAATTTATTTCCGAGATATCCCAGAACTGCTGTGATAAGTATCGTTGAAACAAAAACAAGACCCGGAATCTCTTTTGCGACAGAAGGAATAATGTTGTCAACAGCGCTTACAACATACCAGATCACAAAAATAGTAAGTCCGATTGGACCAATAATAACCAACCCCTGAAAGAAATTTTTCAGAAAAAAATTGGCAATATTTTCGAAGGTCAGTTTTTTCAACGTGGATTCTTTACTTTTTTATTTTTTTAACCGTGGATTGTTTCTTTGTTTCCGTAAGATTTAATGATATTGGCTTCATATTCCAGCCATGCGTCCCAGCGCTTGTTTACTTTTTCGGGATTTCCAAGCTGTCTCGCAAATCCTATAAATGTTGTATAATGGTTAGCTTCAGAGATCATCAGCTCTTTATAAAATGTCTTCAGCTCTTCATCTTTAATGTTTTCAGTAAGAACTTTAAATCTTTCACAGCTTCTGGCTTCTATCATAGCGGCAAAAAGCATTTTGTCAACAATGAGATCATCTCTGTTGCCTCCTTTCTGAATGAAATTCACAAGTTCATTTACATAGTCATCTTTTCTAGTACGCCCAAAAGTATACCCCCGTTTTTTAATGATCTCATGAACCTGATTGAAATGATCCAGCTCTTCCTGCGCGATGGCGAGAAGCTCAGTAACAATTTCAGGATATTCGGGAAGCATAGTGATTAAGCCAATAGCATTAGTTGCTGCTTTTTGCTCACACCACGCGTGATCCGTTAAAATTTCTTCAATGTTTTCCTCTGCAATATTTGCCCACCTTGGATCGGTGGGAAGTTTCAACTTAAACATGCTTTGAATTTTCTGTAAAATTAAAATAAATTGCGATAAGAAAAATTATTTTATTTCAAATTGATTGCTAAAGCGTTAAGAAGCTGTTTTTTTTCTTAAAAATTCCAGAATTTTCCAGCCTGTATCATCCACTTTTTTCAATCCAGCCGCAATAATGAAAGCAAAGATTACATTAACGGTATAAATTAAAATCATGAGCACCCACCACGGCATGTTTTCCTGTAAGGCAACCACAATGAAATAGACGAGTGATGAGCTTATACCCTGTGCGAAATAAAAAAATATGGCATTTTTACCAATGTAGGTAACGAAATTTTCTTTTGTAATCTTTAATCTGTTATAAAGTACAAATAATGTCGTTAATGAAAACAGTGACCAAATGATATAAGGAATTTTTGGCGGGAATTTATTTTTATTGATTTTGTAGAAAATCTCATTTCCATAATACCAAAACATCCAGATCAGTGCTGCTGCGACTATCATATATAAAACAGGGATTGCTTTTGCGGGAATCTTTTCACCACGCATTCTGTTGGCAATTAAAAAGATGGCAAGATAAAAAGCGACATAGCCTACCTGTCCTCCGGGATAATATTCCGGGAAAACATTAAATATTAGAGTCAGTGTCAGGCATAGTGCTATGAACCAGTTGACATGTTTTGGGAAGAATCTTAAGATCAGTACTCCGAAAACAGCCAGTATAAAATATACTTTCAGATACCAGAAGCTTCCCATGACAACGGGGAATGTATCAGCGTTTGTGTACTGGTGAAGATACCAGTTGCCAAGATTCTGCCATTGCGGAATATCTGATACGCTGGTCGCTGCATATTTTGAACCAAAGGTTGAATAGAAACTCTGGAGCCATTCCAGGGAAAAGAACGTTAATCCGAAGACCTTGAAAAAATAATCCAGAAAGAACAGAAATGTTACAAAGATCATATAAGTGATCTGAAGTTTTAATAACCTGTAAAATGTTTTTTCGATGTTTGATCCTGATGTGATTCCGCTTAAAGCATAAAAGAGGGCTACATCAAATACCAGGGAAAATACTCTCACCTCGGCAGGAATATAAAACTGCCCGGACCAAAAAGCGGTATGGATGAATATAATGGAGAGGGTTGCCATTCCCTTGGCAAAATCAATATAGAGATCTCTGTTCATGTGTTGTAGGATATGGTTCAAAAATAAATAAAGTTTGGGATATTTATCAAATAAACTAAAAAGAGACAGAGCATTGCTGCCTGTCTCCTTTGTTAAATATGCTAAAAATGAATGTTATTTAAGGTGCTTAAATTCTTCTTCAGAAATTTCTCCGGTCTGGATCTTTCTAAGTTCATCGATATACTGGCTCATATAAGCATCGATCTCCGGATTTACAGTGTTTTTGCCCATTTTGTAGGTGCCGTTTAACACGCCCTGATAATAGTAGAAGAAATTGTAGTCAAAATTGGCTGCGTTAAGATCGTACTGCCCAAGAAGGAATCCTAAACGTACTGCAGATCTTCTTTGAGGAGGAGTTCCGTGGTGATTCGCGCTTGTGGTCTGGTAGTCACCGATGCTCTGTGCAAATTCATAAGCTGCAGCAATTTCAGCGAAACTGGTTTTGTTGTATCCGTTTGGTCTTCTTAAATAATATCCTGCAAAACCGTCTGCTTCCAGTTCGTTTGGTCTTGCTGTAGATTCGTTTACAGTAGGAAGACCGAAAATATACTGTAACTGGTGCCCGTATTCATGAGCAAGGATCATGGCATTCACGATATCTCCTCCTTTATTCTTTGCATCCGCATAGATTGCGTAACCATAATAAATTTTTCCTGTGGAATAAGAGATCGCATTGTAGGTGGAATTGAAATTGGAAGGATCGTCTACAAAACGAAGAGTTGGATTGCTTCTTCCCCAAAGACTGGCGATTTTAGTCATCTGGGAATTCATAAAGTTGGTGTCTGTTGTGTTTGAAAGACCCGTTTTAAGCACTGCGGTTGAACTCCAGTACTGATCTACATAGGAGCAGCTTTTTTGAAGTTCTCCGGGTTGTTCGATCTTTGCACTTGCAGATTGAGATTCAGGAAGGACAGATTCTTCCATTTTGTCATCACGGCACGCTGATAATGAAAAAGCGGCAATGGCTCCTGCTAATAAGCAGAATTTAAAGTTTCTTTTCATATAAAATATTTTTTGGTGATAACGAAGGTATAAAATTATCTCTTAAGTATGAGCATATTAATGTTAAAAATTATTCAAAACATAGTGAAATGGATTTTGTTATTATTTTTACTAAAAATACGGGACTGATTGTAAGCTATTTGGAAATTTATTCATATATTTGCACCTCGAAATAACTAAAAATTTATAAACAATGTTTGCAATTGTAGAAATAGCAGGGCTTCAATACAAAGTTGAGCAAGACCAGAAGTTGTTTGTAAACCGTTTAAAAGGAGAAAAAGGAGACAAAGTTTCTTTTGACAAAATTCTTCTTACTGTAAACGGTTCAATCACTGTTGGCGCCCCAGCTGTAAACGGAATCACTGTAGATGCAGAGATCCTAGACCATGTAAAAGCTGATAAAGTAATCGTTTTCAAAAAGAAAAGAAGAAAAGGTTATCAGGTGAAAAACGGTCACAGACAATCTTTAACTCAAATTAAAATCACTGGTATCACTGGTTTTGACGGAAGTACTAAGAAAGCTGCTAAAAAAGAAACTGTAAAGGCTGAAGTTCTTTCAGACAACGCAACGGTTAACTTTGGTGAAGATCACGAACTGAACTATCACTTAAAGAAAAACAACCTGTCTCAGTCTAAAGAAAACAGAGAAACTTTAATTACTTTAGGTAAAGCGGTTAAAGTTGAATTAGAAAAGAATGTTCTTACTCACGAAGAAGTAGATGCTGCTATCGTTAAGAATATTGATCAATTTAAAGCACTTAACAAATAATCCAGTAATAAAATGGCACACAAGAAAGGAGTCGGTAGTTCCAAGAACGGTAGAGAGTCTCACTCTAAGAGATTAGGTGTGAAGATTTTCGGTGGACAAGAAGCTATTGCCGGAAATATTATTATCAGACAGAGAGGTACACAACACCACCCGGGTGAAAACGTGGGTATTGGAAAAGACCATACTTTGTTTGCATTAGTAGACGGTAAAGTAGTTTTCAGAAAGAAAGCAAACAACAGATCTTTCGTATCTGTAGAGCCAAACGCATAATTATTTAAGCGTTTTATAAAATTTAAACCTCAGCCAATGGCTGAGGTTTTTTTTGTGCTTAATTCTGTGAAAAGAAAAATATTTTTGCTAATATTCTTATTGTAGTGAAATATTTATATATTTGTTAACAATCAAATAACAAATCATTTGCGGATGCCGAAAAGCAGATAGAGTAGGCAACAAATTAAAACAAAATACTATGAAAAATCTAAAAAAGCTATCAAAAAAACAATTGAGAACAATAGATGGTGGTGCTTTAGCATGTCCTCCTCCTGCAACTACTTGCGTAGAATGGTGCACATGGACTCCACAACAGAGATTAATGTGCCGTAACATGATTATAGATCCGGATCCATGCGGATGTTAGAATAAATAAGTTATTGAAAAATATAAACCTCGGCAGTGCTGAGGTTTTTATATTAAAACATACTGCTGTAAAAATTTTTACGCCTGCTGTGTAGATAGACTCATCTGTAATTGATCAAAAAAGCTCCTTGTCAAGTAGACAAGGAGCTTGTATTTTAAAATCCGACCTGGAATCCTGCTTTTATTCCAAATGTTGAAATATCCGGCCTGTCAAGGTAATTTCCTCTCCAGTTAAAGTCAACCCTAAATATTCTAAGGTTTCCGATTCCGATATTTTCAATTCCGAATCCGTATTCAAAATAGATCTGCTCGCTTGGTGCTGAATATTTGAATCCATCTACATTAATGGCCTTGGAAGCATCACTTAAAGTTCCGTAAGCACTTCTGATGAAAGCGATTTCTCTAAGTTTAAGTTTTTTGATCAAAGGGATAAAAGAAAGTATTTTTCCATTGAAATGATGTTCAAGGTGTAGTGTTGTATAAGTGTCTGCTACAAATTCATAATAGTTAAGCTGTGAAAAAGTATTCTGTGCCAGGCTGTACGACTGGTTTCCGGGAATTACATTCTGCAGAGCCAATGGAACTGTATCAAAAGTTTTTCCGGCTTCAAAGTTTACGATGGTTTTCCCCCAGCTTCCAATTAGGATTGGCTTGTAGAACATAAACTGGAGCCTGTTATAGTTGAAATCACCGTTAAAAAGGCCTTCAATACCTCTAGTGTATTTAAGGATAATGGTAGGGGCCAGTGTTCCGTGCTCATAACGGTCAACTCCTGTCTGGGAGAACTTTGCTCCCGGTCTTGCAATTAAACTTAAAGTAACGTGAGAATCGTTAAGTGTTTTTCTCAGATCACCATTCCGGTAATACATTAAGCTGAATTTATCAGGATTGGCTGATTTTATGCTCTGCAATGTTCCATCTACTCGAACCTGGAAGTTTTTCCATGGCTCAATGGAAGCAAAAATGTTAGTTTTGTTAATGGAGCTCAAAGAAGCATTCTCTCCCCTTGCAAAAAGAGTGGATGATGCAAAGGTACGTGCCATGATTCCATCATCAGTGGTAAGTTGCACACCCAGCTGCTCAATATCCCTCTTCGTACCGGCGCCGATCATAAATCTGTTGACCCGGTTGAACATATAACGGCCTTCTGCACCATATTTAACCTGTTGATCTTTGAAACCATATGCAGTATAGAATTGAACTCTCCAAGGGTCGTTTTGCCCAAAGTAAGTTCTTGCTCCAAGTCTTATTCTGTCGCCTTCCACTTCGTTTTTACCGTAAATTGAAAAAATAGGACCGATATCAATGCCTTTAAACGCATTATAATATCCGGATGCAAGTGTTTCATAGATTTTAACAATACGGTTGAATTTTGGTGTCTGCTGAAGCCTGTCAAGCATTTCATAAACGCCTTGTTCTGATTTCGATAACGAGTCAGGTCTTGCTTTTAGCCAATAAGCGTCATCTTTATCTACAAATTTATCATCATACTCTTCCTGTTTCCGTGTGAAAACTTTATCATCAAGGGGTTTGTTGAAATCATATTGAGAATAATCGACGGTCCGTTTGGCGATAATACTTTTGGAAGTCCTTTTCTTAGCGAAAGGTGTAAGCTCTATTTCTGTAATAAATTTTTTAGGAAGAAAAGTATTCTCATCAGGATTGTCATATTCCAGTTCTGTGGAAATGCTGTTGATGAAATTAACGTTGATTTTCTGTGTAGACTTTAATGTGGCTCCTAAAACAGCATAGTTGTCCGTATCTATATAAAGATAACCCTGAAATGCTAAAACATCTTTTCTTTTAGGCTGGTATCTTATTTTGTAGGCATTCTCACCGTGGATAGAAATGGTGTCTGTTAAATTATAATCATAGGTGCTGAACCCGTTTGTCCCCACGGGGCTTGGAAACCCTATATCGAAATAATTTAATGTATTGTCGTAAATATTAATATCCCGATAAAGATTTTTTGCCGTAATGGTAATTACCTGGTTATCCTGGAAGCCTGATGTTTTTTGGGCAACAAGTAATCTTTTTGTCTTTTTTCCCGGTTTGTTTTCTCCGTAGTTTTCGTAGATGGATTCATTCAGGAAGATGGGAAGCCCAATCTTTCCGCTAGCTGTAGAGTCTGCATAATCAAAAATAAAATCCAGTTTATTGAAGATTTTTTTACTCATAAAAGCGCTGTCCAGATTGTTTGCGTCAAACTGAATCTTCTCATATTCTTTATAAGTATAGGTATCGAATTTCTCCAGGCCATTATTGCGTTTCCTTTTCCATACCTCCTGCATAATAGCATAGGCAGGATTTTCTTTCTTGTTTTTGTATTTTGGTTTTTCGTTGTGGATAACAATTTCACCGATGCTGCTTACCTTTTCCTGTGAAAGCTGCACGAAAACATTGGCCACGTTTTCAGGAGTAATAGTAACGGTTTCGGTGGAGTAACTCTTTTTCGAAAATCTTAGTTTATAAATAATACTGTCGGACTGAACGCTAAAGCTTCCCAGGGTGGTTTTGAGAAAAGGTTCTGTATTATCATTTATAAAGACATCTACACCGGAAATTTCTTTATTGGTTTTTGCATCTATAATTCTTCCGTTCGCTGTATTTTGGGCATATGCCAGGCAGGATATAAAGAGCAGAAAAAATAGATTATAATATTTAGAGTTGTTGTTTAACATCATTTGGTTCTTCAAGCAATTAGCACAAACAAAAAGCGTGCAGTTTCTTCAAAAAAGTTCATATTTTTTTACGTTTTATGTAAAAGTTCACAAAACTACAAATGTAACGAAAATAACAGTAAAAGATTATGATAATTAATGAGTTGATCATAAAGTGTTTTGATATGAAAAAACGATTGTGAATAAAGCTGGATTGAAAAGCGAAACTAACAACTTTTTGACAGTTTTTCCGCAAGTTTAAGTGGCTTGTTAATAGGTTTTCAAGATGTTGTTAAGAGTTTATCCATAGGTTATTCACGGAATTATAAATATAATTCGTCATATTACTGATAGCTTGCTGATATCTTTTCCACAGGTTATTAACATTGTATTTTGTTTAATGTAAGTTAGTTAGTAATAAAAATCATTTTTCCCACAATAAATAATAGTTTATGAGATTTTTCTTCTCATCATGGATTACGAAAGAATTACTAACACTTTTGATTTCTTGTGGATAATTAGAAAAAGAAAATACTGTAGGTTAAGATTAAAGTGTGAATAATGTATTTTGAAAGCACAAAAAAAGACTCACATTTCTGTAAGTCTTTTTGGCTCCTCCTGCTGGGCTCGAACCAGCGACCCTCTGATTAACAGTCAGATGCTCTAACCAACTGAGCTAAGGAGGAATTTCCTTTGTTTAAGGTGCTGCAAATATAAAAGGAATATTCATATCAGGCAAATTTTATCCCCAATTAATGGTGATTTTTGACTAAAAATGTTGAATTTCAGTGAGAAATATTTCATTAAATTTTTAATTAATCAAACGGCCATGAAATAAATGCCGGAAATAATGTTTAATTAATGTGTAGAAACTGTTTATGGCTAATAATATTCTGCTGCTTTAACAAAATGTATAGAAATAAAAAAAAGACTCACATTTCTGTAAGTCTTTTTGGCTCCTCCTGCTGGGCTCGAACCAGCGACCCTCTGATTAACAGTCAGATGCTCTAACCAACTGAGCTAAGGAGGAATGTCCTTTGTTTTAAGTGGTGCAAATATAGGACGAATATTTATACCGTACAAATATTTTTTAGAAAAAAATTCAAAAAAATTATAAACTGCCCGTAAGTGCCTTAAAGATATCACTTCCGAAGATCAGTACCATCAATCCTAGCAGGAAGATAACCCCGATCATCTGTGCATTTTCCAGTACTTTCTGAGGAACAGGTTTCCCCGTAATGACTTCCCACAAAGTAAACAAAACGTGTCCTCCGTCAAGTCCCGGAATAGGAATAAGGTTCAGGAATGCCAGCCATACAGAAAACATTGCCGTAAAACTCCAGAACATGCTCCAGTTCACAGATACTGCCCCGTCTTTAGACTTTTCTACCGGCATATTCTTAATGATGGCCAGTGGGCCGCCCACCTTCTTATAACCCTGAACTTTCTTGTTGAATACCAGTTTAAATTGTTTAACCTGGTAGGTTAAGCTTTCAATACTTCTTGTAAATCCTCTTCCGATAGACTCAATAAGAGTAAAATGCTTTGTGCTGGCAAACTTTTCAAGCTGCTTATAAGAAGCTATTCCTAATGTTCCTTCCTTCGAAACCTGAAGGTTTAGTGGCTGCACTACGCCGGCTCTTAATACCTCTACATTAATAACCTTGCCTGCGTTTTTTACAACAGCCCCCTGCAGTTCGTCATAATAATTGATTTTCTGCCCGTTTACTGAAACTACCTGATCACCTGTTTTTAATCCCGCCTCAGCAGTTTTAGGGTTCACGATTGTATCAATTACAGGAGCATATCTTGGCGTAAGGAATGCTCTTGGATTTTCATCTTTAAAAGCAAGTGCCTTCCCGTCATCATTTGTATTGAAAGTAAATTCCTGTCCATTTCTTAAAACCGTTACCTGGTCACTTAATAAAATATCCAAAGACAGCTTATCCAGGTTATTCTGGACCTTTCCGTCTACTTTTAAGATCTTATCACCATCTTCAAACCCCATTGCCTTTGCAACATTGGTATAATGCATTGGTGTTTCTACTTTGGTGGTATCGAAAGAACTCTCACCATTGAAGTAAGAAAGGCATCCGAAAATAATCCACGCAAGGAAAAAGTTCACAGTAACCCCTCCCAGCATGATGATTAACCTCTGCCAGGCTGGTTTAGATCTGAATTCCCATGGCTGTGCAGGTTTTTTCATCTGCTCTTTATCCATGCTTTCATCGATCATTCCTGCAATTTTCACATAACCTCCGAAAGGAAGCCATCCGATGCCGTATTTCGTTTGCTCAGGGTGCTTTCTCCAGTCGTTGTCTGAAAGCTTTGATATATCGATAGGAACTTCTTTCTCTTTTCCGTCTACTACGATAGTTTCTGTGTCCGGAAGGTTTTTGGAAAGAAATTTATACTGCCATTTTCCGTTGATCTTCTTCATTGAAAAGATAGAAAACCATGGATCGAAAAACAGGAAGAATTTCTCAGCCCTGGTCTTAAACCATTTTGCCGGTAAAAAGTGTCCAAGCTCATGAAGAACTACTAAAATAGAAATACTTAGTATGAACTGGAAAATCTTGATTGCTAATTCCATTAATAAATTTTAGATTTTAATTTGCAAAGGTAACAATTATCAAAACTATGCCAAATAAAAAAGCCCCTCTAAATGAGAAGCTTTGTCATATATTTCGTGAATTCTACAGGTTGAAAGAAACACCGATGCTGCCGTTGCTGCCTACTTCTGCAAAAACGCCCACTTTCTCGGTGAAAAAGTAACGGGCTCCAATATGGGCTCCGATCCCGAAATCCTTGCCAAGCACACCAACATCAACACCAGGATAAATGTCCCATTTTGCAGGCAGATCAAGTGCTTCATTAAGATGGAAATTCAATCTTCCGAAAGCAAAAACGCGGTTGTCTTTATCATGATTTTTATAATTATCAAAATAAACATTCAGTCCGGCTCCAACGGATATAAGCTTATTCAATCCGTAATCATAGGTCCCGGTAACTCCGGTTCCGTATCCCCAGGCGCTTAATCCCGCCTGAACTTTCTGGTCGCCTTTACCCGTGTATGCCTGCGCATTGGCTGCCGTTCCGAAAAAAGCGATCATCAGCACCAAAAACAATTTCTTCATAATTTTACTTTTTAAATTGATAATGGAAATATCCTCATCAAAAATAGAACCGAAATCAACGGAAAATCGTATTTTTATTGAAGTTTTTTAACAAAGTTTATGAAAATTGCAGGACTTAATTTAGATATTGTCTGGAAAAACAAAGAAAAGAATTTCCAATCCATCGAAGAACAGTTTAAAAACCTTGAAGCTGATATTTTCCTGCTTCCTGAAATGTTTTCTACCGGCTTCTGTATGGATGCAGCTGAAGTTTCGGACAGAAATGAAGAGTCTCTTGAATTCCTGAAAAAAATCTCCAAAGAAAAAAATGCAGCTGTTTGCGGAAGTGCTCCGGTAGAGCAGGACGGAAAGTTTTATAACAGAATGTACTTCGTTCAGCCCGGCTCAGAGCCTGTGTTTTATGATAAAAGGCACCTGTTTTCTTTTTCGGGAGAAGATAAAGTGTATACTCCCGGAGATAAAAGGATTATTGTAAATTATAAGGGGTTCCGGATCTTATTACAGGTCTGCTACGATCTTCGTTTCCCGGTTTTTGCGAGAAACAATGATGATTATGATGCTATTTTATATGTGGCCAACTGGCCTGAAAAAAGAGTAGGAGCCTGGGAGCATTTGCTAAAAGCCAGGGCAATAGAAAACCTGTCTTTTGTTTTTGGTTTAAACAGAATCGGGACAGATGGGAACGGTCTTTTTTATCAGGAAAGCTCGCATTGTTTTTTTGCAGATGGGACAGAAATTTCACAAAAGAATGGTAATATTATTTCTGCAGAATTAGATATTCAAGAATTGAAAAGTTTTAGAAATCATTTTCAATTTTTAAATGATAGAGATGATTTTGAGATCAAAATTAGATAATTCGGAAGCTAAAATGATAGTGTTTTGATTTTTATTAAATGATTGAGATGTTTTTTTAATTTTTCAACAATATATTGTGGATTTTTTCTAATTTTAAATACATAATTAGAAAAGATAATATATATGAACAAAAAATTACTGTTTGTTGCCTTCTGTATTTTGAATTTGATTATGAATGGGCAGGAAAATACACATAATCAAGAAAATAGTATGGCTGAATTTCATTTGGAGGACGGATCTTCATTTAAAGCAAACTCAGTTGAAGCGGTTACTAAAACTATTAATTTGGGACAAATAATAGTTAACAACAGAGTATCTGCATTTCAATATACTACAGCGGCAGATGAGAAAAGGAAAGAAATAAACTCTAAAGATGTAAGAAAAATTATTTATTATAAAGGTGATGAAATTTCTCAAATTCAGGAAAAAATTAAAGTTAAAACGGTAGATAAGAAAGGAAATCTTTCCAATGATACAGCCGAAACGTTCGAATACTTACTCTATGATGGTAAAATTAAATTATACAGTTCAAATGTATTTGAGTGTATGGGATTGAATGCATGCTATTATACTCATTCAAACTTTTATATCCAAAAAAGTGGTGAACCTTACACGGTTTTGGCAGTAAAACAAAAGAGTCAGTTCAATTCTAAGATGGGATCATCCATTGAAAATATCGTTGATGCTTTCAGAGCAATTGCCGGAGATTGTAGTTCATTTAATCAGTATTTAAATTCTTTTGAGAAAGAAATGATGCAGGAAAAGCATTTGGATAAAACTTTACAATATCAGGAAATTTATAAAACAACTTTACAAGAAGTAAAAAAGGATAGAGAGCAAACCAAAAGATTATTTTATATCGTTGGAGATAAAATACAAAACAGGCAGGCTGAAATCTACATTGGAATCATAAAAGAGTATGAGAAAAATTGTCCATAAATACGCAAGTAATTTGTTATAAAAATCCCATGGATTTCACGAATCTAGACGGATGCTATTCTCAATTACCTGTGCAAATTCGTGAAATTTATGGGATGTAAAAATAAAAAAACTGTGAAAAAATCACAGTTTAAGCATGTTGTTTAAGCAGTTCCGTGAGCGTATTCACGTCGTGGACGCCGCTTTCTTTCCATAAGAGCTCTCCGTTTTTGAAGACCGCCAGGGTAGGGACTCCCCTTACTCCATATTGAGCAGCAATTGCAGGATATTGGTCTACATCTATTTTGATGATTCTTGCTCCTTCGCCTACATTTTCCTTTACCGTATTTAGCACAGAAGACTGTACCTTACAAGGTTGGCACCAGGTAGCAAAAAAATCAATAAGTACCGGTCTTTCCGAATTGATGATTTCTTGAAATTTTTGTGACATAATTTTTGGTTTTATTGAAATGCTAAGATTTACTTATAAGTCTTGACAGCATAATACTTTATTTTCCTGACTGTTTTTCATCCTGGATCGCCTTCACATTTTTCCAGGTTGTACCGTCATAGGCTTCCACGCCGTTTTTCTTTAGGATTTCCATAGCCTGATCGGCCTGAATCCCTTTATTGCAGAATACCACAACCTTTTTGCCTTTAAGTGAATCTATATTATTCTGAATTTCAGCCAAAGGAATATTGACCGCTCCTTTTGCTGTTCCTGCACGATACTGCTCCGGGATTCTTACATCTACCAGTGTTACACCCTCACTATTCACAACTTCTTTGATATTTGGTTTTGGTGCGGCAGCTGTATCTGCTGTTTTACAGGATGTTAAAGCTAAGGTTAATGCAAAAATGTATCCGAAAATTGTTTTTTTCAGCATCCTATAATGTTTTTGACTGGCAAACAAAATCCGTTGTAGGCAGTTTTTCTATCTTTTTGATGCCGTTAAAGCCTCCTTCTATTTCAGTAAAATTTCTGATTCCGTGTGAATTAAGTACGCTTGCTGCAATCATGCTTCTGTATCCTCCTGCACAGTGAAGAAAGAAGTGTTCAGAATCATCAATGGTTTTTACCCAGTCGCTGATTATATCCAATGGCTTGTTGAATGCATTGTCAATGTGCTCGGCAGAATATTCGCTTAATTTTCTTACATCAATTACGGTAGCGTTTTCCGTGAATTGTTCAGCAAATTCAGCAGGAGAAATCCTTTTGATCTCATCCGTTTCTTTACCGGCAGTTTTCCATGCAGCAAAACTGCCGTTTAAATATCCTAAAACATTATCGAAACCGACTCTACTTAATCTTGTAATGACTTCTTCTTCAGTTCCTTTATCAGTCACCAGCAAAAGCGGGTGCTTTACATCTACGATCATATTTCCTACCCACGGGGCAAAATCTCCCTTAAGACCTATATTGATAGAATTCGGAATAAAACCTTTATGGAATTCTGCCGGGCTTCTTGTATCTAAAATTAAAGCTCCTGTTTCTTCCGCCAAAACTTCGAAATCTTCTGCACTCACAGGGCTCAGTCCTTTGTTCATTACTACATCAAGACTTTCGTACCCACCTTTGTTCATGGCTACATTCATTCCAAAATATTTCGGAGGAGCGGTAAGACCATCAAGAACCTCTCTGATGAAAGATTCTTTATCCGGCTGATTCAGTGCATAATTGGTTTTTTTCTGGTTCCCCAATATGTCCACCGTTTCTTTCTGCATATTTTTTCCACAGGCAGAACCTGCGCCATGAGCGGGATAAACCGTTATGCTGTCGTCCAGTGGCATAATCTTGTTCTGAAGGCTGTCATAAAGAATTCCTGCAAGATCTTCCTGCGTAAGATTAGTTGCTTTCTGTGCAAGATCAGGTCTTCCAACATCCCCTAAAAACAATGTGTCCCCGGTAAAAATTGCAGTTTCAGTACCATTTTCGTCAATTAAAAGGTAGGTGGTACTCTCCATCGTATGTCCGGGAGTATGCAATGCTTTTATTTTTATTTTTCCGATCTTAAAGATCTGGTTATCTTCAGCAATAATAGCCTCAAATGCAGGCTGGGCAGTAGGCCCGTAAACAATGGGAGCTCCTGTTTTTTCACTTAGATCTAAATGTCCTGAAACAAAATCAGCATGGAAATGGGTCTCAAAAATATACTTTAAAGTGACGTTGTCTTTTTCAAGGCGATCCAGATAAGGTTTTACTTCTCTCAGCGGATCAATAATGGCAGCTTCATTTTCTGATACAATATAATAGGCACCCTGAGCCAGACAGCCCGTATATATTTGTTCAATTTTCATTGGGGTCTTTTTTAAATTTTAGATAAAGATACGAAGTATTAGATGAAATGTAAACGAATTGTTAAATTCGGATGATAGTTTCTTTCAATATTCATGGGCGGTCAGCTATAAAACCCTTTATTTTCGAATAAAATACGACGGGTAAAGAGCAGGAGTTTTAGCGAATGTTTTTTATCATGTTTAAAAAACGGAAATATTTATGTAGTACCGATATCTACGCAGATGCTGTTAATATTATTTTGTATTATTACTTTAGTAGTCCAATATTTTATAAAAAATTTTATATTTATAAGTTTAAAAAAAGATCAGATGGCAGATAAAACACAATTTATTGAAGAACTCAACGCAAAATACACTCCTAAAGGAGAACATATTATACTCGGAAAAGGAATGCTGGACGGAGAAGTGGTACCGGAAGTTAATGTTGCCATTCCTTTAAAAACAATTAACCGCCACGGCCTTATTGCAGGTGCTACGGGGACAGGAAAAACAAAAACGCTTCAGGTATTTGCGGAACAGCTTTCCCATGCAGGAATTCCTTCACTGGTTTTGGATATTAAGGGGGATTTTTCCGGAATTGCAGAAGCCGGCCAGATGAACCCGATCATTGAAGAAAGATATGCAAAAACCCAGCTCCCGTATAATCCACAGGCCTTTCCGGTAGAGCTGATGAGCATATCAGGCGGGAAAGGAGTGAAATTAAGGGCTACCGTTACAGAGTTTGGCCCAATATTATTAAGCAAGATTCTGGAACTGAATGATACTCAGCAGAGTATTATGTCTATCGTATTTAAATATTGTGACGATAAGGGTCTTCCGTTAATTGACCTTAATGATTTAAAAAAAGTCTTGCAGTATGTAACAGATAATGCCCAGGGAAAAGCCGAACTGGCAGCCAACTACGGATCTATTGCTCCGGCTTCACTGGGAACGATCCTAAGATCTATTGTTGCATTGGAACAGCAGGGGGCTGCTGATTTTTTTGGTGAACTAAGCTTTGATGTTCATGACCTTCTTGAAACCAGAGATGGAAAGGGAGTCGTGAATATTTTAAGGGTGTCGGAAATTCAGAATAAGCCACAATTGTTTTCTACCTTTATGCTTTCGCTCTTTGCCGAAATTTATATGACTTTCCCTGAAGAAGGAGACAGCGGAAAACCTAAACTTGTCCTTTTCATAGATGAAGCTCACCTTATTTTTGATGAATCTTCAAAAATTTTGCTTTCACAGATCGAAACAATGGTCAAGCTGATCCGTTCTAAGGGTGTCGGAATCTATTTTATCACGCAGATTCCAGGGGATGTTCCTGAAAATATTTTGTCACAGCTTGGACTGAAAATACAGCATGCCCTGAGAGGTTTTACCGCAAAAGATAAAAAAGAAATTACCAAAGCTGTCGAAAATTACCCAACGACAGAATTTTATAATGCATCGAACCTGATTCAGAATCTCGGGATTGGAGAAGCCTTTGTAACGGCTCTGGACGAAAAAGGAATTCCGACACCACTTGTCCATACCTATCTGATCTCTCCGGAATCAAGGATGGATGTGCTGAATGATGCGGAAATTTCAGAACTGACAGGAAGTTCTTCTTTAGTAGCTAAATATGAGCAGCCTGTTGATAAGGAATCTGCTTATGAAATCCTGACCAACAGAATGGAGCAAGCCGCCCAGAACCCGGCACCCTCCCAGAAAACAAAACCGGTGAAAGAAGAGCCGGGAATGTTTGAGCAGGTGCTTCAGAGTAAGGCAGGTAGAACTTTTACCAGTACTTTGATGCGGGAAGGTGCAAAAGCCCTTCTCGGAATGTTCGGGCTGGGCGGAAGAAGATAAGAAGTGGATTAAAATTTCTGCAAAATATTTTATTATATAAAGAGTATCAGCTTTTTATTGCCTATCACCGGCTGTTTTTTAATCTGGACAAGGGTGATGTAAAAGCTGTTTTTACTTTTTTTTGATATATTTTTTGTTATTTTCGCAAAACTGCCCTTATTGGGAAAACAGGATAGCACTGCAGTACAGTCTTTGAGAACCTATGGCACAGGTTATGTATTAAGCCTAATAATATTAGGTTTTCAGCAGTTGATTTAAATAGTAATGATAAAAACAGGAGTATAACCAGAATTCAATGTATTCGATTATTGATATAGAAAGTAATGGTGCAGGTTACAGGAATGAATGCATTATAGATATAGCCATCTACAGGTATGATGGTCAGAAAATTACGGACCAGTTCATATCCCTCGTCAATCCCGAAAGTGATATCACTCCTTTTGTACAGAAGCTGACAAGCATCACCCCTAAAATGGTGAAAACAGCTCCTAAATTCCACGAAATAGCAAAAAGAGTCATTGAAATTACTCAAAATACCACTTTGGTGGGTCACAATATTGATTTTGATTACAGGATGCTGCGCCAGTCTTTTAAAAGACTCGGTTATGACTTTCAGATCAATACTTTAGATACCATTCCTTTAGCAAAAAAAATGATCCCGGATGAAGTGAGCTATTCATTGGGAAAGCTGGTGAAGTCGCTGGGAATTCCCTTAACGAACCATCACAGAGCAGAGGGAGATGCAAGGGCAACATTGGAGCTATTCAAGCTTTTAATATCAAAAGATACTGAAAATGAGATTATTCAAAAGCAGCATGATGAAACCAATGCGAAAACCTATATCAACAAGATCAAAGTTCTGACTCAGGATCTTCCGAACGAAAAAGGATTTGTGTATTTCCAGAATGAAGCTGGGAAAATAATTTTATCAGATTATGTTCAGGATATCAATAAATTCTCCAAAAAAGTGTTCAATTCCAAGTCAAAAAAATGGGAACAGATCCAGAATGACGTTGAGCAGATCAATTATGAACTTACAGGAACTGATATTATTGCAAAACTGATCCTTAATTCCAAAAACATCAAAAAAAGAGAAGTATTTCCTTTTGGGCTTTACTTCAGGAATAATAAGTACATAGTTGAAAAAAATAAACTGAATAAAACGGAAAGGCCTATCCTGAAATTCAGATCATTTACCCAGGGAACAAAAGCGGTTCAGTTTATTGGCTTGCAGGAAGAATTTAATGATGTCAATGTTTTCCTCAAAAAGATAGATTTCAGAAAAAGAAATGAACTTTGGCTCGGTCAGGGAAGAAAACTGGGTGAGAAGCTGTTTCTGATTATTGAAAACGACAGGGTAGTTTCATATGGCTTTTATGAACTGTTTACACAGATACAAACCCTCAGTAAGCTTTCAAAACTGAAAATAGACCTGCCTCTATCTTCTACAGATCTCCATAATGATCTCCAGCTTGCCCTGCTTCGTGGTGATTTTGAGACGTTGCCATTGCCAAAATAATAGAAGAATTAATACTTTACATGTTTTTATCAGGAAAAAAATGCTTTTCAAATGAATTTCCTTGAAATAAAAAATAAATAGTACTTTTGCAAAAATAAAAAAGAAGCAATGCAAAATTTTAAACAAATTAAAACTGGAAAAAAGGGGGCTGTAAAGTTCTCTAAGGTTTGGAATATTTAAAAGAGTTGTCTTGCATAAAAATAATTAATGTGGCAGGCTCTTTTGGAAGAATCTGTCTTTTTTTATGTTAAAATCAAATTATGAATTCAAAAGATTTGCTACAGATTGCCAATGAATATGGCACGCCAGTGTATGTTTACGATGCTGAATCTATTAAAACCCAATACGAGAAGCTTACATCTTCTTTCTTAAAACACACGAAGTTCTTTTATGCTGCCAAGGCGTTGACCAATATCAACATCTTAAAGTATGTCAAGAATCTGGGCGCATCTTTGGATTGTGTATCAATAAATGAAGTAAAACTTGGGCTGAAGGCCGGATTCACTAAAGAAAAGATCCTTTTCACGCCAAACTGTGTAGACCTTGCCGAAATTGAAGACGCAATGAAGCTGGGTGTTCACATTAATATTGATAATATCTCTATTCTTGAGCAGTTCGGGAATAAATTTGGAAACTCTTATCCGATCCTTGTAAGAATCAACCCACATATTTTTGCAGGAGGAAACTACAAAATTTCAACAGGACACATCGACAGTAAGTTCGGGATTTCTATTCACCAGGTTCGCCATATCGAAAGAGTGATGAAGAGCACCAACCTTAATGTGGAGGGGCTTCACATGCACACAGGAAGCGAGATTAAAGATCCGGATGTTTTCCTGCAGGCATTAGACATTATGCTGGAACTTTCCGAGCATTTCCCTAATCTTAAATATCTGGATATGGGAAGCGGGTTCAAAATTCCTTACCAGGACAGCGAAGAAGAAACAGATGTGAAAACCTTAGGTAAAAAAGTAGAAAAAGTATTGTCCGAGTTCACAAAATCTACAGGAAGAAAGTTCGAACTATGGTTTGAGCCCGGAAAATTCTTAGTAGGAAAAAGCGGATATCTTTTGGTAAAAGCTAATGTGATCAAGCAAACCACGGCTACTGTATTTGTAGGAGTGAATTCAGGGTTTAATCACCTGATCCGTCCGATGTTCTATGACTCTTACCATAAAATCGAGAACCTTTCAAACCCAAAAGGAGCGGAAAGAATCTATACGGTAGTAGGGAACATCTGCGAAACCGATACTTTTGCCTGGGACAGAAAACTAAATGAAGTAAGAGAAGGTGATATTCTTGTTTTCTATAATGCCGGAGCGTACGGTTTTGAAATGAGCTCAAACTTTAATTCAAGATTAAAACCGGCAGAAGTCTTATTCTTAGACGGAAAAGCACATCTGATCCGTAAAAGAGATGAATTTGAAGATCTGTTGAGAAACCAGATAGAAGTAATTTAAAATCAAATATAAATTTATAGAAGCTCTGCAGATTACTGCAGAGTTTTTTTGTTTGAAGGAACCAGAAAAAAATTCATTCTTAATAATGTTTTAAAGCATTTTACAGTAATCAAAAGAGCTTTAATGTGTTGAAATTTTAATACTTTTTAGGAATAGAAATTATAATTTATTAGCTAAATTTGAGAGAGGTAAGAATTTTAAACACTTCCCATTCACGATCCTTTCGGGATTCCTTAACTAAAATAAACACCAAAAAATACTAATTATGGCTAAAAACATAGCAGAGCAGATTGTTGAAATGCTCGAAAATGCCAATGTGAAAAGAATTTATGCAGTAACCGGCGACAGCCTTAATCATCTTAATATTGCTGTTAAAAAAAGCAGTATTGAATGGATTCATGTAAGGCATGAAGAAGTAGGTGCATATGCGGCTGCGGCAGAAGCAGAGCTTGATGGGTTTGCAGTATGTGCAGGGAGCTGTGGTCCGGGACACGTTCATCTGATCAATGGAGTTTATGAGGCACATAAATCCCACGTTCCCATGCTTGTCATCGCTTCCACGATCCCAAGTGATGAAATGGGAATGGATTATTTCCAGGAAACGAATACTATAAAACTATTTGATGATTGCAGTCACTACAACCAGATGATCACAAGACCGGAGCAGGTACAGAGAACGCTTCAGACCGCCATTCAGCATGCCATCTCAAAAAAAGGTGTGGCAGTAATCGGGCTTCCGGGAGATGTGTCGGAACTTGATGCCGAAGAAGGGCCTACATCTGCCCAGATATTCAGGACCAATCCTGTCATCAGACCTTCTGATGAAGAATTAGAACGGCTGGCTACCTTGGTTAATGAAAGCAAAAAAGTTACCCTTTATTGTGGAATTGGAGCAGGAGAAGCGAATGCTGAGGTTGTAGAACTATCGAAGTTTCTAAAAGCTCCGGTAGGCTATTCTTTCCGTGGAAAAATGGCCATTCAGCCTAATAACCCTAATGAAGTGGGGCTTACAGGGCTACTGGGATTTCCGTCAGCCTATCATGCGATGCACGAAGCAGATCTTGTTATTCTTTTAGGAACCGATTTTCCGTACCAAAAATTCATGCCTGTAAAAAACAAAATTGTCCAGATCGATGAAAGTCCTGAAAGATTGGGAAGAAGAGCAAAACTGGAACTAGGTCTGGCAGGAGATGTAAAAGAAACTATTAAAGCCCTGCTGCCGTTGCTGCAAGAAAAAACAGATGCTCATTTCCTTAATGAACAATTGGCATTTTATGAAAAAGTAAAAGAAACTCAATTTGCTTACGTGAAAGACTTTGGAAAAGAAAACGCCATACAGCCTGAATATGTTGCACATACTTTAGACCGGTTGGCTAAAAAAGATGCCATTTTCACAGTAGACACAGGCATGTGCTGCGTGTGGGGGGCAAGGTTTATTACAGGAACAGGCGAAAGAAAAATGTTGGGCTCCTTCAATCACGGATCAATGGCGAATGCTATGCCCATGGCTATAGGTGCCTCTTTGGCTCATCCGGACAGAGAAGTGATCGCTATGTGCGGAGACGGAGGAATTTCAATGCTCTTGGGAGATATGGCAACCATCTTTCAGTATAAGCTCCCGGTAAAACTGATCGTTTTCAATAACAGAACCCTGGGAATGGTAAAGCTGGAAATGGAAGTAGGCGGTATGCCGGATAATGAAACCGATATGATTAACCCGGATTTCGCAATGATAGCCCAGGCTATGGGATATCCCGGAAAGAATGTTCATAAACCTGAAGAGGTAGAAGATGCCATTAAAGAATGTCTTGCTTATAACGGGCCTTATCTTCTTAATATATTTACCAATCCAAATGCACTTGCTCTTCCCCCGAAAATAGACTTTGATCAGGTCATGGGAATGACAAAATCTATGGCCCAGCTGATGCTTGGCGGTAAGATGGAAGAGGTTCTGGAAACTGTGAAATCCAATTATAAACATATTAAAGGACTGCTGTAATGAATGCTTCCTTAAAAAAGTTTTATATAATCGCGTGGTTATTCGGGCTGGTGTTTTATTTTCTGGATTATGTGGTCCGTTCAGCACCGGCAGTCATGATTCCGGAATTGGTCAATAATTTCAGTACAACAGAACTGAAGCTTGTCAGTCTGATCGGAACGTATTACTATACTTACTCTACCTGCAGCCTCATCGCGGGGATGGCTTTGGATAAATTTGGCGGCAAAAAGTCACTTTTTGCAGGCGCTTTAATCCTGGGGATAGGCTGTTTGCTGTTTTTAGCTTCTTCCTATTCTGGTGGCGTGGCTGGAAGGCTGTTGCAGGGAGCAGGATGTGCTTTTGCATTTCCTGGCTGTGTTTATCTTGCAAGTAAAGGATTCTCTTCCAAATCTTTGGCAACGGCTGTTGGATTTACACAATGTATCGGAATGCTGGGTGGTACCGCGGGACAGTTTATCGTGGGACCATGGGTAGAAGAAGGGGTAAATATAGATACCTTCTGGCTTTGGTCGGGTATTATTACAGTTATTACAGCATTTTGCCTGTTCTTGGTAATTCCCGGTGAAAAACAATCTGAAGTACAGCCTGGCGATGCTGTTAAAAAAGTTGGATATCTAGAGCCATATAAAATTGTCTTTAAAAATCCCCAATCCTGGCTCTGTGGTATTATTTCAGGGTTACTATTTGCTCCTACCACCATATTTGCAATGACATGGGGTGTTGCATTCTTCGAAAAAGATAAAGGCTTTATGTTTCATGATGCTGCCATTACCAGTGCAATGGTTGCTTTCGGATGGGTATTCGGGTGTCCGCTTTTAGGTTTTATTACAGATAAAATCGGAAGAAGGAAACCTGTTTTAATCGGAGGAGCAATCCTGATGATCTTCAGTTTTCTGCAGCTGCTGTATCTTCCGGAATTGTATCCGGCCAAAATAAGCATGTTTATTTTTGGCCTTGGTTCCGGGGCTGCCATGATCCCGTATTCTATCATTAAAGAAGCAAATCCTGATTATGTAAAAGGAAGTGCAACCGGAGCAATTAATTTCATCACCTTTGGAGTAACTACCCTGGTGAGTCCGGTATTCAGCAGATGGTTTGGGAAAAGTTTAGAGGCTTCTTCAGGAGAGATGCATTTTCAGTCTTCCCTGTTATTCTGGATTGCAGGAATTGTTCTTGCAGTTTTGATTTCATTCTTGTTAAAAGAAACAGGAAGTAAAGCACAATTACAGACTTTAAACGCTTAAATGAATTTCAATAGTTTATGGAAAACTTCAGGCGCAGCCTGAAGTTTTTCTTTCTTAGAAAGCGTTTAAATAAGTAAATTTGTTAAAGCAATTTAATAACTCATGAACAGTCTATGAAAATTTTTACATTAGTGATGGCACTTCTTGTGGCAAACTTTACATTTGCCCAGCAGGATGTTGAAGACAGGGATGATAACCCGATTACGGAAATCAATAAAAATCTTTTAAAAATAGATATCAAAGAACCTCTTTTACAGGTGGCGGTGAAAAACTGTAACGATTTCAAGCCGGCAGCCTTTGAAGGCGGTGTAACGGTTTATAAAGAAACCTTGCAAAAATTTATGTACGATTACCTGAATTCAGATTTTTATGTCCTGAACGGAGATTTTACATTTACTCTCACCGTTGATCAGACCGGAAAAGTGACCCATATTGAAGGAACTCCTAAAGTAGCCAACAGCACTTATTTTTTTGATGATATGAAATATGTAGTAAGAAGAATCAAAAAGAACTGGATTCCCGCTTCGTGTAACGGTCAGCCTGTTGCTTCACAGATCAAAATTAAAATGCATTTCTCTTCAATCGCTACAGATTTATAAACTACTCAGATGAAAAAATACCTTTTATTATTACTTTTACTATGCATCGGAATTAAAAGCTTTTCTCAAAATACGTCCCCGGTAGAAGTAGCTTCATATACCCAGAAAGCTAAATTCCCCGGTGGTGATGAAGCTTTTCGGAAACAATTTATGGATATGCTTTACGCTTATGTTGATACCCAAAGCTACGCCATCAATGGTAAAATAACTTTTTTAATCAATATTTCACCGGAAGGTAAAATGAACAAGCTTGACGTTGTCCCGAAGATCAAAAACAGTGAAATGTTTATTGATGATGTAAAATATGCTATGAAGAAGATCAAAGGAAAATGGACGCCCGCCATGTATGGGGATACTCCTGTTGATTCTAAAATGATCATCAAGGTTAATTTCAATACCAATACATATGATCATGATTAGAATGCTGTTTGCATTATTGGTTATATTTTCCCTGAAGTTATCAGGACAGGAAGCTGTGCAAAATTCTTCGAAAGAAGCTATGCCGGGGGGAATGAACAGTTTCAGAGCAGAAGTGGCTAAACAAATCGATCTCAGTGGTTTCGTCTGGACGCAGCCCTTTAAGCTCGTAGTAAATTTCTCCGTGAGCAAAGAAGGAAAAATGGAAAATATAAAGCTGCAGGAGTCTTCCGGAAATGCTGAATTTGACCAAAGGATCATAGACGGAATCAAAAGGATGAGAAAGAAAAAATGGACACCTGCAAAGAGATACGGAGAGCCGGTTGAATCTTTTTATACCCTTCCGTTAAACTTTAATCCTCCGAAATAATCCCCTGCCATTCTGTCACAATATTTTGTATCTTTGCAGACTAATTTGTTTGGGATTTAAAATTCATCACGATGCTTTGAAATTTAAATGCTGAGCATTGAACTTTTAAAACGATTATTGTGCAGGAAAAATATATAGACGAAACAAAACAGGGAGAAGCTTTTGCTATCGCTGAAAGACCTGAGAATTCTAAAAAGTTGTTTTTAGAAAGCTATGGCTGTCAGATGAACTTTTCTGATTCTGAAATTGTTGCATCTATTCTTAATGAGCAGGGGTACAATACAACCCTGAAAGTAGAAGAAGCAGACCTTATCCTTTTAAATACATGTTCCATTCGTGAAAAAGCGGAGCAAACCATAAGAATGCGTCTTTCACAGTTCAAAAACCTGAAGAAAGAGAAACCTAATATGACGGTAGGAGTTTTGGGATGCATGGCAGAAAGATTAAAAACCAAATTCTTGGAAGAAGAGCAGCTGGTAGACCTTGTGGTAGGCCCTGATGCCTACAGAGACCTTCCCAACCTTCTGAAAGAAACAGAGGACGGAAGAGACGCCATCAACGTAATCCTTTCAAAAGAAGAGACTTATGCAGACATCAATCCGGTCCGTTTAGGCGGAAATGGGGTTACAGCTTTTGTAACCATCACCAGAGGTTGCGATAATATGTGTACCTTCTGTGTAGTTCCTTTTACCAGAGGTAGAGAAAGAAGCCGCGATCCGCATTCCATCATTAAAGAATGTAAAGACCTTTTAAATAACGGATACAAAGAGATCACCCTTTTAGGGCAAAACGTAGACTCATACTTATGGTACGGAGGAGGTCCGAAAAAAGATTTCGTTAAAGCTTCCGAAATGCAGAAAGCTACGGCTGTTAATTTTGCACAACTGCTTGATTTAGTAGCTAAAGCTGTACCTGAAATGAGAATCCGGTTCTCTACTTCAAATCCTCAGGACATGAGCCTTGAAGTGTTCAGAATGATTGCAAAACATGACAATATCTGTAAATATGTACACCTTCCAGTACAGAGCGGCAGTAACAATATGCTTCTGGCTATGAACAGGCAGCATACCCGTGAAGAATATTTAGATTTAATTAAAAAAGCAAAGGAAATTGTTCCTGATATTGCTTTTTCACAGGACATGATCATAGGTTTCTGCAATGAAACAGAACAGGATCATCAGGATACCTTAAGCCTGATGAAAGAAGTGGAGTATGACTACGGTTATATGTTTGCTTATTCCGAAAGACCGGGAACGCCTGCCCATAAAAAAATGGAAGACAATATTCCTGCTGACGTCAAACAAAAGCGTCTGGCTGAGGTTATTGCCCTTCAGGGAGAGCTATCCAGAAAAAGAATGGAATCTTATGTAGGAAGACATCATCAGGTCCTCATCGAAGGGATATCCAGAAAAAATAAAAACCAGTGGAAGGGAAGAAACTCACAGAATGCAGTCTGTGTTTTTGATATGCTTGAAGGCCAGAAAATAGGTGACATTGTGGACGTTTTTGTCTATGGCAATACACAGGGCACACTTTTAGGAAGAACAGCGGAGTAATTTTAAAGTTTTCCTGAAAAACTGGCAGTCTTCAATATGACCAGGGGACAAAGGGATTTGACTATAAAGGAGAGAAACTGACCACTATAGAAAAACTACAAAAAAGAAAAAATATCTTCCGAAACTAAGATGAACGGTTATATTACCGTAAGATTTTTAGTAAATTGTGAAGGAAAAACAGGACTGTCAGGGTTCAGCAGATGAATACAGATCTTAAAGAAACGGGTCCGGATAAAGAATTGGAAGACAGACTGCTGCGGTTTACGAAATCGCTGGACGGCTGGATGCCAAAAGAGAAAAAAGGTTTTAAAGCAGGCTATTATCAGTATTTAACCTATAAAATTGAAAATGGAAAAGTTTCAGAGGTATTACCTTAGCTTTTTGTTACTTATCGTTTACACCAATACTATTGCGCAGGTCAACTGTAATGCAGTAGAGGGTGAGGACTGCAAAAAAGCTTGTGAACTATACAACTGGGCTTCAGACAGGCAAGGAAGCAGGGAATACCAGGAAGCCTTTGATAAAGCGATTGGGCTCTGCCCCGATTTCTCCAGTTCCTATATGGAGAAAGCCGTTCCCTACCTTAAAAACGGGGATTTTGTAACCTGGAAAATACTTATTGATAAAGCTGTTGCTGCAGATCCTAAAATGCATTTAGGGTACAGAGGCTGGTGCAAATTCCAGTTTTTGCGGGATTATAAAGGGGCAATCCGGGATTTAGAAGAATTAAAAAAATATTATCCTGAGGATCTGGGAAGGTCTTTAAACGGAGACTATCATTTAGAGGTGGTGAAAACCATGTCTTACAGTGCTTTAGGACAGAAAGAAAAAGCGGTCGCGATCATTGAAAACCTTTTGGCTCCCAAAGGGTATTTTAAAGGGATGTACGACCACTACCAGCTTGGAGTAACTTATTTTGAGCTTGGCAGATATGACAAAGCCTTAGAAAATTTTGAAAAACAAAGCAAAGAAAACAACTTTGCCGAGAATATATACTTTAAAAGTAAAGTTTCTAAAATCAGGAACAAAGATTATTTGGATTTAAAAAAGTTAGCATTAATGACTTATGATGAAGGAAAGACCATGAAAGATGTCTACACTCATCACTTCAACAAAATCTACAGAAAACAGATCAAGGAGCTGTAGATTATTAAATCAATAATCAAAAATTTACTTATGAGCAACGACTTACAAAACATAAAAAACCGCTTTGGAATTATCGGGAACTTCCCGGCACTGAACCGCGCTTTAGAAAAAGCAATCCAGGTTGCGCCTACGGACATTTCCGTCCTGGTCATTGGAGAAAGTGGTGTTGGAAAAGAATTTATCCCGAAAATCATTCATTCAGAATCCAAAAGAAAACATCAGCCCTATATTGTGGTTAATTGTGGAGCAATTCCGGAAGGGACCATTGATTCTGAGTTATTTGGCCACGAAAAAGGAGCATTTACCGGAGCTACAGCAACCAGAAAAGGATATTTTGAGGTAGCAGATGGCGGAACCATCTTCCTTGATGAGGTAGGAGAGCTTCCCCTGCAGACCCAGGTCCGTCTTTTGAGGGTGCTGGAAAGCGGTGAATTCATGAAAGTGGGCTCCTCTCAGGTTCAGAAAACCAATGTGAGAATTGTGGCAGCTACCAACGTGAATATGATGAAGGCTATTCACGACGGAAGATTCCGTGAAGACTTATTTTACCGTCTGAATACTGTGCAGATTGACATGCCGCCTTTACGGGAAAGAAAAGGAGACATTCACTTGCTATTCAGAAAATTCTCTATAGACTTTGCAGAAAAATACAGAATGCCGGAACTGGAACTAGAGCCAAGTGCCGTTCATTATATTGAAAATTATAGCTTTCCGGGAAATATCCGTCAGCTGAGAAACCTGGTAGAGCAGATGACCGTAGTGGAAAGAAACAGACAGGTAACAGTTGAAAAACTGGCTGAATATATCCCTATGGAAACCCATTTGCCGATGGTTGTGAATAATCAGAATGCCCAAAAGCAGAATGATTTCGGAAGTGAAAGAGAAATTATGTACAAAATTCTCTTTGACATGAGAAGTGATATCAACGACTTAAAATCACTTACCTCAGAATTGATCAAAAACAGAGGAACTGCTGATCTCAGCAATCAGGAGAAAAATCTGATCAACAGGATCTATTCTGCAGATCAGACACCGCCGGTGAGCCAAAATTCACTGCTGTATTTCGAGGACAAATCACCGGGAGTACAGTCTGCACCTACCATCATTTCAAATGCTGAGGACAGCTATGAAGATATTGAAGATATAGAAATAGAAGAAAACAGACCTGAATCCTTATCTCTTCAGAATAATGAAAAAGATTTGATTATCAAAGCATTGGATAAGCATAAGGGACGCAGGAACAGGGCGGCAGACGAGCTTGGTATTTCACAAAGAACTTTATACAGAAAAATAAAACAATATAACTTAGAAGACTAACGGAGATGAAGAATTTGGAGCTACTCACCCCCAGTAGAAAGCATTTCCCAGCTTATAATTATTGCATGCGGGATAAGAATACTGTTTTCCATACCTTTGGGGATCTGTATGAGGATGTAGTCTGTAAAGATGTATTAGAGAAATAAAAAAGGTATGAGTAAATTAAAAATAATATTTGGGTTTGTAATTCTTTCGCTGTTCCAGCAGTGTTACTCTTTTACAGGATCATCATTGACAGACGAAAAAACCGTCCAGATCAATGAATTTCCGAATAATGCAGCGCTGGTGAATCCTACCCTTTCCCAGCAGTTTTCTACAGATATCCAGAACAGATTTCTGCAGAGAACCACATTAAAAGGAACAAAATCAAATCCTGACATTCTGATAGAAGGTGAAATTTCAGACTATAATTTTTCGCCGACTACGATCAGCTCCAATACACTGACAAACCCTTCGGGAGGCGTTGTACAGCAGGCACAGAACAAGCTGACCATCAGTGTAAAAGTGCATTACGAAAATAAAATACATCCGGATTCCAGTTTTGACAGAACCTATTCGGATGAAGTGGTTTACAACAGCGACCTGAGCCAGAGCCAGATAGAAACTTCCCAGGTAAAACTTGTAACAGATAGAATTATTAATAAGATATTTAACGATATTGTAGCCAATTGGTAAGATGAATCCCAGAGTTTTAGAACTATTAAAGAGTCCCAAAAATATACAGTCAGAAGATCTAGCTCTTTTGAAAGAAGAAATACATGCTTTTCCCTATGTTCAGAACATCAGGGCGCTTCATTTGTTTGGGGTACATCTTTACGATAAAGAAAACTATCAGAAAGAACTTTCCACGACCGCCGCTTATACCACAGATAAGAAACTTCTTTACCAGCTGATCAACGGTAAAATCCAACGTGAACCGAAACCGGAAACTGTAGAAGATAGATATGCTTCTAAAATTCTGGAAAAACCAGTAAAATATTCTTATAAAGAGAAAACATTCCCGATAAAAAGAGACGAGTCTCCCGAAAAAAGGGAAAACAAATATGAAGAGGCAGCAGGTATGATTCCGCCTTCAAAGGAAGTTAAGCATATTCATGTTAATGGGGAAAGAAACAGAATTCTATTTGAAGGAGAAGAAAACTTCCTGGACGAAGTGCATTCTGAAATAATAGATCTTGAATCTACACTGGAATCAGGAGTAATAGTTACGCAAAAAACTGAACCGGTAACAGAACATCTTAACGAAAAAATTATAACCGAGCCGGCCGCAAATAAAAACGATCAGCCTGAAAACTCAGAAGCCGGAGTAGAATTCACTCCTGAATTAATTGTTGAGGAAAATAAAATTGACAGCCCCTCAGAAGAGCTGAAAATACAGAAAGATGATGCACTAAGCTTCCATGAAGTAGAAACTCTGACACCGGAAACAGAGCCATCAGCTGAACAGACAGAGACAAATGAAGCTATTGAAGAGCCCGTGACTGCTGAAACAGCGCCGGACCCGGAAATTACAAATGAAGATACCCATGTAAATGAGCCTCATGCTGAGATCAGTTTCCACGGGATGGATGAATTTCTGCCGGATGTTAAAATCCAAGGAAACACAGATAACGAAGCTGTAACTGCTGAAATTCCTAAGCCGAATGTAAATAAGCATGAGGAAGAAATGAGACGCCTTATTGAAGAAGTAGAGAAAAAAATGAAAGAAGTACAGGCGGTATCAAAGGTTGAAAATGAAGAGCCGGAAACTGCTGATCATGAGATCAGTTTTGCTGAAACACAGAGCTTTCATTTCTGGTCCACGGAAAAAGAAGAACCAAAAGCTGAAGAACCTGCTACGGAAGTAAAAGAAGATATAATCGAACAGCCAATTCAGCATGAAGAGCCTGTAGAGATTCGGGAAAAAGTAGAAGAAATCGGAACTGCGGTAGAACAAGCTTTTGTGTGGAAGCCTATGAGTCTTGAGTCCAATCTGCCCGATTCCATGATCAGCCATGCCAGTGCAGTTCCTGCGGCTAAGGCAGAAATCCCAAAAGAGGAGAAAATCCCGGTAATAGAAGATAAACAAGAAAGAATTGTTCCACAAACGGTTGAAGAACCTCAAAAAGATTCTGAAACAGTCTCAGACGAAAAACTTTCTGTTGCTGAAGAAGAAATACCTGAAATTGTAGAAGAGAAAAATGAAGAAGTTGAAAATTCAGAAGCAATGATCGAAACAAAAATGCCAAAAGAAGAAGCACCAGTTATGAATGTATCTTTCTTTGGGACCGATATTTCGAGTCTGGCAGTAGAAAAAGCAGCAAAAGAAGAAGAGCCTGTTCATCAGGGCAAAGCAGAGAGCCAAACACAGGCCGACAGCAATGTGCCCGGATTTATCAATACATGGCAGAGCTGGCTTAAGATCGGCAGAACAGAAGAGGAGGTTTCTCAAAAGGAAAAAACTCCGGTTCAGGAAAAGGTAATTGAAGCTTTCATTGAAAATAATCCTAAAATAAGTCAGTTAAGAGACGAGAGTACTTACGTTGTCAAAGAAAAGAATGATGACATTTCTCATTTGATGACAGAGACACTTGCCAACCTTTATTTCGAGCAGAAACTCTATACGAAAGCCATCAAGGCATTTGAAATTCTGATCACTAAAAATCCGGAAAAAAAGGAATATTTCCAATCTAAAATCAAGGAAATAAAAGATTTCAGAAGTAAAAGCTGAATAGGCTTAAAAAATAATAAAAAGGCTGATCACAGAAAAGTGTCAGCCTTATTTTTTTATATACTATCAGTGGCGTTTTTATTGCCACGCAGTTTCCGCAGGGCTTTCCGTCCAAAGATAATAACAAGAATAATCATGATAAGTGCAAAAACAGCAGCAATAATCGGTGCAGCCATCGCCAGTATAGACATGATTCCGGCTCCTGCAGTTTCAGTAGTTCCCACTACAGAATTTCCCAGGCCGCCCGTTGTCGCAGTAGAAGCTGCCCGGATTCCTGCGAAACCGGAACTGATCGTAGCAGCTGTTCCGCCCCCGGCAATTAATGCAAGTGCCCATTGCGGAAAAGTTCCAAGATCGGCAAACTGGCTGGCAAATAAAACAGAGCCTGCCACAGTAGCCAAAGGAACCGAGACCGTATCCAGCAGATGATCCACAAACGGAATGTAATAGGTTAAAATTTCAGCGATTGTTGCAATTCCGGTAGTAATAAGTGCCGGAAGCCCCGAAAGCCATTCAAAATGCTCATTCATCGGGATCCAGTGAAAATAAGAGGCAAGACTTACCGCAAACATCGGCAGAAAAACTCTGAAGCCCGTAGCGGCAGCCAATCCTATACCAATGAAGGCACTGAGTATGTAGGAAAAATAGGGAACATGATCTAACATTTTAATTTTCAGATTTATTGTTTCCCCTAAAATTACAAAAACTATGCAAGGTTTTGTAAAAAATAAATACTTGTAGATTTTATAACAACAACTTTCCGGAATCATCTGTGAAAATCTGTGCCATCTGTAGCTAAACACACCTTCAGACTTTACAAGAGTTTATACAAGATGATTGCATTGGGAAATTACTACACTGTTATATTGCTATATCATTGAGGCTTCTTCTGCATATGACAAAGCTTGATGAACTGCTCTTCCACTTCCTGAAACTTAGCAGGCATTTCAGGAGAAACCCAAAACATCATAGCTAATGTTTTTTCTCCAAAAGCCTCTTTAAACAGATTCTTGTTCAGACGATAACACTCCCGCAAAAGCCTTTTTACCCGATTCCTGTATACAGCCTTTTTGAAATATCTTTTAGAAACAGATACCCCGAACTTATGGCTTTCCACCTCCAGATTGGGCTTGTCTTTCAGAATGATGACCCTCAGATTTCCGCAGCTTCTCCATTTACCTTTGTCAAAAAGTAAAGCAATCTCAGTATTTTTTTTGAGCTTTTCTTCCCTGGAGTATTTAAAGTTCTGCATTAATCTTGTTTCACTAGATAATTAATCACCTCAGCTGCTGCATACAATCCGAAGATGGCAGGGATATAGCTGATAGTGCCGTAGAAAGACCTTTTGTAATTGGCTCCGTCCGTCATTTTCAAACTTTCTTCCTGCTGAAGCTCATTCGAGAATACACATCTGAAACCCTTATTGATCTTTTCCTTTTTAAGTCTTTTTCTGATCTGCCGGGCAAGAAAACAGTTCTGCGTTTTGCTGATATCTCTTACCATTACTTTGCTGGGATCTGTTTTTCCACCGGCTCCCATAGAGCTGATCAGTTTTATTTTTCTTCTTTTGGCTGCTTTTATTAAGCATAGCTTTGGAGTAACACTGTCGATACAGTCCAAAATATAGTTAAACTTATCAGAATCAATGACTTCATCCATTCTTTCCGGATTCAGGAATTCGTTGATCTTGATTAAATTAATTTTCGGATTGATGTCAAGAAGCCTTTCAGCAACAACCTCCACTTTGTGTTTCCCCACTGTAGAATGCAATGCCGGAAGCTGTCTGTTGACATTGGTAATATCCACCGTATCACCGTCTACAATAGTCATATTCCCTACACCCGCTCTGGCTAAAAATTCTGCGGCAAAAGAGCCCACGCCTCCTAAGCCTATTACCAGTACATTTGCTTTATTAAGTTTCTCCAGCCCTTCTTCTTTGATCAGGAGCTCTGTTCTCTCCAGCCAATACTTATCCATTCTTTATCGTGTCTAAATTTTCTACAATATGTTCATTCAGTTTTTCGAGAGAAATACCCTTTAATTCCGAAACTTTTGAATATAACTCCTCTATGTTAAAATCTTCATTATCAGTTTCTAAAAACAATCTGTCTAAAGGAGTGTTTCTTACAATATCCTGCAAAGATAGATGATACAAAACAGCTTTTCCAAAACTCAAATAAAAATTATTTTTCAGAAGGTCTTCCGCTATCCGTTGCTTTTTATTAAAACCGTGAATGATAACCGCCTGTTCAGCCTTCTTTTTAAAAGAAATGACCTCATAAAACTTTCTTACACAGTGAATAATCAGAGGTTTTTTCACCTCGTTTGAAATAATAATCTGTCTCTGGAAAACCTTCTCCTGGATATTCTGGGGTATCGGTACAATAGAGTCCAGTCCGCATTCACCGATAGCCAGACAGTTTTCTGAAATATTGGATTCCAGCCAGCTGAACTGTTCCTTCATAGAATCCACAACAATATCTTTAGGATGTATACCTATAGAATAAGGAGAATCCGGAGGAACTGTCCCAAAATCTATATTGTAGATCCCATTCAGGTTATTCTTCTTATGATGGTGAAAATCAAAAAAATCCATTCACAAAAGTACAACTATCCAGAATTAATTTAAAATTATTAAACGAACGTTTATAATTTTGTTAAAAATTTCTTAACTTTACTCAAAGTGCACTTCATGAGAAAAAAATTTACAGAAAAACAGATCCATATTTTGGACATTGCCGAAGAGCTTATCGCCAAAAAGGGATATGAAGGAACCTCTGTAAGGGATATCTGTTCCAAGGCCAACATTAATGTGGCCATGATTTCCTATTACTTCGGTTCCAAAGAAAAAATGATGTCCTATCTCTATCAATACCGCGTATTGAAGACCAGAGAGAATTTTTCAGAATTTGCAGATACCATTAAGGATGGCAAACCCGAAATGCAGCTCAGGGAGATCATTAAGTACATTGTTTCGCAACTATTCAAATACAATTATTTCCACGGGTTTGTGACACAGGAGCTCAGACATACCGAAAATTTAAAAGATGAGCTATTGGATTTTTATCAGCTGTTTGTGAAAAAGCTGGATGATGTTATCAAAAAAGGGGTTGCATCAGGCGTATTTACTTTCACACCAAAGCCTGAAGATATTCTTACCATGATCATTGGGTCTACATTATTTGTCATCAGGAACAAAAATTTCTATGAGCTGTATGTGCCGAGTAAAAATGAAGAGGCCTATACCAAAGAAGCAGAAAAAAAAGTAAGAATGAATCTTTTAGTCAGTGTTTTTGCTATTTTAGGATATGCTGCGGATTAAAATAGGTGCACACTTAAAATGCGTTAAATGATTATAAATATAAGAATCTATTAGCGGAAAAAATATACTTTGCATATTAATTAGATCGGAAAACACACCGAATATTTTTAACAAATTAAAATAATTAATATGGAAAAATTAGATCTTGCTAAAAAATACAAAACGTATTTTACAGCTAAAGCTCAGCCACAGCTAGTACAGATTGAAAAAGCATCTTTTATTTCAATTTGCGGCAAAGGAGATCCCTCCGGAGAACCTTTTAAAAAAAACATTGAAGCATTGTATTCCATTGCTTATACCTTAAAATTTACACATAAAGAAAAAAATGAAGATTTTGTGGTGTCAAAGTTAGAAGGACTTTGGTGGTTCGATGAAAAAAAATATGCGGGAAAAACGATTGATAGCAGTCCGGTTGAAGTTCCCAGAAGCGAATGGGAGTACCGCTTAATGATTCGTATGCCTGAATTTGTTAAGCCTGAAGATCTCGTTAACGCAATAGACAAAGTATCCGGTGAAAAGAAAATACAAAAAGCCACGGCTGTTGAATGGTTCACATTAGAGAAAGGACGTTCAGTTCAGATAATGCATTTAGGCCCGTTTTCTACGGAACCTGAATCGTTGAAAAAAATCAGTGTTTTTATGGATAATAACCGTCTTTCCAGGAATGGTTTACACCACGAAATTTACCTCTCTGATTTTAGGAAAACAGCCCCTGAAAAGTTAAGGACGATTTTAAGAGAACCGGTAAAATAGCCTAAAATGTATTTTGGATATTTTTATTGCAATTGATAATTCAGCATCTATTGTAAACTAAAATACGTTAAATATTCATAAAAAAAAATCTATTGACAAAAAAGTTATATTTTTGCAAATTAGTAAATCGGCTGTATCATCCGAAAACTGTTGAATTTTTTATATGAAAAAATATATTTTAGGTCTTTTTGCAGTGGCAGTGATTTCCTCATGCGTAAGCCAGCAGGAAAAAGCAATGAAGAGTGCTGACAAGAATTTTATCTTAAAGGCAGCTAATGATAACTTTGCCAAAAAGAAGTGGAAGAATGCATTGGCACTATATGACAGGCTTACTAACCTCGTAGCAGGAACAGATGATTTTCCTAATGTAGGTTTTAATACTGCTTATGCGAATTATTATGACAAAAGCTATAAGCTGGCGGGGCATCAGTTTAAAAACTTTGCGGTCAACTTCCCTAAAGATCCGAGAGCAGAAGAAGCAGCGTATATGTCTGCATTATGCTACTACGAAGGTTCTATGGATTATAACCTGGACCAGTCCACTACAGAAACCGCAATCAATGAGCTTCAGGATTTCCTGACCAATTATCCAAACTCTGAAAGATCTAAAAATATCAGCCAGCTGATTGATGAGCTGTCTTATAAATTAGAGTTCAAGGCATATGAAAATGCCAGACAGTACTTCAAAATGGGTGAGTACAAAGCTGCTAATGTTGCTTTTGAAAACGTACTGGAAGATTTTCCAAGTACCAAGCTTCGTCCGAAGATTTATGATTATATCATGAAATCACGCTATGAGCTGGCTTTAAAGTCTGTATATGACCTTAAAGATGAGCGTATAGAAAGTGCCCTTGCTTATACAAAGCTGGTAGAAAAAGAGCTTCCGAATACGGAATATTCTAAAACAGCAGTAGACCTTAGAGCGAAACTGACAAAAGAAAAAGAAAACTTTGCTGTTGTTAAAAAACAGACAGAAGCAAGAATTGCAGCATTAACGGCAAGACAGAAAAAGGAGGCTGATAAAATGGCAGAAAAAACTAAAGCTGAGCAGCAGATTAAAGATCAGATCAGCAATGAAAAGAAGGCAATGCAGATCCAGAGGGATAGTGCAGCACTTCAGACCCCTCCTCCGGCGGCCACTTTCAAAATCCAAAGATAATTCGTAAATTTGCCATCTTATTAATAAAATAAATTTCTCAAAATGAGCGTAAAAGATACAAAAGCAGAAGTAAATACTATTACTTACGATAAAGACAAGATTGAAGATAAAGTAGGTTCAATCTATGAAGCTATTGTTATCATGGGAAAGAGAGCAGAGCAGATCAACGCAGAAATCCGTACAGAACTTCACAATAAACTGGACGAATTTGCGGTGCACAATTCTACATTGGAAGAAGTTTTCGAAAACAGAGAGCAGATTGAAATCTCTAAACATTATGAAAAACTTCCTAAGCCTACTTCTATTGCTATCGAAGAATGGCTGAATGAAGATATCTATTTCAGAAAGACAGAAGACAGAAAATAATTATTTGTGTTTTTTATATATGAAGGTCATAAAGGAATTCAGTTCTTTTATGACCTTTGTCTGTTTATACCTGTCTTTGTGCGAAAAAATAAGTAATTTAGTATTTCAAAAATTAAAACTAAATGAGTGTTTCCGGTAAAAAGATACTTATCGCTGTTTCTGGGGGAATTGCGGCCTATAAAATTCATTTCCTGATCAGGGATTTTGTAAAAAAAGGAGCCGAAGTTCAGATGATTATGACGCCCGATGCAGAGCAGTTTGTAACGAAATTAAGTCTTTCAACCCTTTCCAGAAAACCTGTATATTCAGATTTTTATGGCAATAACGGTACCTGGAACAGCCATGTGGAGATGGCCTTATGGGCAGATGTAATGATCGTAGCTCCATGTACGGCTAATACTTTGGCTAAAATGGTTCACGGTATGTGTGATAACCTCTTGATTGCTACCTATATGTCTGCAAAATGCCCTGTATTTATTGCTCCGGCAATGGACCTTGATATGTATGCGCATCCTTCTACCAAACAGAATATTGAACTGGCAGAAGATTACGGTCACATCATTATCCCCGCTGAAACCGGTGAACTGGCCAGCGGATTGGTAGGGCAGGGAAGAATGGCAGAACCTGAGACTATTTTTAAAACTGTTGAAAACTTTTTTAATTCCGTAAATCATGCCAAAAGCTTAGAAGGAAAAACAGTGCTGATCACAGCCGGGCCAACCTACGAAGCTCTTGATCCCGTAAGATTTATCGGTAACCATTCCTCAGGCAAAATGGGCTTTTCCCTTGCTGAAGAAGCCTCAAAAAGAGGCGCAAAAGTTATTTTGATATCAGGACCCAGCTCACAGAAGACAGAAGATAAAAATATCCAGCTTCATAAAGTAACCTCTGCCAAAGAAATGCTGAATAAAGTGTTTGAATTTTATGACCGCGTGGATATTGGTATTGCCAGTGCCGCCGTAGCAGACTATGCCCCAAAAGAGGTTGCGAAAGAGAAAATAAAAAAAAATGATGATAATTTAACCATTGAACTGGTTAAAAATCCTGATATTCTTAAAACAATGGGTGAAAAGAAAACCCATCAGTTTTTGGTAGGTTTTGCCTTGGAAACCCAGAATGAAGAAGAAAATGCCAAAGGGAAACTCGAAAAGAAAAATCTTGATATGATCGTGCTGAACTCCCTCCGTGATGAAGGTGCAGGCTTTAAAAACGACACCAATAAAATTAAGATATTTACCAAAACAGGAAAAAAAGAATTTGATCTCAAATCTAAAGATGAAGTCGCTGCAGATATTCTGGATTTTGTTGAGGCTCAACTTTTAAAATAATTTTAATAAATTTCCGTTCTCAATTTTTAATAGATAATGAAAAAAATCATAAGCCTATTTTTGCTGCTTTTTATATATAATCTGAGTTTTTCCCAGGAATTGCTTGCGACCGTACAGATCAACTCCCAGCAACTGGGAGGGAGTAACCAGCAGGCCTATAAAGCCTTGGAGAAAAGTCTTAGAGACTTCATCAATAATACCAGCTGGACCGGGAAAAAACTTCAGAATTTCGAAAAGATCAAATGTAATTTTGCAGTTGTTATTGCTGAAAGAGACGGAAACCGTTTCAAGGGAAGCATTGTGATTCAGGCTGTGCGCCCCGTATTCAGTACCAGCTATGAGTCTCCGCTGATTAACCTTCAGGACCAGAGATTTGCCTTTGAATATATTGAAAACGAAAATCTTGTATTCAATGAAAGACAGTTCTCAGGAAAAAACCTTATTGATGTGATCAGCTTTTATGTGTACGTCATTTTAGGTTATGACGCAGACAGCTTCCAGTCTATGGGCGGAACACCATGGTTTGCAAAAGCCCAGCAGATTGCCCAGAACTCTCAGAACAGAAACTATGAAGGCTGGAATGTCATCAATGAGCCAAGAAGCCGTACCATCCTCATCAATGAAATTATCAACCCGAACTGGAATCAATTGCGTTCCACGATGTATACCTATCACAGAGCAGGTTTGGATAATCTGTTCAATCAGGATCAGACCGCTGCGAAAAAAGTGATTTTTGACGCCCTTATGCAGCTGAAAAGGTATGAAAACTCTTTCCAGCAATCCTATTACTTCAATCTGTTTCTTGATAATAAAAGTGATGAGATCTTCAATATTTTCAATTCAGGAAATAATGGAGGACTTGTTATGAATGATCTTAAACAGCTGATGATGATCTTCACACCTAAATATTCGGAGAATAAGTGGAGTAAGTGGAAATAAAGATAGATCCTTCGTTTTAAGTTTTTGAATACTTAATTCTATATTTGCATTACTTAAAGTAATCAGCTATTATCCATGCTTTCGAGAATTTATATTAAAAATTTTGCCTTGATTGATACTCTTGAAGTATCATTGCATAACGGTTTACAGGTCATCACCGGCGAGACCGGAGCAGGAAAATCTATTATTTTAGGTGCCTTAAGGCTTATCCTGGGCGAAAGGGCAGACGTAAAGTCTATTTCCAAATCAGAAGAGAAAAGTATTGTAGAAACTGAATTTGATTTAAATAACCAGTTCAAAAAATTCTTTATTGAAAATGATCTCGATTATGAGCATCAGACCATCATCCGAAGGGAAATTCTTCCTTCCGGAAAATCCAGAGCATTTATCAATGATGTACCGGTAACCCTTGATGTACTTAAAGAATTATCTTCAAAACTGATTGATATCCACTCGCAGTTTGAAACCTCAAACCTTTTTACCTCAGAATACCAGTTTAAAATTATTGACGGTCTTTCTGAAAATAAAAAAGCGATTGAAGAATATCAGAATGAATTTTCAGATTTTCAGAGTTTAAAAATACAGCTTAAAAAATTTCAGGCCCAGCTTTCTGAAAACAGGAAAGAAAGCGATTATAAAGAGTTTCTCTTAAACGAACTGGAGGAACTGAAACTGGACGATATAGACTATGAAGACCTTCAGAACCAGCTTTCCATCCAGGAGAATGCCGAAATGATCTCTGAAAACCTGGTCCAGATTCTTTCAAGGTTTCACCAGGAAGAAGTCGGGATCCTTTCTTTCTTCAACGAAGCTAAAAATAAACTATCAAAAATATCAGAAGTTTCAAGTAGTTTTTCAGAACTTGATGAAAGACTGGAAACTTCTTTTGTGGAGCTAAAAGATATTATTTCCGAACTTGAAAATGAATCGGAAAGAATAGAAATCAATCCAGCCAATCTTGCTATCCTTGTTGATCTTAATAATAAAATCAATGCCCAGTTTCTAAAGCATAGCGTTTCTGATATCAATGAATTGAAAGAACTCAGAGACCAGCTTGCAGGAGAACAGAAAGGTGCTTCAGAACTTGAAGATAAAATTTTGGAAATTGAAGAAAGTATTTCCAAAAAAGAAAAAACACTTCAGTCTCTGGCCGAAAAACTTTCAAAAAACAGAAAAAAATCTATTCCTGTCTTTGTCAAAAAAGCAGAAGGTCTTCTTAAAAAATTAGGACTTGAAAAAGCCCGAGTTGACATTGAGCTTCAGGATACCCCTGAATTTAATGCATTCGGGAAAGAAAATATACAGTTGCTGTTTCAAGCTAACTCAGGCTTCCCTTTAAAACCAATTCAGACGGCTATTTCCGGCGGTGAAAGGTCCAGGGTCATGCTTGCAGTGAAGAAAATCATTGCCGAAAGCGATGAGCTTCCAACCCTGATTCTGGATGAAATAGATACGGGAGTTTCCGGGAAAGTAGCAGAAGAGATTGGAAACCTGATGCGGGAAATGGCCACAGACATGCAGCTTATTGTTATTTCTCACCTTGCACAAGTTGCAGCCAAAGGAAATAATAACTACAAAGTGGTTAAACGTGATATTTCCGGTAAAACACAATCTACCATCATTCCTCTGGATGACGAGGAAAAGCTGAACGAGATTGCCCAGCTCCTTTCCGGGAGCAAAATTACTGAGGCCGCACTGGCACAGGCTAAAGAACTTATTGGCTAAAATTGTAACATATTTTACATTATACTGACTAATGTAAAAAAACTAAATATGTTTCTAAAGTTCCTCAGGCTCGAAATCAAGAGCTTTTTCCGTGGTACTTCTGTAGGGGTGAATCTTGCCATGAAGATCCTTCGTTTTATAGGAATCCTCTACTTTATGGCATGCCTGGCAGGAGGTGCTTTTGCCGCATTCTTCTATGTGCGGGACGAAATGCACCAAGATCCTTTAAAAGCGATTTCAAAACTTGTAGTGGTTGCCTGGGCGCTGGACCTCATTCTGAAATACATCTGGCAGGAAATGTCTACCCAGAATATTAAACCGTTTCTGACCCAGAATATTCCCAAGAATACACTGGTCAATTATATGCTTGTGAAAACCTTTCTTTCGGCATTAAGCTGGCTGAATTCTTTATTCTTTATTACATTTTCCGTTATTGCACTGTTCAATGGATACAGTGTGACGGGTATTTTGGCCTGGTTAATCGGGATTTCTTTTTCGTTTTACCTTAATAATTTCATTAATATTCTGTTTAATGATAAGGAAATAGTAGCAATTATCATAGGGCTTCTATTTGCTGCAGTGGCCGGGCTTGGGTATTATAATATAGTCCCTGTGCTTTCTTACTCAGAGAGATTTGTTTACGGTTTCTACAAGAATCCTTATATGATTGTAATTCCGGTTATGCTGTTTTTCAGTCTTTGGAAAATATGCTTTAATTACGTCCGGAAAGAATTTTATTTGGATCAGGGGCTTGAAGCTAAAAAACAGTTCGGGAAAACGGAAAATATTGCTTTTCTAAACAAATATGGCGTTATCGGAACCTTTATCAATAATGATATTAAAATGCTGAGACGGAATAAAGTCACCAAAGGAATTCTGATCGGAAGTTTTTTCTTTCTTTTTTACGGATTGCTGATGTATACCTCTGTGATTTATAAGACGCCTGCCATGATGATGTTTATGGGACTGTTTGTAACAGGAGGCTTTCAGTTTCTCTTCGGGCAGCGGGTTCCTGCATTCGACAGTTCTTACTATCCATTGATGATGACGCTGAATGTTCCTTACAAAGAATATCTCAAAGCAAAATGGTGGCTGATCAATATTGTGACGGCAGCTTCAATCATTGTTGCATTATTTTATGCTTATTTCGGTTGGGAAGTTTATATCACATTTTTGGCAGCAGGACTTTATAATATCGGAGTGAATTCCCAGCTTACCCTTTGGTCCGGAGCATTTAATAAAACCCAAATTGATCTGAATTCAAAAGAAAAAAGGATAGGACAGAAAAACAGCTTTAATCTGAAATCCATGCTCTTATTAATTCCGAAAATGCTGCTTCCAATGGGTGTTTTTGCCCTTTCAAAATATTTCTTTGGAATTACGGCCGGAGTTGTAAGCATCGCAGTTTTTGGACTTGCAGGATTCTTCCTCAGAGAAAAAATATTCGATATCATCGTCAAACAATATAAACGCGAAAAATACAGTACACTGGACGCATTTAAAAACAAAGATTAACTATGATTACTATCAATAATTTATCCAAGACTTACGGAACTGCCACAGTTCTTAATATTGAGCATCTTGAAATCCCTAACGGTGAAACCTTTGGACTGGTAGGAAACAACGGAGCCGGAAAAACCACTCTTTTCAGTCTTATGCTTGATCTGATTCAGCCTACTACAGGCTTCGTAAGTATTGATGAGATCAGGGTGAATGAATCTGAAGCCTGGAAAAACAAAGTTTCTGCTTTTGTAGATGATACTTTCCTGATTGGCTATCTGACACCGGAAGAATATTTTTATTTCATCGGAGAACTGAGAGGGCAGAATAAGGCTTCCATTGATGAATTTTTAAAACCATTTCACGATTTTTTCAATGGTGAGATTCTTAATTCAGGAAAATACGTCCGTGATCTGTCAAAAGGAAATCAGAAAAAAGTAGGAATAGTAGGAGCTGTCATCGGAAATCCGGAGATCATTATCCTTGATGAACCTTTTGCGAACCTGGATCCTTCCACCCAGATCAAACTGAAAAATCTGATCAAAGAACTTTCAAAGCAGGATGGTGTAACTTTTCTGATCTCGAGCCATGATCTTTCCCATACCACAGAAGTCTGCAACAGAATCGTTGTTGTGAATAAAGGACAGCTTGTAAAAGATATAAAGACCAATCCGGAAACGTTAAAGGATCTCGAACAGTATTTTGCAGATCAGGTTTCAGTGCCTTCAGCAGTTAGTTTATAATAAAAAGGCCGAGAAAATTTTCCCGGCCATTCCATCAATTATCTTAAATAGGATCTTCCTCTATCGGAATTGCACACATATCTACATGCACCATGCACAACCCCTGGCAAGGATTGTCCGTGGGAATACTACAGCATGCATAATAACCATTGTACTGAACAAGATACCAGTTCGTAGGACAACGCGGAATAACCGCACCTCCAAATACCTGTTTCAGGCTTTCTCTGCTGAATTTTTTTAAATTTTTCATAAGATTAGTTTTTATATTATATCACTAATATGTGAAATTATTAATTGAAATAGATTTAAAATTTTGAATATCAGTATTTTATACAAATTAAAAGCCTCAGGATTCCTGAGGCTTTTCTACATTTAATCTATAATTCTAAAAATTTATTTCAGGCTTCCCACCATATCTTCCGGCTTCACCCATTCGTCAAACTGCTCAGCCGTTAAAAAGCCAAGGTTCACAGCTTCTTCTTTTAGAGTAGTTCCGTTTTTATGAGCTGTTTTTGCAATTTTTGCTGCATTTTCATAACCGATGTGGGTATTTAAAGCAGTAACAAGCATTAATGATTTGTCTACCAGTTCTTTAATTCTCTCATGGTTGGGTTCAATACCTTCCGCACAATGATCATTGAATGAGATACATGCATCTGCAATCAATTGGGCAGACTGAAGGAAATTATATGCCATAACAGGTTTGAAAACATTAAGTTCATAATTCCCCTGCGTTCCTGCAAAAGAAATCGTGGTATCGTTTCCTAAAACCTGGGCACAAACCATAGTCATTGCCTCGTTTTGCGTAGGATTTACTTTCCCAGGCATGATAGAAGATCCCGGTTCATTTTCAGGAATATGAATTTCCCCGATTCCTGAACGTGGTCCTGACGCTAATAACCTGATATCCTGGGCAATCTTGAATAAAGAAACAGCCAGTTGTTTTAATGCGCCGTGAGATTCCACAATCGCATCATGAGCGGCCAGCGCTTCAAATTTATTTTCAGCCGTAACAAAAGGATGGTTCGTAAATTTCGCGATATATTCAGCTACTTTTACATCATAACCGTTTGGAGTGTTAAGCCCTGTACCTACTGCGGTACCGCCCAACGCAAGTTCAGAAAGATGGGGAAGTGTATTTTTTAAAGCTCTTAATCCAAATTCAAGCTGAGCTCTGTATCCTGAAAATTCCTGTCCCAGGGTAAGCGGAGTAGCATCCATAAGATGCGTTCTGCCGATTTTTACAATATCTTTAAAAGCTTCTGCTTTTGCAGCAAGTGTATTCTTTAATTTTTCAACAGCAGGAATGGTTACCTCCACCACTTTCTTATAAGCGGCAATATGCATGGCTGTAGGATAAGTGTCATTGGAAGACTGTGATTTATTCACATCATCATTCGGATGAATTTCAGATTTGTCGCCTAAAGTTCCTCCATTGTTAACATGAGCCCTGTTTGAAACCACTTCATTAACGTTCATATTCGATTGCGTTCCCGAGCCCGTCTGCCAGATCACCAATGGAAACTGATCATTCAGCTTTCCTTCCAGGATTTCGTCACATACCTTAGCAATCATATCTCTTTTCTCTGCAGAAAGAACGCCAAGATCAGTATTGGTGTAAGCTGCTGCTTTCTTTAAATAAGCAAAAGCTTCAATGATTTCGTGGGGCATAGAACCTTCAGGTCCGATCTTAAAATTATTTCTTGAACGTTCAGTCTGTGCTCCCCAAAACTTATCTGCAGGCACCTGAACCTCTCCCATAGTATCCTTTTCGATTCTGTAATTCATTGTGATTGAAATTTTTATAAAGTTAATTATAAACGCAGAATCACGCAATTTATAATCATTATAAATATCAATACAGATGACTGATTTTACTCATGCTTTTTTGAGGATGCCGTATTTTTGCACAAACAAAAATTGAATGGATTTTAGATATCAGGATCCGTATCCGATCCAGAAAGACGATACGGTGTATAAAAAGCTTACATCAGATTACGTAAAGGTTGAAAAATTAGGAGAAAGAGAGATTTTGACCATTGATCCTAAGGGTCTTGAACTTCTGGCTGAAGAAGCAATGGCAGACGTTTCTTTTATGCTTCGCTCTTCACACCTTGAAAGTCTGAGAAGAATCATCGATGATCCGGAGGCTACTGATAACGACAGATTCGTTGCTTATAACCTGTTGCAGAATGCTGCGGTTGCCGTTGAAGGAGCTCTTCCTTCATGCCAGGATACAGGTACGGCTATTGTAATGGGGAAAAAAGGAGAAAATGTTTATACAGGGGTTGATGACGGTGAATATTTAAGCAAAGGAATTTACAATACTTATCAGAAAAGAAACCTGAGATATTCCCAGGTAGTCCCTTTGACGATGTTTGACGAAAAAAATTCAGGGTCAAATCTTCCTGCACAGATTGATATCTATGCTAAAAAAGGAGATTACTACGAATTTTTATTTTTAACGAAAGGAGGAGGTTCTGCCAACAAAACATTCCTTTATCAAAAAACCAAATCATTACTGAACGAAAAATCTCTTGAAGAATTCGTTAAAGAAAGAATTTCAGATCTGGGTACAGCGGCATGCCCGCCTTATCACCTGGCGCTTGTCATTGGGGGAACTTCTGCTGAAGCGAATCTGGCTGCCGTGAAAAAAGCATCTGCAAAATATTACGATCATCTTCCGACAGAAGGAAACGAAGCAGGACAGGCCTTCAGAGACCTTGAATGGGAAGCTAAAGTTCAGAAAATCTGTCAGGAAAGTGCTATCGGAGCACAGTTCGGAGGAAAGTACCTTACCCATGATGTAAGAGTAATCAGACTTCCTCGTCATGCTGCTTCTTGTCCGGTCGGAATGGGCGTTTCGTGTTCAGCAGACAGAAATATCAAAGGAAAAATTACAAAAGAGGGTATCTTCCTTGAACAGCTTGAACAGGATCCGAAAAGATTTTTACCGGATACGCCTCCACACCTGGAAGAGGCTGTTGAGATTAACCTAAATAAACCAATGCCTGAAATTCTTGCCGAACTGTCCAAATACCCGATCAAAACAAGATTGAAATTGAACGGAACGTTAATTGTAGCAAGAGATATTGCCCACGCAAAGATCAAAGAGATCATCGATAGCGGAAAACCGATGCCGGAATATTTCAAAAATCATCCGATCTATTATGCAGGACCGGCAAAAACTCCGGAAGGAATGGCTTCAGGAAGCTTCGGGCCTACAACAGCAGGAAGAATGGATGTATACGTTGATGAGTTCCAGAGTCACGGCGGAAGTATGATCATGCTGGCCAAAGGGAACAGAAGTAAGGATGTTACCAATGCCTGTGGTAAATATGGAGGTTTTTATCTGGGATCCATCGGAGGACCTGCCGCCATCCTTGCCAAAGACAATATTGTGTCTGTAGATATTGTGGATTTCCCTGAATTAGGGATGGAAGCCGTAAGAAAAATTGAAGTAAAAGATTTCCCGGCATTCATCATTACTGACGATAAAGGCAATGATTTCTTCGCAGATCTTGCCCATTAATTAGTTTAAAATCAAAATAAATTATAAAATAGGGCTTGTATCTTTTGTGTACAAAACAAAAAAGTCCTATTTTTGCCTAAAATCTTAGAGAATGATAACTATTTTATCAGCATTTTGGCCGTTTTACCAGTTCCTATGGACTGTATTCTTTATAATTATGTTCTTAGTAGGATTCTGGTGTATCTTCATGTTCTTCGGATTGGTAATCCCAATGTGGTTAACTGAAGGTCTGAAAGAATATTTCGGAAAAGTAAAACCTTTTGACCCTGAAGATATCAGAAGAAAACAGGTAAATGAGCAGGAAGGTGTAGAAGTGATCTTTAGCAACCCTAAAGGGAACGGACCCTTCATCCACGATCACGGACATCATCATTAATTGATTGTCATTGCTTTTTCACCTTAATTCTGAAAAAGTAATATCAAAGCAAAACAACATATATAAACCGCTTAATTTTTTAGGCGGTTTTTTTATTACCCGTTTCTCAGCTTTTCCGGGGAAACTCCGAATTTTTTCTTAAATGCACGGGTAAAATTCTGGACATACTCATAACCACATTCAATAGCGATTTCCTTAATCATAATGTCTTTGTCGATGATCATTTTCTTTGCCTTGAGCATTCTCAGTTCCGAAATATAATCCGTCACGGTCATATCATACTGATGTTTAAATTCTTTCCTGATCTTATTCTGGCTAATACCCGCCAGCTTTCCGATGTCTTCTGCTCTTATATTTTTGTGATAATTCTCATCGATGAACTTTTTGACGGTAAAAGAAATGCCAGGCTCTTCCCGGGTATTGTTTTTTTCATTGAATTGCTCAAAAATAAGGATAAGGAGTTTAATAATCTTTGCCTCGACAAATAACCTCTGCATCATTCCTTTCTTTGAATAGCTGATCAGCTCATTTAAAATCATGTGCATTTCCACAGTCATGTAGGGAGGAGTTTTCTTGTGGAGAAAAATATAATTGTTCCGGATCATATTTTCCAGAATTTCCGCATTTTCTCTGCTCGATTCGGGATCAATAAGGTTAAAGATATGCTGGTAATTGATCTGTATCTGGAAATATTTTATAGTTTCCTGGCTTTCTGTCCAAAGTTCGGCTGTGCTTTCCTGAGAAGAATAGTGGAGAATATACTGGTTTTTTCTGAACATGAATTTTGTTTCACAGTCATTCGCTTCTAATCTGATATTGGGGCTTAGCAGAAAGAGAAGACTGAAGCTCGCCTTACTCTCAATCATATGTAATCTTGAAAACTTCTTAGGCTGATGCTCTTCCTGCATGATCATCTTGATATGGTCGGAACTGAAAAGCAATCCGTTTCTGGAGGAATTCTTCATACACAATGATTTAGGGATGTATAATTTTTTGAAATAAGCCTAACATCGGATAACAAAAAGTTTGGAAATGATAACTCAGGGTTAAGAATGAAAGGTAATTTTGCACAAAATTAAATTAAATTTAGAATAATTAAAAATAATATTAAATATGTTTCAAAATTTACATTTTGCGATGCGTAAAATAGGCACCGGTTTAGCATTGCTGACCATCGCAGGAAGTTATCTATATGCCCAACAATGGGAAGATGTAGGAAGTGCAGCGGGAGTTTCAGCAGCTGGAAGCAGTTATAATAACCTGGCCGTAGACCAGACAGGGAATTATTACCTTTCTTATTATGACACTTCTGTCGCTAAAGGCTCTGTACAGAAATTCAATGGAACTTCATGGTCATATGTAGGAGGATCTCCAGGAATTACAGAAGGAACGGCAACATTTAACTCCCTGTCATTAGACGGTTCCGGGAATGTTTTTTATACCAGTCAGATTGGTTATCCGGGTTCGGGAATTGCAGCACAGCAATTTAACGGAACTGTATGGTCATCGCTTCCCAACGTTACAACATCAGCAGCTAACTATCATGCTTCTGCAGTTTCTCCATCTAACATACTTTTTACATTTGGAGGTCAGAATTCAGGAACAGTACAGCGTTATATAAACGGAGCCTGGGAACAGGTAGGAAATACAGGATTTTCCAATGGGGCTACATTTGCAGAAATGGTTATAGGATCTGATCAAAAAGTATACACCTGCAGTATATCCGGAGGTGTAAGGGTGTATCAGAATAATACTTCAGCAGCGGCTACGGATGCATGGAGCCTGGTTGGAGGAAGTATTGTAGATGCCGCTTCTTCCTCAGAACAGTATACCTCAGATATTGCTATAGATGGAAATAATAATCTGTATGTAGCTTATGTTTCCAGTTCGGCTAACGGGCAGAAACTGAACGTTAAGAAATTTGAAGGAAATGCATGGGTACAGCTTGGACAGGCTAATTTTTCCGGTGGGAAGGTACAGCACGTAGCTATAGCGGTGACCCAGTCCGGACAGCCTTATGTGGTTGCCAGCCGTTTTGAAAATGATGATCTGTTAAGAAATACAGTGTATAAATTTGATGCTGCTATCCAAAATTGGGTGACTTTAGGCGGGGATTTTATTTCTGACGGACAGGCAAAATATAACGACCTGGCCATAGACAGGGTAAATAATTATTTGGTACTGGCTTATACGGAAGATGTTACTAAAGTGAAAAGAATTCCGTTAGACGGTGTTCCGCCTGGCTGTACCAATACAGACCCGGGCAGCAATGCCGGAGATACGGGCTGTATTACTTTTACTTACCGTGGACAGCAGGTTACCTATGCAACTGTAAGAGGTGGTGACGGAAATATATGGCTGCAGCAAAACCTGGGAAGCTCTCAGATTGCCTCTGCCATGGGTGACGAGAGTTCCTATGGAGACCTTTTCCAATGGGGAAGATGGGATGACGGGCATCAGCTTAGAAATTCAGCAACAGCGGCTCCGGTATCTCCCAATTCACCGGACGGATTAGCTGGTTTGAGTGCTTTTATCATTGGTTCACCTTCATGGTGGGGAACCTTTGAGGCTACCGATAAATGGACTGCTTCAGATCCTGCAAATGTATCCAAGCATGTAGGGGCAGACCCTTGCCGGGCTGTAGGAACAGGCTGGAAAATGCCATCGCAGGCAGAATGGACAGGTATTGTGAATGCAGAAAATATTGCCAATCCCGGCACAGCTTACAACAGTCACCTGAAACTTCCTGCGTCCGGTTACAGAAGTTCTTCCAGCGGGGCACTTACGTTTGCAGGACAGAGAGGGTATTTCTGGAGCTCGGATACATCAAATTCAGGGGGGAAATACTTATATATAGGTTCTACCATTGCCAATCCTTCTTCAGGGGCGATGAGGGGACAGGGTTCTGCGGTAAGATGTATAAAAACTGCTTCTGCTCTTGGAACATCGGATATCATAAAAAATACTGAAACAGTGGGAATGTATCCTAACCCGACAAACGGGATCCTTAATATCAAGGCAGATTCACTGATTGAAAGCGTAAATGTGACCAATATGACAGGGCAAAGACTTAATAATGTACAGCTTGTTAATAATCAAATCCATATGAACGGACTTCCGGATGGAATTTATATCGTGGAATTAAAATTAAAGAACGGCCATATTTTTTCTAAGAAAATTATTAAAAACTAGGTCCTGTTCCGTTTGGTTGATCAGCAAAGCCTTTTTTAGCAAAGCCTTTTGTTTTATGTTTAATAGGAATTATGTATTATAGGGGGATAACTTTTTTATTTAGTTTTAAGGACTCATGCAATCATGGGTCTTTCATTTTTGATAGGATAATTAATAATGTATTTATTACAATTAGAAATGAAGGGGAAGTAATATAATAATACGTCAAGATCTGTCGCTTTACATTAATAGATTTGCATTAGCAAGAAAAGAAAACACTGGCAAGTGATATGATCTATATTAAATCTCAGCAAGGAGACTTGCACATGTGTTAAAAAAAGTTAATTTTACATTTTTAATTATAAAACTAAATACACAATCAGATGAAGAAAATTTACTCTGGTGCATGTATTCTATGCACGATTCTTGGACTTTCTGCCCAGGAAGTATTATGGCAGAAAGACATCAAATCCTCTACACAGGATTTTCTAAGCCAGGTGACCACAACAATAGATCAACAGTATCTGATCACGGGAAGCTCAATTCAATCCAGCCCTTCAATAGGCTCAGGGACCTCAAGTCAAAAGCAGAATAACGGCTATGATTTCCATCTGGTAAAGCTTAACCAACAAGGTGAAGCAGCCTGGGAGAAATACATTTCAGGAAATAATCACGACTATCTCCGCAACCGTTGCTACACAAGATGGTGGATTTTTGATTTCTGGTACCTCATATTCAGGAAAGGGTCTGGATAAAAAAGAAGATTCCAAAGGTGGATCTGATATTTGGCTGATACGACTTAATGAATTTGGAGACGAACTCTGGCAGAAAACTTTAGGATCAGCATCCGATGAAGAAGCAAGATCTGTTATTCAAACAACAGACTTAGGATTCTTTGTAGCTGGTAACGTTCAAAACTCAGCTAAAGGTTATGGTTCAAAAGATGTTTTAATTGTAAAACTCGATAAAGATGGAAAAGAACTTTCTCAGTCAGTTTTAGGAGGAAAAGGTCTTGATGAAATAGAGAAAATGATTCCCACTAAAGATGGTGGTGCCTTATTAGGAATCTATTCCAGAAGTGCTACAGGCGGTTCAAAGAAAACTGAAAATTTTGGAGAAGGAGATTACTGGGTGATCAAGCTTGATAAAACAGGAAAAACAGAATGGGAAAAAAATTTGGGGGGCAAAGCAGATGACCATTTAAGAACATTGGCATTGACCTCTTCAGGCTATTTAATTGGCGGTGAATCCAGATCCGAGAGATCAGGAAACAAAACCTCAGGTATAGAAGAAGGTACAGATTTATGGCTTATCTCACTTAACGAAAGAGGGGAAGAAATCTGGCAGAAATCTTACAATTTTGGGAACAGAGATATTCTGATGGGAACGAGTGTAATCCAGAGTCAAGATTCAAGAGCCAAGAACCAAGATGTCACAAAAGGAATTCTTTTAGGAGGCTATACTCAGGCAGAAGGAAGAATTGAGACTGATGATGAAACCTTCTGGATGCTGTATTTGGATCAAGAGGGCAATGAGCAGTGGAGAAAACACGTAAAAGGAGAATCCAGGAAGAGAGAAGAAAGACTTTCAGATATAAAGCTGAATAGAGATGGCTCAATCATTTTAGCAGGAACCAGTGCAGAAGAGCTTGGAAAAGAGAATTGGAAGATCGTAAAGCTGGGAGATAAACAACTTGATCAGCTTATAGAAAAACAAGACATCAAAATCTATCCTAATCCTGTTTCAGATTATGCTTATGTAGAAATCGGTTTTGACTTTAAAGAAGCTGATATTATGCTGTATGATATGGGTGGAAGACAGCTTCAGATTTTAAAGACTAAGAATAAAGTGACGAAGATTAATACCCAGAATTTGATACAGGGGGCTTATCTGGTGACGATAAAAACGGATACTAATAAAACAGCAAGTGCTAAACTCATAAAAAAATAACACGATGAAAAAAAAATTAACATTGGTGGGGATTATTTTTTCTGCTTTGGTGTATAGCCAAAGTAATACCCCAGAGGATTATACTACCAATACGAATGATGCTGGCAAACACATTCCTAAGATATCTCCAACCAGCCCTGAATCATTTAAATTCAGCCAATATGGAAATGTTCCCATAGGAATGTTTACAGGTGCTCCCAATATTAATATACCAATTACAGAACTTTCAGTCGATGGAACAAGTATTCCCATTTCTTTAAACTATGCTTCCAACGGAATTAATGTGGACGAAATGAATGGCTCAGTAGGATTGGGATGGACTTTTATTTCAGGTGGAGTAATTACCAGAACCATACGGGATAGACCCGATGAAGAAAGTAGTTTTAATAGTGGGGATGTTCCACTAACTGAGAACTTTGCTACACAACTGAATGCGTACCTGGCATTTTGTGAAAATGATGATTTTGATTCTGAGCCTGATTTGTACTCTGCGAACTTTGGTGGTTATAATGTGAAATTTGTGATCAATAAAGCAGGTAATATTATTATGATTGATCAGAAAGATTACCAAATTAAAAGAAATGATAATGGAAACCTATTTTCAATTATCTTGGATAATGGAGTACGATATAATTTCAATGCTGTAGAATATATACAAAACAGGACACTTAATACTGGAGGACATCAGCCTCCACAACAATATATACAATCATGGTATTTAACTTCCATCATTACTCCTAATGGTCAGACACTTACCTTTGAATATCAGGATGTGAATTATACGACCATTCTTTCACAATCCCAAACAATGACCTATACCAAAGAGGAACAGTATAAATATGGAGATGTATTATATGGTGGTTCTTTGGGACTGCCTTATTGCCCTCTTATAACATATACAATACCACCTGATTTAGGTCTTATTGCAGATTCAGAGCAGTATGTATTGGGCAAACAACTCAAAAAAATATATGATTCCAATAATAATTCTATCGTTTTTTCATATTCGGCGCAAAATGGTGATTACTCAAAACTCACCAGTATCAAAAAATATCATAATAATATAGATGTAGATGATTATAGTTTTAATTATACCACCACCGGAGCATCAAGACTTTTCTTAACCGAAATACGAAATAATAAAACGAATTCGTTACATAAATTTATCTACAATAACCCTGAGGTACTTCCTTCAAGATTGAGCTTTTCTAGGGATATGTGGGGATTTTATAATGGGGCGAGCAACAGCAGTCTCGTACCTCAATTGTTTTCGAGTAACGATACTACAGCACCTCAATATAGTGGCGCTAATCAGAAAGTTGAACCTTCCTATGGACAGTACGGGTTATTAAAAACCATTACTTACCCAACAGGAGGCAACACACTGTTTAATTACGAAAATCACGTTAGGAAGGAAAATGTTTTGGTGTATGCACCTGAAGTTTTTTTAGGTACCTCGACTGTCAATAACTCTAACACTTATGATTCAACACAGGAATTAACTATTACCCCTGCAAAGTCGGGATATGTTCGTATTCAATTATCCAATTATCTTAATCCTTATGGGAACTGTAAAGACAGCCCTGATTTAGAAACTGATAAGCAGAAAGGTGGAATGTGGGTTAAAGATCAGTCAGGCAATTATATGCCTTTATTTGAATATTTTCCTGGTATCGGATATACCTCTCTTGGTATTTCGGCAGAATCTTCATTGAATAATAGCCAAACAGCTTATGTATATGTTGAGAAAAATCAGACCATTAAAATCACTGTACAAGCATTATTCGCTTGTTGTCAGGCATATATTCAGGCTTACTACTTTGATCAGGAAGACAAATATGTATTACAAGATGTGTTAAAAGGAGGATATAGAGTTGCATCAACGGTTGACACTCCTGTTGACGGACTTCCTATAACCAGAAAATATAAGTATATTAGGGATAATGGGGAGTATTCTATTAATATTACCAGAGACCCTGTATTTGTTGAAGATAGGTTGGTAGGTTCACTTTGTATAGGCTCTACAAATTCGTTGCCTGCTATGTCCACCTATACGGCCATTACTTCATCCAACATAGGCAGGTTATTTTCTTTTAATCCGAATATTTTTTATGATACCGTGGAAGAACAAATAGAAGGAAAAGGAAAAAGCGTCCATTATTTCAGTTCCGAGACGGATTACCCGGGTAATCCTATTAAAGGAGGTTCTATTATCTCTGCTCCTTGGACGAACTCAGGTTGGAAGAATGGAAAAGAGGTATTAACCGTTTATAAAGACAATGGGGGAACTACTTTAAAAGCTGTTGAAAATCTGTATGCTGAAGATCCCACCAGAATATCTTATCTGGGAGGTATCAGTCGACGTAAAATTTATGAGCCTGTTGCCACTAATGGTAATAATGGTACTTGGGATGCTGATCATCCACATATGGATGTTGTATATTATAAAAACATCAGCCGTTTTACTTATTTAAAATCTCAGAAAACAAGTGATTATTTAAATGGTGTTCCGGTTGTTACCCAAACAGAATACTTCTACAATAATCCATCGCATTATCAGCTGAATAAACAAAAAATTACTTTTCCTGATGCATCTATTAATGAAACAAATTATAGTTATGCTCATGAAAAAGGCAACCAACTGATGATTGATAAGAATATGGTTGGCATTCCATTAGAAACTACTACAAACCAGACTATTGGAAGCAGCACAAAAACACTGTCAAGAACCGAGACTATT
>NZ_QNFY01000001.1 GCF_003290185.1 Chryseobacterium lathyri | reverse complement strand
AAAAAAAATATCAATATTGTAAAAATCATTCGAGTGGGTAATGCAGAGAATCATTGGCCGGATTTTATTAAAAAAGGAAACTTAGTGGTAAGTTTCCTTGGAGATGATTTGTTATTATAACTGTCTTAATTTACAGCTTCATCATTGTCTGATGGATATTTTGTGGTATAGTTTGGCCCACTTCCTTTCACTTTTTTAGGATCTTTAACTTGCTTTTCTAAGAATGATGCAAAAAAAGGTTTCTTTTTTGGATTTTTGTCTTTCATAATGTTTTTGTTTAATTTAATATGATTGAGTTGTTATAACTGTATTAATTTACAAGCTTCATCATTGGTGTTCTTTAGTAACAAATCTAATAATAAAATCATTATATAAAAATAATCAGCATTGATAATGATACTCGAATTCCGAATTTTAATATTTTTTATTTAACTCGAAATGAAAAAATATCTTAAAACAAATTTTACTAACCGAGGAACTTTTCATAGCCAAACGGACTTTCGAAGGAAGAACTTCTATAACCATCAAACTATTCTGACATTCTTATCCTGCATGGTCTAATTTACAAAAAATTGATATAAAATCTGCATTTCCCAGAAAACATTTTTGAGATCAGACATAATCAAGGCCATGCTATGCTCATAGAAAGGATTAAAAACTATTACAACATTGATTACATCACTTTTTTAGTAAAATTAATGAAATTCCGAATTTTATCATCTGTTTATGTATTGTTTATCAGCTATTTATGAGTGTTTGCGTTTGCTGCTCTATTTTTTCCATAGAAGAAAAGATATCTTTGTAATCTTATATATCCTAAACAGTTTTAGTTATGGGAAATAATTCTCCGGCTCGTGTTTAGAGACCTATAGCTCTCATACAGGAATTGCTGATTTGCCATACAAGATGTCATAAATATATAAGTAAAAACACAGATTTATAAATAAACACAAATGATGACTAAAATGCTAAACAATTTAGTCTATTCGTACTAAAGAAAAGCAATGAATTTCAAAGAAATACATATCGGAGCTCTCATCAAACAGCGCGTTGCAGAACATGATATAGAAATCCCCCGTATCTGCAACTTTTTTAAATGTACTGAAGCTGAGATGGAGGAAATGCTGGTACAGGAGAATCTTTCAACAGATTTAGTTTTAAAATGGTGCAAATTATTAGAATACGATTTCTTTAGAATCTATTCTCATCATTTAATGCTATACTCTTCGCCCTCAACAATCAAGGGGGAAGACTCTGGTAAAGAGAAATCATCACTGCCTGAATTTCGGAAAAACATTTATACCAAAGAAATTATTGAATTTATTCTAGAGCTCATTAAAACCGGAAAAAAAAGTAAATATCAAATCGTAAATGAGTACAAAATTCCTAAAACTACATTATATAGATGGATAGAAAAGTACATGAAAGAATAAGGCCGGATTATAAAAGAATATACTCAGACCTTATAGAATTAAAGCACCCCGAAAAGAAGGAAAAATGTAAAACAATATTATCTAAAGAACAGCTATCCAGCATCGACATTATTAGAATTAATATTATTATTTTCGGGAATAATGCGAAAAAAATTTCCCTCAATCAGAGACACCGTTCGTATGATAATGAAACGGTACAAAAGATTCTTGATTATCAAAAGGATAACAATTTGAGTAACAGCGAGGTAGCCAGCCATTTTAATATCAGCAGAAATACCATTAGAAAATGGAGAAAAAATACGGTTTGAAATATCTGAAAGGCGAATGATTTTCAGAAGAGAGTAGGGTAAATTATGAATTTATTGTTTTTATAAATTGGAACAGATTACCCCCTCTCAGTATTTGTTATCATATTTTAAACCTTTAATAACCCTCTAAATCCTCTTGCCGCATAATAGGAATCTGCGCCATTATGGTATATAAAAACCGTATTGTAACGGCGGTCACCGAAAATGGCTCCTCCCAGTTCCCGGATATTTGCCGGAGTTTTTATCCAGCTGGAAGTTTTCAGATCAAACTTTCCGAGTTCCTGAAGCTGGCGATATTGCGCTTCTGTTAATAATTCGATGCCCATTTCGGAAGCCCTGTCAATAGCATTACTGTCAGGTTTGTTGGCTTTACGGGCCTCCCAGGCCTGGTAATCGTAGCAGAGACTTCTGCGTTTCGGGCTTTCCGGAGAACAGTCGAAAAAGATATATTCGTCTGTTTTTTTGTCGTAAGCTACCACGTCGGGTTCTCCTTCCGTTTCTTCCATTTCGTTCAATGACCAGAGTTTTTCCGGGGCTGCTTCCAGTTTTTCCTGAATCTTTTCCCAGCTCAGGTCTTTATGACGGTTCATATTTTTCTCAAAACGGGTTTTCAATACCTTTAAAAGCCCTGTGCTCTGTTCGGCTGTCAGTTTCTTTTTGCTCATATCAGTTTTTTTATTTAATGTTTGATTTTAACTGTCTAGTTCTTATCGATCATTTTATACATGCTCAGAAGGATTTATTACAGCTATTTTTCTGTCTGAAGGCCTGAAATACCATGAAATAATAACTAAAATCAGCAATAACAGAGCCGGAAAAGTCCTTCCAAAAGTATCCCCCACAATGATATGGGAAATAAGTGCTCCGGACATTACAAAGAAAAATCCTGCATAAGCCCACTCTTTAAGCAGCGGACGTTTTGGGATCAGTACAGCAATAACGCCCAGGAGTTTCCAGACCCCGATAATGGTCATCAGATAAGCAGGGTAGCCTAGATTCGTGAAGTTTGCAAGTTCATCTTTATTTTTCATAAGCTGAACAATGGCTGTGGATACCATCCCCAATGCCATCCAGATCGTGAAGATCCAGTAGATAATCCTGTTTCTTTTTTGAGATTTGTTCTGTGTTTCCATAAGTAGTTTTTTTGAAGTTAATCGTTTATGCCTTTTCCTGTAAGGATGTGTGGAATATATTTTTCAATCCTGGCTTCTCTTGTTGCAGATTGTTTGGCGGAAGAGAAATGGAGCAGGTAAGCTCTCTGCCGTCCGGGAGTAAGGGCTTCAAAAGCTTCTTTGAGTTCCGGACTTTTATCCAGTTTACTTTGAAATTCTTCAGGCATTTCAAATTCCCTGGTTTTCTTCATAGGAACTTTTATACCGGATTTTTCTATTTCTACAGCCTCATACACATACGTTCTGATTACTTTTTCCAAATCAGTGATTTCTTTAAGGTCAGTAAAGCGGATCTGTCGTGCCGCCTGTACATTTTCTGTCTGCTGAATCAGGATGTTCTGAGTGTCACTCAGTAAGGAACCTTTGAAAAAGAGTAGGGCACAGTATTCCTTAAACCCATGGATCAGAACAATATTTCTGCCTTGGTAGGTGTAGCAGGGACAGCCCCATTTCAAATCTTCTTCCAATCCTGTATCGAGAATAATCGTTCTTAATTTTTCAAATTCTTTTTGCCATTGTCCGGCCTTGTCAAAGAAAAAATCAACTTTTGGATTCATAGTGGTGATAGTTTGGAGTTTGAGAGTATTAGAGTTGGAGAATATATCAATTCTTAACCTTTTTAGTAACTGAAATCTAGTATCTAGCTTCTAAAATATTCCTGAAGTCGGTTATGAGCCATATTAATTCCCTGTGCAAAAGGCAGTTTCAGCATCTGGTCTCTGAAATCAACAGATTTGTAAATGGTATGAATGGTAATTTTGCTGGTACTGTCTGTTAGTTTTTCAAATTCTAAAAATTCGATCTGAACAGGGAAGGGTGTATTTTCCATCTGGAAAGTCCTTGTGATCCTGCGGCCGGGAACAAACTCATGGATGGTTCCGTTGGCGCTAAAAACCACATCGCCCTGAGGATTGGAAGTCTGAAAGTGATAGCCTCCATGCGGTCTGTTTTCCATTTTAAGGACTTTGGTGCCCATCCATTGTTCAAAAATTTCCGGTTCGGTGTAGGCTTTGAAAAGAAGCTCAACCGGGAGATCAAATTCCCTGATGATGAATATTTCCTGCTTGCCGTCTTCGGCGTGAATTTTTGTTTTTAATTCCATGATTTTGAGTGTTTTATAGTATTAGAGTGGGAGAGTTTTGGGTAGGAGCGGAAATATTACTCATTACTTATCTTTTTCTGATAGGCTTTCATTACACTTTCCAGCTTATTGAATCTGTCGTCCCACATCTGGCGGAAAGGTTCTATAAAATCGGCTATTTCTTTCATTTTATTGGGATTTAGGTGATAGATAATTTCACGGCCGTTCTGTTCAGATCTCAGCAATTCGCATTCGGTAAGGATCTGAAGATGTTTGGAAACAGTAGGTCTTGCAGTGTCGAAATTGGAAGCGATAGCGCCGGCGGTCATAGATTGAGCGGCCACCAGCATCAGGATAGATCTTCTGGTAGGGTCGGCTATCGCCTGGAATACATCTCTTCTTAAATTCATTGTGTAGTTATTTGACTACAAATTTAAATGAAGTTATTTGACTACGCAAGTTTTTTTTGTGAAAATTGTAATTAATATTGAAATAAAAGGGTTTAACGATAAATAATTGTTTCATATTTCCTGTAGATCTTAACGATTAAAACAGATTGAATGTATAAAAATCTGCAACATCTGCCTGATCTGTGAGAAATATTAACTTAATTTATTCTCATATGAAATACATTAAATTTATGCCCGTCAGGATCTGCGAAGACAAAACCATAATAATGGTCTCCGATGCTTTCAGGTTCCGAAACGATACTACCGCCGGCTTTTACGACTTCCTGGGCCCACAGATTTGTCTGTTCTATGCTTTCTGCAGAAAGGGTGAATATAATTTCATTGGGGCTCTGAGAGTCACCAAATTTTACATTTTTTAGATTGGCTTCCAGTATTTCTTTTAAGAAAAAATGAATGATCAACTCATTTTCCCCGAAAAAAAAGCTGACCAGCTCATTGGAAGAATTAGGATTATTAGGCCTGAATCCGAGTTCTGTATAGAATTTTTGGGTACGCTCAAGGTTGCTCACTCCAAGATTGGCCCAGATCATTTTAGGTTTCATATTATTTTATTTTTTGGCTAGAATAAAGGTATTGCTTTTTGGAATAACTGAAATTGCCATGGGACAAGATTTTGTATTTATGATCCAATTTAACATAATATATTGATGCTGGTAAGTCAACCAGTAAATACAGTGAGCGGAATGTTTATAAAGAAAATTCAATGATTCAGGAGCAAATACAAAGACAAGGCTGTGAGCGTTGAAAAGTCTTTGTTGAGCTGACAGAGCATAAGCATCTTTATGACAGGAAAAATTATGGAGAACTTGCTATGATCACGAGCTTGCCGTAATTATTTTTTCTAAGATCGGATTTTTATGCCGTATAGCCATGCACAGCAAATCAGAAATAATTTAACCGGTTTATAGAGAATAAAAATCTAACAATGTACATCAGAGACAATAAGTTTATTGGGCGAGATTGAAAAAGGAAAGTTTTTGAATAAAGAAGAGTTCTCAGAATCCGTTAAAGAATGTCTGACAGAAAAGTTTTGAAAATAGCAGAATCTGAAGAGGTTATACTCCTGTCCTATTATTTATTATTTGTCCTATAATTTATATTATGTTAAATTGTATGTGATGTCCATTTTGTAAGAACACGATCTGAAGGTCTGTCCTTTTTATCAGATTTTTGTATTTTAACCCAGACAGACAATCTCTATAATTATCTTCTTTAACGTTTTTTGAGATTAATTTAGCTGAAATTTTCTATATCAGCAGATCCTTGAATTCTTTTTATAATCAACGTTCTTAGCCGATCCTCATGTTGATCCGCCCATTGACCTAAAATACCTATTACAGGAATCAAACTTTTACCAAACTCAGTTAAACTATACTCTACTTTTGGAGGTACGACCGGATAAATTTTCTTTGTAACCAATTCGTGGTCTTCCAATTCCTTTAACTGAATGTTTAAAACCCGTCGTGTTGCATCCGGTATCTTACGCTGCAATTCACTTGGTCTTTTATGTCCCTGATCAATGAACCAAAGCAAACGTATTTTCCATTTACCATAAAGTACTTCACCGATCAGATCAAGACCGCAATTTAAGTTCGGTATTATTTTTCTCTCATACATATTGCAAAATTAAACGTATGTTCCGATTAGTGCAATAGGGGAATAATTTATCCCTATATGAATCGTAATTCCGTACTTGTGCAAACTGTTTTTATACCCCAATTTTGTCCTATAAACAATTCTTAAAAATGGAACAATTTAATTTCAACAATGAGTTATCAGGCAAGATTGCATTGGTAACAGGAGGTACAAAAGGAGCAGGAAAAGCAATTGCAGAAAGGTTGCTACAAGCTGGCGCAACAGTTATCATTTCTGCTAGAAATGCACCTGAAAAAGAAAGCAGCAATCTGCATTTTATTGCCTCCGATCTGAGCAAGGCAGAAGGGACACAAAAAGTAATCAGCGAAGTATTATCTACTTATGGAAGGCTGGATATTCTTGTAAATAACCTTGGGGGATCATCTACGCCTGCAGGCGGTTTTGCTGCACTAACAGATGATGACTGGGAATCAACCCTACAAGCTAATTTGCTTGCTCCTGTTCGACTGGACAGAGGTTTTTTACCACAAATGATCGATAGGAAAAGTGGTGTTATCATTCACATCGCTTCCATCCAGGGTAAACTCCCTTTGTACGATTCAACTTTGCCTTATGCAGCTGCAAAAGCAGCTTTGAGAAACTATAGTAAAAGTTTATCAAACGAAGTTACCCCTAAAGGTGTTCGGGTTCTGACTGTTTCGCCAGGCTGGATCAATACGACAGCATCTGAAGCCTGGCTGGGCGAAATTGCAAGAAACGCAAACAGCACTGTAGAAGAAGCGCAACAAAGTGTAATAGATACATTAGGTGGAATACCTTTCGGTAGACCTGCCGAACCAAAAGAAGTAGCTGAATTAGTTAGTTTTCTTGTATCACCAAGAGCCGGCTATTTATCAGGAACTGAATTCGTAATCGATGGTGGCACAGTACCAACAATTTAATAATCTTAAAAAAAAGAAAATATGAATTTACCAAAAGTAATCACAGAATTAGTAAAAGCTCAGAACGATTTTAATAGCGTTGCCTATGCAAATTGTTTTTCTGATACAGCTGTTGTTTTTGATGAAGGAAAAACACACAATGGAAGAAAAGAAATAGAGCATTGGATCGCAGATTCCAACGAGCATTACAAATCGGTTATGACGCCTGTCAGTTATGAAGAAAATGGCAGTTCAAGTATCTTATCTGCAGAGTGTTCAGGTACATTTCCTGGGAGTCCAATTATATTAAAATTTCATTTCGAAATTGTTGACGGACAAATACAACGTTTGAAAGTAACTGATTAAAAAACGGCTAAACTTAGCCGTTTTTTTTGAATAACGGGGCAAACCATTCTCGGAAGTAATTTTTATTGTTTTTTGAGATTTCAAATATTTGAATTTATAAAATACTCCAATACTTTTTAAACCTGGTATTTTAAAGAATTTTTTTCGACAAAAATGAACAGAAATTATTAAAAAACCTCCCGATTGAATTGAGAGGTTTTGAATTTTTACTTTTTATAATGACCTGGTGCATAATTCTTTGCTGATTTAGCGCCGGTTACTTTTTTAACCTGTCCCGGTGGAAGGCCATGATTTCCATTAGGCTTTAATCTGGGAGCACAAGAAGCTACAAATAATCCAACTAATACAGCTGCTCCAATTCTTTTAATTATTTTCATCATATTTTTTGAGTTATAATATAAAAACCGTGCCAATTAAACTTTAAGTATAAATCACTATATTGTATTGCTTATTATATAAAAAAATCCATTTAATTTTTGTATATTTACGGAAATGTCTATTAATACTTTATAAAATAAGTTGTAAACATTCATAATTTTTAAATAATATAAAATGAGTAATGTTTGCCCTGAAGAGAGTAATGGACATAGTATAGGTAATATTCCGATGAAATCCATCAATATTGCGTACTTAATCTTAGTACATCGTTTACCAGGCCAATTCAAGCGACTTTTTAAAGCTCTTTACGATCCTTCCAACTTTTATCTTATTCATATCGACAAGAAAGCCAATCAGGAGATTGGCGAAGAAGTCAGTGTCTTTTTACAGAAATACCCGAATGTACACATTCTTAAAAGTAAGAATGTTGTTTGGGGTGGCTACAGCATGGTTCAGGCAGAGCTGGACGGAATGAAATATCTGTTGGACATGGAGATGAAGTGGGACTACTTTATTAACTTAAGCGGCCAGGATTATCCTTTGAAATCACAGAAAATTATTAAAGAATTTCTGTCAAAAAACAATGGGAAGAGCTATATAAAAATTGCGGATCAGAAGAAAAGCAGGCCAGAAACGATGAACCGGATTGAAAATTACTTCGAAGAATCAGAAGATAAAATTTCAGAGGAAACCTATAAAAGAGATTTTATGAAAGGTGTCATTCCCTATATTGGCGGACAATGGATGATCCTCACCCGAAACTGCTGTGAATTTATCTGCAACAGCTCGGAAGTGAAAAGGTTTGAAGACTATTATCTGAATACCTTAATTGCAGATGAGTCTTTCTTCCAGACCGTGTTGATGAATACCTCTTTTGACGGTATTTTGGTAGATGATGATAAAAGAGCAATTATCTGGATTCCTGATGGTGATATTAAATTGAGGCCAAAAACTTTCACTGAAACAGATTTAGATTTTTTGCAAACAGGGAACCATCTTTTTGCAAGGAAATTTGATGATAATGTGGATAGTAAAATCATAGGATGCATTAAAGATCGGTATGATAAGCCTTTTGAAACGTTCATAAAAGTAAGTGATATAAAAAGTATTGCCAAAAATTTAAATCACCTCAATTAAAACTGAACTGAAAATCTCAAAAAAATTTCACAATCTCAAAGATACCCTGGCTGATTAAGCCAGGTTTTTTATTTGTAAAAACGGACTTTACCTTTTTTGTTTTTATGATGATAATTTTAACAAATGGCTTGATTTTAGATTGCGATAACTAATTATTGTTATCAGTTCATAATGATAACATATCAAAATTATGGATCTATGGAAAGGTTTAAAAAAATAATTTTGAAAATTCTAAAATGGACAGGAATTTCAATAGCTGTCATTTTGTTTTTGATGTTTATTATTCCCATACTGTTTCCGGGAACAATTTCTCATCAGGTAAAAATATTTGCCAATAAACATCTTGCGGGAAAGCTCGACTATAAAAAGACTCATCTTACTTTTTTCCGGCACTTCCCTTCCCTTACGGTTTCAGTGGATAATCTTGTTTTACAGGGTTCAAAACCTTTTCAAAATGACACCTTACTGACGGCGAAAGAAGTTGCAGTAGGAATTAATCTTAAAAATCTGATTTTCAACCGTGAAGTAAAAATTGATGAAATATATGTAACCGATGCCAATGCCCATGTTTTTGTGAACAGTAAAGGAGAGGCCAACTACAACGTATACATTTCCAAAACTTCCGAAAAGTCCAAAGATACTACAGAAACAGGAGCATCCATAAAGCTGGATCTGATTAAATTCAGAAACTGGAATATCAAATATAATGATCATTCCGCAAGAGTTCTGGTTGATGCCAAAGGTCTTAACTACACCGGAAAAGGCGGCTTAAGCGAAGATATTTTCGATCTTGAGACTAATCTTGATATTGATAAAGTGGATTTTAGCCTGAACAGGATCTATTATGCCAAACAAAAAACCTTACATGCTGATCTGATTACAAGAATTAATACCAATGCCTTAACTTTTGTTCTGAAGAAAAATGAATTAAGGATTAATGATCTTCCTTTAAAATTCATTGGTTTTATTAGTATTCTCAGGGATGGCTACAATATGGATATCAATGCCGCTTCGGAAAAAACTACAATCCGGGAAATGATTTCCGTATTGCCGCCACAATATCTCGACTGGGCAAAAGACACCCAAATTGAAGGGAACAGTGATCTGTATTTCCATATAAAAGGAAGGTTCAGTGAGCCTAAAAACATCAAGCCAAGACTCAAAGTACGTCTTTTGGTTAAAAACGGTTTTGTCTCCAACGGAAAAGCACCCGTTCCTATGAACCACCTGAATATGGATCTGAATATAGATCTCCCGTCATTAGATACCAATCAGCTTGTTGTGGACTTAAAAAAACTAAACTTTGATCTCGGTCCGAACAATAATTTCCGTGCTTTCGTGAAAACCAAAGGCCTGAATGAAATGCAGGTAGATGCTGATATAAAAGGTGCTGTAGATCTTCAGACACTTGATCAGGCTTTAGGTTTGAAAGATATTGACATCCGTGGACTTATGGATACCAATATCAAGGCCAATGGTATTTTTAGTATGGACAAAAAGTTATTCCCGAAAACCGACGGTTATCTTCATCTCAAAAATGGTCTGGTGAAAACAAAATACTACCCCAACCCTATTCAGAATATCAATTTGGTAGCCAATATTGTCAATACAGACGGTACTTTCAGAAGCCTTGGTGTCAAGCTGGATCCTTTCAGCTTTGATTTTGAAGGCAATCCAGTTTTCGTCAATGCTGATCTGCGGGATTTTGAAGACCTGCTGTATAAAGTGCGGGCAAAAGGAGTCCTGAATGTCGGAAGAATCTATAAAGTTTTTGCCAAAGAAGGATTTGATGTCAGCGGTCTCATTATGGCAGATCTTTCGCTTAATGGCCGCCAAAGCTATGCTACAAAAGGTCAGTACAGCAAGCTGGACAACAAAGGAACTCTGATTTTAAAGAATATTAAAGCAACTACAGAATATCTTCCAAAATCATTTTTTATCAGAGAAGGAAACTTCCGGTTTGAGAATGAAAAAATGTGGTTCAGAAAATTCCTGGCCACTTATGGAAAATCCGATTTTGCCTTAAACGGTTATCTTTTGAATACCATCAACTATTTTATTGAAAGAAAAGGAACCCTTCACGGAAAATTTGGCTTAAACTCCAATTATATCCTGATTGATGAGTTTATGGCGCTTAAAAACGGGGATAATACGGATAAGTCTATAGAAGTAGAATATGCCAAAGTAGAAAATCCGGGAAGCAGCGGTGTTGTCATTATTCCGAAAAATCTTGATGTTTCCCTGGAAGCCAATGCTAGAAAAGTTGAATTCAAAGGATTGGCGTTTCATCATCTTAAAGGAAATGCTTCTGTCAATACAGGCCAGATTTATCTTAAAAACACATCATTCGACATCATCGGAAGCCGTATGAACATTGATGCCCGTTACCAGGATGAGTCTCCGCTGACGGCTAATTACGATATCTCCCTTAAAGTTCAGGACTTTGATGTTCAGCGTGCTTATAAAGAAATTGAGATGGTGCGTGAAATGGCCACAGCTGCCAGGAATGTTAAAGGAATCGTGTCGCTGGACTATAAATTGAAAGGAGATTTTGATAAAAATATGAAACCTATTTATCCGTCACTGGAAGGCGGTGGAATTGTTAATCTCCGTGATGTAGAAGTGAAAAATTTAAAAATGTTCTCTGCTGTCGGTGATAACATCGGTGCACAGGCTTTTGATAATCCTGATATGAAAGGAGTAAATATTGAATCCCATATCAAAAACAACCTGATCCACGTGGATAAATTTACATTTAAAGTTTCTGTGCTGAGGCCTTCCATAAGCGGAACAACAAGCTTCAATGGACTACTGGATCTCAGAATAAGAGTTGGGCTGCCACCGGGCGGATGGATTGGTTTTCCTGTCGTTGTGACGGGAACCCATGCCCAGCCGAAAATTAAGATCTTCAGTAAAACTGGACAGGGAATTATTGATGCCCTGTACAATAAAAAATCCAATAAAGTGATCCGTGAAGAAAGACGTGCCGAGAAAAAGACAAGACGTCAGCAACGCAAAGAGAAACAGGCTCAGGAACAAAAAGCGAAAAATGCGGAAAAGCAGATCAACACTGATCTTAAGGAAAAATAACTAATAAATACGAACAAGAAAAAAAACAAGTTGATTCCATGGGATTTATAAGTTTTGTACTGCAAAAACAAGTGCTTTTTTAATCGGAATTTGTACTTTTGTTGATATATTTTGTATCAATGTCGATTTTTTCAAACAATATTCGCTTTTTGAGGGATAAAAGAGAGCTCTCCCAACAATCAGTAGCCAATGAACTGGCAATTTCCCGTGTACGGTATTCCAAATATGAAAACGGAGTTTCTGAACCGCCTATCGGGCTTCTGATAAAAATATCTAAATATTTTCACGTCAGCATTGATCTTCTGGTCTCTGTAGATATCAGTAAATATCCGGTTGAAGACATGCTAAAGCTTCCGGATAACAGAATTGTCCTTCCGGTGGCTGTAGATGATTTGGGAAATGATGCCATTGAAATTATTCCGCAGAAAGCATCAATGGGATACCTTGAAGGTTACAGTGACGTAGGTTATATTGAAAGCCTGCAGAGAATTGCCCTACCCTTCCTAACTAACGGCAAATACAGAGCTTTTCCTGCAGATGGAGATTCAATGCCGCCTTTTAGGAACGGATCCTATATCGTAGGGAAATATGTAGAGGGAATTGATGAGCTGAAACCGGGAAAAACTTATGTTTTTATCACTCTAAATGACGGAATTACCTATAAACGTTTCAAGGAAAAAAAGGGGAATACTATCTGTGTAAGTGCCGATAATTCATTCTACGAACCTTATGATATCCCTTTTGAAGAAATTGTGGAAATCTGGCAGTACGCATCAGGGATTTTTCCTGAAGACTTCGAGCCCGGTGACTATGATAATTATAATTTTAAAGAAATGTTCCGGGAACTGAAGCAGGATATCAAACAGCTGGACCAAAAAGTTTCCGGACGCCGGAAACCTAAATAAAGCTGATATAAACAGTGAAATGGATCAGTTAAGCTTATTTAATTCAGATGAATATTTCCGGTTCCCGAAAGAATTGATCGAGTACACCGAACACTTCTTACCGGAAGATGAAGCCTCAGAACTTGAGGAGCTTCTGCTTCGTGCAGCTCCGTGGAAGCAGAGAACCCAGAAAATGTATGATAAAATGGTTCTGACCCCGAGGCTGACAGCATGGTATGGAGATGAAAGCAGGACCTATCAGTTGGGTGGCAACTCTTTTAACGTTAATCCATGGCTCCCTGAATTATTATCCTTAAAACAACAGATAGAAAAATCATCCGGTTACAAGTTTAATTCTGTACTGCTGAATTTATACCGTGACGGAAACGATTCTGTAGCCTGGCATCGTGACAAAGAAAGCGAGCTGGGGAACCGGCCAGTCATTGCTTCCGTAAGTCTTGGTCAGATAAGGAATTTTGATTTCCGCAAAGCAGATGACCATCAGAATAAATACAGCTTACCACTTCAGCACGGATCCCTGCTGATTATGAAAGGAGATCTGCAGGTTAACTGGGAGCACCGTATTGCCAAATCTGCAAAACCTATGAAGCCACGGATCAACCTAACCTTCCGCCTGGTTCATGAAATGTAGGCAATAGATATTTATTTTTCCAATTGAATCCATACAGGCGCATGATCGCTGCTTTTCGTCCAGCCACGGACATGACTGTCGACACCGCCGGATCTTAAGTCTGAATGAAGATATGGACTTAAAAGAATATGATCCAGCCTTATACCTGCATTACGGTCGTATGCCTTATACAGATAATCCCAGAAAGTGTAAATAGTATCATCCGGATATAGTGTACGGATGGAATCAAGCCAGCCTTTATTTAGCAGATCTTTGTAGGCCTTTCTGACTTCTGTCCTGAATAATGCATCATTTTCCCAGCGTTCAGGTTTATAAACGTCCCGGGGTTCAGGAATAATATTAAAATCACCGATAAGTATTGCAGGCAGTTCCATTTTGATGAGCTCATTAGTTCGTTTTTTAAAACGTTTGAGCCAGTCTAGTTTATAATCAAATTTTGGGCCCGGATAGGGATTTCCGTTGGGAAGGTATAGGCAGCATATCACCATCTGGTCAATAATAGCTTCAATATAACGGCTTTGCACGTCTTCAGAATTTCCGGGCAGGACTCTCTGAACTTCTGTGATCTCCAGATCTTTGGCAAGTATGGCTACTCCATTCCAGCTTTTCTGCCCGTTCCATATGGCCTCATATCCCGCTGCATTAATCTCTTTTAAAGGAAAACGTTCCTGGGGTGCTTTTAGTTCCTGAAGACAGACAATATCCGGACTGGCTTCTTTCAGCCATTGCAGCAAGACCGGTAAACGGCCATTGATTCCGTTTACATTATATGTTGCTATTTTCATAGTTTGAGATGATTTAGAAACTATTTACCTGTTTAGAAGGCAATAATTATTCCATCAAATGGAATGTTGTATATTAAAAATAAAATCCGGAATTATATTGGCATAATTTATTCATTACAATAAAAATAAAACATTATCCCATGTTAAATAAAAATTTTACAAAAGCAGAATTCATATTGAATAATGAAAATCAGTATCAGTTAGAATTTACCATTCAGGAAATTGGTCAAGGATCGAACCTTATCGTTGAAAGGAAAAATGAAAACGGAGAATATGAAACAGTTCAGGCTATGATTACCAGGCTGAATGACCGTATCTTTATAAAATGGAGCGAGCCATTCGACGGTAGACTTATTTTTGAAAAATAAAAACAAGTTTATGAAATACAGTGAAGCCTTAGAATATAAAAAAGAAGCTTTAAAAAAAGCCGATCAATCTGTACTCCAGAATTTTCATATCATTATTGCACCTGCCGATACCGGAGAAAGTGCAAAATATATAGAAGATTTTTCGAAAAATCCTGATCATTTTAATGACAGCAGCTGTAAAAAATACTGCTCGAATGATGAGTACGAAGTGATGAGCTTCAAAAAGGAAACGGAAAATTAAGAGCCTCTTCCCTATTGGATTATTAAAAATTTCCGTATTCGTAAACTTTTATGATCTGCCACATACATACCCGAAAATGCAGGCTGGTCCCATAATTGTAGATATTGTACCATCGAATAATTAATCACTAAAATATATTATTATGGAAACTAAAAAAACAACAAGAAAAACAGCCTCGAAAACTGCAGCAAAAAAAACAGGAAAAACGCCTGCTAAAAAAGATGCAGCCAAACAGCTGAAAGATTTATTTGAAGATTCACTGAAAGACATTTACTGGGCAGAAAAAGCTCTCGTAAAAGCTCTGCCTAAGATGCATAAAAATGCCACAGACAAAAAACTGAAAACGGCTATTGAACAGCATCTTAACGAGACAGAAATTCATGTAAAAAGACTGGAAGAATGTTTTGCTGCTCTCGGCAAAAAAGCCCAGGCTAAAAAATGTGATGCCATGCAGGGATTATTAGATGAAGGTAAAAGCATCATGGAAGAAACTGAGGCTGGAGCTGTAAGAGATGCAGGGATAATTGCCGCTGCACAGAAAGTGGAACATTATGAAATTGCGACTTATGGGTCACTAGCTGCCTATGCCAAAGTTCTTAAAGAAAAAGTATGCTTAAAAAACCTATTAGCGACTCTTAACGAAGAAAAAAAATGTGATGAGCTGCTCACTAAAATAGCAGATACTGCCATTAATACTAAGGCAATATAAAAACTCAATTCAATATATTTAAAGAGACCTTCAAGAGGTCTCTTTTTGTTTTGCTTAATCTTAACAACAATATAGATGGATTTTTGTAATCTTTCTGAATGAAATGTCTTTGCTTTAATAATAATTAATATCAGTTGTTTAACTTTGCTTCATCTTAAAACTGCAAATAAATAAACAGATTTGAAGCTGCCACTTTCTTATTATTTAAATCAGGATGTTATTTTCCTGGCTAAGGATCTTTTGGGAAAAGTACTTTTCACAGAAATAAATGGGGACATCACTGCGGGGATCATTGTAGAAACCGAGGCCTATTTTGGTGTCATAGATAAAGCTTCCCATGCTTACGGTGGCCGACGCACCGGACGTACCGAAACATTATATACCCAAGGTGGTGTTTCCTATGTTTATTTATGTTATGGAATCCATCATCTCTTTAATGTTGTAAGCTCCGTTGAAGACGAACCCCATGCAGTATTGGTAAGGGCTGTGGAACCATTAATAGGCAAAGAAATCATGGAAATCAGGCGGAATATGCCGGCTTCTAAAACTGCTATTTCATCAGGACCTGGTTCAGCAGCTAAGGCTTTGGGTATTGACCGTTCTTTTAACAAAAAAGATTTAACCGAAAATGAAATATGGATCGAAGACCACAGAATTAAATATTCTCCGGACGAGATCGTTTCAGGACCGAGGATTGGAGTTGCCTACGCTCAGGAAGATGCACTGCTGCCATGGCGTTTTTATGTCAGGGGCAACAAATATGTAAGCAAACCAAGATCCTGAGAACTGTTGTTAAAAATGTTAGTATCAATAAAAATGTCTGTCCGTGATATTTATATCTGTGCAGCTTTTAACATTAGGTAATGCAGATCTGTATTTTTAATAAAAGGTGGCAGAAGTTCTTTCCCCGGGCCATAAACCGCAACTTCTACATAATCTCCGGAATGGTCCATACTGATCCATCCGACAGAATTATGCTTTCTCTGAATTTCTGAATAAGCTTTAAAAGGTAATTTTTTATAGTTGTAAAGCCCAGCTTCCTGCTTTTCAAGCCCTGAATAAAAACTGAGTAAATGCTTGGCCTCATCATCAGCAAGACGTATTTTGTTGGTCTCATAGATCCAGTCTTTCATTTGCTGAAGATTAAAATCCGGGTGAATAGCATTCAGAATATATTCATTGGTGTATCGATAATCAGAGATGCTGTTAAAATTTTTGGTGGCATCCGGTCCGTAAATTGTTCCCGGATTAGCATTTCCATGGTCTGTTGTGATGATCACCAATGTATTTTGATCTTTCTCTGCAAAATCCATTACGGTTTTTATAGCTTCATCAAAAGCAATCTGATCATGAATTAAAGCAGAAATATCATTGGCATGTGCTGCCCAGTCAACTTTTCCACCTTCGATCTGTAAGACGAAACCTTCCTGATGATCTTTCATCTGATGAATAGCAGTTTGAGCTAGTTCAGCAAGAGAAGGGGTCTGCTGCAGCTCAGGAATATTCGCCCTGTCGATGGAATATGGTAAAGCACCGGAATTGAAAACCCCTAAAGTTTTCTTTCCTTTTTCTGAAGTTTTCAGGTCTGCTCTATTTTTAAGAACCTGGTAACCTTTCTGCTTATAAAGGGCATAGATATCTTTCTTATCTTTTCTTTTTAAAGGATTAAAAAATTCATCTCCACCACCTATCATTACATCAAAACCTATTTCAGCATACATTTCCGCGATTTCATTTTCTGCATTTCTACTGTCTGAATTAACGCAGAAACCTGCCGGTGTCGCATGGGTAATCGTTACTGTCGTGACACAGCCTGTCTTTTTTCCAGCCTTTTTAAATTTTTGCCAGATTGGAACATATTTTTCTCCATTGCCTCCAATATTAAGGACACCGTTTTTCACACGGAATCCACTGCCAAAAGACGAACTGGCCGCAGCAGAATCTGTAACAATAGAGCTGGCAGAAGCAGTGTCCATCAAAGCTCTGGAAACTTTATTTTCAAGATAAAGATTCATCCAGTTTCCGTTTTTTCCCAGGATATTCTGAGAATACAGATTAGCCATTGCTAAAGTTCCCGAGCTCATCCCATCACTGATCATGAAAATAATATTTTTTGCTTTTTTCCCCGGACCTGAAACTTCCTTTGCACTGTTGGCAAAAAAATCAACCGGATTTAAGGTGAATAGGCCTGACAGCAGTGCTGAACCTTTTAAAAATTTGCGTCTGTTCATCTGGATAAATTTGGTATTGCAATTTAGAGGGTAATGCTAACTAATGAAACTAAGTTGCGTTAATTAATTATGAATTTTCATCATTAATATTCTGAATCATCCCGCTTCGGAATTTTAAGTAATCAGAATCTTAGTGCTTGTGATTTCTAAAATTGATGATATGGCCTGTAATTAATCCTGCTGCTCCTACGTAAATCAAAGGAATATGGATTTCAAAGATTAAATCTGCCAAAACAGAAATTGAGATAAGGATAATAGAACTCCAAAAAAGTAATTTAAGCCAGCTGCTGGCTATATTTTTAGTCACTCTATAGACTACAACAGCGCCAATGATAAGGAAGGCAAGATCAATATAAGGATTATGGGATATTCCCAACGGAATGATCATTAACAGAGGGAAAACAACACAATGGATAAGGCACAGGACCGCTGCAGAAATTCCTACTGCATCAAGAATTTTTGATTTCATAAAGATGGGGATTTAAATTTCTTATTGTAACTTTGTTGCAAAAGTATAGATAAAATCCCAAATAACGCAACTTTGTTGCATTAAAAATGAAGCAAATCAGAAATACACAGGCTAAAACTGAAATTTTAAATGTCATTAATCATTCTGACATAGCTCTTTCACAACCGGATATTCAGAAAAAGTTGGGCGATCTATGCAATAGAGTGACGATTTACAGAGTGCTTGAAAGACTTGAAAATGAAGGCCTTATTCATAAGATTGTTAACGTTGACGGTGTTGTGAATTTCGCGAAATGCAGTGGGAAATGCAGTGCAGAAAAGCATTTTCACAATCATATTCATTTCAATTGCAAGGAATGTCATTCGGTGACTTGTATTGAAAATGTGATTCCTGATATCAGCCTTCCACCAGACTTTATAGCACAGGAATATAATTTTATAGTAAGCGGAATATGTCCGAAATGTTCTAAAGCATAGAATTTTGTGCACCACCGCTTGATCGTTTGTTTGCTTTCTGGACGTTTATAAAATCCCAGCATCAGTTTTTCCTGTATCTGGAACAGATTAATGTTTGGTAAAGTAAATAAAAGTACTATTTTTATTTTCATAAAAGAAAACACCAATTATGCCGACTGAAGCTTCCCACAAGCTGATTCCGATGACAGATTTTGTTATTGAGTACTACTCTAACGAAGGATATGCCGATCTTCAGACATTGCGTCTGATGAAAAACTATGCTAATTTTCTAAGACGGCCTCTTACGCTTGGAATGTTTGTTCCTGTAGATCTAAACGGAAATGTATTGAAAGAACCGAAAAACTATACCTCCTGGAAATCACTGGATCACAATACCGTAAAACGAACTGATACTGCCGGATTTGAGGAATACGCCGGATATCAGACCGCAGAAAAGAACTGTCTGTTCGAAGGCTTTACCATTGCTTACAACGGATATTCTGTCGTAAGAATTGTAGCTTCCTATGATGAGACTATTGAAATCTCTTTTAATAAAAATGATCTGCTGTCAACAGCTTTTGCAGACATTGAAGCATTGACTGTTTTCGATGATATTTATCTTACGGCAAATGCTTTAAAATCTATAGGTATTAAGAAGTAGAACTCAGCCTAAGATTTAAATTAAGGAAGCGAATTTTAGATAGATTTATAGATATTATGAAAAAGGAGACCTTTGCGATCTCCTATTTTTATTTCATATACTTATCAAAAAAAGCGATCATCTTTTCCGGGTATTGTCCGAAATAATTGTAAGCATCAAATCTTCGATTTGTGCCTTCAATCCAAAACAATTCTTTTTCAGCTGAACCTATTAGATCAAATATGGCCTGTGCATCATTTGGATTGTCTGTCCAGGCATCATCTAAAACTTCTGCCATAAAATATGGCATTTTTACAGCGGGTGCAAATGGTTTTGGATCCATTTCGTAATGAGTAAAGCCTCCTAATTTCAATTGTTCAAAAGCCATTAGCTCTATATACTGACCAACACCTGCATATCCTGCAAATTTTTTCATCATTGCCGTCATACACAAAGTCATCGGTCCGAAAAAGCAAACAATATTTTCAAACAGTTCAGGGTGTTTGTACATTGCTTCATAGGCTGCATTTCCACCTGTACAACGATTGTACAAGGCAACTTTCATCTTACTTAATTCAGGATGGTTGTTTACATAATTTTGCGCACCAACCACATCGCGCCATTCGTAACGTCCGATTCCGCATATATTGTTGTTTGCTGTTCCACTGTTGCCATGATTTCGCAAGTCATATGCCAAAATATTATATCCTGCATCGGACAAATGTTTCATTTCAATAACAAAATCAATTTCCAAATCGTCCACACTTGAAAACGGCTCGCCAAAATGCCCGGTAAATCCGGAACGACTCATCGGCAGCGGATGATTTATAATAATAAGCTTGTCGGATTCGCCTTTTACGGAAGGAATATACCAACCTTCGAGAGGAATGCCATCACTGGAAGGAAAATAGATATCTTCCCAAACATGCATTCCATGATCGGCAGGTGTTTTGTGGACTGGTGTTCGGAACGGTGGCCGAATAGCCCTTTCTCCCAAAAATTTAATGGTGTCATAATCTTGCTCGGATATAATTTTTTGTTGTTCAATTGCTTTTTCATAGATCTCTTTACCCAAACGTCCTGCAAGAGTATGATCTACCTGATAATCTAAGGTTTTTTCAAATGACATTGTATTAAAGTTTTAAATGTGTTAATGGTACAAATTTCATTGAAAAACCCCGAGAGCTAAGAAAACAAATAAAGGCAGTTTGGATACAAATTACTGATTTTGAAAATTTGAAGGCGACTTTCCTGTCACTTTCTTAAACAGGCGCGAGAAGTAATTGGGGTACTCAAATCCTAATTTATAGGCAATCTCTGAAACCGTATGCTTATTGCTTTTTAAAAGACTTTTTGAGGTATCAATTATTTGCAGATGAATATGCTCCAAAACCGGTTTACCTGTGTGAAACCTTATCAGGTCACTCAGATAGTTAGGAGTGATATTTAGTTTTTTAGCAAAATAGGTTACGGTCGGTTGGGTAACATTTTGGTTATTGTTGTTGTAATAAGTGTTTAAGAGTTCGAAGAAGTCATTAACCAACCTATTATATTTTTCTTTTCTTTCACCAAACTGTCGCTCATAAAATTTTGAAACATGGGCAAACATCAGATTGCAATAAGCCAGCAATAAATTCATCGAAAAATCAGCACTCTCATATTCTCGCAAAGCGTCCTTAAATATCTGGGTTATGATCATTTCCTCTTCTTTTTCTAAATAAAGCGGTTCATGCAGTCCATAAGTGAGAAACGAATATTCTAAATGCTGATAGTTGGCAATAATATCTTCGGTAATTTGAATATAATATCCTTTAAAAGGTTTTTTCACATCCCATTCTATAGGTTGATTGGGACTTGAAAAAAACATAAGACTTCTGCCATCTTCATCCTCCAATTCAAACTTAATTGAAATACGATAGAAATTAGGACAAACAGGAGGGCTGGTCAAAATGAAACTATCAGGATAGAAGCCAATATCTATCCAATCATGCTTTGGCATTTCAGCTTTAACATACTGATTAAATGATTTAATGCCTTGTATCTTTTGAGGGAAATGCTTATTCATAGTAATTTTAGGTGTTTTCTCACATTTTGTGTTATTTTGGTTGAAGTTAATTTTATTTATGTTTATCCAATAATTCTTCCAGTTCTGTGATGAAAGCGGCCTGCGTCGGATTGATTTTTTTCTGAGCTTTTTCTGATTCAAACCATTCCCATTGGTCTACCTCAGGAATTTCGATCATTTTAGAAGATCTTGGTGGCCATTCCATCTGTAATGTATTGCTGTGAAGTCCTGTTGTTTCAATATCACTCTCCAATGCCCATGCATAAACAGTTTTGCCGCCTTTCTGTTTAACAGGTGATAAAGCGGTAAATTTTCCCTGTACTGTTTGGCCTGTCTCCTCCTTAAACTCAAGTAAAGCCCTTTCCAGTGGATCCTCATCTGGCTGCACTTCCCCTTTTGGGACAGACCATGCGCCTAAATCTTTATTTTTCCAAAAAGGTCCGCCTGGATGAACCAGAAAATAATACAGCTTATTTTTCTGTCTTTTATATAATAAAATGCCGGCACTTGTTTTCATAGCTTTAAGATAAGACTTTTTTAAAGTAATAATCAATCAGGCGGTTAGTTATTTTTTCTGAATGCTGATGGTGACATATTTTTATATCCCCGGAAAATCTTATTAAAATGGCTGGCATCATTAAATCCAAGCCGGTCCGCAATTTCATTGATGTTATAATTACTCTGCTTCAGAAGCTTTTCAGCGGCCTTTATTTTCTGATGCATCACGTGCTGTTGTATGGAGAATCCGGTCTGCTTTTTAATGTAAATGCTGATATAATTTCGGGAAAGCATGAATTCCTTTGCCAGATTTTCAAGCTTCATTTTGTTTGCATCCATTGCATTAACATTGATATAATAGAGAATTCTTTCCGCCTGATTGAACCCTTTTGATATTCGCTCCATACCACCGCTGTTCATCGTATTTCTGATCAGAATGGTGATTATTGCCGAGAAAATATCTGCCGCTGTTTCTTTGCTGTACATACTTTTGTTGCCGAATTCATAAAGAAGGATTTTGGCAAGTTGTAGCAAGTGTTTCCTGTCTGTTGTATTCGTAATCGCCGACTCATATACGAATGTGCTGTCTTCCAGCATCAGGCGGACTACTTTATGAAGCTCAGCTTTTTTATCAGTCTGCAGACTTTCCCAGATATGATGTTCTGTAAATTTTATATAAATGAACCTGGTTTTGTTTTTTATAGAAAATTCGTGTGCATCGCTTGGTCTGAGCAGAAAAGCATCTCCTTTTTTATAGGTAAATGTAATCCCATTCAGGTAGTGTGTTCCTGTTCCGCTTTCGATAACAATCAGCTCGTAGAAATTATGATTATGGTATTCAATGTCCCAGACCTCCTTTTCAATACTGAAAACATTAAAAGAACTGAAATTGACAATACGCTTCATGTTGAATGGATTTTTACAAATTTAGCATAAATTTTTACAATATAAGTCAACCGTTTATTCTTCAATTTTGTAGAACAAAAACTCTTTAAAATGAAACATTTAAAACAATCAGTCTTCCTGATCACATCTGCAATATTTTTAATTTCCTGTTTTGACAGAAATATGAAAAGCACAGCTAAACAGTCCGCAGAAACCGGAACATCCTCTAAAAAATACTGGCCCAATGGTGCTCAGCTGGTTATCTCAGTATCTATGCAGTTTGAAACAGGAGGACAGCCTGAAGGTGCAGAAAGCCCTTTCAGCGGAACTCCCCTTCCCAAAGGCCATCCGGATCTCGCAGCAGAAAGCTGGTATCGGTATGGAGCCAACGAAGGAATTTACCGTATGCTGGATCTGTGGAAAAAATATGATATAAAAGTGACCTCTCATGTTGTAGGTACTGCTGCTGAAAAATATCCTGAAATTGCCAGAGCTATTGCCAACGGAGGTCATGAAATAGCTGCACACGGTTTTGCCTGGGACAGCCAGTGGAACAAAAACTATACAGATGAAACGCAGTTTGTAAAAGATGGCGTAGATGCAGTGGAAAGAATTACAGGACAAAAAGCAGTGGGCTACAACTGTAACTGGCTCAGAAGAAGCCCTAATACTTTAAAAATCCTGCAGGAGCTTGGTTTCCTTTATCATATAGATGATCTTAGCCACGATGAGCCTTTCATTACCCAAGTAAACGGTAAAAACTTTGTTGTGATGCCTTATACACTCAGAAATAATGATATTGTGAATATTGAAGGTAAACACTGGAGCCCGGATCAGTTTCTGACCCAACTGAAGTTCGAGTTTGACCGCCTGTATGAAGAAGGAGCTTCTAAGAGAAGAATGATGAGCATCAGCTTCCATGACAGGATTGGCGGAACTCCAGCAATGGTTCATGCTATGGAAGAATTTATCAGATATACCAAAGAAAAACAGGGCGTTGTTTTTATGCGTAAGGATGATATTGCAAAAATGATAGTGAATGATCCCGCAACGCCTGTAGATAACAGTGAAGAAAAATTTAATAACTAAAAATAAATATTATGAATAAAAATATAGCCTATTTCCTTTTACGTATATCTATGGGAGTGAATCTTCTGGGACATGGTCTTGCCAGAATCCCCAAACTTTCCGTTTTTGCTGAGGGAATGACCAAAGGGTTTGAAAAAAGCTGGATTCCACAGCCATCCGTATACCTGTTCAGTACTACTCTGCCCTTTCTGGAATTTATTATTGGTGCTTTGCTTATTCTTGGCTGTAAGACCCGTTGGGCAAACTTTGTCGGAGCCGGGCTTATCATTATGCTTCTTTTTGGAAGCAGTACCGTTGAAAACTGGGAAGCCATGGGAATACAAATGATCTATGCTCTTTTCTTTTATATTCTGATCAGCAGAATAGAAGATAACTGCTATGCCCTGGGTCAAAAGAAATCATTTCATACAAAATAGATACCTCAGATTTTAATAATTTTCGACTATTATAATATATCTTAATTTGTTTCAGTTGTAAATACGGTATAGATACCACATTTTAGATATTATTGCTGGTTTTCTTCATAAAGGCATGGAATATGTATTTAATAAAAACAATAACATTAAAAAATTTGAGTCATGAGAAATTTATTATGGTTAGTAGCCGTCATTTGTATCGTTATCTGGCTTCTGGGAATGTTAAATATCGTACCGGGAATAAGTACTGGTTACTTAGTGCATGTTCTTTTGGTAATTGCTATTATTGTAATTCTTTATAATATCATTTCCGGCAAAAGGCCACTTTGATAATAATTAAAGCTTTTTTGAATAACAGATTAAAACAGGTCAGAAATCATTTCTGACCTGTTTTTTTGATACTGCCGAAAATATCTGATAATAAATCTTCAGGTATACGTCTGAATATTTTATATATTTATTATAGGATATAATGAAAGTATAAACAAAAGTAATTCAATACAATGGAGGAAAAATTCCAGCCTGATGTTATCATTGTGGGAACAGGGTTAGCAGGACTCACTGCTGCTATGGAAATTACCGATGCCGGAAAAAAAGTACTTCTCCTGGATCAGGAAACTGAACAGAATATTGGCGGACAGGCATTTTGGTCGTTCGGTGGTTTGTTTTTTATCAATTCACCACAGCAGCGGAAAATGGGAATAAAAGATTCTTATGAACTGGCTCTGCAGGACTGGAAAGGAACAGCTGGATTTGATCGTCCGGAAGATTACTGGCCCAGAAAATGGGCAGAAGCCTATTTGAAATTCGCAGCCTATGAAAAATATGCTTATGTTTCTAAGCTGGGGGTCAGGTTTATGTTCATGGTAGGCTGGGCCGAACGTGGAGACGGATCAGCAACCGGCCACGGAAATTCCGTACCGCGCTTCCATGTCAGTTGGGGAACCGGGACAGGAGTTGTGAAGCCTTTTGTAGATAAAGCGTATGAAGCAGAAGGAAAAGGTCTTTTACAGATGAAATTCAGACATAGAGTCACGGAATTGATCATAGAAAATGGTAAAACGAAAGGCGTGAAAGGTGATATCCTTGAAAATGATCATAAAGAAAGAGGTGTTGCCACCAACAGAAACGTAATTTCCCAGTTTGAATACCATACCTCTCATGTGATCATTGCATCAGGAGGCATAGGAGCCAACCATGAACTTGTGCGGAAGAACTGGCCGGAAAGACTGGGAAAAGCTCCCGAAAATATGGTTTGTGGTGTGCCTGCGTATGTGGACGGAAAAATGATTGGTGTTGCAGAAAAGTCCGGTGCACACATCATTAACCCGGACAGAATGTGGCATTATACAGAAGGAATACAGAACTGGAACCCGATATGGCCGAAACATGGCATCAGAATACTGCCGGGACCGTCTTCTTTATGGTTTGATGCCAGGGGAAACCGTTTTCCCGCTCCTTTTCTGCCAGGATTTGATACGCTTGGAACCCTGAAACATATACAGGAAACAGGGTTTTCTTACTCCTGGTTTATCCTGACCCAGAAAATCATTAAAAAAGAATTTGCTCTTTCCGGATCAGAGCAGAACCCAGATATTACCAATAAAGATTATGCTCTTTTTCTGAGAAGAATTTTTGGAAAAAAAGCTCCGGGACCTGTGGAGGCTTTTAAAGAACATGGAAAAGACTTTATTGTTTCGGATGATCTGAAAACCCTGGTGGAAAAGATGAATGAACTGTCCGGCACTTCCCTTTTGGATTATGAGAAGATAAAAGCACAGATCGAAGCCAGAGACAGGGAGCTGGACAATAAATATTCAAAAGATACACAGGTCAATTATATCAGGAATACAAGAAATTATTTAGGTGACAGACTCGGCCGAGTTGCCGCTCCGCATAAAATATTAGATCCTAAGAATGGTCCTCTGATCGCTGTCCGTCTCAATATTCTTACCCGGAAAACCCTGGGAGGTATTAAAACGAATCTTGACGGACAGGTTTTAAGAGATGATGATACGGTGATCGACGGGCTTTATGCAGCAGGAGAAGCTGCGGGGTTTGGCGGAGGCGGAATGCATGGCTACCGTGCATTGGAAGGAACATTTCTTGGAGGGTGTATTTTTTCAGGCATGAAAGCCGGAAAATATATTGCCGGACTTTAAAGGTCAGATCGTGAATTCTTCTTTGAACCTGAATGGTGAATTGTAAGAATAAGAGAGTAAAATATTAAAATAAAAAAAACAAAAGTGAATACTTATTTTGATCATAAAGTGGTTTGGGTAACAGGAGCTTCGTCAGGAATCGGAGAAGCTCTGGTAAAAGAGCTGGCAGTGAAAAGCAATGCGAAAATTATCCTTTCATCAAGAAATAAAGATCAGTTAAATGCTGTGGCTCAAAAGGCCGGACTTGAAGCAAATCGTTTTTTTGTACTGCCTTTGGACCTTGAAGACTATAAAAAAATGCCGGATGTTGTGGAAGAAGCTGTAGAAAAATTCGGAAAGATTGATATTTTGATCAATAATGCAGGACTGTCTCAGCGTTCTCTGGCTATAGAAACTGACATAGAAGTTGATAAACGTTTAATGGATATTGATTATATAGGAACCGTAGCCCTTACAAAATCTGTGCTTCCCTATATGATCAGGAACGGCGGCGGACATATTGCTGTTGTTTCCAGTCTTATGGGGATTTTCGGAGCTCCGATGCGAAGCAGCTATGCGGCAGCAAAACATGCACTTCACGGTTTTTTTGATTCGCTGCGTGCTGAATTATATACGAAAAAAATTACAGTGACCATCATCTGTCCCGGCTTTGTACAGACCAATATTTCTATAAATGCATTAACGGGTAACGGCTCTCTGCAGGGAACAATGGATGATGCCACAAATAAAGGAATGCCCGCAGATGTGTTTGCAGGAAAAATGCTTGCGGCTATTGAAAAAAAGAAAAATCAGGCATCTATTGGCGGTCGGGAAGTAATGGGAACCTATCTCAAAAGATTTTTCCCCTCTCTGTTGGCTAAGATTGTCCGTAAGGCAAAAGTGGTATAGACAAATACAAAAACCTCCCATAATGAGAGGTTTATTGTATATCTGATTGAATAAGAATAAGCTATTATTTAAATTGCTTTTTAAGATTTAGGAACCTGCGCCTTTTCATAGATCAGTCCGTTAGACTTCAATTCGTTCCAGAATTCAGACGGAATAGTGGCCTTAAAACCTTCCACATTATCTTTAACCTGTTCCGGCCTGCCGGCTCCGGGAATAATAGAAGCAAATTCATCTGAAGCCAAAACAAAATGAAGCGCAGCATGTACAATATCTGTATTGTATTTTTGAGCAATAGCAGTTATTGCGGCACGTTTTTCGGCCATTCCTTTTGGAATGACATCCTTATAATTGTACCTTTCTCTTCTTGCAATATATCCGGAATTATACCCAGCACCCGAGACCAGTTTTACACCGGCTTTTTTAACTGCCGGAAGCAGCCTGTCGACGGCATCTTCATGTTCAAGGATCGAATATTGTGTTGCAGAAAGACAAATATCAGGATCAGCAGAATCAATACAGTCTAAAATAGGTTCAATTTTGTTGACGCCCATTCCCCATGCCTTGATCACTCCCTGGTCCCGCAGCTCGGAAAGAACTTTAAACGCTCCTTTCTTTGCCTGTTCCAGAAAATAAGGATACCGGTCCCCTACCTGATCTTCAGACAGGTCATGAACGTAAATAATATCAATATAATCCAGTCCTGTTCTCTGCAGGCTGTTTTCTATAGATCTTTTGACTCCGTCTGCTGTATAATCATGTTTAAAATCATAATTCAGCGGTTTTTTCCACATCGTAGGTGGAACTTCTGATTCAGGGACTTCATGAAACAGTCTCCCTACTTTAGTTGAAAATATAAAATCGCTCCTGTCTTTATCTTTCAGAAAGTGTCCGAATCTTCTTTCACTTTTTGTAAGGCCATACCAGGGAGATGTATCATAATAGCGGATTCCCAGATCCCAGGCGGTCTGAAGTATTTTATAAGACTCTTCATCACTTATATTTTCGAAGGCCGTTCCTATCGCCACCCCGCCTATTCCTAACCTGTGCTTTTCTGTTAAAACTTCTGTTTTCATATGATTGTATTTAAGTGTTGGTGATAAATAAAATGCAAACATCGTGCAGAGAAAACTAAAGGATATATAAAATCACCCCGAACGAGAGGTGATTTTTCGCTTTTCTGATATAGTTATTGTTTAGGCAGAAAATGAAATTACTGCTCAACAATTGTTAAAACATTATAGCCTCCTGTATTAAGAAGAGGACGTTTGTCCGGGTCCCACGATACATTGATCCATACAAAAGGTCTTAGCTTATCTCCTGCATTCAGATACAGGCTCGCAGTACAGGCAGATCCCACGATCACAGCATTCGGAGCAACTCCTGTGTCCTGAGGATAACCGTTATTGGTTTTTATCCTCTGTATAACCGTATTGGAAGAGTTTCTTACTTCCCAAATCGCTTCCGTCTGGTTTTGTCCAGAACTGGTATTTACCTGGTTGGGTGCTAGAGCAAAAGTAAAAGTAGCATAATATACACCCGATCTCGGAGCAATAAATTCCCCTGTAGCAGGATCAAAATTAGTTCTTGGCTGCCCGGAGTCCGAATCCAGTTTTTCTGCCCATGAAGTAAGATAAGCAGAAGATCTTCCGGGGATTCCGTCTGTATAGTTTCCTATAGGCCACAAACCGGTTTCAAAAACAGTGGAATTATTATTGGTTTTCTCGGCCATCACCACAATTCTTGGCTTTCCGTATGGCAGAATAGGAACCCATACCGTTCCGTCAGAATATTCTATATAACCCTGGACCCCGATGGCTGGACTTGGATTGTAACGCATAGCTCCTGCCCCGGCCTCGGCGGCGGTTTGATTGGTCATTCCTATAGCCATAGAACCGTTGGCTCCATTTCTTAGGTCAATAGCCATTTTTGGAGTAGCTACCCCAACCCCTATTTTTCCTGTTTTATCAATAATGACTTTTTCAGTTGTGTTAATTTCAATAGAATTGGCAGGATTCGGATTATTAATACCAATACCTATCTGAGCTAAAAATAAGTTTGGGAGAAGTCCCAACCCCAGAAATAATATATTTTTTTTATTTAATTTCATCTTTGTTTGTTTATAGTTCGTAAACGCTGATACTGTTATTGGTACCGGTATTGGCTGTATTTATACTTTTATTGCTTCCGAAATTGTGAAATACTTTAAACTGGATGGTATCACCTGCTACTAAATTGAAAATAGCCGTACAGTTACCTCCTACAATATTATTCACTGTATTAACGTCCCATGCCGGGTATGAGTTTACACTTCTGTATGTCTGGATATTATTAGTGGCTGTATTACTTTCAATAATAGTTTCAATTCTTGAGTTTTGGGCAATATTCCCATCAGCTAAGGTAATATTGAACGAAACGATGTAAAATCCGTTTCTGGGTGCAGTAAAAGTAGTACCATTGAAATTAGACTGTGAATCTGTAACTACGGTCCATCCGTTTACAAGAGTGGTGGTATTATTTGTGAGGGTAAGCGCACTGCTTTTATTAGCCAGCACCACTGCTTTAGGCGGTAAGGTCATTGGAAGATTATGCCACGATACGCCGTCAGAATACTGGATAATATTTCCGGTGCTGTAACGGATGGCACCACCACCTGCTGCTGCGGCAGTCTGTGAGCTTGTTCCCAATCCTATAATCCCTTTTTGATCGGCAGAGCGGACATCTACTTTTGTTTTGGGATTTAACAGTCCCACCCCCAGGTTACCATTGGAGGTTACTACTACATCATTTAATATCTGAGGTGCAGAAGGCGGTACACTGCTGTTATCTTTTGCACCGTCTAAATGAAAAGTCTGCATTGGATCTTTGGTGAAGAAACCTGTCTGTGCCTGTATAGAGAATGACAGAAAAAAAACCAGTAATTGATATAAATTTTTAATTTTCATTTTGTGTATTTTTTAATTTTCAATAATGGTCATATTGTTAAAACCTGCATCCGGGTGGGTCCAGTCTGCATTTGCTCTTAAAGCTCTTGGCCCGGATCCTGTGATGTTTTGATTAAGCTGTGGCCGCACAGTCTGGTTGGCAGTCAGGCTTACTGTAATGGTGGCGGAACCTCCTACCTGGGCATCTTCATTGCTGCGGGCAAAGGTCTTGTAAGAACGCGCAAGGATAGCTGCAGTAGTTGGGCTGTAAAACTGGCTGGTGACTTCAGAAGAGTTGACTATTGATCCGGAAACAAAATTATACGTCATCAAAAATGTATAAACTCCGGTTCTTGGAGCCGTAAAAATCCCTGTAACAGGATCAAAACTGTTGGAAAGATCTCTTATCTCGTCCCATCCTGTAATATTTACATCAGTATTGTAAGGAACCGAGAACGGACTTGTCAATCTGGCAACCACCACAGCTTTAGTGGGCAGGATAATTGCTGCTTCCCATACATTCCCGTCAGATACTTGAAATTTTGCCTGAGTAGGTTCATATCGCACGGCCCCTGCTCCCGCTGCGCTCGCTGTCATAGTTGTTGAGCCCAGTCCAACAGCATTCTGAAGTCCTGCTGAACGCATATCAAGTTTTACTATTGGATTTGAAACGCCTGCTCCTATAAAACCGGTATTAGTAATAATAAGGTCATTACTGATTTGTGCGGGAGTGGCTGATGCTGTATTGTCTTTTGCACCGTCAACATGCAAAATTCCCAATGGATTACTGGTACTAATTCCTATCTGTGCATTCAAGAGAGATGATGCAATAAAAGCTAGGGATAGCAATTTTTTTTTCATTTGAATTGTGTTTTTAAGATGTCAGGATTTAGTGGAACTTCTGATATAAAACTGCTTATTAACAAATTTGATACCAACATGCAAATTTAGGTTTTCTTAGTTAATGAATTAGGCTTAATACAAAAATTGGCAAATTCTTTCAGAATATAAAATGTATGGTGTAATATTTACTGAAATAAACACATTGATTTTAGATTGTAAATGTTTGATATATAAGTGATTATTTTTTAAAATACACTTTACATACCGTATTCTGCTAAATAAGTTTCTTTTTCCAATTAGCAATCGTATTTCTGCTTAATTTAAAATGCCGGGCCAGTTGTGCGTTATTGTATCCATACTTTTCCTGGTAATTTAGTATTTCAAGAATCGATTGTTTATCATAAAAACGATGTTTCTGATTAAAAATAAGGGTATTTTTATCTTCCTTATCCGTAAGAATGTTGCTGCAAGCGATAACATCCAATATGGACAAAGTCTTTTTAGAGAGTATGGTTCTACATGCTTCCTTTTTATCAGGATATTTTTCATTGATAAGGTCTGTATAGATTCTTTTGTAATCCGGAATATTTTTCATTATGCCTTTATTTATTTATCATATCATATTTATGAAGCCATTTGTAGAGTGTGCTTTTGGGGATTTTATACTCAGAAATTACACTGGATTTTGTCATTTCCCCTTTTCTGATCTTGTGCAGGACAAATTCTACAATCTCTTTGGTGTAAAGGCTCTTACGAAAAGCCGGGAGTAGATGATCTGTTTTTTTCTTTTGAATATAATTCATAGAAGACTGTGGAGAATACAAAATCAGGTGTTGAGAATAAAGTCTGAAGAAATCATATTGGAGGAGTTTGGACCAGCGCAGAAGGACTTCCGTGTCAAAAGCAGAAGAATTATACATTTTCAGGATATCTTCTTCCTGGCAGTTCAGGAATTTACATATGCGAGACATTTCTATATCGCTTTGGGCCACCTTTTCTTTTATCATTGATCCAATGTGCAGGTTTTTTAGATCCATATATTTTCTAAATTGTTTATGTTTATATAAATTACAGGATAAGCTCCAGCGGTTGGAATAGAGATATAAGGAAAAGTAATATGATAAATTTATAATTGAAGGAAATGAGAAACCTTACAAAATTATTGCTTTTCATATGTGTGTTTTAAATAAGAAGTACAATAATAGAACTTTGGCTGGTTATGAAAAAGCTTAATACGAAATGATTTCCGAAAAAAGGCAGGGTATTTTAGAGCTGTTTATATGAAGATAAACAGTTAGGATTTGAAGCCGTTATTTAAATTTAGATTATTTAAAATCAGTTGGTTGAAAAAATTAATTAACAATGTAAATTCTGAAAAACTAACACTATTATTGTAAGATAATCATTAATATTGTACTTAATTTGCTGTTTCAAAAAACACATGATGAAAAATACCGTTTTATTTCTGTCCTGTTTTATTTTCGGGCTTTTTCATGCTCAGCTCGATTCCGGATTTCTCACAAATTCACAAATTGATTCTAAAATTATCCGGGCTGAAGAACTGTCTAAGAGCAATCCTGCAAAATCAATAGAACTTTCGAATGAGATTTACCGTGCCTCTAAAAAGACAGGCTATAAAAAAGGGCTTCTGGAAAGCACTTCTATCCTTATGGCCAGATATTATGACGCAGGAAATCATAAAAAAGTAATCGATCTGAGTACAGAAGGTGAAAAGCTCGCTATAGATGCGAACGATGATGCAAAACTGGCCAATATTTACAGGTTAAGAGCTTCATCTTACACAGAATTAGGCTTTAACAATGAAAGTATCAGAGATTTTAGAAATGCATTAAAAATATCTGAAAAAATAGAGTCTGAAGACAAAAAGAATTATTTGAAATCTTTGATATATACAGGTATAAGCTCATATTTGGCCCATATGAATGCCCCATTGGATTCTGTGATACATTATCAGAAAAAATGCCTGGAGAGTGCAGTTCATATTGGAGAAAGCAAGGATTTTATATCAAAAAAATACCACCTTCTTGCGCTGTCTTATATGAACTTGGGTATGACAAGCGTCGCGTCCAAACGGATCCATGATGCGGAGGGTTATTTTGACAAAGCATTAAAGATAGCTCAAAATGAACATTATGGAGTATCTAAAAACCTGGAAGTTACTATTCTGAATGAATATGCATGGCTGTATTATGACCAAAAAAAATATGACCAGGCTGTACACTACGCAGAAAAGGCCGAACAGCTGGAAAAAGTAATGAGTATACCCTATATCCGCAGAGATATTTATGAAGTTAACTTCAAATCTTATGTAGAGCTTGGAGAAAAGGAAGCTTCAAAAAAGTATATGAATCTCTACACGAAACTGAATGACAGTCTCGTTAACGAAGAAAAGAAAACTATCAATACTCCCGTAAAAAAGATGATGGATCAGCAGGGAGAAGTTCATACCGGGAATATTCAGAAAATGCTGATGATTGTCTTTACTTTTATTATACTTCTTGTGGCGGGTGGTCTATTTTTCTGGAAAAGAAACCAGAGAAAACTTCATGAAAGTTATGAGACAGTCATTAATAACCTTAAAAAGGCCAATGATCCTCCGGCACAAAATGTACAGCTGGAAATTTCTTCTGAGAAAAGCATTAATATCACAGACGAAACACTAAAAATGATCCTGACCAAGCTGGAAAAATTTGAAAAATCACAAAAATTCATTAAAAAAGATCTGAGCCTTACTTCCCTGGCCAATGACCTGAATACCAATACCAGATACCTATCGGAAATCATCAAACAGTATAAAGGAAACAGCTATAATAACTACATCAATGGTCTCAGGATCAACTATATTACCAATAAGCTGTATGAAAATCACATTTACCGGGAATATAAGATCAGCTATCTGGCCGAAGCCTGTGGATTTTCGTCGAGAGAAGTTTTTGCAGTAATTTTCAAGAAAGAAACCGGAGTAAGTCCCTCCTATTTCATTAATAATCTGAAAAAAGACAATCTGGAATCGGTTTCTTAAAATTTTTACAGTGCTTTTAAATCAATATGATTAAAAATACCTGAGATTTCCGGATGGATCTTTCAATTGCAGGATGGAATTAAAATTATGAGAAATATTTATAATGATATAACCTATTGAATTTCATTATGCTGCGATGATCTTTAATGCTTTTTTAGTAATCCATGACCAGACATTTATAAAGATATTTCATAAATTTACGAAACCATTACGGTTTTAAAATTGGTTTCCAAGTGAAAATTCACAATAAAAAAAAGTATTTAAGCTTTCTAAAATTTAAAAGAGACTTCCAGGAATACGGACTGGAAAAAGCCAGAAGCTATGAACTGATTCTTCACTGGCTTAATAACAGGCTCAGCAGGAACCAGTTTCTGGTACTTTCCGGAATACTCGTGGGTTGTACTGCTGGTCTTGCCGGAGTGGTCCTGAAAACGCTTGTACATACCATCCATAATTTTATTACGCATAAGGTACATTTTGAATATCAGATCTTATTCTATATTGTTTTTCCTTTTTTGGGAATCGTTCTTACTACAGCTATTGTTCTTACTCTGTTTAAAGGCCAGGACAGAAAAGGAATCGGTGCAATTTTGTATGAAATAGCTCAGAACTCAAGTATTGTAGCTTCTGTAAAAATGTATTCACAGATCATTCAGAGTGCCGTGACAGTTGGTCTGGGAGGTTCTGCGGGATTAGAAAGTCCTATTGCAGTTACAGGGGCCGCCATCGGTTCCAATTATGCACAGACCTATCGGCTCAGCTATAAGGAAAGGACTCTCCTGTTGGCTGCAGGAGCCACCGCAGGTATTGCTTCAGCTTTCAATGCTCCGATTGCGGGGATCATGTTTGCTTTTGAAATTCTTTTGACAGGTGTGGTTTTTACAGATTTCATTCCTTTGGTAGTGGCTGCTGTCTGCGGAAGCCTTTTATCAAGGATTCTGCTTCAGGAAGATGTGCTTTTCAGGTTTTATACCAGAGAACCCTTTAACTATAAAAATGTTCCATACTATCTTATACTGGGAATTGTGACGGGACTGTATGCCCGTTATTTTGTCGTGATTTCTCAAAAAGTAGAACATTTCATCAAAGGGCTTAAGCTTTCAAGGATGCGTAAGGCTATGTTCGGAGGTTTGGTGCTGTCATTGTTATGTGTTCTTTTTCCGCCATTGTTCGGAGAAGGATATGAGACAGTGAAGGCTTTTACCAACGGAAGTACTCATTCTATTATCAGAAACAGCTTTTTCCGGTATTTTGAGATCGGAGACTGGACCATCATCATATTTCTGGTTCTGGTATGTCTGTTAAAAGCTTTTGCTACGTCTTTTACAATATTTAGCGGTGGTAACGGTGGTAATTTTGCCCCGTCTCTTTTTGCCGGAGGAACGGTGGGTTATTTATTTGCAGTAGTCTGCCAGCATATCGGGTTTACGGATGTTCCGGTAACGAATCTTGTTCTGGTAGGAATGGCAGGAGCAATGAGCGGTGTACTCTATGCTCCCCTTACGGCTATATTTCTGATCGCTGAATCCAGTTTTGGATATGATCTTTTTATTCCACTGATGATTGTATCCATTATCTCTTATCTTATTGCAAAATGGTTCTCCCCAATCTCCCCGGAACTGGAATCTTTGGCTGATCAGGGGAAAATATTTACTAATAAGCATGATAAAAACCTGCTTTTTGCTTTGAGAACCGAAGATTTTATAGACAAATATTCAGAAACAATCCATGAAAATGCTTCCATTACAATATTGTTTGAGCAGGTGAAAAATGGAACTAAAAATATTTTTGCGGCAACAGATGAGGCAGGAAAACTGAAAGGCATCCTTACTTTGGATGATATCCGTCCCTATCTTTTTAATAAAGAAGCTGACAGCTCCATGACAGTTGCGCAAATTATGAAAGCTCCGCCTGCAGTCATTCACCGGGACAATAAACCGTTGGAAATTCTTCAGATTTTTGATGATACCGGCGTATGGAACCTTCCGGTAACCAGTGAAAACAATGATTTTATAGGGTTTATTTCAAAATCATCTATCTTGATGAGTTACAGACAGCTTTTGAAAGAATATTCTGATTAATTTTTTAAACATAAAGTTCAGAATCAAACTTCATCATTTAAAAACATAAAAAATATCCGTTCAGCAAACCGAACGGATATTTTTAATTTCAGATGAAATTAATTAATGACTTGCCTGATTAAGCAATTCAATATCTTCCTGGTCTAGAATAAGTTTTGGGGCGCTGAATAAAGTATCAAGCTGGGAGGCACTTGTCGCACTTACAATAGGTGCAGTGATTAAAGGATTGGCCAGAAGCCATGCCAGGGCGACTGTTCCCTGTGTTGTTTTATGCTTTTCGCTTACGTGGTCCAGGGCTTTTAATACTTCAAGACCTTTTGGGTTCAGGTATTTTCTTACACCTTCTCCTCTCTGGCTTTTGCCTAAATCTGCTTCATTGCGGTATTTCCCGGTAAGAAAACCGGCAGCTAATGACCAGTATGGAAATACACTCAATCCAAATTCTTCTACCAGCGGAGCATAATTTTTTTCAAAACCTTCTCTTTCCATTAAATTGTAATGAGGCTGTAGGGCTACATATTTGGGAAGGTTATTTTTTTCTGAAGCCTCAAATGATGCCTTCAGGCGCTCCGGGGAAAGATTGGAAGCAGCAATATAGCGTACTTTCCCGGCTTTTATGATCTCGTCGTAGGCAGAAAGCGTTTCTTCTACGGGAGTGGTATGATCATCAAAATGAGTATAATAAAGATCAATATGATCGGTCTGAAGCCTTTGAAGGGATTCATCCACAGATTTCAAAATATGTTTTTTGCTGATGTCAAAACTGTGTTCTTTGGTCTCAGATCCCACTTTGGTAGCCAGAACTATATCCTGACGGTTGGAACGACTTTTCATCCATTTTCCTATGATTTCCTCAGACTGGCCTCCTTTTCCGTTGACCCACCAGGAATAGGTATCTGCTGTATCAATAAAATTGAACCCGGCATCCGTAAACTGATCCAATATATCAAAGGACTGCTTCTCGTCCAGCGTCCATCCAAAAACATTTCCTCCAAAATTAACTGGGGCTACTGACAGGTCTGTATTTTTTATTTTTCTTTTTTCCATAAAAACAGATTGAATTAAAATTTCATGTACTAAGGTAAGGATTATCATGGAGGATTTCAGATTCAAAATAAGCATATGGCTTATAGTTATTATAAATAGAAAAGCTTATTTTGCCTCACTTTTTTACATTTAAGAGGAGAAGATAACTGATTATTTTATTAGAATGAACATAAAAAAACAGCCTTCACAATGAAAGCTGTTTATCTATCAATTTAAAAAAATACTGTTACTTTTCAGCCTGAGGAATCTCAATAGCTGTAAGTATCAATTTATGTTCCTGCAGCTGCAGTTCTATGGTATTCAATCCGCTTTTAAAGAAAGTGGATGTATGAAACATGTGATGATAATATTCAATGCCTTCCAGAACATTCTTTTTGAATGTATTCCACTTTTTGGTTTGGGAATTTGTGATCTGTGCTGAAGAATTACTGATTTCTTTTTTAAGATAATCAACATACATTTTCAGTTCATTGATGAACATATTCGGGCGCTGGTTATCCGGAAGGATATTAGCGTTCCCGTAGATGTGTTTTACCATCTCCGAAAGGGAAACTTCCCTGTCAAAAAAAGCCAGATTAGGTCCCGGACATATAACGACCCCCTGTTTTTCGCCCTTTATTTCAAGATTCTGTTCTATATAAGCGGCATTTACCAATCCTACACAGAGACAGGCTTTATCTGTAATCTCAGTCTTCCTTTTGCTAAATTCTTCAGCAGTAAGCTCAGGATCGGCCTGAAGTTCTTTCAATTTAATATCCTGGTACTTCTTAGAGGCAGTACAGGTTCCCTGCGGTGAAAATTCTTTGCTTAGAGCCAGTAGTTTTTTCGGGCAAGAGCTTCCGTATTTTCCGGCAGATTCCTTTTGTTCTTTTAATAGCTCATTAGATGTCCCTCTAACCGTATTGAAAGGTACTCCCAAAGGTGTGATATTACTCAGATAGAAGTCCTTTTCTCCAGATTTTAAAAGTAGATTTCTGGTTTCCGTATCTACAGAAGTAGCTTCAGGAACCAATAGAAATGGTGATCCCCATCCGACACTGTCTACATTATAGTTTTCAAGCAGAAATTCATGTTCTTCCGAGGTTCCCACTCCACCCTGAACTGTAATTTTCATTTCAAGAGGTTCGGAAACGGTATGTTTTCCTTTTTGCTCCAAAGCGGTGATCATTAAGGCATGAGCAGACTGGATAAGGTCATTCTTTTTCTGTTTAAATTCTTCCATGATAGGCCCCAGCAACATCCCTTCCGTAGCAAATGCATGGCCTCCGCAGTTCAGTCCTGATTCAACTCTGTATTCTGAAATCCACAGGCCTTTTTTAGCTAAAAAATTCCCCTGAATCATTGCTGAACGGAAATCGCTTACTTTCAGAATGATTTTCTTTTTTAAAATACCCTTCTCATCGGGAAAGAAATCATCAAATTCTTCAATATAGCTGTACAAACGAGGATTCATTCCTGCGGAAAGTACCATTGAAGAAGATAGTTTACTTTGGGCAAAACCACGCAGTGAAGCATGGGCATCGTTAAAGATCACAGGAAGTTGCTGATCTTTTTTATAGTTGTCTTTATCAACTTTTGTCATGATATTGACATCGATACTTCCCGGTTTCAGGTTGTTTTCAATAAAGTTTTTGATATTTGAGCCTAAACTGTCTTTTTGGTTCACAAGATTTTGAAGTCTGCTTTTCAGATCTGAAGTATTGGGCAGAATGGCTATAAAGTTCTTTAATGCTTCCTTATTTCTAGTGATTTCCTGTTTGAAAGATTCAAATTTTTCATTCACGATATCATCTACCATATCCAGGTAAGCTGTAATTCTTTTAGCCCTGTAATCCTCAGTTTTTGTTGAAATTCCTAAATAATCAAGACTGAATTTCTTACTATAAAAGTTTTTCATTTTTTCCAGGATCTCATCATCAATAATGGAAATCACGGAAGAAATTCCATATTGGGCAACACGGATTGGACTGTCTATGGTATAAGCCAGGCCCATTACCGGAATATGGAAGTTGTGTAATGGTTTATGTGTCATTTTATTCTGATAAAAATTCTTTCGCTGAAAATGAATTAAAATCCCGGAATGCTGGATCCATATTGAAATGAGCGCTTCAGTCCAAAAACTTTAATTGACCTAAATTTATCATTTTAATATTAGCTATGCATTAAATAATACTTATAATATCGGAAATATGTTAAATATCATTGTTTCAAAGCTTCTCCCCTTCTGGAGTACTCAAATGTGATAACTCAACTCCTGAAGTTTTTCAAATAGATATTCTTGGGCTCAAAAGAATATTCCTTCTGAAGAAATTCAGATATCAAAGAATTTATTTTCATACCTCCTGCCAAATACACTCTGCTGTTTTTTATATTTCCCGGAAAGTGTTTTCTGATGTATTCTAGAATATTTTCGGGATGTAAAGGATTGATAACAGAAAAATTTAAAGGAAAGCTGTGATCAAGATCCGGAAAAAGTCTGCCCGGGTGTTTACTGTATATAAAACTTTCAACTTTTTTGCTGACGGCAAGAGCTCTGTTAATCTCATAAAGAAAAGATAAACCTGTATGATCTCCTATCAGAAAATACTGATTCCCGGAATGATCTGTCACCGTTTCATTTAAAAATCTGCGAAAAAATACACTGTCTCCTTCCTGAGCTGTACACATCCAATCTTTTACACTGCTGTCTTCTGCTGTGATAACAAAATCCGCAGTATGATAAACCGGTTCATAATTCCAGAAGGCATATTCCCGACTCCTGCTGCGCGGACTATAATAAGGATCGCAAAGGAAAATTTCGGCGGTATATCCTGCGGCATATTGAATCGTTGAAAAATCCCGGCTCTGAACCTTGATGTGAAAGGTGTTGTATGCAATTTTATTTTTTGAAAGAATAATGCCTGTAAAAATATCTGAAGGTTGGCGCTCGCTGTTGTTCATAGTTCTGATGATTGACTGCAAATTTGCAGACTGTCAGATCCTGAAACATTGATTTGGGTCAAAAAAGAAACTTAAAGTTTTGATTTTAACCGGCTTAATGTTTCCTGCGAAATATTGAGATAGGAAGCCACCATTTTATTGGAAAGCCTCCGTACGATAATAGGGTTTTCATCCAGCAGCTGGCGGTACTTTTCAAGGGCGTCCTGCACCAGAAAAGACATCAATCTCCTGGTATTGTTTACATAAGCCATTTCAAGGTATTTTCTGTAGAATTTCTCCCACTGCGGGATCTCATCCAGCAGATGATAAAAGCTGCTGTGCGTTATATAATACACCTCCGAATCTTCCACAGCCTGTATAAATTCATCAGAAGGTTCTGATGTGATAAAACTGACCAGTGCGGTAGCAAACTGATTTTCAAAAGCAAAATACCGTGTAGAATCCTGGCCTTCTTCATTGATAAAGAAAATCCGGAGACAACCTTTAACCACAAAGAAAGTCCGCTGGCTGGACTGCCCGTTGGCGAGCAGCAGCTCATTCTTTTTCAGTTTCATCGGTCTGAAATGGGAAAGAATGATGTTCAGCTCCTCTTCTGTTATCGATATTTTGCTTTTAATGTATGAAGCTAATAGTTCTTCCATAAATCTGAAATCAGTCCTGAGCAAATGTAGCAATAAAAGCTCAATCTCCCTGTACCGACCTGTCTTTGGAGGTTTCATCTTCCGATTGGCCTGCTTTCCAGTAAGAAACTGCATGCATGCCGTGGGAATCCCAGTTGAGTTCTGTTTTAAAATAGCTCCGGAGTTCTTTTACAGTACTGTATTCTGCCGTGACATATATATACTTTTTCAGTATTCCAGCGGGAAATTCAATTTTTTTGACAAGATCTGCAATACAGCTTCCTTTTTCGGGATGAGGATTATAAAGCCATTCTACGGAGAGTTCTGCTCTTGAACACAGCATGATTTCGTCTTCCTTTCCGGGAACTTCGAGCAGTATTTTTGCGGTTACATAGGAAGGCAGCAGTTCTGCAACAGCGCAGATCACAGGAAGTGCCGTAGCATCACCAACGAGTAAATAAAAGTCTGCATCAGGAACCAGTGGCCGGGTGCTTTCCTTCATTCCTATTTCCAATGTATCCCCCGGTTTTGCATTAAGCGCCCATAGAGAGGCAGGGCCGGTTTCACCATGAACAGCAAAATCAATCGTCAGTTCGCGGCTGTCCAGATCGATCTTGCGGTTGGTATAGGTTCTGGTCAGGAATAAAGGTTCCTGACTTTGATCTGTCATACCTGTTGGAATAAATAATTTATTGTTGGATCCGGATTGTACGTTTCTTAATAATTCAACCTGATTTTCTTCAATTTTAAAGATTACTCTGATAAAATGAGGACTAAGATATTGTTTATTTTTAACGGTAAATACCGAACGTATTTTTCTTGATATAGCTGGATTATTTGTCATTGCTTCAAGTTTATTTTTTGTTGAATAATAAAATGATCATAGAAATGATGCAACTCAATCCTCCAAACAGATACACCGCCTGATAATTGAACCATCCCGCAGCAAGACCTGCAGCCGGGCCCGCCAGCCCCAGTGAAAGATCCACAAAAGCCACATAGGCGCCTAAAGCTGTTCCTCTCATTTGTGGTTTTACTTTTTGAATGGCCAGCACACCCAATGCCGGAAAAATCAGGGAAAACCCTACTCCTGTAAGCCCACAGCCAAGAATAGCCATTGCTTTTGATGCCGAGGTCCAGATGATGATCTGCCCTGCAGCTTCGATTATCAGAGAAATAAAAGCGATTCTGAAGCCTCCGTATTTGTCTGGAAATGAAGCAAAGAAAATTCTTGTCAATACATAACAGGCCCCGAAAGTTATAAAAGCCAGTGACGCATCACCCCAGTTTTTCTCCGTAAAAAACAGTCCCACAAAAGAAGCAATACATCCGAATGCCATAGAGGAAAATGCAAGGCTTAATCCCTGTCCGGATACCGCTCCTATAACTTTGTAAAAAGGAGTTCTTATATGCCCTTTATCCACAGGAATGGAAGGCAGTTTCGCTGTGGAAATCCAACTGACAAACGGCAGTAGCATGATCAGGATAAATGCCGGAAGCACTCCAAAATCTTTACTCATCCAGATACTCAACGGAGCACCAACAGCAATTCCGGCATACATGGCAATACCGTTCCAGGTCATTACTTTTCCTGAATTCTGATGCCCGACAAGGCCAATCCCCCAGGTTAATGCTCCTGTAACCAGAAAACTTTCACCAACACCGTGAATCATTCTGGCAAGCAGGAGAAATACTAGCGCTGTCTGGGGTGATGCCTGGAAACTTACCGCAAGAATATAGGCTATACCTGCGATAACGGATAGCAAAACTCCCAGCATTTTGCTTTTCTTTGCTCCTTTTGTATCTGTAATTTTTCCGGAGTAAGCACGGGTTAAAAGTGTTGCCAGTGATTGTAACCCGATTACCATTCCTATGATGATACTGTTAAATCCTAAATTGTTCTGGACAAATTTCGGAAGCACACCTAAAGAAATTCCTATCGTAAGATATATGGCAAATACCGATAGGATAATAGGCATTGTGGCTGTATAGAAATTAATAGTCTGTCCTTTTTCTAATGTTGCACTCATAATTTTGTTTAAAATATTCGGTGCAAATGTCCTGTTACAGACAAAAAAAAACTTTGACTTAAGTCAAAAAACAACCTACAGGAATTTATTCAAAATCCAGAAAACCATCTGTCAGCTTTTTCCACTGGACCTTAGAAATTCCCATCATTCCTCCTACGGCAACCATAAGATTTCTGATAACATCAATATATCCGGCGTTAAAATTCGGCGTTTCATTCCGTCCGTAGACTGCGGCTTTTAGATGAGTAGGCGTTCTCGCGATCATAAAAGTTGAGGTTGCTATGGAGCTGTAAAAATGGGCAATATGACTGTTTTTTCTGTCCTGAGGATTTATGGAGGGTCTGCACGTTATTAAAATGCTTTCCGAATAGTTATCTTCCTGAAAGCAGATATCAGTAACTTCTACCCAGTCATACCCTTTGGCTTCAGTTTCTCCCGGTCCGGGAATATCAATTCTCATAAAATCTCCTTTCTGAGGTGGTCTTTCAGCAATATTTCCTTTTGAATCATAAAGTTTAAAGGCTGCAAATCCTTCACCGCAATAGCTTTTCCAACGGCTCACTGAAAAAAATCTTTGTTTTAAAATATCAAACTTGATCGGTAAAAGTGTCGGTTCAAACTGCTTCTGGCTTTCTGTATCGTGAAATCCACCGGATTGCTGTTGTGGAACTCTGTTGATCTGCTTAGGCTTCATTGTACTGGATTTTATACTAATTTATAAAATATGAAAGTGTTTCTTTATGAGCACGATCATAATCCCATGATAAAAGCCTCTCGATGGAGAGGCTGATGTTAAAACTTAAATGGATCGGGATAAATGGATTTAACTGTTATAAGGGTCGTAAAGAAAATGGAGAAAGAAAAAACAGTAAGAATACAGCATGGCAAAATATTTTATTGACCTTTTTTTAATTGCTCCTGCATCATTGGACGAAATTATTCAATTGTACCATTTATATTATTAGAATCTTTTTAATTTATTTTTTGTTTTATCATAATATATGATTATTAAATTTCACGGTTAATGGTAAGAAAAGCATTATTGAACGAGTCCTTATTTTTAATTAGAATGAATGTTTTTTTAATATTTATGCTTATATGATGTTTTGCATAATATATTTTTTACTTATATTTGTAAATCGAAATAATTTTTTTTCATCATTTGTGTTTTTTTAAGGTCTCCTCCTTTAGGGGACCTTTTTCATTTTAGCCTATGATTTTTTGCAACTAAGTGTAAATACGGAATGGTAAATTTGGTATTTTCTACGCTATCATATATCTCATTAAAGTGACAACTTTGTAATGTTAAACAACTTAAAAACATTACACCATGTCAACATTCAAAATCAATATCATTGCAGGTCCGCTTTGGAGCAATGATGAAGCACAAAAAATCGGAGGTCGTATTGCTGCGGCACATTTAGGAAAATTCACTGGACAATGGAGCACTATTGTCGAAGGTCAGATGAGCGTTATCGAAGTTGAATATGATACGCAACCATCAGGAAGCACAGAATATACTATGGACGTTTTAGCAGGACCAATCTGGAGCAACGAAGATGCTAAAGAAATATGCCCTTCAATCTGTGCTTCTTACGGAGGAACCTGGAACGGACAATGGACTACGGTTGTTGAAGGTAAAATGAGCGTTTGCGGATGCACATTTAAGTTCTAGAACTTATTTAGATTAATATGAATCTCCGGGGCAACCTGGAGATTTTTTTTGCTCTGATAATAATTTTACGCTGAATTATTGAGTAGTTTTTATAAAATCCGTAGGTCTGGACTGCATTACAGACTGGAAACTTCTTGTAAAGGCCTGAACACTCTTATACCCTACTTTGTATGCTGTTTCGGAAATGGTATGGTCGCCGGAGCTCAGCAGTTCCAGGCTTTTAATAATTCTTAGTATCTGCTGGTATTTGGCCAGCGTCATTCCGGTCTCCTTTTTAAAAATGCGTTCTATTGTGCGTAAGGAAAGCATTGAAATTTCACTCAGATCTTCCATTCTTACGTGCTCCTGGTAATGACTGTGAAGATATTCAATAGATTTAGATAACCTTTTATCTTCAGGAAGTCTGATATAAAGTTGTAAGGAATGTTCCACAAAATGAGGAAGCTCATTAAAAAGTGCTTGTAAGAAAAGTGCTTCATCAGGATCTTTTGAAATGCTTTTTGACCATTTTTCTGCATACTTTATCATTTCTTTCAGAACAGGAGGAACGGAAAAAACATTAATCTTATGATGAAAAGCACTGCTTTTTTCTACATCGGCGAACATGATCATCAGTTTAATTTTTTCAGAGTGTGAATTGGTTTTATGGATGGCACCCGGAGGAATCCAGGCTGCATGGTTTTGAGGAAGAAGGTAGATCTTCCCGTCGACCGTAATATACTGGAATCCGCTTTCTACATATACGAGCTGGCCTTTTTGGTGAGAATGAAGAATGTCATCATGCCGCCAGCCTTCTTCAAACCAGACAAAATACGGCTTCTTCAGCTGATCAATATCTATTGTGTCGTGAACATTCATGTCGTTTTACGTTAAAACTTTGGCAAAATTAAATAAAACTGCTGAATTAATTTTGCATCAAATATTAATTATATGATGAAGAGCGAATCAAGAAAGAATGCTTCTTATATTCTGATGGTGGTCAATATACTGGTTGTGATCCTGGTATCCAGTAATCTGAGATCTCCTATTATCTCTGTTTCCCCGGTATTGGGTGATATACGGCATGCTTTGAATCTGGATAGTTTCCAGGTGAGCCTACTTACTTCTATTCCACTGTTTATGTTTGCAACATGTTCCGTTTTAGTGAGCAGATTTTCACATAAATTCAGTATCAGCCGGTTTCTGATGTATTCCCTGATTATTTTAAGTTTCGGACTGTTCCTAAGGATTACGGGATCTCTATGGACTCTTTTCACAGGATCTGTGTTTATAGGTTTGGGAATCTGTATCGGAAATGTAGTTACTCCGGGTTATATCAAGAATAATTTTCCTAAACAGATCGGTTTGATGACCGGAATTTTTGCAGTTTCTATGAATCTTACAGCTGCATTAGCCTCAGGCTTCAGCGTAAGGATCGGAGAATGGACAGGCTTCGGATGGCGAGGCTCCCTGGGAATCTGGCTGATCATTGCCGGACTGGGACTTTTTGTCCTTATCCTGGAACTGATATTCAATAAAAAGAATCCGGGACAGGCAAAAGCAGCTTTAAGTGTTTCTGATTTTAATATGTTTAAATCTGCGCAGGCATGGAATATCAGTGTATTTATGGGGCTGCAGTCTTTATTTTATTACTGCATGATGGCCTGGCTGCCTTCATTTCTTACTGATTGTAAAATGGAAGGTGAAAATGCGGGATGGGTCCTGTTTTTTATTCAGATTACCATGATCCCGATTACTTTCTGTGCTCCGATTATTGCCGGGAAAATGAAGGATCAGCGGATCCTGATCATACTTATCTGCAGTTTAATGTTCGGAAGTACGATGATGTTCGTCTGGCTGCAGTCGCAATGGATCTATGCTAATGCTGTCATTATCGGTATTTCTAATGGTTTGTCTTTCAGCCTGTCTATTCTATTTTTTTCAACAAGAACGAAAAATAGCGCCAATGCGGTAAAAATATCCGGAATGGCACAGTCTGTGGGGTACCTGATTGCTGCATTCGGGCCTCCGGTTTTTGGAAAACTTCATGACTGGGATGCGTCCTGGAAAAGCTCTTTTTATTTTTTGAGTTTCGCTGTTATCCTGATGTTTTATTTCGGAATGAAGGCGGCCAGGAATAAATGTGTGGAAGATTAAAAATAAAGGACTGTATCGGAAAGATACAGTCCTTTTATCAATGTTTGTCTGATTTAAGTTATTCTTCTTTTGTTGCTGGCTTCTATCCAGTCATCTTTTTTACATTTAGGACAGTGCGCTGTATTTCCTTCCGTTTTAAATTCGGTATGTCCACAGAAGATACATGAATATTGACTTTCTTTATGAATTATTTTTAATGGATTTTTTAATGAATCCGGCATAATGGGAAGGCCGTATTTTACATCTTTATCTTCATAGTAAAATACACTGATCTCACCGGAAATTTCTTCAATAGCTGTTTCAATCTGCCCAAGCTGTGAAACACCCTTCAACCTGAGCTCTGCAAAAAATTCATCGCTTCCCAAGTTTTCTTTTTTAAAGTTTTCAATAGCAAATTCACCGTCTTTGATCAGGCAGATGGAACTTCCTTCCACCAGTTTCTCAAATTTTTTGCTTCTTCCTATAAAAAAAGTGACAATGCTGTATAAAAGAATGATGACTATAAAAACGAGAATGGAAGAAATAATACCAACATCTTTATTGAACATAGGATCACCAGCCGCAGAACCTAAACCGATAATAACGACCAGCTCAAAAATAGAAAGCTGCTTTACCCCTCTTTTTCCTAAAATTCTCAGGCCAATAATAATGGCCAGGAACATGATCATAGTCCGTAATATGATTTCCAGAAGAAAAGACCATTCTTCGTGTCCCAGAAATAATTCTTTCCAGTTGAGTTCTAAGAGAAATAGGGATAGCATAGAAATTAATTTAGAGAAGGTATCCAAAAAATGAGCCATCCCCCAACCCATTCTTCTTAAAGATTAATAGATTTTAAACTCTTTTAAATTAATTATAAAGAATATTCCATCCCGTCCTGCAGAACTAAGCATCTGTTCTCCAGATCGTTTTCATTGATCTTCTTCTGAATGTATTCACGGTTTTCCTTACAGTGGCTGACTGCTTCAAGATGCGTGACCAAGATGGAGGCATTGGGTGCATATTCACAAAGTTTGATGATGTCTTCACTGGTCATAATAATAGGATCTCCCACTGCAAAAGTGGCTGCACCTCCGGCTACAACAATATGCTGAGGCAGATGCTTATCGATCTCTGCTGCAATCCCTTCATACCAGATACTGTCACCAACGACATAGAGAGTTTGATCTTCTGTTTTAAAGACAAATCCGTTTACTTTACCCATTTTCTCCCCTATTTCTCCGGTTCCGTGCTGCCCTTCTGTAATTGAAATATTGATATTTTCCCAGATGATACTGTCTTTAATAGAAATTATGTTCTTAAAACCTGACTCGGCTATCTTTTCTGCAATGATCTCAGGGCAGATTACAGGAATATTTTTATCTAAAAATTCAATAGCTTTTTCGTCCCAGTGATCGGGATGAAGATGAGTTACAGCTACCGCATCAATTTTTGACAGTTTATCTTTTAATTCCTCTTCACTGAACGGAAGGTCAACCAAGGGATTCAGCAGTTCGCTATCTGTCATTGGAAGCTTTCCCAAAGAACCTTTTGCCCCAAGCATGGGATCAATTAAAATATTTTTTCCTCCTAATTGGAGCAGTAATGTGGCATTACGCCATAATTCCAGTTTCATTTTGTTTAATTTTGTCTTGCAAAACTATGGTTAAACCAAAGGTAAATAATAGACGGTTACCAAAAGGTTAACCATATATATAAAAGTTACCGATGAATTTTGAAGAATTTAAAAACTGCGGGCTTAGACGAAGCCTTGATATTCTTTCCGGAAAATGGAAACCGTTGATCCTTCTGAATCTTTTTGAGGAAGATCAGGTACGGTTTATAGAATTGTGGCGTAAAATGCCAAGGGTTTCAAAGAAAGTGCTTTCGGAGCAGCTGAAACAGATGGAGGAAAATCATATCATTCAACGGATTGAAGTCTATAATTTTCCTCCTGAAGTCTATTATAAGGTGACTGATAAAGCCCGGAAATTAGGTCCTATTCTTGATCAGCTGCATGCATGGGGCAATGATCTTGATTCTTAAAAGTATTCAATACCTCCAAAATATTCCGGTAAATAAAATCAAGTTCTTCTGATGTGATGCAATACGGCGGAACCAGATACATAACATTCCCCAGCGGACGCATAATGATCCCGCGCTTGAGAAATTCATCATAGAGAACCTTTCCAATCTGGTTAAAATAAGAAGTATGTTGATCTGTTTTATACTCAAAAGCCAGAATGGTTCCGGTCTGACGTACATTTTCAACATGTGAATGCTTTGAAAGAATTTTAGAAAAATCGGAATGTTGGTTGTTGATACGATCAATGGCTGCTAATGTTTCTTCCTGCAATAAAAGCTCCATGCTGGCCAGAGCCGCAGTACACGCTAAAGGATTAGCCGTAAAAGAATGTCCGTGAAACAGGGTTTTATACTTATCGTCAGATAAAAAGGCATTAAAAATTTCCTGCGAACAGGTGGTAATTCCCATAGGCATTGTTCCTCCGGTGAGGCCTTTTGAGAAACACATAATATCCGGCACTTCCGTAAGGTGATTGGCCGCAAACAGTTTTCCGGTTCTCCCGAAACCTGTGAATACTTCATCCTGGATCATCAGAATTTCTTTGCTTCTGCAGAATTTCATCAGTTCATCCAGATGTTTGGCCTCATACATCAGCATTCCTGCTGCGCCCTGTACCAATGGTTCATAGATAAAACAGGCTGTTTCTTCTGCCAGATCTTTAATCTGAATTTTTAAACTTTCCAGATTTTCTGCGTTAGGTATATCGATAAAGATCACCTCAAAGAGCATACTTCCGAAAGGTTTTGTCCAGACACTTCTCCCGCTCACAGACATCGCCCCGAAGGTATCGCCGTGATAAGCATTTTTAAAAGCCAGAATCTTCGTTTTTTCTTTCCCTGAATTATAAGCATACTGAATACACATCTTCAGCGCTGCTTCCACTGCCGTTGAACCATTATCCGAATAAAAAACCTTTTTCTGGTTCTTCGGAAGCAGGTTCAACAGGTTTTCTGAAAGCTGAACAGCCGGTTCATGCGTAAATCCCGCAAAAATAACCTGTTCCAGAGTATTCAGCTGCTGAAAAACACGTTCTGCAATATAGGGATGAGCATGACCGTGCAAAGTCACCCACCAGGATGAAACGGCATCAATGTATTTTTTTCCTTCCTCATCATATAAATAGACGCCTTTTCCTTGTACTATAGGCACTGCATCTCCTGCTGTTTTCATTTGCGTGTAGGGATGCCAGTTGACGGCTTTATCTCTTGACTGTAGAGATTGTATTGATGTATTCATTTTTTTTAATTAGAAGTTAGAAATTAGAGGTTAGAAGTTAGTGGAGATGATCGTTCCATAAGCCAATTGTAGCTTTATAACCTGTAACTGGTACCCCTTCATCCCGAAACTCATTAACAACAGCTATTCTCTTTCATCTTCATCGGTTTCAGGCCCAGTTTTTCCAGCATCTGCATGTCTTCGGAAACCCCCGGATTAGGGGTTACCAATAGTGTTTCTCTTTCTCCTGTGAAGATGGAATTGGCTCCGGCTATAAAGCACCACGCCTGCTCTGTTTCATTCATTTCAATACGTCCGGCACTTAATCTCACCATGGAGGAAGGCATGACAATCCTGGCGGTAGCGATCATTCTGACCATTTCCCAGGTATCTACTTTTTCGTTGTCTTCAAGCGGCGTTCCTGCTACTCTTGCTAAGGCGTTGATGGGAACTGATTCCGGATGTTTTGGCATGGTGGCTAAGGTTAAAAGCATTGAAATTCTGTCTCTGTGCGTTTCTCCAAGTCCTATAATTCCTCCTGAACATACCGTTATTCCTGCTTTTCTTACATTATTGATGGTATTGATTCTGTTATCAAAGGTTCTGGTTGAGATAATTTCTTCGTAATACTGTTCAGAAGTATCGAGATTGTGATTGTAAGCATATAAACCTGCTTCCTGAAGACGAATGGCCTGCTCTTCGGTAAGCATTCCTAACGTACAGCACACTTCCAGTCCAAGCTCATTTACGCCTTTTACCATATCGATTACCCTGTCGAAATCTCTGTTGTTACGGACTTCACGCCATGCTGCAGCCATACAGAAACGGGAAGAGCCACTGTCTTTTGCTTTTTGAGCGTGGGCAATCACGGTTTCTGTCGGAAGCAATGCCTGCACTTTGATATTAGTATGGTAACGGGCAGCCTGACCACAATAAGAGCAGTCTTCGGGACATCCTCCCGTTTTGATGGATAATAAGGTGGAAATCTGTACTTCTGACGGATCATGCCATTCACGGTGTACTGTTGATGCTTTATAGATCAGTTCCAGCAAGGGCTGGTGATAAATTTCTTCTATTTCTTCTTTTGTCCAGTTGTTTCTGATGGTTGTTTTTTTATCCATTATCATAAATTTGTTTTTGTTAATTGTTCTGCGGCAGCTTTAATGCTGACTTTAGTTGGCTGGTCGATTTCAGGAATGTAGATAGTTCTGGTTTCTCTTTTCATAAAGTTACAGATCACTCTTTCGGTATCTGGAGGGAAATTTCCATTGAAAATCAAATATTCCAGCTTAAGTTTTCTTTGTTTTAAGGCCATGATGGAAAGTAAAGTGTGGTTAATGCATCCTAAATAATTTCTGACGACTAACGCTACAGGAAGATTAAGTTTTTCAATAAGGTCTATCATAAAAATCTCATCCGAAAGCGGGACCATAAGCCCTCCCGCTCCTTCTACGATTAGTTTGTTATCTGTTTTGGGAAGCTGAAACTGATCTAAACTGATTTCTATATTTTCTTCCCTGGCAGACTGATGTGGTGATGCAGCCAGCTGAAGACGGTAAGTTTCCGGATGGCAGACGGTATTCTCTGTCCATGATTCTATTTTATGGCTGTCCGTATAGTCGAGATCCCCGGATTGCACAGGTTTCCAGTAATCTGCTTTAAAATATTGTGTTAAAACAGCGGAGCATACTGTTTTTCCTACTTCAGTGCCGATTCCGGTGATAAATATTTGATTCATTTGATGTTACAGGTTGAAAGATTCGGGGTTTGGTGTTTATTGATTCATCTTAAATAAATTCTTTAATAATTCTCGTGAGTTCTACAATTTCTTCTTCAGTATTAAAGCTGTGAAGGCATATTCTGAGTCTTTCGGTTCCTGCTTTTACAGTGGGACTGTAGACGGCGTAGGTTAAGAAATTATTATCAGATAGTGTTTTCTGTAAACTTCTCAATTGTTGATTATCCGGCATCAATACGGCCTGTATCGGGCTCAATTCTGAAGATGGGGTTTTAATATTTTGATTCCTGAAAATTTCAATATTCTTTTGAAGTCTTTCTGACAGTTCTGGTTTTTGCTTTAAGAATTCATAGCCTGTTTGAATAGCCATCCATAAAAAATCCTGAGCAGCAGTGGTATAGATAAAAGGAGATGCAAAATTCACTAAATAGGATTTTATGGTTTCATCACACAAAATAGCTGCACCATGGGCTCCTAAAGCTTTTCCATAAGTCATTACGGCGGCAAAAACATCATTCTGTAACTGATTCTTCTCAATCAGGCCATATCCGAAAACACCAAAAGCATGGGCTTCATCTACAATCAGTGCTGCATTATATTTTTTGGCTAATGCTGCAATTTCCTGAAGGGGTGCAAGATCCCCATCCATCGAATACAGGCTTTCTATAGCAATATAACAGGGCCCGGTCTGCTTTTTCAGAATACTTTCCAGATCTTCCGGATCATTGTGACGGAATTTTAGTTTTTTAGCATGTGACATTCTGCAGGCATCATGAACTGAACGGTGAATCTGCTCATCTACAATAATCATGTCATGACGGTCCGGCAGTGAAGAAAACAAAGCCAGATTTGCATTGTAACCGGAAGAAAAAAGAAGAGCTGCTGGATATTGATGCTGTTCAGCAATGTACGTTTCTGTTTCATCAACAATATTGCTGTTTCCGCTGATCAGTCTTGAACCGGAGCTTCCTGAAAGAAGCTTAGGGTTTTCCTGAACATTCCGAAGCAACTGTAATTGAAGTTCTTCATTTCCTGTCAAGCCAAGATAATCGTTAGAGTAAAAATCAATACCATTAAGTTTTGGCTTTAACGTTCTTAATATGCCCGCTTCTTTTCTGTTCTCAAGCGCTTCCTGAAATTTTTTAAGCATAATCCAACTGTGAAACTTCTTCTGCTATGGCATTGATCCACTCATCATGCAGTTCTTTTTCTATCGTCAGGATATTTTCTGCATGCAATTTCCAGTCTGCGGAGAATTCATTTAATTGATTGATCATTTCCTCAAGATGCCCTTCTTCTTCCAGAATAATAGATTTCACCATAACCCTCGAAGATTCCTTGGTCAGAATATCCTGATAAACCGGATAGAGCTCATCTGCACGAACTTCAATGGCATAAGTCACAAAAAGATAAGCTGCATATTTCAACTCTTCCTTATTCAGGGCAAATACGGTCTGAAGATACCTGCAAGCCTTTACATCCAGAGAATGAAGATACTGTCGGGTGGCAACTGGGGCCAGAAGTTCGTCTGCTGCATAGGTTTTACATAATTCGGGATCTATCTTTCCGATCTGTTTTTTCAAATAATAAGCGTGACGGTGCTCTTCGGCAGCATGTTTCAGCTGAATGAGCGTGACAGAAACCGGATGCTCACACTTAGAGATCTTTCTGGCACCGGCATTTTCCATGAACGAAAGCGTGTTCAGCCATTTGGCATGAGTTCCGTCATCCTGTACAATTCTTTCAAGCAGTTGTTGAAATTCCATAGATTTTTATTTTGAACCAAAATTAGTATATTGCCGGACCATTAAAAGGTGCCAGTTTTAATATTATGGATAGTCCGGTTAAGATTCCTTATCAAAGTTTTATAGAAATTGACAGAAATTCGGAGACTTCAATCTATATGCAGATTACAAATCAGCTTATTAATGCTATTCAGAGAGGTTTTCTGCCATACGGCACCAAGTTGCCCGGAACCAGAGCCTTCAGTGAAGTGTTGGAAATCCACAGGAATACCGCCGTTGCTGTTTATGATGAATTGTCAGCACAGGGCTGGGTTGAGAGTCTTCCGAACAAGGGAACGTTCATTATCGGAGAAAATCAGGAAAAACCGGTAAAGGTTAAGGATTTTGAAAAAAACAATCTTCAGAATTATCCTGAAACCACAGGTTTTGCATTTAAAACTTCGAATATTTTAGATAATCCATTTGAACATTCCGACTGCGAGTATGTTTTTAACGACGGGGTTCCGGATATCAGACTGACTCAGATCGGGCAGCATTCAAGGTTTTACAGCTCTATTCTTAAACGGAAATCCAATCAGAAAATGCTGGGCCACTACAATCATGACGGAAGTGAATTTTTTAAGGAACATCTGTCGCATTATCTTAATCTTTCCCGCGGACTGCCTATTTCAAAGAACAATCTTCTCATTACCCGAAGTACGGAAATGAGTATCTATATCGTTTCCGAAATTCTTCTTTCTGTAGGAGATACTGTATTGGTAGGCGCTTTGAGCTATTTTTCCGTGAATATGATTTTCCAGAAAGCAGGTGTGAATATTGTATCACTCCCGATAGATGAAGAAGGAATTATCGTAGAAAACGTCCGGGAGGCCTGTAAAAAGCAGAAAATCCGGATGCTTTATCTTACTCCGCATCACCACTATCCTACTACTGTTGCTTTAAGTGCACAACGAAGACTTGAGTTGCTCGACCTTGCCCACGAGTATGGTTTTATCATCCTTGAAGATGATTACGATTATGAATTTCATTATGATAAAAGCCCCATTCTTCCGCTGGCAAGTGCAGATACTAAGGGAATGGTGATTTATATCGGATCTTTCGGAAAATCACTGGCTCCGGGATTCAGGACCGGGTTTATTGTTGCTCCGGAAAATCTGATGGCTGAGATGAGGAAATATCTCGGAATTATAGACCGTCAGGGTGATATCTTAATGGAAAGGGCCTTAGGTGAAATGATTGAAGAAGGAGAAATACACCGGTATCTTAAAAAGTCTTTAAAGGTTTATCAGGAAAGGCGGAATCACTTTGCAGAGCTTCTTAAGGAAAATTTAGATGAATTGATACAGTTTCAAAAGCCTTCGGGAGGTCTTGCTTTCTGGCTGGAATGGAATATTCCTGTCAACCTGATGCAGCTAAGCCGGAATTGTGCGCAGAATAATTTGTTTATTCCTAAAACACTACTCTACCAGACGAAAGATATTACGGCAATGAGGCTGGGTTTTGGAAATCTTAACTTTGAGGAAATGGAGAAGAGTATTGACATCCTTTCTGATCATGCGAGGAAATTATTGTAAAAATGATTTGTTTTTTTTGAATTAACCACGGATGACACGAATTTTCACAGATGTTTGCGTTTTACTAAGCCGTATGTAAACAAAAAATATCAACCGCAAAGATCACAAAAGCTTTCTTGAAACACTTAAGTTTATTTAAAGTTTAAAAGCTTATCGCAAAAAAGTACACTTAAGTTTTTTGTGAAAATCTCTGATTTCTTTATCATAACAGGAAGATCCGCCTGATCTTTTTAGTCTGCGAGAGATAATATTTTAAACCATTAAGGATTATTAAGCTTTTAAGAATATTAAGTTTTAGTTTCGCTTCAAGGCGGACAACTTAAAAAAATCAATGATTTTTTCTTAACTCACCTTACTCTCTTCATTTATCTTAATGTTTAAAAAAGTTTAGGACGAGAATCAGCGACCATATTAATGTTTGGAGGAAATTGATTTTAAATAACAGTGTAAAATTAACCACAGATGACACGGATTTGCACAGATGTTTGCGTTGTATGCGGCTGTGAAATAAGGGGGGTGAAATAAAAAAAGTGTAACACCCGGGTTACACTTATCTAATTTTTGTTGTTTTTTTAATTGGAGGGAGTCAATATCTTCACTTTCTTTTTCTTGGATTTCTTCTTTTTTCTGTTCAAATAGATAATGAATCCTGTGATGGGAAGTGAAGCCGCGATCATTCCTGCAAATAGATATAAAATCCTGCCAGTCATTCCAAAGATGCTTCCTGTATGAAGGTCATAATTTCTTTCTCTTAATGCGGTTCCATTGCCGATGTTTTTGTCTTTGTAGGACTGATGCTTTAGGATTTTTCCTGAGTACTGATCAAAATTGAATTGCTCATTCTGGTATTGCTTATTCCCATACGTTACTTCAGCATAATAAGTTCCTTCTTCTGTTTTAGGAAAGCTGATGAGTGCAGATTTCTTATCCGCCAGGCTCTGTTCTACCCTGTTTCCAACAATATTCAAAATATTTTTCTTGTCTGAAGACTCTTCGGTAGGAATGGTACTTTTAGCTTTCTGTTCGGTTTTCGCCTTTCCATTCAGTGTTTTTTTGACCCATTGATCAACGTCTTCAAAATTCCATATCAATGCTGCGTATGAAATGAGGCATAAAGGAATAACAGCATAAAATCCCAGGACATTGTGCGTATCATAATTGATTCTTTTCCATTTAGCAGACGTTTTAATGAAAAACATTCCTTTCAAAGCCTTCTTATTCATTTTACGGGGAAACCAGATCACCAGTCCTGAAAAAAGCATGATCGCCAATATCAGTGTGGAATATCCGGTAATGGTCTTCCCGATTTTTTCACCCAATAAAAGTCTGCGATGAAGGTCCATCACAATTTCAAAAAAATCATTTTTGGCGTTTTCCACCTCAAGAACTTTTCCGGTGTAAGGATCTACATAAACCCTATAATAATAAATATATGAGCCCCAATAAGTCAAAGCTTCCTTATTCATTTTCAGGGAGCGGAACGCATAGCTTCTGGATGGGTCTGAGGATATTTCTACCCTGCTTACCTTTAAACTGTCCGGAAGTACCTGCTCAGCTTTGAGCTTGAGATCGGAAAACTGCAGTTTTTCTTTTTTTATGGTTTTGACGAAATATTTTTCCGGGTGTAGGGCATGTTTCAGCTCTTTTTCAAAAGCGAGAATACATCCGGTAACTGCCATTATCACAACTATAAGCCCGGACGCTAGTCCGAGCCATAGATGTAATTGATATGTTGTTTTTCTTAGTATAGAATTCATATTAAAACTTAAGGGTAACCTCCGCCACAAAGTTACGGGGCATTTGGGCTACTATAACACCCTGTCCTGCGAAATACTGCGCATTTCCTAAATTATTCATTTTAAATCCTAATCTGTATCTTTCTTTTTCAAGAGATACGGAAGCGTTCACTAAAGTATAAGCCGGGAATGTAAACTGTCCGGTAGCTGCATTATCTACAGTAACCTGCTCACCCACGCGGTTTACTCCAAAACCTAATCCGAGACCTGAAAGTCCTTTGATCGGCAATATGTAGCTTACCCATGAATTGAATACATTAGCCGGACCTGAAGACGACGGACGGCGGCCATCTACATTGGCAGCAGCTTTTACAAACTTACTGTCGTTATAAGAATATCCTGCCATAATGTTCAGACCCTGAATTGGATTAAGGATGGTTTCAATTTCGATCCCTTTACTTCTCTGTTCTCCGTCCTGGATGGTCACATTATAGTTTGTTCCGTCGCGGGTCACAACATCTGCCCGTAACATATTGTCAACCAGAATATCATAATATCCTACCGTGAAATTCACTCTGTTTCTCCAAAGATTTCCTTTGAATCCCACTTCCCACTGATTAGACCTCTGCGGTTTGAAATCTCCACTATAGTCTGCAAGCGGCTGTGCAACCGGAGCTAAATTACTGAAACCATTCATATAGTTAGCATAGGCAGACAGGCGATCTTTAAGGATCTGATAGGATAAACCAAATTTTGGAGATAACGCATTCTGATTGAATGTCCCCGTATTTACATTTTTGATCAAATCCAGTTGTCCATTGCTTTCATAATGATCAAAACGTAAACTCAGCAAAGTAACCAAGCGGTCTGTAATGTATACCGCATCGGAAATATAAGCGCCATAAATATTGCTTGATGCTGTATTTCTTACTAAAGGTGCTGTAGAAGTCTGAATTTTTTGTAACGCTAAATCTTTAGTTATATTTCCATATAATCCTGTTACCGGCGGCGCTATCGGTGCTGTAGGATTTTTAGGGTCAATGTAATCAAATACAACAATTGGAGAAAGGTTATTGTTCAAAGACTGGTTTAAATAATCTAATCCTACAAGAACTTTATTTTTGATTTTTCCTATTTTAAATTCCCCGTTAAAGTTCTGCTGAACGCTGGTAGACGCTCCTTCACCATTCTGCCACTGTACATTACGTTCCAAAAGGTTATCTGTAGCTCCTCTCATAAACTGATACTGATACAATCCTTCCGTTTTCCTGTAATTTCTTGAGATCAAAGTCTGGGAACTCCACTGATCTGAAATTTTGTAATTCACCTCAGCTTTTACATTGATGGAAGGCGCTTTTAAACTCATATCGTTATTGGAATAAGACTTTTTCCAGTCATATCCAAGCTCATCCGGAGTGGTTGCAATGAATGGTCGGGTTCTCGGTAAAAAAACAATCGGTGTATTTGTTCCTTCATAGGTGTAAATCTGGGCTCCCAGGCTAAACTTTAAACGGTCATTCACCTGGTAGCTGAAGGTTGGTGCAACAAACATGGATTTTCTGAACTCTGAATCTCTGAATCCGTTCTGATACTGATACGCTGCATTCACACGGAATAAAGTCTTCCTTGAATCTGTGATTGGACCGTATACATCAGCTGTCACACGGTTCAGATTATAACTTCCCAAAAGATAAGAAGCTTCTCCGCCGAAATAATCTTTAGGCTTTTTCGTTACGACATTAATCAATCCTCCAAAAGAATTGACTGCGCCTCCGTATAAAGTTCCGGAAGGTCCTTTGATCACGTCGATACGCTCAATATCCGCCGGATCAATTTCTGAATTGGTGGTCGCAGGAACACCATCTACCATAGAAACTCTCGTAGGAAAACCTCTTAAATTGTAGTAGAAACTTCCGTCTCCCGCTCTACCCGCACTTCCCTGCATTTTTACAATACCCGGAACGTTTTTTAAAGCGTCGGACATATCATACACCAACTGCTCTTTCAGAATCTGCTGGTTGATGCTTGTGTACATTTGAGGATTTTCAATGTTTTTCAAAGGCATTTTAGAGATCGAAGTACTGTCTCTGTCCAGAAATTTATTTCTACTGAAGGCATATACTGTAATTCCTTCAATCACATTATTTTCTGTCTCAGGATAAATCACCGGAATTTCAAAGACATCTTTTTCAATACGGATCTGCTCACGCATCAATTCAATATCATTTAAAACCACCTGAAGCGTATATTCTCCCGGTGGCACATTATCAAAATAGTATTCTCCTAAACTGTTGGTCTTAGCCTGATACGGCGTATTGACTAATCTTAAAAGTGCATTCTTCACGGGCACTTTTTCAGACAACATGATCTTTCCGTTAACACGTTCACTCTGCTGGGCAGAAACAAATAATGGAAGACCGACAAGAAATAAAAGTAATATAGGGGTTTTAAATATTTTCATGCTGTAAGTTTTGTAACAGGGGGTAGTTGATTTTGCCGTTTTGTGATAATGGAAATGATTCTATGTGTTCGGTGTGTACATATTGCGGATTGATGCGCAGCTTATTTTTAATGGTTTCTTTAATAGTCTGGGGATCAATATTAATGTTGTCATACAGAACAATGATTTTTTTGTCATTGCCATTCAGACAAACCACTGTATTGCCTTCCAGTCCATTCTTAAGGATAAACTCTATCTCATCCAGGTTGAGACGGATCCCGAAAAGCTTCATGATGCGTTTGATTCTTCCTGTGATATAATACAGTCCGTTCTGCCCTCTTCTGCCTGTATCTCCTGTATGAAGAAGCTTAGGCTGTTCATAGGTAGACAGATCCTCAAGCTTGTTGGCATAACCTCCGCTGATGCTTGAATGTAAAAAGAGTAATTCATCCGTTTCAGGATCGATCTGGAAGCTTCCTCCGTGTACAGGAGTACCAATAGATGTTTCCTCTTCAAGAAGTCCATCTGTGGTAAGATAAGCCATTCTTCCGCCTGCTTCGGTTTGTCCGTACTGGGCAAAGAACTGTTTATCGAATTCAAGGCAATAATTGAAGATGGTTTTCCTCAATTCAGCATTGATCACCCCTCCCGTATGGGTCATGTATCTCAGGCTGGTGCTGTCTTTTCTGAAGAATCCTATTCTGTTCAGGTTTTCATACAAATATGGAACGCCTCCCAACGTGCTGTAACCGTACTCTTCCATTTCGTCCCAGAATGCTTTCTGCATGATGTCTTTGTCCGTACAGACTATTCTTCCCGCACGCATACAGTTGGTGGTAAAAATAGAAAAACCGTACACGAAATTAATCGGTACGTTGAGCGGAACTACATCAGATTCCAGGATAGGCATGTATTGAAGGATGCTCACAGCGTTCTGATAAAGGTTTTCATCCGAAAGCTTCACCAGTTTTGGAACTCCGGTGGTTCCGGAAGTACTTAAAAGGATCTTGATATCAGGATGAATCGTGACTTCCGGCTGGTAATCTTCCTTAGCAAAGATTTTTACGGTTTCTGAAAACTCCTTTAACGAATATCCCTGAACCTCATCTCTGGAGGGGTCAAAGATATATTTCGGACGGTACTCTGCTTCCAGACGTTCTTTAAACTCCGGGTGCAGCTTCTGTCCCAAAACAGCAATGGCATGGGTTGTTCCGTAAAAATTGAGAAGAACCTCAATGCTCGGCAGCTGGTTGTCATTGTACAAAAAGATCAATCCTTTTTCTACAGGATTGAGGCCTAAAGAACGATACAGCGTTCCAACCGGCGTGGAAGCACCGGTGGAAGCATCTGTAAACAACAAGTTCTTGTTGGCAATTACATTTTCTAAAATTTTCATATACTTAGTTTTCTACGAGTACATCGTATTTTTTCATTTTTTCGCGGATCTTCCCGACGGTTCCCATTTCAAGAATGTCGTTGAAGTCAAACTTGACACGGTAGAACTGCTCCAACGCTTCTACAATAAGCAGATGCGACATGGAATCCCATTCAGGAATTTCCTGATAGGTAAGGTTTTCGTCTACCAATTCTTTTTTCACAGCGATTGCTGATGCGATAATTTCATAAAATTCGTCTGTTGTGTGCATTTTAAATTTTTATAGTTTTCCATTTACCATTTTTGAAGATCATGAGGAACAGTACAGCCAGTACGATTTCCGAGGAAACAATAGCCGTAAATATTCCTTTCAGTTCCCATTGAAGCCTTACCCCAAGCAGGTAAGCCAAAGGAAGCTGAATCACATAGAACATGATCATGTACAGCAGGGTTACCTGCATAATATTACCAGCCGCATTAAGCGCACGGCTGATCACCATTGTAAAACCGAGTAAGAGATAAGCCATAGACACCACATGGATGTACTGTACGGCGTATCTGGCTACCACAGCTTCTTTGGTGAAGAACGTCACCACATATTCCGCAGCGAACTGCCAGAATATAGCGACGGCTATCAGATAGGTCATATTGATTCCTCCGGCTCTCCATACCGTTTTCTCAGCGCGGTCCGGGTTTCCGGCTCCTAAATTCTGTCCTGTAAGAACACCCGCAGCATTTCCTATTCCCCAGGCAGGCATCGTCGCCACAGAAGCAATTCTCTGCGCAATAATGTATCCTGCAAGAGCGGTAGTCCCGAAGGTGGCGATGATTTTAACCATGATCAGCCAGCTTGAAGCAGGAATAATATACTGTACCAGCCCGCCAAAAGTAATTTTCAGGATTTTCTTAATTAAAGGCAGATCGAGATGAAATTTCACTAGGAGATTCACACTGGTTTTGCATGTAAGAAGAATAAAGAACTGATATAAAACCGCCAGTAACCGGGATAATATGGTAGCATAAGCCAGTCCCATTAATCCGTAAGCGGGAATAAAACCAAGTCCGAACACAAGAATCACGGCAAAAACCATACTGGAGATGTGACAAAGCCAAAGCGACTTCATCGCCAGATCCGCATCACCGGCTCCCCTGAAAAGACCATTGATAGACAGACGCAAAATCACCAGACCAATACTCAGAAAGACCAGTTTGGAAAAAGGGAGTCCGTTATCTACAATCCCCGTATTGAATCCAAGGAAACTGATAATCTCACCCGCAAAAAGGAATGACAGACCGCCAATCAGTAATGCAAAAGCAGAGGCCAGCAATATGATATAATGTGCAGTCCGGCTCATACCTTCCTGATCTTTTTCTCCGGCTCTCCTGGCCGTAAGTGTTGCAGCAGCGATACCCAAACCAATAGCAATCGCATTGGCAAAATTGATATAGTTATCTGCAATTCCCACCAAGCCCAAGACTTTATCTCCTAATCTTGCAATGATTAAAAGATTGATACTGACAAAAACAGATTCCATCACGAGCTCCATCACCATAGGAATGGCAAGGCTGAAGATAGAACGGTTGATGCTCCCTGAGGTAAGTTCTACTTTTTTTCCCGCTAAAGCTCCGTACGCAAATACAGAGCCTTCTTTTACAAGATGCAGAAACTTTCTCATACCGTCGCTACAGAGTTTTTATTCGCAATCTGATACAAAGGATTCGGCAGTGCACCGTCTTTCTTTGGAATAGCAAATGCTTTATTTTCACTGTAGCCATTGTTTTTCAAACGAAGACTGTTGATGTAGAACCTTTTGAATGTAGGAACATACAGGTCATATTTTTCATACCGCTCATTCAGATGAGGATTATGGTTTTTGTAGTTCTCTATACAGTCGTGAACAAGCGTCCAGAAGGTTTCTTCCTGAAAATTGGAATGGGTATGCAGAATATTGGATAAATATCTGAAGAACGCATCAAAAACACCCAAGAGAATAGACAACGGAACGTTTTCCTTGTTGGAAGACTGGATCAGTCCGTCTGCCAGATGATCAGGAAGTTTCTCCCTTGCTTCTGTCGTCAGGACAATATCATCCACAAAATCTTTGATGACAATTCTCTGTGGCACTCCGTTTTTTAATACCACCATGATGTTTTCTCCGTGAGGTGTTACACAAAGAGAATGGGTGTAATAAATGTGAAGTAACGGCGTAAGATAAGCATCCAGATAATCTGTAATCCACTGCTGAATACTGATTCCTGCCTGCTCTGCAAAAGCCTGTACCAATGGAATTCCATTCTGATCTACAAAAAGCAGGGAAGCCATAGTAAACATTTCTTCGTCTTCCTGTAAATAATTGGAAGCACTTTCGCGCCATAAAGCTCCAAGAAATTCGTTATACTGATAAGGAACACCGGCAATTGCACTGTATTGAGGATGCAGATAAGCAATAGAAGCTTCTTCTCCTAAAAATATGGTTCCTTTTGTTTCAAGATAAGTATCGCCTTTGATCAATCCTTTCACCCAATCTGTAATGGAAGGGGCAATTTTCATCTGCTTAGGCGACAGTCCCCTGATATTTCCTGTACTTAAAATAGAAACAGCAGTTTTCAAGTATCTTTTTTCAGGATGATCTGTATTGAATAAAGTTCTGATGCTCTGCTGCGGGCTGTAGATATCATTTCCTTCTCCTAAGAGTATCAGAATATCAGATGCGATATCACCTGCAAAGTGAATTTTCAGCTTATATTCCCACTGCCATGGATGCACGGGAATTAAATTATAATCCTCGGGAGATTTTCCGGAATCAATCAACCTTTGTTGAAATACCTGATACAATTCGTCTCCAATTTCAGAACGGTAAAATCCTTCCTGATCTATGTGTTCCAGCGACTGGAACGCTGATCTGTCCTTATGAGCAGCCAGCCACAACACTTTTAAATTCTCTCCCGCTTCCGGAGCAAACGTTTCAAGATCGGTAGGAGAAAATCCTAACCTGCTTTTGTTAACGATCACCCAAGGATGGCCTGTCATCTGATGCTCTACGGTCTGGTAATTACTGGAAGCGAGCTCTTTTGAAGACATAATGCCTCTCGATAAAATTAATGCGTCACAGTATAACGTATGCAGCAATTCTTCGGTATATCTCGCCAGCGTATTGGCATCCAGATCGAATACGGTCTGCATTTCAAGGAAGAACTGGGGAATATTCAGCGCTGAGGTGGGTACGCCATTCTCTATTTTCACGATACTTTGCGTATCAATGTGCCAGTAATCCATCATTCTTTCCTGCCCGCGGAAAATGTATTCTATAGTTTCAATCCCGGTTTCCAGTTTGAAGACTGTAAATCCAGCTTCGTCCTGTGAAAGGGCAACAGGTTTTAACCGTTCTTCATGCATTAATTCTGCAATCGTCTTGGCCATAAGGCCTCTGTTGGCCTGGAGCCAGATTTCCTGGCTGATTGTATTATTTTTCAAGTTGGTGTTCATTGTTCTGTTATATTTTGACAGTTGATACAGCAGCGTGTTTCTCTACATCAAAATCCTGGAAAGCAATTTTCTTTTCGATTTTATAATGTTCTCTTCCCAAAATGTCATTGATGATATAGGAATTACGGTAGGCCGCCATTCCAAGATCGGTAGAAATGTAGCTGTGGGTGTGTACTTCTGCGTGAAGCACATAAATTTCACCTCCGTTATGGTCTATAGAATAATTCCTGTTTACGGCAAACAATCCGCCTGAATCTCTTTTAATTCTGTCCTGGATATTCTTCAGGAAGGCAGGCTCATGGTAACGGTACCCTGTTCCTACCACCAGATAATCAGCTTCCTGTTCGTAAGGAACTTCCTGCTCCAGTTGGGTGAATTCAAGGGTTAAATGATCCGGATTGCTGTTATCTACTCTATCCAACTGGCTATTTGGAATGATGGTCAGCTTTGGATCAGCATTATCAATATTCAGGTCGTAGATGAAATCATAGATCTGGTTGATGAGGTCGTAATTGATTCCTTTGAACTGGGCCTGCTGCTTGCTTAATATTGATTTTCTTGCCGCTTCGTCCCTGCTGTAGAAATAATCCACATAATCAGGAGAAGTCAACTCCAGCGTCAGCTTTGAATACTCCATCGGAAAGAAACGATCCGGTCGTGAATACCAGCCCAATTGGGTATTTTCATTACGGCTTTGTAACAAATCATAGAAAACCTCTGCAGCACTCTGTCCTGAACCGATCACGGCAATTTTTTTACCCTGGGCTAAAAGTTCTTCCTTACGGTACAGATAAGAGCTTGTATGAAGAATACGGGAATCCTCTTTAGGAATAAACGAAGGAATGTGAGGCTGTGTGCCTGTTCCCAGGATCAGTCTTTCTGTTCTGAAAACCTCTGTTTCCTTAGTTTTGGTATGAATGGTTGTGATTAAATACATCCCGTCTTCATACACAATATCAACCACCTGTGTTGAAAAACGGCACTGTGGAAGCTGGCTCACTACCCATTGGCAGTAACGGTTATATTCTTTACGCGGAATGAAAAAATCTTCCCTGATAAAGAATTTGTACAGCCTGTTCGTTTCTTTCAGATAGTTCAGAAGGCTTAAAGGATTCGTAGGATCTGCCATGGATACACAGTCGCATAGAAAAGGCGTCTGTAGTGTTACGTGGTCGATCATCAATCCCGGATGCCAGTCGAAACCGTCTCTCTGGTCAAGGAAAAGTGTTTTTAATTCAGAAATCGAATTGGATAAAGCGGCAAGCCCTAAATTAAAAGGACCAATACCTATTCCGATCACGTTATATATCGTGTTGCTATTCATGTTCAGTGATTTTTACGGTGAATTCTACATCTTTGTTTTGCGGGAATTTTTCCCAGTACCATTCTCTGTAGCAGAAATTAAGGTTGGCTTTTTTATGAGGCATTTCAATGACTTTATCTACTTTGAACCCGACATGAGCCTTGTTCATCATAGACGCCAGAGAATCTACCGAGCCTTCTCCTACCATTTTTCCAACTTCAGGCTGGGCAAATACATAATCTACCATAGACTGTGTGGAAGGAGAAACGTATTTCTTCTTCGGATCTGTAGGTGCGATAAATTGATGGGTTCCGTAATCGGTAGGCAGTACATCATAGTAATCACCGACAATATCTCTGCACGGCCAGTAAACCTCAATATTGCATGTAGGTTCGCCGTTACTCATCACGATGTAGCTGTGCGCTTCATCACCCGGAAGCATCAGACGGTAATAGGTTTCCAGCTCGTTAATCGGCCAGTTCATCTGCCAGATTTTGATCGCATGTTCACGGTTAAACCACTCATGAAGCATTTCAAGGTCAATATCAAGGTCAACAGGTCTCATCGTAACCGTGACATCATCTTTCTGGAAATAACGCTTGAAAAAAGCTTCTTTTCCTTTCGGATGGATCAGCTGATCTGAGAAATAATGATAATGAAGAAGATTCGGAACTTTGGCGTAAGAAATGGCTGCTGCACTGGTGATTCCATCGATTTCATTGGCAACCGCCTTAAAATTGGTTTTTGTTCCCCAATGACGGTTTTCAAGTGCATAGCGGGTAAAGTCTGAAGGTATTTCCTGATGAACCTGTTCAAATTCGCTATGCAGGATATTGATCAGAGTTCTCTCTTTCACCCATCCTGTCTTTCCTAATGAAGCGATAAGTGCTGAAAGATTACTCACTAAAACATGGTAAGAGATAATATCTAAAAGACGCTCATTCCTGATGAAAAGGTCTTCAATTTCAGGATATTGTTTTGAAAGTTCAGTGTACTGATCTCTTGCACTTTCTCTTAATAAATAGCCCTGTGCATCTCTTACAAAAAGAGTCGTCGGAAGCAACTGATCATCCAGTTGGATTAAAAGATTCTGTTGATGTGCTTCAGGAGCCATGCCGTATTGGCCGTATAAATGGTTTAAAGGAGCAATCAGTAAGTGAATATATTTTGCAAACCAAATGGTCACCGATTCTTCCGGACTGGTTCCCAGTTTCTCAGAAACATCTGTAAAGAACTTTTGAATAAAATTCTGTCCGTCTGCAGGTTCGTCCTGACATAATCTTGCTAAAAGAAGGATTTTATCTTCAGGCTGGAACGGATTTTCGCGGATCAGAAGATTTAGGCTTTCAATATTTTTATCCTGATGATAAACCCCTAATGTTACAGGTTCCAAAAGCAGTTTGAACTGATTAAAATTCTTTTCAAATGCTGCTCCTGCATGTTTTCTCCATAAAGCCGATGCATAGCCTCTTTTCAGATCTTTCTCCGTATTGATCCTTATCGATCCTGTTAGAAGAACCTGTAAAGAAAACTTAGGCATCCACGGAATATGAGGACTGTACATACTTCTGATGGAAGAGGTTGAATAAAATTCTTCCCCAAAAGCTCCGATATGGATCAGAGTACGGTCTTTGATCATTTTCGCTCCTTCTTCGATAGACAAAAGGTAAGTAGCTTCCCAAGGATGACACGGAACCGTATAAAAATCAGAAAGTTTTTCACCCTCGTTAAGGTATTTCGCTTCAAGATCTTCCGGTAATGAAACGATGCTTTTCAGAAATTCGTTGTAAGGCTGCTCCAAAACCGACTGCTCCTGAACACAGCTTTTGTGCACCAGGAAATACTCCAGCTGAATGCCTTTATTGAATTCCGGACCATACAGAAGCTGCTCTTCTCTGGAGAATCCCATTCTCGCTTTTGTGAAAGGGTGAAGATTATGTCCTACAGGAAGCTGCTGTTCAGATTCCAGGAAAGAATACGTTAGAGCATCTTGATCCTGTAAACCTTCCTCCATGATCATTTCCAGATTTCTTAAGCTGCTGTGAATTCTTTTCGTAAATAATTCAAGACCTTTTTCACTGAATTGCTCAGAAAGTTCGCGGTATACCAGTTCGGTAAGCTGATCAACATCCGGTTCAAAAACCTTCTGATTTTTATGATCAACCACCCATAAAGGCAATCCATAGTTGTGGAAAGTGCTTTCAGAACGGTAAGAAACCGGAGCAAATAAAAAGATGTCGCTTTTCTTTAATTCAAATCTTATATGAAGCGGATAGGTACTGTTTTCCAGTGCCTGAGCCGTAAGGATATCGTATTTCGGAACTCCCTGATAGAACTTTCCGTTTCCAAGCTCACGAAGCATTCCGTTTAGCAGGATTCTGATCGTGATTTCCTGTGCTTTTTCCGTAAGCTTAGTTTGCTGTATCAAAGTCTTCTCCATGCGATTTGATTGTATTTAAAATTTGGTGAACATCTTCTGTCGTAGTGATCGGGTTCAGGAACGTAAACTTCAGGTAGAAATTCCCATCTACTTTGGTACTTGCCACCAGAATTTCCCCGCTGTAGAAAAGCTTCATTTTGATATGCTGGTTCAAAGCATTCAGGTCTTCAATATCAGGTCTGATATAACGGAAAACCAAAACGCTTAAATCCGTATCGGAAAGCAGTTCGAAATGAGGATTTTCAGTGATCATTGATGCTACATCTTTGGTAAGATCTATCACCGTGTCTGTATATTCTGCGAGCTGTTCTTTGCCCATCATTCTTAAAGTAAACCACAGTTTCAGCGCATCGAATCTACGGGTACTCTGGATAATGGATTTGTTGATCTGTGCAGGAATTTCCTCTTCATCCATTTCCACAGGATTCAGATAGTCTGCATGGTGTTTCAGGATTCTTAATTCCCTTTTGTTTTTAACGATGAAAGCGCTGCTGCTGATCGGCTGGAAGAAAGATTTATGGTAATCTATCGTCACAGAATCTGCTCTTTCGATGCCGTTCAGAAGATGACGGTACTTTTCGCTTAATAATAAAGCACATCCGTAAGCCGCGTCTACGTGCATCCAGATATTGTACTGTTCAGCAATATTGGCGATATCATCCAGAGGATCTACGTTTCCGAAGTCTGTGGTTCCGGCCGTTGCTACAATTCCGATAGGAATATTTCCCATCTGCTCTTCTCTCTTAATGTATTTCTTCAGTAAACCGATGTCCATACAGAATCTTTCATCTGTAGGCACTTTAACGATACATTTTTCGCCTAATCCCATGATAGAGGCGTTCTTTAAGTTGCTGAAATGAGATTTGTCGGACACAAAGATTCTGAAATGTCCGGCCTCCTGTGGAAGACCATCCAGCTTAATATTATGGTTGTATCTCTTCTGGGAAAAGCAGTCACGCATCATCACAAGTCCCATCAGGTTGCTCTGTGATCCGCCTGCTGTGAAAACGCCGTCGCTGGTTTCTGCATTGTATCCTAACTGCTCTGCGGTCCAGTCGATCAGCTTTCTTTCCATGAAGGTTCCTCCGGCACTCTGGTCGTAAGTATCCTGTGAAGAATTGATGGCACTGACAAGGATTTCTCCTGCCAAAGCGGGAATTACGACGGGACAATTAAGGTGTGCCACATATTGTGGGAGATGAAAAGCAGTCGCGTGCTTTACATATATAGTATCTACTTCTTCAAGTAGCTCCTGATACGAAGACAGTTTTTGATTAAGGTCTATCTGCTGTACCATGCCTTTCATTTCTTTGGCTTCTATTCCGCTGAAGGGTTTGTCGGTTCTGTGAAGAAAAGTTCCTACAAGGTCTAAAGTTTCTTCGACAGCGGAACGATAATGATCGTAATTGTTAGAATGAAAAATATTTCCAAAATTCCCCGAAATGTGAGGTAAGTAGGCGCCCAGGATCTCTCCGACGGGCATTTGATTGTTATTCATATACGTATTTGTAAGGTGATTTTTAAAATCAATAAGTTGTGTAAAAGTGTATAGTATATAGATGTATATACCTGATAGTCAAGTTTTTATTTTTTACATTTTTTTTACTTTTTATTTGGTGGTTGATAAATTATTCATAAATTTGAACCGGTTATTGTTATTTAGAATAATTAAAAACAAATATAGAAATTATATTCACACACCAAATATTTTTTTAATGAATTCGCTAGAAATTTTAGATAACGACAGTATTACTGCGGTAAAACTGCTTCCGAGAGTCATTGAGATCACCTCTCAGGAAAGAAGAATGATACAAGATACAGCGGTGCATCTTCAGAGAAAATATGACAGCTATGAAAACAGAGATTTCATTACCCATGTTCATCAGCTGGCCTCTTATTTTTTACCGGAAAGAATTCTGCATATAGCGGCTGATTTCGCCAGCGACTTTTCAAAAGATCAGTACGGAGCGCTTGTGTTTAGAGGATTAATGGATATTGATCAGGAAAGTATAGGAAATACTCCCCCGAACTGGCAGTCTGCGGATTATTCTAAATTTAATATCTATGGTTTTGCCTGTGCTTTGATCCACGGAGCACTTCCGTCGAAGCCCGTACAATATTATTCGCAGCGTAAAGGTGGCGGATTAATGCATGCGATCATTCCGGATGAAAAAATGAGAGAAACACAGACCGGATCGGGATCTGCAACAGATCTTTATGTACATACCGAAGATGCTTTCCTGAAACATCAGGCAGACTTTTTAAGCTTTATGTATATCCGTAATGAAGAGCAGGTGCCTTCTACCCTATATTCTATCCGTTCGCATGAATCTATGGGAGAAAAATTCAGGCCTCTTTTTGAACGGATGTATAAAATTCCAAAAGATGCCAATCTGGAAACAGCTGCAGAGGAAGAAGAAGCATTAGAAGCTGTTCTGTATGGTAATCACGAGCTACCTTTCATGCGGTTCGATGCAGCAGAACAGCTGTTTAATCCAAGCATTAAACAAAGTGATGAGGCCCATCATCATCTGACAGAATTCTGGGAAGAGGCAAGAGATCTGATCTATTCAGGGTTTACGCCACAGGCCGGAGATGTGATATTGGTGAATAACCATTTATGTGCCCACGGGAGATCTGCCTTCAGAGCCGGGGTAAGAAATGTTGATGGTGTAGAGCACGAATGTCAGAGAAGAATTATGCTTCGGATGATGAGTAAAGTGAGTCTTATGGAAATGAGAGCGCATACGCTTACAGAAGATCCGTTCTTTGTAATTGAAGAACATTTGGGTAAAAACTTTGAAAAAATTTAAAGTATTTCATTATTAATTGATTATCATTATGATGAATCCTTTTAAGCACAAGGCTTAAAAGGATTTTTTATTTTTAAAGCAAAATGTTTTTTTACCATTAATGAAGTGATTAAGATTATTAAGGCGGACTCTGTTTTAAGTAAATATTCTGCTTAACTAAAATCATCTGATTTTAAGCTTAATTTTCCTTAACTACTTCAATGCTTTTAATGGTTTTAACTTTACGTATTTAAATGTAAATCATTGTTTTAAAGCATTATATGTAATTTATATAAAGCGGTTTAATGATTGAAGAATTGATTGAATAAAGTCAATTGTTCAGATAAGGATTTGCTCCAGTACTGCGGATCATGAGCACCCAGGGATTCTATATAAAGATGCGGAATTTTAAGGTCTGTGAGTTTTTTATGAAATTTTCTGTTGATTTCAATCATTTGTGTGTCTTCCGTACCACAATCGAAAATGTACTGCTGTTCTGCTGTAGCCATAGTCTTCACTTTATTGTCTGTAAGAAATTTAGGATTTAATGATATTGCAGATCCTAATACTTTATCTACCTGATAATGAGTATACCCTTCCCCGAATGAATTGAAGTCCAAAGCACCACAAGAACTTCCCACAATGCCAAATGTATGATTGTATGCAGTCCCAATATTCACAGCACCATAACCTCCCATGCTCCAACCCAGGATACCACGGGATTTTTTATCATTTTTCACCGGATAGTTTTTATTAATATAGTCTACAAGCTCCTGACCAATAAAAGTCTGGTACTGGGAATCTTTAACCAACGGACTGTCTACATACCACGAATTATAATTTCCATCCGGCAGTACATAAATCATTTTATACTCTTGTGCTTTCTGAACCAGATCCGGAATGTCTTGTTTGATTGTCCGTTCAGGATTTCCACTGTAACCGTGAAGAATATAAACCGATGGATAGGTTGCTCCCTGCTGCACATCCGGTGTGATGATAATCGTTTTAACGTTCTTATTCATTTTGGCACTGAAAACCTCTTGATGAGTGACTTTCTGTGCAGAAAGCTGTGCAGATACCGTCAATACACAGACGATGCTTACTAAATTTTTCATAGGATAGAATTTAATTGATGAACTGGTACGTCTGAAATCAATTGAAGGGTCTTATTTTAAAATGAAATTTTATTGCTTTGACTTTTTTTGACGCAAAGATTTACTACTATGATGATTATTTAAGTGAGCTAAGAGAGAATCAATTAGCATTGATTCTATGAAGCGGACTTATCATCTTTTCTCTTTCCCTTTCTTTTGTTCTTATTTAGACGTACAATTGTTCTTATTTATAGGACAAAGATGGGGCTCAGAAAATAAAAAAGCCTCAACATATGTTGAAGCTTTTGTCAGTTTATTTCTTTTTTTATGCGACTCAGCTGAGTGGGTGTAATCCCCAGATAAGAAGCAATATGATGCTGTTTCAGTCTATCATGAAGCGATTTGTTCTCCAGAAGCTGTAAATAACGCTGTTTGGCTGTTTCATGCTTTAAAGAGATCTCCAGCGATTCTTTTTTTACTACCCAGTTTTTTTCCAGATAATGGATGTGAAATAATGCCAGGTCGTGGTATTGATTGATGAGTTCTCTGAAAGCTTTTGCCGGATATTTTATCACTGAACAATCTTCTAAAGCAATGATATTAAAGTCGCTGGGCTTATCTTTGATAATAGCTGCCGTAGAAGCTACAAAACTTTTTTCTTCAAAGAAAATCTTATACACAGAATCTCCCTGCTCGTCTACAGTATAATATCCTACCAATCCTGATTTTATAAAATAATAGTATCTGGCGGCAGAGCCAGCTTCCTGGAGAAGGTCATTTTTGTGATATGTTTCCTCCTTACAGATATTCATCAGGGCTTTCACCGTTTCTTCTGACAGCGGATAATAACTATTAATCTGTTCTAAAAGGTCTTTCAAAGCTGATAATAATTTAATCTAAAATTTTCTTCATCATTAAATCAGTCTGGTCTTCATCACCCAGTCTGAATGTGTGGCTTCCGAATTCCTCAAAACCATTTTTCCTGTAAAATTGAAGGGCTCTCAGGTTTTTCTCCCAAACTCCTAACCATAGATAACTTTTGTTCAGGTTTTGAGCAGTTTCCAGAGCCTGGTCATAAAGCAATTGGCCTACTTTCTGTCCATGATGGCTTTTTTTGACATAAATACGCTCTATTTCCAAAGAAGTATCGTCTTGTAGCTCAGTTTGCGCAGCACCAGAGTTTAATTTAAGGTACCCAACAGGATTATCCTCTTCCCAGGCTATAAAGAAATAGGAATCAGGATTATTTAATTCCGACTTTACTTTTTCCGTACTGAAACTTTCTTCGAGATATGTTTTCATTGCTTCCTCAGTATTACTTTCTGCAAAGGTTTCTGAAAAAGTCTGTCTGCCTATATTTTGAATGGTTTCAAGGTCTTGTATTCCTGCTTTATGAATGATTATTGATGGCATATTATACATTTATTGCTCTAATTTATTAATAAGATTTTTTATTTCAGGTATGCTTAATTCTGTTTTTGTTTCTGTATTTAAAATATTTTTTAAAATTTTAAGATGAGCAGCCTTTAAAGCGTCTTCAGCTTTTACTTCCTGATCAGGAATCACGCCGACAGGTTCCCAGTTTTTATGGCTTATGACTGATTTTATTTGCCCAGCCGGGACCAATAGTAAATATTGATTTTGGATGATGAAATGATCTACCGGATTGGCAGCACCCCCTGTTTTTTCCCCGATTACTTCGGCCAGCTTATGTTCCTGTAAAAAGTAGGCAAGGCCTTCTGCTGCTGAAAAACTTTTTTTACTGGTTAGAATGTAGACTTTTTTATGAAGATATTTCTGTCCGGAAACTTTAGATTGGGTACTGTTTATCACTGTTTCCTCTTTATTTCTGAAGTATGTAGTATAAAGATCCGTTTTTTTATCAAAAAAATAACTGCAGAATAACAGAAGCATGTCATTGTCTCCGCCGCCATTCTCTCGCAGGTCAATGATCAGGGAATTGGTATTGGCAATAAAATTCATGGCCGCAGCCAATGTTTTTTCACTGGATTCCCGCGATGCAAAGCCTTTGAAGTTGATATAACCGATATTACCTTCCAGGCGTTGAACGTTTTCAAATCCAAAATTTTCAAGGCTGTTATGAAAATTGTTTTCTTTTTCTCTTTCTTTCTCATCAACAGCTTTTTGTGGACTGTAGTTTTCGAGGTATTTAACAAAAAAATGTTTGTCTTTTATAGTTGTTCTCAACTTTTGAGTCAGAAAGGCAGCAAAGTCTTTTTTACTCAAATTCTTAAAAGTTCCTTTTTCAGATTCATTTTGAAATAAAGAATCTACTTTTTGGTAGGCTTTCTTATCAATATAGTGACTCTTCACTTTTTCTGTAATATCAGAGAGCACTACACTGGTGTCATCTTTCTGTGCATAAGAAACCAGAGAAAGGGAAAGGAAAATTCCGGACAGTATTTTTTTCATTGAAATATGATTTAATATTTCAGTAAAAGTATTTCAATGATCATACTTTAAATTGTAAAAATGGAAACTTAGATAAACAGCCAGATATTATTTTGTTCAATATCTACATTTTCAAAGAACTTTTTGGGACTAATTTTAGTAAATTCTTTAAAATCTTTAATAAGATGGGACTGGTCGTAAAAAAGATTTTCATAGGAAAGCTCTGTGAGGTTCCTTACTTTTTTATTGGATATCAGAACTTTACGAAATCTTTGTATTTTTCTGAATTCAGTCGCCGGCTTACCCAGATACCGCTTAGAAATTTTATTCAGATATTGTCTGGTTATACCATTTTTTACTGCAATCTCCTCAATGCTGAGTTCAGTTTCAAAATCAGTCAATATGGAGTAAGCTAACGTTAAATCTTTATATTGAAATTTTGAAAGCCAATATTTTTCCAGCATTTCAATTTGTTTTTTTCTGTGGGGCTCATTAAAAACTGTATTCGAGATTTCTTTAAAATCTGAAAAATGAATATGTTCCTGCATAATATCACTGTTATCTGCCTCAAAAAAATGATACATTCCCAACGGCTTAAAATAAACCGTAATTTCATTAATAGACTGCTGATAAAAAATTTCAGTAGGAACAGAACATCTGGCAACAAAGTCAATCACTAAATTTTCGGATAAAGACCTTCGGATTTCCACCCATCCTTTATCCTGGGCAATAGTCACATTCTGACAGGCTGATACAATGAAATAGTTGTCCGGAAAAGTAAGATACCTGACCGGTTTATCGCTCTCATCTTTTTCTACAAAATAATATCCTTCAATATATTTTTTAAGTATAGGATTTACCGGTTGATAAAAAGTAACTTTCATATAATCGCAGACTGGATTTTAATAACAGACACAAAATAATGTTCGAAAGTTTCCTCAGGACTTATGCTATGAAAATAATATTTTTTTAAACGCTTCAGAAGCCATGTGTACCTGAACTGCCCAGTCGTCTGCGGCATCACTTCCTGCATCATCAGAAATATATTTCAGACACAGAAAAGGAATATTTTCTTTTTTTGCGATCAGGGCAAGCGGATACGCTTCCATATCTACAATATTATAGTCTGTTTCGGAATGATTCATCTCAAAACTGTCGCCGCTGCCGCAAATTCCTTCTTCCAGGCCGTTCATTTGAAGACCATATTCCAAAACTGGAGGAATTCCGGATAAAGGCGTTTCATAAAGACTGAAACCGAGACCTCTTACATCCATATCTCTTTGAATAAATTTGGTACAGCATACTACTTCACCCTTTCCAAAACTTTTACTTCCTGCGGAACCCAAATTAATGATCAGTTTAGGTTTTCGGAAATGAATTTCCCGGGTAAGCTCAATAGCAGCGTTTACTTTTCCTATTCCTGTTACCAGTTTATTTTTTCCTTCAAAAGCCTGTCCGGCCTCCGAATCCAAAGCAAAGACAAACAGGGTCTCTGAAACAGGATAATGAGCTTCGGTATTGATTTTTATCATTGAACATAAATATTTAAACAAAAATAAGGATTGAACACCTAAAACAGGAATTCTTTCTTCTTTTTTTATTAATCTGTATGGAATAAAAAAACACCCCGGTTTGAGGTGTTTTATATTGAATATGCTAAATTATTATTCATTATAATCTTTTCACAAATTCCACGAATGTTGCTGACATTCAATAGTAACATTCGTGAATCTATTAGTGTTATTTGTGGTTAGGAAATTAACATAGTCATGAAGCTGAAAGAGGGAGGTTGAAAAAGTAACTTTAGCCAATAAAAATTAAGAAATTAATCTTAAAAATTTAATAAAGTACATTGTCATTCTGTAGTTGGAACTCAATAACTTCTCTCTTCCAGCTTCAGGCTTCCTTACAGTATTACACACTGCATCCATCAGCATCACACGATGCACCTCCTTCTTTGGAAAGGTCTTTAAACGGACTTACTGTTTCTTTGTACGTCTGCTGAAGGGCATCAGCAAAAACTTCTGCAGGCTGTGCCCCGGATACGGCATACTTTCCATTCAGAACAAAGAAAGGAACACTGGAAATACCATTGTTTTTGGCCTCCTGGATATCCTGACTGATTTCATAATCAAACTGATCTGATGTTAAAGCCTGTCTTGCCTCACCTTCATCAATATTTAAATTCTTAGCAAGAAAAATAAGTTCTTCAATATCTCCTACATTTTTTCCGTCAATAAAGTGAGCTTTAAAAAGAGCTTCTTCCATCTCATTTGATTTACCATACTTTTTGGCAAGATGAAGTAATTTATGAGCAGTAAAAGTATTGATGATCAGTGCTTTTTCAAAATTAAAATCGATTCCTGATCCCTTTCCCATCTGGGCGACCTGACCAATCATTTGAGATGCCTGGTCTGCCGGAAAACCTTTTTTCTCTTTAAAATATTCAATTGTATTCTGAGGATGAGCAGTATCTAGGGTTGGATCTAGCTGAAAGCTCTTCCACTCTACTTCTACTTCGTCTTTGAATGGCAGCTTTTCAAGAGCCTGTTCAAAATTATGTTTTCCGATATAGCAGAACGGACACATAATATCTGACCATATTTCTATTTTCATTCTTTATTTATTTTAATTCTGATAGAATTATCAGACTACAAAATTAATATATTTCTTAATTGTAACAAAATTTATTACAGTATATTGTGCTCTTCTGTTTTTCTATTTTTTTCTCAATAATGCTTCTGAGAAATGGTAGTCCCAGAATACCGAAAATACAATTTTATAGAATATATTAACTTTATTTGACTCCTCGCTGTATCAAGTATGACTCTCCCAAAAGTCTTTTTGCTTATAACATAATCTATTGCATACAATATGTTATTCTTTTAAATTATTCAAAAATTTATATTTATTAAGAAAAAATATATTATATTTACTTTATTAAATTAAATTTTTGACAATACAAAATTAATCGTATTGAAATTTATATAATATTAACTTTAACCAGACAAAACATGAAAAAACATTTACAAACATTATTTTTTGTTTTTACCTGTTTGACAGTAAGTGCTCAAGTAGGTATTAATACGACGGTGCCAGATCCTTCTTCGGTGTTGGATGTTATATCCACTACCAAAGGAATACTTGTTCCTAGAGTAAATTTAACAACAACAACGGTTCAGCTAGGCACTGCTGCCAATGCAGTTAGCTTATTTGTCTATAATACCGGAACGGCCCTACCTAAGGGCTTTTATTTTTGGAATGGTACAGAATGGCGAGCTGTGGACAATTCTTCTGCAGTTAATGCCATAGCCACATTAAATTGTAATGGAGCCATATTAGACCCTCAGCAGATTATAACAGGTGGTACGCCTCTCATTGCAGGAACAATTATTAAGATTCCATATACTATTGCTAATGGCGGTAAATTTGTCGGGACAACACTTACATCCGTAGGTAATGCTGCTGTAACTGCAACTATTTCAGATGGTAAAACTGAATCCGGTTCAGGTTCCTTATCATTTAGTGTTTCAGGGACCCCTATTGCATCTCAAAACTCTCCTACGGGGATTACATTTGATTTAACGCCATTTATCACGTTGAATCCGGGATTTACCGGTTGCAGCAGTATAAATGTTGGCAAACAAGTAACTGCCGATATTAAAAGCCTTGCAGTAATGGATTATCTGAAATTTGTGACCGATTCAAATGGAACTAAAGGCTTTTCTGTTGAAGCGACAACGCCTGATGGCTTATATACTTTTAGGGTATTTTTATGGCATTCTAATCAAACGGCATCAGCTACTGCTACCAATAACACAACACAGGTACAATTGTCAGATGTGCAGATAAGGAATAATTCTGGTGCCAATAAAGTTTTGATGTGGAACAACTCAACTGAATACGGAGGATACATCGGCCAGGCGGGGAATACTTTAACAGCTGTTCCCAATTTATTTGGAGGGGATCTTAATACAGGAAATACTTGGAGCACCAGCACAACCGCTTCAAGAGTATATTGGGGGGACCCAGGTATTTATCAAGGGTCTAATAATGGACCTGAATATAGATATTATACCTGGATAGATACATCTACTACAACAAAAGTAGCCTATACAGCAACTATGATGGCAGGAGCAATTGGAGGACAGACGAGCACTAACCCGTTAACAATGAAAGTATTTATAAAAATAGATCAGATTACAGCTCCATAAGATGCGATTCTAAAAACAATTAAAGATGTAAGAAGAGACTGTCTCAAAAGTAACTCTCTCAGCCCTCCCTATGACAACTTTGCCATTTAGGAGATTCTCAGAGCATTATTACCTTTTGAAACAGCCTCTTTCTTTATATGGTATAACTTTAACTTAGTGCCAAATCCTATTTGGTACTAAGTTTTACTACTTTCCTTTTGAATATACTCGCTTGGAGTCATTCCTACAAATTGTTTGAACGTTTTATTAAAGGTAGATTGGTTAATAAATCCTGCTTCGGTATAGATATACATCAGGGTTACTTTTTCCAGGTCGCTTTTTGCAATTAATTCTTTTACATAACCAATCCTGTGAGAGTTGACATAGGTATTAAAATTAGAATATCCCTGTATCCTTATTGATTTTGAAATATAGTTATTGCTGATTTTCAGAATGGTAGATAACATCGAAATATTAAACTCCGGATTGGTGAAATGCTTGTTTGTGATGATTTCATTTTCTATTTTTTCAAATAATGACTTTGCACCGGATATTTCTTTTTCATCCAGTGTAATAGGAAGCGTAATTCGTTTCTTTTTTTCTATAATGGAAAGAAGTTCCTGCTCCCTTATTTTATCCTTATAATAAATGAGCAAATAAACAATTACAATATTAAACCCGAATGAAAGTAGGTCATTATACCGAAAAACATTTTCATAAGAATTTATTCTAGTGTGAAGCGGAGCAATATCACCAGTAAAGATAGCTACAACTGCAATAAACAAGGTATAAACTGAAAAAGATGAACCTTCTTTTTTACCAAGGAAAACATAGGCCCCAAGTGGCACAGGAACCAGCCAGCAAAATTGAAAAATGGAACATTTCCAGAAATAAAGTATGATAAAGTAAGTATAAATGGGCGCAATAATAAGATAGCCCCGCACTCTTTTTTCTAAAGAAAGTGTTGGAAAAAAAGTATTTAATAAATATACATGGCTTAGCAAAGCAATAGCCCCAACCAAACAATAATATCCGAACAACTTTTCTTTTACGATGAAAAGATATATTAATGTAAATAATAATAAAATAGCTCCCATCAGATAATTATATCTTATTGAAAGTTCTTCTTTTAGTCTTAAGATCTCCTGTTCTCTTAGTCTTGTATTATCCATTTTTTTTGTATTATTTACTGAAATAACCAATGAAAAGTGATCTTTACTTTATGCAACATGTTGTTTATCAATATTTTAATTTGTTTACTATTACTGATAACGAAACTTATTCATCTTTAATTAAAAAGTGATTTTTCATTGATGCTTTGACCTCTTTTGTTTTTCAATCTCCACTTATGCATATAATTTTGCTGCGAAATACAAATGATGAAAAATATTGTGACCATAGCAAAAAGCTTTTTATTAATATATGTTCTCACATTGGGAACTTTGTATGCTTATGCTATGCGTCCTTTATTTGATCAAAAAAAAATCGAATCTGGCAAAAGTAATAAAAAAAATAAATCCACTGTAATTTTTGTATCTGAAGGAGCTTATGTCTTCAATGAAGATCAAATGCATAGCATTACAAAGGCTCCATCCTCTTTTCCCAATAAAGCCAAAGAAATAAAAACAGACAAGATTCTTTTTATTTCAGAAGGAACCATACTATATAATGGACACAATATTTTTATTGACGGGGAAAAGAAAAGGAATATTCCATCTGCAAAATCCCTAGCTAAAAAAACATATAAGGAACCAACTGAAGTAAAGAAAAGCAAGGTTGCTAAACCTATAAACATTTATTTTACAACAGATAGCAAAAGAAAATATTTCATTTTAGCTACGGATAGCAGATGTTTTATCCCTTCCACATACAACGATTATCATAAACAGCTGATTAACGAGAACTGTTTCAGCCTTACCTCTTTTGTTTTCCCAAAAGATGTATCATGGGAGCGTAATAATAATACGGTATCCCATTCCCATATAAAAGTCTTCAGTATCCGGCCTCCCCCTTTTTAAAGCTATAAGCAAACAAGTAAGAATATCCCTCAACTGTAACCAGATGTCATTAACCATCGAAATCTGTTACAAAAACATAAAATAAATAATAACAGAATATAGACCCTGTTATTCAACCGATTCTAAATTAAACAACAATGAAAAAAAATATATACTTAGCAATAGCCTTGACAACATCTTCCTTAGCCTGGTCTCAGGTCGGGATCAACACACAAAACCCACAAGGTATTTTCAATATAGATGGTGCCAAAAATAATGCGGCCACAGGAACTCCAACTGCGGCACAATTAAAAGATGACTTTATTGTAACTGCATCAGGATCTACAGGTATTGGAGCAGCTCCCGACGCATCTGCTATTCTGGAGCTTAATGTAAGCCAGCTTGCATCGGGAAGTCAAAAAGGATTTTTAGGTCCGAGAGTAGCTTTAACAGCCCATAACGACGCGGCTACAATTCCCAGTCCTGCAGTTGGCTTATTGGTGTACAACTTAGGAACAGCTGCCCTTGCCTTTCAAGGATATGTATATTGGGACGGAACCCAATGGAGACCTTTGGACGGACGCTCATTACAACCGGGTACAATAGGTGGTCTGAACTGTGCAAGTGCTTCTCTGTTTCCGATCTCCTATACTGCAGGTATCCCTTATAGTGGTACAATGTCGGTTCCCTATACAGGAGGAAATGCAGGAATATATGCTGCACAAACTATAGGACCTGTAAACGGGCTTACAGCAACACTTCCGCAGGGTAATTTTGCACAGGGATCCGGTACTTTAAACTATACTATTTCCGGGACACCAACGGTATCCAGCCCGAATACAACAACATTTCCACTTTCAATCGGAGGACAGAGCTGTAGTGCAACAGTTGGCCTTGGAAAAGTACTTGCTCCTGGCGAATATCAGTTCTTCACCTTTACATTACCAGCGACATATATTGGACTATTGAGTACATATATTGGGGGTACTTATGATGCTATTCTGGGACAAAAGGTAAGATTGGATATTAATTTTAATGCAAGTTCTAATCAAGGTTCCGGGGCAGTTACCTACAATCCCCGTTTGGTAAATATCTCTACTTCTAACGTTAAAATGTGGTATGCAGCATTATCAAATGAAACTAATTATCGTCGTGCTAATGTCCTAGTCGCTCCGGGAGGTTATCTGGAAACCGATAACGGAATTTATCTTAACTGGGGAGACAATATGAACAGCAGCTCAATTCCTGTAATAGCTACCAACTCTAGTGATAATTCTCAGGAGATAGAAACAGTGGATTTACTTGTAGATGGAATTTGGTACAGAATAACAGTTTATGTTTCTGTAGATAACCTGAATGATACCGATCCTAACAATAACATCCGACGTGTCTTTATGACAGCACAAAGAATGTCGGCTTAAATGATTAATTAAACTGAAGCTCCCGTTTTTCTGAACATAAAGACACAAATGATGGGAAGAATTAATGGGAGCTTCTTTTTATCATAGGAAAAAACCAAAAATAAAATCAAACTTAGCCGGCCAGCTTTTTAATATAAGTTTTTATGTAGTAATCTTTTGCAGTATTTCTTTTGCTGCCGGCTTTATTATGAGAAAGGATAGTCAAATCTATCAGTTAAAAAAAACATAAAAATGAATTTCAAAAGTATTCATATCGGACAAATCATTGAACAAGGCGTTGCAGAAAGCAAGATAGAATTGCAGCGAATATGTAATTTTTTTAAATGTACCGAAAAAGAGATTAAACAAATGTATCAGCAGGAAAGCCTTGATACGGAGACTTTACTGAAGTGGAGCAAACTGTTAGAGTATGATTTTTTTCGTATTTATTCACAACACCTTATTATTTATGCTCCGCCAAGTGCCAAACAGAAAACCGGAAAAACAACGCTTCCTCAGTTCCGTAAAAGCATCTACACCAGAGAAATCATTGATTTTATACTGGAACAGATCAGCACAGGAGAAATGACCAGGATGGGGGTAATAAAAGAATACGGGATTCCCAAAACAACACTTTACAAATGGTTAATAAAACACAAAGAAAAGGTAGAATAAGCTATTCCTCTCTTTATCAAATCTATACATATGAAAAATAATCAGCCTAATTATAAAAACATTTATTCCGATATACTGACCAAGAAATTTCCTCACAAGCGAAAAGAATGTGAAGTATTGCTTAGTATGGAAAGTCTGTCGTTTTTGCATATTATTCAATTGAATACGATCATCTTTGGGACATCAGATAATCAAACTGAAAATTTCAATCAAAAACACCGTTCTTACCGCAAGTCTGATATTCTGAAAATATTGGAGTACCAGAAGAAGTACAACCTTAATAATATCCAACTGGCAAACCATTTCAAGTTAAGCCGTAATTCTGTTACCAAATGGAAGAAAATGTTTTTAGTATAGCAAATAGGCTTTTAACAGTTATCAATATTATATAGTGTGGAGGCAGCATCTAAGGTTAGATCTAGCTGAAAGCTCTTCCACTCTACTTCTATTTCGTTTTTAAACGGCAGCTTTTCAAGAACCTGTTCAAAATTATGTTTTCCGATATAGCAGAACGGACACATACATCTGACCATACTTCTATTTTCATTTTTCCTTTTTTAATTATTGCCCCATCAAAATTTGTTACATTATTGACAGGGAATAATTGTTTTTTTCTTTTCAGTTCTTTTTTCCAGAATACTTCTCCCTATAATCATTAAAAAAGCCAGCATACCAAATACAAAACCGATCCATGGATTGTAAGCGGCCCCTTTAGTCACGATCATCCAGCCTCCCAAGGTAGTTCCCAGTGTTACCCCCAGATTTCCAAAAGAAGTAGCTAAGCTGTTGGCAAATTCAAGAGAACCCGGTACAGAAGAAATCATATAGGTTGAAGCATTTTGAAAACTTGGAGAATACAGGAACCCCCAGATTGCTATACTGATAATATTGGCGAGCAGACTGTCTCCGGAAAAATACAGTAAAAATGGCATGATGACCGTACCGGAAAGAAACAGAGCTGTTGTTTTTGATACATTCCAGCTTAACATTTTCCCTGCTATCCAATTGGAAAAAACACCAATGATTCCAAACAGAAAAAGCATATAACTGATCATCGGTCCATCCATTCCTTTAACTTTATTCAGATAATCTGCAAAATAGCTGTAGGTAGAAAACCAGGCTGTTATCATGAAAAAATTCATAGCAGTACTGATGAGAAATGTTGGCTGTGTCAAAATTTTAAGCTGACTTTTGTAAGATTTTTTCTTTTTGACAGGCATTGGAGGAAGTAAAAAATAGATAACAGCCAAAGCTATCATACTGACCGCACTCTGGATAATGAAAGAAGATTCCCATATCCATACACTGGCCAGCCATGTTGCAAAAGGAACTGTTGTCACCATAGCCAGGGCAACCCCTATAAAAACAATCCCCATCAGTTTGTTAGCCTGCTTTTCATCAGCACCGGACACAGCGACAGACAATGCTGTGGCAATATAGACAGGTTGCAGAAAAGCCGGAAGCACTCTCACCAGCATCAGAAGCCAGAACGGTGGCGACAGTGAGGAAACTAAAGCAGTAAACAAAAAGATAGAAATTGCGGCAAGCATCACTTTGCTGCGATCAAACCCGGACATGAGTAAAGTCATGAAAGGCCCCGTTAAAGCAATGATCAAAGCAAAAGCACTGAGCAGCCAGCCTGCTTTATCTACACCTATTTGATAATGTTCCGCGATTTGCGGAAGAATTCCAATGACCCCAAATTCAGTGGTAATAACTGCAATGAATCCAAGGCAGCCGATATATGCATATTTTTTCATGCTTATTTTCCTGCAGTTTTAAGATGTTGATGCGCAAACTCTGCTATTTCATCAGTAGCCTTTTGGACCTCATTCAGGATCTCTCCCATATGCATGAAACCATGAACCATATCTTTATAAAAGCTGATACGAACAGGAATTCCTGCGTCTTTCATATGCTGTGACAACTCTTCTCCTTCATCTCTCAAAGCATCATGTTCTGCAATAAGAACTAATGTAGGTGGCGTATTTTTAAAATCTTTGATCAAAATTGGTATTGCCAAAGGATTTGGATGGTCTGCTCCTTCAGGATGGTACCATTTCCAGGCTTGGATACCTCCTTCTTTATTAAGAACAGGGCCTGTTTCATACGTCTCCCATGATTTTGTATTGAGCTGATGATCTGCAGCAGGATAAATCAGTACCTGAAATTTCAACAGCTCTCCTATCTGAGTAGAAACACCTGTTGCAAGTGCACCTCCGGCACTGTCCCCGATAATACCGATCTGGTTGGCATCAATTCCCAAAGATTCCGCATGGTCTGCGACCCATTTTACAGAATCGATGCAATCGTTTAAGCCTGCAGGAAAAGCATGTTCGGGAGCTAGGCGGTAATCCACAAAGATCACCACTGATCCGGTTTTATTGGCCAGTTTCCGAACTACAGCATCGTGGGTTTCAAAACTGCCGGCAATAAACCATCCTCCATGAATATAAATGATTGCTGATGAATTTTGGATATCTTTCCCTTTTGGACGGTAGATCCGGACCGGAATCTGATGGTTTGCCAGAGGAATATTCAGCTCTTCTATCATGGCAACAGGTTCTTTTTTTCTGCTAAGCTGAAGGGACATGGTTTCAAGGTATTTTCGGGTATCCTCTAATGGATTTTTGGCATTGAATGAATGTATTTTTTCTAAGTGATTTAAAATCTGATTGATAGGTTCTGTTAACTGCATTATTCTTATTTTTTTATGTGAATACTATTTTTTGGAACGTTGAGCGCTCTTGTTCCGGAACTGCTGTTTATTTTCAGTTTCTGAATGCAAAATTAATTTTCAAACCTTACATTTGCACTGTATACAGCTAATTGTACGGTACTAACAAATTTGTAAGCTATGGGAAAAATAAAGGAAAATTCAACGAATAACATCAATAAAAAGTACATACAGGAGTGTGATTTGTCTTATGCTGTCTGCAAGATCGGAGGCAGGTGGAAACTTTTGATTTTAAACAGGTTAAAAGACGGAAAACTGCGTTTTAGTGAAGTGCGCGACCGGATCTGTGGAATTACCGAAAGAATGCTTACACTTCAACTCCGGGAACTGGAAAAAGAAGGGCTGGTAAAAAGAACAGTACATGCTGAAGTTCCGCCAAGAGTAGATTATGAGCTCACGGATATTGCCAGAGAACTGATCCCGATCTGGGAAGATTTGGAAAAATGGGGAACCAAACACAGGGACTTGGTTCAGGAAAATATGAGTAAGTCAGAGGCTGAAAATTAAGGCTGGGGTGCGTTTACTTTATTACTGAATACAAGATGAGCTAAAATGGCCAGCAGTCCAAAAGATGCTCCTACAAAGCATACTCCCTCCCACTGTGCATATTGCCAGGCTATAGAAGCCAGCCACGTTCCGAGGGATCCGCCGATGAAATAAGAAACCATATAAACAGTATTCAATCTGTTAACCGCATTGGATTTGATTAAAAAGTAATTGGTCTGGTTCATAATATGGCTGGACTGTACGCCCAGGTCTACCAGGATAACGCCAACGATCAGGCCCCAATAAGTTTCCCCGGCAAAATAGGTAAATGCCCAGCTTCCCACTACTATAAAAAGTGAGTACAATATGATTCTGTTGATATCCAGGTATTTCTGAAGTTTACCCACTTTTGCGGCTGCCAGTGCTCCTACAGCTCCGGCCAGCCCGAAGCTCCCTACTACGGAAGAGCCCGCATTGAAAGGCGGCTTTTCCATATGAAAGACCAACGTTGTAAATAAAGCACACATAGACCCGAAAGCCATCGCTCCCCGGAATGAAGCGAGACGTAAGATAGGCTGTGTTTTTGCCAGATGAACCACGGACTGCATTAGTTCCTTGTACGTTCCTTTGAAATTTGGCTGCATTTCCGGAAGCATTTTGTATACGGCGATCCACACTACGATCATTAATCCCGCTGCAATTCCGAACATAGCTCTCCAACCCCAGACTTCGCCTACGATACCGCCAATAAAGCGTGACAAAAGGATTCCAAGAAGCAACCCGGACATTACAAGTCCAATATTGGAAGATTTTTCTTTATCCGAAGATAATTCTGCTGCAATAGGTACAAACAGCTGTGGAATGACGGAAGTCGCTCCTATCAGCAGGCTTGCTGCGTACAGCATCCATAATTCGGTGGCAAAGGTCATCCAAAGCAACGATCCGAATACAAGAACCAGATCAAATAAGATTAATTTCTTACGGAAAAATTTATCTCCCAAAGGCACCAGAAGTAAAAGCCCCAGCGCATAGCCTACCTGGGTAAGCACAGAAATTCTTCCTGCCGCACTTTCAGAAACATGAAGATCGTCCGAAATCAGTGCCAACAATGGCTGGTTATAATAGTTATTGGCTACCACAAGACCTGAAATAACAGCCATAAGCCAGATTACAGTACGGGAGATGCCAGAGGATAAGTTTGCCTGCATGATATGATTAGAATTATAGAACTGCTTACGTTTAAGGGTTGAAACAGTCAAATAAAAAGTTCAGCTTAAGATCAGCAAAGATAATGAATTTATAAAAAAGAGGCCGTTTATTTGGAACGGCCTCTTTCAATCAACTATGGCATTTAATCTTAAAATAATTTGTCAGCAGTAAAAGCGGGAATTGTTTTTCGTCAGTTAATAGCTTTACAGAAAGTCAGCCATGTATTTTGTGTCTTATCTCTAACGTAAAGTATCTATAAATATTTTGTAGTTGCTTTCCTTTTTTTAAGATTATTAAAGTGATTTTTTTAAAGTCTCTATGTAAAGGATTTTTCGTTTTTTTTCAGCAAATTTGTAATAAGACACAATCTCAGATTAGTTCCATGGATTTTAAACAACAGCTTTTACAGCAATCTGCCGAGGCAAAAGAAATTTTCCTGCCACATATTTCAGCCGATCCCGTTATTTTCGGATTTGAGCATAATGAACTTAAAGTTCTGCTTCTAAAGACCAATTACAGGCAAAAATGGCTGCTGCCGGGCGGCTATGTTAAAAAAGATGAAGATCTGGATGAAGCTGTTAAAAGAATCCTCAAAGAAAGAACCGGTGTTGCAGATGTTTATCTTGAAGAATTCGGAGTGTTCGGAAGAAAAAACAGAAGTGAATCTTATTTTGAGGATTTTGATGAAACTCTTTTTCAAAAACAACGGTTTATTTCCGTAGGATATTATGCACTTTATAACCCGTCAATGCTTAACATCATTCCCGATCAATACAGTGAGACCTGCGAATGGATCTTCCTCAGCAAACTGCAGGAAATTGAACTTGCGATGGATCACCGTGAGATCATTGAAAAAGCTCTTCTCATATTGAGGCAGAAAATTGCAGCAATACCTATCGGGCGAAACCTTCTTCCGGAAAAATTTACGCTTCCTGAACTTCAGAAATTATATGAAGCTGTGTTGGGAAAAGAACTTAACCGTGGGAATTTCTATACGAAAATGAAGTCTTTGGGAATCCTGAAAAAGCTTGAAGAACAGAGACGCGGTGGCGCCCATAAAGCTCCTGACCTCTACTCTTTTGATGAAGAAAATTATATCAGAGCTCTGAACAACGGGTTGAACAGCTGGTAAGATGATTGTTTTTTCCGATGAGCTCTATTGAAAAAAAGGTTTTCAGGTTTTAGAAATATTTGGGAAATTTGCAGAATGAAAATTATTCCGCTCAAAGAAGGCAACTTCTCGGCCAGCAAAACAAAGGACTTTACACTATTGACAGATGAAAATTTTGATACAGTGAAAGGAATTAAAATGTCTGTGCAGCCGTTTCTTATTATTACAGCCAATGATTATATCCTTCTTGATGCCGGCATAGGTTGGAAAAACGCTGAAGGAAAAACTGTCATTTCCGAGCTATTGGAAAAAGAGGATATAAAACCGGAACAGATCACAAAACTTCTTCTTTCACACCTTCATAAAGACCATATTGATGGGAGTATCATACGGAACGGCAATGATTTTCAGCCGGCATTTCCCAATGCAGAAATTTATATTCAAAAAAGAGAACTGGCTTTTGCAATGGAAAATAAAGGGAATCCTTCTTTTGATTTTGATACATTGGAAAAACTGATCAGCCTTCCCAATATTGTATGGATGAGTGAAGATCAGGGAGAGATCGCTAGCGGGATTTCTTTTGAAGTGGTGGGTGGCCATACCCCTTTTATGCAGGTATTCTGGATCAGAGAGAACGGTGAAACTGTTTTTTACGGAGCGGATGATCTTCCCCAGGAGTCTTACCTTAAATACCATCTTGCTTATAAAAGTGATTCTGATGGTAGAAAAGCAATGGAATTAAGACTGAAATGGCAGAAAGAAGCTGCTGATGAGCAATGGAAAATACTGCTTTACCACGATCTGGCCAAAGCAGTAATCCAAATATAATTTAATGCAAAAAATTGTTTTTAAAGATCATTAAACCACTTGTAAATATCCATTTCGGAAGGAATATTAAGTTTTTTCCGGATCCGGTTTTTTCTGTTCTGAATGGCTTTTGGAGTCACAAAAGTATAAGTTGCAATTTCCTTAGTAGTGAAGTTAAGTTTTAGATAAATGCAAAAAATCAATTCAGAGTTTTTGAGATTGGGGTGTATTTTAGCTATTTTGTCAAAAAAATCAGGGTAAACTAACCTGAATTTATTCAACAGACGTGGTGAATTTTCTTTGGCTAAAGTGATAATTTCGTCCTGCATAAAAATCTTTTGATTCAAATCTTCTAAATTAGATTGCGGTTTTTCGTTTTTCATAATATTTTCTCATCTCTACTTATTTCCGGTGCTTTAGTATGTACAGCACCAGTACCTATTCTTCTTTTCCTGTTATTGTAACAGTTGTTTATGGTGTTATGGAAGTTTAAGATTACAGTCTATAATTTATAATTCTAAATACACTTTCCGGATCGGTATTTTTTCTTGCAAACCTCTATCTGACGCTCATTCTTTAACTATTTTAAAAGCAACAAAGAAAGAGAAAATGATTAAAATTCTACAGAATTAAAATACCACATACATACCACGCCCCGCTTATACTTAGTGTATTTATTATATTTCCAGCTCAAAATTTAGGTTAAACTATACTTTTATATTTCAACAAATGTAGCAGATGTAAATTTTGTTTTTTATGATCTTAATCAATGTTCTTAAGGATTATATTCTCTATTATCAGTGAATATTAAAAGATTTTAATATGAGGCCATCAAAATATTGTGGTATGTATGTGGTAGGACATATTGAAGAAACTCATTAAAATTGCCGTTCTTTACATTATTGAAATTTTCAGCTTTTCTGTTTATTGCATAATGAAAGACATGAATGGTTAAACATTTGTTTAAAATTTTAATTAGCTTATTATACCATGATTGTAGAAGATTTATTAATTTCATTTGGAGCAGAAACTAAAGCATATAAATCGAGTGATATCATTTTCCGCGAAGGAGAATTTCCTATGTTTTATTACCAGATTAAGCAAGGGCAGGTTAAGCTCAATAATTATACGGAGAACGGAAAAGAATTTATTCAGAATATATTTTACGACGGATACAGTTTTGGAGAGTCTCTTCTGTTTATAGACCGTCCTTATCCAATGAATGCAATCGCTATAAAGGATTCCCAAATTTTCAAACTTCCAAAATCGAATTTTTTGAATTTAATAAAGGAAAACCAGGAAGTTTCCCTGAATGTCTATCAATGTATGGCAGAAAGAATGTATTACAAATATATGATGCTTTATAATCTTTCTTTCCAGAATCCTATGCTGAAGCTGAAACAGCTAATGGATTATTTCAAAAGCTATGATGAGGACAAAACACCCTATTCTTTCCAAATTCCTCTGACGAGACAACAACTTGCTTCCCTTACCGGTCTGCGCGTAGAAACAGTAATAAGAGCCATAAAAAGTATGGAAAAAGATAAGATTTTGAAAATAGAGAATAGAAAAATTATGTACTGATTCTTACTTTAATAAAATAGAATTTTACAGGATTTAAAACTCATCAAGCTGCTTCTGAAACTCTTCCAGATATCTCGCGATATGAATTCCATCCGCCAGCCCGTGATGAGCCTCCACAGAAACCGGAAGAAACTTTTTACCGTCACGGATGCTGAATTTACCGAATGTAATTTTCGGAACAGATTCAGAATTGTTATAACTGGTAGGATGAAGCAGGGCGCTGAAAGAATTCCATGGAATGGTTGAATGCCTGATGAGATCCTTACCAAGTTCACCATTATTCATCCTGATCCCTGATGTACGCTGTACATCCTCTATTTCTTCCCGCATAATACCATTGAACGTATTAAAGTCGTTTGAAAAAGGGATAAATGCAAAACCAAAAGTCCCGTCTGCCCTTCCTATTGTAGTTCCTGCATGAATGGCATCATATAAAACCACCTGATTGTCTACAATCCGTAGTTTCAGCTCATCTACGGCATTTACGGCTACCATCGACCTGTGAAGATAGGTCGCGAAAAAAGAATGGCCGTTTTCCTTTGCATAGGCATAAGCTTTTGTACAGTCTACTTCTGTGGTAAATCCAAAGTACGGGCTGTCCATTTTTGAGAAAAATTCAAAATGCTCTTTCCTGTTCCATTTTTCGACGTCTATAATCTTCATTGATTTTTATTTGCTGCAAATTTCCGTAAGTTTTCCGGGTTTTAAAAGTTAATCAACAAAAAATATTGTAAAAATACAGCCTTGCTTTGGTCGGTTTTTTGATGCAAATAGAGCAGGTTTACATGATGAAATTCATTTTTCCAGTGTAAATAATTTTATATTTTGGCTTAAATGTCATTGTTTAATCGTCGTAAAAAAAATCAAGCATGGAGAAAGAGAAAATAGGATTCATAGGGCTAGGAAATATGGGCCATCCTATGGCAAAAAATATTGAAAAAGCAGGATTCCCGCTTTCAGTTTACAACAGATCATCTGAAAAAACTAAAGATTTTAAAGAAAAATCAACCGTTTATACTCAGATTTCAGATCTGGTGGAGAACAGCACCATCGTATTTACAATGCTTACCGATGACCATGCCGCCAAAGCAGTTTACGAAGATATCCTGAAATCGGATATTACCGGAAAACTTTTTATAGACATGAGCACGATCTCTCCACAGGCCACTGCAGAGCTCAGCGGAGCTGTTAAAATAAAAGAAGCAGCTTTCATCGATGCGCCGGTAGCCGGAAGTACTGTTCCTGCTGCAGAAGGAACACTGATCATTATGGCGGGTGGTGAAGAAAAAGACCTTTTACGGGCTATGCCTTATTTTGAAAAACTTGGAAAAGCAGTTAAGCATTTAGGGGAAAACGGAAAAGGAATTGCAGGGAAACTTTCCATCAATTATTTCCTGTCTGCTATTTACCAGGGATTGGCGGAAACCGTTCTGTTTGCAGATCAATTGGGAATTGACCGAACAGCCATGCTGGAAATCATCAATGAAAGTGCCAGCGGAAGTGGCGCTACCAAAGTAAAAACACCTATGCTGATCAAAAACCAATATGAGCCTGCTTTTGCTCTCGATCTCATGCTGAAAGATATTTTATTAGCTCAGAATGCCGGTGCTGATTTTCCTCTATCTGAGGTTCTGAGCAAAACCTACCAGTCTGCCCATGATGATGGTTTCGGTAAGGATGATGTGATCGGAATTATTAATTATTTGAAGAATCAGCCTGAAAAATGATACAATGATACACCTTTTTTATGCAGAAGCTTATTCTTTGCTTTGAACAATTTCATTCTGAGCCGTCGCTTTACTGAAAACAGTTGTTCCTATACTGGCCACAATGACGCAACTGATTGAAATCCATTGTAAAAAACTCAGTTCTTCTACCAGAAATACCCAACCCGAAAGAGCTGCAAATGCAGGTTCCAGGCTCATCAGAATACTGAAGGTCTTTGCGGGAAGTCTTTTCAATGCCATTATTTCCAGTGAAAATGGCAACGCACTAGACAAAATAGCCACTCCTAAACCTTTTACAAAAATAGAAGGCGTAAGATTGAATACAGCTCCGTCCCATATGGTAAAAGGGATGATAACCAGACTTGCAAATACCATTCCGGTGGTAACCGCATCTTTTCCATCCATAATTTTAGCCACTTTTCCACCCATGACGATGTATACCGCCCAAAACATTCCTGCAAGAAAAGCCAATCCAATTCCAACCAGATCAACATGATCGCTTTGCCACGGAACAATGAGTAATATCCCAATACAGGCCAGCAATGCCCATACTACGTCCAGCAATTTCCGGGATAAAGCAATGGCCAAAAATAAAGGCCCTGCAAATTCTACCGTAACCGCCAGCCCCAACGGGATCCTTTGAATAGCCATGTAGAAAACGAGATTCATCGCTGCCAGACCAATCCCATACATTGCACAGTACTTCCATTTTTGTGCGGTGAACTGCAAAAATTTCGGACGGTTAATCAAAATGAGCAACACAGCAGAAAGTCCGATCCTCAAACTAACAGTCCCAATAGGGCCTATCAGAGGAAAGAGCTGTTTAGCAATGGAAGCACCTCCCTGTACACAGATAATCGCTAAAAGTGTTGCTGAAATTGCCAGGTTTGAATTTTTCATTTCTAAATTTAATATTCGTAAACAACCTATAAAATGAATTTCAGAGTTAAACGAATTTTATTCTTTAAGTTATAATCCGGATTTATCATCTAAGATAGCCACCCCAAATATATTAAAACTTTGCTTTTCCGGACACTTGCAATTATAGGTTATAATTTTAAGCATATTAACAAATAAAAGGAGCAACGGTAAGCTGCTCCTTTTTTATAGATATGTGTTTTTATTAAACCTTGCTGGTCGTTAAACCAAACTTTTGTTTAAAAGAATAATAGAAATGGGACAGATTTTCAAATCCCAGTTCGAGATAAATATCAGATGGCTTTTTATTCCTATGCCGGATCTGGTAATATGCTTCTTCCAGTCTTTTTTCTTTAAGCCATTGTTTAGGCGTCATGTTGAAAGCTTTATTGAAATCACGCTTAAACCCCGAAAGGCTGCGGCCTGTAAGCCTTGCAAACGTTTCCACCGGCACATTGAATTTGAAATTCTTATTCATAAACTCCTTAAGATCGATCTTATGCGGTTCTGAAAAATCAAAAAGCAGGTTTTTAAAATCAGGATTAGCCTGCAGAATCAGCTCAATTGCCTCTTTAACCTTTAAAACCGCCAGTCTGGAAGTGGCTGTTTTTGTTTTGTCAATATACGGAAGCAGTGAAGTAAAATATCCGCTGAAAAATTCATCAGACTCAAAAAAAAGCCTTTCATTATCTGGAAATCTTTCGGATGGGATCATTTTATATTCTGCTGCATACTGCCGGAGCGTTTCCTGGTCGAGAGTTATGGACAGAAACTGATACTTTTTATTCTTTGAAGGATGTTTTACCGTTCGGATCAGTTGATTTTTTCTGACAAGCACTACTGTATTCTCCTTTATAACAGTTTTGCCTTTGTCATGAAAAGCATGGGTTTCACCGGACAGCTGATAGCCCAGAAAATGATCGGGAATAAATTCCTCGTGCCCCCTGTACATTTCAAAAGCACAGGAATATACCAGTTTATCGAATATGATTTCCGAAGTTTTCTCCATACTACAAATATCTGAAATTTAAGCCATAACAGCAGCACCTGCCTCTGCAATCTCTTTATCCTGTTCAGGAGTTCCCCCGGAAGACGCTATTGCACCTATGATTTTTCCCTCAGCATCTTTGATCACTACTCCGCCAGCAATGGTAAGAAGCCCGTCATTGGAATTCAGCATGCCGTATCCATGAATGTCTGCTCCCGCAATGATTGTTCCCATTACATCACTGTCGACACCGAACATTACTGCAGTTTTCGCTTTCTTAACTGCAAAATCGATAACACCGTAAACACTGTCCAGTCTTGCCATGGTTACAAGATGTCCTCCTGCATCCACAACGGCAATACTTACAGAAATATTGATGGATTTTGCTTTTTCTGTGGCTGCCTGAAGCGCTTTTGCAGCCTGGTTATACGTTATACTCATTGTTTAACTTTTTGCAGTCCATGCATCGGCCTGTAATTGTTTTACAAAATCTTCCGTTTCTTTAGGGTGTACATTCCTGAAATTAGAATGGTCATCCAGCGCTACATTCACAATCACCTCTGCCATAGACTGCGGATCCAGCTGATGGGCAAGCGAATCGGCCGCCCCGTCAAAAGCAGATTCTGGAGTAAAATTCACTTCAGGATTATACCATCGGAAAATAGAGTCTACTCCCCTGTCATTAAACCCTGTTCCAAAAACGCCCGGGTTACAGGTTGCGATCTTGATATTGAACGGAGCCAGTTCGGTTTTTAATCCCTCAGCAATAGCTTCCATAGCATGCTTTGAAGCACAATAAGCTGCTACATATGGAACCGTCCATAGTCCTCCCATTGAAGTTGTGAATACAATCTTGCCTGGCTTCTTTTGTTCAATGAATTTTTTAACAAAGCCTTGTGCCAGTTGCAATCCGCCAAAAACATTCACATCGAACATAGAACGGATAAGCTCCAGTGGCTGCTCGGCAATAGGGCCTCCTTCCATAATACCGGCATTGCTGATCAGAATATCAATATCATATTTTTTAAGGATATAATTGATGTCCTGTGAATTCGTTACATCCAGTTTATCAACCGTAAGTTCGATTCCCTGTTCGGCTGCTTCCCTGATTAAATCACTCATCTGTGGATACACTTGTGCTGTTGCAATAACCTTGTGGCCTTTTTTAGCCAGATCAAATGCGGCTATTTTTCCGAAACCGCTTGCTGCGCCTGTAATTAAAATTGTTTTGCTCATTTTGTTTTCTTTATTGTTACAGGACAAAGTTCATAGATTTCAGTAAGATATTTATTGCTGAAAAGTTCAATGTTTTATTGCTGGAAAGCTCTATATAAAAAACAGATTTATACTGATCATTTCAAACTGAACAGTATTTAAATCACTTAAAAATGCAAGAGCAACAAGAGAGTTTAAACTTGTGGGGAGATGATCATTAACTTTTGTCAATGACCGTAAGGAATACAGAGCACTTTTGCCTTAATGTTTGTGTAATTTATGAATGGTATTTGAAGGCGGGTGTGTTATTCAGGTTTCTGCTTTTTTAATTCCCGTTTCTGTTTATAAAAATTTTTATCAGCAATGTAGATTGTTTTCTTTATCTCACAGTAAAGGGTTTCTTTATTTTTATCTGTAAGTTGTGTTGTTTTTACAATGACAATTTCATTTTCGGTTTTTATCCGTTCTTTTATTTCATCCAATTCCTCTTTTGTGTAAATAAACTCCGCATAAAGGTCATTATTGGCAGGGCGCTTGAAATAGATTTCTGCAGATTTATCCCAAATAACGTATTGGTGGTTGGTAAGATATATCAGCTGTACCATTGGGATGGGATCTACTGAAGAAAACATGCTGCCTCCAAAAATGGTTCCCATATAATTTTTGTTCTTATAACTGATAGGAAGTTTTATGCAGATCTTTGATAAATCTTCGGATACAGACTGTATTCTGGCAGTGCTTCTGCGGTACATAGGAGATACATTGAAGGCCCATTTAAAGAGCTTCGGCAGTCCGATAATCTTTGCTCCGTATTTGCTTACATTTTGGTAAAAACTCATTTTTAAAGTTTTAGATTATTAATAATTTCATCCATTAAAAGTTGAATATCTTCTTTCGCATATAATCTTCCTACCTGTGCCAGCCCAACTAACAGAGATAAAAGTTCCAAAGCCTTTAACCGGCAGTTCTTAATCATACGGAATTCTTTTTTTTCAATTCCTGATTCCAGAATTGCTGTTGTATGGGAAAGAATGGTCTCGTTGAAGTCTTTTAGTTTCTCTGTGATTTTTTCATCCAGTGAATTATAATCAGAGGCTAAAGTACCGGTCAGGCAGATTTGCTGCTTATCAATTAGAAAAAGGTAATAATTAAAAAGTTTTTGCAGTTTTTCCGTTGCTGAGAATGTGTTCTGGGAATTTTTAAGACTCAGGATCCGTTGCCGGTGCAACTCAATAATGGCCAGGCAAAGCTCTGCTTTGGATGGGAAATGGTAGTGTATAGAAGATGTTTTTATATTAATACTTTTTGCTATATCAGCATAGCTAAAGGCATTATAGCCTCTTTCAGTGAGCAGTTTATTTCCTATTTCAATAATCTTATCTTTCGTATTCATTATCTATCTATTAGTAGGTAGATAAAAATACAAAATAAAATTGATTTTAAAGTTTTAATTTCAAACTCTTTAATATTTTCATACAAAATGCAGGATTGGTTAGATTTTTGAAGGCTAAAACATAACCAAACTTCTATAAATACAGAACGTTTTATAGAAAATCAAAATATTTTCCATTGAAGCTAATAACATTTACAAAAAAAGGCATTTACTGCCCTCAGGGTAAATTTTATATTGATCCCTGGAGACCTGTAGACCTGGCGGTCATCACACACGGACATGCCGACCATGCCCGTTGGGGAATGAAGAAATACCTTTGCCATCATTATACAAAACCAATTCTTTACCAGAGAATCGGCCTTGATATCGAATGCCAGGGTGTTGAATACGGTGAAACCATAACCCTGAATGGAGTAAAAGTTTCGCTGCATCCTGCCGGACATATCATTGGCTCAGCCCAGATCAGATTGGAATACAAAGGATATGTTACCGTTATTTCCGGAGATTATAAAGTACAGGAAGACGGTTTGAGTACCCCGTTTGAGCTGGTGAAATGCAATGAATTTGTAACTGAAAGTACTTTTGGATTGCCCATTTACAACTGGCTGGAGGTCCCTGATCTCAATAAAAAACTTCAGACCTGGGTCCTCAAAAACCAGGAAAATGCAAAAACATCCGTATTTATAGGGTATTCTTTAGGAAAAGCACAGCGTATTATGAAAGCGGTGGAGGGTTTGGGAAAAATTTATGTTCACTATTCCATCGGAAAACTCAATGAAGCCTTTGAATCTGTCGGAATTAATCTTCCGGATTATACAGTCGCTGATTTCAGAGAGAATGCTAAAGAAGTTCAGCATGAAATTGTTATTGTTCCCCCAGCATTGCTTGACAGCAATATTATTAAAAAAATACCGGATGCAGCCACAGCAATCTGTTCCGGCTGGATGCAGGTCCGTGGTGCCAGAAGATGGCGAAGTGCCGATGCAGGATTTGCCATGAGTGATCATGCCGACTGGAAAGGGCTTTTGCAGGCCGTGAAAGCTACGGAAGCTGAAATTGTACACGTCACCCATGGACAGACCGAAGTTTTTTCGAAATATTTAAAGGAAATTAATATCAAGTCAGATGTTGTACAAACCCAGTTTGGAGAAGATGAAGAAGAATCTGAAAAAGAAATCATTGAAAACCCCGGGCCATGAAACATTTTGCAGATTTGATCAATGCCTTGGAAACTACCAATAAGACCAATGCGAAAATAAACGCCATCATCGATTATCTGGAACGGGCTCCGGATGAGGATAAAGTATGGTTTATTGCTCTCTTTACAGGAAAAAGGCCTAAGAGAAATGTCAATACCAATTATATGAAAGAATGGGCCCTGGAGATCACACAGCTGCCGTTCTGGCTGTTTCAGGAAAGCTATTCTTCAGTGGGAGACCTGGGAGAAACACTTTCTCTCATCCTTCCCCCACCAGCCGAAAAAATCGACCGTACCTTATCCCAATGGATGCTGGATATTGTTCATTTAAAAGATAAATCAGACGCTGAAAAAAAAGAATTTGTATTAAAATCATGGAACGGACTGGATTATACAGAACGCTTAATCTTTAATAAGTTACTGGGCGGAAGCTTTAGAATCGGTGTTTCGGATAAAACACTCATCAATGCGTTGACCAGATTTTCTTCCCAGGAATCCAGCACTCTTATGCACAGCCTGATGGGTAAATGGGTACCCGGTGAAGTTACATTTCAGGAACTGATTTCGGCAGAAAATGTTAATCCTGATAATTCAAAACCCTATCCTTTCTGCCTGGCTTATCCGCTGGAAAAAGAGCTTGAAGAATTGGGAGATCCTGAAGACTGGCAGACAGAATACAAATGGGACGGAATCCGTGGACAGATTATCAGGAGAAATGATGAAGTCTTTATATGGTCAAGGGGTGAAGAACTTGTCACAGACCAGTTTCCGGAAATAAAAGATACCGTACAGGCCATGAAAGGTAATTTTGTTTTAGATGGAGAAATACTTGCGGTAAAGGATTCTAATGTTTTAAATTTTAATGAATTACAAAAAAGATTAAACAGGAAAACTTTAACCAAAAAAATGCTGGCAGATATTCCTATTGAAGTTTTTGTTTATGACTTACTGGAGCTTGAGGGAACCGATCTCCGTGAAAAATCAATGGCAGCCAGACGGGCAATGCTCGAAGAATTACTGCTGAACGAAACCCCTCAAAATATTAAGCTTTCCCAGGTCATTGGCTTTGAAAAATGGGACGATCTCAATACAATAAGGGAAGCATCAAGAGACATCAACAGCGAAGGTTTAATGCTGAAACAAAGAAACTCCCCTTACCATGCCGGCAGGAAGAAAGGTGACTGGTGGAAGTGGAAAGTAAGTCCGCTGACGATTGATGCTGTTTTAATTTACGCCCAAAAAGGCAGCGGAAGACGGAGTGCCTATTACACAGACTATACATTTGCAGTAAAAAACGGCGATGCTCTTGTCACCATTGCAAAAGCCTATTCCGGACTTACCGATAAAGAAATCATGGAAGTCAGTAAGTTTGTTAATAAGAACGCCATAGAAAAGTTCGGGCCTGTCCGTACAGTAAAAGCTGAGCTGGTCTTTGAAATCGCCTTTGAAGGTATAGGATTCAGCAGCAGGCATAAAAGCGGTGTTGCCTTAAGGTTTCCAAGAATTGTAAGGTGGCGGAAAGATAAAACCGTGGAGGAAATAGATGAACTGGAAGAAATAAAAAAACTGATCCAATAATTGAAAGCATTTGAAAATACAGACGGGTTCAGGGTCATTCAGCAATGGATGGCTGATAAAGGTATTTCCCCTTTTAAATTCCAGGTAGATACATGGCAGAAATTCGGGAACGGATACAGTGGAATGGTCGTTGCACCAACCGGATTTGGAAAAACATTTTCTGTTTTCCTGGCTTTGATTTCAGATTTCATGCATCATCCTGAAAACTATAAGAAAGGACTGAAAATGATCTGGATCACTCCCCTACGCTCCCTGTCCAAAGATATTGCCAAAGCGATGCAGGAAGCCATGGATGAAATTGGCCTCGACTGGACAGTTGGCGTACGAAACGGGGACACAGACCCTAAAGTCAGACAGCAGCAGGTCCGTAATATGCCTGAAATTCTGGTCGTTACTCCCGAAAGTCTGCACTTGCTTTTAGGACAGAAAAATCATAACCGTTTCTTTCAGAATCTGAAATGCGTCGCAGTTGATGAATGGCATGAATTGCTGGGCTCGAAACGTGGGGTTATGGTTGAACTGGCTATTTCACAATTGAGAAAATACGTCCCGAAAATGAAAATTTGGGGCATCACCGCAACCATTGGAAACTTGGATGAAGCAATGGATGTCTTAATTCCTTACGATATTAAAAAAACAAAAATAACGGCCAGAGAACATAAAAAAATAGATATTCTTCCGGTTATTCCTGATGAGCTTGACATTCTTCCATGGGCAGGACATTTGGGTGCTAAATTAGCCGATAAAATTGTTCCCATTATTCTGGATTCAAAATCTACCATTGTTTTTACCAATACACGGAGCCAGAGTGAAATGTGGTATCAGCTTTTGCTGGATGCTTATCCTGATTTTGCAGGCCAGATTGCCATTCATCACAGTTCTATCGATGCTCATCTCCGGATCTGGATCGAAGAAAATTTAAGTGCCGGAAAACTTAAAGCCGTAGTATCGACTTCCTCGTTGGATCTCGGAATCGATTTTAAGCCTGTAGACACCGTTATTCAGATCGGTTCGGCAAAAGGAGTTGCCAGATTTCTTCAGCGCGCAGGACGAAGCGGGCACTCCCCTTTTGAAACCTCTAAAATCTACTGCGTCCCCACTCATTCTCTTGAGCTGATCGAGGTGGCAGCACTCAAGGAAGCAGTAAAACAGAAAGTGATAGAGCCCCGGGAACCCCAGGTTTTATGCTTTGATGTGCTTGTACAGTTTCTGATGACCTTAGCTGTGGGAGACGGATTTTACCCTGAAGAAACATTCGAAAGGATTAAAAAAGTATTCGCTTTTCAGGAAATGACCGATGAAGAATGGAAAAGTATTCTTGATTTCCTTACCATTGGCGGAAGTGTTTTAAAAAGCTATGAAGAGTTCCATAAGATCGTCATCATGGAAGACGGTCTTTATAAAGTAACCTCCAGGAAAATTGCCATGCTTCACCGTATGAACATGGGTGTTATCGTGAGTGATGCCATGCTGAAGGTAAAATTTATCTCCGGAGGCTATATCGGAATGGTGGAAGAATATTTTATCTCAAAATTAAAAAAAGAAGAAAAATTCATTCTGGCCGGACGAACGCTTGAAGTAGCCATGATCAAGGATATGACCGTATATGTGCGGGCCGCAAAAGGAAAAGCAATGGCTCCAAGCTATCTGGGCGGAAGGCTTCCGTTAAGTTCAAATTTAGGGCATTTTTTAAGAGAAAAACTTTCCCATGCTTTAAACCCGAAAGCTTCAGAAAAAGAGCTTAAATTTTTACATCCGTTATTAGCCAGCCAGGAAAAAAACTCTCATATTCCTAAAGATGATGAATTTCTTGTAGAGCTGATCAAAAACCGTGAAGGCTATCATCTTTTCATGTATCCGTTTGAAGGACGTCTCGTACATGAAGTAATGGCTGCGCTGATTGCCTATCGTGTCTCAAAGCTGGCTCCTATTTCCTTTTCCATGGCCATGAACGATTATGGTTTTGAACTGTTCAGTGACAAGGAAATTCCCTTAAACGAAGACAATCTGGATAAAATACTGACCCGGGAAAATCTGATGAATGATGTGATAGCCAGTATCAATTCTGCAGAAATGGCAAAAAGAAAATTCCGGGATATTGCAGTAATTTCAGGAATGGTTATCCAGAACTATGCAGGAAAGCAGCGCTCCAACAAATCCCTTCAAAGTTCTGCAGGCCTGATTTTTAAAGTGCTTGAAGATTATGATCCCAATCATTTCCTTGTCAGACAGGCCTATACCGAAGTTTTCAATATGCAGCTTCAGGAACCGCGTCTGGTGGAAGCATTTAAAAGAATAGAAAAATCAAAAATCATTTTAAAATATTCCCATACCTTTACACCCCTGAGCTTCCCTATTAAAGTAGACAGTCTCAGACAGACCCTTTCAAGTGAAAGCCTGGATTCGAGGATCAAAAGGATGGTGGAACAGGCAAGGAAAAGAGGTTGAGAATTTCAGTTCCCGCTTTCAGACTGGAAGTAATGTTCCGCCCGACCTGCCTAGATCCCATTCCCCTTCCCTAAAGGGGTGGATTTTTGCAAAGCAAAAAGACGGGGTAGTTAAAACAGATAAAATAAAAAAGCTATACTACAAAAATTGAATATTGCCACTAAAAATATCACCCTCAACAGCGAAGTTTTCACCTTAACCAACCAGCGTGCAGCCTTTTGGAAAAAAGAGAAAGCCTTAATTTTATCCGATCTTCATATTGGGAAAACCGCTCATTTCCGGAAAAACGGAATTGCTCTGGCCAATCATATCATGAAAAGTGATTTGGAAAGGCTCTCTGTTCTTATTGAATATTTTCAGCCGGAAAAATTTATCGTAGTTGGGGATCTGCTTCATGCAGGGGATAATTCTGATGTAGATGAGTTCTGCAGCTGGAGAAACCAGTATCCGGATCTTCAGTTCTGTCTTATTAAAGGGAATCATGATCGCTTGTCATTGGAATTGGAAAAAAAATTGTGTTTGAATTTTAAATCCGAATCTCTTACCATTGATGGCTTTACTTTCGTGCATGATTTTGATAAAACCCTTTCTGAATTCCAGATCACAGGGCATATTCATCCCGGTGTTGTCCTGAATTCAGCGGTAAAAAATATCAGGTTGCCGTGTTTTGTGCAGACAAAAGATCAGCTGTTGCTTCCTGCGTTCAGTGAATTTACAGGTCTGGATACCAAAAATATTCCTAAAGGCGGAAAATTCTATGTTTTTACAGATTCTGAGATTCATGAAATATAATTTCAGTCTATCAATACAAAAAAAATCTGCTTTATTGCTAAGCAGATTTTAATCAAAATTTCTTGCGGATTGCTGGGTTCCTATTAATTTTCTTTTTTAAATTTTTCGTTGAAGTCTTCAAATAGATTTTCCTGTCCTACAATGATGTCGATAATATCAAAATAAGGTTCGCCATAAATTTTACTGTCTCTTAAAAGTTCCATTAATAACTTATAGTCTTCCAAATTGGTGGTGGTAATCATCATAAAATCGGAAGTTTTTGAATGGAAGTATTCTGAGTCATACAGCTTAACTTTTGTAGTTTTTCCAACTTTTTTAAATATTGGAGTTATGTTACTTTCAAAGAATATACTTCTTTCATCTCTTGATAACGAAAGCCATTTTGATGTTGCATTCATCAATACTAAAATAGTGTAAGGTTTTGTATTGTTCATGGAATTCTTTGTTTGTGCATTGGAAGTACCAACGATAAGGATGGTTAGTAATGTAAAGAATAATGTTTTCATTTTAAAGGATTATTTAATATTGAATTACAAATTTCAATATTACCCGGATGAAATCCATTTACATAGGTAAAGAAATTATCTACCTGTAAGTTTTCTCCTGATTCTGCTCAATTGTGTGGGAGTAATTCCCAAATATGAAGCTATATGATACTGTGGAATCTGTTGTTCCAATTGAGGAAACTGCTTTTGAAAAAGTAAATAACGTTTATCAGCATCCAGTAATACGATCTCAATTTCTCTTTGTTCTTTCTGTACAAAAAAGATTTCAGCTAATTTTCTTGCCGTTCGCTCTATGTCAGGATGCTTCTTGTAAAGAGCTGTAAAGTCTGAAAAACTGGCAGTTAAAATTTTACAGTTTGATAAAGCCTGTTGATTAATTTGATTAACTGTTCCGGTAATCAAGGAAGCATATCCACCAATAAAGCAAGGGGAAACAAAGAAATGTTTATTGTAATCAATTCCCTCACCGGTTCTATAGAAGGCTCTGATAATTCCTTCCTGCAAAAAACCAATTTGGTTGGCTATATGCCCTTCTTCTATAAAATAATCTCCTTTTAAAAGTACTTTTTCCGAAAATATAGAATACAGTGCATCCCAGCCAATCTCTGAAATTGGATTTATACTATCAATATATTTCTTTAAATCTTTCAAAATGATAATAATACCTCAAATGTACAGTTTTGAATGAAAATCGCAGACAAAAAATAACACACTTTTAAAAACTAATCAAAAAAAGACTGCCCAATGCCGGACAGTCTCTGAAAATATATAAAACAGCTGAATTATTTCTGATTTCTGCTTAAACGGATACTGTAGACCGTAATAATTACTGTCGCCAACAGGAATAAAGCTCCGATCCATGGTGTACTTGCCAGGCCTAATGAAGATGTTACAACAATTCCTCCGGTATACGACCCTATTGCTATTCCTATATTGAACGCGGCAATATTGATCCCTGATGCTACATCTTCAGTTCCCGGAAGTTCTTTTTCTGCAATCTGTACTACTAAAAGCTGAAGTCCCGGCACACTGGCAAAAGACAAGCCTCCCAGAAGAAATAAGGTAATAATGCTTAAAACCTGATCGCCAGCTGTGAAATAAAAGGCAAATAATACCAGTCCCTGAGCTGCAAACATCCACAGAAGTGCTTGTAAAGGATTTTTATTCGCTGTTTTTCCGCCTAAAAGATTTCCCAGAGCAATGGCAATTCCATAAATAAGCAGGATAAAAGTAACCGTAGACTCCTGGAATCCTGTGATCTGCTGTAGAATGGGTGATAAATACGTGAAAACAACAAATGTTCCTCCATACCCCATTGCTGTCATTAAAAATGCAAAGATCATACGTTTGTTTCCGAATACTTTGGGAAGGCTTTTTAAAGAAGCCGTCTGATCACTTTTAAGGTTTTTGGGAACCAAAAGCATGCTTGCCAGCAACCCTATGATTCCAAGGAGAGAAACACCAATAAAAGTAGCCCTCCAGCCGAAATGCTGCCCTATAAAAGTCCCTAGGGGAACTCCCGTTACAATAGCCAGGGTAAGTCCCGCAAACATAATTGAAATAGCCGTTGCCCTTTTTTCTTCCGGAACCAGCGATGCTGCAATAGTGGAACCAATGGAAAAGTAAACGCCATGTGCAAACCCGGTTAAGATTCTGGCCATGACCAGAGTAATAAATCCCGGGGCGATAGATGCCAGTCCGTTTCCTATAACAAAAAGGATCATGATTGAGATTAAAAGTGATTTGCGCGGTATTTTCCCTGTCAGTGCCGTCAGTATCGGAGCTCCTATAGCTACCCCGATAGCATACAGGCTTACCAGAAGCCCGGCTGATGGAATGCTGATTCCCAGATCTCCGGCCACTGTAGGAAGAAGCCCTACAATTACAAATTCTGTAGTTCCTATTCCAAATGCACTTATGGTTAATGCCCATAATGCTGCCGGAAGTCCTTTGCTCTTCACAGCAGAATTGATATTCATCTGTATTTCTTTCTGATTATTCATTGCGTTGTAATTTTGTTGAATTGACTATGCAAATTTCCGATGAATAATTGTATTATAAAAATTATTTAAATTCTAGTTTATTATCATAATAATAATAGATTTGGTTTTTAAAATTTCCGTTCCTTTGCAGTAAAGACAGCTTATCCCAATGAAAAAATCAGAAGCCACCCGATTGAATATTCTTCAGAAAGCCTTTGAACTGATCTATGTAAAAGGGTATCAGACCACAAGCGTTGATGAGATCATTGCAACGACCCAGGTAACAAAAGGGGCGTTCTATTACCATTTTAAAACAAAAGATGAAATGGGACTGGCTATTATTAACGAACTTCTGATCAGTAATTTCAAAAGCACTTTCATTGAACCCCTGAAAAACAGTGACCATCCTTTGGAAAGCATTTACAAACTGATGTACGGAATTTTAATGGAAAACGATTTCTTAAAGGTTGAATACGGCTGCCCGGCATCTAATTTCACACAGGAAATGGCCCCATGGAATATAGAATTTACAAAAGCATTGAACACACTTTCTGCTCATTGGGAAAATGCAATCATAGAATGTATTGAAACAGGTAAGAAAAATGGGTCCGTAAAAGCAGATACCGATGCAAAAGAAATTGCTGTTTTTGTAATGTCCGGCTATTGGGGAATAAGAAATTTAGGAAAACTGGAAAATTCAAAATCAGTGTATCTTATTTATTTAAAAGGACTTAAGACTTATTTCAAATCCTTTCAATAATTTTTTATCAAAAAACATACTAATTAGTATGTTTTTGTATACCTTTGGCATGTTATAAAAAATTCAAAATGTACCAGACTCTTAAATTTCTACATTCCCTCTTCCGTTGGGTGGTTTTATTAAGTCTTATTTATGCCATATGGATTTCCTTTAAGGGCTATTTTTATCATAAAACATTTACAAAAAAAGAAGATCTGGTCAGGCACTGGACAGCTACAATTGCTCATGTTCAATTGATTTTCGGGATCATCCTCTATACGAAAAGTCCAATTGTAAAATACTTTTGGAAAAATTTCAGTGAGGCCAAAGCATCCTTAGACCTGCTTTTCTTCGGGATGATTCACATCCTGCTTATGATTACGGCTATTGTTCTGATTACCGTCGGTTCCGCTTTAGCCAAACGGAAACCTACGGACAGAGAAAAATTTAAAACCATGCTCATCTGGTTCACAATTGCACTGGTAGTTATATTTATTGCCATTCCGTGGCCGTTATCCCCTATTGCCAACAGACCTTATTTCAGATAATTATGATACATTTATTAAAAACAAAAACCGGACGCCTGCGAGTTCTGGCCATTCTGGAAGGAATATCCCTGCTGATCCTCGTATTCATTGCTGTACCTGTGAAATACTGGCTCGGAAACCCTTCTTTTGTGAAACTAATGGGACCAGTTCACGGAAGCCTGTTCCTGCTTTTTCTGTTTAATACGTTAAGCGTTGGTGTAGAACAGCAGTGGAAATTCCGGGAGACTACCTGGAAAGTAATTCTGGCGTGCTTTATTCCTTTCGGAACCTTTTATATTGACTATAAAATCCTAAGCAAATTATGAAAAATGGGCTGATTTTTTGCGGAATTATTCTTACGGTCTATATCGTTTACAGGGTGTACAGATACCAGACGTTAGATAAAGGCCTTGATATATTAATCCAAAAAGGAGCCATTATTCTGGACGTGAGGACAGAGAAAGAATTTAATACGGGTCATATTGAAGGTTCTGTTAATATTTCTTTGGGAACTATCAGGGAAAGGTATACTGAACTTAACCGGGATAAAACTTATATCACAGTCTGTTCCCATGGCTTACGGAGTATAAAGGCTGAAAAGATCTTAAAGGAAAGAGGTTTTAGGCATGTGCATAACGGTGGTGCCTGGAGTGATCTTCAAGGATTGATAAAGTAAGGAGTTGGGAGCTGGAAGATGGAAGTTATTGAGATTAAAAACAGCTATGATTCTATTTCATTAAATTTTTTATTGAATAGACTATCCTGAGGTAATTTCGAGGAGTGCCTTTGTTAAAATTTAAAGCTTTGACAAAATATCTTCCAACTTCCAGCCCCTTAAGTCAGATTAAATAGCATTATCCTTCATCCACACCACTTTCTGCTCCGGATGATGGGGCATCCCAATGATATCCCTGTACAGCTCAGGTCTTCTTGCCTTGATATATCTGCTTCCGCCGGCCTGATGCAGCTTTTCCGGGAAAATGGTAACGGTTTCAGAACTGTCATCGAACGAACGGCATTCCGCAATAATATCCCCAAAAGGATCAATGATCATCGAGCAGCCATTTTTAAGCTGATCATCATCCATGCCAATAGGATTTGAGAAGACTACATAAATTCCGTTATCATAAGCTCTTGCAGGCAGCCATTTCATCAGCCAGTCTCTTCCTTTCATTCCATCAAATTCAAGGCGGAGCGAGGTAGGATCAGATTCCCTGTTCTTCCATAATTCCGGATCTACGAAGCCTGCTCCCGGCCTGGTAGAAGGTGTACACATGGTAACATGCGGCATGAAAATAAGATCTGCCCCCAAAAGTTTTGTAGCTCTTACATTTTCGATGATATTATTATCATAGCAGATAAGGATGCCGCATTTCCAACCGTGAATATCAAAAACACAATATTCATTTCCGGGTGTAAGATGGGGATTAATAAAAGGATGAAGCTTTCTGTATTTGGCTTTCAGTCCTGTTCTATCAACGCAAACATAAGCTTTGAAGATATGATCATTTTCATCTTTTTCGAAGAGCCCTGCCAATATTGTGATGTTATGCTCTGCAGCGATCTGCTGTAATTTTGTTATGCTTTCGCCTGCAGGTATAAATTCTGCAATATCCAGAAGCTGTTCTTTGGAAAGGTTTCTGGCAAAAGTGTATCCGGTAACCGAACATTCGTGAAAGGCAATGACCTGTGAGCCCTTAGCCGCTGCTTCAGCCGATAGCTTTTCTATTACTGAAAGATTATATGCTTTGTCACCGCTTTTATTTTCAAATTGTGCAGTAGAAATTTTGAGATTGTCCATCTTTTTTCTGCAAAGCTATCATTCAGGATAATCAGGAGATTGTAAAAAACCGACATTTCAGCGTAACTGGATAAAATTGACTGCCAGCTTTTCTGTTTTTAAATATTGATTGGGAGTAAGTCCTGTATTGCTTTTAAAATCTTTAATCAGATGGGACTGGTCGCTGTAGCCTGAATCATAAGAAAGACAGGCCGTACTTTCACTTCCTGCATTTTCCTTCAAAAGATTGATGAAATGATGAAGCCGGATGATATTTCCGTATTTCTTCGGGGTAATGCCCATATAATTTTCGAATTTCCTTTCAAGATGCCGCTCAGAATACCCTGTGAACAACTCCAGCTCTTTTGAAGATACCGAACCTTTGTTTTTAAGCATAAACTGTTGTACAACCCTGATCAGCTCATCATCGGAATTCATTTTTCCGGACATGAATCTGCTAAAAAAATGATTAAGCTTAATAATGATAAACCTGGGATCTGTTCCGGACAGAAGGTCTTCCTGAAAAGACAACAATTCATTTTTTAAAGCATCTTCAGCTGAAATGATTTGGTTTTTCACCTCTTTTGCAGAAAGATTAAGAAGAACATTAAAAAAATATGGCTGAAAAACGACTGCAATCATGGAAAATGAACCTGCTGCTGTAAAATCTTTATATCCTGCAGGCTGTCCGTAAAAAAATGAAGAAGGAACCTGATCATTTGAACCAGCTGCATAAAAATTCCGGCTGCCGGATATAATCAGCCCGGTACTGCCATCTGTAAATAACCTTAGCCGTTTACACTCATTTCCTGCATTTTCTAAAAAGATATAATGCCGGATATATGATGATAAATGCTTGGATGGCTGGATCTGCATGATGCAAAGCTACATAGAATAAAACATCTTTGATTTATGTTTTTAAAGAATTTTTTTAACTGTTACTACCACAAAAAAGTGGTGTTTGGTCAGGTATTTGAATATTTAATGAAATAAATATTATTGATTCCAGCTCCTGAGGAAATCAATTTAGTTCAATACCAATCACTAAAATTATAATATTATGTCAACACAGAATTTAACCCACCTGGAAGCTATTAAAAAGATCAAAGAACTGTCGGAAAACGCAAGAACATGCATGTTCTGTACCGAACTTGAAACCATACCGGTGAATTCCCGTCCCATGACCCTTCAGGAAACAGATGATAGCGGAAATTTATGGTTTATCAGCAGTGCTTCAAGCAATAAAAACTTTGAAATAAAGGAAGACCGAAGGGTGCAGCTGTTCTTTATGAACAACAGCGATTCCCAATACCTTTCTGTGTATGGTGAAGCATCCGTTTATAAAGACAAAGCTACGATTGAAGAAAAATGGTCACCTATGGCTAAAGCCTGGTTTGACGGAAAAGATGATCCGGACGTTACCATTATCCGCGTAGAGCCTAAAGAAACTTATTATTGGGATACAAAAGCCGGGAAACTTGTCAGTCTGTTCAGTTTTGTAACCGCTGCTATTACCGGAATTAAAACAAATAATTCCGACGGTGTAGAAGGCAATGCCGTTATTTAAAAGAACAAAAACGGCCTTGGTTTCAGTATTTTACTGTACTAATATCCAGTGCTAAAAACTCTGGCAGCCCAAAATTCCGGCTGCCAGTAGTTTTTTAATGATAAAAGCAATTTATTCTACCTCAAAAACAGCTTGTATCTCCACAGAAGAATTCACGGGAATAGAGGAAGCTCCCAAAGTGGCTCTGGCATGTTTTCCTTTTTCTCCAAAAATTTCTACGGTAAGATCCGAAGCTACATTCATCAGGTCTGCATGTTTTGTATAATCATCTTTTGTATTGAAAATTCCTGTCAGCTGTACACATTGTTTCACCTTATTGAGATCGCTGCCTACTGCTTCTTTCAAAACAGCTATAACATTGAGCATGGTAGCTTTTGCAGCTTCTTTTACCTGCTGTTCGGTAACGTCAACGCCCAATTTGCCGGGATTTAAGATTTTACCTTCTTTCAAAGCAACCTGATTGATGAATACAAGATTGCCAGCGCGTACAAACGGCTTGTAATTACCGGCAGGCTGCGGAACCTGAGGAAGAATGATATTTTTCTGCTTCAAAACATCATTGATATCCTGGGATTTTTCTGGAATTGTTACTGCTGCCAGTTTTTTAGAGAATGTTCCTTTAAGGGCTAAAGCTGTTTTGGCAAAATTCCTTCCCTGCAGCTCTGCCAGTCCACGCTCATCTTTTGTAGGTCTTTCAACATCTTTCAGTGATGCTATGCTTGTTACACCTAACACGGTATTTCCCTGTGGAATAGCTTTGTTGATATTATCTGTTCCTCTGATTCCGTTGGAAACCAGAACCATTCCGTGAACAGCAAGACTATTCCAGAAAGCCTGAAGCGCAAGTTCTTTTCCTGCCCCGCTTCCGGCAGACATAAAAACCGTTGCAGGCATCCCTTCCAGTGCATGACTGGTCCATAATTGAACAGTTTTGGATAAAAACTCACTCATTCCGGTACTGATATTCCCAAAATAAACCGGGGATCCGAAAGCAATTCCATCATAGGAAGGCAGTTCATCTACTGACGCTACAGGAATGTTCTTCAGTTTAGGATTGGAAGATTCTTTAACCTGCTTGATAACTGCAAATGCATTTTTACTGCTTTCAATACCGGATGCTATTTCTTTGGCCAGTTCATAGGTTCCACCGTTGTCCGAGTGAATAAGAACCAATACTTTAGCTTTACTGTCTTGTGCCATGACTGTGGTGATTTTTAATAATAGAATTAATACAAAAACCGTACTTAGTTTTTTCATTTTTTGATGGAATAATAATTACAATACAAAATTAGTATTGTCGTTTTTATTAAATTTGCCAAAAATTCTATGCAGAACGACATCGTAAAATGCGGTTTAACAGAACAGACCGACAGCCGATTTGTAGACACCATTGAAAAAGAAGCTTATGTCTGGTGTGAAAAAGGCTGGAAACATGATGATCATGAGCATGCTCACCAGCGCTCCCAGCTTACGTTTGTGGAAGAAGGATATCAGTATTTCCACATAGACCAGAAGATCTATCTTGTGCCTCAGCATCATGTGATCTGGATTCCTTCAGGAAAAGCACACAGAATAACTTCAGAAGCAAAAACGGTCAATTTAATGGTTTTTCTGTTTAAAACGGTTTTTGATGATGATTTCTATCAAAATGTTTGCGTCTTTGCTGTTCCTGCTGTTTTGAAGGAAATGCTTTTATATGCCTCAAAATGGAATCAGCTGATTGAAGAAGATGAGGAACAGGATTTGTTTTTTAAAGCCATTCTAAAAAGTCTTCCCAATTTCTGCAGAGAAAACAGCTATCTTGAGATCCCGGTTCCGTCGGATGTCCGTCTTATTCCGGTCTGTACCTCTATTAATTCAAATTTTAAATACAGCCTGAACACTGATGAACTGGCAGAAAAAGCACAGATGTCCGTAAGGAGTTTACAGAGGATTTTTAAGAATGAAACAGGAATTACCCTTCAGAAATACCTGCAGCTCGTCAGAATATTAAAAAGCATAGAACTGATTGATACGGGGCAGTATACTTTAAGCCAGATTGCTTATAAAGTGGGTTACCAAAGCCTGTCTGCCTTTACATCTTCTTATTATTCTATCATGAAAGCTAAACCCAAAGTAAAAAAACTAAGTTAAGGAGTTTCATCATGAGCCATATCTACCGGTTTGGATTCCGGTGATCCTTTTTCACGGAGCCATATAGAAAGAATGACTAAAGAGGCAACAGCCAGAAATTCACTCTGCCAGTTCTGAAAAGACTCAAACCAGAACCTGGACCCTGATATATACTGTACTGCAGTAACGGTGGGTTCTTTTTTTATGACCTGTTCTTCATTGAATTCCTTCATACTTCCATAGAAATGCATTGCGAAGCTGAGAATAAATAAAATAGCAAAAGCTAAGGATAAGGAATGCTTATAAATACTCAGCCATAGTCCGCCTTTTTTTACCGGCCACGGAGCATTGGCATGGACTTTTGGTTCCCTGTCTACATCTTCTTTTTCTTCCAGGGATTTCGATTCACTGGAACCTTTCTGCCTTAGCGAGACCGTAAGTACAACATACAGCATCATCTGAAGAAATTCACTTTCCCAGTTTTCGAAGGTAGCCTGTATAAAATGTCCGCTCCGGACATAGGCTCCCAGGCTGAGCATTGAGCTGCCTTCTTCTGCAAGGTCCTTATTCAGTGTTTTCCAGCCCATGAAAAACTGTCCTACAAGGCTCAAAAGCATTAATGAAAGCAAAACAATACTTAAACTGTTACGGTAAAAGAAACTTTTTTTAGACATAATCAGCAGGTTAAAGATTTAAGATCAAAATTATAATCCCAAAGCTGGATATTGCTGCAGAATTTTATCCGTTAACAATCAGACCACCGTTCGGGTGAATAACCTGTCCCGTGATCTGGGCGGCACCATTACCTGCAAGGAATAAAAAGCTGGCTGCAACTTCTTCCGGAGTAGCATTTCTTTCGAAAGGAGGTTTGTTAGGGTCTTCTTTTTCCTCTCCAAAGGTTTTTTGAGTAAGTGGTGTTGCAACCGGGCCTGGTGCAACTGCATTAATGCGGATTCCGTTTGGTTTGGCCTGAAGTGCCAGAGAACGTGTAAAAGATACAATAGCACCTTTGGTTGCGGCATAGTCCAGAAGCTCGGGATGCCCCTGATAAGCCGCTGCAGAAGTCGTATTAATGACACTGCTACCCTCTTTCAGGTAAGGAAAAACAACTTTTGTCAGCAGGATCATTCCTATAATATTGGAATCAAAAGTTTTCCTGATATTTTTTTCTTCAAGATCTTCTATGTTTTCTGCCGGAAATTGTACGCCTGCATTATTGATGAGGATATCAATGCCTCCAAATGCGGAAACTACTTTCTTTGTGGTATCTTCACAAAAATCGTAATCATTGATATCCCCACTAAAAATGATGCATTTTCTGCCCAGCTGTTCAATCTGTTCTTTTGTTTTTTGGGCATCGTTATCGTCTTTATAATAAATGATGGCAATATTGGCCCCTTCCTTAGCAAAAAGTAACGCTGTTGCCTTGCCTATTCCACTATCTGCACCTGTAATAAGAACGGATTTATCTTTTAATTCCCCCATCTGAAATTACTTTAAAATTAGAAGTTGGTTAATTTCACTTTTAAAGCATCCTAAAATAAATTCTGTATAATATAACTGTGCATTCAGAGCCTGGGTTTTAGGATGCAGCTCCAGCTTTTTGGTAAGAATGATCTCCCCTTTATAAGAAAAAGCAAAGTAAGCAAATATCTTATAGGATGAGTTTCTGATGGGCGTACAGTATCCTGTGGTTGCAATTGACCAGTCGGATTCAAATATTTTGGCTACATTAAGAGCCATAGTTCGTGCAATATTTTCTGATACACAGTCGCATTCTTCAGCTTCCTGCCTGTCTACATTCAGCAGTTTTACTTTCTGAGGGAGCGTATAGGCTGTCATGCCTCCTTTATAAAACAGGGAGGCATTCGGCATCTGTGAAAAAGCCAGCTGAAGACATCCTGATGTAACGCTTTCTGCAATTGAAATTGTTTCATCCGCAGTCATGAGGGACTGGCTTATATATTCTAAAAGACTTTTTTGAAATTCCATAATTTTAAATATTTAGTGGTGTGAAGGTGTGTGATGATCTATCTGTTTCTTTCCTGCTCTAGTTCCCAAACTCTGTGTGCAGCAACGGCTTTAATAAACTGCTTATCGGAACCGTCATCTTTCCCAATAACTATAGCAGGATCTTCATGCTGTTTCATGGCAATATTGCTGTTGTCATAAAGGATTTCTGTACCCGCCCCGAAATAAATGGCCTTGCAGTGTTTATAAGCTTCATTAATGAAACGCAGGGAAAGGTGCTTGTTTTCCGGCCCCATGAGCTCCTGTGCTGATTTTTCTCCAGCGCTGATATACAAAGCATCAAAACATACGCTGGCAATACTTGTAAGGGAATGTTTCGGAACTAATGATCCATCTGTAGTTTTGATAGGTGCTAAGCTTGGTGCTATAAGCTCTACTTTGGCTCCTTCTTTTTCGAGTTTTGTTTTTAAAGTATTAAGAACAGAGCCATTTGCACCATTGGCTGCAATAAAGCCTATTTTTCTGCTTTTAATAGTATCCTTAACGGTATTTTTCATGCTCAATGCTTCAGATACTTTGGTTTTAGGTTCTCTTTCTTTACTTTGAAGTTCAGCAGGATCAGCATCTGCAGGAATGCTTTGGTTAGGCTGCTTTAATTTTTTGACTGCAACTCCTAATTTTTCTGCAACTTTTTTAGCGAGGGTATTGTCGATAAAGGCCAGCTGACCAACCATTCTTTCCCTGATCTCGGGTATTGTTACCTTCGAGAGTTCAAAAACAAGGGCGTTCTGAAGATGGGTCTGTTCAGGAGCCGACTGGCTGTTATAGAATAATTTTGCCTGTGAGTAATGGTCTACAAAGCTCTGACTTCTTCTTCTGACCTTTTCACCCGAAACTCTTTCCTGATGGGAAGTAAATCCGCCTTCTGACATCATGGCCTGGAAAGGACATCCGCCTCCGATGGAATTGGGTTCATAACTTACTTTTCCTTTGGCAATCTGCTGTCTCATATGCCCGTCACGCTGGTTGTTATGAACTGTATTGATAGATCTGTTGATCGGTATTTCATGAAAATTAGGTGATCCTAATCTCGATAACTGGGTATCGGTGTATGAAAATAACCTTCCCTGAAGCAAAGGATCATTACTGAAATCTATTCCGGGAACTAAATGTCCTGGATGGAATGCTACCTGCTCTGTTTCTGCAAAGAAATTGTCAGGATTTTTATTGAGGGTTAAAGTTCCGACGATCTCTACGGGAACTTCTTCTTCGGGAACCAGTTTTGTAGGATCCAGAAGGTCGAAATCAAATTGATGTTCGTTCTCTTCCGGGATCAGCTGAACACCAAAATCCCATTCCGGATAAGCTCCGTTTTCAATGGCTTCCCATAAATCTCTTTTATGGAAATCAGGATCTACTCCGGAGATTCTCTGAGCTTCGTCCCAGGCTACAGAGTGTACTCCCAGTTTAGGTTTAAAATGGAATTTAACGAAATGAGCTTTTCCTTCGTCATTAATAAACTTGAAGGAATGAACTCCAAAGCCTTCCATCATTCTCAAACTTCTCGGGATGGCTCTGTCGCTCATGAGCCACATAATCATGTGCATGCTTTCCGGCATCAGCGAAATAAAGTCCCAAAATGTATCATGTGCAGAAGCAGCCTGCGGAATCTCATTATCCGGTTCTGGTTTTACAGCATGAACCAGGTCAGGAAATTTAATTGCATCCTGAATAAAAAAGACTGGCATATTATTCGCGACAAGGTCATAATTTCCTTCTTCTGTATAAAATTTAATGGCAAAACCTCTTACATCTCTCGCGAGATCAGTACTTCCCTTACTTCCGGCTACAGTTGAAAATCTTACAAAAACAGGAGTTTCTTTCCCTACTTCTGATAAAAATTTCGCTTTAGTATAGGCGCTAAGACTTTTTTTGAGTTTAAAAACACCATGTGCTCCGGAGCCTCTTGCATGAACAATTCTTTCCGGGATTCTTTCGTGATCGAAATGGGTTATTTTTTCTCTAAGAATGAAGTCTTCCAGCAAGGTAGGACCTCTGTCTCCGGATTTTAACGAATCCTGATTATTGTTGATTTTCAGCCCCTGGTTGGTTGTTAGTTTTTCGTTTTCATTAGAAGTGCTGTGTGCTTCCAACTGGTCTAACTTCTTGTTGTTTTGGGTATCCTTTTTCATATCAATTTATCTTTTAATGTGGTGTGAAGGTTAAAATCAAACTAAAAATCTTTTATGGATCATTCTTTTTCTGCCCTGTCTTTTTCCAAAGTGCTTAGCAGTTTATTGAGGTATTCTTCTTCTTTTAATACTTTATAGTATGCTGTTTTGGCATAGAGCGTAAAGTGTGAATTTTCAATATTTATTTCTGTATTCAAGTTTTCCGGAGGTAACGTAGTTTTACCATGATACTCGCTGATATTTAGAATATATTCTTTAATATAAGTGTCAATTACATTTTTCAGAATGTCACATTTTGCATTATTTTTTATCTTTTCTAATGATTTGATCAGAAAAGCGGTAACTCCGTAAGAATTGATAGCACTTGGGAAAAGAGATTCATTCTCTATCATATTGTTTTTATCATATAATCCGGAATGTATTAAAGTGTCGTTTTCAAATATCATATTCGTAGCGGTTATTAGTTATCGGAAATTTTTAAATATTTCTCAAAATAATGAAGGTCCTCCTTGTCTTTGATTGAAAGATAGAACATGATCTGCTCCGGTTCTTTCAGCCCTATACTGCCGAAACAGTCGAAATGTGCAATCAGAGCCTGTATATTCTCAATTTCTATGTCTTTCAGGATCACAAATAATAAAAAAATATTATTCTTTATTTCTTTGGCATAGATAGCTGCACCATCTTCAAACCAATTTCCTCTGTTAGAAACTTTAATGAAATCCTTATGCTTTAATGTTTTTACTATTTTATGACAATCCATATTTGAGTAATTGTGGTTATATACTTTCGGGAGAAGTTTCAACATCAATTTCTCTGAACTGCTGCTATTTTCAGTATTGTTACTGAGTTTTATAAAATCAATATGAATGGCATATGGCAATCTGCTGCTTCATGCTGTAGAGCAATGACCGGAATTTTTAATCATCTGAAAAGCCTGAAGCTTTAAACTGCCCTTACCTGGTTAAGAATTGTATTGAAACTTATATTTCAAATGTACGCCTGAATAATTCACTTTTTTATGACCTCAGTCATATTAAGCCCTGCATTAATAAATAATTTTCCTGTTTTCTATGGTAATGCTTCCCTCTTTTTCCATTTTTTTTAAAGCTCTGATCACTGTTTCTACGCGTAAACCTACCAGATTGGCGATCTGCTGTCTTGTAAGCTGTACATGAAAGCAGCTTCCACAGCTGTCATCATGATAGCTTTTAAGATAATTAAGAAGCCCAGTAAGCCTTGAAGTAGGATTCAGAGAGGCCATATTCTGCATCATGATTGCTTTAAAATAAAGCCTATGGGAAAGACATGCATTCATTTCCAAAGAAAGCTTTGGGTCTGTCTTTATTAATTGGAGAAACTGGTCTTTCGGAACTCTTATAATTTCCAAAGGACTGATACAAATGGCATTCATAGGATAAAACTTATCCAAAAAGAGCATTGAATCCCCAAAGCTCTGATTTTTTCCGAGAATGTTGTGTATGAATTCTTTTCCTTCTTCATCATAATTGTTCAGCTTCACTTTTCCTTCTGTAATCTGTAAGTAATAAAGAGAATGGTCTCCCTCTCTGTATATAATCTCACCTTTTTTGTATTGTTTGGTTTCTCCTCCATATGAGTATAGCACTTCTTCGGCTATATTCATGCAGCTTATTGTCTTCATAGTTTTTTTATTTTATTTTCAATAAAAAATAGTGAAATTTATTATTGAAACCACGTTTAAAATAAATTTTTCAGATTAAAATATTTGAAAATTTATTTTCTGCTCTCTATCTGCTATCCTAATGGTTTTAGTAAAAAATTTATGAAATCAGATTCAATCAAACCAAATACAAATATTGAACCTTATTAATTTGTAAACTGTTAAAATAAGTTAAATAAATTAGCAAAAACAAAATATATTATTGAATTCTTAGAGATTAAATCATCATATTAATAAATATAAGTTTTCAATATAAGCTGTAATCCCGACAGTTGCTGTAAAAGACATTAAAACCCGCTTTAAATAAAACGGGCTTTAAAATCTATGAATGATAAAAATTATTTTTTGATAACCTTAGCTGTATCTGTTTTTTTGGTAGCTGCAGGATTTGCAGTATGCAAAGTATCGGAAGGCACAGGAGTAGTAACAACAGCAGTGTCTGCTGGTGCCCTATCAATAATTACACTGTCTGTTGTTGTGGTAGAAGTGTCTACTTTTGTTTCCTTTTTGCAGCTCAATACAGTCAAGCCTAATAGCATTAATGCGATGGTAAATTTCATAATAGATATATTTTGTAATGTGTTCCAAAGATAATTCATTACTAAATGTCCTTTTATGACTTGGATCATAATGCTTTATTTTGATTATTTCGCAAACTTTTTGGTTCCTGCAACACATAAAATAACCCCAATGGTTACTCCCACCATACCTATGCTTACCTGCTCATGAAGAAAATAAGCTGCGAGTGCCAATCCGAAAAAAGGCTGCAAAAGCTGTAACTGTCCTACCGTAGCAATACCACCCTGCGCCAGACCTTTGTACCAGAATATAAATCCAATGAACATACTGAAAAGGGAAATATAAGCCATCCCAAACCATCCCTGGAAACTTACGGTCTCGATATGATCTGGAAAATAAATGAAAAATAGAGGAATCATCACCGGCAAAGCTAATACCAGAGCCCAGGAAATTACCTGCCATCCTCCTAATGTTTTTGAAAGTTTTGCCCCCTCGGCATATCCCATACCGCAAAGGATAACCGCAAGAAGCATAAGGATGTCGCCAACAGGTGAGGCGGATATTCCCTGCGAAACAGCATATCCTATTACCAAAAGGCTTCCGATAACAGAAAAAAACCAAAATATAGGATGTGGTCTTTCCCCTCCACGAAAAACTCCGAATACAGCAGTTGCCAAAGGAAGCATTCCTAAGAATACAATGGAATGTGCCGAAGTAAGGTATTGAAGTGCCAATGCGGAAAGAAGTGGAAAGCCAACTACACAACCGATAGAAACCAGCAAAAGGGGAAATATCTGATTCTTTTCAGGCCGTTGTTCTTTATAAATCATCAGAACGGAAAGCGCCAGAATTCCTGCAATAGCTGCACGGGCTATGGTAACAAAAATCGGGCTCATTTCCATTACGGCCAATTTGGTAGCAGGCATAGATCCACTGAATAACAACACACCTATAAAGCCGTTAATCAACCCGCTTATATTTTCATCTTTAGAAATTTTATCTGTCATCATTTTCTATATTTTTTTGATAATTCAAAATTAAAGCACTGAAATGAATAAACACAGTCTCAGTTTTGTATATTTGCATGAGTACAGTTGTGAAAAATGAGCAAAGAATTTATCTATACAGAAATTGCTGAGGGAATTGCTTCCCAGATCAGAAATGGCGTCCTGAAGGCCGGAGACAGGTTACCTTCAGTAAGAATGATGTGCCAGGAACATCAGGTAAGCATGAATACGGCAAAACGTGTTTTCCTTGAGCTTGAGTCACAGTCTTTAATTGAGTCCAAGCCTCAATCAGGTTATTTTGTAAGCAGACTAATGTCTGTGAAGCTTCCTCTTCCCGAAGTAAGCCGGCCTTCTCTGATTGCCAATAATGACGAACCGGACGAACTGATCAGCAAGGTTTACGAAAATATGGGTAAAAAAGGGCTGACATTTTTTTCTATCGGAATTCCTTCGGGAGACCTTCTGCCACAGGCCAAATTAAAGAAGGAGATCATTAATGCAACCCGTGAATTAAAAGATGGCGGAACGGAATATGAGGAACTTCAGGGAAATTTAAAGTTGCGGAGAATGATTGCAGTGCGTTCACTTCAATGGGGCGGAAATCTCAGCGAAAACGATTTGGTTACCACAAACGGTGGGATGAATGCACTATCTTTCTGCCTGATGGCCTTAGGCAAACCTGGCGATACAATAGCCATTGAAAGCCCTTGCTATCCGGGTATTTTACAGCTGGCACACGGATTGGGTTTAAATGTACTAGAACTTCCTACCCACCCGACAACAGGTATTGAAATAGAAGCCCTGAGAAAAGTGATTCCACAGATAGATCTGTGCTTATTAATTCCCAATTTCAATTCACCGCTGGGAAGCTGTATGCCGGATGAAAATAAAAAAGAGATTGTGAGAATTCTTTCTGAAAACGGGATTCCTCTGATAGAAGACGATGTATACGGTGATCTTTATTTTGGAGCGAGCCGTCCGAAATGCTGTAAGTCGTTTGACAGAGATGGAAATGTGCTGTACTGCAGCTCAATTTCAAAAACCCTGGCTCCGGGGTATCGCGTAGGATGGATTGCACCCGGAAGATATAAGGATAAAATAATGAAGCTCAAGCTGCTCCATTCTACTTCATCTATTTCTATTGTTAATGAAGCGGTAGCCAATTTCCTCAAGTCCGGAAGGTATGAAAAGCACCTCCATCAAATGCGTAAAGCACTTCAGAACAATTATCAGAATTATGTGCAGACTATCGCAGAATATTTCCCTGAAGGAACAAAAACAAGCCGCCCGCAAGGCGGTCTTTCCCTGTGGGTGGAGTTTGATAAAAATATCCGTACCACTGAACTCTATGATCTGGCTATTAAACAGAACATCAGTATTGCTCCGGGCAGGATGTTTACCCTGCAGGATCAGTTTGAAAACTGCATGCGTCTGTGTATTGGTCTTCCGTGGACAGAAGAAACCAGGCTATGTCTTCAGCAGGTTGGAACGCTCGCAAAAAGGATCTGATTTATCTGTCAGGAACAAAATTTTTCCGTGCCAGCTCTTTTCTTACCCTGCTCAGGCTTTCAGGCGTAATTCCAAGGTAAGATGCGATCATCCATTGGGGAACTCTCAAAAGAAGGTCGGGGTACATTTTAATGAATTTCATGTATCTTTCTTCTGCTGTTTCGCCCAATAAAGAATTGATCCTGTTCTGGAGGCTTCTGATGTGCTTCTGTAAAAGAAAATCACTTCTTTCGATACTGTTAGGAAATTGCTCTACGAGATTATTGAAAAAATCGGGGTGCAGAAACAGAACCTCTGTATCTTCCACCGCTTCTATATAGTAAATTGATTTTTCGTTGAAGTAAAGACTGCTTCGGTCAGAAATCAGCCAGCTCTCGGGGGCAAACTGTATAATGTGCTCTTTTCCGTTCTTGTCAATGGAATACATTTTCAACAGCCCTTTTTCTACAAAGAATATATGCCTGCAGATTTCACCATACTGTAAAAGAAACTGATTCTTAGGTATTTTCTTCACTTCATAGTGTAAACTGCACATGTTCACTTTTTCTAAAGGAACATTTAATACTTTGGCTAAATATGTGTTAATATTCTTCATTATGAAATCTGGCTTGCGGATATATCTTCATGCGATGCACTGTTAATGACTTTTCCATCTTCAATTACGATCAGCTGAGGACTCTCATGCCTGATTCCAAAGTCTTCGGAAATTTTATTGGAAATGGATCTGTATTCCAGCAAATCTAAGAAATATAAATCCAGCTTATTATCCAAACTATCTATTTCTTTTTCAAAGTTTTTCAATACTGTTTTGCTGATGAAGCAGCGTGTTGAATGTTTGAAAATAGCAATTTTATGGTGATGGGATGCTTCAATGGCTTTGGCCAGGTCTTCCTCAGATTCTATTTTTTTCCAGAAGGATTGATGCTCAGGGTTGTTTTCTTTTCCTCCGAATATTTTATCAAAAAAACTCATACATTAAATTGTTTTAAATGATGATCAAGATGTTTGTATTCTAAAAATCCCCAGTCTTTTTCAGTCATTTTCCCGAATAATCTGTGGTAGTCCGGAAGATCTTTATTTTCAGATGTTGTCCGGAAGTCCTTCAGTGTATTCAGCAGATTGGTTTTTGATTCATCAAAATCACATTCAAAATTAACGATTAGTTTTTGAAAAGTAGGCATGTTTCGGGGAATTCCGTTATTAAAGATCTGCATTTCTATTTTGGTTACTATTCCTATTGCAGCAAGAAAGAAATTAAGTTCCGGAAGTTCAACTTTTCTCAGAGCTATCTGAAGAACAAAATCACAGTGTCTCAGCATTTGGGAAACGTTCATTTTCCCCCATCTTTGTGGAGTATTTTTAGTAAGAAGAGAAATTCTGTAGGCAATTTCTTCAAAATAAACAGGATTATGCAGACTTTTCTTTACCACCCTTTTTCTCTCTTCAGATTTTCAATGTGGGCAAAATGATGATTACAGTGCCATACATAGAAAGCAAGATAATGTCTTAAGTCATAATCTTTATTCTGTTCAGGATGTCGGAAAGTTCTTTCGAACTGTTTATTGGTAAGAGTATTAAGCAGAACCGTCCATCTCTGATGCGTTCCTTTAATCATTCTCATCGCAGGCTTTACAGGCATATTGGCACTATCCTGAAGTTCTGCCCATTTGGCCTCATCATAAGGTTTGATCACAGGATTATCTTCTGTAAGGGCCAGCTTAAAACGTATAAAACTATTGATATGGCTGTCTGCAATATGGTTAATAAGCTGGCGGACCATCCATCCTCCTTCTCTGTAAGGGGTATCTAATTGCTCATCCGTGAAATTCTCAATCAGATCTTTCAGTCTTGCCGGGAAATTCTTGATGACTTTAATATGCTCATCCAGCTTCGTGTCACAGATATTTTCAGACTGCTGAAACTGACCGATGGGAAATTTCTTTTGCTCTAAATCGTTCATTTTTAATTTTCTTGGTGGTATGTTTAATCAAGTTTTCTGTTGTGATAAAATTACTACAAGAAAAGCAGAAAGACAATAAAAAATAAAATTTCAAAAAATTATACTGAGTGAGAAAATAAAAAAACTTCAATTCTAAATTGAAGCTATATAATTAAATTCATCTGCTAATAACCATGCAGATCAATTCCCTCCGTTCTCTGTAAAGTCACTTTCCTGCCCATCTTTTTTTGGATCACCCTGAAATGCTGCAGTTCGTCATCCGTCAGAATATTAATGGCAGTTCCTTTTTCGCCTGCACGTCCCGTTCTGCCAATCCTGTGAATGTAATCTAAAGGCGATCGCGGCAATTCATAATTGATTACACAAGGTAAAGATTCGATATGGATACCACGGCCAATAAGGTCTGTAGCAACTAAAATCTGAGCTCCATTTACTTTAAATTCTTCTAAATTATTTCTACGGGCACCCTGTGATTTCTGACTGTGAATGGCTACGGCTTTAATTTTATTCTTTTTAAGCTTTTCCACTAAATTATCTGCAGATCTTGTAGAGGAAACAAATATCAGCGCTTTTTCAACCTTCTTCTCTTTAATTAGATAGCGTAAAAAAGGACCTTTATTTTCCGGAGAAACATGATAGGCCAGCTGCTCGATATTATCAATTTCTACTTCTTCTTTTTTAATTTCAATAATTACAGGATTAATGGATAAGCGTTCCTTCATTTCAGAAACCTTATCATTTAAAGTTGCTGAAAACAGGGTCGTTTGTTTCACTACAGGCATCAGTGCGAAAAGCTTATCCATTTCTTCACCAAAGCCTAGCTGAAACATTTTATCTGCCTCATCAATCACTAAATGCTGGATTCCTGAAATACTTAATGCGTTATGATCAATTAAATCCAATAAACGGCCGGGCGTTGCAATAAGAACTTCCACTCCAAACATTCCTTTCATCTGCGGATTGATAGAAACACCACCATAAACAGCCATAGTACGTACCTCACGTTTCAGATTTTCGGTAAAAGCCCTGAAAACTTCATCAATCTGAATGGCGAGCTCGCGTGTAGGAACCAATATTAAAACCTGAACATTACGGTCTTTTTTAACTTCTGAATTCTGTAATTTTTCTAAAATAGGCATCACAAAACAAGCCGTTTTTCCGGAACCCGTCTGTGCAATTCCCATCAGATCTTTTCCCTGCAGAATTACAGGAACAGCCTTCTCCTGAATCGGAAATGGCTTCAGATAACCTAATTTGTTGACAGAACGAATAATATTGTGTGATAATCCTAACGACTCAAATGACATAAAATACTTATTTGGTGCAAAGATAAGCTATTGATATTTGACAGATAGCCCGAAATTGTATCTCCTACAAGCAAAAGTTTAATAATTTTAACCTGAGTTCGGGAGAAGAAATTAAGATTGAAGTGCTGGAAGCAGGAAGAGGGGTGCTTGAAGTTACTATTGGACTATAGTTAAAATTGAATTATTATTCTTAAAAAAATTAATAAAAAACCGAGGTATAGTTATTTTTTACGACCTCAATAACTTCCCTCTTCCAGCTTCAGGCTTCCTTACCATGTTAAAAACAGGAATGCCTTATCCCGAACTCAGGTTAATTTTAGTTTTCTCAGACCTTGCTCCTATCTGTTTTTTAAAATTATATTGCCGATTTGTCCGATAATTCAGTTTTGGAGAGTTTTTTGAGTAATTTTATCCAAAATTCGAGAAATCTAAATATGAAAAAAGCGTTAATAATCGTAGATGTACAGAATGATTTCTGTGAAGGCGGCGCATTAGCAGTTCCTGAAGCCAATGAGGTCATCCCTTATATTAATCTTCTGATGGAAGAAAATGAATATGACCAGATCGTTCTTACACAGGACTGGCATCCTGCCGATCATAAAAGTTTTGCCAGCAACAACAACAGAAAAGTTGGCGAAAGCATTATCCTGAACGGCGTACCACAGTTCATGTGGCCGGATCATTGTATCCAGGGTACTTTCGGGGCAGAATTCCACAAAGATCTGAACAGAGATAAAGTAACCCACATTATCCAAAAAGGAAAAAATTCAGAAATTGACAGCTACAGTGGATTTCAGGACAACAATCACTTTATGAAAACAGGGCTGGATGATTTTTTAAAGTATCATGAAATTCAGTTGCTTGAAATTGTTGGTCTTGCAATGGATTATTGTGTGAAATTTACGTGTACAGATGCGCTTGCAAACGGATATATCACATGTCTTCATTTCAATGGAACGAAAGCCGTTAATGTAAAGCCTGATAATGGCAGAGATGCTATTTATGAGATGATCCAAAAAGGAGTTACAGTTCTCGGATAGGATTTACACTATAATTTTGAAAGCCATAAACTATTTTCAATTATAAATATACCGATAAGAAAAAGGCGCAGAAATAAAATTTCTGCGCCTTTTTAATACGTATAATTTCCTTAAATGATTTAAGCCGAATATTCAATTATGATGCAGAATCAGCAGAATCAGCAGATTCGTCAGTCATAATTTATAACTCAAACTTATTAAAGCATTTTAAGATTATTAACTTCCAGATCTGTAAGGATTCTCCAATGGCCACGTTTGATGTTCTTTTTCGTAAGACCTGCAAACATCACTCTGTCCAAAGCTTCCACTTCATATCCAAGTCTTTGGAAAATTCTTCTGATCACACGGTTCCAGCCAATATGAATTTCGATTCCTATCTCATTTTTAGGTTTTCCTTCAATAAAAGAAATCTGATCTACAACGGCTACCCCTTCATCAAGGCGGATCCCTTCCACAATCAGTTTCATATCTTCATGGGTCAGTTTCTTATCCAGGGTTACGTGGTAGATCTTTTTGGCATCAAAAGAAGGATGTGTCAGCTTTTTCGTCATGTGCCCGTCATTTGTCAAAAGAATAACTCCGGTTGTAGAACGATCCAGTCTTCCTACAGGAAACAAACGGTATGGTGATGCATTAGCAACCAGATCCATTACTGTTTTTCTGGCTTTGTCGTCCTTAGTTGTGGATATGTATCCCTTTGGCTTGTTTAGAAGCACATATACCGGTTTTTCCGGGGTAATACCCTGGCCGTCGAAAACTACTTTATCAGTCTTCTGAACCTGATATCCCATTTCAGTTACCACCTGTCCGTTTACTTCCACAAGTCCTTGCGTAATCAGTTCATCAGCCTCTCTTCTGCTGCAGATCCCGGAATTGGCAATATACTTGTTCAGACGGATGGTGTCCTTATGAACATCTTTCTCAATTTTGTTTAACCTTCTTTTCTGTACAAAAGATCTTGCCTTATCATCATTTTTGTCATCTCCAGCGGATGGTCTTCTTCCGTATTTCAGGCTGCCTCTTTCATACTTGTCTCTGGTATCAAAACTTTTTCCGCCTTTTTTGGGTGCTGACTTACCAAAAGTTTTTCTCTCACGTCCTTCACTTGAATTGGTAATATAAGCTCTGCTCTCAGTTTTTGCCCCGGAGTCCTCATCTCTGTTCGTAGGGTTATCTCCGCTTTTCTTAAAAGGTTTCGGCTCAAACTTCGAATTGCTTCCTTTATAGTCAGTATTTCTTTCACCAGCTTTTGGAAAAGGCTTCTTAAAAGGTTTTGATCCTGAAGAATTTCCAGATCTAGAAGCACGAGAATCATCAGAATTGTTTCTTGTTGAAGTTCTTGGTCTTTTTGGTCTTTCTGAATTATTGTTATCTCTGCTCATTCTAAAAATTTCTGCAAAGATAGTAATTTAGTTACGAGTTAAAAATTAAGAATCATAACTTTGCAGAATAGTTTTATTTTAATTTTAAAGAAACTCCAATAATGATAACAATATTAAACGATGATTTTTCTCAATTAAATACTTTCCTTCACGAAAAATCTTTCAGTAAGATCTTTATTTTAGTTGATGAAAATACCCATGAATATTGTCTTCCGGTTCTATTAGGCAATATGGAAACAGACCTAAACTTCGAAATTCTTGAGATTGAGGCTGGCGAAGAAATGAAAAACATCCAGACCGCCAACCAGCTATGGGAGATTCTTACCGAAATGCAGGCAGACAGAAAAGCGCTTGTCATTAACCTTGGTGGCGGTGTAATTACGGATATGGGTGGTTTTGTAGCCTCTACCTATAAAAGAGGAGTTCAGTTCATTAATATTCCTACTACCCTTTTATCAATGTGTGATGCCTCTATCGGAGGAAAAACAGGGATAGACCTTATGCATTATAAAAATATGGTAGGAACTTTTGCCTTTCCGGAACAGATTTTCATTTATCCTAAGTTTCTGGAAACACTTCCGTTTAAAGAATTGCGGAGTGGTTTTGCAGAAATGCTGAAGCATGGCCTTATTGCTGACAAAGCGCATTGGGACAGTCTTATTCAGATCCACAAACTTGATGTAGAAGCTGTAGTTCCCCATATCCAGACTTCAATGGATATCAAACAGGACGTCGTGGAAAAAGATTTTCATGAAAGAAACATTAGGAAGACCTTAAATTTCGGACATACAATCGGGCATTCCGTAGAAAGTCTCTGCCTTAGCCAAGGAAACCCTATTCTTCACGGTGAAGCTGTTGCCATGGGAATGATCTGTGAAGCCCATCTGGCTTATCTTGAAGATCTTATTACCCAACAGGATGCCGCGGATATTGTGGAAAACATTCAGAGGTACTACCCTTATCTTGACATCAGTGATTTTACGGATGAAAGTATTACTGCTCTTTTGCTGAACGATAAAAAGAATACAGACCGCAAAATTAATTTTTCATTACTTTCAGGAATCGGTTCGTGTACCTATGACCACCAATGCAGTGAGGAAAACATTTTGAAGTCTCTGGATTTTTACAGAAAATTGAATAATGCTTAAATTATTTATACAAAAGAATCATTCTTCTTTACTATTTTAATGGAATTAATAATTTAGATTATCTCTAAACAAACGTTTGTTTTTTAATGTAAATTATTAATAATCAATATTTTAAATAAAAGCAGCTTGTAATTTAGGCTGCTTTTTTTACTGACTTTTATCATGTTATCTGTTTTTGGCAAGCAATTTGAAAGATAATCTGCGTCAAACTCAGTAGTAAGTTTTTGACAGTAGTAAAATTTAAAATTAGAATAGTAAAATATTAAAAAAATTAAAGTTATGAAAAAGTTAATTTTAGGATTGGCAGTAACTGCAAGTTCATTAGCGTTTGCTCAGCAGACTCCATCATCTTCTTCTAACCCGGTAACATTTGGTGTAAAAGGTGGAATGAACGTATCTTCTCTTTCTAAAGACGAAGGTTTGGATGATCAAAAATCTAAAATCGGTTTCAATGCAGGTGTATTTGCGAATATTCCAGTAGCAGAATCATTCAGTGTTCAGCCGGAGGTATTGTATTCTCAATATGGTGCAAAAGCAGATTACACTCTATTAGGGACTAAGTATTCTTCTTCAACTAAATTAGATTATATCGCTGTACCGGTAATGTTCCAGTACAACCTGATCCCTAATCTTTATGTAGAAGCAGGTCCGGAATTCGGATTCTTGGTAAGTGCAAAAAACAAAATTAAAAACGAAAATAACGGAAACTCTTCTACTTCCGATAACTACAAAGATGATTTGAAAACTTTCAACTTTGGTATTGGTATCGGTGCAGGGTATTACTTCACTCCGAACTTCGGACTTACAGCAAGATATGTTGCTGGTCTTACAGACGTTGCTAAAGACAGACCTAACGGATCTGATGCAGTAAAAAACAATGTATTCCAAGTAGGATTAGCTTATAAATTCAAATAGTAAGCTTTAACATTCAGAAACAAATTTTATATTCAATAGAAAGCCGGATTAATTTATTTAATTCGGTTTTTTTATGCACACAATATCTTCATCTTTTTTGGCAAGAATTTTGCCATTTGTAGATAAGCTGAAAGCATTTATATTTTATAAATGTCTACAGCAAAGTTTCTTCATATATAAATTGATTTCAATAGAAAAGGTCAGGTTTATTTATCTAAGCCTGACTTTTTCGCGTTTAACATGATTTTTGTCATTTTATTCTCTTTGGCGGGAATTTTGCTGAAGTACGGAGAAATAAGTTAAAACTTTATAACCATGAAAAAACTAATTTTAGGATTAGCAATTGCAGCAAGCCTTTCGGTTAATGCTCAAGAAAAAACAAAATCTTCTACACCTGTTACTTTTGGGGTTAAAGCAGGATTCAACGCTTCAACACTAAGCAAAGTGGATCAGTATGATAATGACCAGAAACTGAAGCCTGGTTTTAACGCCGGAGTATTTGCCAATATTCCGGTAGCAGAGAAATTCAGCATTCAGCCGGAGCTTCTTTTCAATCAGCTAGGTTCAAAAACTGAAGAAAGAGAAGTGTATTACTCCAATTCTGACAGATACACCAGAGAAGTAGATTATAAAAAGACACTGAGCTATCTTGCCGTGCCTGTAATGGTACAGTACAATATCCTCCCTCAGCTTTATGTAGAAGCAGGTCCGGAATTCGGATTTCTGTTAGGAGGAAAAGATAAAGGTGATATTACCACTACCAAAACTTCCGGAAATACTACGACTACGCAGACAACAACATTTTCAGAAAAAATTGTTAAAGATTTATATAATAAATTCAATTTCGGGATCGGAATTGGAGCAGGATATTATTTTACACAGAATTTTGGGGTAACAGCCAGATTTACTGCGGGTATTACAGATATCTTTAAAGAAAACAGTGCAGATACTGTTAGAAATAATGCATTCCAGGTGGGTGTGGCTTATAAATTCAAATAATAATATGAGAAAGTTATTTTTAGGATTAGCCGTTACGGCAGGCTCATTGGTATTTGCACAGGAAAAAACAGAGACTATATCTAAATCTCCCATTACTTTTGGAGTAAAAGGAGGAATGAACATTTCTTCTCACACTGATGGAAATGAGGATATTTATTATTGGTCAAATTATGAGCGAAAGTCAAAGATTGGATTTAATGCAGGAGCTTTCGTCAATATTCCGGTTTCAGGCAAATTCAGTGTTCAGCCGGAAATATTATATAACGGATTGGGCTCAAAAATAGAAAGCACCATCAACTTTGATATTCCTGACGCCAGAATGAACAATAAAGAAACCCTTTCTTTAAGCTATCTTTCAGTACCATTAATGCTTCAGTACAATCTGTTGCCTGAATTATATGTAGAAGCAGGTCCGGAATTCGGATTCCTTCTGGGTGGGAGATCCAAAGGTGACCTCACTCAAACCAGTAATCAGGACGGAGCAAGCAGTACACAGAGTTATTCTGATAAAATTGTTATGGACTTATTCAATAAATTCAATTTTGGAATAGGTATCGGAGCAGGTTATTATTTCACTCAAAATCTTGCAGTTACAGCCAGATTCACGGCCGGAGTTACAGATATCTACAAGTACAATTCATACGATGCCGTTAGAAACAACGCATTACAGGTTGGTTTAGCTTATAAATTCAAATAGAGATATATTATTTTCAAGTTAATGTCGGATCTTTTTGGTCCGGCATTTTTGTATCCTATCAGGGGAAACAACATTTCATATTTTCAATTTTAACTTTGTGTCAAATCATCAACATAAAGTCAATTTCACTTACAATCATCTTTCAAAAACAAATTTTCATAATATAATTTTTCTTAAAAAACAGTTAAAAGCATAGACAAGGTAATGTGAAAAACCTTCATAAAAGCCCTTTAAATAAGGGTTTTTGGAGTTTGGCAAGCATTTTGCAAAATAAATCAAGTCTGATTGAAAAATCAGGTGAAAAGTAAAATAGTAAAATTAAAAAATAAAATTATGAAGAAGTTATTTCTAGGGTTGGCAGTTGCTGCTGGCATGATGACGTTTGCTCAAGAAACAAAAACAGTAAGCACAGAGCCAATCAAAAAAGAAACACAACCTATCAGATTCGGTATTAAAGCGGGTGGAAACTCATCTTATTTCAGTGAGCAGAAACTAAGCCTTAACAACCAGAAAATCGGATTTCATGCGGGGGTTTTAGTTAATATTCCACTTTCTCAGAAATTCAGCTTACAGCCGGAAGTTTTATACAACCAGTTAGGAGCGAAAAGTGTAATCTCTTCCACTGATGTAACTGTTGGTGATACTAATATTAAAACGAAAAGCGATTACAAAACTACCATGAACTATATTTCAGTTCCTTTAATGGTACAGATGAGACCTACAGAGAAATTTTATGTAGAAGCAGGTCCTGAATTCAGCTATTTCATTAACGGGAAAAATTCCGGAAACAGTACTATTTCTACAACTACAGGAGGAGTTACAACCACTCAGTCTGTATCTAACTCTGAAGACATTAATAAAGATAATGTTAACAAGTTTAACTTAGGTCTCGGTTTAGGTCTTGGATATGATATTACTCAAAATATTGGGATCAACGCAAGATATATCAACAGTCTTACGGATATGAGAAACCAAAAGCCAGAGGGTACTGAGCCATTGAACCACAGAGCTTTTCAGTTAGGCTTGAATTATAAATTCTAATAGAGGACAATCAATTATTTAACCTATAGTAAAGTCCGGACTTAAAAATTTTGAGTCCGGACTTTCGTTTTTACTGACGTAGAAAGAGATTTTAGAATAATGAGTCTTATACCAATCGCCAACGGCACCCAAAACTCTCTGACTCTCAAACCCGTACCCGCGTAACTCAAATTATTAGAATATTCGTGGATCATCGCTGATCACTCCATCTACTCCCATGTCTTTTAATTCTTTTAGCCTTTCTTTGGTATTGACAGTCCATGGTATAACTTTCATACCCAACGCATGGCATTCCTGTACAAGCTCTGAAGTAACAAGTGTGTGATCAGGACTGTAAATGGTTGGAGTAAAACTCAGAAATTTCATATCTCCTGATACACCATTCAGATGATCAGGATACTGCCTGAATTTCTCTGCAGGTATATTTTTGAAATGGGCCTGTTGTTGTGCCAACTTTTTATCATCAACTTTTTCCACCAGCAAAGCAGTCATGATCTTAGGGTATTCCTTATGAATGATTTCCAGTGTTCTGGGGTCAAATGACTGAATGATTACCCGGTCCTGAATTCCTTTTTTTAGAATAATGGTCATCATCAGATCTACAAATTCTTTTGGTTCAGGATGAAATATATGGTCAGAAAAAGGACGTGTTTTGGTTTCTATATTATAAAAAGGTAAAGGTCTTTTCAATTTACGGGAGTAAGCCTCACATGCATCTATTACTTCTGAAAAGAGAGGCTTTTGGGCCTTTATTTTCTTTTGATCAGGATAGTTATCAAGTTTCTTTAAGCCTACGTCAAATGTTTGAATTTTAGCATAAGGCATATCATAAATTTTATAGTAAAAACCTGAGTCTTTGGGAATATAAGTTCCATCGGGTTTTGTTACTAATTCGGGAGAAAGAAAAGCGTCATGGGAAAGGATTACTTTTTTGTCCTTTGTAATAGCAAGATCCATTTCCAGCGTTGTGATGTTCATTTTCAGAGCATTCTTCATAGCCGGAACTGTATTTTCGGGATATAAGGACTTTCCTCCGCGGTGTGCCTGCTTATCGAAAGACTGAGAGGAATACAAATGGGCAAATACTAAAAAAATACCTGTTAAGAATACGTTTTTCATATGAAGTTTTAATAGCATAAAATTAAAACTTGCTTTTATATTGTATGATACAGGAATATTAAACTTTTGATACATTTATAAAAACAAAAAGAGCCAGATATAAAAATCTGGCTCTTTCATTTATTTCAAATGGATAGAATATTAATTAAACAATTCTACCTCCTCTCCTTTTCCTACCGGATATTCTTCTGTAAAACATCCGAAACAGTGGTTGGAAGATCCTAAAATCTCTTTCAGGCTGTCTGTACTTAAAAATTCCAGAGAATCTACCCCCAGGTAATCTCTAAGCTCTTCGGTAGTCATGTTGGCAGAAATCAGATCATCTTTCGAAGGGGTATCTATTCCTAAGTAGCATGGGGCAATAATAGGTGGAGAAACACTTCTGAAGTGGATCTCTTTTACTCCTGCATCTTTCAGAATTTTTACTAATCTTTTGGAAGTGGTACCTCTTACAATAGAATCATCTATGATCACAACTCTCTTGCCTTTGATCTCAGAAATGATAGGATTAAGCTTAAGGTTCACTACCCTTTCTCTCATTTCCTGTGTCGGAACAATGAAACTTCTTCCGATGTATCTGTTTTTAATCAGAACCGGACGGAAAGGTATTCCTGAGGCCTTGGAGAAACCAATAGCAGCCGGAACTCCTGAATCGGGAACTCCAATTACTACATCAGCTTCTACAGGGGCCTGTTCCCAGATCTTTTCACCGGATTTCTCCCTGATCTCGTATACATTGATATTTTCTAAAGTAGAGTCAGGTCTTGCGAAATAGATATATTCAAAAGAACAGATCCTTTGCTTGCCTCTTGCTTCATTGACCATGTAAGAATTAAGCTTACCCGGTTCGTTTTCATTCGTATAAATGATTTCACCAGGTAAAATATCACGTACATACTGGGCACCTACGGCATCCAATGCAACAGATTCGGAAGCTACAACGTAAGTTTTTTCGTCAACAGCTCCTAAAACCAACGGACGGATTCCGTTGAAATCCCTGAAAGCAAAGAATTTATTTCTTGTCATTCCCACTACGGAATACGCGCCTTCAATTTTCTCCATGGTCGCCTTAATGGCTCCGCGAAGTCCTAAATCAAGATTTTTTTGAATTAATCTTAAAATAACCTCAGAATCGGAAGTAGCTCTGAAAACTACGCCTTCAGCTTCCAATTCATTTTTTAATTCTCTCGCATTGGTAAGGTTACCGTTATGCGCTATAGAAAGAATAATCTGGTCATATTCGTTTTTCGCGAAAAATGGCTGGAAATTATACTTCTTTTTGTCACCTGCAGTCGTATAACGAGTGTGTCCGATTGCAGAATTTCCCATAAAAGCTTCAGGATCCTGGATCTCTTTATAAACATCCAAAACCAAACCTTCATCTTTCATATTGGTAATTTTTCCGTCTTTTAAAACAGAAATACCACACGCCTCCTGACCTCTGTGCTGTAAAGCAAAAAGCCCGAACTGCGAAAGAGAAAACGTATCAAGATCATTATCAGAATACATTCCGAAGATTCCGCACTCCTCATTCGGAGCGTCCAATCTTTCTTCTTCCTGCGTTCTGAAAAGATTTCTTCCGTAGGTTTGAGTCTCAAATTGTTTTAAATATTCACTTTTATGAATGTCTAAACTTTTCATTTCTATTTTTTCTAAATTAGAAGTTAGATATTAGAAATTAGTCTAAGTTAACTTCAATTATAATTTTAAACTTGTCTTTAATGAATAAATCATTTTCTGTATCTCAGCTAAAAGTTCTTTTAAGGGAAGAATTTTAGTTTCAGAAATAAAATTTAAATCTATTAATAACTGTAACTGAGTTTGCAATTCATATGTTGAACCAAACGCAATTCCGAGAAATTGATAAAATTCATTCTTATTATTCCTTCCTGCTCCTTCTGCAATATTAGAAGGTATTGAAACAGCACATCTTCTAATTTGAGACAATAAGCCAAATCTTTCTTCGTTTGGTAATTCTGTAGTCACCAAATAAACTTCTTTTACCAAAGCCATTGATTTACTCCAAACTTTAAGATCTTCTATCCTGTGCGATTTCATACTAACCTCTAATATCTAACTTCTAACCTCTAAACTTTACTTATTCAGTAAAGTTTTCAATCTGTTGTAGATTTCTACATAAGCCTCTGTAACTTCTCCTAAATCTCTTCTGAATCTGTCTTTATCCAGCTTTTTCATGGTGTCTTTGTCCCAAAGTCTGCAAGTGTCAGGAGATATTTCGTCTGCCAGGATGATTTCACCGTCAGAAGTTTTTCCTAATTCAATTTTGAAATCGACCAGGATAATATTCATTTTGTCGAAAAGATCGATCAGGATTTCGTTGATATCAGAAGTAAGCTCATACATCTCATCAAGCTCTTCATAGGTTGCAGCACCTAAGAAAACGGCGTGGTGATCGTTGATAAGCGGATCTCCCAATTCGTCTTTTTTGTAGCAGATATCGAAAATGGTAACCGGAGATTTAATTCCTTCTTCCACTCCTAATCTTTGAGCCATGCTTCCTGCAGAGTAGTTTCTTACTACCATTTCCAAAGGAATGATTGATACTTTTCTTACCAATTGCTCTCTCTCGTTCAATTGCTTAATGAAATGAGTCTTAATCCCTTTTTCATTTAAATATTCAAAAATCAAAGTTGTGATGGCGTTGTTCATTTCACCTTTCAAATCAACAGATCCTCTTTTTTGAGCATTAAATGCTGTAGCATCGTCTTTAAAACGTACTACTACTTGATCAGGATTATCGGTAGCAAATACTTGTTTTGCCTTACCTTCGTACAACATTTCTTTCTTTTCCATTTCTAAATTCGTATTAGTTAGATTTATTTTATATTACTTAATTAAAATTCCTGTTAAAACAGCCAGTCCAAAACTCAGCAATGTGCCAATAAGCACATATTCCGTCAGTTTTCTCTGCTTAGCTTGTGCCAGATCACTGAATCTGAAAACCGATTTGGCAGCAACCATAAAACCCACGCCTTCCCAATGATTCACCATAATAAAGGTGAAAACCAGGAGACGTTCCAAAATTCCTATATATTTTCCTGCACTCGACAGAGATTCGGTTTGTATACTGCTTTGTGTTTCCGGGGCCGGAGTCCAGGAAGACAATGCTATCTTAATAAAAATTGAAGCCGGTGTTGTAAGGAACAATACAGCCATCAATATTTTCAAAAATTGCTGATTCTGCAGAAAATCAAAACTGAATTCTTTGAAATAAAATGAGATCCCAGCAATGACAAGAATATGCAGCAGCTGATCTATGAAGAACCATCTTTTCTTGTTCTTTACAGTCTGGAAGATCAGTTTTGAGGCATCAATAATAAAATGGGTAATCCCTACAAGCAATGAAACCCACCACAGATCTGTATTCCAGAGAAAAACAAAGCTTAAAACGGTATGGATCAGAACATGAAGATACAAATATGAGCTTTTCAGCTTACGGCGTTCCTTATCTGCAACCCAGGAATTTGGCTGAAGAATAAAATCTCCGAGTAGATGTGCCAATATGAGTTTAGTAAAAATCATGCTTACAGTTCTGAGATTTTCTTTCTAAAATATTGATTAGTTTCTACGATAAGGTCGTAGTTGGCGCGTTTCAGTCTCTGGCTTACCGAGGACTGTGAAATAGCAAATTTTCTGGCGAGATCTTCCTGTGTGATATCCTGGTTCATGATCATTTCGTGAATGATCTCTGCCGTGGCTACCGTCCAGCTGTCGAAATCTTTTGAAGACCATTTCAGAAGGATATTCAGATCCCTGTCTACAGCTTCGTTTGAGGTTTTTATAGAAACGGTGTGCCCGTCACTTTTAAGGTCGTTGAGCAGTCTTCCGGAATGTACATAGGCCGTTCCGTTGGATTCGGTGATTTTTTCAGAGGAAAAATTCTCTTCACCGATGCCTATTGCAATTCTTACATCTAGATTTTCCTGACTTCTTATGAGGGACTTAATGGCTAGAAAACGCCAAAATACTTCATCAATACTGCACTTGAACTGAAATTCATCTCCTCTGTAGATTTCCCATGCGAGCGGTGAGCTTCCCCAGTTTTCCAGGAGATTCTTGAGTCTGGTGATCCAAACTTCTGTGTCTGCATGCTGTGAATTTATAATATCACCGGTTATGACCGCTATCATTATGCAAATATAAGCATAATTACTTATAAATAAAAAATATAAGCAGAAACACTTATAGATATTGATTATTAGTGAATCTGCTTATATCAATGATGCTTTAATAATAACTCCATCAGTATATTTTATGAGATTGCTTCGCTCCGCTCGCAATGACATTTACTTGTTATTTTTTGATAAACTGATACGTTTTATCATCAAGTTTTAAGAGATATAATCCTGTTGAAAGATTCTGTATGGAAATATTTTTCTTATTTCTGAACGGATCATTTTCTGTATAAATTACTTTCCCCGAAAGATCCAATATCTGAGCTGTTTTTATATTCTGAATTTCTCCGCTTACAAAAAGATCATCATGAACAGGATTCGGATATATTTTAAACTCTTTGTTGGAAGTAATCAGATCGGTTGCAGATAAGGTTCCCCCCAGATTCTGACAATAATTTGCAGGATAGGAATCCCACTCACCGACAGTGAAAGTAGTTGTTGGCTGGCTTACCGTAGCTTTTCTGTAAAGAGAAACATCTCCGTATGAATTACTTACAAACTTGCTTCCTATAGCATCAACTGTTGCTGACTTATAGGCCAGCTCTACATACTGGGTTCCTGCAAAAGTCAAAGCGTCACCTGCTGTAAGAAAGCGTGCATCATTATTGGTGTAACATGATAATGCAGATTTAGGGTTCAGAATGACGAAATTTTCGTTATTAGGTATTTTTCCTTCAAGTTCAAAACTGTTACCAAAATAATAAGAATCACTTACACTATTGTAATATTGTACTTTTATGCTGTAATTGTTTAGATCTACTTCATGGCCCGTCTTATTTACAATTTCCAAAGCTTTGTTGTTACCCGTCCCTTCAATATATTTAACGATAAAAAGATCCTTTGAATTTGTATCTGCAGCTGATGTGGATACAGTAACTGCATTACTGTCAGGAGACTGCAGGTAGCCCTGATCATATGCTTTTACCGTAAATGAGTAAGAGGTAGAAGGTGTCAGATGATCAATAACTATTGATGTAGATTTTGTGGTGGTTAATAAAATGCCATTCTGATAAATATTATATCCGATAACATCTGAGCTTGTACTTGGTGACCATGTTAAATGAGTATAATAAGCTCCGGATTGAATGGAATTTAAATTTAAAGGAGCCTGTGGCGCCACAGCATCAGGGGTCTGCACCCAAATAGAATTTACCCATTGAGGGTTATCAATAAAAGGGTTTCTGTTTTTCTGAATGGTATAAATGGCATTATTTCGGTCTGTTTCCCTTTGAGATACAGGATCCTGAAGGTGCCATTGAAGAAGCATCGAAATATAGGCAGGATCAAAAGCCCGTTCTGCAGTTCCATCCAGGGGAGATCGGTCTATCGCAGGATTAATATTGGTTGAGTAATTAAATGAAGGCAGTTTACCTTCATATCTTACAGCAAAATAGAGCAGCATCCTAGCAACATCTCCTTTGAACTCATCCACAGGCTCATACACTCTATTCGTATAAATATAACCGGGAATAGCACTATTGGCAATTTTGGATGAGTTGGTAAATGTATAATGAACCGTGGAATTCCCGACACCATAAGGATAATTATTTCTAAGCTGATTGATTCTTGCATCCGTAGGGATCACAAAATGTAAATCAGAATACATAGGATAATCACTGTTAAAAGTACTTTGCGGAACTACATGTTCTCTGTTGTATCCCAATCCTTCAGCACCTGAAGTACTTATTAAGCTGGCTGATGTATATTCATAAGAATCAGGGCCGGAAGGGATCTCTGAATAAATATCCAATAAAATAGTAGTATTGGCTGGTCCATGATCATAATATTTATCCAGATCTGTCTGATTATATAGATTGGGTAAATCACCATAATGCCAGTTGACATTTTTTTCAGAAATAATATCGTGCAGCTTAGATTTCAGTGCATAGCCTGTAAGCCCTACTGTTCCGTCATAATAACCGGCAGGAGCCTGGGCAACAGCAAATGATGAAATTAAAATGACAGGTAGTAAAAGTTTTTTCATTCTTAAAAATTGGGTGACTAAAATAGTAAATTAAAACACTTGAAGTTCTGAATTTTTTATTAAAAAATCATTAATTATCAAAATATAAAAAATTGATTATTAAAATATTGCGTATATAGCCCTATGAGCTAAATAATTATTTTTGGCTTTCCGTCAATTTAATTATCTTTGGGAACTAACTATTTTATCTATATGAATACAGAGACTATTGACAACATTAAAATGATAGCAGAAACAGCAAGAGAATTTGCTGAGAAAAATATCAGACCGAATATTATGGAATGGGACGAGAGCCAAACGTTTCCAAAAGACTTATTTCACCAGTTAGGAGAAATGGGATTTATGGGAATTGTAGTTCCTGAGCAGTACGGAGGTTCCGGTTTAGGCTATCATGAATATGTTACTATTCTGGATGAAATCTCTCAGGTAGACCCATCAATTGGTCTTTCTGTGGCAGCACACAATTCACTTTGCACCAATCACATCTATGAGTTTGGAAATGAAGAGCAGAGAAATAAGTGGCTTCCGCAGCTTGCTTCAGGAAAAGTGATCGGAGCATGGGGATTAACAGAGCACAATACAGGTTCTGATTCAGGAGGTATGTCTACTACTGCTGTAAAGGACGGTGATGAATGGATCATCAACGGAGCGAAAAACTTTATTACTCATGCTATTTCAGGAGATATTGCCGTAGTAATGACAAGAACAGGTGAAATAGGTGCTAAAAATAACTCTACTGCTTTCGTTCTGGAAAAAGGAATGCCTGGTTTTACTTCAGGAAAGAAAGAAAACAAACTGGGAATGCGTGCTTCTGAGACCGCTGAACTTATTTTTGATAATGTGCGTGTACCGGATTCACATCGTTTGGGAGAAGTAGGAGAAGGATTCAAACAGGCTATGAAAATTCTGGACGGGGGTAGAATTTCTATTGCAGCATTAAGTTTAGGAACTGCAAGAGGAGCTTATAAAGCGGCTTTAAAATATGCTAAAGAAAGACATCAGTTCGGAAAAGCAATCGCTGAATTCCAGGCTATCAACTTTATGCTGGCAGATATGGCTACTGAAATTGATGCTGCTGAACTTTTGATTCAGAGAGCTTCAACATTGAAAAATGCTAAGCAGAAGATGACCAAAGAGGGGGCAATGGCAAAACTGTATGCTTCTGAAGCTTGTGTAAGAATTTCCAACAATGCTGTTCAGATTTTCGGAGGTTATGGATATACAAAAGACTTCCCTGCTGAGAAATTCTACAGAGATTCTAAATTATGTACTATCGGTGAAGGAACATCAGAGATCCAGAGACTGGTAATAGGAAGAGACATTACAAAATAATTTAAATACACTCACAAATGATCAAACAAGCCCTCCTAGGTGAATTTCTGCATGAAGCAGAAAGCACAAGAAATCTTTTAAAAGCAATTCCTGATAGTGCTTTAAACTGGAAGCCATCTGAAAAAAACTGGACTACCGGACAATTAGCTTCTCATATTGCAGAAGTGTATAACTGGTATGATTCTACCTTTAATCTTGATGTTTTTGATATGGGAACTTATCAATATGACAAAGGTGATATTTCTAAAGCCGAGAATATTTTAGCAAAATTTGAAGAAAATGTTGCTAAAGCTCAGAAAGTTTTAGAAAATTCAGATGAAGGAAACTATTTTAACGAATGGAAAATGGAAATGGGTGGAAATGCACTTTTTCCTCCTATGCCAAAAATTCAGGTGATCCGTTCTTTTTTATACAATCACTTATATCATCACAGAGGTGAGCTGATTGTTTATCTGAGAGCAACAGGAAATACCGTTCCTGGTTTATACGGACCGACTGCTGACGACCAGATGTAAATTTAGACTTATATTAAGATAAGTAAATAGCATACGTATTTTGCGTATGCTATTTTCTTTTTTTGAGATAATATATTTTCAATGTATTACATAATAAATTAGATGTATACTCTAAATTTTTCTTAAATATTTTTGTTTTTCGTAAATTATTTTTTATTAGCTTTGATATTCCACAATCTAAATGAATAATTTATGAAAAAACAACTATCCATGATTGGAATGCTTCTTATTACGGGCATTTCTTTCGCGCAGACTGATCGTCTCTGGAGTGAAGGTTCAAAAAAAGCACCTTCAGAAATTTTTGAAAACAAAACCTCAATTAACAATCCGAAAATCTATAGTCTAGATTTTGAAGGATTAAAAAACGCTCTCAACAGAGCTCCAAAAAGGCTTGCCCCGGGAGAAAAATCAGAAATTATCATTTCTTTTCCTAATTCTGAAGGAAAGATGGAGAATTTTAAAGTAAGAGAAAATTCAAATTTTGACCCTCAGTTAGCCGCGAAATATCCGGATATTAAATCTTATGTAGGTGAAGGCCTGACAGATTCCAATTCAACAGTTTATTTCAGTATTTCCTCACTTGGTCTTTCTTCTATGGAGATTTATGGTGACAAATCTGCAGTTTTTATTGAACCCTACGCCAAAGATCTTTCGTCTTATGTCGTATACAGAAAATCGGACAAAAAAGACGATCTCAATAAATTTGAATGTACAGTTATCGACGTAGCCCAAAAAGGAGTATCCAATAATACCCAAACTGCCAGACCGAATGCGGATGATGCCAAGCTGAGAACATTCAGGTTAGCTCTTTCAACTACAGGAGAATATACAACGTATTTTGGAGGTACTAAAGCAAATGCTCTTGCTGCTATTAACAATACAATGACCCGTGTAAACGGTGTTTTTGAAAAAGATTTTGCAGCAAGAATGGTTCTGATCGCCAACAATGACGCTGTCATTTACACCAATGCTTCTACAGACCCCTATTCTGCAGCTTCAGGAATGAGCAACTGGAATTCACAGCTTCAAAGCACGCTGACTTCAGTGATCGGGGAAGCCAATTATGACATCGGGCATTTATTCGGAGCTTCCGGAGGTGGCGGAAACGCTGGGTGTATTGGATGTGTCTGTACAAACGGTTCAAAAGGAAGCGGATATACTTCACCGGCAGACGCTATTCCTTCAGGAGATAATTTTGATATCGACTATGTTGCCCATGAAATGGGACATCAATTTGGAGGAAACCATACCTTCTCTATGAATAATGAAGGAACCGGTGCTAATATGGAACCGGGCTCAGGATCAACCATTATGGGCTATGCAGGGATTACTGCTCAGGATATCCAACCTCATTCCGATGCATTTTTCCATGCGATAAGCATTCAGCAGATCACCAATAATATCAAAGCTAAAACATGTCCGGTAAGCACTTCTACAGGAAATGCCATTCCTACAGCGAATGCCGGCCTTGATTATACCATTCCGAAAGGAACACCGTTTATGCTTACGGGAACAGGAACTGATGCTAACGGAGATTCATTAACTTACATTTGGGAACAGATGGATAATGCATCATCATCCCAAACCGGAGCAAGCTCTGCAGCAAGTGCTACCAAAGCATCAGGTCCTACTTTCAGATCATGGACCCCTACCACTTCTCCAACAAGATATTTCCCAAGAATGGCATCCATCTTAACAGGAGGCACTACTACTGCAGGTTCAGAAATTACAGTGGAAGCACTGTCCAATGTAGCAAGATCTTTAAATTTCAGATTTACCGTTCGTGATAACAGAGCCGGAGGTTCAGGAAATAATTCTGATGATGCCCTGATTACTGTAAATGCAACAGCAGGACCTTTCAGTGTTTCATCACAAAATTCAGCTACTACCTATTCAGGAGGAAGCTCACAAACCGTAACATGGAATGTGGCGGGAACAACAGCCAATAATGTAAATGCGGCGAATGTAGATATCCTTTGGTCAACAGACAGCGGAAATACATGGACTACCCTTCTTGCCGGAACTCCAAATGATGGAACGCAGGCTGTAACTATTCCAAATTCGTCTACGACAACGGGAAGAATTATGGTAAAAGGATCCAACCATATTTTCTTTGATGTAAATAATGCAAATATCACTGTAAATGCAGGTTCAGGAGGCACAGATACGGTAGCTCCTACGGCTCCTACCCTTGCAGCTTCCGGAACTACATCTACCACGACTAATCTTTCCTGGAGCGGCGCTACGGATAATGTGGCGGTTACAGGTTACGATGTTTATCAAGGTGCTTCATTGATCGGTTCCACAGCATCTACAACCTATACGGTAACAAGTTTAACACCTGCCACAACGTATAGCTTTAGTGTTAAATCTAAAGATGCAGCAGGAAATGTATCGCCTTCAAGTAATACAGTAAGCGTTACAACACTTTCCGGAGGTACGGTAACTTACTGCTCTTCTTCTGCAAGCAATACAGCAGATGAAAGAATCGGAAATGTGAAATTCGGAACTATTAACAATACTTCAACAGGAACAGCAGGTTATGAAAACTTCACTTCAGTTTCCACCAATGTAACAAGAGGAAGCGCTTACACTATCTCAATAACTCCAACATGGACTTCAACTGTTTACAGCGAAGCTTATGCTGTATATATTGATTACAACGGTGATGGTGACTTTACGGACAGCGGAGAATTAGCTTGGTCTAAAGCGGGTTCTACCACTACTCCTGTAACAGGAAGTATTACTATCCCTGCAACTGCAACTGTTGGTGCTACAAGAATGAGAGTCATGATGAAGTATAGTTCTATACCTACTTCTTCATGTGAAGCTTATACTTATGGTCAGGTTGAAGATTATACCCTGAATATCGTTTCTTCAGGAAGAGGAGAGCTTACTGATACCAAAGATCTGATCACTGATATCAAGTTATATCCAAACCCAGTAAGAGACCTATTACATATTTCAAACACGACATCAGAAGATTATAAAATCTTCGATATGGGTGGAAAACTAATCAATTCAGGAAAATTGGAAAGAGGTAGTGTAAATGTAAGCGGACTTATCAAAGGCGCTTATATGATCCAGGTTGGAGAAGCTGCCAAGAGATTCATTAAAAATTAATAACCATTAAGTAAACACTTTGGAAGACTGCCTTCGGGCAGTCTTTTTTTTATGCCAGATGATTTTAAAAATTTCCACGGAAATTTACAATGCAAATTAAACTTCAAAAACAACGCATAAGTGTTTAAAATTTACTTATAATTATTTATTTAAATAAAATTCATTAAAATTTAAAAATTTTAATTTAAATTTATCATTCAAATTTCTTTGTACCGTTACTCGATCAGGCTAGATACATTCTGATATTGGTCTTTCAATTCATAACATATAAGCCTCTCATCCTAATTTTTATTTCTCAAAATGATCCTGCAATGATAAATTGTTGAAGTAAGCTTATTTCATAAAACCAATATTTTAAATTAAAGAACAGCTTTAAAAAAATAACTATAAAAACTTTTACCATGAAACATTTATTTAAGTACATCTTTTTATTGACAACTGTATTATTTTCAGTTGCCTGTAGTTCGGACAATGAAGAAACTGATCACCCTACGGGAGTCGTTACCCATGTGTTCTATAAAAACGCAGATGAATTCGCTTTAACCTACGATCCGGCCGGAACTGTAAGCCAGGCTATCAGAAATCAGGCATTTGATTTATACAAACAGGGAAAATGGAGCGAGCTGGAAGCACTTTTTAATGCCAACAATCTCAATGGTGGCTGGCCGCCTGCAAACGGAGGCTATAATATCGTTGATGATGTTCCGTTTCAGGCAGGGCAAAAATTCGACAGGTATAGCGGCGCTATTGGCAGCTATGACGGAACAGGCGTTCCTACTTTAGGAGGAAGCTTTACAAGCCCGATCATCAATGGATATGTGTATACTTTCTCACAAAGAGCTTTAAATCAGCCTGAAAATAAATATGATTTCTACTATGAAATAGATGTCCTGAATAATTTACTACCTTTCAAGTCTCAAACGGCTGATGTCATTCCTTGGTTTAACCAGATTGGCGGAGGAAAACAGACGATGTGGAAAATCCCGATTGATGTTACAACAGGCTATCAAAAAACATGGAATAAGCTGGCACAGGAAGGATATGTAAAGATTACCATCAAGAAAAGTCCGAGCGGAAAATATAACAATCAGGTCGGCACAGTGATACAGCAATAAATAAACTCAGATGTATTCAATATCAAAAAAAATAAAACTTATCAGGCAGGCGGCTATTGCAAAAAATCATTTCAGCAATGATGAAACAGTTCCGGCTGCTGAAACAAAATTCACATGTTGTGATTGTGGTCAGGAAAATTCAATTGAAATATTTCCTTATAAATCCGGATTCCCGATTTTTGAGATTTACAATGAAGATAAAGTTTTATCCAGGAACGAATTATTAGAAAACAAAATCGTTACTGAAACTTCCCGTAGAATATTATATCTTGGAGAATTAACGGTAAGTGATTTACCTACCCTATATTTTGGAACAGACTGCAGATCTTGTCAATCAAAGTATATCTGCGTATTCAGTTACGGGGAATGGCAGCCGGGATTAACACTTTTAAACATTTCCTGTATCTGGAAATATGAAGAACTGGAATAGCTGTTTATATTCTTAAACCATTAAGAAAAATCAAGAGAATTTTTCAAGTAAATCCTTAAAACGGCGAAGCTCATCTTAATATCCTTAAAAGCTTAATCATCCCTAATGGTTTAGAATTAAAGGTTCAAAAATTTTCATTAATACATTTCAAAATTAAAAATATAATCCACAGTTTAAACTGTGGATTGTTAGTGAAAACACGTTTGTAGCCAACGATTATTTAACCTTTTATCAGAACAGATATCTAATGGGTATTATACATTTTCCAAAATCGTTTTCTATCTTTGCTGTAAATAATAAAATTCATGGATAAAATTGACAGTCTGAACCAAGTTGCAGAATTCCACACCACTTTTAAAGCCCCTATTTTAGATACACCACAAATCCCGTCTCAGGAAAGATGCAACCTTAGAGTTGAGCTTCTTCAGGAAGAATTAAATGAATTAAAGCAGGCTATTGCTGATAATGACATCGTAGAAATAGCTGATGCCCTGTGTGATCTTCAATATGTTTTAAGCGGAGCTGTACTGGAATTCGGACTTGGCAATAAATTTGTAGAGCTATTCAACGAAGTACAGCGTTCCAATATGTCTAAAGCATGCGATAATGTAGAACAGGCAGAGGAAACTGTAGCATTTTATAAAGAAAAAGAAGTAGAATCTTTTTATGAAAAATCAGGAGAGAAATTTAATGTCTACAGAAAAGCAGACCATAAAGTTCTTAAGAATAAGTACTACTCCCCTGCAGATTTAAAAACAATTATCGAAAAATAATATGAAAAAATTTATTACCAATATTGTTGCCGTTTCATGTCTTGTTTTGGCTTCCCAGCAGTTCAGTGCCCAGAAAGTAGTGATGAACCGTGAAGTAGAAACTCAGAACGATGGCAAAATGCTTTTGGGAAATCAGTTCAAAGAGCAGTTCTTAAAGGCTCCGTATGCAGACTGGTATGTGAAAGAGCATGACGAATATTCCATTGACCAAAAGGCAATCGGTGAACTTAGAAAAGCCAAACTCACTTCGTATTCTCTTGTTGTTTTTATGGGGACCTGGTGTGAAGACAGCCACAGAGATTTCCCAAGACTCATGAAAATACTTGAGGAATTGAAATATCCTGATAACAAACTGACGATCATTGCTGTTAACCGCAAGAAAGAATCTCCTACCGGAGACGAGGTACGCTATAATATCCAGAAAGTCCCTACTATTATTGTAGAAAAATATGGCAAAGAGATCGGAAGAATCATAGAAATGCCTACCAGCGGATATATTGAAAGAGATCTGGTAAACATTCTGAAAAAAGATGACAGTTCGGTAATCAAAGAAATTTTTAACAAATAGTGTTGAGAAATTACAAAGTAATCCTATCATTTGCAGCGGGAATTCTCGTTATGCTGATCCTGTTTTTCGGGCTTAAATCATGTTTTAATCTTGGTGAAAAGACAGAGAAATCGGATTTTTATATTCTGACCAACCAGATTTCTAAAATGAATAAAATGGTCGTCATGGAGCAGAATGTATCCAGCATGCAGAAAACCAAGATGGGCTATGAGGTGTTTGGTAAAGAAGTTTCAAACAACAGCATTATTACCTACACCAAAACCAATGCACAGGTTTCTTATGATCTTAATAAAATGAAGATAGAAGTAGATTCTATCAACAAAAAACTAGTTATCACTGAACTTCCCGATGCGGAAATAAGAATAACACCAAGCGTTGAGATCCAGTCGCTGGACGATTCTTTTTTCAACAGGATCTCTGAAAAAGACATTAAAAATGTGACCCAAAAGGCTAAAGAAACTGCGGTTAAATCTATTAATGAGAATCAGCTGAGAACGGAAGGCCGCAAACAATTAATGGAAAATCTTAATAATATTTTCGTTTTGGCAAAAGCTTTGGATTATACCATAGAAGATGAAACCGGCAAGCTCGGTGTTTTAGGACTCTAAAAAATGTAAAGCTATGAATTCAGAAGACAACAAAAAAAAGGAATCTGCCAATTCAGCAGAAACGAAAAAGCAGAATCAGGATTTTCAAAATATTCCTGCTTCCTCCGAAAAAAGCAATCCGCCTGATATTGATAAAGAAGATGTTCAGAAATCTTCCAAAAATAAATCAGGAAAAACGGATAACACTAAAAAATAAACGAAAAGATTCCACTCAAGTGAGTGGAATCTTTTTTATTGGAAATTTTAAACCATAAAAGTCACAAAAGTTTTTTTGTTTTTTTAACACTTTGGAACACTTTAGTTTCAAAGTTTTATATCCTGAAAATATTAAGTACACATAAACCTAAAATCAAAGATTTTAATATAACTTAAGTATACTTCATATGCGTAATGTATTAACCTTAAAATAACTAAAGTGTTCAACTAAGCTTTTGTGACTTTTGTGGTTTAAAAAGCATGTTTTTGTAAATCTTAAGCAGATGAAAACGAAAGATTCCGCTCAAATGAACAGAACCTTTCTTACTAATCTATTATTATATGGACTTAAATGATCATACGATGGTAGATTTTCCGATCTTGATATTTTCAAAATTGTAATAAGATTTCTCAGAATACTTAATATAATCTGCAATGAAACTACCTACTTCACTTGTAGAATAATGCTGCTCAGCATTAAGGTCTACCGTAACATATCTGTTTTCAATAGCATGCTCTACTGCCCTTCTTAATTTGTCTGCCGCTTCCGGAAGTTCAAGATAATCAAGCATCATAGCTACGCTTAGGATTGAGGCCACAGGATTGGCAATACCTTTTCCTTTAGCCTGTGGATAAGAGCCATGGATTGGCTCAAACAAAGCATTCTCTTCACCTATTGATGCTGATGGTAAAAGCCCGATGGACCCGCCAATAACACTGGCTTCATCGGAAATAATATCTCCGAACATATTTTCGGTCAGGATAACATCAAACTGTTTGGGGTTCAGAACAAGTTGCATAGCTGCATTATCAACAAATATATAATCCAGCTGTACATCAGGATATTGAGTGGCAATTTTCTGGCAGGTCTTTCTCCAAAGTCTCGAAGTATCCAGAACATTAGCCTTGTCGATCAGCGTAAGCTTCTTTTTTCTTTTTTCAGCTTCCTTAAAAGCCATATGGGCAATAGGAATAATCTCTTCCGTGCTGTATTTACAGACATCATAAGCATATTTACCATCCGGATCTGTAAATTTTTCACCGAAATAAATACCACTCACAAGCTCCCTGAAGATCTGGATATCCGTTCCCTCGATAATCTCTCTTTTCAAAGGACTCTTATCAATCAGTGAAGGATAAGTTTTCAGAGGTCTGATGTTAGCATACAATCCCAGTTCTTTACGGAGCTTCAATAGTCCCTGCTCAGGTCGTACCTTTGCTTCAGGATTGTTATCAAAAACCGGATCTCCAATCGCTCCAAACAGAACAGCATCCGAATCTTTGCAAATCTTTAATGTTTCTTCTGGAAGTGGATCGCCAGTTTTAAAAATGGCTTCAGCACCCATTAATCCATAGGAAAACTGGAACCGGCATTTAAAGACTTCAGCCACAGCATCCAATACTTTAATACTTTCACTGACCACTTCCGGCCCAATCCCGTCGCCGGGAAGAACTGCTATTTTAAAATAACTGTTGCTCATACTTTTGTGTTTTTAGTTCAAATTGTTCTATAGCCTGCTTTTTGCTGATTAAAAAATCAATATCATCATAGCCGTTCAGCAGGCATATTTTTTTATAGGAATCAAGCTCAAAAGTTTCGGTTGTATCCTTAAAGCTTACCGATTGTAATTCCACATCAATGGCAATTTCATTATCAGGATTTTCCTGGATTCCTTCCAGAATTTCTTTTAAAAATTCTTCAGAAACTTTCACAGGGAGAAGTCCGTTGTTCAGGGCATTTCCTTTAAAAATATCAGCAAAATAGCTTGATATGATTACTTTGAAGCCATAATCTGTCAAAGACCAGGCCGCGTGTTCACGGCTGCTTCCACAGCCGAAATTATTTCCCGCAACAAGAATTTCACCACTGAATTTAGGATTGTTTAAAACAAAATCCGGATTCGGTTCTCCTGTATGAATATTGAATCTCCAGTCTCTAAACAGGTTCTCTCCAAAACCTTTTCTGTCAATACTTTTAAGAAATCTTGCCGGAATAATTTGGTCTGTATCTATATTTCCTGCCGGCAGCGGTACTGCACGGGATTTTAAAACAACTAATTTTTGCATGTACTTTTTAATGGATTTAGTTTAAATTTTCAAAAGCAGAAATTTTACCTTCTATCGCTGCTTTTGCTGCAGTAAGCGGACTGGCAAGAATTGTTCTCGCGCCTTGTCCCTGTCTGCCTTCAAAATTCCTGTTTGAGGTTGAGACACAGTATTCTCCTTCAGGAATTTTATCATCATTCATTGCCAGACAGGCAGAACATCCCGGTTGACGGATCTGGAATCCAGCATCATTGAAAATCTTATCCAATCCTTCTTCATGGATCTGCTTTACAACCTGTTGAGAACCCGGAACAATTAAGGCCTTTACATTTTCGGACTTACTTTTTCCTTTGATATACTGTGCTGCAGAGCGGAAATCTTCTATCCGTGCATTGGTACAGCTTCCGATAAATACATAATGTACTTTAATGCCGGAAATTTCCTGACCAGCCTTTAATCCCATATATTTTAAGGCTTTTTCTTCAGATTCAGTCTGAGGAACCGGAATGACTTCGTGTATTGAAATTCCCATTCCCGGGTTGGTTCCGTAAGTAATCATTGGGAAAATATCCGAAGCATCGAATGTCAGCTCTTTATCAAAAACAGCGCCTTCATCCGTTTTTAAAGTTTTCCAATAGGCAAGTTTATCTTTCCATTCTTCTCCTTTAGGCGCAAATGTTTTTCCTTTTACATAATCGAAAGTGGTTTGATCCGGTGCGATCATTCCTCCTCGTGCTCCCATCTCAATACTCATATTGCAGACAGTCATTCTTCCTTCCATGGACATTTCTTCAAAAACATTTCCGGCATATTCACAGAAATATCCTGTTCCACCATCAGTTCCGATTTTGGAAATAATATAAAGGATGACATCTTTTGCCTGAACATTATCATTAAGTTTTCCATTGACTGTAATCCTCATTGACTTCGGTTTATTGAGCAGCAAGCACTGACTGGCAAAAACCTGAGCAACCTGGCTGGTTCCAATCCCGAAAGCTATAGCGCCAAAAGCGCCGTGTGTAGAGGTATGACTATCGCCGCATACAATACTCATTCCCGGCTGGGTAATTCCCAACTCGGGAGCAATGATGTGTACGATTCCCTGATACTGATGTCCCAATCCGAATAATTCGATATTGTTTTTTTTGCAGTTCTCTGTCAGCTGTTCCACCTGATTTCTGGACAGTTCATCCCGAATAGGCTGTTCCTGATTAAGGGTCGGAACATTATGATCTGCCGTAGCTACGATCTGCTTTGGTCTGAAAATTTCAAGATTTCTGGCTTCAAGTTCTGCAAAAGCCTGAGGGCTGGTTACCTCATGGATAAGGTGTTTATCTATATAAATGATTTGAGGGCCGTCGGGAATCGTTTCTATTACGTGAGCATCCCAAACTTTGTCAAAAAGTGTCTTTTTATTGTTGTCCATATTCAATTCTCGTTGATTTTAAATCAATATTATCCTATTTTCCGGCTGCATGTTTCCATAATCATGTACAGATCGTCATTTTTAACTTCTTTCTTTCGGTCCGCAATTTTTAAAAATTCCTGATACAAAAAGTCAAGTTCATTTTTGGTGATATCATAACCGATATGCTTAAATCTGTATGCTAATGCAGAACGTCCGCTTCTCGCTGTAAGAATAATAGATGAAGCATTGACGCCTACTTCTGCTGGATCAATAATTTCATAGGTTTCACGGTTTTTAATGACTCCATCCTGATGAATGCCTGAACTGTGTGCAAAAGCATTGGCTCCTACGATAGCTTTATTAGGCTGTACCGGCATTCCCATCAGATCTGAAACCATCAAACTCATTTCATTAAGCATTGTTGAATTGATATCTGTATAAAAATTTAAGTCCTTATGCTGTTTTAAAATCATGACCACTTCTTCCAATGCTGTGTTTCCAGCCCGTTCTCCCAAACCGTTTATCGTACATTCGATCTGGCGTGCTCCATTGATGGCCCCTGCAATTGAATTGGCTGTAGCAAGACCTAAATCATTATGGCAATGGCACGACAGAATTGCTTTTTCAATACCTTTTACATTTTCTTTCAGGTATTTTATTTTCTGACCATATTCTTCGGGAAGGCAATAACCTGTTGTATCCGGGATATTCAAAACGGTAGCTCCGGCTTTAATTACTTCTTCGCAGACTCTTGCCAGGTAGGCATTATCGGTTCTTCCTGCATCTTCCGCATAAAATTCTACATCTTCTACATAGCTTTTGGCATATTTTACGGCTTCTACTGCCCGCTCCAGAATATCCTCACGTGTTGAATTGAATTTATATTTAATATGAGAATCAGAAGTTCCGATTCCTGTATGAATACGGGGCCTCTTTGCATGTTTCAATGCTTCAGCAGCCGTATCGATGTCTTTTTTATTAGCTCTTGTCAGTCCGCAGACTTTGGCATTTTTTACCAGTTTTGAAATTTCAGAAACAGATTCGAAATCTCCGGGGCTTGAAATCGGGAAACCGGCTTCTATTACATCAATTCCTAGCTTATCGAGCCTTTCTGCTATAATCAGTTTTTGTTTTGTATTCAGTTTACATCCGGGAACCTGCTCCCCATCCCTCAGCGTTGTATCAAAAATTTCGATTTTTTCGGAATTCATAATGAAGTTTTTTACTTAATTTTGATCAAAACTACTGCTTACAATATTTTTACATTTTCACCTTGACTGAAAATTACAATATTCAACAGCCGGAAAAATAACTACATTTACTTAATAATCAATTTATTACATTTTATAAATTTACAATGGCAGAATTGCAGAAAGATTTTTTGTTTGTACTGATTAAGTCATTAACCACTTCTGAAAAACGACAGTTCAGGCTGTATGTGAACCGCCTCGGAATTAATGTTGATGCCAAATTTCTGCTCCTTTTTTCGGAACTGGATAAGATGAAGGAATATGATGAGCAGATCATCATTGAGAAAAAAATTTCTACCAAACAGCAGCTTTCCAATCTGAAAGCCCATCTTTATAAGCAGATCCTCGTAAGCCTACGAATGAATCCCAGTCATCAGAACTACAGGATACAGCTTCGTGAACAGCTTGATTTTGCAAATATTTTATATCAAAAAGGACTTTATAAGCAGGCTTTGAAAATACTGGATAAGACCAAACAGTCTGCCCTGGAACTGGATGAAAAAAGCATTGCGTCTGAAATCATCAATCTTGAAAAAGTCATTGAATCACAATTTATTACCCGAAGCATTGAGGGGCGTGCCGATGAACTGATTAAGCAATCTACAGAAATCAGCAAACAGAATCATTATGCAACAGAGCTTTCTAATCTGTCGCTGAAATTATACAGTGAAATGCTTACGTATGGTTATGTGAAAAATGATACAGACCGGGAAAAAGTATTGAATCTGTTCAATGATCAGATTAAGAAAATTAAACTAGATCAACTGAATTTCACAGAAAAGCTTTGGTATTTCAAAGCTCATGTGTGGAAAAACCAACTGCTTCAGGATTACAAATATACATTGAAATATGCCTATCAGTGGGTAGATCTGTTCCACAAAAAACCAGAGATGATCATCAGCCATCCGGTGTGGTATATTAAAGGAAACACTTACCTGCTGAAAATTCTGTTCCTTTATGGAAATATTGATATCCTAGAGGAGCATTTTGAGCATTTCAATACGATGGTCAATTCACAGAATTTTGCTCAGAATGAAAATCTACAGGCACTGATCTTTCTTACCCATTACAATACTTTAATGAACATTCATTTTGTAAAAGGTGAATTTTTCACAGGGACCAAACTTATCCCTGAGATTGAACTGAAGATGGAAAGACTTCGGGAAAAAATTGACGAGCATCATTTTATGATCCTTTATCTGAAAATGGCAGCCATGTTTTTCGGAAGCAAAAAGTTTAAAAAATCCATCGAATATTCCATGAAGGTTGTTGAGTGTAAGGGTAATGTTCAGGAAGATCTTCTATTCCACACAAGAATCCTGATTCTAATGGCGAAATATGAATCCGGGAATGATGAAGATTATGATGAATTCATCAATTCTACCCTTAAATTTGCCCGAAAAATGAAGAAACCGGAAGCATTTCATTTTGAAAGCATTCAGTTTTTTAAAAACATTAACAGTCTGGTATTAGATCAACATCATAAAGCTTTTGATGCTTTTGATGAAGTGCTTGATGGATTTTCTAAAAATGAATATTACAGGAGATCACTGTTCTATATTGATATCCATGGCTGGGTAAAATCTAAGGTAAAAAACGTGGATGTGATAGAGATTATCAAGCAGAAAGTAAGATATAAGAGAAAGAGTTAAAAATCCTGCAGATGGCTCCGATGGCTTCAACCAACTACAGGATTTTCGTTTTTTTTAAGCAAATATAAAATAGTATCTGATGGCTTTGGCTCCTCATCCATCAGACTAAAACTTAAATCTTTCTATAAAGTCCAATGCATTTTTATGACTGATCTTTTCCATTATCTCTGTGGAAAAATCTTTTTCAATTCTGCTGTTGGTGGTGTTAAATAATGAGGCATTATCATAGCCTTCAAAGAAAAAGGGATAGCGGGATTTATCCGGATGCCCTTTGTCGTAGAAAAAATCTGCACCATAGGCAATGGCATCCTCTCCTCCCAGATCAAGACCATGTTGAATATGTTCATATAATCTCTCCGGATTCTTTTCATCAAGCCATTCACGGATAAGGTTGAGCCCTATCAGTCCTTTCTTTTTAATAATTTCTTTCGCCAGTTCATCCGGAAGATTTCTTTTTTTGTTCTGAATATTCCTGTAATTGGAGTGGCTTGCTAAAATAGGAATGTTATAATTTTTTTGGTCTACATAATTAAGAATATCATATGCCAGCTGATCACTTGTGTGGGAAAGATCAATAGCAATTCTCCGGTCTGCAATATAGTCGATCAGGACTTTTCCGTCATCCTTCAGGCCGGCTTCAGAGTTATTCCCTCCCCCAAAACGGTTTTCAGTGTGGTGGGTAATTCCCAGGTAAAGAATTTTTTGTGTGTTTTCGATGATGGTTTCCAGATTTTTAAACCCTGCTTCCAGAGTATCATCTTCTCCGCAAAAAGCAGATGCATTTTCAATGGAAGCTATAATACCTACTCTATCTTTGTTTTCAGTATTTTTATAATTCCCGTTTTCAAACAGAAAGAAGTTTTCATTCTTTAAAAGATCTGAAAATATTTCACTCTGTTTTACACCCTCAACGGTACTGTTTGCATCTGTTGATGCATATATTGCCATAACCTGGAGTTTTACATTCCCTTCTTTTAGATACGGGAGTGAGCATCCCAACTCTCTGTCATCAATTGTGGAGCCCGCTTTTAATAAATAGTATAATAAATCACAGTGCAGGTCAATATTAAAGTTTTTCATATCATCGTACATATTATCGTTTCTTTTTCTTTGAATTATCATAGAATTTACAGCACAAAAACCTCATTATCATAGCATTGTTACTACAAAATAACGATAATGTCAGTGTGTTTCTTTATGAAAAATTCAGATTGGGGATGGATACATTTAAAATAACGGATCTAAATTTGAAGATTCAACAGTAATTCTTAGTTCAAATATACTTTAAAAATAGCATATTATTTAAAAAATGCGTATTTTTGCATCTTAAAATTTCTTAGTAAACAATGATAAAAATTACACTTCCAGACAATAGTGTCAAAGAATTCGAAGGAGAAGTTACTCCTTTAGATGTGGCGAAATCTATAAGCGAGGGATTGGCTAGAAATACCATCTCCGCAGTTGTAAACGGCAAACAAGTAGAAACGACCACACCTATAACCACGGATTCAACGGTACAATTGTTAACCTGGAATGATGATCTTGGAAAGAAAGCGTTCTGGCATTCTTCTGCCCACCTTCTGGCGCAGGCTATCCTTGAATTTTATCCTAATGCTAAGCTAACCATAGGACCTGCCATTGAAAGCGGATTCTATTATGATGTGGATTTCGGGGACGAGAGCTTATCTGAAAAGGATTTCGAGAAGATTGAAAAGAAAGTTTTGGAAAATGCCAAGAAAGGTTCCACATTCTCTTTATATCCTGTTTCCAAAGAAGAAGCATTAAAAACATATGCAGATAATCCTTACAAAGTTGAGCTTATTACGAATCTTAATGACGGAGAAATCACTTTTGTAACACACGATGATTTCACAGATCTATGTCGTGGAGGACATATTCCCAATACAAGTATTGTAAAAGCGGTTAAGATTTTAAATGCAGCGGGAGCTTACTGGAGAGGAAATGAAAAAAATCCTCAATTAACAAGAGTTTATGGTATTTCTTTCCCTAAACAGAAAGAGCTTACTGAATATCTTGAAAAACTGGAAGAAGCCAAAAGAAGAGACCACAGAAAACTGGGTAAGGAACTGGGCATTTTTGCATTTTCTGAAAAAGTGGGTGCAGGACTTCCGTTATGGTTGCCAAAAGGGACTGCTTTAAGAAGAAAATTAGAGAATTTCCTTTCTGATGCTCAGAAAAAAGGAGGTTATGAGTTCGTCATGTCACCACATATCGGGTCAAAAGAATTGTATGTGACTTCCGGACATTGGGATAAATATGGTGCAGACAGCTTCCAGCCGATTAAAACTCCGAATGAAGGAGAAGAATTCATGCTGAAGCCTATGAACTGCCCTCACCACTGTGAGATCTACAAAACTTCGCAATGGAGCTACAGGGATCTTCCGAAGAGATATGCAGAATTCGGGACTGTTTACAGATATGAGCAAAGTGGAGAGCTTCACGGGTTGACAAGAGTTCGTGGATTTACTCAGGATGATGCCCATCTTTTCTGTACTCCGGATCAGCTTTCAGAAGAGTTTGAAAAAGTAATTGATTTAACACTTTATGTGTTCAAATCATTAGGTTTTGAAGATTTTGTAACCCAGGTGTCTTTAAGAGATCCTGATAACAGAGAAAAATATATCGGTTCTGATGAAAATTGGGAAAAGGCCGAAAACGCAATCATCAATGCAGCTGAGAAAAAAGGATTAAAAACCATTGTGGAATACGGAGAAGCTGCCTTCTACGGTCCAAAGCTGGATTTCATGGTAAAAGATGCCTTAGGAAGAAAATGGCAGCTGGGAACCATCCAGGTGGATTATAATTTACCGGAAAGATTTGATCTTCACTACATCGGAAACGATAATGAGAAGCACAGACCGGTAATGATTCACAGAGCGCCATTCGGTTCTATGGAACGTTTTATCGCAATCCTTTTAGAGAATACTGCAGGTGATTTCCCGTTATGGCTAAGCCCTGATCAGTTCATTATTCTCCCGATCAGTGAAAAATATGTAGATTATGCAAAAAAAGTTTCACAATTTTTGGAAAATCACGATATTAGCGGTCTGATTGACGACAGAAATGAGAAAACAGGGAAAAAGATCCGTGATGCGGAGTTGAAAAAGATTCCGTTCATGTTGGTTGTAGGTGAAAATGAGGAGAATGACGGCACAATTTCTGTAAGAAGACGTGGTGAAGGTGATCTTGGAGTCATGAATATGGAAGATTTTGTTTCTTACTTTAAAAAAGAGGCAGCAATCTAAGAACATTTAAAGAATAAGGAATTGAAATAAAAAATTCATCTTTTTAATTTTAAATGTTTCAATTAAAATTAGTAATTAACCAATAAAATTATAATACAATAGCACAAAGATTTAACAACAGGGGCCCACAGAGACGTCCGGTACAGGAGGACTTACACTTGATCAACGATAAAATTCGTGTGAGAGAGCTTCGTTTGGTGGGCGATAACGTAGAGCCGGGAGTTTATCCGATTGACAAAGCAAGACAACTTGCCACAGAGCAGGAACTTGATCTGGTAGTAATCTCCGATAAGGCTGAGCCTTTCATTGCAAGGATATTAGACTATAAAAAGTTTTTATACGAGCAAAAGAAAAAGCAGAAGGAACTAAAAGCTAAGCAGGTAAAAGTGGTTGTAAAAGAGATCCGTTTCGGACCTCAGACTGATGATCACGATTATGAATTTAAGAAGAAGCATGCTGAAAAGTTTCTTGAAGAAGGTTCAAAATTAAAAACCTACGTATTTTTTAAAGGACGTTCAATTATCTTTAAAGACCAGGGAGAAATTTTGCTTCTAAAACTTGCCCAGGAATTGGAGCATGTTGGAAAAGTAGACCAGCTTCCAAAACTTGAAGGAAAAAGAATGATCATGATGATGAGTCCTAAAAAACCAGCTAAATAGTTTTAACAGACTCAATGTCTGTTACTTATTATATAAAAAACCTCAAAATATTTTGAGGTTTTTTTATATTAAAGTTTTCAGGAAAAGTTTTAAAAGATATAGAAAAAAAATAATTGATCCGGATCAATCGTTAAAGTTGAGGAAGCTAAATTTACTTACGAATAAAATGATTATATAGTATTGTGTTTTTATATAAGTAGATCATTTTAATGTAAATTTCTTTGAATAACTAAAGATTCTCCCTCAACTTTTAAGACTGATCTGTTGTGAGTCAACTGCTTATTTTCAAAATAATTTATAAGATTGTGTTATCCTTCAAAATCTCCACAATCATGCTCTTTGAAAAGAGACAAAGCTTTGTGGGTTGTAAAATATCTGGATATTCTTTTATTATTTAATTCCAGCTTTTGACCTTCTATAGCCAGCTCGTAGACAGGTGCTTTATCTATTTGGGTTAAAATATATGTTCTTTCTGATGTTTTTAAAATAGTTTTGCTTCCTTCGACAAAGAATGAGAACTCATCAATTTTAAAAGTATCATTCTCATCGCAGACATTGGTCCATATCATTTTATCCTTAGTGATGGATAAGCTTGCCAAATCGCATGAATAACAATTGCCGGAAAATTCTATACCATATTTTTCATACATATTTGTGCTTTTGCTGTTTAATACATCAATAGGAACCAACGCTGAAAAATCAGTCAGCATATCAGCTTTTGAAATACGATCCTTTACCGAACCGGACATCTGAACAGTATCTTTTTTTACCGTTGTAGAAGCTACCTGGTCTAATTTTTTTTCTGTAGAAGGTGTACAAGAAGCCAGCAAAGCTATCACAAGTGAAAAGTTGATTATTACATTTTTCATGTGTCTACAATACTTAATTTATCTTTTGTAAAATTCTCTAAAATATACCATTTAACATATCCCTGCTTTCAGCCATTTATATCTATCTTAAGCCGTTTTGTTAGCTGATGCTTTGAATACACTGATCCCCTTAAAAACAAGATAAAAAACCCCTGAAACCAGCCAGTGTTTATGGAGCTGAAGTCCAATATCTTTGCTGCAGTTATTTAAAGAGATATAATGAAAAAAGTAAGTTTAACCCTCCTTTTTTGTTTACTAAGTTGTTTGTTTTTTGCACAAGCGTTAAAAGTAGTTATTAAACAAGACGGCAAAGTAATTGAACCTGTCAATGATGTTTACGAACTGAAAAAAACTGCTTTTCTATTCGAAATTACTTCTGTCAATCTGGAAGGTTTTTTAATTGGAGCCACTACGGATAAGGATATCTATACGGCTGCTGCAGGTCCTTATAACCCCGAGGTTCCATGGTTTCAGAATACGGGAATGGCGGAGGAATTATATAACAAAGACAAAGAGCTGTTTTTGACGGATACGGCACCATCCTATTGGTATTATACCGATGCCAAAGATCATAGGTTCGATAAAAACCCTAAAGGCAATTTAAAACAATGGACGGCTACGCGTACCATTACAAGGTTTTATGACATTATGACGGACCAGGCAATCAATTTAAAAGATTTTGACGGAAATGCTTATGTATTCATGTATGAGTCTATATATAATGATGAATATGACTTAACAGGAAAGAAAATCTTATCTTTGCGTTTTATAAAAATTCCAGATTGCAGTTCACAAGAGTCCTATCTATTCGATAATCAAACCGTATTCTATGGCCAGTTTAATGGCTGAACTAAGATTAGAAGTCTGAAATTTTTCAATAAGGTTTTTCCGGTGACTTTCTACGGTGTGCGGGCTGATGAAAAGCTTTTCTGCCATTTGATTGGTCGTGAGTCCTTTCGCTACTTCGGCTAAAATTTCTTTTTCTCTTCTCGTCAGTTTTGGAACCTGATGTAGCCCATCCGCGGATTTTTTCTCCAAAACAGACTTGGTTTGCGAGCATAAAAACCGGTTACCTGCATATACAGCATTAATACCTTCAAGAATTTCGGAAACTGAAGCATTCTTCTGGATGTATCCCAAAGCGCCTTCAGCCAGAGTGCTGTTAATCACAGGCAGCTCATTATGAACGCTAAGCATAATAATCCGGAGATTCCCGTACTTTTTCTTTAAAGGTTTTATGAGTTCGATACTGTTGGTATCTACCAGATTAATATCCAGCAACAAAATATCGACAGCCTGTTTTGCCAGGCCTGCATTCATTTCTGAAACGCTTTTGAAACAATCTACTACATCTATCGTATCGCTGTTTCCTAAAATATTCTTCAATCCTTCCAATAGAAGTGGATGATCGTCTGTTATGGCTACTTTTATCATGTTAATGAATAGGAATTTGAAGTTCTATACTGGTCCCGATATTCAATTCGGAGGTGATGTTCATCGTTCCTTTTAAAAACTGGACCCTTGATTCTATATTATGAAAACCTGCCGTTTTTCTTACGTCTAAGCTTGCAGGGTCAAAACCTTTACCGTTATCCTCCACCGTAAGATGTAATACATTTTCTTCTTCACTTATCTGAATAATAATTTCAGAAGTATCGGCATGTTTTATGGCATTATTGACCAATTCCTGAATGATCCTGTATAAGATCAGTTGCTTGTCTTCTGGTATGGAGTTACTGTAATTAATAAATTCGGTATGGATGTCTAATGCGCTGTTGGACATGCGAGTGGCAAATTCCTGGATAGCTGCTTCTAAACCGTATTTCATTAATAAATCGGGCATTAAATTATGTGCTACACGTCTCAGCTCTTCCACAGCACCATCAATCTGGTTAATTGATTTTGAAATTCCATCCTCTATATTTTCGGATTGATGGAGATCTAAAGAAGAAAGCTGAAGTTTAGTTCCAGAAAGAAGACCGCCCAATCCGTCATGAAGATCACGGGCTAAACGGCCTCGCTCCTGCTCCTGTCCCTCCAACAATGCAGTAAGCGTAGATATTTTTGAATTCTGTTTCTCTTTTTCCATGGCTAAGGCATGCAGCTCGTCTCTTTGCTTCATCGATTTTGCACGTTGCTTGTAGGCATACAGCAATAAGACGATCAAAACGATGAAAATAAAGATAAAAATAATGTAATAGGTATTGATCTTTTCCTTGAATGTCAAAAGCTTTTTATAATTGCTGATGTCATTGTTTTTTTGCTTGGTTTCTAATTTTGCCAACCGGAGTTGCTGCTCTTTTTTCTCCGATTCAAGCTCTGAAAATTTCAGTCGTTCCCGCTGATTTTCTTCCACCAGTTTTAAATTGTTGTAAACCTGTTCACGTTGTGCCCGAAGAATATTGATCAACCTGATTTCTTGTGCTTTTTTATCACTTTCCAGCTGGAGCTTTATGTACTTCTGTTCCTGTCGTTCTTTATCAAACTGCGATTCCAGCCTTTTGGTAATATCCAGTTTTTCCTGATCGTAAATACTTTTGTATTTATCTACATAGCTTTTATAGTATATCAGCGCTTCTTTGTAATTGCCTTGTTCTTCGCTAATTCGGGATAAAGATTCAAGAATAGATAATTCTATATTATGATCTCTGACCGGGCTTTTCTCAATTTCCATAGAGGCTTTTAGAAAGTAAGACTTGGCTAAATCATAATTTTTACTCTGCAGGGCCAGTTCTGCCAAAATCCCAAATGAAGAAGCAATATGAATGGCATCACCGGTTTCCAGGCTCACACTATTGGCTAATTGCGCATATTGCATCGCCCTATCTCTATTAAACTCAGTATACAAATTCGCTAAATTGATGGCGGCATATGAAAGACTGCTCCTGTTGAGCATAGCCTCTTTATTTTTGTTGAAAGTTGCAATAGACTGTAAATAATATTGTTCTGCCTTATTTCTCAACGCTGTGTCCGATGGATTTTGAGCGTATTTCTGTTCATATACGTAACCCATCCGCATATAGGCATCGAAGATGAGATTAGGGTCATTTTGCCTGGATGCCAACAGCAAAAACTGTTTACTGTATTTTTCTTCCAGCTGGTATTCATTAAGGTTAGAATAAATAGTGGACAACTCTTTAGCCGCGTTGCCAAATCTTCCGTACAGTGTAGAAGTTGTGGGCGAGTTTTCGTAATAGTCGATGGCTTTCAAGTAAGCAGCAACAGCATCGGCCGTTTTATTATTACGGATCAGAATCCAGCCCTTTGCATACTGGAAGTAGCCTTTAGCTTCGTTGCTGCTCGTTTTTAAACTATACATCCTTGCCATGTCCAGGCTTTTTAAAGATTCAGCTTCTTTATTATCAAGCCGATAATTCATAGCCTGTACAGCATACAAAATGGTAGCATATTTTCCATCGGCCTGTTTGGCTGCAATGGGAATGCTTGTTTCTAAAATCTGGTAAGATTTAGATTTAAATTTATGGAAAAATAAGGCAGTAGCGAATTTGGGAGCCAGATTTAATTGCTCTGTCGTATTTTTTGAAGCATGGTCATATTCCTTTTCTAATTTGCTTAAAACATTCTGTGCCTGAGCAAAAAACGGACAAATACATAAAGTAAAAATAAATAACAGCCTGTACATCAAACTCTTGTCTCTATTAAGTTTTATTCAATTAAAAAACGTAAATATAGGAAAATACCCGCTAATCTGTTTCGAAACAGTGTTTCTCAGGCCATAATCGTTGAGTTAAAGATAATCAAAGGTATTAGATAAAAATATCCCTGATAATGGGGTTTTTTAGTTTATTCCGTTTTATCAGTTATACTTTAATCGCATAAGATACTGTTTTCCTTAGATGCTCTATTAATTTAGCGTTAATAATGCATTATGCTGCTTTATATTTTAATCAATATATTATCTTAGATCAACATATTGCAAATATTTTCCATATACATTTGTGATATATAAACACTATTCATTTATTAATCATAAAAAACAAAACAATGAGCACACTTACATTAAAAGACGGAACTGAAATTTATTACAAAGACTGGGGAAAAGGACAGCCTGTATTTTTTCATCACGGATGGCCATTATCCAGTGATGACTGGGATGCGCAGATGCTGTTTTTCCTGGAACAGGGCTACAGAGTTATTGCTCATGACAGAAGAGGCCATGGAAGATCTGAACAGACTGCAGAAGGACATAATATGGACACCTATGCTTCTGATGTTGCAGAAATTGTAGAAGCTTTGGATCTTAAAGATGTTATCCATGTAGGACATTCTACCGGAGGTGGTGAAGTGATCAGATATGTGGCACAGCATGGAAAAGGAAGAGTGGCAAAAGCAGTTTTAATAAGTGCCGTTACGCCAATTATGGTTAAAAACGAAAACAATCCGAATGGTGTACCCATGTCTGTGTTCGATGATATCCGTAATAATACTGCTCATCACAGACAGCAATTCTATATTGACCTTACATTCCCTTTTTACGGGTATAACAGAGAAGGAGCTAAAGTTTCTGAAGGTATCCAAAGGAACTGGTGGAGACAAGGAATGAATGGATCTATCAAAGCTCATTATGACTGTATTAAAGCTTTCTCTGAAACAGATTTCACAGAAGACCTTAAAAGTGTAGAGGTACCGGTTTTGGTATTACATGGTGAAGATGACCAGATTGTACCATTTGAAACTACCGGCAAGGTTGCCGCTACCCTTCTTAAAAACGGAAAATTAATTTCTTATCCCGGATTTCCACATGGAATGCCTACTACAGAAGCAGAAACGATCAATAAAGATTTATTATCATTTTTTCAATCATAATCAATTTACATTATAATATTTTAAAGCCGTCATTTGAAAAAAATGGCGGTTTAATATTTAAAATACACTTAATGGTGTGTTAAATTTAATTAAAAACTACCATTAATAAAGGATTTGTTTACATTAATTTAATCTTACAATTGTGATTTAATATTATAATTACTATTTTTGCAATGTTAAATCATAACCTATGAAAATTAAATTACTGACTTTATTAAGTCTTACGATGCTTCTTGCATCTTGCACTCAGGATGATGCTCTTGACAATGTAAATACGAATGTGCAAAATGAAAAGCACAACATGGCAGGTAAAAACAATGAATCCCGTATTTTGGATCTTACACGCTATACCCTTTTAAAGGAGAGCACCAACCATCCGCAGATATTAGAAGCCGGACAATCCATCACTATGGAATACGGCGGCAGCACTTACAAATTTATCATGCAGACGGACAATAATCTTGTTCTGTACAGGGAAAGACCAGGTCTAACTAATGTAATCTGGCATTCCAATACCTACAGAAGCTCAGGTACCCCTAGGCTTATTGTACAAAACGATGGAAATATGGTGATTTACAGAGACGGAAATGCTCTTTGGAGTTCCAATACCGCAGTTAACTATTATGTAGCCAATCCGCACGTTAAGCTTCAGCTTTATTCAAGAACCGGAGCTGCAATTCCTTCAGGATTCAGAATTAAAGTTATTTTAGGTGGAAATAATGAAGAAAGAAACGATATCATCGTTGAAGACTTCTTATAATAAAAACCTTTTATTTATAGCCGTTTCATTGAGAAACGACTTTTTATATTTATATCTGACAAAATCACAGATAATGAAAGTTTGGATTGATTTTTTTTGTATCTTTGCAAACTGTAATTCCTCTGTATTGCAGGAATCAAGGACAAGATATTGATAACAAAACAATAAAAAAGCAGAACAATGCCAAAATTAAAAACGAAATCAGGTGCTAAAAAGCGTTTTAAACTTACCGGAACTGGGAAGATTAAAAGAAAGAATGCTTTCAAAAGCCACATCTTAACTAAGAAAGAAACTAAGCAGAAGAGAAATCTTACGCAGACTTCTTACGTTGCTGCTGTGGATACAAAAAGTGTTCTACGTCAATTAGCCATTAAGTAGTTTTTATAAATCTATATTCGGTTTATAAGAATTCAAACAAATTCAACAATTTAACCCTGAAATGGTGCCACTAAGAGCAGTTTAACTGCCGCCCCTTTCAAAAAAACAATTTAAATTATGCCAAGATCAGTAAATGCAGTAGCTTCAAGAGCTCGCAGAAAGAAAATTATTAAGCAAGCTAAAGGTTTTTTCGGTAGAAGAAAGAACGTTTGGACTGTAGCTAAAAACGCGGTAGAAAAAGCAATGCAATATGCTTACCGTGGAAGAAAAGAGAAAAAGAGAAACTTCAGATCACTTTGGATTACTCGTATTAACGCGGGTGCCAGAGAGCATGGAATGTCTTACTCTCAGTTTATGGGAGCTCTTAAAAAGAACAACGTAGAGCTTAACAGAAAAGTTTTAGCTGATTTAGCAATGAATCATCCTGAAGCTTTCAAAGCAGTTGTAGATCAAGTAAAATAATGTAGAATTTTTTGTTATCAATATAAATCCCGGGCTATGTCCGGGATTTTTTATATCCATATAAATTAAAGGAATTTCGTGTTTCGGAAAGCATATTAAAAAATAAAATCATATTAGAAAGTTTTCATTTTGGATAAAATAAATTGATTTTTATTATCTACATTTGCTGAATTATTAAATCTATAAATCTTTAGTTAAAAGTGAAAAAAATAACGACTCTTTTACTCCTTTCTTTATCAGCTTACAGTCTTCAGGGCCAGAATTTTATACAGGCTTATCAAACAAGGGTTGATAAGATATCCCAAGCCAATATTACAGCAAACCTACAGAATTTTGGAGATCTTGGTGTAAAAGCGACTGGTACCGTAGAAAATACAAATGCACTGAACTGGCTCAAAACCAAATACCAGTCTTACGGGTATGATGTAAGCCAGATCACAGAAGACAGTTTCACCTATAACGGCAACACTTCAAAAAATTTAATTGTCACCAAAACAGGAACCGTCTATCCAGACACTTATGTGATCATCTGTGGTCATTATGATACCATAGTTGGCCCCGGAGTAAGTGACAATGGCAGCGGAACTTCTATTATGCTGGAAGCAGCCAGAATTTTAAAAGATGTACCTACAGAATATTCTGTGAAATTTATTCATTTTTCCGGTGAAGAGCAGAATCTTTTGGGAAGTACACACTATGTCAATAATGTTGTTTTCCAGAATAATGTACGCCAGCTTAATCTGAAAGTTGTATTCAATATCGATCAGGTTGGAGGAAAACTGGGGAATGTAAATAATAATATTAAATGTGAAAGCGATCAGAGCGGGCAAACCGGTAATAACGCAGCATCATTGGCGATGACACAACAGTTGGCTACCTGTACCACGTTATATTCGCCGCTTCAGACGACCATGTCAAATGCCTATAGTTCGGATTATATGCCATTTGAAAATAAAGGGGACATTATCACAGGATTTTATGAAACAACCAGAAGCTATAACGAACATACTGTTAATGATACTTTTGCCAATGTGGATCCTGTTTATGTATTTAATGTCGGAAAAGCGGCTTTGGGCGCATTGCAGCATTTTGCAGTAGCTTCAACCGTTACCCTGGCAACAGATGATGTACATACCAAAAATTCATTAGAAGCAATCAGGATTTATCCTAATCCGGCCCGTGATGTTCTAAATATTGAGTTGCCAAAGGACCTCAGTCACTTTAAGGTAGAAATTAGTGATATGAATGGCCGCTTAATTTTAAATGCAGAAAACGAAAAGAAAATGAATACTTCCGGTCTGGCAAACGGAGCGTATATGGTCACTGTAAAATCCGATAAAAACAGCATCACCAAAAAAATCATTATAGAAAAATAATCACACACCAACCCAAAATATTTAATATGAAAAAACGTACCATCTTTTTATGGGCTGCATTAGCGGCCGGAAACGTCAGTGCCCAAACTCTCATTCAGGCTTATAAGAACAGAGCCGATCTGGTTTCGCAGACCAGCATAACAAACAATCTTCAGGAATTTTCCAATTTAGGGATAAAAACGACGGGATCATTGAATAATGCCAATACCCTGGCCTGGATCAAGAATAAATATACCTCTTACGGATATTCTGCCAGCCAGATTGTAGAGGATCCATTCACTTTTGGAAGTACAAGCTCCAAGAACCTGGTTATTACCAAAACTGGGACTTTGTATCCTAATAAGTATGTGATTATCTGCGGACATTATGATACGATTACAGGTCCTGGAACCAATGATAACGGCAGCGGAACTTCGGTTATTTTAGAGGTAGCTAAAATTCTAAAAGATATTCCCACGGAATATTCCATCAAGTTTATTCATTTCTCAGGAGAGGAACAGGGCTTATATGGAAGTTCTCATTATGCCAACAATGTTGCGTACCAAAGCGGGGTAAAAAAATTGGATATCAAATTAGTTTTTAACCTTGATCAGGTAGGTGGTAAACTAGGCAATCTCAACAGTAAAATCATCTGCGAAAGAGATACTGCAGGCCAGTCTGGAAACAATGCAGCTTCCAACACCGTTACGCAGCAACTGGCAACATGCACTACCCTGTACTCTCCTCTTCAGACCAGTATTTCCAACGCCTATTCCTCAGATTATATGCCTTTTGAACAAAAAGGATATGTGATCACCGGTTTTTACGAATATACAAGAAGTTATACTGAACATACGGTGAACGATACTTTTGCCAATGTAGATCCTGTTTATGTATTTAAAGTAGCCAAAGCTGCGGTAGGTGCCATGCAGCATTTTGCAACAGCATCTTCAACCGTTACAGCCGTTTCTGCAGGTAAAGAAAAGCCAGTAAAATCATTGGAATCTGTAAAAATTTATCCAAACCCGGCGAAGGATATTTTAACAGTAGAATTACCTGATCCAGCAATAAAAGATTTCACCGTTGAAATTACCGATCTAAAAGGACTTTCTCTATTGAAAGTAGAAAACCGGTCTCAGGTGAATGTTTCACATTTAAACAATGGAATTTATTTATGCACTGTTAAAACCGAAGGTTCAAGTGTTACCAGAAAGATCATTATTGAAAAGTAAATAGACCTTAAAGTCCCGGCATTTATCCAGGATTTTAATTGTTCAGATTCACACCAATCACCACAATCTTAAACTAATTAAAATGAAAAAAACAATCACCATGCTGTCTGTTTGTCTGGCAGTATTCAGCAGTAAGGCCCAGACTTTTATACAGGCTTATCAGGACAGGGCCAATCTGATTTCACAAACCAATATTACCACGAATTTACAGCAGTTCTCAAACCTGGGCATCAAAACTACGGGTTCACTCCAAAATGCCAATGCATTAACCTGGCTGAAAAATAAGTATACTTCATTTGGATATTCTGCCAGCCAGATCGTAGAAGATCCTTTCACATTTGGGAGTACAAGTTCTAAAAATCTGGTCATTACTAAAACGGGAACGGTTTACCCTAATAAGTATGTGATCATCTGCGGGCATTTTGACAGTATCTACGGCCCTGGGGTGAATGATAATGGAAGCGGAACCTCTATTATTTTAGAAGCTGCAAGGATTTTAAAAGATGTTCCTACGGAATATTCAATTAAATTCATCCATTTTTCCGGTGAGGAACAGGGATTGAGAGGAAGCACCCATTACGCTAATAATGTAGCTTATCAGAACGGGACAAGGGTATTGGATATCAAGCTGGTATTCAATCTTGACCAGGTAGGCGGTGTTATGGGCAACAACAATAATACGGTATATTGTGATCAGGATCAGGCTGGGCCAACTAGCAATAATGCCGCTTCGGCAGCAGTAACGCAGCAGCTCAGAAACTGTACGACACTATATTCCCCTCTTCTTACGGCTGTGGATCCTGCAGAGGATACAGATTACATCCCATTTGAAAGAAAAGGAGAAGTGATCACTGGTTTTTTTGAAAGAATAAGAAGTACTTACCCGCATTCCATTGATGATACTTTTGCCAATACAGACCCTGTTTATATTTACAAAATAGGAAAAGCAACGGTTGGAGCACTACAGCATTTTGCAGTTGCCACTTCGGTAAGTTCCATCGTACTGGGAGCAAAGGAAACCGCTTCAAATCATTCTCTTGAAACAACCCTATCCATTTATCCCAATCCTTCTAAAGATACCATCAATATTGAGCTTCCCGATACCGGCAGAAAAGATTTCAGTTTCGAAATTACAGATCTTTCAGGAAAATCACTTCTTAAGGCGGCTAATGAAAAGACAGTCAATGTTTCAGGACTGGCCGCAGGAGCTTATATTGGCGTTATTAAAGCTGATGGACAGACTGCTGTACGAAAAATTCTGATTGAAAGATAATTGAAAAATTAAATATGAAATGTGAGCAGGAAAAATCTTTCCTGCTTTTTAATTTAATCTAATTTGAATTTAAAATCAAAACTATAGGTCAGATTTTTAATTTCCTTTTCTAATAAACTATTCCTGGATTAGTATGGAGACAGATACGATCAATATTTCTTAAACCGAACCCATATATTCTTAAGGGTCGCAAAGGCGGAATCGATTTCTGGTCGATTCGACTAAGCCTTCGTTTTATTCTTCCCACAGTGTATACTTTCCCTGTCTATTTATCCCTGCTTAGAAGAATGGTCTCAATATCCTCCATCTCAAATCCTTTTGCCTTAAGCAGGATCAGGAAATGGTAAAGCAGATCTGCCGCTTCGTTCTTAAAAAGATCATCATTGCTGTCTTTGGCTTCAATAACCAGTTCTACAGCTTCTTCTCCTACTTTCTGAGCCATTTTATTGATGCCTCTCTGATAAAGGGAATAGGTATAGGAACCTTCTGTCTTATGATCTATTCTTTCAGCAATTTTTGCTTCTAATTCATATAAAAATCCTTTGCTTTCTTTTTCACCGAAACAGCTGAAGCTTCCGGTATGGCAGACTGTATTTGTAGGAACGGCCTGAATCAAAATGGTGTCCTGATCACAATCTATACTTATGTTTTTTACGGTCAGAAAATTGCCCGATTCTTCTCCCTTAGTCCAAAGCCTGTTTTTAGAACGGCTGAAAAAGGTGACAATACCTTCCCTTTCCGTCTTTTTATAAGCTTCCTCATTCATGTAACCCAACATGAGTACCTGCTGTGTTCTGCTGTCCTGGATAATAACTGGGACAAGTCCGTTATTTTTATCAAAATCTATTTTCATCGTACGGGTATTTTTTGATTTTTTAAGTATTGCTTTAATTCCTGAATGGGCACTTCATTGAAATGGAAAATACTGGCTGCCAGAGCTCCTGTTGCTTTTGTTTCATCAAATACTTTAATGAAGTCATCTGCGCTTCCAGCTCCTCCTGAAGCAATCACAGGGATAGAAACAGCTTCCGAAACTAGCTTCGTGATGCGGATATCAAATCCGTTTTTTGTTCCGTCACCATCCATCGAGGTCAACAAGATTTCTCCGGCTCCCAAAGAAGCTGCTTCCTTTGCCCAGTCTACAGTATTTAAGCTGGTAGCCTGTTTTCCACCTCTGACGTATACAAGATCTGATCCGTCTGTAAACCGTGTATCAACAGCTACAACCACGCATTGGCTTCCGAATTCTTTGGCAAGCTCATAGATCAGCTGCGGGTTTTTAACGGCAGAAGAATTGATGCTGATTTTGTCTGCTCCAGCTTCCAGAAGCTTCCTAACGTCGTCCACAGAAGAAATTCCGCCACCTACTGTAAATGGGATGCTCAATTCCCGGGCAATTTTCTTTACCAGATCTGCAAATGTTTTTCTGTCTTCCAGAGTTGCCGTAATATCCAGAAAAACCAGCTCATCAGCCCCTTCCATTTCGTATTTCACCGCAAGCTCAACAGGATCTCCGGCATTCCTGAGCCCTTCAAAATTAATTCCTTTTACCGTTGTTCCGTCTTTAATATCCAGACAGGGAATGATTCTTTTTTTAAGCATTTTCAATAAATTTCTGAAGTTGTGGTAAACTTATTTTTCCCTCATAAATAGCCTTCCCGATAATTGTTCCTGAACATCCGATTTCCTTCATGCTGTATACATCTTCCATACAGGAAATTCCACCGCTGGCCGTAAGCTTTACCGAGGTTTTACCCAATATTTCTTTGTACAGATCTGTAGATGGCCCCTCCAGCATTCCATCTTTTGAAATATCGGTACAGATCGTTTGGCTGATTCCTTTTTCCTGATACTGAAGGAGAAAACCTATGATATCTAAAGTACTTTCTTCCAGCCATCCGGACGTTTTGATCTTTCTGTTCTCACAGTCAGCCCCTAAAATGATCTTGTCATTGCCATATTTTTGAATCATTTCAAAACAGAATTCCGGATCCTGTACGGCAATGCTACCAAGGGTGATCTGCTTTGCTCCTGAATTAAAAGCAATTTCTATGTCATCCCCGGTCTTTAATCCACCCCCAAAATCAATATGAAGAGAGGTTTCCGTGGCTATATTTTCCAGGACTTTTTGGTTCACGATATGCTTAGATTTAGCTCCGTCGAGGTCAACAAGGTGAAGAAATTGGATTCCAAAGCTTTCGAATTCTTTGGCAGTCTCTACAGGATCTTCACTGTATATTTTTTTGGTAGCATAATCTCCTTTTGATAGGCGGACACATTTTCCGTCAATAATATCAATAGCTGGAATAATTTTCATCATTTACAATTTTATAAAGTTGTTTAATATTCTGCTGCCCGTTACCCCAGATTTTTCCGGGTGAAACTGTACCGCAAAAAAATTATCTTTCTGCAAGGAAGCACTGAACGGCAGAATATAGTCACATACCGCAGCGGTAGACGCTGATTGCCCACAATAATAGCTGTGAACAAAGTAAAGATCACTGTTATCTTCAATTCCTGAAAAAAGTGGAGATTTCAGCCCGGAAATAGTATTCCAGCCCATATGGGGAACCAGATTTTCGGGCGGAAACTGTTTAACTTCCACATCAAAAATTCCTATTCCTTTTGTGTTACCCTCTTCATTATCACCACACATCAGCTGCATTCCCAGGCAGATTCCCAAAACAGGCTGTTTCAGACTTGGAATAAGTGTATCAAGACCTTTTTCTTTAAGGACTTTCATTGTTGAAGAAGCTTCCCCAACACCCGGAAAAATAACTTTATCCGCTTTTAAGATGAGTTCAGGATCATCTGTAATGATGGAACCAATACCGAGCCTGGCCAAAGCATTCTGGACCGAGCTTACATTCCCCCCGTTATATTTTATTAGTGCAATCATATTATAAGCTTCCTTTAGTTGATGGTAAATTAAAACTGCTGTCCGACTGGTTCACCGCCATTTTAACGGCTTTTGCAAATGCTTTGAAAACAGCTTCTATTTTGTGGTGCTCGTTACTGCCTTCCGTTTTGATGTTCAGATTGGCTTTTGAAGAATCTGTAAATGATTTGAAAAAGTGAAAAAACATTTCTGTCGGGACATCCCCTATTTTTTCTCTTTTGAAATCAACATCCCAAACAATCCATGGCCGGCCTCCGAAATCAATGGCAGCCTGAGCAAGACAATCGTCCATCGGAAGCAGAAACCCGTATCTTTCAATCCCTTTTTTATTACCCAGCGCTTTTAGAAAAGCCTCTCCTAAAGCAATTCCTGTATCTTCAATGGTGTGATGCTCATCCACATTAAGATCTCCTTTAACTTTAATTTTAAGATCTAAATTTCCGTGTCTGGCGATTTGGTCCAGCATATGATCAAAAAAATGAAGTCCCGTTGAAATTTCTGCAATTCCCTTCCCGTTGAGATCTATTTCAATATCAATTTCAGTTTCATTGGTCTTTCTGTAGACTTTAGCCTTTCTTGATTCCTGTTTTAAAAAGCGATAGATCTCAGACCAATCTGTTGTTGTAAGTGCAGCATTTTCATTAAAGTTTTCATTGATAAAAATAGCTTTAGTTCCCAAATTTTGAGCAAGTTGAACATCTGTCATCCTATCTCCGATAACGTAAGAATTTTCAAGATCATAACTTCCGTAAATGTATTTTGAAAGCATTCCAGTGCCAGGTTTTCTCGTAGGAAGGTTTTCATGCTCAAAACTTTTGTCGATCAGAATATCACTGAAAATAATTCCTTCGTTTTCAAAGGTCTTCAGCATTTTTTCCTGTGGTTTGATAAAATCTTCATAGGGAAAACTTTCAGTTCCTAAACCATCCTGATTGGTTACCATCACCAATTCGTAATCCATTTCCCTAACAATTTTGGAAAGGTTCTGAAAAACTCCGGGATAAAATTCAAGCTTTTCCAGTGAATCTACCTGAAAATCTTTGGGCGGTTCTATAATAAGAGTTCCGTCACGGTCTATAAAGAGTACTTTTTTCATGATGCAATTGCTTTTAAAACATTGATTAATTTTTCGTTTTCTTCACGGGTTCCTATGTTGATCCTGATACAGTCCGGGATCGCAGGTGCTCTTTTACTGGTAAGAATTTCTTTTTCAAGCATTCCATTGTACACTTCTTCAACATTTTTCATTTTAATCAGGAAGAAATTGGCATCCGTTGGAAACACTTTTACGATACATTCAATGGCTTTAAACTGCTCTTCCAGCCAGGCTCTTTCCTTGAGTATACTATCAACATTTTCCTTAAGCTTATTTTTATCGTCCAAAAGGTTTAAAATAACTTCCTGGCTTAGGGCATTCACATTATAAGGAGCTTTCACTGTATTGATCAGGCGAATAATCTCTTCGGATGCATAAGCAGTTCCTACTCTCGCTCCGGCTGTTCCCCAGGCTTTAGAAAATGTCTGCAAAACAATTAAGTTGGAGTATTTATTCAGCAGCTCAATTCCAGATTTATTTCCTGAAAACTCAATATAGGCTTCATCAATGACAACAATACCATCAAAGTTCTGGATGAAAAATTCGATATCCTCAACGCTATTTCCCGTCGGATTATTCGGTGAGCACAGGAAGAAAATTTTAATCTCACGTTCTTTTGTAATCTTTAAAAAGTCATCTTTTACCATTTCAAAATTTTCATCCAGATCCAGCTTGAGAACTTCATTTTCATTCACTGCAGCGTAAAAGGCATACATTGCAAATGAAGGGTTCATCATCAGAATAGCATCTTTTTTAGGTTCGCAGAAAATTTTGATGATCAGATCGATCAGTTCGTCGCTTCCGTTCCCGAGTGCGATCTGATTGGATGAAACGTCTTTAAGTTCCGCCAGCTTTTTCTTAAGTTTTTTTTGTGTAGAATCCGGATACCTGTTGAATTCCCCGAACGGACATTCATTCGCATCCAGCATTACAGGAGCATTGAATTCATTATGATCTCTGAAACTGATGTAAGGCTGTAGGCTCAGTATATTTTTTCTTACTAAAGTATTGAGGTTAAATTCTTTCATTATATTATTTTAATCTGATAGATACTGCATTTTTGTGGGCAATAAGGCCTTCGGCTTCTGCCATTATTTCAATTGTTTTTCCTATTTTCTTTAATCCTTCTTTAGACAAATGCTGAAAGGTGATTTTCTTGACAAAGCTGTCGAGAGAAACCCCACTGTAATTCTTTGCATAAGCATTGGTTGGCAGTGTATGATTGGTTCCGCTGGCATAATCTCCGGCGCTTTCACAGGAATAATTTCCGAGGAAAACGGATCCTGCATTTTCAATCATTGGCACATATTGATTAAAATCTTCCAACGCAAGAATAAGATGTTCCGGAGCGTACAGGTTACTGAATTCCAGAGCTTCATCAATAGAATTGACCAGAATAAAAAGACTGTGATCCAACGCCTGACCGGCCATCTTATTTCTCGGAAGCTTTTTGATCTGCTTTTCAACGGCTTCAACGGTTTCTGTAAAAATCTTATAATCTGTGGTGATAAACACGACCTGGCTATCACTTCCGTGTTCTGCCTGCGACAGCAGATCTGCTGCACAGAACCCGGGAACGGCTTTATTATCTGCGATAACAAGAACTTCACTGGGGCCCGCAGGCATATCAATCGCCACACCATAACGCTGTGCATATTCTTTCGCTGCAACGACAAATTGGTTTCCGGGTCCAAAAATTTTATACACTTTCGAGATGCTTTCTGTTCCCAGAGCCATCGCTGCAACGGCCTGTGCTCCTCCGGTCTTAAAGATTTTTGTAATACCGCAAAGCTTCGCTGCATACAGAATAGCCGGATTAATATTCCCATTGCTATCCGGTGGCGTACAGAGAATAATCTCTTTACATCCTGCCAGATTGGCTGGTACTGCAAGCATGAGGACTGTTGAAAATAAAGGTGCTGTGCCTCCCGGAATATAGATGCCTACTTTTTCAATTGCACGGTTTTCTCTCCAGCAGATTACTCCTTTTACCGTTTCAATTTTTTGTGTTTCTACAATTTGGGAAGCATGGAATTTTGAGATATTTTCTTTTGCCTGCTGAATAGCCTTCTTTAAATCTTCAGAAATTTCATTTTCTGCATTTTCCAATTCGGTTTCTGACACTGTGATTTGTGGAGTTACTGCTTTATCAAATTTTTTATTGAATTGAATAAGTGCCTGATCCCCATATTTTTCGACGGATTCAAATATTTCTGCAATAAGCCCGGATATTTCTTTACGCTCAAAAACAGGTCGTTGTACAAGATTCGTCCATGTTTTTTTTTCAGGATATCTGTATATTTTCATAATTAAATAACCATTTTATCGATTGGAATAATGAGTATATCCTGGGCTCCGTTTTCTTTCAGTTCATCAATCACGTCCCAAAATCTTTCTTCGTCAATTACGGAATGGATGCTGCTCCATCCTTTTTCTGCCAAAGGAATGACGGTGGGGCTTTTCAATACGGGAAGAACCGAAGCAATATCGCTGATTTTATCATCAGGAACATTCATGAGGATATATTTCGAATTTTTGGCTTTTAATACGGATTTAATTCTGAACAGGAATTTATCCAGAATGGCTTCTTTTTGAGTATCGAGCAAAGAGGTTTTTGCTAAAACTGCTTCTGATGTCAGAATCGTAACGGTTTCCCTTAATCCGTTTTTAAACAGTGTGCTTCCGGAACTTACAATATCACAGATGCCGTCTGCCAGACCAATATTCGGGGCAATTTCCACTGAGCCGGAAATAATATGAATATCGGAAGCAATTCCTTTTTCCTCAAGGAAATTTTTAAGGGTATTGGGATAAGAGGTAGCGATTTTTCTACTCTGAAAGTAGGAAAGATCATCGGTTTCCACATCTTTGGGAACGGCTAAGGAAACACGGCATTTTGAGAATCCAAGCTTCTGGACAATCTGGATATTTTTCTGTTTTTCAGCTAAAAGATTTTCGCCGACAATGGCAATATCTACCACCCCGTCTTCAAGGTATTGTGGAATATCTGAATTTCTGAGATACATGATCTCCATGGGAAAGTTGTCTACGGAAACTTTTAGCTGGTCTTTCCCGTTGTTAACAAAAATACCGCAGTCTTTGAGGAGCTGAAGAGAATCTTCGTAGAGCCGGCCACTTTTCTGAATCGCAATTTTTAATTTACTCATTGTATTATTTTAAGATAAATCTGAGTAAATGAAAACTGATCTGTTGGATACGTCCGGAAGAATCCGGGAAACAAAAAAACCGTCTGTTTACTCAGACGGTTTTAATTATTTTTTGATTTTAACACATGTTTCTATCAACCAATTCCGTCTTAGCAGAGATGATGATAGTAATGATGAAGTGTTAAAAAATTCGGTTTCATTGTTTTGAATTGTGGTACAAATGTAGGATTTATTTTTAAACTGCAAAGTTTTTTTACAGATTTTTTTTGTAGAGATCCATCAATTGCTTGGCAATAGGCTCGTCATTAAATTTCTGAACAAACTCGAAACTCTTTTCTGCACGGCGTTTTCTTTCGGATTCATTTTCCCAGAGAAATTTTATTTTGGCACCGATATCGAGATAATTGGCAGGATCGATGTAAACGGAGTCTTTTCCTCCTGCTTCCGGCAAGCAGCTGGCATTGCTTGTGATTGTCACTGTCTTTGAAAAAAGAGCTTCTATTACCGGAATTCCAAAGCCTTCAAAAAAGCTCGGGTACACAAAGATGTCTGCCAGTTTGTAAATTACAGCCAATTCATCCATGGAAACCCCTTCCTGGAAAATCACCTGTTTTTCCATTTTGTTCTTCCTGATAAAGGCTTCTACTTTTTTGTAGTAGTTAGTCTTTCTTCCAACAACAACCAGCGGAATATCTGTTCCGCTGATTCCTTTAACGATATTGAGAAGGTTTTTACGGTCTTCGATGGTTCCAACGTTTAAAATATAGCGTTCCGGAAGACTGAACTTTCCCTTTACCTCCTGAGTAAATTCATTAGACTGCTGTTCTTTAAAAGCTTTGTGGCATCCCTGGTAAATAACTTCAATTTTGCTTTCAGGAACTTTTAAATAGGCGATAATATCTCTTTTGGTCTGTTCTGAAATAGCAATGATCTTATCTGCTGAAGAAGCTGCTTTTTTAAATTTCCACAGGTGTATTTTCCGGTCAAAGAAGGAATAATACTGCGGATATCTCATAAAGATCAGGTCATGGATCGTTACAATTTTTTTGATAGGTTCTTTCCCCCATTTCAACGGAAGTTCACCGGAAAGACCATGAAATATATCTGCTCCTTGTTTTTGGGCATCTTTTCCCATTTTAAGCTGTCGGGAAAGATTTCCTTTTGAGGTAGATACAAACCGGACATTTGGTTTTTCCAGGATTTCTTTACCTCTCTCTGAACTGTTTTTGTTCAGCAGCAGGTATTCGTTTTCAGGATAGTATTGAGAAAGAATCCTGACAAGGTCCCTTGAATAATTGCCCAATCCGGACGTATTGTGAAAAAAACGTTTTGCATCGAAGGCAATTTTCATATCAAAGTTTTTAATAAGCTTTTTTAACTGTTTAAAGGTATAAATAAAATAAACCCTAAATGACTATTCAGGGTTTATTATATAAATTTTAAAATGAAACTTTAAAATTTAGGGAAAACACAGCTTATACGGCTACATTATTCTCTCTTAAAGCATCATTAAGGGATGTTTTTTTATCTGTAGATTCTTTTCTCTGGCCGATAATCAATGCACATGGAACCTGGTATTCTCCTGCAGGATACTGTTTTGTATAGCTTCCCGGGATTACTACTGAACGGGCAGGAACTCTTCCTTTGATCTCAACAGGCTGGTCACCTGTAACGTCAATAATTTTTGTAGAAGCAGTCAGTACAACATTAGCACCCAATACGGCTTCTTTTTCTACGTGAACACCTTCTACAACGATACATCTTGAGCCGATGAAACAATCATCTTCAATGATAACAGGAGCTGCCTGTAAAGGCTCCAATACACCACCGATACCAACTCCACCACTCAGGTGAACATTTTTACCGATCTGTGCACAGCTTCCTACTGTTGCCCAGGTATCAACCATAGTTCCTGAATCTACATAAGCTCCGATATTTACATAAGACGGCATCAAAATCACTCCTGAAGCAACGAAAGATCCTTCTCTGGCAATTGCATGCGGTACAACTCTTACTCCTTTTTCGGCATAATTTCTCTTCAAAGGAATTTTGTCATGAAATTCAAACGGACCTACTTCAATAGTTTCCATCTTCTGAATCGGGAAATACATTACTACGGCTTTCTTCACCCATTCATTTACCTGCCATCCATTTTCTGTAGGCTCAGCAACACGAAGCTCACCTGAATCCAATAAAGAAATAACTTCTCTTATCGCTTTCTTGCTGTCTTCGTTCTGTAATAAATCTCTATTATCCCAAATGTTTTCAATAGTTTGTTGTAACGACATGTTTCTTGTTTGATTTTAGTATAAATTATCCCTGCAGCTTCCCACAGTTCTGAAGGCCAAAAATACAAAAGATTGTCATAGTATACAAGTTAAGTCACAGACCCTGCATACTGTTATTCACAAATAATAGTCTTAGTTATAGTACTCTCTGAGCGTGGAGATAAGCTTTATTCCAGTATTTTTCGTTTAATGAAGAGATAATCACCCCTTTTGAAGTTGAAGCATGGATGAATTTCACTTCTCCATCTGCCCCGATATCGTGAACAATACCTACATGGGAAACCCTGCTTCCTCCGGCTGTTGCAAAGAAAAGCAGATCTCCGGGCTTTACTTCCTTGATGTCAATCTTTTTACCAGCATCTGCCTGGTCTGTTGATCTTCGCGGAAGGGAGAAATCATTTTCTTCAAAAACTTTTACGGTAAATCCTGAACAGTCAAAACCTGAAGATGTATTTCCTCCAAATCTATAAGGCGTTCCGATATATTTTTCAGCATCTTTCAGGATATCGCTGACTGATCTGGAAATGCTTCCGTTAAATTTTGAATCTAGTTTTCTGAGATTCTCAGTTTTTACAACAGTTTTATTTCCTGTATTTTTTTTGGAAGATACCTTCTTTGAAGATCCGCAGGAAACTGCAATAACAGAGGCAATCATAAGAACGGAAAGCTGCTTTATTCTTAAGTTTTTTTCAAATAATCCCGGTATCATAGTCATCTGATTTTAAATGAAGTAACTAATTATATGGCAAATATACATTTTTATATATTAACTATAGTATAACTATACTACAACTATATAATAAATATATGTTAAAATTATAATTTCATATATTTATTAGTATATTTGAGTCCAATTTTGTGATATGGCAACGTACGAAAGTTTAATAAAGATCAATGGAAGCGTAGGCGATCTGGTTTTTTACAGCCTGAACGGGAAAAATGTGGTACGGAAGAAAAGTGGATTCAATAAAACGGCTTTCAAGAAAAGTCCTACTTATGAAAAAGTAAGGCAGAACAGTTCTGAATTCGGGCATTGCTCGAAAGCAGGAAAAATGATACGAAGCTGTATTGAAAACTATATTAAGGAAACCGGCGAGCCTCTGCTCTACCAAAGGTTTGCGAAACTGATGACCGCGATTAAGGATTTTGATGCTGTTTCAGAGAAAGGAAAAAGAACCGTGCACAACGGTCTTCTTACTGAAAGAGGAATGACGTTTCTCAAGGAATTTAAATTTGGAAATAAAAAGAATTTCAGCAGTGATTTTTTTGTTTTTGAAGAAAAGGAAGATATGGTCCTGAATGTAGCGGATAATCTGCCAGCAGATGAAATAGTAATAATCACCATACACCCGGATCTGGAAATATATTCTGCTGAATATTTTGAAGATCAACTTTTGGTAAAGCAGGATGCAGAAATCCGTTTTAGGAGGCATTTTCAGGATGCCGGGCTCCTACTCTGTTTTTTAGTGCTTAGAAGTAAGGGAGAAACTACCCATATGGGATTTATTGAAATAAAAAAGCCTGCAGATTAATCTGCAGGCTTTCTGTTTATTGTTTGTTTCCTGTCCAGGTTCCGGATCTAGCCGGTGTAGGAACAGCGTTTGACCAATTTCCGTTTCCATTTTTTTCTCTTGAAAGAGTTCCTTTGAATTCTCCATCGGAAGGAAGCCCGACTACAGCAGTAAGATCTCCGGTATCAGTTAAATTTCCGGAAATGTTATAATTTTCGTCATTGACTGTAGAATGCATTGTTCCGGTTACCTTCCCGTCACTGGCAACCACAAGATTCCAGGTTCCATCATCACTTCCGGTATATTTTCCTGACCATGTTCCTATATAATCATAAATAGTATCATCATCAGAGCTGCATCCGATAAATAAAAAGGCTGTTAAAAGAAGTAAAAAAAGTTTCTTCATAGTTTCTAATAGTTTATAAGCTAATCAAATTTTATTGTTATTTATTCATCTTCTACTTTAGAAATAGAAAAACTGAATAAGTATTTTGGCTTGTTCCGTGCAAATCTACTAATTTTTTTGATTCAGATTGTCTGAATTTTAATCAGCTGTTTATATTTTTATGAATAAGCTGCATATTTTGGCTAAAATACAATTATTTACTAAATGGAAACAAGCAATTACACAGTAAGATATTAAAAATAGGTGCAGTATTTCATTGTTTCAATAGCAATTACTTTAATTAATTATTACACGATTCAACTTTTCATGATTTTTTTCCTGCCAAAAATAATTTATATGAAATTTGTCTTCAAGATTATAAATATTTCTTACTTTAGTGAAAAATCTAAATAACTATTAAAATTCAAATAATAAGATGAAAACAGGATTAATATTTTTTGTTGCAATAGCCTTTTCCGGCGGTGTGAAATCACAGGTAGGGATTAATATAGAATCACCTACCCATACCCTGGATGTCAACGGGCTGGTTCGGGTGAGAGGGCTTGCCAATGCGGAAAGAAAAATAGTTGCTGCAGATCCGCAAGGAGTTTTAACGTTAGTTTCACCTGAAGAAATTTTCTCTCCGAAAGCATTATTAAACACCTCCATGTCTCCTGCTGAACAAAGGCTGACCGTTTATGAAGGAAAATGTTTCCAACCGACTGATAATGCCTCTTCCTGCACGGTTAGTGTAAATCATTATAGCTCATGCGCTGGTTTTACGAAGGCAATAGATACTCAAATCGTGGTAGGGCAAACTATTAATACGGGTAATGGGCAGTTTTTGGGAACCTGGGCTGCGCGCTTTATTGATAATAAAGGTTATGTAGGCGGACTAACAGCCGCTGAACAGGTTGCCCCCGATTATCCCAGAATCTCCTACCCTGTTGCGAATGCGGCCAATTATTTGGGAAGCGGATCCTTCTCCGGGCAATGTAATGCGGATCTGGTAACCACCATCAATCAGACAACAGGTGATATCAAAGTAGAGTCTGTGAAAAGAAGTATGTTTGCCCATCTTGTCTATCTCTTATCTATATCACGCTCAAGAAGTAACTAGTAAACATTTTTTATAGAAAGAAAATAGCTGTATTTTATTATGCGGCTATTTTTTTTTTGAGAATGCATAATTCTAGTTTCTAGTTAAAATTTATAGATCATTGCAAAGACAGCCAATAATCACTAAATTGATATATTATTTAATATTACGGCGGATATCCTGATATTGTTCCGTAAATAATTCCGGAGTAATTTTCGTCTCTAAAAGCAATAAAATCTTGCTGAACTTTACTTTGAGATAGAAACCTTTATCCAGTTCCAGTTTTCTGTCAGAATAATGGATGATTACTTTGGGTGTTTTGTATTTTCCTAATCTAACCATATCTACTTTTATAATATCGTTCCAGGAAATAACATGTTTCCTCAGTCCACCGGTAAAACAAATTCCTTTATCGGAAATAACCAATTTTAGCCTGGTATAAAAAAACATAGAAACAGCAATTAGAAATATCAAGGGAACCAAAAAAATAACCTCCCCGACTGCATCTTTAAACACTAATAAAGTAATTCCCAGCAATATTAAAGCAGGGCTCAAAATGTACACTATAATTTTTAGCCATTGGGGTGCTGAAAAAGATTCTTCATGTAATATTAATTGCATTATGTAAAAATATGTTTTTTTGACATGAGTTTATACTCTTCGTATTACTTAAATCAAGAATTATAATTATGCATTACTGCAAGTTCAAATGAATTGAATTTTCGGTCATGGCAAGGTTTAATTTCATGCAAGGTCAAATAAATTCGGAATTTCTAACAACTTCTGAAAAGTTCACCATGTTTAGACATAACTAAATAGTCATATTTGTATGTACAAAAATTAAAAACAATATTATGTCGAAAAATAATTTACAGGGCAAAGTTGTATTAATTGCCGGAGGAGGCAAAAACCTGGGAGGATTACTAAGCAAAGATTTTGCAGCTAAAGGAGCAAAACTTGCCATACATTACAACAGCGAAAGTTCTAGAGCAGAAAGTGAAAAAACTTTATCTGAAGCTCAGGCTTTAGGAGCAGAAGCATTTTTATTTCAGGGTGATCTCACCAAAGTGGAAAACGTTACTAAATTCTTTGATGAAGCTATTGCTAAATTCGGGGGTATTGATATTGCGATCAATACAGTGGGTATGGTATTGAAAAAACCGTTTACAGAAACTACTGAAGAAGAATATGATAAAATGTTCGGAATCAACTCCAAATCAGCCTATTTCTTTTTACAGGAAGCCGGTAAAAAGCTAAATGACAATGGTAAAATCTGTACTATTGTAACTTCATTACTGGCTGCTTACACAGGTTTATATTCCACTTATGCAGGCGCCAAGGCTCCGGTAGAACATTTTACAAGAGCAGCTTCTAAAGAGTTCGGAGCCAGAGGAATTTCTGTAACAGCTGTTGCTCCAGGTCCAATGGATACGCCCTTCTTCTACGGACAGGAAAGTGAAGATGCAGTAGCTTATCACAAATCAGCATCAGCATTAGGTGGGTTGACGAATATTAATGACATCGCTCCGCTGGTAGAATTTTTAGTGACTGACGGTTGGTGGATTACAGGCCAGACTATTTTTGCAAACGGCGGCTATACAACAAGATAAGCCGGATTAGCTTTTATGGATCAGATAATGGGTAATTAGGATTACAAAGTCTAATTATCCATTTTTTTTTAAAGCATTTTTATTTATTGAAATATTTATTTTTTAACAGCTATACATTCAATTTCAATACTTGCATTTCGAGGCAAAGACACTACTTCAATAGTACTCCTTGCGGGGAAATGATTATGAAAATACTTGCTATATATTGTATTGACTATTTCAAAATGGTTCATATTGGTCATAAAAATGGTTGTTTTTGTGATATGTTCAAAATCGGAATGATTGTCCTCGAGAATAATCTTTAAATTCTCAAAAATCTGAACTGTCTGTTCTTCAATTCCTGCTTTTAAACTGTTTGTTTTTTGATCCAATCCGATCTGGCCTGAAATAAATATCAGATTCTCATAATGGGTTGAATGGCTATAAGGGCCTATGGGGTTTGGTAAATCAGTATGTTTTACCGCATAACTTCTTTTTTTATACTGCATGACACCAATGTCAGCGAAAACAGTAAAAATATAAATTTGCTCATGTTAATTGATTTTATGAGATAAAAAAGAAGTTAGCTTGTAGAAAACTAACCTCTTTTGTTTTTCACTTACTTTTTGATGAAGTTGAATAATTCGTTATTAAATTTTTCCAGTTCCTCGATGAAAAGGGCATGACCGCTTTTTTCGAAAGGAACCAAAGTGGCATTTTTAAGTAAGGCTTTCATTTGTTCAGCAAGATCATAGGAACAGATTTTATCTAACTTACCGTGTAAAATCAGCGTTGGAATTGTTATTTTCTTCAGATCATTACGCAAGTTACTGTCTCTTAAGGTTTTTAGCCCTTCTGCCATTGCGTAAGGTGATGCCTGAGCCTGAATATTTCCTAACCAGGCTCCATGCCCTTGAGACACACTGGTGTCATTTGCAGGAAAGATTTTACCGAATGTGGCGAATAGCTCTGGACGGTTTGTATTGTTGAGATTAATCAATCCATTAACATCCTCTTTGGTCCATAAACCATAATTAAAATCCGCACGTTTTGTCCATACAGGTGCCGCTGCTCCAAACAATGCCATTTTGGAAACATGGGCCGCATTATATTTGGCTACATAATGAATGACCGTTGCACCTCCCATCGAAAATCCACCGATTGTTGCATTTTTAATGTCCAGTTTATCTAAAACGACCTTAATATCATCCGCAAAAACATCATAGTTATACTTTCCTCCGGGTTTATCGGATAATCCGAATCCTCTTAATGTAATTCCTATCACCCGGTAACCCTTTTGAATAAAATCGGCATATTGATATTCATACATAGCATCGCTCAATGGCCATCCGTGAATTAAAACAATAGGCTCCCCCTCACCAAGGTCGGTTACATGAAGCCGCACATTCTTTTCTACTTCAATATATTCTTCCCTTCCAAAGGAGGCGGGGGTTCTTTTAGTTTGTGAAAATACTTGGCTTGAAATTAATGTTGTAAATAATACGATTGCTAAAATTAAATTTTTCATGATTTTTAAATATTTAGTTGTTGTTATAATTGTTATTTTTTGATAGTACAAAGTTGGGGGAATTGTAAGGTCATATCAATGGATGGTTTTCGCTTTGAATTGCACTTTTTGCCTAACCGGGTTTAGGGTACATACGAAAAAAGCACAATCTCACAGATCGTGCTTTATTATAGGATGATATATAAAAGATGGTCCTTTAAAACTGTTTTCTGAAACTGGTTGGTGATATTCCAACATGTTTTGTGAAAAAGCGGACAAAGTAAGCATCGTCTTCATAATTCAGACTATAGGCAATTTCTTTCACGTTCATTGCTGTATGTGCTAAAAGCCGTTTGCTTTCAAGAATAATGCGTTTTTTTATAATTTCATTGGGAGTGTCTTTGCTCACTAATCCTATTTTTTTACTCAGATTTTTTGGGGTAACGCACAGTAAATCTGCATAATCCGCAACAGTATGAAGCGTTTTATAATGTTGCTCGACCAATTTGCTGAATTTTCTTAAAAACTGCACATCAGCCTGCTGCTCTTTGTCAGATAATTGATGCTGCTGTTTCCAGATTCTAGTAGATTTCAGAATAATTAATTTTAAAAGTGTCCTTAACATCTCTTCTGTACCGGAATCTTCATTTCTTAGCTCAGACTGAATATCTCTGATGATCTTTTGAATCTCGGTAGACTGTTCTTCGTTTAAATTTATAAAAGGGATTTCAAACACATTATTGTACAAAATACCATCGCACGCCACTTCATGATCATGAATTTCTACACAATAAAAATCTCTGTTAAAATGCATTAGCTGACCTCCGATGGTTTCACAGGGCTTTAAAATAACGTGGGGATTAATGAACAACAAGGTGTCGGTTTTCATTTCGATTTCCTGAAAATCTACCTGAATAATAGCGTTTTGCGGAATAAACAGCACCTTAATATGTTCATTTATCGTTGTGAGAGCATCATTTTGAATTGAGTTTTTGCTGAATTCCAGATTGCCAAATTTTTTGTATGAAAATTCCTTTATCATTGTAGGGTTTGAAAAGATTGTTGTTAATTTATTCGCGTTAACACCTTCTCGTAAAATTAATAAATTATAAAATACAGGCTTTCTTCAAATGGAATTAAAGTTCCGAACCCCAATATAGAAAATATAAAGTAGCTACCTTAGCCAATGAAACAAGGTTTTCTTCACCCAATAAATTTACGACGGTATTTAAAAAAGTAACCTCTTTGCCTCCATCCTTGTTTATAAGCTATTTAAAGAAAGAATCTGAAACAGAATTTGATAAAATAAATAATTGATTCATTTCACGATAAAATTGCCTTCAAATCAGATTGTTAAGCTTACTTAAAATTTTGTATCGCATATTAAAGCATTAAAAATCATTATAAATTCTGATAAATAAATGAGAAAAAATTTGGAAATATCGTTTAAATACTTACTTTTGTACCGCTTTAAGGAAAAGGGGAATTAGCTCATCTGGCTAGAGCGTTAGACTGGCAGTCTAAAGGTGACGGGTTCGATCCCCGTATTCTCCACAAGAAAGCGTAGACTTAAACTTATCACAAACGCTTAAAAGCTTTGAAACCTGTAATTAAAAACTACAGGTTTCATTTTTTTTCAATCATTCCATTTCTTTCTTCATCTGCATGGCACGCTGGTAAAAAGACTGCATAGCAATTTTTTCTTCCGCCTCATTAATAGCTGACAAAAGATGATTTTCATTATCTGCAATTTCTCCCAATACTTTTGACACCAACTCCCAAACCGGTTTCATTTTTTCGATGAGTTCAAGACCTTTTGGAGACAGTACAATCAGTCTTTTTCGCTCATCCTGTTTATCTTTTTTCGATTGGATAAGCTTCTGCTTTTCCAGCTCCTTTAGTAAGCTTATGGTTGAAGGATGTGTGTATCCTATTTCGTTGGCAATCTCTACCACACTCAGCATTTTTTTGTGATGTAAGGTAAAGATTACAGGAAACCATTTGGGCTCAAAATCAATTCCGAAGGACTTATAGATCAAAGCGCCATCTTTTCTGAGCTGCTCGCTGAGACGCTGCAATCTCGTTGATATGGCCAGGATTCCTGATTCATCTATTATATTCATACCGTTTGGTTTATATGTAAAGAATAAAAAACATTATCTGCGTTCATCAATGGAAAGAGGTTGGGTAAATTTTCCTTTTCAACCTGTAAAAAATGATTTCTTTCATAAAATCTCATGGCAGCCTTTAACACATTAACCGTTCCCAGGTATATGGCATCTATTCCGTTTTCACGACAGTAAGAAATCAAAACTTCCAAAAGCTCCTGGGCAATATTCAGCTCTTTTCCTCTGAATTCTTTTTTTACGAACATCTTCCTTACGGCTCCTTCCCTTTCATCATATTTAACCAATGCTATAGAACCTACCAGCTCGCCTTCTACAAAAGCTCCCCAGAAATTTCCTCCTGGTTCCATATAAAAACTTTCAATCTGCTTAAGATCTGGCTGATCTTCTATCGTAATAGGTACGTTAAATTCTTTTTGCTGGATCGTCAAAATGAGATCAATCAGCTGATCCGAATACGTATTATTCAGTTGTTGAATATGTACTTTCATATCATTGTTATTTTTACAATACAAAACTACGTAGTCTACTACATATATACAAACAAATATTTCTTTTTTATAAAAATTTTAACAATGTAAAAGTCTAACCAATAAAAAACGTATGCCATTTCGGACATACGTTTTTAATATTTTTAGCTGAAAATTATTATTTCCATCCACCACCAAGAGCCTGATAAAGCTCTACAGCGGCTTTCATTTTGCTGTATTCTGCGTTGGAAATATTCAGTTCTGCATTTAATGAGTTAACACTTGCATTGAGCACTTCAAGATAGTTTGCCATACCGTAGTTGACAAGTTCCTGAGAGTATTCAACAGAATTTTTGTAAGCATTCAGCTCTTTCTGCTTTAAGTCTATAAAAGAATCCTGAACAGAAAATACACGGATTGCATCTGAAACTTCTTTTCCCGCTGTAAGAACTGTTTTTCTAAAGTTCAGATATGCCGTTTCCTGATTGGCCAGACTTACTTCGTAATTGGTTTTGATGGCTCTTCGGTTAAGGATCGGCTGAGCCAGACCTCCTACCACACTTGCAAACAGAGAATTGACACTGAACAAATGATCAATATCAAGAGACTGGATTCCTCCGCTTCCTGTAATTTTTAAAGTAGGATAAAACTGAGCTTTTGCAGAATTGGTCAGTTCAAAAGCATTCATTAAATTGTATTCCGCTCTCATTACATCAGGACGGTTGGCCAATAGCTGTGCAGGATATCCCAGTCTTAAATCAATGGGAACTTTCTGACTTTCCAATGTTGATCTTTCAATGGTATGAGACGGCTCTCCCATCAGCAAACTCATTGTGTTTTCCAACAGCTGAATTTGCGTATCCATATCAATTAATAACGATTTTGCATTGAAAACCAACGCCTCACTTTGCTGAACGGCAACCTCTGTTACTGTTCCTGCAATTTTTAAAGCCTTAGTAGTCTCTAGATTTTTCTCACGAACTTTAATGGTCTCCGTAATAATTCTTTTTTGATCATCAAAAGTCAATAATTGATAATAAGCGGAAGCAATAGATGCCACCAAATCACTTTTTACGGCCTTATGAGCCGCAACAGTTCCCAAATAAGTAGCCAATTGAGCTTTTTCCTGAGCTTTCATTTTGCCCCAGATATCCGCTTCCCAGCCTAAACTTGCTGTAATATCAAGCTGATTGATATAACGTCGTTGCCCAAACAACTGTCCGGTTTGTGTATTTAGAGACTGAGTCTGAAATGCATAACCGGGGCCTACTGTTAAAGTAGGCTCATAGGCTGCTTTACTTTGCTTTAAATAAGCTTCTGCAGAATTGATACTTTGCAGGGCAATTCTAATATCCAGATTGTTATCTAAAGCCTTCGAAATATGCTTTTGAAGTATAGGATCGGTAAATATTTCTTTCCAGGAAATATTGGCAACTGTTGTACTGTCTGAAGGCAACATATCCGTACGGAAAAGCTTTTCGTCTACAACACTTTTCGGTCTCTCATACTCTTTTCTGGCCATGCACGATGTAATGGCCCCCAGTATGACAGCTGAAAAAGTTATTCCTTTTATGATGTTTAATAAACTCTTCATTATTTGAAATTAGAAGTTAGGTATTAGAGGTTTAGAAGCTAGATTTAGAGCTAATTTCTAATATCTAACCTCTAACTTCTCTAATTAATTTTATTCTGCTAAATTGATTTCTTCTTTTTTAATCGGCTTCACTCTTTCTTGTAAAGTTTGGAAAATCACATACAAAACCGGAATTACAAATAGCCCTAAAATTGTACCTATTAATAATCCAATTGCTGCACCCGTTGCAATAGATCTGTTACCTACCGCACCAATTCCACTCGCCAGAACCAATGGTAATAAACCGAAAATAAATGCAAATGAAGTCATCAAAATTGGTCTCACCCTGGCTTTAGCTGCATTGATGGCAGACATAACAATGGTTTCGCCATGATGCCTTCTCTGGACAGCAAATTCAACGATAAGGATTGCGTTTTTCGCTAATAATCCTACGAGCATGATCAGGGCGATCTGGAAGTAAATATTGTTTTCCAAGCCCATAATCTTCTGCCCGAAATAAGCTCCCATTACCCCAAGAGGAAGAGAAATTACAACGATTAGCGGAAGGATATAACTTTCATACTGAGCAGAAAGAATAAAGTAAACAAAGACTAAGCTTAATCCGAAAATCAAAAGGGTCTGCGAACCTGAATTTAATTCTTCTCTGGTCAATCCGGTAAATTCTACCGCATAATTCTGGTTTAGCGTTTCACTGGCCACCTGCTGTACAGCGGTAATGGCATCTCCGGAACTGTATCCTGCAGAGTTAGCTCCCGTTACCTTTACTGAAGTAAACAGGTTATAACGGCTTACAGACTGCGGTCCATATGCTTTTTTCAGAGTGACGAACTGTGAAATAGGAGACATTACTCCTGATCCTGTTTTTACATAGAGCTCATTCAGGTTTTCAATATTTTTTCTGTTTTCAGGAAGTGCCTGAACCATTACTCTGAATTGTTTTCCATACTTTGTAAAGTCGGCAGTATAAATACCTCCGATATATCCCTGCATGGTAGCCAGGATATCACTTACGGAAATACCAAGCTGTTTGGTCAGAGGAACATTGATTTCCATCTGATACTGAGGATATTTTGTATTGAATGAGGTTTGGGCAAATTCTATCTCAGGTCTTTCCATCAGCTTTCCGATGAACTCATTTGTTTTGTTATCCAGATCTGCATATTCTCCGCCTGATTTATCCAAAAGGACCATCTCAAAACCGGCACTGTTACCAAAACCAGGTACACTTGGCGGCTGGAAGAATACAACTTTGGCATCAGGAACAGAACCTACTATTCCAAATAGTTTTTTAGTGATATCATCAGACGTCTGACCATCTTTTTTCCTTTCATCAAATGGCTTTAATTTTACAAAGGCAAGGCCGTTGTTACTTCCGTTTCCGGATAAGAATCCTCTACCGGTGGAAATCGTGACATTCTGTACACCCGGAACTTTTAAAGCTTTGGCCTGAAGGGTCTTCAGAGCATTGTACGTTCTTTCCATAGAAGCTCCCGGAGGAAGCTGAACGTCTGTAAAGATAATTCCTCTGTCTTCTGTAGGGACAAAACCTTTTTTCATAGTACTGCTCGCCCAGAATAAAATACCTCCGGTAACCGCGAAAATAATCAATGTTACCCATTTATGTCTCAACAGGAATACAAATCCTCTTCCGTAACGTTCAGTGGTTGTCTTGAACGCAATATTGAATTTATAAAAGAATTTCTGAAGGAAATTAAGATTGCTGTATTCTTTATGATGTTCTGAGTGAGGCTTTAAAAACAATGAACATAAAACCGGGCTCAGAGTCAAAGCGTTGATTGCAGAAATAATGATTGCAATAATAAGAGTAATCCCAAACTGCTGGTAAAATACTCCTGTAGGACCTGTAATGAAAGTCACCGGAATAAATACCGCCGCCATTACCAGAGTAATAGAAATAATAGCCCCTGTGATCTCATCCATAGCTTCTACAGTTGCTTTCTTGGCATCTGCAATACCATGTTCCATCTTGGCATGAACGGCCTCGACGACGACGATGGCATCATCCACCACAATACCAATCGCGAGTACCAATGCGAACAGGGTTAACAGGTTTAGTGAATATCCAAATAAATTCAGAAAGAAAAATGCTCCCACAATAGATACCGGAACCGCAATAGCCGGGATCAGGGTAGATCTGAAATCCTGAAGGAATATATATACAACGATAAATACAAGAATGAAGGCTTCGATCAGGGTATGTACTACTTTTTCAATAGAAGCTTCCAGGAATTCATTGGTATCAAAGTTATAGGTGTATTTAACTCCCTTCGGAAAGGTTCCTTCAACTGATTTCAGATAGGTTTTGATATTTTTAATGATCTCCTGGGCATTAGATCCAGGAGTCTGGAAAAGTCCCATACTGATGGACGGATTGTTTCCATTTTCCCCTATCCCCGTATAAGACTGGCCTGCCAGCTCTACTTTAGCCACATCTTTCAGCATTAGGTTCTGTCCGTTTCCAAGAGATTTAATAATGATATTATCATACTGCTCCTTATCATTGAACTTACCTACATATTTAATGATATATTCAAAAGAGCTTCCGCTGTTCTGTCCTATAGAACCCGCTGCTGCTTCTCTACTCTGCTCGTTGATGGCATTGGTAACATCTGTAGGCGTTACACTGTAAGCCGCCATTTTTGCAGGATCCAGCCAGATTCTCATGGAATAGTTTTTACCGCCGAAAACGTTGGCATCCCCTACACCATTGATCCTTTTAAGATTAGGGATAATATTGATATTCAGGAAGTTTTGAAGGTAAACATCATCCAGATCCTTGTTTTCAGAATAGAAAGACATATACATCAGTGCACTGGTTTGCTGTTTCTGCGTTACCACCCCAGAACGTGTTACCTCGGAAGGTAAAAGCGGTGTAGCTCTTGCCACACGGTTCTGTACGTTTACGGCCGCAATATCCGGGTCTATTCCCTGTTTAAAGAAAACCTGAATCTGTGCAGAACCATCATTTCCGGCACTGGAAGTGATATAATCCATCCCTTCTACCCCGTTGATCTGTTCTTCCAGAGGTACTACAACACTTTTCATTACAGTTTCCGCATTAGCTCCTGTGTAGTTTGCTGAAACGCTTACTGTGGGAGGTGCAATGTCAGGATACTGTGTGACCGGCAGCGAGATAAGCCCTAACACCCCGAGTATAACAATAATAATTGATATAACGGTGGATAAAACCGGTCGGTTTATAAAATTTTTAATCATTTTAGAATTTCGGTTTTATTGATTGAACAAGGCTATCCATTTTCACTTTTTTAGGCTTAACGGCTGTTCCCGGTTTTAATCCTCCAATACCAGCTGCAACAATGATTTCTCCTTTGCTGACACCAGATTTTATAAGAGCCAGATTATCTATCCTGTCAATCACATTGATTACTACATTTTTAGCAGTGTCTTTATCTACTTTGTAAACATAAACAATACCTTGCTGCTCGTAAGTTGCACTTTCCGGCACCACCAATACATTATCATAATGTTGTGGGAACCTAATGGTTCCACTGTTACCGTTGCTTAATAATTTCTGGGCATTGGTAAAGGCTACTCTGAACTGGATGGTTCCGGTTGTAGGGTCTATCTGTCCGGTAATTGCTTCAATTCTTCCTTTTTCGGGATAAAGGCTTCCGTTTGCCAGCTGTAGTTCTACCATCGGAAGATTTTTAATCTTTTCAGGCATAGATGCACCCGGAGATTTTTCAAGGAAATCAAAATATTCTTTTTCATTCATTGAGAAATAGGCAAAAATCCCGGAAGTATCGGAGATCGTTGTCAATGCAGTCTGGTCAGTAGGTCCCACCAAACTTCCCACTTTCAGTGGAAGCCTTCCGATCACTCCGGAAATAGGGGCACGGATGATAGAATACTCAATATTGGCTTCTACTCCTTTATAATTGGCAACTGCCTGTCTTTTTGCAGCATTGGCTTGTTGCAGCTGGGCCTGAGCCTGGGCCAGATTTGCCTGAGCCGTCTGCAACTGTACGTTACTGATGATATTTTTCTGAACAAGAGGCTTTAGCTTATTGACTTCTACCTGTGCTGCATTTACAGAAGCCTGTGCTGCGGCAATTGTAGATTCTGCGGCACCGATACCGGCTTTGGAAGCAGCAGCATTTTCGGTCAGGATATTGGTTTCCAGACGGAATAACGGCTGTCCTTTTGTTACATACTGCCCTTCGTCTACCAGGACCTGCGTAATATATCCCTGTATTTTTGCACGGACATCATTGTTGACCCTTCCCTGTATGGTGGCCGGAAAGGTCTGATAGCCCACTATATTTTTTGACTCCACAGAAACTACAGGATAAGGTTTTGGGCCATCCTGTTTTGGAGCTTCTTTTTTGCAGGCCGTCAGTGAAAGCGCTGCAATAGAAAGTATAACTAGCTTATTATTCATTTTAAAGTTTATTAAGAGATTCCTGAATATTTTCTATGTTTTTGTATAAAAGTGCTTTGTAAGCTTCTACCCGTTCGTTGTATTCATTATCATGATTTTTTTTAAAGTTGTTTAAGTCATCCAGTAGTTTGAGTTCGTCCTCCATTTTTTGAACAATTTTTTCAAATCTGATTTTTTTATACTCATCATTGATGAAAAAATACCGTTTTCGCTCATCCATTTTGTTGTGGTCAATAATCAGCTGTGCATTCAACAGTAGTGATATACTGGTAGAAACAGAACTTTTACTCGCGGAGAGTACTTCCACAAATTCGTCAAAGGTAATTCCCACTTTCTCATAATCGAAAAGCAGGTAAGCATAAATCTTTGAAGCTAATGGCGGTAGGTTGAAAACGGTGCCGTAAAATTTTACAGCATCTTGAAAAATTTTTTCATCAATTTCTATACTTTGGTGCATAATATAAAAATTTTGACAAAAGTAGAAATTAGTTCAGAACTAAACGAACAAACATGATAGAGTTTATAAATGAAGATTCTTTTAAAAATTCAATGAAACATGATTTAACTTTTGGCTTAAATTATAATCTTTTCATAGGCTTTTCTCATTCCTCCGGCCAATAATACTTCACCACAATAGGAATAACCCTTACTTTCAAGGATCTTCAGCATGGCATTATTATCATAATTTGTATCTACTTTTATACTTTGAATTCCATGAGATCTTGTAAAATCTTCAATGTGATCAAATAATTTTTTCACCATACCCTGGCCGGCAAATTTTCCATCAACCGCCACTCTATGTACAACAACAAATTCTCCATCGCTTAGCCAGGCTCCTTCAATAGTACTGTAGGCAGGTTCGTCATTTAAAATCAATGCTACATAAACGGCAATTTCCCCATCAATGGTAAGGACATACCCAAAGCCTTTTGCAATATCGCTTTCTACGGTTCCTAAATTAGGGTATCCATTCTGCCATTGGGTACTCCCGTCCTGTTTTCTTCTTTCAATGGATTGTTGGATAATTCCCCAAATTATATCCCTGTCATCAATTTCTGCTTTTCTAAGTTTGGTCTCTGAATTCATTGTTAGTTGTTTATTGAATTGAATGATTTAAGTATTTAAAATTTAAGAGATTTGGATATGTTTTTAAGTTTTGGCTAAAACCAAATGTAATTTTTTAATTTTTAAGACGGGCTAAAGCCCGCCTCTATTGAATAATGTAGTCTAATTGAGTTATGATCCAATATTTCTAATCTCTACATCTCAAATTTTTAAATACTTAAATCTTTAATAATTAATATTATTTGAATCAAAAAACCGAAAACTAATTAAAATTAATTTTCGGTTCGAAGTAGTAAAATTTAAAATTATGAAATTGTTTTATTGATTTTCACTTTGTTGAAGATAAGCATCTATAACTTCAAATGCATTCTTCTCGTCTTCCAACTTTACCATAATTTTTAATGACGTTGCGGTAGGCGTTGTCGTAAAGGTAAGATAATTGTTCTCGACGCTGTTTGTAATTTGTGCATCATCCAATTTAGACTTTATTAGCTGGATTTCTGAAGGCTTGTCACTTTCAAAAACCGATACTCTCGTACTTCTTTCCATATTCTATATCGTTTGAGTATCTAAATATACGATGTATTTTTTAAAATTACAAATCTTTGAATTTAAATTTTATTAATATTGTTCTCTATTTTATCAAGAGCCAATTGAATTTCTTGCTGAGTAACATTCAGATGTGGTCTGAAGCGAAGGGAGTGATCCCCACACTGAAGAATGATCAGTCCGTCTTTGAAAAGCTCGTTCATCAAACGGTTACGCTGTTCTGCGGAAGGAAGATCAATGGCACACATAAGACCCCTTCCTCTCGCATTTGATATTTTATCTGGGTATTTCTGAGCCAGCTCTTTTAATCTTTCCAACAGATAATCTCCAACTACTCTTGCATTTTCAACCAGGTTTTCCTTTTCGATAACTTCCATCACCAATTGGAAACGAAGCATGTCAATAAAGTTCCCTCCGAACGTAGAATTGATCCTTGAACTTTCTCTGAAAACGTTATTTGGAATCTCATCAAATTTTTCTTTATTAGCCAAAACACCACAAACCTGAGCTTTTTTCCCGAAAGAAATAATATCCGGTTTTGCTGTAAAATGCTGAAATGCCCACATTTTTCCTGTGATGGCAATACCTGTCTGAACTTCATCAAAGATCAGTAAGATTTCGTTCTGATCGCAAAGTTTTCTCAGCCCCATTAAGAACTCATCTCTGAAATGATTGTCACCACCTTCGGCCTGGATAGGCTCGATGATGATGCAAGCTACTTTATCAGGGTTCATAAGAATTGCTTCTTCGATCTGAAGAAGAGCCAGCCTTTCATTCTTGATGGTTTCCTCTAAATTTTCTTCTGTAATTGGAAAAGATAGCTTAGGGTTTAAGATTCTTGGCCAGTCAAACATTGGGAAATACTGATATTTTCTAGGATCGGAAGTATTGGTTAAGCTCAAAGTATAACCGCTTCTTCCGTGGAATGCCTGTCTGAAATGGATACAGATTCCAGCTTCTGTCTGAAGGCCTTTTTCAAAATTCTTACGGGTTTTCCAGTCGAAGCATGCTTTCATTGCATTTTCTACTCCTAATGTTCCTCCTTCGATAAAGAAAGCATACTGTAGTTCTTCAGGAATCACTACTCTTTCAAAAACTTCCAGAAAGTGGGCATATTCCTCTGAATACACATCTGCCAAAGTAGGTTTGTTGACAGCCATTTTCCCCAGCCACTCTGATCTTTCTACCAGATAAGGATGGTTGTAGCCTATTGAAGCTGATGCAAACATAGAGAACATATCCAGGTATTCTTTGTCTGTAAGCTTGTCATACAGCCATGATCCGTGAGATTTTTCTATATCCATCACAAAATCAAAGCCGTCTGCCAAAACGTGTCTTCCTACGGTTTCCTTTACTTTATTTGCTTTTATATCAATTGTTTGTTCCATAATTAAAATAGTTGTGTGATTTAATAATTGAATGATTAAAAGTCTTAAACATTCAGGTTATTAATTTTTAGTTTTTTTGTTGAATTGATTTAAACCTAATTTTTACAAATCAAATTTAATCCCTTGTGCTAAAGGAAGTTGAGCTGTATAATTTATAGTATTGGTTTGTCTTCTCATATAGTATTTCCAAACGTCTGAACCGGACTCTCTTCCGCCTCCTGTTTCTTTTTCACCACCAAAAGCACCCCCAATTTCAGCACCTGAAGTTCCGATGTTTACGTTGGCAATACCGCAGTCTGAACCTGCATGAGAAAGGAATAATTCTGCTTCTCTCAGGTTCTGAGTCATGATAGCAGATGATAATCCCTGAGGAACATCGTTCTGGATAGCAATAGCTTCCTCCAATGTTTTATATTTGATCAGATACAGGATCGGCGCGAAAGTTTCGTGCTGAACGATCTCGTAAGAATTTTTCACTTCTGCGATGCATGGTTTCACATAGCATCCTGATTCGTATTCTTTTCCGCTTAAAACACCTCCTTCAACTACAAATTTTCCGCCCTCTTTCTTACATTTCTTGATAGCTTCTTCATATTGATTCACTGCATCTACATCGATAAGCGGCCCTACATGGTTATTTTCGTCTAATGGATTTCCGATTTTCAACTGTCCATAAGCTTTTACCAATCTGTTTTTTACTTCATTGTAAACACTTTCATGGATGATCAGTCTTCTTGTTGATGTACATCTCTGTCCTGCCGTACCTACCGCTCCGAAAACAGCTCCGATGATTGACATGTCGATATCTGCATCTTTGGAAATAATGATCGCGTTGTTTCCTCCCAATTCAAGGATAGATTTCCCGAATCTTTCTGCCACTTTGGAAGAAACCATTCTTCCCACTCTTGTAGAACCTGTGAAGGAAACCAGGGAAACCCTTTTATCATCAACCAGCTTCTGCCCGATCTCATGATCAGCAACCAGTACACTTGAAATACCTTCGGCAAGATTGTTCTCCTTTAATACTTCAGACATAATGTTCTGACAAGCGATAGCACACAATGGTGTTTTTTCAGACGGCTTCCAGATGGTAACATTTCCGCAGATCCAAGCCAGAGCTGTGTTCCAAGCCCAAACGGCAACAGGGAAATTAAAAGCAGTGATGATTCCCACAACGCCAAGCGGATGGTATTGCTCATACATTCTGTGACCTGGTCTTTCTGAATGCATGGTATAGCCGTGAAGCTGTCTGGATACCCCTACTGCAAAATCACAGATGTCGATCATCTCCTGAACTTCCCCAAGACCTTCCTGAAGAGATTTACCCATTTCATAAGAAACAAGTTTTCCAAGGTCATCTTTATATGTTCTTAATTTCTGACCTAACTGTCTAACGATCTCCCCTCTTTTAGGAGCAGGGATGGATCTAAATTCCTGAAACGCCTTCTGAGACGTCTCAATTACTTTGTCATAATCACTTTCTCCGGAAGTCTTAATTTTAGCGATTAGCCTGCCATCTACGGGAGAAAAACTTTCTATCGTTTTCCCCGAAGCAAAATATTTTCCGCCCACTGAAGTCCCCTTATTTTCTTCTTTAATACCAAGGTTTTTGAGTGTTTTTTCGATTCCGAAATCCTTTACTTTTTTAGACATAAAATGTTTACTTTTCGTTTCCTCTAAAGATAGAAATATTATGCGAACCTCAAAATTTTAATTTTTAACATGCTTTTTATTTGGACTAATTATAAACATGCTTATCTTTGTCATGTAATTTTTTGATATTCAGACATGGAAAATTCACAGGAAAATAATAATTCGAAGTTCAAGAAGTGGTTCAAACGTGTAGGCTGGGCAGGATTTGCTTTTTTCACGATCAAAGGCTTGATTTGGCTCGTTATATTCTACTTCGGAGCTGATACGCTTCAGAGTTGTATAAAATAAAAAGCAGAGAAATTTCTCTGCTTTCCTTTTTAGTAAGGTTAATTGGATTGTTATTGTCCTTTTATTGGATTATAATCTTCATCTTATTTTTATCCTATCCTTCTTGGTCTTTCTTTTTCCTTCCTGAATTGACCAGGCTTTGATGCAGCAGATACTCGATCTGTCCGTTTACACTCCTGAATTCATCATTCGCCCACTTTTCCACCAGCTTATAGGTCGCTTCATCGATTCTTATGACGAATGACTTTTTGCCTTTAGCTTCAGAGGATTTTGAAGTTTTTTCCGATTTCATCCTTTTCTCTTTGCCTGTTTAGTAATACTTTTTTAATAACATAAAAGACGCAAAGATTTCGTTTAAATAAACTTTTCTATCTGTTCGCAAGGCGTTTTACCCGGCTAAGTTTTTTATGAAATCTAAGTATTTATTCTTCATTTTTCTCTCTTTATTTTGTTAATAAAGAGTTCCTGCATTTAAGATGGGCTGGGCTGCTTTTTCACCACATAGCACCACCATTAAATTGCTGACCATGGCTGCTTTTCTTTCATCATCAAGCTCTACGATATTTTCTTCTGAAAGCTTTTTCAATGCCAAATCCACCATTCCTACAGCACCTTCCACAATCTTGGTTCTTGCTGCAACAATTGCTGTTGCCTGTTGTCTCTGAAGCATTGCTCCTGCAATTTCCGAAGCATAAGCAAGGTGAGAAATTCTCGCTTCCTGAATCACAATTCCCGCTTTTGAAAGACGATCCGTAAGCTCCTGCTCCAAAATAGAATTGATCTTATCACCTCCTTCTCTCAAAGTAATCGGCGCATGGTCATCTTCTAAATTGTCGTACGGAAAACTCATCGCCAAATGACGTACCGCAGCTTCACTCTGCATTCTTACAAAGTCTGAATAACGCTCAACGTCAAAAGCTGCTTTGTAGGTATCTCCTACTTTCCAGACCATTACCACTGCGATTTCAATGGGGTTACCCATTTTATCGTTTACTTTCAGAGTTTGCCCTTGTAAGTTTTCTGAACGCAATGACATTTTCTGTGAAGAATACAGAGGATTGATAAAAAACAGTCCGTTGTCTTTCACTGTTCCCACATACTTTCCAAAGAAATTCAACACTCTTGAATGGTTCGGCTGAATGATCATCAGCCCTTTTAGAAAGAAACAGAACAGCAGAAAGCAAAGCATTGCAATGATCACGAATGTAATACTCTGTTCAACTCCGGAAATAAAAAAATAAACTGCTCCGGCAAATAAAACCAGACAGAATACTAACGCCAGATAGCCTGACATAGGCTTTAATACTTTTTCCATGATTGTAATTTAATTTGATATTGTTTTGATATCATAAAGATATAAATAAACTTTAAGATTTTGAGCTATAATCTAATTTTTTTTAGTGCGGATTTCTGGATGTGAGTTTGAATATTATGAGGTCATTAGTTTCAGGTTATTTGGATCCTAAAACGTGAAAAAAAAATCCCGGAAAATGAATTCCAGGATTTTGATTTATATTGAAAGAAATCTATTTCTTCGTTAATACTTTGAACTTGAAATAAGAAGCAGCTGATAAAGCCAGCATAGTTCCCAATCCAATGTATACCCAGGCCGGAACCGGAACCGGATCTCCTGCAGCATATGAGTGAAGTCCGCTCAGGTAATAATTAACTCCGAAGTAGGTCATTACCATAGAACAGAAAGCAAACATTGTGGCTACATGGAATGCCCATCTGCTTCTCAGTCCGGGAACTAATCTCATGTGCAGCACGAAAGCGTATACCATGATAGAGATGAATGCCCATGTTTCTTTCGGGTCCCAGCTCCAGTATCTTCCCCATGATTCATTAGCCCAGATACCTCCTAAGAAGTTTCCTACCGTTAAGGCAAAAAGACCGATTGTAAGGGACATTTCAGAAACGATTACCAGTTCTTTCAATGTGGTGTCGTGGTGAAGCTTATATGTTTCTTTATTTGAAATAATATAAAATACCAAAGAGATTACAGCAATAATCATAGACAGGGCAAAGAAGCCGTAACTTGAGGTAATAATCGCTACGTGAACAATCAGCCAATAGGATTTCAGAACCGGAACAAGTGGCGTAATCTGAGGGTCAAGTGCTGAACCTCCGTGTGCAAATCCCATCATGATAACTGCTACCATAAATCCGGCTGCAGGAATAAGAGCGTTCGCGTTTCTGTAAAGGATCAACCCAGCTGTAATACCTACCCAAGAGATAAAGATGATTGCTTCGTATCCGTTACTCCAAGGTGCGTGTCCTGAAATATACCATCTTGCTACAAGGCCTAAGAAATGGCATAAATACCCTACTATGCCTATAGCAATAATTACTTTGATTATTTTATTTAAAACCTTATTGGATTTGAAAAGCTCTACAAATCCTAAGATCAGAAGAAGTCCTCCGATTATAGTATAGAAGATCAATAGTTTGAAGTTGATGTTCACTTTATTCATGAAAACCTCAAGATCCACCTTAGATTTTGCAGGAACTACTGCTTTACCCCACTTCTGCTGGTAGTCTGAAAGTTTTGCCAGTTCAGCATCGGCTTTACTCCAGTCTCCTGTTTTTTGTGCAGTAAGAGCTTCTGCAAAATAAGGTCCCATTACCTGCTGGGATTCCATATCCGGCTCAAATTTCTGATCAAGCCATGAATGCCATGTGTGGTTGGCATCGTTTTTCACAGGAACAATTCTCATGAACTGGCCGCTGAAAAACTCGTTGAAGATATGTACTCTTTCGTTTACAGAAATCACTTCTTTATCATAATTGGTCTGCTCAGAAGGTTTCTTACGGAATGCCGTGTTGTAATCGTGTTCCAGGATATAGGTAAGATTACCGTTAGCATCTGCCGGAAAAAGGTTCATCAGTGAAGTATATCCTTCATCATCAGCCTTCGTTTTATTTTTTAATTCGTCACCTCCTTTTGTTCCTACTTTAATCATAGGAACCATAGTCCAGCTTGGCGTATCTGTATTGATCGACAGGAACCATTGGTTAGCCGTAAGAGACTTTCCATCTGTTCCCTTGAACTCGTCTTTCTTATATAATTTTCTTAAAATATCCAGTGCTTCCGTGTTGATAGGAACAATTCTTCCTTCAAAATTCTGAACCAGAAGATATCCGAATTTATCTGCATGTTCTTTGCTGATTTTGTTTCTGGCAATAATCTCGTCCGGAGAAATAGATCTCATTTTGCCCATTGGTGTTGCCAGAGAGTTCTGCTTTGGAGCAGCACCATCAAGCGGCTGGGCAGATGGAGCCGGAGCGTGAGAATGATTGTCTCCTTCCACATGAATGTGTTCTCTGCTCCCGTCTGTTGTGCCATGGGTTTCAATTTTCTGTGCACTTAATCCTAAACTTAATAGCACTAAAAGCACTGCTGCCGTTTTCTTTTTATTAACATCAGTCAGCATTTTATTCAGTTTCCAGAAGTGAGTTCCTTTCCAGAAGAAGATCACAAACATTCCTAAGAACAGAAGTCCGTATCCGATGTAAGAAATAATGGTTCCCCAGAAATCGTGGTTTACAGAAAGTACGGTTCCCATTCTGTCCGGATCAAAACTTGACTGGAAGAAACGGTAACCTTTATAGTTAAGAACGTGGTTCATGTAAATTTTATAAGGGGTTTCTTTTCCTTCATCAATGATCTTTACGTGGCTTTCATAAGCACTTGGAGATGTACTTCCCGGATAGGTTTCCATCACAAAATCATCCAATTTCAATGCAAAAGGTGTATTATATACTTTAGGTCCGAAACCTACCATAATATTCAGGCCATCCATTGTTACCTGCTTGTATGCATTCGGGTTTCCTTTTTCTACAGAAAGATCTACCATTTGTTTTGTTTTTGGCCCTTGAAGTTCTATTCTCATTACATCGGGTACCATAGCATCTTTCTTTTTATCGCCTTCAAAAGCCATAAGCCTCCCTTTTTTAAGACCTTCAGGAACAACCAGTTTCAATTCGTTGATCGTATATAAACTTCTCAATACCAAAGGCTGGAATTCATCTTTCTTGGTACTTCCGGTAGCCTGCGTTGCCATAGTCATAAAGGCTGCATCAACAGGAGTCTTAATGAACAGTTTTCCGTCCTCTTTTTTAAATTCTACCGCACCGTCTATCGCTCTGTTGAACGTTACTAAAGTTCCGTTGATAGATTTTGTTTCTCCCGGTTTGATGTAAATATTTTGTCTTCCGGTAGTTCCTGTAGACACCAGGTGAAGATATTCTGCGCCGCTGGGCTCAGCAATTAAGCTGTCTTTTTTTCTCTGGATATAGTCTTTTGTAAACACCTTTATTTCCTTTCCGTGGAAATCATAGGTTGCCTTAAAGTCTTTATGCAAAGGAGACATCAGATAAGGAACATCCTGATAGTTAAGAACATCCCCTTTCTCTTCAATCTGGATTTTAAAGAAATTTTTGTCAGTTACAATCTCATTGGAAGTTTCACCTTCTCTGATATGCATTGTCCCTTCAAAACTGATGTATCTTGTAATAGCACCTCCTATAAAAATAAGGATAAAGGCAAGGTGAAATACCAGAACAGGCCATTTTTCTCTTCTCCACAGTCTGTATCTTGCGATATTTCCTATAAAGTTGAGAATGAGCAGAAACATGATTAATTCAAACCATTTTGCTTCATAAATTAGCGCTTTAGCTGTAGGAGTTCCGTAGTCGTTTTCTAAGAACGTTGCATACGCCATTGCAAATGCATACACCAGTAACAGCACAGCCATTGTTCTGGTTGAGATAAGAATATCTTGGAGCTTCTTCATGATTTATTTTACTTGACATGCAAAAATAAGGATGATAAACAACAAAGAGGCTAAAAAAAGCTGTTTTTTGTCATTTAAAGGCCTATTTTGGTTATTTTGAATCATTCTTAATAATATATAATTCATTAAGGAAAATTCGATTTTAAGATCATGGAATTCCGGATCTAACTTACTTATCTGTGGTCAGTTCTGATTACTACAGGCAAATAATCATTTTATTACGTCAATAATTATAAGACTGTGTCCTTCATCTTCTTTTTATTTTGTATTGATTGATGATAACGAAATTAAGGCCAGGCAAAAATGCAGGGATGTTTTTTGACCATATTTTTGATATTTTTTTTCACTTTTACACTTTATGGAACAAAATTAGCGGAGCAATAGCTGCTGCATTTTGAAGGAGTTTAAAAGTACCTGCTGCAGTACATTTCAGGAAAAAAAATATCTTAAAACTGATGTTTAATTTTAAAAAATAACCCTAAATTACGCTATCTTTTTTGCAGAAAAAAAGATTCTATTAATGTTGAAAAAACATTAAATTTGCCACATTGATATTATGGATAAAAAGACACAGACAAAACAGACTGAATCGCCTGATAAAGGCAGAATACTATCTAAGCCACGTATATTTTTCGGGCTTACCTTTATACTTTTTTCTGTCGTTCTGGCATTTTCGTTCGTCTCCTATTTGATGAACTGGAAAGCAGACCAGAGCCAGGCAGGAACTATGACCGACAAAACGATAAAATCTTCAAATATCTTTGGGAAGGTAGGCGACTGGCTGGGAAATATTTTTATATTCGAAAGCATCGGGATCGCATCCTTCATTATTGCCTTCTTATTTTTGGTTGTGGGAACGCTTATCCTTAAAAAAAGAACCTTCAAACCATGGAAAACCATCGGACACTCTTTGTTTTTTATCTGCTGGCTTCCTATTTTTATGGGAGCTGTAACTAAAGGCCAGGGTGTTTTAGGAGGCGTTTACGGTTACCAGATCATGGATTATCTGAATGCCATCATCGGACCTGTAGGACTTTGGGTAGTACTTGTTTCAAGCATTCTTTTATATTTTATTTTGGAATTCAATCTTCGTCCAAGCTCTATTAAAGCTAAATTGGACAAAATCAATGACAGTACAATCGGCAAAGTTAAATCCATGATGCCAAGCTCAGAGGAAAACTTTGAAGCGGATGTTGAACTTGAAGAGGAAGCTGCAGAAGCCGGCCAGAATGTTACCGTTACAGACGTTTCGAATAAGGCAAAAACTAAAGAGCAGGAACCGGTAAACGTTCCTAAAGGATTTCCGGAAGTTCAGCCTTTAACAGATTTAGAACCTATTATAACGCCTAACCAGACTTCTTTTGAAGAGGAAGAGAAACCTGTCAGCTTAAATCTGAATGCAAAACCTTCTGTTCCTACTTCAACTCCAGAACAGGCATTTGATATGACACCGGTAAGTCCGGCGATTAGTCCGGTTCCTCCAGTTTCTACTCCTGCTCAGGACAATATTAAATTTAATGTAGAAATCGCTCCGGTAGTAGATGTATTGGATGATTCTGACAGGAAATCACAGGAACTTGTAGAAAAACACGGACTGTATGATCATAAACTCGATCTGGCAGGTTTCCAAATGCCTACAGTGGAATTGCTGAAAGATTACGGAAGCGAAGAAATCTCAATTAACCAGGAGGAATTAGAAGAAAATAAAAATAAGATTGTAGGACTTTTAAAGAACTTCAATGTCGGCATCTCAGAGATCAAGGCAACGATAGGTCCAACAGTTACTTTATATGAAATTGTTCCGGAAGCCGGAATCAGAGTGTCAGCTATTAAAAAACTTCAGGATGATATTGCCCTGAACCTTTCCGCCTTAGGAATCAGGATCATTGCCCCAATGCCTGGAAAAGGAACAATCGGAATCGAGGTGCCGAGAAAAAATCCTACGATGGTTTCCATGCGTTCGGTTATTGCTTCCCACAAATTCCAGAATACCGATATGGATCTTCCTGTGGTTTTCGGAAAGACGATTTCTAATGAGGTATTCATGGCCGATCTTTCAAAAATGCCTCACTTACTGATGGCAGGTGCTACAGGTCAGGGTAAGTCTGTAGGGATTAATGCCATTCTTACTTCTCTCCTCTATAAAAAACATCCAAGCGAATTGAAATTCGTTATGGTGGATCCTAAGAAGGTTGAACTTTCATTATATTCAAAAATTGAAAGACATTATCTGGCTAAGCTTCCGGATGCTGAGGAAGCGATCATCACAGACACAAATAAAGTGATCAATACCCTGAATTCTCTTTGTATAGAGATGGATACAAGATATGACCTTCTTAAAAATGCATTCTGTAAAAACTTAAAGGAATACAATAAGAAATTTACGGAAAGAAAATTAAATCCAGAGAATGGACATCGTTATTTACCATACATCGTTTTGGTTGTGGACGAGTTTGCCGACCTTATCATGACAGCAGGTAAAGAAGTTGAGCTTCCGATCGCCAGACTCGCGCAGCTTGCAAGAGCAGTAGGAATTCACCTGATTGTTGCCACGCAGAGACCCTCTGTCAATGTAATTACGGGTATGATCAAGGCCAACTTCCCGGCAAGGGCTGCCTTCAGAGTAATTTCCAGTGTGGATTCAAGGACTATTCTGGATTCTCCGGGTGCAGACCAGCTGATTGGTAAAGGTGATATGCTTTATTTCAACGGAAATGAGATCTTAAGACTTCAGTGCGCATTCGTAGATACACCGGAAGTGGAAAGACTTGCAGAATATATCGGCGAGCAGAAAGGCTATTCATCTGCATTCCTGCTTCCTGAATTTGTTTCTGAAGATTCTACCAGTACGGTAGGCGCTTTTGATCCGAATGAGAAGGATGCTTTATTTGAAGAAGCGGCAAGAATCATTGTTTCTACACAGCAAGGATCTACTTCCATGTTGCAAAGACAGCTGAAACTGGGGTATAACAGAGCAGGAAGAATTATGGACCAGCTTGAGGCTACCGGTATTGTAGGAGGATTTAACGGAGCAAAAGCAAGAGAGGTGATTATCAGCGACCTTCATTCTTTGGAACAGTTTTTGGAAGATTTGCGTAGTTAAAGGAAAGATGCTTTATAAATTAAACCTTGAAGCATTAGAATGTTTAAAGTTTATTAAATAAAAAAATGAAAAATATTATTTCAAAAGTTATAGTCGGAAGTTTGGTAATAGGTGCTGTAGGATTTGCCGATGCACAGAAAATTGATGCGAAAGCTAAAAAAATTCTTGACGATATCACAGCCAACTACAAGTCTAAAAAGAACTCTTACTTCAAATTTTCTTTCGGAACTGGTGTGAACGGACAGGTAACCAAAACAGAACCGGGAATTTACTATTCTGCAGGAGATAAATATAAGCTGAAGATCATGGATACGGAACAAATCTTCGATGGAAGCAAAATCTATAACATCAATGCAGATGATATGGAGGTAACCATTGCAAAACCTAACGGAAGCAGCAGCATGTTCTCCCCTATCAATTATCTTTCAACCTACAGAAATGATTATAACGTAACCTATAATGGGAAAAAGAATGTAAACGGAGTGAATGCAGATTTTATTAAGTTGACCCCTGTAAAATCCAACGGAATCCAACATGTCTATCTTTTTGTAGATTCTGCTAAAAAGCAAATGGTAAAACTGGAGCAGCATGGCAACAATAAAGATGTAGCTGTAATTGCCATCAAAGAATATAAAGAAAACCAGACACTGGATCCTAATATGTTTGTTTTTGACAAAAACAAGTTCAAAAACTACATCATTACAGAGCTTTAAAAAGACAAAAATGGGACAAGAGCAATTACCTCTTTACCTGTTAATATAAAAAGTAATAAAAATTATAAGAGCCACAAGTAAACTTTGTGGCTTTTTGATTAATTTTGACGCATGCTAAAAATACTAGACCGATATATCATAAAAACCTTCTTTGGCCCTTTTTTCTTTATATTCAGTGTTTTGTTTTTCATTTTTATTGTAAACATTATCTGGGTGCAGCTGGGGCAATTTATGGGAAAAGGATTAAGCTACTGGCAGATCCTCAAACTTCTTTTTTATCTTGGGGTAAGTGTTATCAGTCTGGTACTTCCGCTTACTATCCTTCTGGCAAGTATTATGTCCTTCGGGGAATTTGGAGAACGGTATGAACTTGCTGCGATGAAGGCTGCAGGAATTTCCCTGACACGGGTAATGGCACCCCTTATGGGAGTGGCAACGGTATTGGCAGTCATGCTTTTCTTTTTCTCCAATAATATCATTCCGGACTTCCAGAAGAAGGCAAAGAATATGCTTTTCAATATTGCACAAACCAAACCTGCTTTAAACTTTACACCGGGACAATTCATTGACCAGCTTCCGGGATATATGGTGAAATTTGATAAGATCTATGGGGAAAACGGAGAAAATATTGAAGGGGTTTTTGTGCACAGAAAAGCCGGCACCTATGAAAACCAGCAGTCTATTGTCGCAGAAAAAGGGAAATTTGTCCCTGCAGCCAATAAAAACTTCCTGAAGCTGGAGCTTTATAACGGTTATATATTTGAAGATAATTTCGCAGGCAAAGGTGAAAATGTAAGGCTCAAACAACCGGATCAGGCTATTAAATTTGATACCTTAGTTTCACATTTTGATATCAGTGAAGTTATTAATAAAGCTATTGAAAAGGAGCAGATCACAGATGATTACCGTTTTCAGACGTATGGACAGCTTAATGAAACCGTTGCTAAAAACAAGAAAGAGAATGCTGAATTCTTTTCGAATATCGGTGCCGATGTTTTGAGCCAGACTAATTCGGTGATCAGCTATATGGATAAAACAAAATCCAAAGCGGTTGCCAAACAACAGATTAAGCTGGATACCGTAAAGGAACAAAAAAAGCTGGAGATTATTTCTAATGCCTATAACAGGCTGGATAATCTGAAATCTACATCCATGGGTAAAAAGAATGAATTCAGTTCAAATGTTAAATATTTCAGCAAGGTCGTTATTTACCAGCAGAGAATTGTTTCTTATTCTGTAACATGTATCATCTTTTTCCTGATTGGGGCCAGCTTAGGATCCATCATCAGAAAAGGAGGAATGGGGCTTCCGGTAATCATCGCAATCGTTATTTTTATCATTTTTTATGTAATGAATCTCGGTATTGAAAATATTGCATGGGGAGGAGGAATGAGCCCTTATCTGGCAGCGTGGCTTCCTAACCTTATCCTTCTTCCGTTCGGAGTATGGATGACGTATAAAGCCCTTACCGACTCACAGCTGTTTGATGCCGAAAAATATAAAGCGCTCTTCAAACCAATTACAAAGAGATTCTCAAAAAACAAAGAACATCAGAGATATCAATAATTGTATTGAAAGATTAAAAATTGAATCATTTTAAAATATTCAGGCCCGGAATTTCCGGGTCTTTTTATTGGAAGTTGTGGTATTTATTTCAACTCGTCATAAGGTATAAAAAGCTATATTTACAAAAATTTGTTAAAAACAATAATTACATGAAGAAAACATTACTATTTAGCCTGTTTACATTGATGTCATTCAATGCCTATGCACAGGAAGACAACACAGATTATGAATTAAGAACCGATGAAAAATACGGTTATATCATTGATAAAAGTGGAAAGAAAATTGAAGGAATTGTAAGACTGAACGGAGATGCCATGAATCCGTGGAGCAATCAGAAAAAAGTAAAATTCGTGGCAGTGTCGGATATTGATAAGTCCAAGAAGAAACAAAAGTTCAAGACCCTCGATCCGGACGATATTAAAGAATATGTTGCTTTTGATGAGAATAACGATGAGAGGCATTTTGAAATGATCAAGTATACCAATACCAAAGAAGGCTTCAATACAGCCACCGGAGGTTTAAGCGGGAATATCAAAGCATTCAACAACCTTACAAAAAGTAATCAGTTTGCAGAAGTCGTGAAAGACGGTAAAATCAAAGTCTATAAATTATACGGCTACCCTACTACATTCTCTGCCGGCGGCCAGATCGCAGTAGCAGAAAAGGAAACAGAAAGAATGAGAAATTCCCCTTCTTACATTTATTCTAAGAAAGGAGGTAAGATCGAGGAACTGACTTTAGCCAAAGCCAAAATGATCATTGCAGACTGCAGCTATGCAAAAGGCAAGTTAACAAGCGGTTCTTATACTTCGCTTAAAAATGATGAAAAGAAACGATCCGGGTTAGGAAAACTGATCAAAAGCCAGATTGACGATGTGATGTCCAATGTCCCGCAAATTGTGGAAGAAGTGATCACGGATTACAACGAAAACTGTAAATAAAAACTAAGTACAGAGACTTTCCATTGAAAGTCTCTTTTTTGTTGCTGTAGATTTTTTGTAATTTTATAAACCACCAAATAACTATCATATGAAAACAATGCTTATCGCAGCCATACTGTTGCTTGCTGTTTCGTGTAAAAATGACAAAGATAAGGCAGCTCATACGACATCTGTTTCCACTGACAGCATGATTGTAAAAAAGGATTCACCCCAACAAAATACAGATGATCCTATAGCTGAAATCAAAAAGGAATATGGCATGCTTCAGGCACAACTGGAGGAAAAAAAACTGAGGTCCAATGGTTTTACATACAATTGTAACGAAGAACCTTCAGGAAAGGTTACTTTCTTTTCCGACAAGGGTGAAATTAAAGTGATAGAGCATTTTTATACTGAGCAGAGTCATTTTTCAGCATCTGAAAGATACTTTATTAAAAACGGAGAACCATTCTTCATATTCAGAGAAGAAACTGTGTGGAATTTTGATGGCGGAACTCCGGAAAAACCGATCACTAAAGATGATATTACAGAAATGCGTATTTATCTTCAGCATAATAAGCCGCTGAAATGCCTTGAAAAGAAATACAGCATAAGATCGGATAGCAAAGAAAAAAATATTTCTGATCAGATATCCGGAAAAGAAATTCAGTGCAATACCGATGAACTGTTAAAAACCTATCAGTCCCTATTGAAACATAAAGATCAGAAAAGAGAAATAAAATGTCTGTAAACAAAAAGAGGCTTCATAAGAAGCCTCTTTTTTATTTTAAATCTAAAATTATACTTTCATAATTTCAGCTTCCTTAGTCTTAAGATGCTCATCGCAAAGCTTCACATATTTGTCAGTAAAACCCTGGATTTCTTCCTCTACTCCTTTCACAACATCTTCAGAAACACCTTCAAGTTTTTTAAGTTCTTTCAACCCATCCTGTCTTGCATTTCTTACGGTTACTTTAGTACTTTCAGCTTCTACTTTAGCCTGCTTTGCAAGTTCTCTTCTTCTCTCCTCTGTTAAAGGCGGAACATTAAGAATAATATTTTCCCCGTTATTAGAAGGTGCAAAACCTAAGTTTGAATTGATGATCGCTTTCTCAATAGCACCAATAGCAGTTCTGTCCCAAGGCTGAATAGAAATCGTCATGGCATCCGGTACAGAAACGTTGGCAACCTGGTTGATAGGAGTCGGAGCCCCATAATATTCTACCATTACATCCTGAACCATTGCCGTAGAAGCACGTCCTGCTCTAATTCTTTGAAATGCATGATCCAAGTGCTTTACAGCGGCGTCCATGTCGTGCTTTACAGATTCTAATATAAGATCTAATTCTTCCATTATATAGTTAAAATTTGATAAATTACACATTTTTATAAATGATGACTGATAAGTGATAATTGATCAGTAATGAGAAATTTTAAATTATTAAATCTTTTAATTTTTCAATTACTTTAATCTGCCACCTACAAATCAACTAAAGTTCCTACATTTTCTCCATCCACGATTTTCTCTAAATTCCCATCCTTATTCATATCAAATACGATAATCGGCAATTTATTCTCGTGACTTAAAGTGAAGGCAGTCATATCCATTACTTTAAGATTTTTAGCATATACCTCGTCGAAAGACAGTGAATTGTATTTTACAGCATCCGCATTCTTTTCAGGGTCCATATCATAGATTCCGTCTACTCTGGTTCCTTTTAAAATCACATCTGCCCCGATTTCGATAGCTCTCAAAGTCGCTGCCGTATCCGTTGTAAAATAAGGGTTTCCTGTTCCTGCCCCGAAGATCACTACTCTACCCTTTTCAAGGTGTCTTACTGCTCTTCTTTTGATGAAAGGTTCAGCTACTTTATCCATTTCAATCGCAGACTGAAGTCTGGTTTTGATTCCTGCATCTTCCAGCGCTCCCTGAAGAGCCATCCCGTTGATTACTGTTGCCAGCATTCCCATATAATCTCCCTGTACCCTATCCATTCCTTTTGCAGCGCCTGCTACTCCTCGGAAAATGTTTCCTCCTCCAATAACGATCGCAACTTCGCAGCCTTTTTTTACTACTTTTTTGATCTCTGCTGCATATTCCTGCAGTCTTTCATTGTCTATACCATATTGTCTGTTCCCCATTAAGGCCTCACCACTCAGTTTCAGAAGGATTCTTTTATATTTCATCTTTAATTTTTAATAAGCTTTACCGGAGTAATTTTCTCCGAAATTTAATTTTGCAAATATAATCATTAAAAATATTGAATAAAGAAAAATATTTACGCAGAAATAATGGCAGAAATATTTTGATAAGTACGAAAAAGGATTATTTTTGCATTAATTATAAATTGAATTGAAGAAAATTGTCATTTTTTCATTATTTCTGTCAGGAATTGTTTCTTATGCGCAAACAGGAACAAATGTTTATCCTTTCTTAAACATCCCTGTATCTGCCAGACAGGCTGCCTTAGGTGGCGATGCAATTTCCATCAGAGACTATGATGTTTCCTTTGCTATTGCAAATCCGGCCCTTTTAAATAAAGATTCAGACAAACAGCTTTCAGTGAATGCCGCAGCTTATCTTGCTGATTCAAAATATGGAACTGTTGCCTACGCCAGAGATTTTGATAATGGACATATGGCAACCATCAATGCCCGATACATGACCTACGGAAGCATTCCAAGAACCGATGAAAGCGGTGAACAAAACGGCGAGTTCAAAGCTTCAGACGTAGCAATAGGTGCAGGCTATGCTTATCAGTTCGAAGAAGACTGGACCATTGGCGGTGGCATTAATTTCATCACTTCAAAAATTGACAACTATACTTCTTCTGCGATCTCCGGAACCGCAGGAGTTACCTATCATAATAAAAAAAACAAAGAAGTTCTTTCCCTTGTCATGAGAAATTTTGGATTTCAGCTGAAATCCTTCAACGGAACCAGGGAAAACCTTCCGTTCAGGGTAGATCTCGGATATACCAGAATTCTTAAGGCTATTCCACTTGCCGTTACCATTACTGCACATGATCTTCAACAGTTTGATATTTCTTCGGAATATAATGTGAACGGTCAGGAAGTAGGTTTCGGAAGAAAGCTGGCAGACCACTTTTCTATAGGAGCAGAACTTTTCCCTGAAAAAAGCTTCAATATAAGGCTTGGGTATAATGCGAAAAGAGGAAACGAACTTGCCGTGGCAGATCAGAGAAACTTTTCGGGGCTTTCGGGTGGATTTGGAATTAAATTACGAAGATTCCGTATAGATTATGCCCATATCCGTTATCATAACTCATCCAACGTGAACCAGATAGGCGTCTCTATGGACCTTAGCAGCCACGCGGGAGAGTAATTTCAACACGAAAAATTGACATAACAATGTAGATTTTTTTCTGTACAACCTTGATTTTTTAAAAAAATTCTTGAAATTTGCGGTATGAAAAAACCTGTAATAGCTATCGATGGGTACTCGTCTACCGGAAAAAGTTCAATCTCCAAAGTCATTGCCGATAAACTGGATCTTATACATCTGGACACCGGTGCGCTTTACAGGGGGATTACATGGTTTGCCATACAGAACTGCATGAATGATGACGGCTCTATCGATCTTCAGAAATTATTCTCTTCCTTAGATCAGATCGAGCTTGAATTCAGAAACAGTGACAACGAACTGATTCTTTACCTGAATCATATTGATATTTCAAAACAGATCCGTACCACAGAAGTTTCCGATAATGTAAGTATTGTCGCAAAACAGAAAGAAATAAGAGACTTTCTTCTTCACTCACAGCGTTCGCTGGCAGAAAAAGGAGGTATTATTATGGACGGACGTGACATAGGGACAGTAGTTCTGCCAAATGCGGACTATAAATTTTTTCTTACTGCCAGTATTGACGAAAGAACCAACAGGAGATATTTTGAGTTAGCAGGAATGGGAATACAGGCAGACAGAGAACAGGTAAAGCAAAACCTTACAGATCGTGATAAGATCGACAGCGAAAGGGAAATAGCACCTTTAAGGCAAGCTGAAGATGCTATTGTTATTGACAATACGAAACTTACCAAAGAAGAAACAATAGATCTTATTCTCTCACATATCCATAAAATTTAACATTTTTTAATAATACAATGCCTCCTTTGGTATACAAATTGTACATTTTCACAGAGAAAACTAATATTATTAACTATTAAAAAAGCTTAAAATGTCGAAAAACGGAAAAAATACAGCAGGTATATTGGCAGGACTTCTTGCAGGTGCTGCAGCAGGTGTAATCTTAGGAATGCTTTATGCGCCTGAAGAAGGTAAAGAAACAAGAAAAAAAATCAAAGATAAAGCAGGTGACCTAAAAGACCAGGCTAAAAACAAATACGGCGAAGTGTCTGAAAAAGTAAAAGATCAATACAGCAATATCTCTTCTACTTTCAAAGAAACGGCCAGCAGTGTAGCCCATACGGTAAAAGACGGATATGATAAATACAAAGATCAGATTGTTTCCAAAACTGCAGACGTAGTAAAGGATGTAGAAACGGAACTGAACGATCTTAAAAAATAAGTAGTTTATTTTTTGAGTAAATTATGGGAAGGAACTTTTTGCACGAAAGTTCCTTTTTTTGTAACTTTAAAAAAAAACAATGATAGAGACTATTAAAGAATATGCATCAAAGAGAATAGATCTTCTGAAAATTGAAGCTACTGAAAAATCCTCTCTTTCTGCAGGGCTCATTACCTACTTTGTAGTGCTGCTAGTTGCTTTTACTTTTTTTATTATCCTTTTTAATTTTGGAATGGCATTTCTTATCGGCAAGGCGCTGGACAATACTTCTTACGGTTTCCTGATCGTTGCCGGGTTTTATGTTGTGGTAATGGGATTTATCATTGCTTTTAAAAATAAGATTGTCAATATGGTGGCGGACCAGGTTATTAAATTTTTAAATCATTAAGCTATGGGCAGAAATTACGAAAGCATTGAAGAACTAAGAAGAAAGAAAAAACTGCTTAAAAGCGAGATCAATGATCTGGAAAACCTTCTTACCTTTAAAAACACAAAAGAAAGCCTGAGTGCATTCACCAATGGTCTTACAGATCAGTATCTGCAGGAAAAAGTAGATGATGACGGTGATGAAAAGGTTGTTCTAAGAAAAGATGTCATTGCCAGGCATCTAACTTCCGAAGTAAAAGATATGTTCATCAATAAACAAACAGCTGTAGGAATCGCAAGTACTGCGTTAGGTGGTAATGTGACAGACAGCCTGATAAAACTGGGAATTACCGCTTTGGTTGGCAACTACGCTAAAAAGAATATGAAAAGCCCTAACTGGAAGAAAAAACTTCTGGGTGCAGCCATGATCTACCTCGCTCCTATTGCCCTTAAATACGTCAGAAAGAAGCTGGAAGTATACCAAAAAAACAAGAGTGTTTCAAGTCTGGAACAGTTGATATAGAGAAACTAGAAGTTAGATATTAGAGGTTAGAAATTTTCATGAATAAGAAAATTTTCTCATTGTTAAATTGTTCTAAATTAATAGTGATATTTAGACTTCATCAGCTAATTTCTAATATCTAACTTCTAGTTTCTTAATTTCTATTTAGAAAATAGTTGCCCTAAAATTATTCCCGCCGCCATAGAAACATTCAGGCTTTCTGTAGACTGGGATTTACCAAATCTTGGAATGGTAATGCACTTTTTAAGGAGTTTCTCCGTCTCGGGCCTCATACCGTTTCCTTCATTACCTAAAATAAGGTTGAGTTTTTCAGGTTTTTCAAAAGTATAGATATTTTCTCCTTCCATATCCGTACCGATATTGATATTCTCCGTTTTCGAAAGATATTCCACAAGATCAGTATACATAATATTTACCCGGGTGAAAGATCCCATAGTGGCCTGAATCACTTTAGGGTTGTAAACATCCACAGTATCTTCACTGCAGATAATCTGTTCTATTCCGAACCAGTCTGCCAGCCGGATAATGGTTCCGAGATTTCCCGGATCCTGAATGCCGTCCAGAACCAACTGAACATCCTTATCCTCCTTTTTTTCTTCTTCGGGCAGATAACAAACTGCTACAGAATCTTTAGGTGTTTTAAGGAAACTGATTTTTTTCAGCTCATTTTCAGTGATCTGGGTAACGGGTACATCTGTCCGGTCCAATTTTTGCGGATCGGTAGAAAATATTTCTTTAACTTTAAAATTAGATTCAGAAAGTTCACAAATGATTTTATTACCTTCAACCAAAAACAAATTGTATTTTTGTCTGAACTTCTTTTTATCTAAAGACTGTAAAATTTTTATTGTATGAGCTGTAAGCATTATAAGAATTCTCCTCAAAAATATTATAAAATTATCTCATTTGCAACATTTGTTGGTCTCCTTTATGCGTGCAGTACAACTAAAAAAGTTCCAGACGGCGAATATCTGCTTACCAGGAACAACTTTAAGTTTGAAGACAAGAAAGAATCTTTCGATGAGGAGCTGAAAGATTATGTACAGCAGAAGCCCAATAAAAAGCAACTCCTTTTCATTCCGCTGGGTTTAGGATTTTACAATATGGCGAATCCTAAATATGATACCTTACTCAACGAATATATGACTTATCCCAGTGAAATGAGAAATCAAAAGCTGAGAGACTCTCTTTTCATTAAATATAATATGAAAAACAGTGTGGGAAAAACATTGTTTTTAGACCGTTTGCTTCATAGCTGGGGAACCCCGCCTGTAATCCTCGATCAGACGAGAAGTGAAAAAAGTGCTGAGTCTATTGAGAAAAGGCTTGTTTACAGAGGGTTTTGGGATGCTGATGTCACTTTCAAGCATTCTATGGATTCTGCTTCCAAGAAGGCAGCCGTTAATTACTTCATCAAGCATAATGATCCTACCTATATTAAAGATTATTATTACAATATCACAGACCCCACTGTGAAAGGCCTTTACTGGCAGAAACTAGACAAGAGCCTGATAAGATCCGGACAGAGACTTGACCAGACCGTTCTTGAAAAAGAAGTAACGAGAATTACTGAGCTGATGCGGGAAAACGGTTACTATAGATTTAATAGTTCCAATGAAGAGATCTACTTCGTAGCAGATTCACTGAAAAGCAGGAAACAGGTTCCCCTTACCCTGGAGATCCATAAAGATTCTGCTGACCATCCTTATAAAGTGGCGACCATCGGGAATATTGACGTGGCCATTGTAAACGAAGCCGGCGATTTTCCGAAAAATACCATTAAGGACAGTTTAAGGAGGATAAGGTTCCATAAAATGGACGAAAGCTATAAAACATCTTCTTTATGGAGAGCCGTGATTGTAGACAGTAAGAAAGTGTATGACCAGAAAGCTTTGGATCTTACAAAAAGAAACTTCATCGCGATGAATAACTTCAGTATTCTGAAGGCAAGGGATTCTTTAAGAAGAGGTGGTGGTACTTCACCGAATGACAGCATTGTTGATGTTCTGTATCTCTTGAAACCGCTTCCTAAATATGAGCTTAAAGTGGGAACAGATATTAATTATTCTCAGATTCTGAACCTTGGGATATCCCCTTCTGTAGACCTTACCACAAGGAATGTTTTCAGAGGTGCAGAAAACCTTTCTACAAGCATTTCAGGAACATTCGGATCAATAAGAAGTACAAAAGATATTGATAAGAGAGATCTTGCTTACGAAATTTCAGCGCAGGCTTCTCTTAATTTCCCAAGACTTCTGCTTCCATTCAATTATTATAAGCTTCTTCCCAAAAGATATACCCCAACCTCTTCTATCCTGTTGGGAGCTTCAGTACAAAACAATATCGGCTTAGGAAGAGTGAACTTCAATACGGGATTGAATTACCAGGCAAACGTCAATGACCAGGTGTCACACAGGCTTACCCTTTTCAATACGCAAATTAGTCTTACGAAGAATAAGGATGCTTATTATGACTATTTCAGTAATGATGAAATTATAAAAGACGATATACTTGCGAGTTATTTTGCCTATGACCCGATTACCCAACAAAAATTCCTTTCAGGTGAACTCAGCCTTGACAATGTTTCCAGGCAGATTGTTCAAGATACAAACTATCAGGGAGCGCTTGACCAGAAAGGGCAGGATCTCCTTACAGCCTTCAAAGGAACCCTTGTGAATAAAGACAGACAGACCCAGGATGTGATTATTTCTTCCATGATCTATAATTTTGTTTATAATGAGATTGGTAAAAAAGATTATCCCAATGCCTTCTATTTTAACGGAAAAATAGAGCTTGCAGGTAATATTTTAAGCTTATTCAATCAGAAAAGAGATGACGGGGGCGTTGTGGTAAGTCCGCAGAGAACAATCTTCGGAATTCCCTATGCTCAGTTTGTTAAATTTGATATTGATACTAGAAAATATTTTAAATTCAATGGCAATCAGACGTTGGTTTTACGTCAGTTCATAGGAGTGGGTGTTCCTTACGGAAACTCTACCGATATGCCTGTTATTAAGTCTTATTTCAATGGTGGATCCAATGATATCAGAGCATGGGTAGCATTTGGAGGACTAGGTCCATCCGACTCACAGGTCGACGAAAGAGTCCGCACCTATATGACGAATAATGTAAAGCTAACCACGAATATAGAATATAGAATCCCTTTTAATGAAATGTATGAAGGTGCCATATTTACTGATATAGGAAACACCTGGAGTATTAGAAAGCCTGGTACAGACAGCAGTTATGGTGATGAATTCAAATTCAATAAGTTTTTAGGACAAATGGGAATCGGCAGTGGATTTGGTTTAAGGGTAAATGTAGCCTACATTACTTTCAGACTTGATCTTGCCTATAAGATTTATGATCCGAATAAACCTGAAGGAGACCGATGGAGATTCAAGAATTTCCAGCCTTTCAAACCAACATTGAATATCGCGTTCGGGTATCCTTTCTAATCCGGAGAAATTCCCAATATGAAGTAGACTACAGCAATCACTCTGGCGAGTATTTCCCTGAACTGATTCCTGTAGTAACTTTCCGGTTTGCTGACATCCTGCGCATCAAAACCCAAGGCATTCATAGTGTTATTCCTTGCAAAAAATAAGGCACGGAGATTATGGAAGCCTTGTGATACAATGATCACATCTTTCTTTTTGTAAACATCTTTACAGCGCAGAATACTTTTATAGGTATTGAATCCTTTGGGATCTTCTATGATGATGTCTCCCGGAACTCCTTCCTGATTGACCAGGTAATTTTTCATAGCAGCAGGCTCGTTATAGCCTTTACTTTTTTCTCCGCTTACAATAATCTTTTTAATCTTACCATGATGATAAAGAAGTGCTGCAGCATCCATTCTTTTCGTAAAATAAGGATTAGATTGGCCAGATCTCATCTTTGGAGAAGTTCCCAGTACCAGGGCAACTTCCCGTGGCGGAATTTTAGAAATCTTGGTATAGGTACGCCCATTGGTAAGTCCGAAAACCCATGCATTACAAAGACATATCAGCAGAATTCCTATTTCTGCTGATACAAACCCCAAGTTAAATATGTTCCTGATAACTCTCAACTAAGGTCAAAGTTAAGCTTTATTTTCTTACTTTTTACAATGGACATGCATGCCAGTATTTTGCCTTGTGCTTCTTCTTTTTCAGTCAGATATTCATTTTCAAGCAGCTCCACCTCTCCTTCTTCAAGATAGCATTCGCAGCTTCCGCATATTCCGGATTTGCATGAATAAGGAACCGGAAAATTCTGGATCAGAAGCTGTTGAAGAATCTTCTCTCTGTTATCAGGAAGATGGGTTGCATATTCTTTTCCAAGCATTTTAAACTTAACTTCCACATTTTCGATTAGCGGAAATTCTTTTTCTACAGGATAAATGTCATCATTATATTCTTCAAAAAGTTCAAAATGAATATTCTTTTTCGGAATTCCGTGGTGATAGCAGGCATTCGCAAGCGATTTTATCATCTCTCCTTTTCCGCATATCAATACTTCATCTACCGCATCCCAAATTGTAGATTCCTCATCCGTATCATCCAGATGAAGAATTTGATTAATAATCAAACTCAATTTCTTTTCGTCCAGCCTTCCGTAGAAAAACTGATCCGCTGTTTTTTCCTTTGAAAAAAAGTAAAAAATCTGAAGTCTTTCACCGTGCATTCTGGCAAGATTATCCAATTGCTCTCTGTAAATAACTTCTTCAGAGCTTTTATTTCCAAAAAATAAAAAAAGCCTGGTGCGCGGTTCCTTATGAAGGATATTCTTAAAATGACTCAGGATCGGGGTAATCCCTATTCCGGCTGCAAAAGCAACAATGGTCCGGAATTCGCTTGGTTTGGAGACCAGTGTAAACCTACCGGAAGGCTCTCCTACCATCAGCTCATCTCCAACATTATAATTTCTGAACAACTCCGAAGTGGCTCCATCAGAAGAATTCACCTTGATTCCAAGGCATATTTTTTTCTCATAAGGCGCTGAAGTCATTGAGTAATCGTTGATGACTTCCTCACCGTGAGCAATAAATTTTATGCTTACAAATTGTCCCGCTTCAAACTTGAAATTCTCCTTCAAATTCCCTGGAATCTCGAACTCCAGAGAAAAAGTATTTTTGGTCAGTTGTTCCTTTTTCGCTACTTTTAACGGATGAAACTGTATCAGTTTCCCTTTATAGATTTGTTGTTCCATACTTCAATTCAAAAATAGTCAAAAAATAATTTATGAAGAAGATAATTTTATCCACGCTTATTCTTACGGCTCTTTACAGCTGCAAAAAAGAAGGTCAGAAAACCGTTGAAACCACTGTGAAAGATTCAGTTTCCGTTGCGGACAATACAGCTTCTGAAACAACAGCTTATACATCTAAGGAACTTTCTCCGGATAATCTGGGAAAATATTTAGCTCAGAAGAATGATACTTTATATGTTACCAATTTTTTTGCAACATGGTGCGGACCGTGTATGAGAGAAATCCCTCATTTTAAGAACAAAATGGAGGAATTAAAAGATAAGCCGGTAAAGTTTACTTTTATCAACCTTGATGATAAGTCTGAATGGAATACTTCTGTGAAAAAATTTGCACAGGAAAATAACCTTGCAGCAAATATCATTCTTTTGGATGGTCAGAAGCTGGACGCGAATTTTTTCACAAATAATTTTAAACAATGGGATGGCGGCTCAATTCCTTTTACTTATTTGAGAAAAGGAGATAAAGTTGACGAATATTTAGGAATGATGACCGAAGAAGTATTAAATTCCAAGGTTGATGCTCTTTTAAAATAAAACATCCAGATTCTTTCTGATCATGTCAAAAAAATTCAAAATCCTGTGTTTACTGCTGACGGCTGCTATTATTCTTACTGCAGTGATCAACCTGAACACAGGGTTTTTAAATTTAAACTTTCAGGATTTCTTTCAGGATTCTGCCCAAAGCCAGATCGCCGAAATTCGTATCAACCGGGTACTGGTGATGCTTCTGGCGGGAATATCAATTCCAACATCCGGTTTTCTGATGCAGGAATATTTTCAAAATCCTCTGGCCGGTCCGGATATTTTAGGAATTACGTCTGTAGCCAGCTTATCCGTAGCTTTTTATATTTTCTTCTCCCACGATTTTCTAATCCCGGAATTTCTGCAGAACAGTTTCCTCAGTCTTTCGGCCATTGTAGGAAGCCTTGTATTGATGCTGGTTTTACTATCCATGTCGAATAAGTTTCAGGATAAATCTTATCTCATTATATTCGGTTTCCTTATTTCGGCATTTGCCGGCGCTGTAGTTTCTTTATTACAGTTCTATGCAGAAAATCAAAGTCTGAAAAACTACATTTTATGGTCTTTCGGAGCTAATAATATGGTAACCAGAAACCAAATTTATGTATTATCAATTTTAGTTTTTATAGGCGTGTTTTTCTGTTTTAAAACAATAAAGCCATTGATCGGAAATTCATTGGGAACATCGTATGCTCAGAGCTTAGGAGTCAATCTTAATCAGTTGAAGATCCTTATTATTGCAGCCTCTTCCCTGCTTTCAGCTTCTATTACGGCATTTCTGGGACCTATTTTATTTATCGGAATTATTGTTCCGCATTTTTGCAGACTGATCTATAACCCTTCCAAATTATGGCAGCAATGGATCCTGAATATGTTTCTCGGAATGCTGATCATGCTGGTATTTTCTATTACAGCAGAAAAAACCCAGATTCCCATGAATGTGATAAGCTCTGTATTTGGGATACCGGTGATTTTGCTGATGCTTTTGAAGCAGAATAAAATTTAAAAGTCAATAAGTCAATGGTAAATTGTGAATTTAATCAAGCAGATTTAAAATAGTATTTTTGTAAACAATGCATCTGGGCAATTAATCAATATCCAATGTTCCTACAAATCAAACAAGCTAATATAGGCTACGATAAAACTTTAATTTCAAATGCTTATGCAGATTTGAAACTGGGTGATGTGTGTCTTTTGATTGGTAATAACGGTGTAGGAAAAACAACGCTTATCAAATCCATTCTAAATCAGATCTCTCTTTTAGGCGGAGAAATTTTAATTAATCATAAAAATATAAAAGACCTTTCCGTTAAAGAAACTGCGGAAAATATTGCTGTTGTTTTCTCAAAATCAAATGTTCCGCAACATCATACTGTTGAAGACCTTATTTCATTAGGAAAATACATCTATTACCCTTTTTATTTCGAGCTTAAAAAAGAAGACAGGGAGGAAATTTCCCATATCATAGACGAATTGGATCTTGCTCAATACAGACACACTCTTCTTAAAAACCTTTCGGATGGTAATTTGCAGAAAGCATTTATAGGCCGGGCTATCGCTCAGAATTCTCCTGTTGTTATTCTTGATGAGCCGACAACCCATCTTGATGAAAAAAATAAACTCATCATCTTAAAAACCCTTCGCAGACTGGCCAAGGAGCAGCATAAAATCATATTATTCTCTTCCCACGACTGGCGACTGGCCAAAGAATTTGCAGACAAAATATGGTATGTAAAGGATAATCACCTTTTTTCCGGACTTGTAGAAGATGTACTGCTTCAGCATGATGAACTTACCAATGTTTCATTGTTTCAGGTGAATGAGAATTTTGTTCCGCCTTCTATTAATGCACCGCAGGTTCACAAGGAAATGCTTTATTCTTTACTGCAGAAAAACTTCGAAAAAGACCTTTCTGCCCTGCATTTTGAATATAAGAACGGTTTTTGGGGAATTCTCACCGACACTTCTAATCAACAATACGAATCCTTTGAAGAAATAGTTGATTTCATTAAAAACATTCACTAATACAGCATTTCTGTTACGTATTTCATATACTATGCATGCATAGTATTATGCTAATCATACAATTTAATCCATTTACTATCAGTTAATTAACAAAATTTAACGTTAATAAATACTATGCATGCATAATATTTACTAAATTTGGGTAACACCATTAGTGGATAGAATGATGGATAATAATAAAGAAAAAATAGAAAACGTAGATTTAGTTTTAAAGCAGACCTGGTTGGCTGTTTCAAAAATGTACACAGAACTTGCCCAAGAGCATGATTCTACTGCTGTACAGGCCCTCACTCTTCTTAAAATTGACCCCAAGGAAGGCACCAGAAGTACCAATTTAGGTCCTAAAATGGCTATTGAACCCACCTCTTTGACCAGAATCATTAAACTTCTGGAAGACAACGGATATATCTATAAGGAAAAGACGACTGCCGATAAAAGGGAGGTGATCATTAAACTTACGGATAAAGGTCTGAATTCAAGGAATATGTCCAAAGAAGTGGTCGTCAATTTTAACAAAAAAGTGATGGAAAAAATTGCTCCTGAGAAAATTGAAACCTTCAAGGAAGTGATGTCCGAAATCATGAAAATTGCAAACGAATTATTAAATAACAGAAAATAAATTATAATGAAAAGAAGAATCAAACATGTAACGGTTCTTGGTTCAGGAATTATGGGCAGCGGTATTGCGGCACATTTCGCCAACATTGGTGTGGAGGTGTCTCTTTTGGATATCGTTCCTTTTGAACTGACGGAAGCTGAACAAAAAAAAGGTTTGACCAAAGATGACAAGGTGGTAAGAAACAGAATTGCTTCTGAAAACTTTGAAAAACTGAAAAAAGCAAGTCCTGCCCTTCTCTATTCTCCGAAATTTGCAGATAGAATTAAAGTAGGTAACTTCGATGATGATCTTAAAAACATCAAGAATACAGACTGGATCATTGAGGTAGTCGTTGAAAAGCTTGACATTAAGAAATCTGTTTATGAAAAAATTGAACAGTTCAGAAAGCCGGGAACATTAATTTCTTCTAATACATCGGGAATTCCTATCCATTTCTTAACGGAAGGAAGAAGCGATGATTTCAAAAAATATTTTGCGGGAACACACTTCTTCAACCCGGTAAGGTACCTTCCTCTTTTAGAGATTATACCAACAAATGATACAGATCCGGAAATTGTAGATTTCTACATGACTTATGGAGCTAAATTCTTAGGAAAAACTACCGTTTTAGCTAAAGATACTCCAGCTTTTATCGCCAACAGGATCGGAGTTTTCTCGATGATGGATCTTCTTCACAACGTGCAGAAATTAGGATTGACGGTTTCTGAAGTTGATAAATTAACAGGTCCTGTCATCGGACGTCCAAAATCTGCAACATTCAGAACAGCTGATGTGGTAGGCCTTGACACCTTGGTAATGGTAGCTAACGGCGTTCGTCAGAGCGGTGCTGAAGCCAATAATTTCAATGATGTTTTTGCCCTTCCTAATTATATCCAGAAAATGATGGATAATAAATGGCTGGGTTCTAAAACGGAACAGGGATTCTACAAAAAAGTGAAAAATGCAGAAGGAAAATCTGAGATCCACGGATTAAACCTTGATACATTAGAATACGAGCTTCAGGGAAAATCTTCTTTCCCTACTTTAGAATTAACTAAAAATATAGACAAGCCAATTGACAGATTCAAAGTTTTAATTGGTGGAAAAGATAAGGCCGGCGAATTATACAGAAAATCTTTAGGTGCCCTGTTCGCTTACGTTTCTCATAAAGTTCCGGAAATCTCTGATGAAATCTATAAGATTGATGATGCCATGAGAGCTGGTTTCGGCTGGGAAAACGGCCCGTTTGAAATCTGGGATGCCGTAGGTGTTCAGAAAGGTATAGAATTAGCAAAAGACGCAGGCTATGAAGTTTCCGATTGGGTTAAAAATGTAGAAACTTTCTATAAAGTTAATGATGAAGGTCAAAGCATCTTCGTGGATAAAAACTCAGGAGAATACAACAAAATTCCTGGGCAGGATGCCTTTATTATCTTAGACAATATCAGAAAGAACAAAACACTTTGGAGCAACTCAGGAGCTGCTATCGAATATCTTGGTGATGGTATCATCAACTTTGAGATCCGCTCAAAAATGAACTCTCTTGGAGGCGAAGTTCTTGACGGACTAAACAGAGCCATTGATTTAGCAGAAAAAGAATACGATGGATTGGTTGTTGGAAACCAGGGAACAAACTTTTCTGTAGGAGCCAACCTTGCTATGATCCTGATGATGGCTATCGAACAAGACTGGGATGATCTGAATATGGCTATCGCCTATTTCCAGAAATCGATGATGAGAGTACGCTACTCCTCTATTCCTGTAGTGGTTGCCCCTCACGGAATGACGCTTGGTGGTGGTTGCGAAATGACTATGCATGCAGACAGAGTGGTTGCGGCAGCAGAAACTTATATCGGATTGGTAGAAACCGGAGTTGGAGTAATTCCTGGTGGTGGTGGTACTAAAGAACTTACCTTGAGAACTTCCAGAGAATTCCACAGCGATGACGTTAAAAATAACAGACTTCGTGAAGCATTCATGAATATCGCAATGGGTAAAGTAGCCACTTCCGCTTATGAAGCCTATGATATGGGAATTCTTGAAAAAGGAAAAGATATTGTATCCGTAAGCAAAAACAGACAGATCGCCGAAGCTAAAAAGGTTGCAAAACTATTGGCAGAGCAAGGTTATACACAGCCTATTGAACAGAAAGTAAAAGTTCTTGGGAAAGATGCCTTAGGAATGTTCTACGTAGGAACAGATCAGATGCTTACCGGAAAGTTCATCTCTGAGCACGACAAAAAAATTGCAGACAAACTGGCGAACGTTATGGTAGGAGGAAATCTTTCCGAACCAACTGTCGTAACTGAACAATATCTATTAAATCTTGAAAGAGAAACATTCCTTCAGCTTTGTGGGGAGAGAAAGACGCTAGAGAGAATTCAGTACATGCTGCAGAATGGAAAACCGTTGAGAAACTAATTTTTCTGTAAAATGTAAAAAGTATTAACGTAAAAAGTATTTTTAACATGCATGATTTCAGACAGCTTGAAGTTTGGAAAAAATCAATTCAACTTTGTAAAACGTATTATTTCTTTTCAAAGGAATTTCCAAAAGATGAATTATTTGGACTTACTTCCCAATCAAGAAGATGTTTATATTCCATTCCTTCTAACATAGCGGAAGGCGCGGGAAGAGATACCAAGCCTCAATTTTCACATTTTCTGAATATTGCATTGGGTTCTTCATTTGAATTTGAAACTCAAATTATAATTGCAAAAGAATGTGAGTTTCTTCCGGAAGACAGATTTCAAAAAACACTTCCTGAAATACAGTATATACAAAATATGATTATTAAACTGAAACAAGTTTATTCAAGTTAACACTTTAAAATACATTGTACATTATACATTAATACATTATACAATTTATGAAACAAGCATATATAGTAAAGGGTTTCAGAACTGCCGTAGGAAAAGCTCCAAAAGGAAGTTTAAGATTTACAAGACCCGACGTGATGGCCGCTACAGTTATTGAAAAATTAATGGCTGAGCTACCACAATTAGATAAAAACAGAATTGACGACCTTATCGTAGGAAACGCAATGCCTGAAGCAGAACAGGGTTTAAACGTTGCCCGTTTAATTTCTTTAATGGGATTAAATACCGATAAGGTTCCGGGAGTTACTGTTAACAGATACTGTGCATCAGGAAGTGAAGCTATCGCTATTGCTTCGGCAAAGATCCAGGCAGGAATGGCAGACTGTATCATCGCAGGAGGTACAGAATCTATGTCCTATATCCCGATGGGAGGTTACAAGCCGGTTCCGGAAACGGATATTGCCAAAACGAACCCTGATTATTACTGGGGAATGGGCTATACTGCTGAAGAAGTAGCCAAGCAATATAATATTACAAGAGAAGAACAGGATCAGTTCGCATTTGAATCCCATATGAAAGCTTTGAAAGCTAATGCAGAAGGAAAATTTGCCAATCAGATCGTTTCAATTCCTGTAGAATATAATTTCCTGGATGAAAACCAGAAAATGCAGTCTAAAAAGTTTGATTTCTCTGTAGACGAAGGACCAAGAAAAGATACTTCTCTGGAAGGTCTTGCTAAACTGAGACCCGTATTCGCGAACGGAGGAAGTGTAACAGCCGGAAATTCATCCCAGATGAGTGACGGAGCTGCTTTCGTAATGGTTATGAGCGAAGAAATGGTAAAAGAATTAGGTCTTGAGCCGGAAGCAAGATTAATGGCTTATGCTGCAGCAGGTCTTGAGCCTAGAATCATGGGTATGGGACCGATTTATGCGATTCCAAAAGCTTTAAAACAAGCCGGTCTTGAATTAAAAGATATTGAATTAATTGAATTGAACGAAGCATTTGCATCACAGTCTGTAGCGATCAAAAAGGAATTAGGCCTAAATCCTGATATCCTAAATGTCAACGGAGGTGCTATCGCTCTTGGCCACCCCCTTGGGTGTACCGGAACAAAACTGACCGTTCAGCTTCTTGATGAAATGAGAAGACGCGGCAACAAGTACGGAATGGTTTCTATGTGCGTGGGTACAGGACAGGGAGCAGCAAGTATTTTCGAACTTCTTTAATTAATTATAGATTTTAAATTATAAATTTTAGATGAAATGAGTTTCAAAGAAGACAATTTGATTCAGATAAAAACTTTTGACTTTGCTTTAAGAATAATTAAATTTTATACTCAATGTAAATCTCAGAATGAATTCATTTTATCTAAACAAATTCTTCGCTGTGGAACTTCAATTGGCGCAAATGTGGAAGAAGCAATTGCTGCACAATCTAAAAAAGATTTTATCTCAAAACTTTCTATAGCCAACAAAGAAGCACGAGAAACAAAGTATTGGCTAAGACTTTATCAATCTTCAAATTTAGTTCAAATTGAAATAGACTCTTATTTGAAAGAAATTGAAAGTATTATTAATATTTTGACCAAAATCATCAAAACTTCATCCGAAAATTTATAACAGAGAATCAATAATTTAAAATTTATAATCTAAAATTTAAAATCATAAAATAATGAGTAATACACTTAATAAAACACTGAAGGGAGGTGAATTCCTTATAAAGGAAATTCCTGCAAATGATATTTTCACTCTTGAAGAACTTTCAGAGGAACAAAAAATGCTTCGTGATTCTGCGAAAGAATTTATCGACAGAGAAGTAATTCCTCAAAAAGAAAGATTTGAGAAAAAAGATTATGCTTTAACTGAGGAAAAAATGCGTCAGTTGGGCGAAATGGGACTTCTAGGAGTTGCTGTTCCTGAGGAATACGGTGGTCTTGGAATGGGATTCGTGAATACCATGCTGGCATGTGATTACTGCTCAGGAGCAAATGGTTCATTAGCTACAGCTTATGGAGCTCACACGGGCATCGGAACCCTTCCTATCCTATTGTATGGTACAGAAGAGCAAAAGAAAAAATACCTTCCGGATCTGGCAACAGGTACAAAATTCGGAGCATACTGTCTGACTGAGCCTGATGCTGGTTCTGATGCCAATTCAGGAAAAACAAGAGCAAAACTTTCCGAAGACGGGAAACATTATATCATCAACGGGCAAAAAATGTGGATTTCCAATGCAGGTTTTGCAGAAATCTTTATTGTCTTTGCTAAAATTGATGATGACAAAAACATCACCGGTTTCATCGTAGAAAAAGAAGGAACTGAAGGGCTTTCTTTCGGTGAAGAAGAGCATAAACTGGGAATTCGCTCGTCTTCTACAAGACAGGTTTTCTTTAATGACATGAAAGTTCCTGTTGAAAATCTTTTAGGTGAAAGAAACAACGGTTTCAAAATCGCTCTGAATGCTTTGAATGTCGGAAGAATTAAGCTGGCAGCTGCCAACCTTGACGGACAGAGAAGAATCTTAAACCACTCTCTTCAATATTCTAACGAAAGAAAACAGTTTGGAGTTTCTATCTCCACTTTCGGAGCAATCAGAAAGAAACTGGCAGAAATGGCAACTGGAATTTTCGTTGCTGAAGCTGGTTCTTACAGAGCGGCAAAAGATGTTGAAGATAAGATCAACGAATTGGTTGCCGGTGGAATGAACCATCAGCAGGCTGAATTAAAAGGTGTTGAGGAATTTGCTGTGGAAGCTTCTATCCTGAAAGTTTTCGTTTCAGATTTAACACAACATACTGCCGATGAAGGAATCCAGGTGTACGGAGGAATGGGATTCTCTGAAGATATGCCGATGGAAGCGGCCTGGAGAGATTCAAGAATTGCAAGAATCTATGAGGGTACCAACGAGATCAACCGTCTTTTAGCAGTTGGAATGTTGATTAAAAAAGCAATGAAAGGAGAATTGGATCTGCTTTCTCCTGCAATGGCGATCAGCAAAGAACTGATGGGGATTCCTTCATTTGATGTTCCAGATTACTCAGCATTCATGGCTGAAGAAAAAGCGATTATCGCTAACCTTAAGAAAGTATTTCTTATGGTTTCCGGAGCTGCTCTTCAGAAATACATGATGGATATTGAAAAACAACAGCATTTATTACTGAATGCTTCTGAAATCCTTAATCAACTTTATATGGCAGAATCTGCTATTTTAAGAGCTGAGAAACATTTCTCTGCTGATTCTGTAGAAGCAGCAATGGCACAGCTTAACCTTTACAAAGCTGTTGAAAAGATCATCGCAGCGGCTAAAGAAGGAATTGTTTCTTTCGCGGAAGGTGATGAACAGAGAATGATGCTTTCAGGTCTGAGAAGGTTCACGAAATATACCAATCATCCGAATGTAGTGGCTTTAACTGAAAAAGTTGCCGCACACTATATCGGTAAAGGAGCTTATTAGTCTTTTATAACATAAATTTTGATTGAAGCGTCTCATTTTTTTGAGGCGCTTTTTTTAGCTTATATTAAGACATAACAGACAGGATTGTAAACCAATAAGTAAAATCTATGGTGCTTGTGAACTTAAATTCCAATATTTTTTATATTTTTATTTTAAATTAAAAACATGAAGATTTTATTATTTCCTTTCCTTCTTATTTCTATTATACTAACTGCTCAGAAAAAAGAAAGAAAGCTGATCCTGCTGAAAACAGATACCACCAAGATTCTCAAGCTTAATGATCCTAAAGAAATTCAGGAAAAAATGAGTACGGATCGGAAGGAACAGTATAAAATGCTTACTGTAACCCCAAAAGATACAGCAGCATATATGGCTTTAAAGGAACCCAAAAAGGATTATTCAAAATACAAAATACTGAACCCTGACATTCCTGAAAAAATTGCAGACACAAAAAAGGCTCAGCCTTCCAAATAATTAAAAAAATAAACAAACCACAAAACCAATTACTATGGGAAAATTTATTATCTCGAAGAGAACAGACAGTGACTTCAAATTCAATCTGAAAGCCGGTAACGGACAAGTAATTTTAACAAGCCAGGGATACGGCTCAAAGTCATCTTGTGAAAACGGAATAGAATCTGTACGTACCAATTCGCAGGACGATTCAAAATTCGAAAGAAATACGGCTAAAGATGGCCGCTGCTATTTCAATTTAAAAGCAGGAAATGGGCAAATCATAGGAACCAGCCAGATGTATGAATCTGAAAATGGAATGGAAAACGGTATAGAATCTGTAAAAAACAACGCGCCAGGTGCTTCAATAGAGGATGAAACCCTGCTTTAAACTGAGTCCGGGATAAGACAGTTTTATCATGATGTAAGGAAGTCAGAAGCTGGAAGAGGGAAGTTATTGAAGTCCAAAGATAGAAATACAGGCTATTTTTAGTAATCTTTATAAAACTACTTCAATAAATTTAAAAGAAATTGTTAATACCGGCCAATAGTAACTTCCATCCTCTAACTTCCATCTTCTAGCCTTTTAATTTTAACTTTTTATCCCTAAATCAGCTTATTTGATATTCCTTAAAATATTCTCAATAAAAATGTCTTATTTTTTAAGGCATTTTTTATTTTTGTATTCTATTTTCTATTAGAAATGACAAAAGAAGAAATGCTCAACAGAGCCATAAAGATAGCTGATAAAGCACATAAAGGTCAAACCGACAAGTACCACGCTCCCTACATCGCTCATGTGATGCGTGTCATGGAGTATGGTAAGACCATAGACGAAAAAATTGTAGGGGTATTGCACGATGTGGTAGAAGATCATCCGGAAGAATTCAGCCTCGATTATCTAAGAACCGAAGGTTTTCCGGAATACATTATTTTTGCTATAAGCTGCCTTACCAAATTTGATCCCGAAGAAGATTACGATGAATTCGTTAAAAGAACAGAAAGATCACCTCTGGCTGTCGCTGTAAAGCTTAATGATCTCCGCGATAATATGGATCTCCGAAGAGTAAACAGAGAGCTTAGCCCTAAAGATATCAAAAGGTTCAACAAATACCTGAAAGCGTATCGTTATCTGATAGAGAAATATTAATCTGCTCCCGGGAAATCATAGGTTTTTGTAGGATGGTTCGTACCGTCGATATTAATGTTTAAGGCCAGATAGATAAAGTGAAGGTTTTTATTGCCTTTTGCTTCGAATTCGCGCTGCCACAGATAACCCGTCAGGATTCCGAAATAATCATCAATCTGATAGCCAAAACCACCATATACCCTGTTTCTCGCGAAAGTAGGCTTCATTGGACTTACCAGGAAGATCTCGTCATAAGCATTCGCGAAAACAGTTCCTTTTTTAACGGTTTTTGCATTCAGGGGAACACTTATGTTCAGACGGTATCTGTAACGCATTCTTTGGGAAGCTTTATCTGTTGCCGGCTCATAGAACCAGCTTTTTTCTGCACGAAAACGGTTTTCAAACTTGACGATCCCTTTTTTGAGGTCAATCACGTCCTGTAGCCATACCCTGAACTCTTCTCTGCTCAGGCTGTGTTCTTTATAATTCACGTATCTTCCAAGGCCAACAAAAGGTTTGTGATTTTTGGTAAGATTGTATCCCACTCCTCCTTTGATCTCGTAATAATCCGGGTAGGTGTAATCTTCATTTCCTCTCAGCTGACCTTCGGCATAAAGAAAAAATTTGGGATGAAACTTGTAGGTGAGAGTCACTGCATTGAAGCTGGAAACGTGGTCCTGTGCTTTGAAAAAGGTCATACTCAAAAGTAAACTCAGACTTAAAAAAAGTTTCATAAAAAATTTTTGCAAAAATAAATTATTTAACAATTTGTTAATATTAACTTTCATTCATTTCAAATTAACATTTACTTAATATTGATCGTATAGGAGAAGCCTAAGTGGAACCATCTCTGAGGCATTTCTACTCCGAAGGCTTCCGTATATTTTGTATTGGTCAAATTATTGATCAGCACATATACGGAAAAATCTTTTTTCGCAAAGCTCAGCTTTTCATCAAGAAGGTTATAAGTTCCAAGATTCATTCTTTCATTATACCTGTAAACCAGCTCATTCGTAAAATATTGAAAGAATCTCGTTTCAAGCTTCGCAACAACCTGATGCTTCAGATTATCAAGAATATACCTGGATACAAACTCATTAGACTCCTTCATTTTGCTATCCAGATAAGTATATCCTGCTGTATACTTCAGCCAGTCAAAAACCCTGTGGCTCAATTCTACCTCAATTCCTTTTGTATCTATTTTTCCTACATTCTGAGCGTACCATACCGGATCGGTCATGCTTTTTTTAACCCAATCTATAGAATTGTTGGAATTTCTCATAAATCCGCTCACTTTTGCCAAAATTCTACTGTTCTGGTACTGGTAACCAATTTCAGATGAAACCGCATTTTCCGGAAGCAGATCAGGATTTCCCTGTTCCGTTTTGCTTACATAATAAAGATCGGTAAATGTCGGAACACGGTGAACCTTTGCGATATTTCCATAGATTTTATTGTTCTGATTGAAATTATAGCCAACATCTAATCCAGGATAGAAAAAGTTCCCCTCTTTGGAATAATTCGCCCATGAAATTCCCGGGCTGATGTTCAGCTTTTTATCCAGTAATGAAAAATGATGCTCAAAGAAAACCTGCGAAACAAAACGGTTTCTCTCGCCTAGATTATTACTCGCAAGAAACTCCTTTCTCAGTTCAACACCGACGCCCGTAGTTCCCAATCCCCACTGGTAGCTGGAGTTTATTTCCCCGCCTACATTATTCCCGATATGCATATTTCTGTAACCATCCGGCTTATTCCTGTCATACAAGTACATATCCTGCCCTCTTCTCCAGTATACATTCGAGCTTAGTTTCAAATGACCAAACGTCTGCTGATGGGCTAAACTTACTATAGAAGCCTGCGTTTCCTCATATTGCTCGGTAGCACTTTTAGAAGCATAAAAACCGTTAGCCCCGAATTTCTTTTCAGAAAAGCCCGCTTGCAGCTTCAGATCACCGTTTTTAATATTGAGCTTGCTTTGATAGAAAACATTTCGGATTTCGTAATCCGTATTGTACATATATCCCTGTGATGAGGCAGAATTAGCCTGAAGAGAGTTAGAAAATTTTTCATTTCCCAGCTGTGCGTTGAAGCCGAAGCCGTAAGTTTCGTAATCTCCGCCTTCAGCACTTATTTTCACCCGTTTTCCGGGAGTTGTTTTCGTAATGATATTGATAACGCCGGCATAGGCATTCTGTCCGAATCTTCTGGCAGCCGGACCTTTGATGATCTCAATTCTTTCCACATCATCCATATCTACCGGTACATTCATAGAATTGTGTCCGGTCTGGGAATCATTCATTCTGATGCCATTCAGCAACAGCAATACCTGCTCAAAAGAACTTCCCCTGAAACCTATGTCACTCTGTACACCATTGGCTCCTCTTCTTCTGATATCCATTCCCGGAACCTGTTGAAGAACCTCGTCAATACTTTTTGCAGGAGAATTGGCAATATCTTCTTTCGTAATAACTGTAATATTCTGATTGGCATTTTTATAAGGTGTAGAAATAAATTTTCCCTGAAATTCAATGCTTTCAATATCTGTGGTCTTTTCCTGTGCATGAGCACAGAGCATTGATCCTAATAAAAATATACTTCCAATCTTCTTGATCATAATAGTTCCCGTTTTGTTTTGAATCAGTTCTTTAATAACGGACCCAAAAGTAAGGGAGTTCCCCAAGAAAGACAAATGATAGTTATCATAAAAAAAGATGCAGTAGGATATACTGCATCTTTTGAGGGGGAATAACTTCATCTTTTTCTCATTAAATGTGTAACAAGATCTCTGAATAATTTTCTCATTTCTATATTACATATTTATGAATACAATTTTAACTAATTTTAAAATACAAAACAAGAGCAAAATGCAAAAACATATTGAAAATCATAAATTATTTTTCAATTTTATAATTATAAAATAGTTAACATAATCTTATGGATATTAACAGCTTATCTATCATTTTTTTTTCTGACTGAAAATGGAAATATTTTATTTTTTTTGGCTTGTTAATAATTGAATATAATTATCTGGAAGCAAATATTTAAACGTCTTATTTTCACTAAAATTTTGTAATTTTGTGAGTCTTAATTTTGCGATGAAAATAATCATCTTTCCATACTTTTACAGGCACTTTTAATCAATGCTCAATCTTGGACGGATACAGAACAATTTATCAGGCAGCAGAATTTACACAAGAAACAGTCACACTGGCACAGATGATTCTCAGTCAGTATATATTTTATGAACATGACTAAAACAGTAGAAATAGATATAAAAAAACAGATCTTCGTTAAGAATGCCCATCTTAATAATCTGAAACATATAGACGTTCTGATCCCAAAAAATAAATTAATCGTAATCACGGGGGTTTCTGGAAGCGGAAAATCTTCCCTGGCATTCGATACCATTTATGCAGAAGGACAGAGAAGATATGTGGAAAGTTTAAGTTCCTATGCACGTCAGTTTTTGGGTAAACTGGAAAAGCCCAAAGTGGATGATATTAAAGGGCTTGCCCCTTCCATTGCCATTCAACAGAAAGTGATTTCTTCCAATCCCCGTTCTACGGTGGGAACTTCTACGGAGATCTATGATTATATGAAACTTCTTTTTGCAAGAATCGGGAAAACTTTTTCTCCGGTTTCAGGCGAAGAAGTAAAGAAAGATTCCGTTTCTGATGTAATCGATTTTATCAAGGCTTCAAAAAAAGACACTTCGTTTTTGCTGACAGCTCCCTTGGAATATGACGCAGATAATTTTAAGGAAGCACTGAATGTTTTAAAGCTAGCAGGTTTCACAAGACTTGAGATCAATGGTAATGTAGCAGGTATTGAAGACCTGGAAAGCTTCGGCTTTACTCCTGAAAAAGGGATGACCATTAATCTTGTGATCGACCGTTTTTCTTATGAAGAAGACGAAAGCTTCCTTCAAAGGCTGGCAGATTCTATCCAAATGGCATTTTACGAAGGTCATGGCTATTGTTCACTAAAAAACCCGGATACCGGAAAGGTAAAAGAGTTTTCCAATAAATTTGAGCTGGATGGTATGGAGTTCCTTGAACCAAATGTTCATTTTTTCAGCTTCAACAACCCTTACGGAGCATGTCCGGCATGTGAAGGTTACGGAAAAGTGATCGGAATAGATGAAGATCTTGTTATTCCTAATAAAACACTATCCGTTTATGAGGATGCAGTCGTCGCCTGGAGAGGTGAAAGCATGAGTGAATGGAAAAAAGCATTTATTAAAAAAGCCGGAGACTTCCCTATCCACAAACCTTATCATCAGCTAACCAAAGAGCAAAAAAGTTTTCTGTGGAAAGGAGACGGTAAAAGCAGTTTCCCTTCTATTAATAATTTCTTCAAAATGCTTGAAGAAAATCTGTACAAGATCCAGTACCGAGTTATGCTTTCCCGATACAGAGGAAAAACACTCTGTCCTACCTGCGAAGGCCTGAGATTAAGAGAAGAAACGAGCTGGGTAAAGGTAAACGGGCACAATATCCAGTCTATGATTGAGCTTCCTCTTGATGAATTGTATCCTTTAATAGATGGGCTGAAACTTTCCGAGCATGATCAGGATGTGGCCAAAAGGTTATTGTATGAAATCAAAACCCGTATCGAATTTTTATTAAAAGTAGGTTTAGGTTATTTAACGTTAAATAGAACCTCCAATACCCTTTCAGGCGGTGAAAGTCAGAGAATTAACCTTGCAACAAGTTTGGGAAGTTCTCTTGTAGGATCTATCTATATCCTGGATGAGCCTTCTATCGGTCTTCACTCAAGAGATACCGAAAACCTGATCGAAGTTTTAAAAAATCTTCGGGACCTGGGAAATACCGTAATTGTTGTTGAACACGATGAAGACGTTATGAAAGCTGCTGACTATATTATTGATATTGGCCCTGAAGCAGGCTATCTTGGTGGTGAACTGGTATTTGCCGGAGATTATAATGATCTTAAAAATGCGGATACGCTTACTTCAAAATATTTAACCGGAAGGATGGAAATTGAGGTTCCTAAAAAGCGCAGAAAAGCCAAGGAATGGATCCACATCAAAGGAGCAAGACAAAATAATCTGAAAAATATAGATGTAGATGTTCCTTTGGAAAGCCTTACGGTAATCTCGGGAGTTTCCGGAAGCGGAAAATCTACGCTGATGAAGGAAATTTTAACCAACGACATCCAGATCCAGCTTGGAATGGGTGGCAAAAAAGGAGATTATGATTCTGTAGAATTCCCAAAGAAACTGATTAAAAACATTGAGCTGATCGATCAGAATCCGATTGGAAAATCTTCACGATCCAATCCTGTTACTTACCTGAAAGCGTATGATGACATCAGAGATCTTTTTGCCAAACAGAAAGTTTCAAAAATGATGGGTTACAAGCCCAAGCATTTCTCTTTCAACGTAGACGGCGGAAGATGTGACGAATGTAAAGGAGAAGGTGTGATCAATGTATCCATGCAGTTCATGGCAGATATTGAGCTTGAATGTGAAGTATGTAAAGGTACCCGTTTTAAAAACGAAATCCTGGAAGTGAAGTTCGATGAGAAAAGCATTTCCGATATTCTTCATATGACAGTGGATGAAGCTTTGGAATTTTTTAAAGACAATAACGAAGAAAAGATCGTCACAAAACTGAGACCGCTTCAGGAAGTCGGATTAGGCTATCTGCAGCTGGGGCAGAGCTCTTCTACCCTTTCCGGTGGTGAAGCACAGCGTGTAAAACTGGCATCATTCCTTGTCAAGGGAGTGACGACGGATAAAACTCTGTTTATCTTTGACGAACCTTCTACAGGGCTTCATTTCCATGATATCCAGAAGTTACTGAAATCCCTACAGGCATTGATTGATCTTGGTCATTCGGTAATTGTTATTGAACATCAGCCGGATATTATCAAATCTGCAGATTATATTATAGATATTGGCCCGGAGGCAGGAAAATATGGCGGTGAAGTTGTTTTTGCCGGAACCCCGGAAGACCTGGCGAAAGATAAAAAATCGCACACCGCAAAATATATCAAGGAAAAACTTGAAAGCTAAATATGAATAGAGAGCCAATAAATGGCTCTCTATTTTTTTAACCCTTGAGGTTTATTTAATTTGTTTAAATGTAAGTTGAGTTTCGCATAAAAGCTTTTTTAAACCACAAAAGTCACAAAAGCTTTTTGACACTTAAGTGATTAAAGATTTAATGCTTTATGAATAAGAAGTTCACTTAAGTTTAAAAAAATCATAGATTTTTTGTATTAGACCTCCAAAGCTTTAAACCTTAAACGTTGAACTTTAAACCCTTCAAAGATTATACAAAAACGGGCTTTGTTTAATATAAGCTTCATCATCGATCTGGGACACCAAAAACTCAGACAGATCTGCTGCACTGATTTTCTCTCCTGGACAATCCGTCAGATTCGTCTCTGTTCTGAAGTGCTCGGAAGTAGGAATTATTAACGGAAGTCTCACCAATGTCCAATCCAGATTACTCTTTACAAGAATTTCATATTCATCCTGTTTGTCTTTTGTTGTCTTTGGATAATTCTGATACATCCACTCAGTTGCCATTTTTACTTTATCATTTTTATGATCAAAAGGCGTGTTAACGTTCAAACCGGTGATAGTAATATATCTTTTAATTCCGTGAGAATTCATCGACTGTATAATATTGTTTGTAGCATCCGTGAATATCGATTCTTCTCCGGCAGGCTGTCCTATTTTACTGATTACCGCACTGCAATCTTTAATAAGACGGTTCACAGCTTCAGAATCTCTTGCATCTCCCTGTACGATTTCAATTAAAGGGTTTTCAATAGTAAAATTTTCAGGAGTCCGAAGTAACAGTTTCATGGGATGTTTTCTTTTCAGAAGCTCCTGGACAAGGTAATGTCCTGTTTTTCCTGTGCCACCTATTACGGCTATTGTATTTGTTTTCATAATGATCTCTTTTGTTGGTGAAATATGATCCAATAATGAATGAGAATGCCTCATCAGTTATCGTCAGATTTCTTTTTGGGTATTAAGTAATAGAATAACGGGGTTCATAAAATTTGAACCTTAGGATCTCAAGTACTTAGAAATGCACTTGAATAATGATATTTATAAAGAGATTTTAATGAGTCAAATATAACTAATTATTTTAAAAAGATAAAACTTTAGAATCAAACGCTATTTAGCCCTAATTTTTTATCTTAGAAAACAAAATCATATATTATTCATTCACTGGTTTTTTACCTTTTTAATCTGATTAAACAATATGAATTATAAAATTCTATCTGCTCTTCTGTTTATTCTGTTATTATGCAGCTGCACATTAAAAAAAATGATCAATTCAGATAATAATCAACGATATGGATCACTGGTATATTGAGAAAAAGAAGTGACAAGGAAAAAATACTTGAAAAACACCATTTTAAACATACTGAATAACAGTTGATTACAAACTTATCCACAACAAATTGTGGATAAGTTGTGAATTTTAACATTAAATTCATGTTTCGTATTAAAAATTGTACTACATTTACTATGTAATACAACTGAAATGAAATCATTTTTTGCTTTTTTCAGCTTTGAAATTGCAATTAAATTTGAAATAAAAATTTAAGCACAGCATTGTCGGCTGTGCTTTTTTATTGTTGTCTAATTAAAAAAATGAGATGTATTTATCTACTGGATCCGCTCCTAAAGAGCGGATTCTTTTTATGCACAGGTTCAGTTCCTGTCCTGAATGAATTCTGAATAAAATCATTGAAAAACAAACCGCAATTATTGGAAAGTTTTTATTTATTTAAATTAATTAGTATTTTTATTTTTTCCAAGGCCTCATAGTTCAACGGATAGAATAGAAGTTTCCTAAACTTTAGATCCAGGTTCGATTCCTGGTGAGGCCACAAATGTAAATAAACAATAAAATACTGGCAGCCCTGTTATATTTGTAGTAGTTGTATGTATTCCTTAAAGCCAGGCAAGTAGCTGCATGTCCAACTTTATTATTTTTTAGGTATTTTCATTACATTTATAAAATCCTCCCGCATTACCTTAGTCATGTGTTTTGCGATAGTTGTGCCAGGCCAGAGGAGACGGGCGCCGACCGCCGAATAATCTCCGGTACTACTGCAACTTGAGTATGTGAAACCTTCTCCCCCTCCAGCTTCATCACTTAAATTACACATCACTTCATATTTGTGCTGATATATGTTCCGGTCATAGTTATTGAAGTCAATTACTTCACCATTCCACACGGCTTTATTTGCTTTCCATAATCTGAACATAGAGATAGCAGCCTCTTTATCCTCCATAGTATATGCAGATACATCAGGTTCCAGATCGGGATCTATATTAAGGATTTTACAGATATCCTCGTAGCTGTTGACTTCTGATCTGGAATTTATTGTACTTAGTTTTAATGATTCATTACCCGTTTTTATTATTTTTTCAGGTATTTTCATCATATTCATAAAATCCTGCTGCATCACCTTAGTGACGTGTTTTGCTATGGTAATGCCAGGCCAGAGGAGGCGGGCACCGACATGGCTCCTGTTGCTGACAGGACGGTAAGTAAAGTACATCAAACCTGAATCCGGATCAACTTCATCACCCAGATCAAACAAAATTTCATACTTCTCCTGATCATCGTCATTGAAATCAATCATTTCGCCATTCCACGCAGCCTTATTTGCGTTCCACAATCTGAACAGGGAAACAGCAGCCTTTTGATCCTCTTCATCATAGGCAGATACATCTGGTTTCAGGCCAGGATGTATGTTCAGTATTTTACAAATATCTTCATAACTGTTCATTTCCAATTCGAAATTCATTTTTAATTAGCTAATGATTAGGTAGTCCATTCCTTTTCCTCCCAATATTACTCATCCTATGAAATACACCTCAATTAAATGATTGTCTGTAACTTAAAGGAGTTTTTTCCATTTTCTTTTTAAAAAGCTTATTGAACGACTGAGGATGCTCAAACCCTAAAGCATAAGCGACTTCCGATACGGAAAAATTCGTAGCTATAAGATATTCTTTAGCCTTTTCAATCAGTTTTTCATGAATGTGCTGCTGGGCATTCTGCCCCGTAAGGTTCCGGAGCATATCACTCAGATAATGCGGTGAAAGGTTCATTTCTGAGGCCAGGAACTCCACGGTGGGAAGTCCTTTGGTTAATGTTTCCTGTTTATTGAAATAGTCTTCCAGTATACCTTCCATTTTAGATAAAATATCACTGTTGACTGCTTTTCTGGTGATAAACTGTCTTTTATAAAAGCGGTTGCTGTAATTCAGCAGAACCTCAATATAAGACACAATAACGTCCTGGCTGACTTCATCAATCGCTGTATTCAACTCATTCCTGATATTATCCAGTAATCCGGTGATGATTGTTTTTTCCTGATCAGATAGATGCAGTGCCTCGTTGGTATCATAGGAAAAGAACCCGAGTTTTTTAATGTTCTTGCCCAAAGGATAAGTCCGTATAAAATCCGGATGTACAAGCAGCGTATATCCACAGTATTCTGCGTCTGCATCGGTAGAAAGAATCTGTCCCGGCGCCGTAAACATCATGCCTCCTTCGTTAAAATCATAATATCCCTGTCCGTAGCCCATCTTTCCATGTTCAGAAAACTTATACGAAATCTTATAAAAATTCAGGTAAAAGCTTCTGTTCAGCAATTCCTTATTCACAATCATTTTCGTATTATCTACCAGGCTTACTAACGGATGAAGCGGTTTGGGAAGTTTCAGCAGGTCGTGAAGCTCCGATATGGATGAAATTTTCATAGGTGTATTATCCTTCTTTTCCATGATATAAATGTATTAAATATTTGAATTAAAAGACAGCATAAATAAAATCTATGCCGTCTCAATATTTAAAAATATCTTAAATAAACTGTTTGCCGAACTGCTCTCTGAAAGCTTCAGCTCCCAGTTCAAGACGCTGGGCATATAATGCTTTTGCATCCTCTCCTGCTACGTATCTTAACTGCTTCTTGCCATCTGTAGCTGCTTCATATACCACTTCAGCAATCTGTTCAGGTTCGGAAGCCGCTTCCATCATTCCTTCCATACTGGAAAAAAGGGAATTGGTAATCTCTTCATAGGCCGGGCTCGTTGCGGAATCTAAAGAACGACTTACAAAATCGGTCTTAATTCCTCCTGGAGATACAGTTTTGATATCAATGCCGAATTTATTCAGTTCATAAGATAGACTCTCGCTCCAACCCTCCAACGCCCATTTAGTTGCATGATAGGTTGAACCCAAAGGAAATGCAATCAATCCTCCGATTGAGGTGGTAGAAATAAACATTCCGCTCTTTTTCTCTCTGAAATATGGAATAAAAGCTTGTGTTACACGAATCACCCCAAGAAGGTTGGTATCCAGCTGCTTTAAAATCTGCTCATCTTTTAAGGCTTCCAAAGGACCAATAAGCCCATATCCTGCATTATTGAAAACCACATCTACATTCCCCAGCTCAAGGGCTTTATTTACAGTCGATTTTATCTGTTCCAGATTGGTAACGTCCAAAGGAAGCAGGGTTACATTGTCCAAGGCGGCAAGTTCAGAAGCTGCTTCCGGGTTTCTCATAGTAGCAATAACGTTCCAGCCTCTGCTTTGAAATAATTGGGCAGCCGCTTTTCCTAATCCTGTTGAAGCGCCTGTTATAAAAATTGTTTTCATTTTGTTCTGTATTAAATTAACAGGACAAAGGTCAGGATTCGAATAAAGGCTGAAGTTGCCAAATTGGACTAACGTGTATCCAAAATGGATTTTAAATAGTTTTTTGAAGGAATTATCTCAAAATAGAAAGGCCCGGATTTAAAATCCGGGCCTTGTTTATTAAAAAGAGAAATGCAGTATAAGCTGTGAATTCTCTTCAGATTATCTTATCTTAAAATTTATAGACAAATGAATTGATATTCATCCCTGCTCCTACAGAAGCAAATAAAACCACATGTCCTTCTTTTATTTCATGGGAAGGAAGTTCTCCATTCAGGATCATCGTAAGCAACGTTGGAATGGTAGCCACACTGCTGTTCCCTAATTTATCTATTACCATCGGCATGATATTCTCAGGCATTGTCAAATCATAAAGCTGATAAAAACGTTTTACAATCGCCTCATCCATTTTCTCATTAGCCTGATGAATGATAATTTTATCTAGCTGATCTATAGAATATCCGCTTGCATCCAGACACTTCTTCATAGCATCCGCCACATTTACAAGAGCAAATTCATAAATTTTTCTGCCTTCCATTTTGATATATTTCGTATCAGGACAGCTTTCATTGTTGTATGACTTACCAAAGAAAAGGTAATCTTTTTCGTTCAAGGTATAAGAAGCCGATAAATGGGATTGTATTCCTTTACCATCTTCACTTATTTCCATGATAACCGCTCCTGCACCATCCGCATAGATCATACTGTCCCTGTCGTGAATATCAACGACTCTGGAAAGTGTTTCTGCACCAATAACCAGGCAGCGTTTTGCTATACCCGATTTGATGAAGGCATTAGCCTGTATCACACCTTCTATCCAGCCCGGACATCCGAACAGAACATCATAGGCTACACAGAAATTATTTTTGATCTTTAGAAGATGTTTTACTCTTGAAGCCAGACTTGGCACACTATCCGACTGAACGGTGCCAAAGCGGACATCACCAAAATTATGGGCAAATATGATGTAATCCAGGGTCTCCGGATCTATTTTTGAATTTTCTATTGCTCTCTGTGCTGCAATCAGCCCCAGATCTGAAGTCACCTGATCCTCAGATGCGTATCTTCTTTCTTCTATGCCGGTAATTTCCTTGAGCTTTCTGGCAATAATATCATTCGCTTCCTTTAATGACTCCCCGTTTTTATTAATAAAATGATGCTTGTCAAAAAATAAATTTGTAATTGTTTCCGGCGGAATATAATTGCCGACTCCTATAATCTTGCTTGTCATTAAAAAAAAATTATAATCTTCTTAAATTCATTTTGGTTTTTTCATGAATTTAAATATTGTACAATATTAACGATAAAATATCTATTAATCGTATGATAAAATAGAATTGAATATTTATATTGGTATTCAGAGCATAAAATGAAACATTACCATCCCTCAGATCGCTTTCTATCATTAGATTTTCACTTCATTCTCAATCCCTTAGATTGTTGTTTTCATTTTTTGTAAATTCGCATGCTTATGGCAGCCTATATTCTTGAAAATACAAGCATCAATATACTTTCCGTTTATGATCTCCTGAAACATACTTCAGGCAGCGCATTCCTGGAGATCAGAGATTTTCATAATATCTATCCTACTGCCATCGAAAACAATATAGGCGTTTTTACTAAAAGATCCCCGTTAAAAGATTTCCCGCAGGTTTCCGTCAGCCAGATTGGCAGCTCTATAATAAGTACATGTACCTGCCATACCCCTAAAGACAAACTTTGTGAGCATCAGGCAGAAATCATCCACTGTATCATAGAGGAGAAAAAATTCAGGACTTTTTTTGATCCTTTTCTTCGTAAGAAATTGTTTATTGCTAAAGCTAAAAGTTACGGCTTAGAAAATGAACCGGAACTTGATATCTATTTTGAGCTTGAATATGTTAATGACAAAATCGAAGTAAAGCCTAAGATCAGGGAAATGTTACCTATAGATGAGGATATTTTTAAACAGCAGCTTCTTCCTCAACGTTCTTCAGTAATCAATCAATTAGCATTACAGGACAGTGGGAAGAGAAAAATACTGGTCATCGGAAGGCACCGTTATTACAGCCACCTGAATTTTTCACTCATGGAAGCTGAAACTACCCAGGCAGGAAAACTCAAAAATCCTGTCCATTCTGTTGATGCCATGCAGCTTATCTGGAAAGCTGAAGAGCCACAGCATATTAAATTCTACACTGCTGTTTCAGCGTTTCAGAATAATTATAATGAGGATTACAATACTGCAGAGCTGGAAGCTCTAAAACTGATCGTACAGAATCCGCTTGGGCTGGAAACTTATTATCATGACCGTGAGCTGTCCGAGACCGTTTCATCAAAATCTCTTGTCCCTGTACATCTTGAGGTTTTGCAGGCAGAAATACAGCTTAGCGTATTCAAAAAGGAGCCTTTTTATGAGGTAACCGGAGCGTTAGAATTCAATGATGTATCCATTCCTTTTAAAAATATAATGATCAGGAATGAATATTTTGTCTATAGCCGGAATACTTTCAGTTTTGTAGATGATCCGGATATGCTGAGGGTAATTAAATTTTTTAAAACCAATAATGAGATCCTGCTTGTTCATTCCTCAAAATATGAAGGATTCATGAAAAATATTCTTTCTTCACTGGAAGAACGTATTCATATCAATTATAGTTACATACAGCCTGCAACACCAGTACAGCTTGAAGAAGAAAACCACAGTAACGAATGGGTCATTTATCTTCGCCAGCAGGGAAATTACATTGCTTTGACTCCGGTCATGAAATATGGACAGGCAGAAGTTGCCGTCTATTCCAGGAAACAGCTTTTCGGAGCGGATCAGAATGGAAATGTATTTAAAATTGACAGAAATGACGCAGAAGAAGCCCGTTTTACCTATCTCATTATGAAGCAGCACCCCGACTTCGAAGCACAGATGGACGGCTATGATTATTTTTATCTGCATAAAGATAAGTTCCTGGATCAGGGCTGGTTTCTTGGTGCTTTTGAAGTATGGAGACGTGAAGGTGTTGTCATTCTTGGATTCAATGAGCTTAAAAATACTAAACTCAATTCTTACAAAGCAAAAGTCAATATTCAGATCACCAGTGGGCTGGATTGGTTCAATGCTAAATTAAAGGTAAGCTTCGGACAGAAGGATGCCACACTGAAACAGCTTCATCGCGCTATACGCAACAGAAGTAAATTTGTACAGCTGGACGACGGGACGCTCGGAGTTCTCCCGGAAGAATGGATCAACAGGATGAATGAATTTTTCCGGATCGGGGAAATTGATGCTGAGGAACTTAAAATTCCAAAGATCAATTTTACGGAAGTGTCTTCACTGTTTGAAAAGGATATTTTGAACAGCGAGGTACAGGAAGAGCTTTCTTCTTATTCACTTCAGTTCTCATCCGTTAAAGATATTCCCCAAATCGATATTCCTTCAGAATTGAAAGCTGTTTTGAGGGATTATCAGCATGACGGACTGAACTGGCTGAGCTTTTTGGACAGCTTTAATTTCGGGGGATGTCTTGCGGATGATATGGGTCTTGGAAAAACACTTCAGGTGATCGCGTTTATTCTTTCTCAACGTAAAAAACGAGGCCATGTTACCCATCTTGTCGTGGTTCCCACTTCCTTGCTCTTCAACTGGCAGGAAGAGATTAGCAGGTTCGCTCCTTCAATAAATGTAATGACTCATTATGGAGCCGAAAGATTGAAAACTGCAAAACATTTTTCTGAATATGAGGTAGTACTTACCAGCTATGGAATGTTACTTTCGGATATCCGTTTTCTGAAAGACTTCCGTTTTAACTGTGTTTTCCTTGATGAATCACAGACAATTAAAAATCCTAATTCAGAAAGATATAAAGCAGCCCGCTTGTTGAATTCAAGAAACAGGTTTGTTCTTACAGGGACTCCTATTGAAAACAACACTTTCGATCTTTACAGTCAGCTTTCTTTTGCCTGTCCGGGACTTTTGGGAAGCAAGCAGTATTTTAAAGACATTTATGCCGTTCCCATTGATAAATTTGAATATGGTAAGCGTGCCCAGGAGCTTCAACAGAAAATCAAGCCTTTTATTCTCCGCAGGACAAAAAAGCAGGTTGCCAAAGAGCTTCCTGAAAAGACGGAAATGGTGATCTACTGCGAAATGGATACTGAACAGCGTAAAATCTATGATGCTTATGAAAAGGAACTCCGTGAATTTATTGCCGCCAATGATGACGATGATCTGAATAAAAACAGCATGCATGTTCTGACCGGACTTACCAGGCTCAGACAGATCTGTAATTCTCCTGTACTATTAAAAGAAGGATATTCCGGCGATCATGCCGTGAAAATAGAAATACTGATGGAACAGATCCAAAGTAAGTCGAAAGATCATAAAATCCTTGTATTCTCACAATTTGTAGAGATGCTGGACTTGCTTAAAGCTGAACTTGAACGTAAAAAGATTCCTTTTGAATATCTTACGGGACAAACCAAAAACAGAGGCAAGACCGTTAATAATTTCCAGGAGAATGAAGAGATCCGGGTATTCCTGATCAGTTTAAAAGCGGGCGGCGTAGGCCTGAACCTTACTCAGGCAGATTATATTTACCTCGTAGATCCGTGGTGGAATCCTGCAGCGGAAAACCAGGCGATCGACCGTAGTTATAGAATCGGTCAGACTAAAAATGTGATTGCAGTCCGGCTGATCTGTTCAAATACTGTGGAAGAGAAGATTTTAAGTCTTCAGAAAAAGAAAAATGAGCTGGCCCAAAATCTGCTTCAGACTGACGGAACAGGCATTCAGAAGCTGTCGAAGCATGATTTATTAGAAATACTGGAATCAAAATCATTGTAAAACCTTTCAACACAATATTCAGTTATACCTGACTAAAAAGAAAACCGACAGATAGAATCTGCCGGTTAAAAAAAACAAAAATTGATATGGATATGATTAGATAAAGTGTTCTTATTTTTTAATGATCTTTTTGGTGATGCTTTTTTTATCTTTAGTGTAGATCCTGATCAGATAAGTCCCGGGAGTAAAGCCATTCATATTAACAACACCGGATATTCCTTCCAAAAGTTTCTGTCCAGATACGCTATAAACTTCATATTTTTCAAGTCCGCCTTCTGTTTGTACCGTTACGGAACCTGATGTAGGATTTGGGTATATTTTTGCAGATGATTTTTTTGTTACCTCCGATGTAGCCAGATTGGATGCCAGCACATTTAAAGTATAATCTTCAACCTGTCCAATGAACCACCCTGCTGGACATGGCAGATTTTCCAAGGTTCCCATCCATGAATTAGATTCATAAGCTTTAACAATTCTGAACCGGGTTGATCCCAGCATTGCATCAGCAGGAATGCTGATTGTTCCAGACGTTACTCCAGACTGTCTGCCGGGAATAGGATCAGAATTATCCAGATAGCCTAAATTAAACGCTTCGTTCGGATCAAAAGTATTATTGTGATTAAGATCGATATAGGCATACACTGAGACGGTTGTCTGTCCCTGAGTTCCTCCAGTGACGGTTATTGGATAAGAATTACCTCTGTTCACACTGAAAACTGTAGATGTAAAGTTCTCAACTGCGTCTGAAGTTCCGTCTATATGACTTTCGTTGGAAATTCCTGTAAATTCTATCTTTGTAATTTCACTAACAGTCAGGGTTGTGACATTTTCAGCTCCGCAGTAGGGCCATGGGAAAACCATATTATTTCCTGCAATATTTACAGTGTAATCTTCGGTTTGTCCCGCTCTTAAGCTGGTATCACAAGCTGTAGTGATCGAATTCGGTGCGTTGGGATCAGAATAAGCAGCTGTATTGGTATTTTTCAGTACTCTCATTCTTGTGGCACCGGATGCTACATTCGCGGGAACTGTAATGGTACCGTTAATCGTAAAGGCATTAAAAGGATTCGCTGCTGCCAGTCTGCCTATATAAAAATTTTCTCCCGCATCATCAAAATTACCGTTCTTGTTAAAATCAATAAAAACCACAACGTCACTTGGAAAAGTACCGGAGGGCCCTTTTATAGAAATCTGATAACTGTTTCCGGCCTGAAGATCTACAGACAGTGAGGTAAAATCCTCATAAGGCTGCGCATTCCCTGATTGTGAAGTTGAGGTATTATTGATATTTCCAAAACTTACATTGGTGATCATATTGCTATCTGTGCCATATTGAAATGCAGGAGTACAGTATTGTGCATTCATCATCATATAGAATACCACAGCAGAAAAAGTAGATAATTTCTTCATTTATTCTTTTATTTTGTTGAGACAAATTTATATTTATTTAGAATCAATAAAAATAAGAATCGAATGATATTTATCACTTTTAAAAGAATAATTAAAAATAAAGGAAGATATTTAAAATAAAGCTGCTGAAAACTAACAGTATATACATTTATTATACATGCAGAAATATCTGTAGAATCTAAGTGTGTAAGCAAAAATATTAAGCTCTGGAAAGCTGATCGAGCTTTTTCAACAGTGCTGGTATCCGGTAAGCTCCGGACATCTGCTCTACTTTAGGCAATAGTTCATCTACATCCGCACCTTTTGCGGTAAGAAATAACGGAGTTTTGCTTTCTCCTCTTAAAACACTTCTTCTTTGGGAATCCGGAGAAGCAAACTCGTTCTTTGCAATTCCAATGATTGCATATTTTCGGTCTAAGGCTTCATAGAGGTATCCTCCAAGACCTATTTTACCATCATTATCAAGGGTAACATAGCCATCTACGATAATAATGTCTCCTTCTTTTAAGGATATTTTCTTTAATAGGCTCAAAATGCAGGGCAGTTCCCGCTTGTAGAAAACACCACTTTCATATCCGGAAGAGACTTCTGTTTTTTCAGTATAAATATCAGACTCATTTTCTGAGGTCCAGTCTTCAAATGCGATACACACAGTGTTTGCATGGTCCTCATAATAATAGGTATCAAAAGCGTAAATCATATTTCCTTCTATCATTAAAAAAATTCACCGAAATGCCACAAAATCCCGGACGGATCATGTACAAAGCATTCTTTTCCCCAGTCCATTGTTCTTACGGGGGTAAACTTTACTTTTTCATATTTCTCAGTAAGACGCAAAGCCTGAAGTTCCTTCCAGAAATCATCTGTATTCTCTACTTCCATAAAGACCATAGTATTGTCTATCCAGTCTTTAGCATAGTAATCCTGAAGATAGAATCCTGTTTCCTGCCTTTTAAACAGGGATAATTTAGGTTCCAAGATTACTTCTTCAAATCCCAGATCTCTATAGAAGTTCCTGCTTATTTCAAAATTTTCAGCCCCGATAAATGGCCTGATGGATTTTACATGCTGTCTCATTGTTTTTTGTTTTTCCAGTTATTATAAGTCATTTCAAATTTGATTTCTCCTTTTCCATGCATACCTCTCTCCTGCCATCCGGACTTCCTGTAAAATGCTTCCGCTCTTGTTCCCGGTGCAGTTCCCAGCCATACATCTTCTTTGGTTTGTTCAAAATACCAGTCAAGCATAACATCATGAAGCTTCCTTCCAATTCCGAGATTCTCAAAATCAGGATGTATAAAAAGTGCCCAGATATTATTTTCCTTCAGATCTACAATAGAAAAACCAATAATCCGGGATTCTATCTCACCTACCCAGCCTTTTCCTCTTTCAAACAGAAATTCTTCACAGTCTGCGTCAGTTACCAAGGCGGGATCAGAAAGCATATTCTCTTTTACTGAGTTCCGGACGATCTGGATCTGTGGAATGTCTTCAGTCCTGGCTTCGCGAATTGCTGTTTTCATTTGGTTATTCTTATGTTGGTTAGCTATTTTATAAAATGGGTTATAACCCGTTTCTAATAATATAAATTGAAGTTGGTCAATGCAAAGGCACAATTTTATGTGCCTGATGCTTGATTAGAATCTCCGATAAAATGTACCTTACTAAAAAAAACACATTAAAAAATCATAAACCATTGGTTTATTAAACTTTAAACATTATTAATTAATGCAATTTTTATCTTGTGTTTTGTGATGATTCAATAAAATATTTTATTTTTTATCTACTACAATTCTTTCTGCTCTGTTGGCAATTTCCCAGGCGGTGGCAAAAACCAGCTGGGCTCTTTTTTCCAGCAATGGATAATCAATTTTCTCAGGATCATCGGTTGGTTTATGATAATCTTCATGAATACCGTCAAAGAAAAAGGCTACCGGAACATTGTTTTTAGCGAAATTATAATGGTCTGAACGGTAATATAGCTGTTCCGGATCCGCAGGATCATCGTATTTATAGTTTAATTCCAGATTATTCGTTTTTTTGTTGGCAGCTTCATTGATGACTTTGAGCTGGGAGCTCAGCATTTCAGAACCTATCACATATACATATTGTTTTCCTCGGTTTGCGGCATCATCACGCCCAATCATATCAATATTGAGGTCAGCTACAGTATTGGCAAGCGGGAATACGGGATTGCTGGTATAGTACTCAGATCCGAACAGGCCATGCTCTTCTCCTGTTACATGAAGGAATAGAATTGATCTTTTTGGCCCGTTTCCAGCCTTTTTAGCTTCCTGGAATGCTTTCGCGATCTGCATAACGGCTACAGTTCCGCTTCCGTCATCATCAGCTCCGTTGTAAACAACTCCGTTTTTGGTTCCGACATGGTCGTAATGTGCAGAAATCACTATTATTTCGTCAGGTTTCTCACTTCCTTCAATGAAAGCAAGGATATTTTCAGAATCCGGAAGGTTTCCGCCTCCTCTTTTCTTCATAAATTCTGCAGGAACCTTTTGGTAATAGGAACCTAACGCCTTTGGAGGCGTAATTCCTAGGCTCTTATAATAATTGATCATATACTCACCCGCTTTTTTCTGTCCAGGACTTCCGGTATCTCTTCCTGCCATTTCATCGGAAGCGATCACATATAAGTTTTTCTTTAGTTCATCAGATTTAATGGTCTTATATGCAGCAAGAAAGGCTTTATCCCCTTTTGCTACAGACACGGATTGAGTGGATTGGGCCGAAGCACCTTCAGAAGTTTTCGCCGTTCCGCAGCTCACCATAACAGCCAGCCCTAACAACGGGATAAGTATTTTTTTCATACAATAATAATTTGCTTAAAAATAACAAATTTTATTTAACCTTCAACGGATGCCTATTTTTCTTATATTTGATATAAATGCAATATAGATGGAAAAAATTTACGGATTTACACACTATTCCTTTTTCACGGAAATGTCTGAGCTGGCTACAAAACATAATAGCTTTGACCTGTCTTTAGGACTTCCCGACTTTGATATTGATGAGCGATTAAAATCATTTTTAAAGGAGGCTGTAGATTGTAATAAACATCAGTATGAGCCACTTGCAGGAAATCCGATGCTCATTAACAATATCATTACTTATAACGCGGCACGTAAAAACAGCATCAGACTTAAAGAAAATGAGGTGACTGTTGTTCCCTGTGCAACTTTTGCTTTAAATACAGCCCTTAAATCTATTCTAAATCAAGGAGATGAAGTTATCATTATTCAGCCTTCCTATTATACTTACGCACCTTCAGTTGTTCAAAATGGCGGTATTCCTGTTTATTATGACCTTGATAATGATTTTACCATAAACTGGGAAAATTTTCAAAAATGCATTTCCGGAAAAACAAGAGCCGTTATTGTTAATTCGCCACAAAATCCTACGGGAACAATCTGGAAGCAGAATGACTGGAACCAGCTTTATAAACTGATAAGGCATCAGGAAATTTACCTTATCTCGGAAGAAATTTACGATACCTATTGCTACGACGGACTTGAACATTACAGTTCTTTTCTTCATCCTGAGCTGAGAAACAGGACCTTCTGTATCTTCTCTTTTGGAAAAATGTTTCATACTTCCGGTTGGAAGGTGAGTTATTTACTTGCCTCAGAATATCTTACCTCAAAATTCAGATGTCATCAGCAATATATTTCCTATAGTGCGAATGCTCCTGCCCAGTATGCTCTTGCCAAATATCTTGAAATATTCGATTCCAGTGAAAACAAAAATATAATGCAGCGAAAAAGAGATATTTTTAATGAAATGATTGCATTTACACCTTTGGAAGCTACCAAAAAGGCTGAAGGAAGCGTCTTTCAGATCGTTAATTTCAGGAATGTTTCTAAAACTATGACAGATGTAGAATTTTCAAAATGGTTGACGGTAGAGAAAGGAACAGCATGTCTTCCACTTTCTGCTTTCTATAATTCGCGGCAGAACTCCGATTATGTGCGGTTCAGTTTTGCTAAAAAGGATGAATTGATCATCCAGGCTTTGGAACACCTGCAGAAAAACCTTTAATATTTGAAACCTGTCATTACAAAGAATCATAGTTTATGCATAAAGAAGATTATTAACTAAAAAATCTTCATATCAATGAAAAAGCACCGCTTGAGACGGTGCTTTAAAATATTTGATCATTCGATCTTAGAGACTTAAAACTCTTACATCAATTCTTCTGTTTTTTGCTTTACACTCATCTGTGTCATTCGCTTCACAAACCGGATGCTGAGAGCCATAGCCTTCTGCTTCTACCCTGTCTGATGAAATTCCCAGCTCCAAAAGCTTCAATTTTGCAGTCTGAGCTCTCAGATTCGATAATTTCTGATTGCTTTCTTCATTGCCGGTATTATCTGTATACCCTCCCAATTTAATTTTCACGTCAGGATAGGCATTTAAGATTTCAGCAAGGTTATTAAGCTGAGCATCTGATCCGGCTTTCAGATCACTGGAACCGGTTTCGAAATAAAGGTTTTCCAGAGTATACCAGTTATTAGGATCTATGACAGTCTGATCTTTTTGATTTACCGAATTGTATAGCTGGAACAGTCTGCTTCCTTCTCCTAAAGCGATTGTTTTTCCGCCTTTCAATTTTATTTCCTGAATGTTTCCTGTCTCATAAACAAAATCCCCGTTTTCATTAAGATGTCCTTTGATTTCTTTTGGAGAAGCGGGAACGGTTTGAAGATCTGTATGGGTTGCAGTTGAAGTCACATTATAAGCTCTTGTCAGGCTTTCCAGTTTCGCTTTCCTGTTGGCTTCAATTTTATCTTTATGCAGTACTGCCAATGTTGGTGCAATAACTAATGAAACAATGGACATTAATTTGATCAGGATGTTCATTGATGGTCCTGAAGTATCTTTAAAAGGATCTCCCACAGTATCTCCGGTTACGGATGCCTTATGAGGTTCTGAACCTTTATAATAGGTCTGACCGTTGATATCAACGCCTTTTTCAAATGACTTTTTAGCATTATCCCAGGCACCACCTGCATTATTCTGGAACATCCCCATCAGAACACCGCTCACGGTAGCTCCGGCTAAAAATCCTCCTAAAACTTCAGGTCCGAATATAAATCCGATCAGCAAAGGTGAAATGATGGCAATAGCCCCTGGAAGCATCATTTTTCTGATGGATGCATCTGTTGATATGGCTACACACTTCTCATATTCGGGCTGTGCTTTTCCTTCCAGAATCCCCGGAATTTCACGAAACTGTCTTCTTACTTCTTCTACCATGGCCATCGCAGCTTGTCCTACTGCAGTAATGGCAAGTGAAGAGAATATAAACGGTATCATTCCTCCCACAAATAAACCTGCCAGAACATCTGCTCTGTAGATATCAATTCCATCGATTCCGGCAATTCCTACAAAGGCAGCAAATAAAGCCAGCGCCGTTAACGCAGCGGAAGCAATTGCAAATCCCTTTCCTGTAGCTGCTGTGGTATTTCCTACAGCATCCAGGATGTCTGTCCTTTCACGGACTTCTTTTGGAAGTTCACTCATTTCAGCAATTCCTCCGGCATTATCAGCAATCGGTCCAAAAGCATCAATGGCGAGCTGCATGGCAGTAGTGGCCATCATTCCGGCTGCTGCAATTGCCACACCGTAAAGTCCTGCACATAAATAAGAACCGTAAATTCCTCCTGCCAATACAAGGATAGGAAGTAATGTTGATTCCATCCCTACTGCCAAACCACCGATAATATTTGTTGCATGACCTGTAGAAGATTGTCTTACAATACTTGAAACAGGCCTTTTGCCCATAGCTGTATAAAATTCCGTAATGATGCTCATTAAAGTACCTACTACCAGACCTACCATTATAGCACCGAAAACACCCATTTTAGTGAACTCGTGTCCTCTGAGCGTCATTTTCTCGGGAAGAAGGTAAGTGACCAGAAAATAAGAAGAGATCGCTGTAATGACAATACTTCCCCAGTTACCCAAATTCAGAGCATTCTGTACGCTGGAAGTAGATGAGCCTTCATTGTCATTGATTCTTACAAATAGAGTTCCTATCATAGAGAAAATGATTCCTGTCCCGGCAATAAGCATTGGAAGAAGGATAGGTGCAAAACCACCGAAGGCATCATCAGACAGTGTTTCTCTACCCAAAACCATTGTCGCTAATACTGTTGCAACATAAGATCCGAAGAGGTCGGCTCCCATCCCAGCTACATCTCCTACATTGTCACCTACGTTATCAGCAATAGTGGCTGGATTCCTTGGATCATCCTCAGGAATTCCCGCTTCCACTTTTCCGACAAGGTCAGCTCCAACATCTGCAGCTTTTGTATAGATACCACCACCTACTCTTGCAAAAAGAGCGATGGATTCTGCCCCAAGAGAAAATCCTGTAAGAATTTCAATGGTCCTTTCCATTTCATGGGAATCTACTGTTGCATCAGGAGCGAAAATCTGTTTAATGATCAGAAAAAGAGCACCTAAACCTAGAACTGCCAATCCGGCCACTCCCATTCCCATAACGGAACCTCCGGTAAAAGAAACTTTCAGAGCTTTGGAAAGTGATGTTCTTGCGGCTTCTGCTGTTCTTACATTGGCTTTTGTTGCGATTTTCATTCCGATAAATCCTGCCAGTGCAGAAAATACAGCTCCCACGGCAAAAGCAACCCCAATACTCCAGTGGGAATTGGAATTACTGGATCCCATCACAGCGAGTAATATCGCAACCACCACTACGAAATAGGTTAAAATCTTGTACTCAGCCTTTAGAAAAGCCATTGCACCGTCAGCAATATGTCCGCTGATTATTTTCATTTTTTCATTCCCGGCATTCTGCTTACTTACCCAGTTACTCTGCAGGAAAGTATACAATAAGGCGACAACGCCGAAAACCGGAATTAAATAGAACAAATCCATAGTTTATTATTTTAATATTAATAAATAGTAATTAGTTTTATAAATATAACAAAAATTCTATGGTTTTATTAAGTCTGATTCTATAATATATTTTCTGAAAATTTGAAACAGCATAAAAAGGTGCTATTCCGGGAAAGCATTAATATATTTAAGTTTTTATCCTCTATCAAAAAAGATGCTTATTAAACAAATAAAGGCAGATGAAATTCATCTGCCTTTATTATGAGTTGGAAATGCTATTTTTTAGCCTCCGAATTTTTCTGCGTAATCTTTTTGAGAAGCTTTGATCACTTTTTTAGCATGCTCAGCTCCATATACCTCATGAATTCTACATTTTGCAGGCTCATCCGGTAAATTTTTATACGTTAAGAAGTAGTGCATTAATCTTTTCACTTCAGCTTCCGGAAGTTCAGAAATATCTCTGAAATGTCCAAAAGCGTGGTCACCAATCATTACAGCAACAATTTTGTCATCTGCTTCTCCTCCATCGATCATTTTGAATCCACCGATTGGAATAGCTTCCATTAATAACCCTCCTGAATGAATATTGTGAGAGCTTAACACACAGATATCAAGCGGATCATGATCACCTTCCGTCACATCATCAGCGCCAGCTTCTACAGCTAATTTCATAACTTCATTATGGCAGTATGTTCTTGGAACAAATCCGTATAAAGCGGGAATAATATTGGAAAATTTCTGAGGTCTGTCAACCTTCAAAAATCCGGTTTCTTTATCTACTTCATATTTAATAGTATCTGAAGGAACGATTTCCACGAATACGTTTACAACATTTGGCGCATCTTCTCCTGCAGAAACCCCATGCCATGGATGTGCTTTAAAATTTGGAATCATTATTTATTTGTTATTTTTAAGTTATAATTAAAATTTCTCTTCTAAGGTCTTCTATGGTAGCAGCAATATAGTCATCGCCTTCCATATAGTTCATAATGAAAATGGTTTTGAACTCTTCAAGATCTGCATTTCCATTCAGACCATCATATGTTTTATGAAGTAAATCGATCAAAGCATTTTTTGAGTCTACAATATTCTTCCATGAGCCTTTTGTAATATATAGCTGTTGTGAAGAATTGTACTCAAACTCCTCATTAATGGTTTTTTCTGTAAGGAAAATAAACTCGTGTACTGCCAGACCTTTATCAAATTTCTGGATGATATTCGACGGTTTTATTCTTTCTAAAAAGAGGGTCATTCTTTCATAGGAATGTGCTTTGTTTTCAGCGTTTGATTTCACGGAAAGAAGCTTGATCTCCTGATTTTTAAGGGTAATGTACGAGTGTACGAATTGTCTCAGCAAAACCAAAAACGGAATTGCGATAATTAATGCAAAAGCATACGGTAGATATTCTGAAAAATTAGCCATAATTTTAGACCGCAAAATTACTAATTATTTTCCGGCTTCTAAAGAGTTTTTAAATATATCAGTCTTAGAATTCTGAATATAGATGAGAGACAGAACAATGATCAGATAAAAACCTATCATCATTCTGTTGGCCAGGCTTGGAAAAACCAGATATCTTACAAAAACTGCTGCATAAACAGCTCCGAAAAACAAGCATTGAGCCCAGCTTTTTTTGCTGTTCAAAGAAAATTTATTGGCCAGAATAATAACGATAAACAATAAAAGCAGCGGGAAATATGATCCGTTAAAGTCCAGCATCATTGTTTTTTTTATAAAATTCACATAATCCGGAAAATAGAACGGATCAGGATTCGATATCGGATAAATCTGAACTTTTGTAAACTGATTCATAAATAAAACAGACCATGAAATCTGATTGAAATACTGGATCAGAAAAAAGGAAAGGAAGATATATCCGTAAGATAAAAATACTTGCGCTGTTTTAATCTGAAGGGTGTTTTTATAAAAATAAATCAGAATATAAAGAAGTGAATATAAAATAAAATATTCTGGTCTTGTTAAAACACAGAGCATCGCAAAAACCGTTGCTGCAAGATGATTTTTCTTAATTATAAAGGTATAAAAACTTAACAGAAGCATTAAACAGGCTAAACTGTCTGCCGAAGCATACCGGCTTGCCTCCAAAAGAGGTTTGAATAATGAAATAATGACCGTTATAATGAATGCTAAAGGGTAATTCTTTAAAATCCTGATCAGGAACCCAAATATTAAAGTAATGATAAAAACATAAGAAAATATTGAGGTTAAAGATATTGAGGTTAAAACATTAAAACCTAATTTATAAAACATCAGGTTCACAAAATTATAAAATGGTTTCACAGAGAACAGCTGAAGTTCTTCTTCATAAGCTTTGGGATTTTTTGACAGCGTATAATAATAAGTGTTTCCCCCTATTGCAATTTCTTCAGCTTTGGAAATTTCAGAAAGTTTAGGATTTATATTTTTTAATTCTGTATAAACTTTTTTATGAATATCTTCTATTTTAAGATCGGAATGTTCAGTTTTGTAAATAAGGCCCATGTAGGCTTCTAAATCTGCATTATAATACTGATGGGTATACAAATAGTAGGACATCAGGCATACATAGATCGAAAAAATAAAAACAAGAATATTTCCAGTTTTTTTCATCTGCGTTTGAGTTTATTCTGTTAAGGATGCAAAAGTAAAAAAACTATTCTTTCAGCTGCTATTATTCAGGTGTTTTTATAGTAATTACAATTCAAACAGGGCAGGTCTTTGCGTTACTTCATGATAACATACACTGTTTTCATCAAAAAAGTGATAGACAAGGCTTTTCCTGGTTTTGTTTTTGTCTGTATGCGGTTCTCCACCGTGAAGGATATTGGCATGCCATATTAGCATATCCCCTTTTTTTGCTTTAAATATTTCTTTTTTCAGACCAAGTTCTCTGACTTTAGATTCCAAAAACTCTTCATAGGCACGGTAGCTTTTTTTACCGATTTTAAATGCACTACCTTCATTCTCATAATCAGAATTAAGGAAATAAGGAAGTTTATGACTTTTAGGAATATAATGTAGTGCACCATTGGTTTCATCCACATCCTCTAATGCAATCCATACTCCCAAAAGCCCGCCTAGAGGATAAGTCGTCATATGAATACTGTCAGAATGCGTTTTCTGCTGGCTGCCATTAATGAAGTTGATACTCTGGAAAAGCTTTGCCTTACCATCTAAAAGGACAGACAGAAAATCCAGCAGGTTCTTATCATTTCCAATATTTTTAATGATTTCAGAATGATGAATGGCAAACATCAGCTTTCCTCCGTAAATAAATTTAAGGGTGCCATTTTCCATCAGCTTTTCAATTTCATTATTGATCCTGTCTGCATCATCTGGACTAATGAAATTTCTTACAATCATGTATCCGTTTTCATCATACTGGAGGGCACTTTGTTTATTTTCAGCATTAAGTTCTTTGAAAAACGTAGTGTCAACAAGTCTATTCTGGTCTATTCCTCTTTTTGAAGCCGGAAGATGGGCAAAATCAGTGCTGGAAATGCTGGAATAGTAGTTTTTTTTGAGGCCATACTTTTTATACAAGGGGATATTATGCTGTAATTTCTTCTTATTAAAAAAATTATAAATAATATAGGGCAGTTTATAATAACGGATCTGCTTTAGCATGGCTGGATTATTAGGATAAATACTTTATAAAGGTACGGAATAATATTTAATTAAAATCATTCTAAATAACGAAATAGACATGATATTCATCTTAAGAAAGTTTACCTCTCATTAGAAAACGGGCAAAATCCCTGATCAATGTCTTTTTAGAATTTTCTATAACTGCGTAGTGTTTTAATTCCGGTCGGAAGCCTCTGAAAAACTCCTCAATACTCGGAAGGTTTCCTCCTTCAAAATCAAAAATAAAATTTTCAATATTCTCTTTGATTACGTGATCAATAAGCGTAGATGCCCCGGCCATTTTAATATATTTTTTATCATTAAAGGTTCCTAAAAGAGCAATGGTATCGTAATCCGAATAAATGGCGATCATATTAGTGATTTCGTGATGATAATAAAAGGCCAGAAATTTTAAATGCTTTGATGCATGAAATGTTTCAAGCGTTTTCAGTAGAGTGTCTGTATCATGTTCTTTATCCAGCCCTATCACATTGTTTTTTATGAAAATTTCTGCTTCTTTGTACTGTATTTCCTTAAGCTCTGAATTTTCCGTCACTTCATCATCCAATCTCAGTTTTCTTTTTCTTTTGGGAGAATATTTAGCAAATACTTTAGCATATTCATTAGGATATAAAAGAAAATTCTTCTTTGTCTTTAGCTTTGAATCAAAACTATTGGTTTCATTAAAATGATAAGCTCTTATCAGGTAATTTTTCTGGAGAAAATACAAAAATTTTTCATTGATTTTCTTATCATCTTTTTCTGAAAAAACGCCAAGCTGTTGGCATATCAACGGATTATGCACAATTTTAATTCCTTTTTTAAGGATAAAAGGAACAGGCATTACAGCATTATAATCATTATACACCAAAACATCCCATTGCTTATCCGTCGTCACATCTAAAAAGCTTTTTGATGCTGAATATTTCCTCTGTTCTGACTTTTCCAGACTGTCAGTATATTTTTTAAAATCAATCTCGTTATATTTCAGTCTTCTAATCATAATAATCCTTCATCTGAGAAACTAAAGTAGGCATCCTGCGTCACAATGATATGGTCTAAAAGCTGTATGCTTAATGTTTTCCCTGCCTCATTTATTTTTTTTGTAATGTTGATATCCTCTTTACTGGGTTTCAGGCTTCCCGACGGATGATTGTGCGCGATAATAATTCCTGTTGAAAAATGGTCCAAGGCTGTTTTAAACAAAATTCTTACATCTACGATTGACTGGTTTATACCACCCTGTGTCAGTTGTGAGATATGAATTACCTTATTGCTTTGATTCAGGAATATTGCCCAGAATTCTTCAGTTCTTAAATCTGATAACTGGTTTTTAAGGATAAAATATGCATCATCACTATTGGATATCACAGCTTTCTCAGGTATTTCCTGAACAGTTCTTCTCTTTCCTATTTCTAATGCAGCAATGATGGAAACAGCTTTTACCTGCCCAATTCCTTTGAATTTCATAAGTTCTTTATTGGAAAGAAGGCTCAACTGGTGCCAGCTGTTGTTTACTGAAGCAAGGATTTTTCTTGCTAACTCCAATGCACTCTCGTCCTTGCTTCCGCTACCCATAATGATCGCCAGAAGTTCAGAATCGGAAAGGGAATTCTTTCCTTTCAGCAAAAATTTTTCTCTGGGCCTATCGTCTTCGGCAAGGAATTTTATGGTCATTTGTGTGTTATAAAGTTATAAATAAGGAATCAATTTAATAAAATGCATACAATATCACCGGATATTTTGACTTGTCGAGATAGTGGGCCGTCTGAACCAACGCATTGGCAGAGAGCATAGGACATCCTAAGCTTAAGCAGGCAGGAGCCGGAGATTCCTGATCCGGAATGCATCCGAAAGAATGCAGGACTATTGCCCTTTGCATCGCATTGCTGTTATCAATATCCAGACCGTTTAGCCTGTAAGCTTTTCCAAATTTTCCGTTATAGCTGTTCAGGATTTCATACTTTCCCAGTGAAGACTGGTAGGATCCTTCTGTATTGCTGAATTTCAGAACATCTAAATTCTTAATAACCGAACCTGAACCATGTGAAACAATTGCTTTCTGCAATATTTTATCGTTTTTCAGATCATAAACAAAGTAACGGTATTTCCCGGAATGAATCTTAAAATTGATAAAAACAGCAATATCCTGGTTATAGCTCTTCTCTTTCACAAAATTTTTAATTTCCAGGACCTTTGCTGCCGGAAGACTACCGGAAGCATTACTTTCCTGAGACTCAGCTTTGGAGCAGGAAATCATAAAAAGGAACAGGAAAATAAATCTTTTCATTGAGGTAAGATGATTTTTATTCGATGATCATTCCATCTTTCATAACCAGTTTACGGTCTGTGATCTCGGCAAGGTTTGGGTTGTGGGTTACAATAACAAAAGTCTGGTTGTATTTATCCCTAAGATCAAAAAATAACCTGTGAAGATCATCCGCATTTTTTGAGTCTAAGTTTCCTGTAGGCTCATCTGCAAAAATAATCTTGGGAGAATTGATCAGGGCTCTTGCTACGGCTACCCTTTGTGCCTCTCCTCCGGATAACTGGTTGGGCTTATGATGCAGTCTCTGTTCTATTTTAAGATCTTCAAATAAGGCATATGCTTTATCTAAGGCCTCCTTTTCATTGGCACCTCCAATTTTTGTCGGAAGCAAAACATTTTCTAAAGCAGTAAATTCCGGAAGAAGCTGGTGAAACTGAAAGACAAAACCAATGTTCTGGTTTCTGAATTTGGAAAGCTGCTTATCATTCATATTAATGAAAGACTCGCCTGCAATGCTGATTTCGGTGTTGTATTTATTGGAATTGCTGGGATGATCCAGCGTTCCCAAGATCTGAAGCAACGTAGACTTCCCTGCCCCGGATTCGCCTACAATAGAAACCACTTCACCTGTTTTAATGTGAATATCAACTCCTTTCAGTACTTCTAAATTTCCATAAAATTTATGGACATTACTCGCTTTAATCATGATTCAAAAATAGTGATTTACCTGCAAATAAAAAACCGCTTTTTGAAGCGGTTTATACTTTATTTTACTTTTAGTAATATTGGATTTCTCTTATTCATTTATATAAGTCCTTTCCATTAATATTTTTAATTATTTCTGTCCAGTTTCAAGAGAGACTTACAAAATTGTTTTATTATTTTTTTAAATTTCAGTTTATTAATATAAATCTTCAATTCTTATTCCTACACTTTCTGCAATAAGTTGAACAGCGTACCAAAAGTCTTTTCTGTCATGAGAATCTTTATCCACTGATGCTAAACATTCTATAAAATATTGCTTTTTTATATTATTTTGAAAAGTTGTGATAATTATATCAGAACCATCGATACAGTTATACTTTATTGAATCTTTTCCCTTAATTAAATTATATGTAACAGTATTAATTTTTGAAATTGCTTTACACAATTTTAAAAACTTTTTTTGAGTGATTTTTTGAGTGAAAAAATCATTTTTCCGCTCGGTTATAATCTTAACTCTATTTCTCCTGTTCTTTTTAACAGATTCAAAAATTATATTAGTTTCACTTCCAATAATTACTGAATTAGAATAATGAAATTCTATTTTGTTAATTTCTTGAGAAAAAGACAAGAAACTTATAAGGAATGTTAATATAATTAATAGTTTACCTTTCATCAATGATAAATTTAGTCAATATCAACGATAATTAATGTTGCATCTTAATAAAAACTTAGTTTTCAAAGTTTATCTATTGCTTAGTAAAGATTAAATCTTTTGTTTCCGGAAGATAAATATTTATATCTGTTCCTGGGGGACATCTGGTGTCATCAAGGATAATATCATTGGGCCTATATTCCCATGAAATTTGCGTAGAATTTATTTTCTTTAGTTCTATACTTCCCCAACCAACCTTACAATTTGTACCTCCGTAATTAAACCATACAATATTTTTGCTAGGATATGTTCCGTGACTATATATTGTATGTCGAAGTTGATTAGGTTCAAAAATCATATTTTGTGTATTTTGAAGGATATTTCCAGCTGAATTTTTAACAATGTATCTAACTGATAGTACATCTTGATAAATGTTTAATGATTTAAAAAACTTCATTGTTTCTTTGCTAATAAATAATACAATTTCATTTCCTTGAAAATTAGCTTTATATTCTCCTGTATAGGGTGTTAATTCATTATTTAAATCTTTTAAATAAGAACCTTGCGGTATTTCTTCAAAATCTGTATTAAGAGGGTAGGTTTGTTGTGCTTTGCAAGAAAACACAACAAACATTCCTAAACATATAATTAAACCTTTCACTATTGCTTAGTAAAGATTAAATCTTTTGTTTCCGGAAGATAAATATTTATATCTGTTCCCGGAGGACATTTGCTGTCATCAAGGATAATATCATTAGGCCTATATTCCCAAGAAATTTGTGTAGAGCTTAATTTTTTCAATATAATTTTTCCCCAACCAACACTACAATTAGTGCCTCCATAATAAAATAAGAGACTATTCCCACTATCCTCTGCCCATTGACTATAAATAGTATGCTTTAATTGTTCTGCAGGAAAGACCATATTTTGAGTGTTTTGAAGAACCACTCCAGAAGAATTTTTAATTACATATTTTATAGATAAAATATCCTTATAATATTTATATTGATTTTCATTAAAAAATCTATGTATTTCTTTTGTTACAAATAAAGTAATTGAATTACCATTAAAATTTCCTTGCCATGTGCCTATAAAAGAATCCAATTCATTATTAACATCTTTTAAATAAGAGTTTTGAGCAACTTCAGTATGATCTGTTTTTAAGGGATAAACCTGCTGTGCTTTACATGAAAACACAGCAAGAATTCCCAAACATATTCCCCAATTTCTCATTACTGTTTAGTGAAAATTAAATCTTTTGTCTCTGGAAGATAAATATTAATATCTGTTCCCGGAGGACATCTGCTGTCGTCAAGTATAATATCATTAGGACGATATTCCCAAGATATTTGTGTAGAATTTATTTTCTTTAAGTAAATATCTCCCCAGCCTACACCACAATTCGTACCGCCATAATATAATAATAATTTATTATCTGTTGTTTCAATCCATCTACTATATATAGTATTTTTTAATTCATTGGGCTGGAAAACCACATTTTGAGTATCTTGAAGAATAGTTCCTGATAAATTTTTAATAATGAATTTTATGGATAATACATCTTTGTAATACTTATATTTACCTCTATCAAAAAACTGATAGTTTTGTTTTGTAATAAATAGTGTGATTTTTTTGTCTTGGAAATTAGCAGTATAATTCCCTACAAATACATTCAGCTCGTTGTTAAAATCTTTTAAGTAGGAGTTATTAGGAATTTCTGTATAATCCGTCTTTAGAGGATATTCTTGCTGTGCTTTACAAGAAAAAGTACAAAAAAGTATAAAGACAAATGTTAATTTTATAATTATCTTATTCATAATATTGTTTTTTAGGGACATGGAACAGCTGTTGTAGTTCCATCATTATTTTTAATTATTGTTTTTATAGTTCCATCACTTTCTATTCTTTGCAAATTAACCTTCCCATTAAGTGACATATCATTTAGTATTGCAAAAAAAAGTTTTTCAAATCCGTTAGGAGTAGAAGGATTATACATGCCTTTTCTCATTGCCATATTATCTGTAAAATTATTCAAATCCTGTTGTGAAAAACTTATTAAAGCATCATTATAATTTCCGCTGAAAGTTGCTACATAATGCATGCCATTGGGTGCTACCATCCCCATAAACGCATTACTTGGATTTCCATAATTCCCTTGCGCCAACACAAATTGAAGCAGCTGTTCTATATCTGGTGGAGAAAGCATAGGTATTCCTTCAAGAGTATGATTATGATAACCTCCTGCATATCCTGTCTTATCACCAAAATTCACATTATGGGCACCTCCTATAATTTTTGTAGATGGAGTTCCGTCTGCCTGAAATTTATATCCAATTTCTCCGCTATTAGGATCTGAAGCAGGCAATACTGCCTGGTTTTTCATATCATCTATTGCAGTTTTGGTTTTTGGGTTATTAATGATGCCTTTTGTTTTTTCACATGGATTATTATTAAAGGCTATTGCTTCATCATAACTCAGCTTACAGTCATTGTTAGTATCACCCGGTATATTACAGTTTTCACAGTCCAGATTTTGTACACAATCAGCTGAGGTAAAATCATATTTGGGAGGGCCTCCACCACCTACAGGGGAAGTACTGCTTCCGCCTGCCGGATGTCCGCCTGAAGATCCATCCCCACCTATCGGTGTTCCACCGCCACCACTTCCTGTTCCGCCACATATGCCGTTTATTTTAAATAATTTTGGAGGCGTACCTCCCTGTAGGTTATGCCAAAACTCGCATTGATATGCATTTCCTGTTTCAAAACTGTGCTGCCCTGAACTACAGGTTTCATACACTACTTCCTCACATAAATCATCACTTTTGCCCGCTATGCTGGATTTCTTTGAAGTGGGAGAAGCTGGAAGTTCTTTCCCATCGTCTCCTATCTTCACTTCCTTCAGAAGGTTTCCGTTGAGGTCCGTTATATAAAAAAGCCTTTGATCTTCCGGATTGGGATAGGTCAATAGAACAGCCATGGAGTTTCCGTTTCCAGATATAGACAGGAGCGACCTTTTGTAGCTTCCAAATGTTCTTACAGGCACATGAAAAACTTCTTTCCCATTATTGGAATTCAAGTGGGCTTTTTCCAAGTCCAGTCTTTCTACCAGCTCTTCTGCTGTGAGGGCAGAGGCTACATTTTTGGAGCTGTTGCTTTTCAGACCTGTGACAAATAAACTTCCCATAAAGACTTCTTTGGATATGCCATACCGCAAATTTCCGGCTTCACCGTTTTTGGGGTTCAGCTCCTCTTCTGTCCGGCAGGAATACAGCAAAGTGCTGAGGGCTATCAATAGAAATAGCCGGAGAAATAATTTTTTTCTCATAGATTGTTTGTGTTTTTAAGTTGTTAAATATAATAAAAATTTATACTCCCAAAGATGTGAGAAAAAAATAAAATGGCAATGCCCTATTTCTGATGCATCATTATGTTCGAAAAAAAATTATATTTGTTCATCAAATTATTTAGCAATGAATGCAACCATCGGGAAGAGAATAAGAAAGTACAGAGAGGACAAAGGAATCTCCCAGGAAGAACTGGCAGAAAAGCTGCATATTTCACGCTCCACGTACCAAAGGATAGAAAATGGGGAAACCAATTCGTGGGTAAATCATATCGAAAATATCTGCACTTCTCTGGATGTGACAATGGAAGAGATTCTGAAACCGGAAGAAGGCTATTTACAGGTTAATAACAATAATGAATCGTCTAATGATAATGCAAGCGGTGTAATTCAAAATCAGACAATTAATTATAATACTCCCGAAAAACTTATAGTGCAGTACGAAGAACGTATCAAAGAGCTAAAAGAACAGGTTGAATACTGGAAAAATAAGGCAGAAGGCACCAAATAATCTTCTACCCTCCCGGAAAAGCAGTTTCGCTCCTCGAAAAACAATTCTGTATAATTAAAATTTAAATACAAAAAAACCTCTCAAAGTGAGAGGTTTTAATATGTACAATCTGAACTGTTACAGTAACAGGGTTAAAGGACTTTCCAGATATGTTTTTAAAGTCTGTAAGAACTGGGCTCCCGTAGCACCGTCTACCACTCTGTGGTCACATGCTAATGAAAGCTTCATGATATTTCCTACCACGATTTGACCGTCTTTAACGATCGGTTTTTCGATGATCGCTCCTACTGAAAGGATAGCAGAGTTCGGCTGGTTAATGATACTTGTAAAGGTCTCGATTCCGAACATACCCAGGTTGGAGATGGAGAATGTAGAACCTTCCATTTCATTAGCTTTAAGGCCTTTGCTTTTAGCTCTTGAAGCCATATCTTTTACTGCTGCAGAGATCTGAGTGTAGTTCATCTGGTCTGTATTTTTAAGTACAGGAACCACTAATCCGTCAGGAATAGCCACTGCTACCCCCACATTGATATTTCCTCTGTGGATGATCTTATCCCCTGCCCAGCTTGAGTTCACCTGAGGATGTTTTCTTAAAGCAACAGCAGTTGCCTTAATGATCATATCATTGAAAGAGATTTTCGTATCCGGTAAAGAATTGATTTCTTTTCTGGCCTCAATTGCTTTATCCATATTGATCTCCACCATCAGATAATAGTGAGGCGCTGAGAATTTACTTTCAGCAAGACGTTTTGCAATAATATTTCTTACCTGAGAGTTTGGAGTCTCCGTATCTTCACCCTGAACAAAGCTTAGTGCAACCTGAGCCGCTGCAGGAGCAGGAGCAGCCGGTTGAGCCTGTGCCTGGGAAGGCTGATAGTTTTCAATATCTTTTTTAACAATTCTTCCGTTTTCTCCTGAACCGTGAACACTGTTGATGTCAACACCTTTATCCTGAGCCATTTTCTTAGCTAACGGGGAAATTGCTACCCTGTCTGAAGATGAAGAACTTGCTGCCGGAGCCGCTTTTTCTTCTGCTTTTGCTTCAGTTTTCTGTTCAGCCGGTTTTTCAGAGGCCTGAGCCGCTGCTTTTGGAGCACCTACAGCAGAAACATCTGTTCCTTCCGGACCGATGATCGCCAATACTGAATCTACCGGAGCAGCACCACCTTCTTCTACGCCCTGCTTCAATAATACCCCGTTGAATTCAGATTCAAAATCCTGAACCGCTTTATCTGTTTCGATCTCAGCAAGAAGATCTCCTTCTTTTACGGTATCGCCTACATTTTTATGCCATTTTGCCACTTTACCTTCCGTCATCGTATCGGAAAGTCTTGGCATTGTAATAATTTCTACACCTGCAGGAACTTCCGCAGTAGTCTGCTCAACACTTGTAGCCTTATTTTCTGTTTTGGATTCTTCTTCAGACTTCTTCTCTTCAGAAGCACCTGCAGCAGGAGCAGCAGCTCCGCCAGTCAGTCCTGAAATATCCTCACCTTCATTCCCAATAATCGCTAAAACAGAATCTACAGCAGCAGCAGCGCCTTCTTCTACCCCAATATATAAAAGAGTTCCTTCTATTTCAGATTCGAAATCCTGAACAGCTTTATCTGTTTCAATTTCGGCTAAAATATCTCCTTCTTTTACTTTATCTCCTACTTTTTTATGCCATTTCGCCACCTTACCTTCCGTCATAGTATCAGAAAGGCGGGGCATCGTAATTACTTCTGCCATAATTTATTGTATTATTTTTTTAATATGGTGATTAATAATAGAAATCAATGCTTTTCGCATCATCTATCATTGGATCAGCAAATTATTTTAGTTTTCTAATTTATCTAAGAATGGATAGTTTTCCTGAGCATAAACATATTCATACACCTTATCCGGATCCGGATATGGAGAATTTTCCATGAATTCGATACATTCGTCTACAAAATCTCTTGATTTATTGTCGATGGTTTCTAATTCTGCTTCAGTAGCCCAACCATTTTCCAAAATTCTGTGCTTTACCAGTTCCATAGGGTCATCATTCTTGTGAATCGCTACTTCTTCTTTACTTCTGTAAGGCTCGGCATCAGACATAGAGTGTCCTCTGTAACGGTAAGTTCTGGCTTCAATGAAAGTAGGCCCGTCTCCTCTTCTTGCTCTTTCAATAGCTTCGTAAGCTGCTTCAGCCACTTTCTCAGGATCCATTGCATCTACGGCAAGGCAAGGCATTTCGTATCCTAAACCTAATTTGTAGATATCTTCATGGTTGGCTGTTCTTTTTACAGAAGTTCCCATCGCATATTGGTTGTTTTCTACAACAAATACTACAGGAAGCTTCCAGTTCATCGCCATATTGAATGTTTCGTGAAGCGATCCCTGTCTTGCAGCCCCGTCTCCGAAGAAACAGATATTTACAGCTTTTCTGTCAAAATATTTATCTGCAAAAGCAATTCCAGCTCCCAAAGGAATCTGTCCGCCGACAATACCATGTCCGCCATAAAAACGGTGCTCTTTGCTGAAAATGTGCATAGAACCGCCCATACCTCCGGACGTTCCGGTAGCTTTACCGCAAAGCTCAGCCATGATTCTCTTCGGATCTACTCCCATCGCCATTGGATGGATGTGGCATCTGTAAGCAGTAATCATACTGTCTTTCGTTAAGTCCATTGCATGCGTGAAGCCGGCAGGGATAGCCTCCTGACCGTTATACAAATGTAAAAAACCTCTGATCTTTTGTTTTAGATAAAGAGAACGGCATTTGTCTTCAAACCTTCTCCACATAGTCATATCTTCATACCACTTCAGGTATACCTCTTTAGAAAATTCTTTCATGTGCTAGCTCTTGCTTTTTTATGATGAATATTTGAGCAAAATTATAAAAAAAACTTTGTTTTTATCGTATACATACTAATTGTTTTTTTGCTTATAGTGTTATATTTGAATTTTAAACTTGAACATGGAAGAAAAACAGCCTTCAACAGTACATAAAATTTCAAAAATCATCTCAGATTTTTTCAATCCGCTAATTTCTTTATTTATTTTTTTCGTTTATATGAGTATAAAGGAATATTCACTCGAAGATTCTCTTCTTTATTTTGTTCCTATATTATTAATGATTATTGCACCGGTTGTAATCTGGCTGGTTTGGAATGTAAAGACTGGAAGATATACGAATATGGACGTTTCGAACCGTATTCAAAGGAAAACACTCTATATTTTTATTGCGGCCTGCGTGGTTACTTATCTTATTTTCAATTATGTAAGAAACGGGTATATTGATCTCGTCATGCTGTTTGTCCTGATCCTTGTTTTTACTATGCAGATCAGTAACTTCTTTATTAAAAGCTCGATGCATACAGCATTTAATGTATTTGTTGCTGCCTTATTTTTCACATTGGACTGGAAAGCAGGACTGGTATGGCTGGGAATTGCTGCTTTAGTGGGAATTACAAGAATCATTTTAAAAAGACATACAATAAAGGAAGTATTTATGGGTGCCGGAATAGCATTTGTGGTATCTTTTATTTATCTTTATTGCAATATACAATTTCAACATTAAGAACTTTCTATGAAAATAAATCATCTTACCGGTGCTGAGGAAAATTTTATGAAGCTGTTTTGGAAGCTTGAATCTTTTTATCTTAAAGACATCATGGAGCAGCATCCTGAACCAAAGCCGCACCAGAACACTGTTTCTACTTACCTTAAAATATTGGTGGAAAAAGGTTATATCACCACTCAAAAGGAAGGAAGAATCTTCAAATACACCGTAGTTGTCCCTATGGAAGAATACCGTAAATTCTTGCTGAAAGAGCTTGCTCATAATTTTTTCAATGATTCCGGAAAGGAAATGCTGGAGTTTTTATTCAATGAAAAATTAATATCACAGGATGATCTGAAGAATTATTTTGATCTGAAAATTGAGATTATTCCTACAAAAATTGAGGAACCGAAATTTGAATATGCAGATGAGATCTTAAATCCTAAAAAAGTTAAAAAGAGTAAAACAAAAGATAAGGATAAAGACAAGAAGAAAAAAAAGAAAAAAGACTAAGCACAAAATACACGAATCATGAAAACGAAAATCCGGGAAATAACAGAGAAGGCACAGGATGTTCTGTCGCGCTATCCGATGGTTTTATTAATGGGACTGCTCTCTTCTGTGGGAGCCATCCGTATGCTGGACAGCAAATATGACCGTGAATCGTTATTCATTCATTCGAAATTTACTATTTGCTGCTGTCTCGGTATTTCCCTTATGTTTGCTTTGAAAATCCTTTCCCAAAGGATCGGAAAAAGACTTTTACTGGAAATATTGGGAACAGTTTTCCTGATAGGATTTTTTTTCATTTTACCTGCAAAAGAGAGGGATTTTACCGAAGTTCATGGCTTCATCATCGCTATTACTCTTCTTCTTTCTCACTTACTGGTTTCCTTTGGTGCCTTTCTCGAAAAGAACAGGGAGCTTAATTTCTGGCAGTACAATAAAAATCTTTTTGTTAATATTTTCCTGACCGCTATTTTTACAGGAGTACTTACAGGAGGTGTAGAGCTGGCCATCCTGGCAGTTGACAAATTATTTGATTTTAATTTCAGTGATAACCTATATGCCGATACGTTCTATGTCCTGGCCATTTTTGGGAGCAGTTTTATCTTTCTCCTTTTCAATGAAACCGGGCTAAGCTATCTGGAAAAAGACAGTACCTATCCGGTGATTTTAAAGTTTTTCACCCAGTTTGTCCTGATTCCGCTGCTTTTCATTTATCTGGTCATCCTGTATGTTTACTCATTTAAAATAGTTATCAACTGGGAACTTCCGAGAGGATGGGTTTCTTATCTGGTCCTGGCTTACAGTATTATTGGTATCCTTGCTTTATTGCTTGTCTATCCGCTTAAAGAGGAAAAAGCAAAATCGTGGGTCAAAGTATTTTCAAAACTGTTTTACTACACCATAATTCCGTTACTTGTTTTATTATTTACGGCCATATTTACAAGGATCCTGGAATACGGCTACACAGAACCCAGATACTTCGTTTTGCTATTGGCGCTATGGCTGCTGGGTGTAGTTTCTTATTTTGTTTTAAATAAAAAGGCAAGCATAAAATTTATTCCCATCAGCTTATTTGCGTTTGGAGCTTTTTCGTTGATCTTTCCTTATTTAAATGCATTCAGTGTAGCCAAAAGAAGCCAGAAAAACCAATTGATCACTCTTCTGGATAAAAATAAACTTCTGGTTAATAACAAAATAGATTTTCAGAAAAAAGTATCTGACACTCTCGTTAACGAAATTACTGATAAATTTGAGTTCCTGGCTGAAAGAAAGCAAAAAGATTTTTTACTGAATCTGACTGCCGGCAAAACACACGATCTTTTAGCAGGAGACTTTGAGAACGTTCGTTCTTCGCTAATCAGCAGTACCCTTAGAAATGCTTTTATACATGTCAATAAAACTTCGGATGGATCAGAATATGAAAGGCTTGTTTTAGACTCGGAATCAAAAGTAATCAACATTCAGGGTTATCAGTATTTAATTAATTTTGACAGCTATAATCAGCAATTGAAAGATATTAATGGAGATACATTTTTGATAGACAGCCAGACCGGAGTTAATAATGGAAAAACGATAAAGGTGATTCTCAATTCAGAAGAGACGGTAGATTTCAGTCCGGTGATAGATAAGCTATTCGAAAACAACGCCAGCCATTCGGGAACCATAAAAATGAAAGAAATCTCTATGGAAAGCGATTTGGGGAAATACCATATCAAAATAGTTTTTCAGAATATCTCAAGAGACAGCTCTCCTTACAACAAACAAAAGACCATATTTTATAATAATGCAGCATTATTGATCAAAGAAAAATAAAACTCATAAAGTGGCTTAATTGTCGCTTTATTTATTTAGTGTTCTATAATTCAGATTAATTATATGGTTCTCAATAGAAAACAGATAAAAATAAGTATCCCTTCCTGCAATTACATCAGGAAGGGATAAATAGTCCATAAAAAAAGCGGCTAAAAAGCCGCCTTATATTTTTTTACCAACGGTTTCCGCCGCCGTTACCACGGTTATTTCCACCGCCGTATCCGCCGCCGCCATTACCACGGTTGTTTCCACCGCCGTATCCGCCGCTTCTGTTGTTGTCAAAGCTTCTTCTTGGTTTTTCTTCTCTTGGTTTAGCTTCTGATACGTTTAACTCTTTTCCGTTAAATTCTTTCTGGTTAAGAGCCTCGATAGCTTGCTTTCCTTCTTCATCACCCATTTCTACAAAACCGAAACCTCTTGAACGGCCAGTTTCTCTGTCTGTAACAATTTTAGCTGATGATACATCACCAAATTCTGCAAATAGATCGTGCAACTCATACTCTTTAGTTGCGTAATTGATGTTTGAAACAAAAATGTTCATTTTAAATAAAAATTAAAAATTAATAAAAATTTGGTATATAAAAGAAAAACAACATAAATTAATGAACAAATATTGATTCCAAATATAAACGTATGCAAGATACAATTAAAAATTTTAAATCAAAGTTTTTTTTAAAGTATTTGTCATGTTTCAAGGAGTCAAAAGCTATTTTTTATTGATTAATAATAAATAAGTATTGTTTTATAATAAAATTATATTGAAATTTACCAAAAGTTAAAGTTAGTTAACATAATAAAAACGATTCTGTAAACGTGCAAAAAACATCCTTTTTAAAGATAAATACAGCCTTATGCCTATTATAATAAACCTTGATGTGATGATGGCTAAGAGAAAAATGTCACTGAATGAGCTTTCAGAAAAAATAAATCTTACGTTATCCAATCTATCCAATCTAAAAACCGGAAAAGCAAAAGCGATCCGCTTCAGTACGCTTGATGCCATCTGCAAAACTCTGGACTGCCAGCCCGGTGATATTTTAGAATTCAAAGAGTAACCTGAATTTATAATCAGGAATAATGCCATTAATAGTTAACCTTTATTGACAACATCTTTATGAAACATACTACAAATTATACCAACACCTTTATTGAAGTTGCCGATGATTGTCCTGTTTCCCAGGCCGAGACACCGCCTGAAAAGAAAATAAAGACACTGGCAGAGCTTCAGTATGAGCAGATCATGAAAAATCCTTACCACTACACTTCGGATGATATCATATTCGAATGTTATGCTCTGAAAAATGATATTCCGGAAAGCGAAAAACAGCTGGCAAGGATACAGTTCTTCTCCAAAGGACAGCCCTGCCTCAGATCCTCTCCTCTATCCAAACGTTATGGGTTCGGAACCCATCACAATGACGAAGGTAAAGTAGCAATATTCCCCGTTGAGAGTAAAGAATATCAAAAATTTTTAAATGATCCTACCGTGAAAAAAGTAAAAGCGATGCGTTCCAAGAAAATATGATTGAGAAAATGAATCATTTCCTTAAGATCAGTAAATACTGTTTCTTTGATAAAACCAGTTTTTAACACTAAATTTGTGAAGTAAATTATTAAAACATGAACTATCATACCAGAAAATGGGTAAAACCCGAAGACCTGAATCCCAATCATTCTCTTTTCGGAGGGAGACTTTTACAGTGGATCGATGAAGAGGCGGCGCTTTACGCAATTATTCAGCTGGAAAATACAAAAGTGGTTACAAAATTTATTTCGGAAATTAATTTTGTGAGCTCTGCAAAACAGGGAGATATTATAGAAATCGGGATTGAAGCTACGCACTTCGGATCTTCATCCGTCACCTTAAAATGTGATGTAAGAAACAAAATGACCCACCAGACCATTATTACCGTTGATAAAATTGTCATGGTGAACCTGGACAACGAGGGAAACCCGGCTCCTCACGGAAAAACACAGATTGAATTTGTAAAAGACAGACTGAGCAAGCCATGAAAATTTTTGTGAAGAATATGGTCTGCAACCGCTGCATTTCTGCAGTGGAAAAAATATTCAGCGATGCTGGTATAGCAGTAAGCTCTGTTACATTAGGAGAAGTTGAAACCGGAACCGACATTTCAGCTGAGAAAATGAAAGCTATAGAAAATAGTCTGCAGGATACAGGTTTTGAAAGAATCAAGGATTCCGCTCACCAGCTTGTCGATAAGATCAAAAACATCATCATCATCAAGATCAGTGAGCTGGATATTGATGAAAACTTTCTTCTCTCTGAGTTTTTAAGCTCAAAAATCCCAAAAGATTACAGTTCTCTTTCCAAAACCTTTTCGCAGAACGAAAACATTACCCTAGAACAGTTCTTTATTCTTCACAAAATCGAAAAAGTAAAAGAACTGCTTCTTTATAATGAATTCACCCTTACGGAAATCGCTGGCAAGCTCGGCTACAAAAGCGTTCAGCACCTTTCTTCCCAATTCAGGAATATTACCGGATTTACGCCTACCGAATTTAAAAAACTGAAGGATCATCAAAGGAAAACATTGGATAGTTTCTGAGTTGGAATGTGAGAGAGTTCTAGAGTAAAGGTGTTTTAAAATACTCAATAATTACGGTATTAAGCTCCCCCACTCTAAGACACTCAAACCCTCCGATTCGCCCACTCACACCGCAGGCAAAATTCTATAACTATTATCCTTAAATTTATAACAGCCTTACCAATTCATTTTGGAAATTTGTAGTATAAATTCAAGGATCATGAACAGACAATATAATATACTCGGAATGACGTGCTCCGGCTGTCAGAAAAAAATTTCTGAAAAGCTCAACGCTATTGAGGGAGTTAGCGCCGATGTAAATCTGGAGAATAATACAGCAACCATCACTTCCGATAAAGAAATTGAACTATCAGTTTTAAATAACGCTTTAGGAGATAAATACAGACTGGAAGACCCTAAGAAGCCCGAAACTACATTTGTAAAACCTCAGGACAGGGTTTCTCCGTCTTCAGTTTATTATTGTCCAATGGAATGCGAGGGTGACAAAGTATACTTTAAACAAGGTGAAAGATGCCCGGTTTGTAATATGTATCTGGTTCCCATCGAGGAAAAACATGCTAAAGATCCAAATCATAAACCCACCTACTCTTCTTCAAATCTACCAGCCAATTTTAAAGACAGCATGGGAAAATACTATTGCCCAATGTTCTGTGAAGGGGATAAAGTATATGACGAAAAAGGTGACTGTCCGGTTTGCCATATGCATCTGGAAGAAATCACAGAAGATCTTGCGAAAAATGCAGCCTCACAAGGCCATCAGCATGCTCATTCCCACCATCACGATCACAGCCATCATCATGAAGCTCCCAAAGTGACAGATGATATGGCCGGAAAGTATTACTGTCCGATGTACTGTGAAGGGGATAAAACTTATGATTCTAACGTAGGTTGTCCTGTCTGCGGAATGGATCTGGTAAAATATCCGGAAAAGAAAACTGCAAAATACACCTGTCCCATGCATCCGGAGATCATTCGTGACGAGCCTGGAGACTGCCCGATATGCGGAATGGATCTGGTAAGAATGCCAGACAGCGGAGAAGATGAAGAGGATGAAACCTACAATATCCTGAAAAGGAAATTCATGATTTCTCTTGCCTTCACTATTCCGGTTTTTATTCTTTCCATGGGTGGAATGTTCATCAATTTTCCTTTTTCCCATACAGTACAGGGATTCATAGAGCTTGCCTTGACGCTTCCTGTGATGTTTTATTCAGGATGGTTCCTGCTGAAAAGAGGCTGGGTTTCGTTTAAAACCTGGAATTTAAATATGTTCAGCCTGATTGCTTTAGGGGTTGCAGCAGCCTTTATTTTTAGCATTGCTGCATTGTTCTTTCCTGATATCATTCCTCATGAAATCAGAGGTCATAATCATGAAATTCCATTGTATTTTGAAGCGGTCTGCGTTATTCTAACCTTGGTAATTTTAGGACAGCTGATGGAAGCCGCTGCTCATAAAAAAACGGGAAATGCCATCAAGGAATTGATGAACCTTTCTCCTGACGAAGCCAATCTCATCATCAACGGAGAAGAAAAAAGAGTATTGCTTTCCCATGTAAAAATCGGAGATCTTTTAAAGGTAAAACCGGGTGAAAAAATCCCTGTGGACGGCAAGATAACAGAAGGAAGCTCTTTGGTCGATGAAAGCATGATCACAGGAGAGCCCGTGCCTGTAGAGAAAAATATCGATGATAAAGTTTCTTCGGGAACCATCAATGGAAACAAAGTATTCATCATGAAAGCTGAAAAAGTAGGTGATGAAACCCTTCTTTCGCAGATCATTAAAATGGTGAATGAAGCCAGCCGAAGCAGAGCCCCGATACAGAAACTGACCGACAAGGTTTCTAAAGTTTTTGTTCCTGTTGTGATTCTGATTGCTGTTCTTACCTTTGTTTTATGGCAGTTTTTCGGGCCGGAAGGGAAAAGAAGCCTATTTGCTTTTGTGAATGCGGTTGCAGTTCTCATTGTTGCCTGTCCCTGTGCGCTTGGTCTGGCAACTCCGATGTCCCTGATGGTTGGAATCGGGAAAGGAGCTAAAAGCGGAATACTCATCAAAAATGCAGAGGCACTGGAACAGATGCATAAAGTTAATGTTCTGATTACAGACAAAACAGGGACTTTAACAGAAGGAAAACCGTCTGTAGAACATATTGAAACTACAGGAAACGAAAATAAAAATGAGATCCTGAAACTTGCTTTTTCCCTAAACCAAAACTCAGAACATCCCTTATCCAATGCCGTGATCAAAAGAGCAAAAGAAGAAAATTTAACGGCTGAAAAGGTAGAGCATTTTGAAAATATTTCAGGAAAAGGAGTTCAGGGGAATATCAATGGAAAAACAGTTTATTTAGGAAATGAAAGCCTTCTGACCTCCAGCAGCCTCTCTATCCCCCAGGAATTAAAACAAAAAGCTGTAGAAGTGCAGTCAAAGGCACATACCATCTCTTATATTGCTCAGGAAAAAACGGTATTAGGTTTCATCAGCTTTACCGATAAAATTAAAGAAACTTCCAAAAAAGCGGTTCAGCGTCTGATGAATGAAGGAATTGACGTGATCATGATGACCGGAGATAATGAACATACGGCTAAAGCGGTTGCTGACGAATTGGGAATCAAACATTATAAAGCTGGCTGCCTTCCGGAAGACAAGCTGAATGAAGTAAAAAAACTTCAGCAGCAGGGTAAAATTGTAGCGATGACCGGAGACGGGATTAATGACTCCCCTGCTCTGGCGCAGTCTGATATAGGAATCGCCATGGGAACAGGGACCGATGTTGCCATGGAAAGTGCTGAAATCACTCTTTTGAAAGGCGATATTTTAGGCGTAGCAAAAGCTAAATTATTAAGCGAAAAACTTCTTAGGAATATTAAAGAAAATCTGTTTTTTGCATTTATCTATAATGTGCTGGGAATTCCGGTAGCGGCAGGATTATTGTATCCTTTCTTTGGAATACTGCTGTCCCCTATGATTGCAGCAGCAGCCATGAGCGTCAGTTCACTTTCTGTTATCCTGAACTCACTACGGCTGAACTCTGTAGATCTGGATGCAGATATAAAATAAAGTTATGAAAAAAGGAAGTCTTTACATTGGATGTTCGGGATTTTATAATAACGACTGGAAAGGGTCGCTATACCCTGAGAATACTCAAAGTAAAGACTTTCTTACCTTATATTCCCAGGTTTTCAATACAGTGGAGATCAATTCCACTTTTTACAGAAAACCAACCGCAAAAACCCTTTTAAAATGGCACGATGAAACTCCTGAAGAGTTTAAGTTCTTCATCAAAATTCCTAAAGCCATTTCCCATGAAAAGCGGTTGAAAGATTCTAAAGAAGATATTTCAGAATTCTGCACCCATATCCAGGCTCATTTAAAAGGAAAGCTTTCCGGATTTCTGTATCAGTTTCCGCCTTCTTTTAAAAAATCGCAGGAAAACATCGATCTGATCCTGACCAGTCTTGATTTTAATTATTTAAATGTTATAGAATTCCGTCACAATTCCTGGTGGACTGAAGAAATTTTCAGTGTTTTAAAAGAAAATAATATTGTTTTTTCCGGCGTCAGCTTTCCCGGCGATCTTCCGGAAGAAATTATTGACAATCATCCTGAAGTTTTGTACTACAGGCTTCACGGAAAACCGGTCCTCTACAAATCGGAGTACAGCTTGGATTTTCTTGATGATCTTTCTGAAAAAATCAGCCATTCAGAAAAAAAAGCATTTGTATTTTTCAATAATACATGGGGCACTGCTGCAATTAAAAATGCACTATATCTGAAGAAAGTTTTAGAATAAGCCTCGCACACAAAATCTTTCGGTCATCTTTCGTGTTATTCTAGCTAAAAAACAAATTCACCTGTTTACTTTAAAATAATTCCCCAATAAAGGAGGAATGTTTTAATTTCAACAAGAATAGAAAAAAGCTATTGTTTTTACAATTATAAATGTTAAATTTCAAGAATAAGAAAATAGAATTGAAAAAGCATTTCGTTCTACAAAATATCGTTTAAAATAAAGTTATTAAAATAAAATTAAAAAGCAGTGTTTTATCAAATACTGGCATATAATTTGTTAACATTTCAGCAATATTTTTAACAATTTTTAACGATTTAAACCTCCATTATCTTTATGAAAAAAATTTTTGGGGAAAAGTCAAAAAACATGGCTTTTCTGGGAATGACTGCATTGGTGAGTGCAGCTTCAATTGTATTCAACGGCTGTAACAGCAAAACTGATGTGAAAGAGTTTGAAAAAACAGTCTCACTGGAACCTCCCACCGTACAAACGGCCCCCAAAATAGATGATGAGAGCGTAGAATCTGATAAAAGAATTATCTACCTTACTTTTGATGACGGCCCCAACCAGGGAACGGAAAATCTCCTTAAAATATTAAACAAAAGGAATGTATGTGCAACTGCTTTTCTGGTAGGAAAACATGCCTACGGAAGCAAAAGACAAAAGGATGATATGGAGCTTTTAAGAAGCAATCCGCTGATTGAGCTTGCCAATCACAGCTTTAGCCACGCCCATAATAAATATACTGATTTTTACAAGAATCCTGAGGCTGTAGTCCATGATTTTGATATTGCTAAAGACAGCCTTAAGCTTTACGATAAGATAGCAAGAACTCCGGGAAGAAATATCTGGAGGCTGAACAATATTAATGTTACTGATATTAAAAGCTCCACCGATGCCGCAAACGGCCTGAAAAAAGCAGGTTATAAAGTAATCGGCTGGGATCTGGAATGGAGGCCTTCTCAAAAAATGACTTTAAAGGGAAGCCATGAAGCCATGATTAAGAAGGTGGACAGCATCTTTCTTAATGATCTGGAAAAAACATCAAGACATCTGGTTTTTCTTACACATGACCAATATCTCAGAGATGCAGATTCCATCAATGAACTGGATATGTTTATTGAAAAGCTTCAGAAAAGCAACAAATTTGTCTTCAGAAAGATTTCTCAGTATCCGCAGATCAATGACATTCTTAATTAATGTAATACTCTATCAATGTAACAATTACATTGATGGTAACCGCCAGCTAGCAACTAGAAACAACAATTTTACAGATTCATTAGTTTTTTGCTTTTAAAATTCAGAAATTTGCATTCATGGATATTAAAGAAAATTATACAGCAATACAAAATCAGCTTCCATCGGGAGTTCAGCTTGTAGCAGTTTCAAAAACGCATCCGGTTGAAGCCATTCAGGAAGTCTATAACCTGGGGCAAAAAGTCTTTGGCGAAAACAAGGTTCAGGAGCTTATGGAGAAATACCCTCTCCTTCCAAAAGATATCCAATGGCACCTTATCGGACATCTGCAGACCAATAAAGTAAAGTATATTGCTTCTTTCATTGATACCATCCAAAGTGTGGATTCTGAAAAGCTTCTTATAGAGATCAGTAAGGAAGCCGGAAAAAACAGCAGAACCATTAAAGTACTGCTTCAGGTAAAAATTGCAGCAGAGGAAACTAAATTCGGACTTGAGATTGCTGAAGCAAAAACATTATTCCAACAGTATATTGACGGAAAATTCTCCAATGTTGAAATAACCGGCCTGATGGGAATGGCCACATTTACAGATGATAAAGAACAGGTGAAAAGAGAATTTTTAATTTTAAAAAGGCTTTTTGATGAATTAAATCAATTAAAAACCCTCGAAACTTTATCTATGGGAATGAGTGACGATTTCCCGGCTGCCATTGAATGTGATGCAAATTCTGTAAGGGTTGGATCCGCCATTTTCGGTAGAAGAGATTACTCAAAATAGTATATTTAGGTATAGTTTTTGCTAATAATTGAATCAAAAAATCTAAATTTGCAACTATGCAAAAAATCCTTATTGTAGAAGACGAAAAAGCAATCTCGGGAGTATTACACAGTATCCTTTCTGATGAACTTACCGATTACGAATTTGTTATCGCTGAAGATGGCCTTGAAGGCTACAAACAGATAGAAAAAGAAGATTTCGCATTGGTGATCTCTGATATCAAGATGCCTAAACTTTCAGGAACAGAACTTTTAAAGCAAAGTATGATCTTAAAGCCTGAAAGTACATTCATCATGATCTCTGGCCACGCGGATATTGATTCTGCTGTTTCCTGTCTGAAGGAAGGTGCATACGATTTTATTTCCAAACCTATTGATATCAACAGACTGATCACAAGTGTAAAAAATGCTTTAGCCAAAGAAAGTCTGAAAAAGGAAAATAAAAATCTTCAAACTGAAAATAAGACCTTAAAGAAAAAGGTTAACAAAAAATACCAGATGATCGGCGATTCTCCTGCTTTGAAGAAGATTCAGGATATGATCGAAAAGGTAGCTGCTTCTGATGCCCGGGTTTTGATTACAGGGCCAAATGGTGCTGGAAAAGAACTCGTAGCCCATGCTATCCACAATCAAAGCGAGCGTGCAAGAGGTCCGATGATCGAAGTAAACTGTGCCGCTATCCCTTCTGAGCTTATTGAATCTGAACTTTTCGGACATGTGAAAGGTTCTTTTACAGGTGCCATCAAAGACAAGCAGGGAAAATTCGAGCAGGCAACTGGCGGTACCATCTTCTTGGATGAGATCGGAGATATGAGCCTTATTGCTCAGGCCAAGGTTTTGAGGGCATTGCAGGAAAGCAAAGTTTCTCCTGTAGGAAGTGATAAGGAAATAAAAGTTGATGTAAGGGTAATTGCAGCAACCAATAAGAACATGCAGAAGGAAATTGAGGAAGGGAAATTCAGGGAAGACCTTTACCACAGGCTTTCTGTAATTGAAATTTATGTTCCGCCGTTGGATGACAGAAAAGAGGATATCAAATTATTGGTAGATCATTTTTCCGGATTAATTGCCGATGAGCATGGTACTGCCGTGAAAAAGTTTGATGATAAGGCGATTGAGGCGCTTAAAGTTCTTTCATGGACTGGAAATATCAGGGAATTGAGAAATGTTGTGGAAAGATTAATTATTCTTGGTGGAAATACTGTTTCCGAGGAGGATGTTGCAAGTTTTGTAAGGAAATAATTTAATTGAACATTAAATATATGATAACAATTTGCAGTAGCCTTACTGCAAATTTTTTTTGCCCTACTTTTAAATATTAAACTATATGAATCATAAACTATTATGAACTTTTTAAACAAAAACTATACGAAAGAATGCCTTACCCTGGCTCTTCCTGTCATGCTTACGCAGGTTGGGCAGGTCTCGGTGAATCTGTTCGACAATATCATTGTCGGGAAACTTTTAGGTGCTGATGCACTGGCTTCCGTTTCATTGGGGAATGCTGTATTTTTCTCAGTGTTTGTGCTGGCACTGGGATTTTCATTTGCTATTCCTCCTCTGGTTTCTGAAGCACACTCTAAGGAGGATCACGGAACTATTAATTCCGTATTCAGTCACGGATTTGTGATCAATATGTCTGTGGGGATTATTTTAATGGCTATTCTGCTTTTAGGGATGCCGCTACTCTATCATTCCGGGCAGCCGGAGAAGATCATTCCGAATACGGTAGATTTCCTGGGTATTATGGCTATCAGCATGATCCCGTTTATGGCTTTTCAGACGCTTCGTGAAGTTTCTGAAGGATTATCCTATACCATAGGCGTTACCAAGGCTACGATCATTGCCAATATCATCAATATTGCCCTGAACTATGTTTTCATCAAAGGACTTTGGATCTTCCCTGAAATGGGAGTAAAAGGTTCCGCCTTAGCAACATTAATCTCCAGAATATTTATGGTGGTATTCCTGTATGTGGTATTGGTTAAAGAGAAAAAAACAAGACGTTATATCAAAGATTTCTCTTTAAAAATACAGGTTTTCTCCAGAAATATGTTTGATAAGATGGTGAAACTGGGGCTGCCTACCGCTTTACAGATGTTCTTTGAAGTTACGGCTTTCGCAGGTGCTGCATTTATTTGTGGTCTAATTTCGGCTCACGATATTGCTTCTCACCAGATCGCCCTAAGTATGGCTTCATTTACCTTCAACCTTTGTGTAGGATTCAGTGTGGCTTCAACGGTCATGATCGGAAGAAAATTGGGTGAGCAGAACTTTGTTGAATTAAGAAAGGTCGGGATCAACAACCTGAAAATAGCCTTTATTTTCATGTGTATCTGCGGAATGATCTTCATTTTGGGAAGAAATATTTTACCGACTTTCTTTACTAAAAAAGAGGAAGTTGAAGTGATTATGCTGGCTTCAAAATTAATGATTATCGCTGCTTTATTTCAGCTTTCGGACGGCGTTCAGGTAACGGCTTTGGGGATGCTCAGAGGACTTCAGGATGTAAAGATCCCATCGATCTATACTTTTATCGCTTATTGGGTGATTACCATTCCTTTAGGGTATTTCTTATGTGTCACTTTAAAAATGGGGGCATTCGGAATGTGGATCGCTCTAGGACTGGGCCTCACAGTTTCTGCAGTTTTCCTGGTGAAGCGGTTTTTAAACATGTCTGCGAAGAGAATTAAGCAGAATTCTTAAATAAATAAGAAAATCTGCTAAAAAAACTGCGCGAAGTCTTCGACTTCGCGCAGTTTTTTTAGCCAAGAATAAGAAAATATTGGAAAAATCATCAATATTAATTAACCTACAATCACATCACCTACGAAATTATATTTGATAAATATTGAATATTTTAAAATAAAATTTTATTACGGATAATAAATTCTTATTTTAGTATTCAAAACTAAACCAAAAAACATCACAATATGAACATGAAAATTTCAACACACTTTAGCTGCTTTACAAATAATTTCAATATCCTTTTCCAGCATTAAAAAATCCCCAACCTGGTTATTCTTTTCAATGAAATACAATCAGTAATCAAAACGAGGTAACCAGACAGTATGCATTACAATATCTTAAGGTAATCCAGCATGAACATCTGAAAGAAGCCTGTCTTGAAGATTTACTTCTACAATGAACACCTGAAAGAATTTGTGGAGCATAACAACTTAGAAGATAATCACATATTGAGTATAAATACAATTTTTTTTCATTTTAAACTAAAACCATATATTATGAATCAATTTAATGTGCCCAAGCCAGTATACCCTTGGGAAACCCTCTCAAGCCCTTTCGCTGGAACTTTCTATGAAGAAGAAACCAGTTGGTATGACCAGGATTATCAATTCTTATCAAAAGAGGCAATGACCCGGTACAGAAAAATGCGGTTAGTTGATGTAGGCCCCTTTATGGTACCTGCAGCTACCGAAAAGGACAGAATTCTCCATGCAACGCGTTTTGCTATTTATATGACAGTGACTGATGATTATGTTGAACTTTTGCCCGTAAAGGAAATTGCAGCAATCAGAGACCGTATTTTTGAGGTGATGATGGGAGATGATCCAAAACCGGGGGAAATAGGCATGTTCCGTCAAATGCAAACAAACAGAAAGGAATGGATTGCGCTTGGGATGCCAGACTTCTGGCTTGAGCGGATCGCTAAGAATTATAAATACCGTTTCGTTACTGATGGAATTATGGAAGAATCACCATATAAAATCAGTAAAGATATTCCTCCTATTCCTCTTTTTCATTTAATCCGTGCAAATTCCATAGGAATGATTCCATTTGTTGATTTAATTTGCCCTTCAACTGGTTTTGCTTTACCTGATTACATTTATAATCATACCGTTATACAGCGTATTATTATGCTACAGTCAATCATTGTTGCTCTTCAGAACGATTTTGCAACTATTGGCAAAGAGCTCGCTATAGAATCAGAGATTTTCAATATCATCAAATTATTACAGCATCACAATAAAATTTCTTTTGATGAAGCCTGCAAAGAAGGAATGAGGATTCATGATGAGCTTGTAAATGAATTTGTAACATTATCAAATCACCTACCGGATTTCAGTCCATATCAAAAGGAGACAGAGGAATTTATTTATTACATAAAACAAATGATCAGTGGGTTAAATAATTGGTACTATAAAAGCGGAACAGAACGATATGAACCTGGTGGATTTGCTGTGCCACCCAATGGAAAAGGTGAGACAATGGACAGAGTAGAAATTAAATATTTCTAGGACTGATAGTTAATATTTTACAAATTTAATCTTAACCAGAAGAATATAATTCAAAAGATCATATGCTATGTAGCCATTACCCTGGCCCGACTTTATCCATTCACATGCAGAGCGGATGGGGAAAGATACAGGATGGATAATGGCTACATTTTCCTGACAGAACAATAGCCTGAAATATACAAAAATGAGACTGCATGCGTACTGCTAGTATGGTACCTGCTTAACGTTTCAGCAATTTTTTATCCAAGAATAAGAATTCTACAAACTTAAATTATAATCCTCCATATAACTAAACTTTGTCCCCCTTCCACAAATTCTTTAAAGCTTGTATTTTTCATCTGTATTTTCCTTTAGAAGTTAAAAGGGATTCACCCTACTCTGTACATAAAGAGATTTAACTCACCTTTTTCCCTAAAATCGTCAGGCTCCTTTCTATTCCATCCAAAATGGCCACATCAGGAAACATTCCCCAATCTTCAAATCCAAAATTCCTGAAAAGTTTCAGGCTAGCTTCATTATGTGAAAAGATAAATCCAAGAAGTGTTTTTATCCCTAAACTTGGAGCCTTATCAATACAGTATTCCATTACTTTTTTCCCAAAACCTTTTCCTCTGCAGGATTCATCGAGGTAAATACTCATTTCAACGGTTCCATTGTATGCAGGCCTTCCATAAAATGAAGAAAAGCTCACCCAACCTACTGTTTCATGATTACTATTTTCAATGATCCAAAGTGGTCTTGTTTCAGGATTATGTTCATCAAACCATTTTTTCCTGCTTTCTACAGTAACGTTTTCTGTATCGGCAGTCACCATTCTTGACGGAATGGTAGAATTGTATATCTCAACAATTCTTTCTAAATCTTTCAGGTCAGCATTTCTGAATTGCAGTTCTCCCATTTTATAAATTCCGGTTTTATCTGTGCAAAAATACGGAGGATAATGTTTTTATGAGCAGAAATTCAATCAATAATTGTAATTAATAGGAAGGATGAAAGATGGTTACTATTAGTCTTCCAGATAGCCTTGTCAAGGTTTTGAACCTTGACAAGGCTATTGCTCGATATTTTTATAGTAAAAAAGTAATCTAATTGTTCTCCTATGAAAACATACTGGTTGTCTTTTTACACTCAATAACTTCCCTCTTCCATTCTCTATCCTTAACTTGTTTACTTCCCTAAATTCTTCAAAGTCCGGTTCAGACTTCTTACTGTAATTCCCAGGTAAGCAGCCATATCCTCTTTTGAAATCTCAATTTCTTCATGTTTCTGCAGTTCAAGAAGCTGGGACAAAGTATGTTCAGCCGCATACAACTGTTGATAAGAGGCTCTTTTGGATGTATTGACAATACGTTCGGCAAATACGTCCAGCAGCAGATTATTCAGTGAGAGGTCAGTTTTAATCAAAGTCCTGAAATACGGTATAGCTACAGCATACACAGTGACGTCAGTGACTGCTTCAATACTGCAGAGGCAGGAAATATTCCGGATCAGTTCTATTTCCCCGATGATCTCACCTTTTCCCAGAAATTCAACAATATATTCCTTATCGTTTTCTTCAACGAAAAAACATTTGGTAATTCCCTCTTTGATCAGCATTACTTTAGAGGGTTCTTCGTTTTGCGTGAATATTCTATCACCTTTGGAAAAAGATCTTATCACAATATCTTCTTTTCGTTCCTGTTTTTTGTATAGATCTTCCAGATAATTTAAAAATAGCTGATTGGTCCGTAACATATTTTATCCGGGACAAATGTCCTTTTCTGTTTGAATTTTTATATTGAATTTTGTCACGAGAAAAATACAAAAGTAAAATGAATAATCATATAACAACCATCGCTTTTGATGCAGATGATACACTGTGGATCAATGAACCTTATTTTCAGGAAGCAGAAGAAGAATTCTGTGTACTTCTTGAAGATTATCTGCCACAACATTCTGTCTCTCAGGAATTATTTAAAACTGAAATAAAAAATCTTCATCTGTATGGCTACGGGGTAAAAGGATTTATGCTTTGTATGATAGAAACCGTGAGCAGAGTTTCAGACGGTACAGCATCGATGCAGCTGATTGACAGAACTATTGAAATTGGTCAGGAACTCCTGCAGAAACCTATAGAATTACTGGAAGGTGTTACCCAAACATTAGATGCATTAAAAGGAAAATACAGGCTGGTTGTGGCCACAAAAGGAGATCTGTTGGATCAGGAACGAAAGCTTAAAAACTCCGGACTGCAGGACTATTTTCACCATATAGAAATTATGAGTGACAAAAAGGAAAGTGACTATCAAAAGCTGTTGAAACATCTGGACTGTAAACCAGAGCAATTTTTAATGCTCGGGAATTCTATAAAATCAGATGTTCTTCCAGTACTGGAGATCGGAGGCTTTGCAGCACACATTCCTTATCATGTGACCTGGAGCCATGAGCAGCATGAACATCATCTGGAACATGATAACTTCATGGAACTGACAAGTATTGATGAAGTACTGAAGTATTTATAAAAAAAAAGCCCGCTCTAAATAATGAACGGGCTTTTTATTTAACTATTTTATTTTTTCAGACACTTCTCAAGGAACTGATCCTGTTCCCATAAAAGGTGTAGAATATTCTCTTTAGCCACATAACCATGTGCTTCTTTTGGAAGAAGGACCATTTTTACAGGAGCTCCCAAATTTTTCAGAGCCTGGAAATATCTTTCCGTCTGCAAAGTAAAGGTTCCCGGGTTATTGTCGGCATCACCATGAATTAAAAGCATTGGTGTTTTCATTTTATCAGCATTCATGAATGGCGACATTGTGTTATAAATTTCCGGAACATCCCAGTAATTTCTCTGCTCGCTCTGGAATCCAAACGGAGTCAGCGTTCTGTTATAAGCTCCACTTCTTGCAATACCACAGGCATAGTCCTTAGAATGGGTTAAAAGATTAGCCGTCATAAATGCACCATATGAATGACCTCCAACAGCAACTTTAGTTCTATCAATATAGCCTAACTTGTCTACAGCATCTATAGCTGCTCTTCCATTTGCTACCAACTGTGGAATGAAAGTATCATTTGGTTCCGTCTTACCTTCTCCAATAATCGGGAAAGCAGCATCATCCAGTACAGCATAGCCTTTTGTAGTCCAATACACGAAAGATCCGTAATATGGAAACGTAAAGTCATTCGGGTTCTGGGTATTCTGCCCTGCTGTATTTTTATCCTTGTATTCAGTAGGATAAGCCCAGATCAGTAAAGGAAGTTTTTCTTTTTTAGCTTTTCTGTCGTAATTGGCAGGCAAGTATAGGGTTCCCGTTAAAGTAACACCGTCATTTCTTTTGTATGTAATTACCTCTTTATAAACGTCTTTAATACTTTCAAAAGGATTTGCAAATTGAGTTACTGCTTCTGCTTTATTGGTTTTAATATTCTTTTTAAAATAATTCGGGTACAGGCTTGGGGACTGCTGGGTTGTCAGAATTTCACCTTTTGAAGGATTAAGGATATCTATGATCTCTTCCTTGCCATTCTTAACGTTAGATGTATATAATCTTTTCTTTTTTAGCGACTTTACATCCATTTCATCGATGAAAGGATGCTGTCCGTCTTTGGTAAATCCGTCTCCTATCAGATAGGTTTTTCCTCCTTTCATATCAATAACATATCTCCCGTATTGATTTTTTGTAGTACTAAAGTTCCCAGGATCACTGTAAACATCCTGGTAATTTCTGTCATCAATCACTTTTGATTCGCCGTTATTAAGATCCACAAGGAAAGATTTTGTATTTCTTGTATCATACCAGCCTTCAGAAACTATCGCATAGTGATCGTTGGTCCAGCTTACGCCTTCATATCTCTGTTTTGTTTTAAAGAATGATTTTGGAGCAGTAGTAAAAGGTGCTTCCCATGTAAAGATCTCATCCCTGTACTCTGCAGATTTAGACTGGTCACCTCCATCCAATGCTTCAGCAAATACTAAAGTTGCCGGTGCATCATTTCTCCAGCCCATACTTCTTTTTCCTGTTCTTACAGACGAAAATCCTTTTGGCATTATTTCGTTCAAAGGAACATCATTTACTATTTTTACTGCATTTCCTTTCATATCATACACCGTAGTTGTCATTGGAAACCTGCTCAAAGGGACAATGTATGAAAAAGGTTTTTTGATCACCGTAGCCATCAAATAATTTCCGTCCGGAGAAAAGCTTAAACCGGAATACATATCCTGGTCTTTTACTTTTTTAAGGGTTCCATTCAGGTCTACACTATAAATTTCTGAAGCGGTAAGAACCTCAAAGTTTTTTTCATCCTGAGGATTTTTTAAAAGATCCTGATAGGTTCTGTTTTGCGACACTTTACCGTCAGCTGTAGAAACGATAGGTCCGGTTGGAAGATCTTTGCTGGCATCTATCAGAGCTGGTCTGTTCTGGGGAAGGGTCCTGATCAGAAGACTTTTGGAATCATTGTACCATGTATAGGGCGTTCCTAAGTTAGCATTAAGATTATCACCAGTAATTTTTTTGGCAGTAGCAGTTTCCATATCTACGGACCAAAGCTCAACTCCCTTATTGGTTGTGTTGGTAAATGCCAGTGTTTTTTCGTCCGGCGAAAATGAAATATAAGTGATTTTAGCATTGGAAGGTAGGTTCTTCACCTGAACCTCGCTTTTATCATTAATCTTTCTGATCTTCAGATTATCGGAGTAAGTGACACTGCTTGAAATATTAGTAACCGGATTAATTCTTAAACCGGCAAGTTTCATTTCCTGCTGATTAAGGTCTTCCAGTGTTTTATAGGTCGGACGGTAAGTGAAAACCACCCAGTCTTTTTTGCTGTTCATCAGGACGCTTGGCGGTCTTTCATAATCTGCAAGCTTTAGAATTTCAGCAGATGGTTTTTGATAAGTAATATTCTCCTGTGCATCATAGAAATTGAGAAATGCCAGAAGGCAAATGGTCAGTTTTATCTTCATATAAATTCGTTTTCCACGAAATTAGTGATTTTTAGGATACAACTAATTGCTTTATGAGAAACATATTACTGGAAGTAACAAACAGTTCCATTGACATCAAAATAAAAAAGAGCACTATTTCTAATGCTCTTTTATCTTTTATCTGAACCGGGCTACCAATCCGAAGCTCTTTTTCTTTTTTCTATCATATGATCTACCGATACTTTTCCTGCACCAAAAACCATGAGAAGCAGATAAACAGACAAATAGATCAGACTCATTTCTTTTTTCTCAAAAGGATCTCCTCCATGAACTACAAAAGCAGCAATGACCATTGTAAAGATCAGAAATCCTAAAGAAATCCTTGTAAAAAGACCTAATATAAGAAGTATTGAACAAACAAATTCAGCAATAACCGCAAGAACCAGGGTCACTGTAGGGCCTAACCCTATAAAGTCGAAAAATTCAATTTTGCCGCCTTCAAGCAGCATCTGAAGTTTCGGAAACCCGTGAGAAAGCATGGCAAAACCAACAAATACTCTTACTACTAATAAAATAATATCTTTAGGTACTGAGCTGGAATTTGAGTTAAAATAGTTCATTTACTAAAAATTTAGATTAAAGTTAATAAAAATCTTTTAATAGAACGGAATTCCGGGCATTTTTAGTTTATCTGTATCCGAAATTTTTCAAATCCCTGTCGTTTTTACGCCAGTCCTTTTTCACTTTTACAAAAAGATTCAGGTGAATTTTCTTGGAAAAGAATTTTTCCAGATCCAATCTGGCTTCAGTTCCTACTTTTTTGATAGCTTCTCCCTTATGCCCAATGATAATTCCTTTCTGGGTATCTCTTTCCACATAAATAATAGAATCGATGAAAATAATGCCTTCTTTTTCTTTAAACTGCTCGGTCACTACTTCTACAGAATAAGGAATTTCTTTCTCATAGTTTAAAAGGATTTTTTCACGGATCGCCTCGTTGACAAAAAATCTTTCCGGCTTATCGGTGTACTGCTCTTTGTCATAATATGGAGGGTTTTCCGGCAACAGAGATCTTAATTTCGGAAGAATGATATCTGTATTGAAGGCATTAAGGGCAGAGATAGGAAGAATCTCAGCTTTAGGAATCCTGTTGTGCCATTCTTCTACCAGTTTTTCAAGTCCTTCCTGGGTAGTCTGGTCTACTTTGTTCAGCAGAAGCAATACCGGAACCGGAATCTTATTAAGTTTATCAATTAAGAATTCTGAAGGTTCGGCCTTATCTGTAACATCTACAATAAACAGAAATACATCGGCATCCTGTAAAGAATCCTTTACAAAATCCATCATTTTTTCCTGAAGACCATACTTGGCGTCTAAAACTCCGGGAGTATCTGAAAATACGATCTGTAAATCATCCTCATTATAAATTCCAAAAATCCTGTGGCGTGTTGTCTGTGCCTTTTGTGTTACGATAGCCAATTTCTCCCCCATTAACTGGTTTAATAAGGTAGATTTTCCCGCATTGGGCTTTCCGACTATATTTACGAATCCTGCTTTGTGCATATAATATTTTTTAGGCTCAAGATTGAACCGGGCTGCAAAGTTAGTGAAAACAAAATTTAATTGGGTTTGGTTTCCATGAAAAGTACGTGCAGCCTTTGAAAAAGTAATATATTTATAGCAAAATTCATCTATGGCTGAAGCAGAAAAACATTTTGCAGAATTAGCGGCAGAAATCCCGGAGGCTCAGCAGGGAAAAATGTTTGGCGCTCTTTGCCTGAAAGCTCCTAATGGTAAAGCATTCTTATTATCAAAAAATGGAAGTATTGCGATAAAACTCAGTGGATCAGTCTTAGAAGAAGCTTTAGGTTTAAATGGAACTTCTATTTTTGAACCTTCTGAAGGGAAAAAGATGAACGGATGGGTTCAGATACCGGCTGAACATCAAAACAAATGGAAAGATTTTGCCCAGTCCGCATTAACAGAAGTTAAGAACATAGAGAAGAAAATTTCAAAAAACAATTAAAATTCATGGATATAGATCAGATCCTTGACCGTATTTATGTTTTGCCAGAAGCTTCTAAAAATGCTTTGAAACAGCACATTCAGGAAGTATCACATCCCAAATATTTCTGCCTTATGGAAGCAGATAAAATTATCCCGCATATCTATTTTATCAGGAAAGGTATTGTACGTGCTTATGCTTCTACTGCTGAGAATGATATTACATTCTGGTTCGGAAGCGAAGGAGAAACGATAGTTTCCATGAAAAGTTATGTAGAAGACAGACCCGGCTATGAAAGTATTGAGCTTCTGGAAGACTGTGATCTGTACATTCTGGAAACGGAAAGTCTGAGAAAACTTTTTAATGAAGATATCCACATCGCTAACTGGGGAAGGAAATTTGCAGAAAAGGAACTTATGAAAACGGAAGAACTGATTATTTCAAGACAGTTTAAAACCTCCCTGGAACGTTATAAAGATCTGATGACGAATAAATCCGATCTTTTAAAAAGAGTTCAACTGGGACATATTGCCTCTTATCTTGGCATTACACAGGTAAGTCTGAGCAGGATCCGGGCAGAAATAAAATAAGAAGGCTGGAAGCTGGAAGCGGGAGGCTGGAAGTTACTATTAGTCATTCATTTTTAACAGCTTCTTTAAAAACAAATAAATTTGCACTGCAGTTGTTCTTTTAGATTTAATAACTTCCCTCTTCGAGCGTCCGACTTCCCGACAAATAAATCCTTTTTTAACAAATGTAAAATTGTTTCTACTTTCAAATGCGGAAATTTGCAGGAGAGAAAATTTAAAAAAATGAATTGGATTATTTTAATCATCGCCGGATTGTTTGAGGTTGCTTTTGCATCTTGTTTGGGTAAAGCCAAAGAAACTTCCGGATCTGAGATGTACTATTGGTATGCCGGTTTTCTGGTGACTATGACAATCAGTATGGTACTGCTGATCAAAGCTACGCAAACGCTTCCAATTGGGACAGCTTATGCAGTATGGACAGGGATAGGAGCCGTAGGAACAGCGCTGATGGGAATTTTCTTTTTTAAAGATCCTGTGAGCTTTTGGAGGGTATTTTTTATCGTAACTTTAATTGGTTCTGTAGTAGGACTGAAATCTGTTTCTCACTAAGATCGAAAAACAACTTCTATCTATATTTAAATAAACCCGTCTTCAACATGAGGACGGGTTTATTATAATCATTTTTTGAAAACTACAGGCAAGATCTCATTTTGTCTCAGCCCGTATTTTTTGATTTCTTCTTCTGAAAAATTCTGGGAATAGAAATTGGGTTCAGTTTCAAAACCGGCCTTCCTCAAACGGTCGAAATAATCCATTCCGTACCAGCGGACATGGTCGTACTGTCCGAAATGTTTCTGACGTTCTTTCGGATCCTTTATTGAAAAATCTTCATAGGTCTTTTCCATAGAGTTTCTCATGGGAACCTGAAAAATTCCCCAGCCTCCGGGCTTCATTACTCTATACAATTCACTGATCGCCTTTGCATCGTCTTCAATATGTTCCAGGACATGATTACAGAAAACAATATCAAAACTTTCATCAAGAAATGGTAGATCCAGAATATCCGCTTTCACATCTACGATGGGGGAAAAAAGATCTGCAGAAATATAATTCAGATTTTTCATCATCTTGAATTTTCTGAGGAATTCCTGTTCAGGAGCGATATGCAGAACTTTGGCATTTTTAATGAAAAAATCGGTCTCGTTTTGAAGATAGAGCCACATCTGACGGTGTCTTTCCAAACTCAGCGTCCCCGGAGAAAGCGCATTTTCGCGTTGTTTTCCATAGCCGTAAGGAAGGAATTTCCGATAGGATCTTCCGTCGATAGGATCATAGAATTCCTCTCCTTTAAAAAACTGATAAATAAGCGGCCTCGCCCAGATACTCATTTTAATAAGCATTGGACGAGGTATTTTATTGAGTAAAAGTTTAGTTACTTTTTTCATTAAAAATCCAATTGGAAAGGCTTTTCTTCATCACTTACGATACCCAGGGCCTCATAAACATATTTGAATGTGGAAAGCAGCACCGGTTTCCCGTTGATTACTGCTACGTCATGCTCAAAATGGGCAGAAGGCAGGTTATCCAAAGTAGTGACCGTCCAGCCGTCATTATGGAATTTCACCTTTTCCGTTCCTAAGTTCACCATCGGCTCGATGGCAATGGCAAGACCATCTTTGATAACTTTTCCGCTTCCCTGCCTTCCGTAATTCGGAACCTGAGGATCTTCATGCATTTTTCTTCCAAGACCATGTCCTACAAGTTCTTTCACCACCCCATATCCTTCTTTTTCACAGTGTGCCTGGATGGCATGGGAAATATCCCCTATTCTTTTTCCTCTTACGCACTGCTCAATTCCTTTGTAAAGGGATTCTTTGGTTACCTGCAATAGTTTTTTAACCTCAGGTTTCACTTCCCCGATCTCAAATGTATAAGCATGATCTCCTACAAAACCGTTGAGAATAACCCCACAGTCTACAGAAAGAACATCTCCTTCTTTGATAATATCATTATTCGGAAAACCGTGAACAACCTGATCGTTTGGAGAAATACATAAAGAATTCGGGAAACCGCCATATCCTAAAAAAGCAGGTTCTGCCCCATGATCTTTAATGAAATCATGAGCCAGCTTATCAAGATATAAAGTATTGATTCCAGGTTTTATTTCTTTTGCAAGCATTCCCAGTGTTTTTGAAACCAGGTGTGCACTCTCCTTCATCAGGCGGAGCTCCTCTATTGTTTTTAATTGAATCATTTTTATAGATGTTAGATATTAGATGTTAGAAGTTAGAAGTTAGACTACAACTTAATGTATATTTTAAAGTAAGATTAAATGATAGCCTTCCCAACATCTACGGTTTTCTGATAAAGTTCTAAACGAAGCAGCAGCATTAAAAAACTAATTTCTAATCTCTAGCTTCTAACTTCTATTTTAAATTGTTACCAGAAAAGTCCTTTTTTCTTTTCTTTTTTAAGTTTTGAATAGGCCAGAACTTCTTTTCCTTCTACACGGAATTCTATTCTTTCCTGGATAATATTGTAGATTTCTCCCCAACCTGGAAATCCTCCTAAATTCCTGTCATCGATGAACCAGTCTGCATCCAGTTTTCTTGACTGATTTTCAGGATCAAAAACTTCTCCTTCAAAACTGGAATTCACCGCATAAAATTCTACACCATTATTTCTGCAAAATTCTACAGCTTCATCCAAAGTCTTTCCGTGTCTGTATGTCCAGAGAATTAGCCTGTACCCTTCTGCCTGAAGTCTTTTTAATGTTTCGAAAGCAAAGATTTTTGCTTTACCAATTGCCGGATATGCATCATCAACAATAGTTCCGTCGAAATCAACAGCAATTTTCTTGTTATTTAACATTTTGTCTTTTTTTAGCTTTGCAAAGATAAGAAATAAAAAGAGTGCCGAAAACGATGGCACTCTTAAGTTTTATAATTTAATGTTTGTAAAGTTAGCCTTTTACCCACTTAAACTGAAACTGTAAATCCGGAGTTGAAATTCTGTCCGTAATTTTCTGAAGTCTCGCAGGCAGTTTCATCAGGTATTCCTGAGCTTTTTCAGCTTGTTCAGTAAGTCCTTTTACATGCTCTATCTTCCATTCATCCAATAAGTCTTTCATAATATTGATATAATCCTGACCTGTATATACCATACATCTTTGTGCTGCATCTGAGAAATGCCCCCAAAGCTCTCCGGCTTTTTGTCCGGACTGTCTCATCATATGAGCAGGCATTACGATTTTTTTACGCATCATATCTTCAAATGCAAGGATCATTTCTGATGGGTCTATTTCTAAAATTTTAGCAACGAAATGTTTGTATGCTTTTGCGTGTCTGGCTTCATCTGCAGCAATTACACCACACATTTTTGCTAACTTTCCGTTTCCTGATTGTTTTGCCAATGTACCCACTCTTCTGTGCGATATATTGGTAGCCGTTTCCTGAAAGCTTGTATAAACAAAGTTTCTGTATGGATCCATACTTGTCCCTAAATCGAAACCGTCATTAATTAAATATTGAGTGGTCACTTCCAGTTCTCTCATATTCACTCTTCCGCACAGATAAAGGTATTTGCCCAAAAGATCTCCATGTCTGTTTTCTTCACCAGTCCATGCTCTTATCCAGTGGGCCCAGCCCACTTCTTTCTGCTCCTGATCTATTCCGTCCACTCCCATTAACCATGATTCATAAGAAGGCAATGCTTCTTCTGTGATACAGTCGCCAATCAGAGTTACAAACAAATCATAAGGCATTTCACGGGCAAAAGTCTGAATTTCTTCTAAGTCATATTTAAAATCAGCGCTTGACGGATCCGGAAGATAATCGGAAGGCTGCCAGATTTTTTCAATTGGCGTTAAAAATTTATCCAGAAAAGAACCTACTTCCTTTTCCAATATTCCCATTACTTCTTTTCTGACAAGCTTTTGATACATCTTACTATATGGATTTTAATTTACAAAGATATGATTTATTTATTATTTGTCGCATAATAACCTATGCAACTCATACAATGACTGATATAAATCATACAAAAATGCCGCCATCTATACCATAACGGCATTTTTCGGACAATATTATTGAATTTTTAACTAACTAAGATATCTCCTGTCATTACTTCCGGAATCTCTACTCCCATTACTTTTAAGATAGTCGGTGCTACATCTCCAAGTTTCCCAGGTTTTAAATTCCATGTATGGTCTTTATCCATCACAATAAATGGTACAAGGTTCGTAGAATGCTGTGTGTTGGGAGTACCGTCCGGATTGATCATTACATCTGAGTTTCCATGGTCAGCCAGGATAAATACGGCATAGCCATGCTCATAAGCTGCAGTTGCTACTTTCTCAATGCATTTATCTACTGTTTCAGCGGCCTTTACTGCTGCTTCAAAAACTCCGGTATGACCTACCATATCAGTATTGGCAAAATTCAAACAGACAAAATCCGCTGTTCCGTTTTCCAATTCGGGCACAATGGCATTGGTAATGTCATAAGCAGACATTTCCGGCTTAAGATCATAAGTGGGAACATCTTTCGGACTTGGACAAAGCAGTCTTCTTTCTCCGTTGAATTCTTCTTCCCTGCCTCCGGAGAAGAAAAACGTTACGTGAGGGTATTTTTCTGTTTCGGCAATTCTGATCTGTGTTTTACCGTTTCTTTCAAGAATTTCACCCATTGTTTCCTTCAATACTTCTTCATCAAACACAACCTGTACATTCTGATAGGTTTTATCATAATTGGTTAAAGTGATATAATGAAGGTTGAGTTTACGCATAAAGAAATCAGGGAAATCTTTCTGGGTAAGAACTTCTGTAATCTCACGCCCTCTGTCTGTACGGAAATTGAAACAGATGACCACGTCACCATCTATAATTTTGGCTACCGGAACTACGTTTCCTGTTTCTGTTGTTTTAACCAGAATAATAGGCTTTAAGAATTCATCAGTCACATTATTATCATAAGACGACTTAATAGCGGTCAAAGCATCTGTCGTCTGTAGCCCTACTCCTTCTACCATCGCATCGTATGCCAGTTTTACACGTTCCCATCTTTTATCACGGTCCATTGCATAATATCTTCCGATCACCGTTGCCAGCTTGCCTACTGTAACCTCCATATGGTTCTGAAGCTCTTCTATAAACCCAAGTCCTGAATGCGGATCACAGTCTCTTCCGTCTGTAAATGCGTGAACGAAAACATTTTCATGCAGTCCGAACTCCTGGGCAGCAGTTAATAACCCTTTTAAGTGATTGATATGCGAATGTACACCACCATTGGAAACCAATCCGATAAAGTGCAGTTTTTTATTTTCTCTTTTAGCGTAATCGAAAGCATCCTGAATGACCTGCTGTTGTCCCAGTGTTCCGTTCTCAACGGCCATATTCAGTTTTACAAGATTCTGATAGACCACTCTTCCTGCTCCCAAATTCATGTGCCCTACTTCAGAATTCCCCATCTGTCCTGCAGGAAGTCCTACAGCCAGTCCGCTGGCTTCAAGTGTTGTATGTGGAAATTTTTGATAACAGCCGTCTATAAATGGAGTGTTTGCTTTATCTAAGGCAGACACCTCTGGATTTGTTCCCAGTCCCCATCCGTCAAGGATTGCTAATATTGCTTTTTTTGACATTTCGTATAACTTTTTGTTACACAAATTTACCTAATTTCGGATGAATGGACGAATTTGGGAGAGTTATTTCAAAAATATTCAGATATAATGAAGGATTTTTTATGATAATTATATTCGTGTATGATTGTTTTTAATCTCCCGAATATTGAGCAGATAACGCAGAACGCAGATTTTATTTTTTACTAATTAAAACTGCCACATTCCTGTGGCAGTTTTACAAGATTCATAAAAATATTTACATCCGGAATGTCTAAAAAATTTTTACCCCTGGCCAGATTTTGAGGGAATATCATTTGTGAACTTAGAATCTAAACTACATATTGAAGTGCCAGAGGAGTAAAAAAATATATTATAAAAACCGCATTAATCCATTCTAAAAATTAACAGCTCTGTACTTTTAGCTCTTAAGGTACCTCCTAGCCCACTACAGTTTCCGGATTGTCCTCTGCCGAATTTTATTGTCCATGTTCTACCGGCCGGAACAGTTGTTGTATAAGTTACTACACCCCCATGATTGCTTGAACCTCCCTGATTATGAGCAGCCGTAGTATGTATTCTATTATAAGCAGTACCTGCTCCATCCGGGAAGTCAACAAGATAAGAACTGATAGTGCAACCAGCAGCATTATGATCACCTTCATAAACAAATTCCATTTTGTAAGTTCCGGCAGGAAAAGTAATAGTGGAAGTAGTACTATCATAGCTCAGTCCAGTGATTTTATTAGAAAGCATAGTCATTGGAATCACTACGGAACTTGCTGCGCCTTGCCCATTTAAAAAATCGCTCATACTAGTTTCTAACCTAAATACTGCAGGCGCCAACAAAGGCAGACTGGTTTCATCAAGCACTAATTGCCATTTATTAACAGTAGTGTTGAACTTATAAAAATTGTCTTTTTTTACAGGACTAGCTCCTCCCGCATCTACCAGATTATACACTAACAATCCATTAGCGGGATTAGGTATCGTGGTAACATCAGTATTTCCCGTTAATGATACACGGGGAATTAATAATCCCTTATTAGTGGAGACTATATCTAAAATTGAAGAGGGGTTGGGCGTTGTTGTATTTATTCCTACCTGTGAGAATAAACTTACAGAAGATGCCGTCATGGCAATTAAAAATAAAAGTTTTGTTTTCATTGTGTTTTTCTTTTTTGTGAATACTTATTTTAAATTTATTTTATCATTTTTTTACAATCAATCTTTATTCAAGAATAGAATCACAATTCCATTTTCGGGATTATTAATATCTAATGGGGACTGTTTTCAGTTAAAATTTGAGACAAAAGATTCCATAAAACATCTTTCTAAACATTTTTTCTATTCATTAAAAAGTTTTTCAACTATTTCAATGTATCTATAAGTTTGGGTGTATCTGATGCCAGGTTTAAAGGCTATCTGTGTAAGATTTTTTTGCTTTGTTTTTTTTCATTGGATTCATATTAAAAAGTCATCTTTTGCTTGCGGCGGTTGGCTGATAACTCTTACTATTACAACCAAAAATCACGTTGTTACTCAATTAATTTTCCAACTATACTTTTCTCATTTGTGCATCAATTAAATCTTGATACAAATTTGAATTATCCATCCGGTTAATCAAAAAAAACGAATATAACACAGGTACAACATTAGCATAATTAAATGATAATCAATATTATAAAAATACATAATAAAATTATTCTGATTCGTTTTTCTTTTTTCATTAGCAGATATAGAAAAAGAAATCTAACCTTTCATAGGTTTAACAAAAAGAAAGTTTGATTTTTATAAAAAACTATAGCAAAAAAAGATATATAATTCTATTGAAGACATCAATTATTATTAATGTTTTTCATCCAGATATACAGATCTTCTTCTGAAGAAATGTTGAGTCTTTTTCTCAGTCTATTCTTCCTGATCTGTATTGACCGAGGTTGTACGAATGTATAGGCAGCAATGTCTTTGGAAGAAAAGTTCAAAAATAATAAAGCGCAGAATTTTAATTCGCTGTTTTGCAATTGGGGTTCAATTTGTAACAATCTTGGAAAAAAATTAGGATAAACTTCCTGAAATCTTGTCATAAATTCGGGATCGTTTTTTTTAGCGAGTTGAATTACCTGATCGAAAGCAATATTTAACTTTTGAGTCAATACTTTGGTTTCCTGCTCTTTTATATTTAATATTTTATCTTTTTTACGTATTCTATTATTTACTAAGAAAATAATAATAATGGACCCTGTAATTCCTATAAATATAATATAAAGTAAAAGATTGTTTTTATCTTCCAAAGGCTTTTGCTTTTCTTCTACCAGAAGGCCGACGGTATCTTTTAGATTCTCATTCTCTATTGTCTTTAAACTATCGCTAAGAGTATTATACTTAAGCATATATTTTTTTTCATTATCCGTTTGGCCTATTTTTTTGTAGGCCTCGGATATTAAGCCATACAATTCCAATAGTTTTTTTATATTCTTTACTTTTGCAGCAAGCTCTATTGCTTTTTTATAGTCTACAATTGCTAAATCATATTGTTTTTTCTCCCTATTAATTTCCCCTAAAAGTTTAAATGTTCTAAATTCATTATTACCTAGTACAATAGGTACAGATTGAGCTGACTTTACATAAAATTCTGCAGAATCAATTTTATTTTCTTTAAGTTTTGTTTCAGCTAAAATTAATAATGTAATTTTTAAACTTGTATTCAAACCTTGATCCATTTTTCTGGGTTTCGTCACTTCTTCAATAACTCTCTTGCAGTAATAAGTAGCAGAATCATAACTCTTTTTCTCAACATGGTTTTTAGCCATTTCAACCAGAGTCATAACATTTGAGGAATATCTGGTGGAATCTGTTTTAATATTCTTTGCCAGTACTAAATTCTTTCTGAGTTTTTCCAATGCTTCATCATACATTTTAATTCCTTTATAATTCATGCTGTATAATAAATTCATAGAAATTTCTTCATCCTCGTCGTCTAAATTTTTAAACTCAGATTCCATTAATTTTAAATAGTGATTACTTTTATTATATCTGTATTGCATAGAAAAAGCAAGAGCTAAATTATAGCATGCATATATTTTTCCTTTTGGATAATTAATTTGCTTTGAGTCTTCCAGTATTGAAAGATTTAATTTAATCATATTATCTGTTTGACCTTCAAAAAGAAGGGCGTTAGACTTTTCCAGTCTATTATCAATAGCTATTATAGTAATCTTTTGCTGAGCAAATAACAGCCATGGGAAAAAGACAATAAGGTATTTCATCATTTTACAGTGTTTACATGCACAAAACAAATCAATAAAATAAAAATAAATGTGATTTCTCAAAAAAAAAGCACTACATATGCAAATTTAATAATAAAAAACATTCGTTCTTTTATTAATCATTTATTCGTTTGTTTTTAATTGTTTTATTTAAAAGATTAGATTTATCAGAGCAACAATGTTATAGATAAAAAAGGGAAAATAGATTTCGAAAGCTATTACACAGATATAACATTTATTTTTTTTATGATATTTACTCACCTCAAAAAAATTCAAATTTTTCTTATAAAAAGAAATCAAGCACATAATAATCAAAACAATTAATAGGAATACAATAAAAACATTTAAATGTTATATATAGGTATGGCCTGTTTCTTTGCGTCACTAACTACAAAGATGTAACATTGTAAAAATTTTTTGATAAGAATAAGTGGTCCTTAAATCATTATTATTTCCACCAATCAAATTTTAAATAAAGCTTTTATTGAAACACAAGATGATACCAGATCTCAAAGAAATTTATCTCGGACAACTAATCAAACAAAGAGTTTCAGAATGTGACATTTCTGTAACCAGAATAAGTAAGTTTCTTAAATGCAGTGAAGAAGAAGTCAAAAAAATATATGAAAAGAAATCTATAGAAGTTGACGTACTTTTAAAATTAAGTAAGTTACTCGAGTACGATTTTTTCCGGATATATTCTCAACATCTTATTCTATATTCTCCACAAGCATCGATGAAGTATAAATGTAATAAAACACAACTGCCCTCTTTTAGGAAAAATATTTATACAAAGGAAATTGTTGAGTTCATGCTGGATCTTTTAGAGACACGACAAAAATCCAAGACACAAATAATACAGGAATATGGAATTCCTAAAACTACCCTTTACAAATGGATAGCTAAATATCAAAAATGAAAAAAATTATAGAAGCATGATTAATACTCCTAATTATAAAAAGATTTATATCGATATCTTAGATCAAAAGTATCCTCAAAAAATATCTATATGTCAAAGAATATTAAATAAAAAAAAGCTTTCTACTCTGGATATTATTGCATTAAATAAAATAATATTTGGTGAGCAGGACAGGGAATCTATGACTTTTAACCAAAGGCATCGTTCTTACTGTGAGAAAACAATAATAGAAATTCTTGACTATCAAAAGGAATATAACCTTAACAATACTCAAATTGCCTTACATTTTAAAATGAGCCGTAACAGTCTTACAAAGTGGAAGAAAAAATATCTTGTTTAAACAGTAATCTAGCCCATTAAGCCCTTTACTTCCAAAGAACCATTATTCATATATTTTTGATCTCATCGATGGTCTTTTCTAAATTATTATTTAATTTTGCTATATGGATTTAAGAGATCAGTTAAAGAACCTTTTCCCTGAACATGAGGAAAAGGACTTTGAAATGCCTAAAGAAGAATTTAAGCAGCAGGAACCTTTGGTGTGTAAATTTGAGAAAAAAGGCAGAAACGGTAAGCCTGTAACGATTGTTGAAGGCTGGGAAGGGAGTGAGGAAGATTTAAAGAAAATCTCAAAAAAAATAAAAACCACCTTAGGAATAGGCGGTTCAGAGAAAGATGGAACGATCATTATTCAGGGCGATAATCGTGATAAAATAATGAATATCCTTAAAGAAATGGGATATAAAACCAAAAGAGTCGGCGGGTAGATCTAGAAATAGATCTGGGTTTCCGGCATCAGGCTTTTCAATCGTTCAATCTTAGTTTTTTCTATAGGATTTCCTGTCAGGATAAGGGTTTTCAGTTTTTTCAACTGCCCTATTTCTTCGGGAATATCTTTCAGATTATTATTGGCAAGATTCATACTGACAATATTTTTCAGTCCTTTTATTTTAGGGGATATTTCTGTGATATGATTGCTGCTTACGTTCAAAAATTCAAGATTCTGAGCCCTGAACAGGTTTTCCGGCAATTTTACAATAGCATTCTGCTGCAATTCAAGATATTTTAAATATTTAGGGAAAGAAAGATTCCCCAAATCATTAATCTGGTTTTCAGATAAATTCAGAAATTTTAGATTTTTTATTCTGTATAAACGGTCCGCGATGATACTGATCTGGTTTCCCTGAAGGTTAATTTCTTCCAAAGCCGGTATTTCCATCAGGGCTTCGGGAAAAATATTCAGGTTATTGGCATCAAAATGTACTGCTTTTAAATTCTGAAGTTTTGCAACGTTGGGGTTAATGCTTGTCAGGCCGTTGAGATTCATGGAGAATGTGTTCAGCTTTTTCAGGTTTCCAATTTCGTCTGGAATATATTTGATGCTGTTTTCATTCACATTTAAGATCTCCAGCTTCGTTAATGCAAAGATTTCCTGATCCATTTTTTCAAGCTTATTTCCCATGATATTAAGGAAAAATAAGGATTCCAGCTTTGAAATTTGAGGAGGCAGGTTGAAAAGTCCCTTTTCTCTGAAACTCATACTGTAAACCGTTTTTTTACTGGTCAGCGCTTCGTCAATATTGGTAAATGTAGGATATTTCACGGGATCTATCTGTGCCTTTGCAAGACAGAGAGAGAAAACAGAAATCAATAGAACAAGCTTTTTCATAGAGATAAATTTCGGGCGGCGACTTTGCCGCCGCCCGAAATGAGTATTAATAATTTACTTTTTTACTAGCTTCACAGTTTTCTGGAAACCTCCTTCTGCTTCGATATTCAGAACCAGAATGCGGGATCCTTCAAGCTGATGTGTAAAGTCAAGATCCAATGATCTGTTAACTCCGCTGAATTTCTTCGTATAAACGATCTTTCCATCCAAGCTGTATGCTGTTACAGAAATGTCTTTCAATCCTTTTGGTGAGTTGATTTTAACAATTCCTGAAGTAGGATTCGGAGCTACCTCAACGGTATTTTCAGCATTATGACTTTCAACAGTCCCCAATGCACCAGCTGTTCCTAAGTTTTGTTTTAAAGCAATAACAACTGTAGCTGATTTCCCTCTGTAATCAATTGTATTTCCTGTAGCGTCAATATCCGTAGAAATCGTAGAATCAGGATGCTGAATCGAGAAGAAACCAAATTTATGATCCGGTGTGAATGTCAGTCCTGTAGGTTCTGATCCTGCAGGCATAGAAGCAAAAAGTCTCACTTTAGGATTAGCCTGTGTATGATCCGGAGCGATTACCCAGATGTAGTTTTTTCCACCATCCTGAAGAACCCAAAGGTTTCCAAGTTCGTCAAAAGTAAGGTTGTCATTTCCATCGCCCCATGCTTCAGATTTCATTCCCTGAGGAGTGTTAAAAGAATATGCTGTAGAAGCACCTCCTGCAAAAGTTTCTACCTGGGAAGCAGTTGCTCCGTTATCCTGCAGACGGTATATTTTATCCAATCCTTTTGCTGTAAAATAAATTTTTCCGTCTAAAGGGCTGATGTCTACATCTTCCACTCCGTTAAATCTTGTTCCTCCTAAAGACTGGGCAAGTGCAGTTGTATTATTCTGATCCGCTTTTATTTTATTTGGAACCTGAACCCATGTAGCTGTAGTTCCCACAGGATCTCCTGAAGTACTTAATCCCTGATCAAGCTTTAATACATAAAGGTTTCCAGAAGAAAGATCATTTGGAGTATCCATTACATATTTATAGACCATATGGGTTCCCCCGTCTTCCCCGTAATAAGCTGTAGTTCCTGCATTATTTACCACTACATTTTCGTGGTTCATAATTCCCATCTGCCAAAGCTTTCCTTTGGATCCGTCTGTATTTTTGGAAATAACCTGAGCCGTAGCGGGATCAATTTCCACTAACCATCCGTAATCTTTGTAGCCATCACTGTTTACGTCATTGGAAGTAACAGATTCTTCGGCAGTAACAACAGTTCCCCAAGGAGTAACTCCACCTGAACAGTTTCTGATCGTCTGAACCAAACTTGGATCGGAGAAACTTACTGCTCTTGATCTTGTCAGCTGCCAAAGTTTTGTGGAAGAATTGTAGTTAACCTCAGCCATCGTAACCCCTCCAGGATTGGTTTCATGGTTTACAGAAAGATATCCGTTCGTGCTGCTTCCTGTCTTGGCAACATAGGCAGTAAAGTCATTCTGACCTCCTACCATTCCACCTCCTTCGGTGTAACTGTCACCTTCTTTTAAGATAAGCTGGTATTTATGTTCAGTCGGAATGATCAGTTTATTGGTTTGTGCCGTAGGAACAATAGAAGTAAAACAGCTGATGTGCGTTCCTGTACATGCAGGAGGTGGCGTGACAGTAGCTGTTGTCTTTAAATAAGCATCAATTCTAAGGTCTGAGCTGGCCCCGGTTCTGTTGTGAAGTTCTACAGAGATCCTGTTGGTTCCGTTTACAAATTGAGCTTTCGGAATAGAAAAGATATTATAAACGCTTTCTGCAGCCCCGTCAATTGTTGTACTGGAAGGTGTATTGAAAGCAATAGCCCCTGTTGGCATATTATCTCTCACTACCTCAACTCCGTTAAGATAAACAACGATTCCGTCGTCTCTCATTACTCCTAATTCCATATTATCTGAAAGGGTTAACAAGTCTACGGTGAAATCTTTAGCAAAATAAGCAGTTGTAAGACCTGAACTGATGGTAGTGGTTACAGGATCTCCATAACCCAGAGGTCCGTTCCCTGCGGTCCATGTTGAAACATCAAATGTCTGATCTTTCCACGAATCTGCCAGAGCCTGGTTGTTATCCTTATAGCTCCAGGACGAGTTCTTGTTGAATAAAAAGGTCTGTGCCTGTGCACTAAAACCAGCCACCATAGCCAGCGCTGCAATTGTAAGTAATTTTCTCTTCATTTTAATTGATTTATTAGACTCTGCAAAGCTATTTTTTTGGCGAGGTACCTCTGTTAATAGGAGTTTAAATATAGACTGGAGAATATTAATTAATTTATAACCCAATGTTAAGGGAATTAAATAATTGTTAAATATTTGAGTTTGAGAGTGGGAGTGCTGGAAGTGTAAAACTCAATAGTAATATTATTCAAAGTTCATCCTTTAGTAAAAGTAGTTACAGATAATAAATCTTATATCCAAATTCATTTAAACCTCAACCCTCCCACTCTCAAACTCTCCAACTCATCTAGCCTTACTAATATCGGTCAGTGAATTCAGGAAAGCAATGACCTGCTTGATCTCTGTTTCTGTAAGTTCCAGTTTATCCGGTGGCAGCGTTTGATTTTTCATCTTTAAACCGAGACCTTCTCCTCCACCTTCGTTATAGAAGTCCATAACTTCTTCCAGAGTATTGAAAGCTCCGTTATGGAAGTAGGGTTTGGTAAGAGCAATATTTCTTACCGTAACGGTTTTGAAAGAGTAATCATAGATCCATGACTTCTCTTTTTTCACAGGGCTGTTGCCTCTTCCAAGATCCTGGTCCAACTGAATAGGAAGCTGATGGATGGGTTTTGTAGTTACCCCTAAAACTTCTGATTCATTTTCATTAAAGAATGGCGGCACAAGACCCGAAAAATGTGGTGCAAAATGACATGTTGCACAGTTGGCCTTTCCCATAAACAGATTATATCCTTTTTTTACATCTTCGGAAACATCTTTTTCATTCCTCATAAAACGATCGAAATCACTGTCAAAAGAATACAGGGATGAAACATAAGAGCTTAAAGCTTTGGAAAAATTTTCTTTATTTATTTTACCATTTTGAAAAGCAGCACGGAAAGCTCTTTTGTACTCAGGCTTTGTTCTCAGTTTTTTGATGATATCTTCATAGCTGGTATTAAACTCATCATCATTGTAGATTACATGTTCTGCCTGTTGCTCAAGGTAAAATGCCCGCAGATCATAGAAAAACCTTTTGGCAAAAACAGCATTGTATAAAGACGGAGAATTTCTCAGAACTGTTTTACCTTCCACATTGCTCTGGGACTTTACTTTAAGGTCCGTAAAAGCATTTTCCTGAAGATGGCAGACCGCACAGCTCATTTTACCGTTTTGACTCAAATTCTGGTCATAGAAAATAGATTTCCCTAAACTGCGAAGCTCATTACTATCTTCAGTAGACTGCAGCAATGTGTAGAAATACGGATCCAGAAAATCACTGCTGAAAAGGTTTTTACTCTTTACATTCCAGCCGGAAAATTCTTTTAGATCATCTGCCCTTCCGTCCCATTTTCCAAATTCTTCATACAGAGGCTGAATGTATTTTTTATAAAACTCAATTCTGTCAAAATTTTCAAAATCTTTATTCACAGCGACATAATTGATTCCTTCATTAAGGATCTTGTTGGCTTTCTGAACATTATAGTTTTTAAAATACACATCGTCATTAATGTATTTTTTTATTCCGGTAAAAGCATGGCCGGCTTCCTCTGAAACATTCAGGGAACCTGGTGTATCAAAGCCTGTAACTCCCAATGTATAAATTCTTATCAGTTCTATCCTTAGTGGCAGCGTTTTGTTGTTTCCGCGGCTTAAACCGTTCTTTATGGTGCTCAGATAAAAGCTTGAATAGGAATTGTACAGAAAATCCGTAATCGTTTTGATCTTCTCTTTTTCATCTCCTGCTTCATCGGAAAAGATCAGCTCATCCAGAACCTGGAGTCCTTCCGGTGGCAGTGTATAGGCAGAAGTTCCCGCAGCTTCTATATGAAACAGCGGAGCGGCATTAAGATGAGTTTTTGTGAACTCCGGATAATGATAGGCGATATAAAATTCGATTTCTTTAAACGAATTTCTTGCCCCCCTTAAGGAATTTCTAAGCTCTTCAAGAGAGATTTGATCCTCTGAGAATTTGTATACGTCTGATTTCAACTGGTCAAGCCTGTTTTTAAAATCCGACAAACCTTTATTGACAAAGGTATTTTCATTTTTTTCTCCCTTATCAATCGGATTAAAAGACATGACAGCAAAACCTATCAACACAATCACAGCTAGCAGCGGATATAATCTCATTAATTTTTAGCGGCAAAAGTACCGTTCCGATGTTATCGCAACTTTAACGGCAGATTAAAAAATGTTTATGTTTTGACCACGTAATTATTATGGAGGGCTAGTTTTAACACAAATTTAAAATCCAGCAGGGCTATTTTAAAAGCGTAAAAATCTACAAACGGCAGTTTCTTATAGAAATATTTTTATTAATTTTAAACCCCGAAATCAAATTCATTATACTTAAGAACGGCTGATTTCTATAGGCCGCTTCAAAAAAGATGACGAAAGATATTGGGAGAGGATTTATAACATCATTTCAGCAAATTAAAAACAAGATATTATTATGAAAACAAAAGTATTATTTGCTTTTGCGGCGAGTTTCCTTTCCATTTGTGCATTTTCACAAAAAAAGAAGGAAATGGCCGTGTACGCAGAGAAAAAAGGCAATGATTATTATCTGGTACGCCTGGAAGAAGGCAAACAAGTTCCAAATGTTTATGTATATTCAAATGGTGTAACAAAACCTTACAAGAACTATACTGACCTCAAGGATATTGTTATGGATTTTCCGGGAATGATGGACTCTAACAATTCAACCAAGGAGGAAATGGTCTCTGTTCTAAAAAAAGGAGATAAGCTCTATGAAATTACAACCCAAAGAAAGGATCCGAAAAACTTTGAAAAAACCATTATTACAGTCTATGAGATTTTCCAGGGACAGAAAAGAATCGTAGAAGAATATGATACGATCTATGATCTTGCCGGATCGCCTTACAAAGAAGCTATATTCACTAATTAAAAAATAAAAAATATAAATTATGCTAAATAAACTTGCTGCCTCAGAACTGGTGCTGAATGACAACGGAAGTGTATACCACTTAAATCTTTTACCTGAAGATATTGCTGATAAGATCATCCTTGTGGGAGATCCGGACAGAGTGGCAAAAGTTTCAAAATATTTTGACAAAGTAGAAATCAAAAAAAACAAAAGGGAGTTCTATACCCATACCGGAACACTTCGCGGAGAAAGAATTACCGTAATGTCTACAGGTATCGGAACAGAGAATATTGATATCGTAATGAACGAGCTTGATGCCCTGGTGAATATCGACCTTAAAAACAAGGAGTTTAAAACTGATCATAAAGCCCTTGAACTTTTCCGTATGGGAACCTGTGGAAGTGTAAATCCGGACGTACAGGTTGATAATATGCTCGTAACCCAAAATGTTGTAGGTCTGGACGGACTGATGCATTTTTATCAAGACTATAGCTTCGAGAATGAGTTTTCCAAAAGTTTCATGGAAAAATTCCCGTATGAGAAGATCAAACCTATGCTTTATTTCTCAGACTGGGCAGAAGAAATGGGAGACTATTATAAAGATGCCAAATACCACGGAAATACGGCTACTTTCCCAGGATTCTACGCTCCTCAGGGAAGACAGCTGCGTTTAAAAGCAGTTGATGATAAGTTCCTGGAAACATTGAATGACCTTGGAGTAACTAACTTTGAAATGGAAACTTCAGCGATCTATGCTCTTTCAAAACTATTAGGTCACAAAGCCATTACAGTGAATAACGTTATTGCCAACAGAAGACGTGGAGAATTTTCTGCAGACCACCATGCTTCTGAAAAGAACCTTATTGATTGGGTACTGGAAAGAATTATCAAGTAAAATAACTCACGTTTTTATCCTTAAAATCAAACCTTATAGGTTTTAAAAATCTATAAGGTTTAGCTTAAATTATAGCAAGATCTGCTTAATTGGCTCAATCTGCAAGCGGTTTTTCTCTCGCAGATTGAACAGATCAAGCAGATTTTTTATTTCATCTAAGTTTTCTTAGAGTAAAGAAGTGTTTAAGTGAAATGCTCTCGGATCCGGATATTTAAATATAAAATCCAATTCTGAAATCAGCTTTGAAGACAGGATTATTTTCCCCTCACCTATTGTCACTGTTTCTTCAGAGGATTTTAAATTTTGCTGAGCATTGATCACCTGGGCTTTCGACGGATGTTCTGGAGCCGTTACATTGTACAGTTTTCCTTCTGATCCTGTTTCGATCATTTTTTTAATTACTCTACAGATATCTTCATAGTGAATATGATTCACCGGTGCTTCCAGGTTTGAGATATTATAATTTTTCAGAAGACGGTTATCTCCCATCAATCCTGCTAATCTCAAGATATTTACCTGTGGATATTTACCTTTGATCATTCGCTCTCCCTGAACATGATCTGAAGAAAGATTTTCTTCTGCATATTCACCAGGAATATCCGGATAGACACCGGTAGAACTCATCACAAATATCTGACCTTTAAAATCGCCGATAAATGAAAATAAATGCTGAACCCTGTTGTATAACGAACTTGCACAGCAGCTTTTACCGGAAATCGGAATAGTGATAATGAGAACATCTATGTCTTTAATCTCAGTCCACGGAATAACCTTTTCTTCCAGCTGAAAATCCGGGAAGCTGGCGACAGAAGTATTAAATCCTTTAGAAGACAGCTCATCAGCTTTGTTTTTTGTAGTGGTGGTGGCATATATTTTATACTGTCCGGACATTGAATCGGCAATCCTTGATCCCAGCCAGCCGCAACCTATAATTCCTATTTTCTTCATAAATTTTCAAGTATATGCATTAAGGATTTAAATCTTCTTCCTTTTAATAAGCAGAACATTGGCAAAATTAAATCAATTTATGCTGTCCGCAATTTTCATTGCATTATATTCTTAAAATCTAAATCAGCCTTTCTTCAGCTGTATTTAATTTGTGCTTTTCTTTCCGTACAGCTCAAGCATCTATAGGTTCTTTTTTTGTCTCATTTTGAGCCTAACAACTGTTAGTAGTAAAACTACGACAAAAAGAAAAATAGCCTTTCATTTTTTTCCTCATTATGTCTTTGCTTCTTATATTTGTTTCACGTGGATGTGATTTTAATATCATCATTACAAAACTGTAATTCAGAATATTAAATTCATTAAAACTAAATATTAATTATATTTTAAAACTTAAAAATATACAGGGATCCATTCCCGGCATCAGGTGAAAGCAGAACGATAATTCCCTCACAAAAGATACTATTCTGTTGACATTAACAAGACAGTATTTTGATCTGTAGTGAGTAATAAGAACAACCATTATGCAGTCCGGCATGCCAGACTGTTGTTACATACATTAACCAGAAAAAATATGTTATGTTCCAGGACAGCAAATCATCAAAAAACCAGATTCCAAAATCTAAAAAAGATCTGGACAGTATAAAACCCGCAGATCCAGACCCAGTTAATAAAGCTGAAAAAAAAGCTGAAAAAATAAAAAAAACAGTACAGACAGCCGGGCAGGCACTCTCCTATACCGATAATTTCATGAACAAAGCTACACAACCTAATACAGCTTTGGTTTCTGAAAATAAAATTTGGAACGAGCAACCCACTTCTAAAATATTCAATGCCGGATCAATTCCGAAAAGTGAGCTTTTAGGGATCAATCGTGTGGTTAAACTTGAAATCATTATTGAAGGAAAAATAATTAAGCATTTCAAGCATTTTACACTCACCCAAAGTGCTGTTAAACATCATGAATTCAATCTTATGCTCGCTCATGATGCTTTGGGAGGGGCAGAAAATCATAACCTGGAGCAGGCACAAAACTTTCTGGGCAAGAGGATCACAGTAGTATTTAAATATAAAGACGTAGAAGAAAGTCCTGAAAGAAACTTTGTAGGGGTGATTACCGAAGTAGGGTTCAGCCAGGAAAAAGGCAGTTTGGGAAATATTGTACTTACCGGAAACAGCCCTACTGTACTTCTTGATGCTGCCCCGCACATTCAGAGTTTCGGTGGTGCCAAAGAGATCAGCCTGAACAGCATTGCAGATTGGGTGATTAAAGAAGGACTTGGTTCCAATAAATTTGATTTCAGAGTAGATTCCCAGCACGGAAATGTTTCTTACAGCTCTCAATATGAAGAAACCCACTACAATTATCTCGCAAGAATAGCAGAAGCTTATGGGGAACAGTTTTATTATGATGGTGAGGTTCTTCATTTCGGAAAACTGCCCCCACAGGAAAAGCCGGTACAATTGGTATACGGAAGCAGCGTACATGATATTAAGATCAAAATGAGAGCCCAGCATGTAAACCCTGTTTTTTACGGCTATAACAGCAGCAAAAATGAAAAGCTCACAACAGGAAGTTCAAAAATAAATCATCAGTCAGATATTGCGAAACGAGCCTATGAAATATCCAAAGCAACTTTCACAACCCCTTCATTAAGGGTAGCTCCCATCAAAGCATCTACTTTTATGGATATTGATGCTTCACAGAAAGGTACAGCAGGAAGTAAAGCTGTAGACGTGTTTATCACATCCGGAAGCACTTCTGTCCCGTTTTTATATCCTGGATGTACCGCGGATGTAGAAATGCGGAAATCTGAAACCAACCAGACCGCCTATTTTACCAAGCTTATGATCACAGGGATCAGCCACGAGGTAGATGCAAGAGGTCATTATACCGGAAATTTTGAAGCAATAGCAGCAGATACCGGATACATGCCACGGCCTGAATTTGAGATGCCTAAAGCAGAACCTCAGTTCGCCAAAGTTATTTCAAATACTGACCCTCTTAACCAAGGCAGGATTCAGGTTCAGTTCGACTGGCAGAACGGGCAGGATACCACTGAGTTTATCCGCGTTATGACTCCTGATGCGGGCGGAAGCGATAAAGTAAGTAAAAACCGTGGTTTTATGGCTATTCCTGAAGTTGGAGATCAGGTGGTTGTCAATTTTGTACACCAGCATCCGGACCGTCCCTTTGTAATGGGAGGAATGTTTCATGGAGGTGTTGGCGGAGGAGGCGGACAAAACAATAATGTTAAAAGCCTGAGCAGCCGAAGCGGTAATAAACTGGAACTGGATGATGGTGCAGGATCTGTGTTTCTGACCGATCAGGGAGGAGCCAATATGAAATTTGATGGAGCCGGAAATGCAATGACCAATGCCAATAATGATAAAACAGTAACAGTTGGGAATAATAATACGGTAAATGTTGGAAGTGTAAGTTCTATTAACGTAGGAGGAAAAGAAGGCGGAGGAGCCAATTCTATGCTTAAAATGGATAATAGCGGAAAAATCACTCTGGAATGCGACACAACCATTACCATTAAAACAGGAAGCAGCTCCATAACCATGACTACGGGAGGAGACATCACCATAGAAGGTCTCAATGTGAAAGTCATAGGAAAAACGACTACAGAGTTAGGAAAAGCCGCTGCCAATCCTGGAATTAAGATTGATAGTGACATCAATGCCAATGCCGCTAAAATTAATACCTCATCTTCAGGACCTACCAATATCAAAGGGGCTGATGTGGAAATCAATAAAGGATAATTATGCAGGTTAATATAGAAAACAAGGGCGAATATCGTAACTATACCTTTCTCAGAGAAGAAAGATATCAATTTCAGGGACTCAGAAATGAAAACTATATTGAAGCTGAGCTAAAAGTCACCCTAACTTCTATTGAAAATGAAAAGCCTGTTTTTACCGTTGAAATGCCATTGTATAAGCAATCCAATAAAGACGGTATGTACAAATGGGTCGGAGACCTGCATCAGCTGAGAGAAAAAATAGTATGCACCCTCAATGAAAACGGACAGCTTGGAAAGATCATCAACTTAACTGAGGTACAGAATAAATGGCTGGAAATAAAGCCTAAAATTATCCTGAAACATCGAAGTGAGCAATACCGTGAAATTTTCATCAAAGGTGTAGAAGAACTTTTGGAAGATGGCGAGCGCCTGGCAGAAGCTCTCCGTTTCGCAATGCCTTATCAATTGCTATTTCCCGGCATTCATTTCAAGGAGTTCAAAAAAAACGAGATCATCAACGGATACCGTGAGCTTCCCAACTTTATTGCTACCAAGAGCGTCCCTATTACTACAGAAGAAACAATTTCAGAATTAGAAGACGGCAGGTACCAGATTGATGTGAAAGGAAGCATAGATGAAGATAATTTTGAACAGGATAAAGTAACCGCCATGATCCGTGTTTTAAAGAACCGTCCCCGTGTGCCGACTCTCCTACAGCTTAATTATATAGAACGCTATCTCCTGGAAGAGTGGCCGTGGTCTGAACAGAGTATGTGTATGAGCCTGGCACAGATTCCTGGCACATTATACCGTGAAGAAAAAAACATCTTAAAAGCTGCAGCCCATGACCATTCCCCTGCTTGATATTGTATTCCAGAATGACCGCTACTATCTTCTCTTCGATGATGAGAAGATCCTGGAGGCTCCGGCTGCCAGAGAATGGCATGTATATGCAGACGGACAATATATATGCTCTGTCAGTAACTGTAAAGTTTCGGAGCTGTTGAAAGTTCCGGGTAAGATTTTTCTGGAGACCCGGGAAAACCTTAATAAACTGGAAAATAGTTTCAGAAGATTGAAAAATGTAACCCTGAGCTCAGATAAAATTAACATCTAAATCATCGCATTATGGCAAAAAAATACGTACCTGAAGGTGCCTTTTTAGCTTGCGACAAAGGAACAAGCCCCTCTACCCTGCGGGTAAGCAACAATAAAAACACTACCATATACAGTGTTCCCATGGCTTCGGAACTGGATTTTCTTCCTTTTTTCAATATCAAACCTATGGGACTTTGTACCAACCCTTTGAAATGGGCAACAGGAGCTTCTTGTCTACCAACCATTCTTACTGGATGGCAAGCGCCAAAGGATGGGGTAAAGATAAATGGAAGCCGGATGCTATTGGAAGATTCTTTCTGTAATTGTATATTTGGTGGAAAGATCAACATCTTCTTTGATAGAGCAGCTGCCGTATCATATGGCGTCGGAGAAGGAAAAATGCCTTCCGACTATATCAAGGAAGGTTTTGACTGGATCGCCGAGCAAAACAAAAAAGGTCGGGAAATGCGGGACCAGATGCTTCCGGACTGGATGAAGCCCGTAACAGGTGTCGGAGACTGGTTCAGTGATCTGGGGACAGGGCTGGTAGAAGGAGCTGTAAATGGTGTAGTTGGCTTAGGTGAAACACTTTATCAGGTTGGCCAGGATCCCGTAGGCACCGCTGAAGCATTGGGCGGAATGGTAAGTGACGGATGGAACGCAGCTACCGAAGGGGTCGGAAATGCATGGAACTGGGCCAGCAAGGGAGACAACTGGAGCAATGCTGCTGAAGGAGCCTGGAACTGGGCCAGTGACGGACAAAACTGGGCAGATGCAGGAAGCGCAGCCTGGGAAGGCACCAAAGATGCTGCAGGCTGGGTAGCTGAAAACCCAAGAAAAATAGGCACAACTGTGGGAGAATTTATTCCGGATGTAGCAGCAGCAGCATTTAGTGGGGGTTCTTCCTTAGCATTGACCGGTGCGAAAGTTGCAGGAAAAGAAGCACTTGAAGAAGCTGGTGAAAGAATTGTCCGAGAAGGTGTAGAAGAAGCAGGGGAACGGGCTGCAAAAGAAGGTGGGGAAGCTGTAGCAGCTAGAACAGGTAAAGAGCTTATAGAATCTTTAGGTGATGATGCTTCTGATATTGCCAAAGTCACTGACGGAACCATAACCGATCCTCCAGGCACTTATAGAGATACAAAGGGAAGGTTAAGAGATTCTAAAACCAACAAATTTGTCGAAGACCCTAATAAACCTCCTAAAAATGAGCCTGAAAATAATCCAAATAACCCTAATGATTCAAATAGACCAAGTTGGAGAAAAAGTGAAATAGATGCGGAAGGTATGTATCCGGGTTATGATACTCAGAAAAGCTTTATTGATAAAAAAGAAGTGCCGTACGGAACGGAAGGCAGTACAAGACCTGATTTATACACTGAAGGTCATAGTGTTGAAGTAAAAAATTATGACGTTACCTCCAATAATGGAAGAAGTAATTTAACAAATGAATTAAAAAGACAATATAATGACAGATTAAAAAACCTTCCGAATGGGACAAGGCAAACGGCTGTAATTGATGTAAGAGGTCAAAATGTGTCACCAGAAACATTGATAGAACTTCAAGAAAGCATAAATCGAAGCTGTCCGGATTTGGAAGTAATTTTCATGCAATAATTTTTATATATTTAACTTAAAATTTTAAAATATGGTAGGATTAAAAGTAGGTCCAATCTTTTACAAAATAGGAACCGGAAGTTTTCTGCATTCATTCTTTTCAACTGTAGCTTATAATTTAGAGAATAATAATTGGGGGAGCAGATTTCCATTGATTATGAATGAATTATATTATAAAAGTTTGTCACCTGATAAAATTGATTCTGCTACTGAAGAATTAAAAACCATTTTCACTGAACTGGAAGAATATTCTCCTTCTATGGTTGTCTGGGATATTGAAGATTTATCAAAACAACCACCTTGGGGTAATAATATTGCTGAAAGAATTACGAGCTTGGCTAATTATTTTTATACTAGTGATGGTGAAGATCTTTTCGCCGTATTCAAAAAAGCTATGGACGCGGCAAAGAAAGTTAATAAAGAAATATCAGTTCAAAGTTTATAATTAGTTATAAGTTTTTATATAATTAACCGCTTTATGGCGGTTTTTTCATTTTGATATCTAAAAATTACAGGACCAATGGCATAGCTTGTAAGACTTTTCCAATTTAAAACTCATTAATCATCACATAAAAATGCCCTGAATACAAACTTTCAGGTCCGCCTGAGATATTTGTGAGATTAATTGTAACACTTGTAGTAGAAGTCATTCTTGGATTGGATACCGAAAAAGAAGTATTGCCTGCAAAATCGCCCGCCGGAGAAACTACAATTGCCGCTCTTACAGAACCCGGCTGCATACTCGCAGGAACAGGAATTTCGAGCATAACAGATTTTCCGGGGGGCAGATTATTCACAGAAACCGATGGCCAGGCTTCAAAACTGATCTGGTTTTTTTGTACACTCCCCTTTTCCCCCAGTTTGTATCCACCATTTACATCCAATTTAGCAGATGTATTAGGGAATCCTGTACCTATTCCAACATTAGCATTATTATTTCCAATGACAATTGCATTAGCTTGGGAAGTCGCCGCTCCATATCCAATCGCTGAAGAAAACTGCCCCAAAGCATTCGCTCCCGATCCTATTGCCGTAGAATTCTGATTATTGGTCACTGTATTATATCCTACAGCCGTTTCACTGTTAGAACTTGTTTTTGCATTATATCCTATTGCAGTAGACTGAAAGCCTGATGCTGTTGAATTTTTACCTAAAGCCGTCGCATCATTTGTTGTTGTTTTGGCATTATACCCTGCTGCGATCGATTGAAAGCCTGATGCTTCCGCATTATTTCCTATTGCTGTAGCTTCATTCATTGTTACTTTGGCATTGAATCCTACTGCAGTTGACTGATAACCGGAAATTTTAGTATTGGCTCCCAAGGCTACCGATTCATTGGCCGTAACAGATGTATTTGTTCCGATGGCAATTCCCTGGTAAGCACTGCTGGAATTACCCAGAGCAATACCATTCTGATCTGCATGAGCTGCCATACCAAAACTTATTGAGTTATTTACACCCAAATGTCCTACTGTGGTAGAATTTACTTTAAAAATAAGATCATCTGAAGTATTGGTCCCTAAAGAAAGATTGGTATTAGCTCCAGCCGAATTACCGCTGTTTGTTGCCGAGCTATTCCATGCTGAAAATGGAGCGACACTTCCTCCGCCGGCTCCGTTTCCGTTCGTTCCTGCAAAGGTGGCAAGCATATTCCATTTGCCCTTATTCCAGTAATAAAACCCGGTCTCCGTTAAACTTCCTTGTCCATTATTCCAAACAATGAGCCCTTCAGCCGGATTTCGAATAGTTAACTGATCTATATTGGATGCTAAAGACACACTTGGAAAAAGCACTCCTTTATTTTTTGAACTGATGTGCAGCATAGCAGAAGAATCAGGCTCAGGTAAACCAATCCCCACCTGTGCGATAATAAAATTATTAATCAGTAAAAAAAGAAGAAAGAGCTGAAGTTTGAATTTGCTTTGCATCGCCTTATTGCTATAGTTTATTTTTTGAGGATGCAAATATACGAATTTAAAACAAAATAGCCATATTTTTTATCAAATCAATAAATATACACTTAATAGTGATTAAATCCACCGTTAATCACTTATAATTGAAACATTATCATGAATTAAAAAGCATGAAACCTAATAACAACACAGTTCCAAAGGCCTTATATCTTCTATCATATAAAAAATTAAATTACATTATATATAAAAAAATCACGTAAAAATGAATAAAATAAAATTTATTTTTGTCTTACGAAGCAGCTTTCAATATGATCGTTCACCATTCCGGTGGCCTGCATATGAGCATAAACCACTGTAGATCCCACGAATTTAAAACCTCTTTTCTTCAGATCTTTAGATAAAATATCAGAAATATCTGTTACAGCCGGAACATCACCTAAAGTTTTGGGACAGTTATCCACCGGCTTTCCACCTACAAAACCCCATATATATTCTGAAAAGCTTCCAAACTCTTTCCGAACTTCCAGAAACTTCTGCGCATTGGTTACTGTAGCCATTATCTTAAGCCGGTTTCTTATAATGCCGGGATCGTTCATAAGCTCCTCCATTTTCTCTTCCGTATAAGCTGCAATTTTTTTATAATTGAAATCATCAAAAGCTTTTCTGAAATTCTCTCTTTTAGAAAGGATCGTATACCAGCTCAGTCCCGCCTGAAAACTTTCAAGGATCAGAAATTCAAAAATAGTTTCATCATCGTATACGGGCCTTCCCCATTCCTCATCATGATATTTTCGGTACAGATCGTCTTTCTCACACCAGCCACATCGTATTTTTTCCATAATAGTAATTTTTTATACTGTACTAAAGATAATACTGATTTGAAAAGTATAACAAAAGATTAAGAAAAGTTTAACAGCATTTCCAGGTTTTAGGAATAGTTATTGTTTATTTACGTATACACAACAATAAAATATTATATATTATGAACAATTCAGAATACAACAAAGCGGAAAATGCAGTAAATAACACAGAAAACTCTTTAAAGAATGCAGCAGACAATGCTAAATGGAAAATTGATGACCTGGCAGCCAAAGCAAAAGATTACATCAATGAAAAGAGGAATAATGATGAAGAGGCACAGCAGGAAGACTGGTTTGAAAGAGTAAAGAATAATGCTGCAGATGCATGGGATGACATAAAAGATAAGGCAAACGAAGCTTGGGAAAAAACTAAAGATGCTGCGGAAGATGCAAAAGCAGAATGGAATAAGAAAACCAATTAAAATTTCAGTCATATAAATATTTCAAGAAAATGGAGTCTTAAATCAATAAGGCTCCATTTTTATGATGTTACAAACACAAATTATTGCTACATTTGTATTCAAATAAACATTAAAAAATTATGTCATACGGTTTACTTAAAGGCAAAAAGGGAATTATTTTTGGAGCCCTTAATGAGCAATCAATCGCATGGAAAGTTGCAGAAAGATGTCATGAAGAAGGTGCTGAATTTATCTTATCAAATGCCCCTATTGCTTTGAGAATGGGAGAACTTAATGGTTTAGCAGAAAAAACAGGTTCTGAGGTGATTGCTGCAGATGCTACTTCTATAGAAGATCTTGAAAAACTTTTTGATGCTGCGACAGCAAAATTCGGGAAAATAGATTTTATCCTTCACTCTATAGGCATGTCCGTAAATGTAAGAAAAGGAAAGCATTACACTGAAATGAATTATGACTGGTTGGAAAAAGGCTGGGATATTTCAGCGGTTTCTTTCCACAAGGTAATGCGTGTGGCGTGGGAGAAAGACTGCATGAATGAGTGGGGAAGCATTTTAGCACTGACTTATATTGCAGCTCAGAGAACTTTCCCTGACTACAATGATATGTCTGATAATAAGGCTTATCTGGAAAGTATTGCAAGAACATTCGGAAATTACTGGGGTGAGAGAAAAGTACGTGTCAACACGGTTTCCCAATCTCCTACACCTACTACAGCAGGTAGCGGTGTGAAAGGTTTCGGCGGCTTCCTTGGATACGCTGAAGATATGTCTCCGCTTGGAAATGCTACAGCTCTTGACTGTGCCAACTATTGTGTAACTTTATTCTCTGATCTTACTAAGAAAGTGACGATGCAGAACTTATTCCATGATGGTGGTTTCAGCAGCTCAGGAGTTACTCAGAAAGTAATCAGCAAATATGATGTTGAATAACAGCATTAAAAATATACTGTAAACAATAAACCGGCGGCCTCTACGAGGCCGCCGGTTCTATAAAAATGTTAATATGAAGTTACAGTATAACAGTCTGTATAGAATGGGCCGGCGCAGATAATTTCGCAGCCATTCCTTCGATCCACAGATTTGTTTCAATATCATTCCCGGAATCATTCATGATCACAGTAACCAGCTGGCCGTTTTCATTCATGAAAGTGGTAGATGTAAGAGCCGCTCTGTTTGAAGAACTTCCGATTCTCTGGGCATTAGGCTTGATAAATTTTGAAACATGGCCTACATAATAATATTCATAAGTATAATGTACCTCTCCTGTTTTGGTATCAGCAATGATAGGGGCAAAACAGAAGTTTCCGACATGGTTTGGGCCTCCGGTTTCATCCAGCAACACATTCCAGTCTGTCCATAAGGCTGTTCCTTTATTGAAATCATTAAGCATATTTCTTCCATAAAGTTCACCAAGACTCACATCATAAATTCCGGACATATTGAACTGTTCTTTACAACCTTCGGTAAAAGCCAGGAACTTATCCGGGAAAGCTTTCTGCGTTTCAGATAAATTATCGAAAAGCTGCGTTTTATTATTCCAGGTTTCATACCAGTGATACCCAATTCCGCTGGCATATTTCGAGGTTTCAGGATCGCTTAAAGTAGTAGTGGCTCTCTGATAGATTAAATCCCGGTTGTGATCCCAGATCATTACCTTTTTGTCTTTGTAACCATTTTTCCAAAGTGTCGGCCCAAGGTTGTTCTTAAGAAATTCGCCTTCTTCTTCAGCTGAATAAATGCAGGACTCCCAGGTCTGTGTCGCCATAGGCTCATTCTGTACAGTCAGACCCCATATGTTGATTCCTCTTTTTTCATATTCTTTGATGAATTTAATGTAATAATCTGCCCAGGTCTGATAAAATGCATTTTCCAACCGCCCTCCTTTCAGCATACTTTTATTAGATTTCATCCATGCTGGCGGACTCCATGGGGAGAAGTAAAATGTGAAATCTTTCCCTATCGCTTTCTGAGCTTCTTTAATCATCGGGATCTTATACTTTTCGTCATGGGCAATATTGAAAGTCTTCAAAGCCGTATCATTATCTTCTACATAAGTATAAGAATCACTGGAAAAATCGCAGGAGTTCATATTGGTACGGACTACGGTGTATCCCAATCCGTTTTTTCCAAAGTAAGCCTCTATAATCTCTTTCTGCTTGTCCTCCGGCATTTTATAAAAGGTTTCTGCAGATGCATCAGTGATGGCCCCACCAATTCCGATCAGCTTCTGATATTTAAAATCAGGATCTACAAAAATACAGGCATCCGTTTCTTTGGGCTGTCCGAACTTCTCAAACTTAACCATTCCTTTATCTGCCATTTTCTCATTGGCCTTGGAGTTGGTAAGAATAACCTTTGCTGTTTTCCCTGTGTTCTTTTTCCAATAGTTCTGTGCATTAGCATTCAGAAACGCTCCTACTGCCAAACAGCTTACAATTAGTTTTTTCATAATTTTTTCTTTCTGTTTTTGGACGTAACTGCCCTCTCTTCATTATTTATTTTGATAAACCCTTACATAGTCTATATAATACTTTTGCGGAAATATGCTGTCATCTATTCCTTCTTTTCCGCCCCAGAAACCGCCTACTGCCAGATTTAAAATAATAAAATAAGGCTGATCGAAAGGCCATGCTTCATAAGTTTTTTCTTTATTTTCATACGTGAAAAACTTTTTATCGTCAATATAGACATCAATTTTTTCCGGCGTCCAGTCTACTTTATATACATGGAATTTTTCACTGGCATCTTTTACAATCAGAGTATCCGTTTTCTGTGTTCCCTGAATATGATTATACTTTTTGGTATGAACCGAAGCATGGATATACCCCTGATTGAAACCTACATGTTCCATGATATCCAGTTCGCCGTCATCCGGCCATTTTTTCATATTCTCACTCATCATCCAGACGGCTGGCCATGTTCCCCTGCCTTTGGGAAGTTTTGCCTTTACTTCTACTGTTCCGTATTGGAAAGAGAATTTCCCCTTGGTCAAAAGCCTTGCAGAAGTATACTTATTCTTATCCCAATTTTCTTTTCTGGCCTCAATAACAAGATTTCCACCTTCCATTCTGGCATTTTCAATTCTTTTCTTTGTATAAAACTGAGCTTCCTGGTTTCCGTATCCGTCTCCTCCTACATCATAATTCCATTTTAATGAATCGGGAAGACCTTTCCCATTAAATTCATCGCTCCAGACCAGTTTTCTGCCGGAGCCTGCTTTGTTTGAGACGCAGCTTGCCACAGAAAGAACTAATATTCCGGCCGCACAGAGTTGAATGATATTTCTAAATTTGATTTTCATGAATGTGGTTGTCATGTAGATTTTTGGCTGAAGCCGTTTTCTTTTTTATTATGTTAAGCGGGCTAAAGCCCGCTCCTATTGAATTATTTAATCCAATTGATTCTTTTCGTCTGAACATCCTGGGAGTTGGTTCCAACCATAATATTGAATTCTCCACTTTCCCAATCATAATTCAGATCATTATCAAAAAATTTCAGGTCTTCCGGGGTCAGTTTGAAGTCTACTTTTTTGCTTTCTCCTTTTTTGATGGATATTTTTTGGAAACCTTTCAGTTCTTTCACAGGCCGTACTACTTTCCCAAAAAGATCCCTGATGTAAAGCTGTACGACTTCTTCTCCGTCAAATTTTCCTGTATTGGAAACCGTTACGCTGATATTTAAAGTCTGGTTTCCTTTAAGACTGGTTGAACTTAAGACCATGTCAGAATATTTAAAATCCGTATAGCTTAATCCGTAACCAAATGGAAATTTCGGATCATTATCCAGATCAATATAAGCTGAAACATAATTTCTATCTGTGTTATTTTTCGCAGGTCTTCCTGTATTGTAATGATTATAATAAATAGGAATTTGTCCTTCGGTTCTTGGGAAGCTCATTGGAAGTTTTCCTCCGGGATTTACTGCACCGAACAGAACATCGGCAATAGAATTTCCTGATTCTGTTCCCAGCCACCAATTATAGGTTATGGCAGGAATATGATCTGCTGCCCAATTAAAGATCAAAGGTCTTCCAGCGTTAATCATTAAAACAACAGGTTTTCCTGTTTTAGCTATTTCTTTCAATAAATCTTCCTGTACGCCGGAAAAACCGATACTGCTTCTGCTTTTGGCTTCACCGCTCATTGCATGACCTTCTCCTAACGTCATGATTACCACATCAGCTTTTTTCGCAGTTTCCACTGCTTCCGCAAACATAGATCTGTCCTGATCGTCTACATTACATCCTTTTGCATATAATAAGGTAGAATTTTTATCGAGCTGATTTTTAATTCCGTCAAACTGAGAAACGATTCTTTGGTTATCGTCTTTAAATGCAATGGACCAAAATCCGTGGTTAGCAACTGTTTCTTTCCCGAAAGGTCCGATCAGTGCGACTGTTTTCACTGTTTTTGAAAGTGGAAGAATATTTCCTTTATTTTTCAGAAGAACAATACTTTTTGAACCGAATTCTCTTCCGAATTTCCGGTGTTCCTGATTGTCGGTCTGTTCTTTCTGTCTTTTTTCATTGCTGAATCTGTAAGGATCATCAAAAAGCCCCATTTCGAATTTCTTGGTTAAAATTCTTCCTGCGGCATCATCTACTAATTGTATATCAACTTTTCCTTCTTTAACTAATTTTGGAAGTTCTGCCATATAAACGCGGCTTTCCATATCCATATCACTTCCACCTGATATAGCTTTTTCAGCGGCCTCGTTAGCGTCTTTGGTATAACCATGAGGAATCATTTCCCCGATACTTCCCCAGTCTGACACCACAAAACCTTTGTAATTCCATTTTCCTTTTAAAAGTTCTCTTTGAATATATTGATTGGCTGTAGCAGGAACTCCGTTGATATCGTTAAAAGAATTCATGAATGTGGCTACTCCAGCCTCAGCTGCGGCTTTAAACGGAGGCAGATAGGTTTCATTCAGCTGTCGTAAGCTCATATCTACAGAATTGTAATCTCTTCCGCCGACAGCTGCTCCATAGGCCGCAAAATGCTTGGCACAGGCCATTACCGCATCAAGGCTTCCTAAGCCCTTTCCCTGGAATCCTTTAATTCTTGCCAGACCAATCTGCGTTCCCAGGTAAGTATCTTCTCCGGAACCTTCCATTACCCTTCCCCATCTCGGATCTCTTGCTATATCTACCATAGGTGCAAAGGTCCAGTGGATCCCATAAGCAGAAGCTTCTGTGGCTGCAATTCTCTCAGACTTTTCAATCATTGCCAGGTCCCAGCTTGCTGCCTGACCCAAGTTAACAGGAAAAGTCGTCCGATAGCCATGGATAACATCCTGTCCGAACAGTAAGGGTATTTTCAGCCTTGATTGCTGAGCGAGTTTCTGAAAAGCCCTGGTTTCATCAGCGCCCGCTACATTGAGCATGGAGCCTACTTTCCCTTTCTTTATTTCTTCCAGTACTGCTGCTGAATTGGATTGCTGAGGCCCTGTGGCATATTCAAATCCGCTATACTGAACCATCTGTCCTACTTTTTCTTCGAGTGTCATTTTAGACAGCAGTTCCGCTACTTTCTGATCAATCGTTTTCTGCCCGTGGACATTGATACCTAATGCTGCAATTGCAAGTAAGAAATAAGTTTTTTTCATGATATTAAATTAAAAAACATAAGTCGCTGCCGAGTGTCCTGAAAGGGTAACCGGAGCAGTCTTTCCGTTATATTTGATATTAAAACTTTCATCTGTACTGTTTCCGTTCTGGATAATAAGTACAGTTTTTCCGGCAGGGGTTTTAAAGGCTGCCGTAGAAAGTGTTTCTGTCTGTGAGGAGGCAATACGCCGGGAACCTGCAGGTACAAATTTGGAAGCGTGTGCGATAATGTAATAGGAGACATTTCTGGTGAAGTTTTCACTGTCCGAAACTGTTATTGCCCCTTTACATTCTGTACATCCTCCGTCTGTATGCGGTTTGTACTGCGGATCATTTGCTATATTCCATTCCAAAGCAATTTTGCTCCAGTTTCTCATGGAACCGATGATTACATTTTTAACATGCCAGTTCAGGTCTTCATTAAAAGTTCCCTTCGATCCCGTCCACTGCTCGGTAAAATACAAATTTTTATCGGGAAATGCGTTGTGAACCGTACTTAACGCCGAAATGTCTCCTTCATACAAATGGAAAGCCGAGCCGTCAATATATTGATACGCCTCCGGATCTTTCAGAATATCAAGGGCATATTCCGGTTTGTTGCAGTTATGATCGTAAACAACAATTTTTGTTTTGATGTTGTTGGCTTTAAAAACAGGGCCCAAATGACCTTTGATAAAGTTTTTCTGTTGCTCAGACGGCATATACAGGCTTGGGTTATTTCCGGGATGGAGAGGCTCGTTCTGAGGCGTAATGGCATCAATGGTAATCCCTTCCTTTTGCATTCCCTGAATATATTTTACAAAATATTCTGCATAGACTTTATAAAACTCAGGTTTTAAGCTTCCTCCTTTGGATTTTCCGTTGTCCTTCATCCAAACTGGAGACGACCATGGAGCTGCAATAATTTTGATATCGGGATTGATGGCCAAGATCTCTTTCAGCATCGCAATCAGATCTTTATCCTTTGCCAGGCTGAATTTTGAAAGCGTCGGATCTGTCTGGCCTTCCGGAAGATCGTCGTAAGAAAAAACTTCACCATCGAGATCGGAAGCTCCAATACTTAACCGCAGATAGCTTATGGAAATTGAATTTTTATCTTTCCCAAAAAGTTCATCCAGAAGCGCTTTCCGTTTTGAAGATGAAAGCCTGTTGATCACCTCAACACTTCCTCCTGTCAGGGTATAGCCAAAACCGTCAACATATTGAAATTTCTGGGTATCATCAATTTCAATATTCTGCCAGTTATTGGCATTTGTTGTAAACCTAACCGGGCTCTGCTGCTGTAATTTTACACTTTCATTTCCTTTCGTCAGCCAGGATTGAACACTTTCTTTATCACTATTTACTGACGCACATGATACAGGAAAAAGTACCACGCCGCAAAGCAGCGCAGTACCTTTAAAAAAGAAACTATATAAACTGTGAAACTTCATGTTTTAGTAGCCTGGGTTTTGTTTTAAAGCAGTATTTGGCAATTCATTGAACGGAATTGGAAGAATTTCATTTTTATTTGCTTTAAATCCTTTAGAGGCAAGCTTAGAAGGAGCATCTCCCCATCTGACAAGATCGAACCATCTGTGTCCTTCTCCGGCAAGCTCTCTTCTTCTTTCGTCTTTAATAGCCTGTAAAGAAACAGGAACTGATGCTAAACCTACTCTTGCTCTCACAGCATCCAACAGAGCCTGTGCTCTACCTCCGGCACCGCCTAAGGCTTCTGCTTCCATCAGGTAAGTATCTGCCAGTCTTATGGCTACATAATTTTGTCTGAAATTCAATTCAGCCGGTCCTGGAAGTGAGCTTTTCAAATCGTTCGTAGGTAAATATTTGTTTAAGAAATATCCTGTATCTGCAAAGGCAGGGCTGTAAGAAATTTTACCATCAGCGACCAATTGTTTCGCATTGAAAACGGTTACATTTAATCTGGGATCCCCCTGCATGAAATTAACGAAGTCATTCGTTACTGTATTAAAAGCCCATCCGGAATAAATATCCGGTGCATTATTATTCGGAACATTTTTTAAAGAATAAGAACGCGGTCCTACCATTACGTTGATAGAGTTACCTTCATCTTTTCCCTGTCCCCAGAATCCCCAGTCGGAGTTTCCTTTGTTGGTATGCATAACTTCCAGAATTGATTCTGTTGAAAATTTATATGGATCTGCAGTTTCCGGTCCCACTTTGAATAGATCGGCATAGTTGGCCACAAGTTTATATCCATATTGGCTGGTTCCTCCCGGTGTACCATTCACTGCTGCCAACTGTGTTGCTGCTTCGGGCATTTTTTTATCGTAAAGATAAATTTTACCTAATATTGCCCTGGCTGTTCCTTGTGTAATTCTACCCTTGTCATTGCCGCTAGACGTCATCATTAAATCTGGAATGGCCGCATTGATGTCACTTTCTATCTGCGCATATACATCACTTGGTTTCGCCTGTGGTATATTCCAGTAATCATCACCGAACTGAATAGTTTTGAGCACTAACGGAATATTTCCAAACATTCTTACCAATTCGAAATAATATAAGGACCGGAGTACTTTGGCCTCTGCAATATATCTCTTTTTAATATCTTCACCCATAGTAGCTCCCGGAACTTTTTCTATTAAGAGATTAGCACGTGCTATCCCTTGATAAAAATCTTTCCAGTAACTCGCAGGCATGGTATTGGGATTAATTGTAAAATTATTCATTCCCTGGATTCCTGCTCCATCATTGGAGTTTCCACCTCCGGAATAAAAGTCATCAGATCCTGCATTAAAAAAAGTGACCGTATTCTCGAATCCTCCGGAATATTTTCTTAAAATATCATATACGGAAACCAATGCACTGAAAGACTGTTGTTCATTCTGAAAATACAGATCGGTATTAAAAGACCCTGAATTCTTTACGTCATCCAGATATGAATCACTACAGGCAATATTACTAAAACTCAGGCCTGTAAGAAACGTAATGGCAAGCCCTTTATATAAAAAATTCTTATTTTTCATTTTGTTCATTATTAAAATTGGATATTAGCACCTAACAAAAATGTTCTGGCTTGTGGATAGTAAGCTCTGTCAACTCCTATTATATCTTGTTCGGAATTGTTTCTTCCTGCGATTTCCGGATCGTAGCCCGTATATTTCGTAAAAGTAAAGACATTTTCTCCCGTTACGTACAGTCTTACTTTGCTCATCCCAAAACGGTTTGTAACATCCTGAGGAAGTGTATAACCTAACTGGATGATTTTTAAACGGACATAATCTCCTTTTTGAAGATAATAATTTGACATCCAGGAATAGTTATGGTTAGGATCATCCCTTGTAACTCTAGGGTTACTATTGGTGGAACCTTCCCCTGTCCATCGATCTAAAACCCTTGTCTGATAATTAGCATCAAGCATATCTAATCTTCTTAAACCCTGGAAAATTTTATTCCCTGCTTGTCCTTGTGCAAACATCATAAAATCGAAATTTTTATAATTTAAATTGACGGTCAGTCCAAAAGTATATTTCGGGATAGAGCTTCCTAAGTTTACTTTATCATTGTCATCAATTTTACCGTCGCCATTATTGTCCTGCCATATAAAATCTCCTGGTTTCGCATTAGGTAATAACTTGTTTCCAGTTGCATTGACGTAGGAATCAACCTGTGTCTGATTCTGGAAAACACCACTATATGTGTATCCGTAAAATGATCCGTAAGGCTGCCCTACTGCTACTCTGGATACCGCTCCCATGGTCTGAAAAGAGGCAAGGTTGAAATAATCTATATCATCTTCTAATCGTAAAACTTTGTTTTTAATAGTAGCAAAGTTACCGTTAACCGAAATGCTAAAATCTTCCCAGTTCTTTTTGTAACCTAGCTCAAGTTCTAATCCTGAGTTTTCCATATCTCCAACGTTTGCCCAAGGCAAATTAGGAACACCTACATAACCAGGGATATTCACCTGTCTTAAGATATCAGATGTTTTCTTTTTGTACCAGTCTGCTGTAAAAGTGAAGTTGTTGAAAAGTTTCAAATCCGCTGCAATATTCAGCTGGCTGGTCTCTTCCCACTTCAGGTTCGGATTTTCCAGTGTACTTGGTGCATATCCTATGATAATATTATTTCCGGCAGTGGTATAGTTGCTTCCGGAAACCATGAAACTTGCAAATCTGAAGTTATCCATTTCATCATTTCCTAAAACTCCGTACCCTCCTCTTAATTTCAAATTATTGATCACTTTATTTTGAGGCCAGAAGTTTTCTTTATGAACATTCCATCCTAATGACATGGAAGGGAAAGTTCCCCAATGCTGATTCGTGGCAAATTTTGAAGAACCGTCTCTACGGATAGTTCCAGTAAATAGATATTTATCTGCATAATCGTAAATAATTCTACCAAAATAAGATGCTTTACGGGTCTGTATTCCATCCCATCCTGTAGCCGTAATATCATCCTGAGGGATATTAAAGTTGAAAGATGCATCCTGCCAGTTATCAATAGGCAGATTACTATAGGTCAAACTTGCCCCGCCAGCAATATTATATCGGTAAACTCCCTGTCCCAACAATACACTTAAATTATGATCGCCGAATTTATTCTGATAGGTCAGAGTATTTTCCATACTCCATTCGAATTTATTTTCGTCTACCTTATTCAGACTGTTGAAGCTGGTATTGTTAAAATTAGGGCTCAAATAATATTTCGGCGTAAAAGTGCGGCTTCCCCAATACGACTTCTTACCATTTAAACTTGTTTTGAAAGTGAAGTGATCAAGAAATTTAAGCTCAGCAAAAACATTCCCGACAAAGTCATCCGACCAGCTATAATTTCCCTGTTGGATGTGGCGGAAAGCTTGTGGATTGGTCATTTCCTGATTGACATAACGGGAAATTCCATATGGATTACCATTTTCGTCACGGATAATATATGGGTTGGTATAACCGTTAGGATCTACTAAAGACCAGTCTGTAACGACTACCGGAGTGGTAGGATCTAAATTAACTGCTGAAGCTAATGGACCACCGAATTCTTCGTTGGCACTGATTCCCTGAGATTTTACGTGTGTATACGCAAAGGTTTGGCCTATGGTCAGGTAGTCTGTAACTTTATGTGTTGAATTAAATCTGGCATTTATCCTTTTATAATAAGAGATATCGCTCATGACAATACCCGTTTGATCAAAATATCCAAACGAAGTATAATAGGTTGACTTTTCATTACCACCTGTAATACTTATTTCGTGAGAAGATTTTTCACCGGTTCCGAAGATAGCATCCTGCCAGTTTGTTCCCTTTCCAAGTGATCCGGGATTGGCATATCTAGGTGTTCCCCCATCATTTACAAACCCTTCATTAATGATGTTTGCATATTGAGTAGCATCTAAAAGGTCTAATTTTTTGGAAGTATTTGAAAAACCATAAAACCCATTGTACGAAAGACTCAGTTTTCCTTTCTTTCCTTTTTTTGTCGTAACCAGAATTACTCCCTTTGCTGCAGAAACCCCATAGATAGCAGATGATGCCCCATCTTTCAGGACTTCCATACTTTCTATATCAGATTGGTTCAGCCATCCGATATTGTCTACTACAATACCATCCACCACCCATAAAGGGCTGTTACTACCTGCACCAAAACTGGTAATTCCACGCACCCGTACCGTAGCAGCAGCTCCGGGCTGCCCGGAATTCGTCACTACAGAAACACCCGCAGCTCTTCCCTGTAATACCTGTTCAGGTTTACCTGCCGGAATGTTTTCTATGTCGCTTGCTTTAATACTTGCAATAGCTCCGGTCACATTACTTTTTTTCTGTGTACCGTAACCGATCACAATAACCTCCTCTATTTTATTCTCTTTCGGAACAGTGTCTTGTACGCTGGCCTGTGCACTGAAATTAGCTGTAAAATACAGCACAGCAACTACTCCCAGACTTCTTGATACTCTTAGATTCATATACAGTTAGTTTTTTAATTCTCAAATTGAGACAATAAAAATATATTTTTTTTTAATAAATTAACATTCTATTCACAATTATTTTAATTTTTCGTTTATTTTTGGGAGTTGAAAGCCTTATATCTTCTTCATAATTCCTAAAAAAATCGTAAAAAAACAATAAAAAAAGTCCCCAAAATGACAGCCAAGCTTTCCAAGATCTCTCTTCCTCTAAAACTAACCTTCCTTATTTTTTCAATGGTCTTGAACTGCATGGGTATTGTGATCCTTCAGCTTTCAGAGGCAAAAATCACCTATGAAAAATTAGGCTTTTTAGAATCTTTCAAAGATATTCCCATTGCATTTATTTCACTTTTTGCAGTGAATTTTATAAGCAAGACGGGTACTAAAAAAGCATTGGTTTCTGCTTTAGTCATTGTTGGAATCTGCTCATGTTTCCTTCCATTTATAGAAGATTTTTGGTTCTATAAAGTCTGGTTTGCTATTATCGGGACCTGTTTTGCCGTAGGAAAGATCTGTGTTTTCGGAATTATCCGGAACAATATTTCAGATGAAAAATCTCTTGCCAAAATGATGAACAGCGTGGAAGCCTCATTTATGGTCGGTATTTTTATAGTAAATACCGGTTTCGGGTGGCTCATTTCCAGCCGCTATTCCGAATACTGGAAGTTCGGTTTCCTTTCTATAACAGTACTCTGTGCTGTAACGATATTTCTTTTTTCAAAGCTGAACATCTCAGAAGCGAAAAAAACGGAGAATAAAAGTCTTATGGCTGAACTTTCAGTATTTGTAAAACCCACAACAATTATGTTCCTTGCTGTAGTTTTTTTTATTGTTTTTGTTGAGCAGGGATTTAATTCATGGCTGCCTTCTTTTTATAAAAATCACCTGAATGTAAATTCTTTTTTTGCTTTACAGGCCACTTCTTTTCTTGCTCTTTTTTCTTATGCAGGCAGAACAGCAACAGCTAATATCATTCACAGATTTTCACTGTCAAAATATTATATTCTGTGCATTTCTTTAATTATTGCTGTGCTGGTAATTATCGTGGGAATACAGTATTTTGATTCTGTGAATTCCGGTATTATTCTATTTTTATTTCCGGTGATCGGACTTTTCCTTTCGCCGCTCTACCCTGTCGTCAATTCAAAGATGATTGCACAGATCGACAGGGAAAAAATCAACCTGTTTACATCCCTGATTGTCATTTTTTCATCGCTTGGCAGCTCTGTCAGTTCAATTATTATGGCAGTTCTGTTCGGAAAACAACTGTTAAACTACTATCCGCTTTATATATTACTTGCTGTTTCTGTGCTTTTTACAGTGAGTTTAATATATTTTAAGCTTGCAGGAAAGAAATTATAGAAAATAATTTTATTTTTACTCCCATGAAAATCAAAGACACCAAAAACAAAGAAACCCTTCAGGAACTTATTGATACAAAAGATTTTGTAGCACACGTATCTGTTGACTGCACAATATTTGGTTTTCACAATAATATTTTGAAGGTTTTGCTTCTGAAGTACCACGATCTGGATCTGTGGTCGCTTCCGGGCGGTTTTGTTTTCAATGATGAAGACCTTCGTGAAGCCGCTGCGAGAGTACTGTATGAAAGAACCCATCTCCAGGACCTTTTTTTAAAACAGTTTCACACGTTTGGGAGAATTGACCGAACGGAGAATAATGTCCATCAAATCCTTCTTAACAATAAAGGAATTGAAGTTCCGAAAGATCACTGGATCTTCCAGAGATTTATTACGGTGGGCTACTGCAGCCTTATTGATTTTTCCGTCGCCAATACTTTTCCGGATGCATTCAACGAAAGCTGTGAATGGTTTGAGGTTAATAAACTTCCCAAGATGGCCTTCGACCATGACAGAGTTATAGAAACGGGCCTTGAATATCTTCGTATGAATATCAATACCGAAGTGGCAGCCAGTAATCTTCTTCCTGAAAAATTTACGATGAAAGATCTTCAGTCGCTGTATGAAACTATTCTGGGACAGAAATTCCGGAGAAATAATTTTCAGCGTAAAATATTAAGCTTGAATATTCTGGACAGACTGGAGAAACTGTATGACGGATCTGCCAATAAGGCTCCATATCTGTATAAGTTCAAAAGTAAGGTACACAATGCTGCCAATCAGTATCCTATCTCTAATGATGAGGAATCTTAGGAGACTGTATTTTAACTGAAATCCTGTATGGTCCCATTTATCTTACTGAAAATCAAACGCAACAAAGATTCGTAAAAAAATTTTTCAAACCAACGAAAAGTATTACTTTTAAGCAAATCAAAAAAATCATGTCATATTATCCTCTTACAAGCATTCCAGACTACTACGGAATTGATGCTTTACTTACTGAAGAACATAAACTGATCCGTCAATCGGTAAGAGATTGGGTGGAAAGTTTTGTAATGCCGCAGATTGACCAGGCCGCGCAAAATCATACTGATATTCCGGGCTTAATGAAAGAATTGGGAAAGATTGGAGCTTTAGGTCCATACATTCCTGTTGAATATGGCGGTTCAGGGTTAGATCAGATTTCTTACGGTCTTATTATGCAGGAGCTTGAAAGAGGAGATTCTGCGGTACGTTCTGCTGCTTCGGTACAGAGCTCGCTGGTGATGTTCCCTATCAACGAATTCGGTTCCGAGGAACAGAAGAAAAAATACCTTCCGCATCTTGCTGCAGGGGAAATGATCGGTTCTTTTGGATTAACTGAGCCTAATCACGGTTCAGATCCAAGTTCTATGGAAACGTATTTCAAAGATATGGGTGACCATTATCTTCTGAATGGAGCCAAAATGTGGATCACGAATTCTCCTCTGTGCGATATCGCAGTAGTCTGGGCAAAAAACGAAGAAGGAAAAATACAGGGCTTAATCGTTGAAAGGGGAATGGAAGGCTTTACTACGCCTGAAACTCATAATAAATGGAGCTTGAGAGCTTCAAAAACCGGAGAGCTGGTATTTAATAATGTAAAAGTTCCTAAAGAAAATTTACTTCCTGGGGCAACAGGGTTAAAAGGACCTTTATCTTGTTTAAACTCAGCGAGATACGGAATTTCATGGGGTGTAATCGGGGCAGCAATTGACTGCTACTGTACAGCTGTTCAGTATTCTAAAGAAAGAAAACAATTTGGCAAGCCGATTGGTTCTTTCCAGCTTCAACAAAAGAAATTAGCTGAATTCTTAACAGAGATCACAAAGGCACAGTTATTATGTCTTCAGTTAGGAAATCTTAAAAATGACCACAAAGCAAGTCCTGCACAGATCTCAATGGCTAAGCGCAACAACGTGAAAATGGCTATTGATATTGCCAGAGAATCCAGACAAATCCTTGGCGGCATGGGAATCATGGGCGAATTCCCGATGATGAGACACGCAGCCAATCTTGAGTCGGTAATTACGTATGAAGGTACACATGATGTTCATTTACTGATCACTGGCTTAGATATTACAGGAATCAACGCTTTTTAAATAAAAGCTCAAAAATATACTGAAGAGGAGTTCGGCCGAATGGCCGGACTCCTTGTTTTACTCACTTTGCAGGGAACTTATATTCAATGAATAATTATTGATGTATTAACATTATCCATTTTTTATTAAAAATATTTAATTTAATAACATCAAAAAATATTGATATGAGAAAATTATCTACACTTTTATTAAGTTTCACTGCTCCGTTCTTTTTTGCCCAACAGGCAGGAGATGTTGTGAGTTTTGAACAAAAATTGGATCTGACTCCACAGGGAGTTACTAATTTCATCGCCAACAGTCTGGGCGAGCAGAACGCTCCGGATTTTGTCAGCTATCTCAATGGATTCAATGTGGGGCTTAAGGGCTATAAAATTACTTATTATACCAAAAATGAAAAGAATGTCTTAGTAAAGGCTACAGGACTTCTGATGTATCCGAACGTTAATTTTAAACTTTCCACGGTGGTTTCTGATCACGGAACGACCGACAGCAGAGATAATGTCCCTTCTAACTTCAAAGGAGCCTTAACCGCAGGATTCGTAGTTGAATTATCATATGTACTCAACGGCTATATTCTGATGGCACCTGATTACGTAGGAATGGGAAGCGGAGACGGCGTTCATCCATATGTAGACGCTGCTACGGAAGCTGGCGCAACGATAGACTTTGTAAAGGCAGCCAATAAAGTGCTGGGTCAGTTAGGAATAAAAAGATACGATGAATACTTTCTGGCAGGCTATTCACAAGGTGCGCATGCCGCCATGTCCACTTTAAAAAGCCTGAATACCTCTAACCCAACCAATCTGAAGTTCAAGTATGCTTACATGGGAGACGGACCATATGATTTTTCAGGAGTTACCCTGAATAAAGGAGTCCTGGAAAAGGATTTTTATCCTTTCACTTCTTTCCTTGCCAATGTATTGCATACCTGCAATAATACAGGTTATAAAACCTACAATACGAGCATTTCTGAGGTCATTTCTCCGGAATATCTGGATAAATACAATTACCATGTGGTTCAGGACAACGGAGGCCTTCTTTGGGGGCCTGTGATCTGGAGAAATCTTTTCACTCAGAATTTTGTTAATGATGTTACCAATAATCCCAACAATAACCTCAGACGATGCATGAAGCCTAAGGATGTGTATGACTGGTACAACAAAACCCCTATGACCCTGGGACATTCCTCAGTAGACCTGGCTATTCCACCGGAAAACACTTCTAAAACCATTGATGTACAGCGGGGATATTATGCATGGTGGGATCTGAACAAATATAAGCTGGAATCATTATTTTGGGGACCTTTAGGCCATGTAGGGGGAATTGTTCCTTTTACATTGGCCTCCAATGCCAAATTCAATACACTCAGAAGCGGAGGTTTTCTGAATGAATGGGCCATACTGACTTCAAAACAACAGGGAAACAGCCAGGCTGAGACCCATACACTCTATTCTTCTCAATTAAAGCCGGATCTTGGAAAAATGCAGCTTGTAGGAGTTACAGATTTCAATCAGGAAAAAGCAGTAAGCAAATCAGGAACAAACGGCAGTTTATCATCATTAACAGACGGTGTTTATCTTTTAAAAGTACAGGAAAATAACAATCAGAAATTAATTCCATACGTTAAAAGCACACCCGTAGAAGTTCCTGAAAATGAAATTGTACAGTCTGAAAACAATAATATTTTAAAACTGAAAATACCACAGGAAGAACTGATCACTGTCAATATTTTTGATGGCAATAAAAATCTTTTAAGAACAGTTTCTCAGAAAGAGTATGCCGAAAACAATGGAATTGACATAAAAGGTCTTAATAATCAGAACACTTTTGAAGTGGTCACTCAGTTTTATAATCTTCAGTTCAAAAAAGCACTGGAAAACAGCTCATTATCTGACAAGGCTGAGATATTTACGAAAAACCGCCAGATCGTTGCCAGAGCAGGCAATGGCATTAAAAACATCAGCATCTATAATATTTCGGGGGCATTGATTATTCAGCAGGAAGTCAATAAATCAGAATTTGAATCAAAAAGCTTGGAACCAGGCATTTATGTAGTTCAGTTTACCGGAAACGATGGTAAAACGGTGAATAAAAAAGTAAAATTATAAGACAATAGTACTAGTATATCTTCATTTCAAATGAGATGCACTTCAGCAATGAAGTGCATTTTTAATTGGAATACGGCTTGATATTCTCAATAAAACTGAGATCAGGGTTCAATATTTCCAGAATAAGGTTCTTTACAGACTGCATGGCATCATCAATATTCCCTTTATCAAACTGCAGAGAAATGACTCCTTTTTTAGCTTCTGCAAAGCTCCAGATTCCCGTTTCTATAGGAAGTCCCCAAAATTCCGGAAGATTTTGTACCACATAATGATAAATGCAAAGCTGTAGAGCCTGTTTCCTTTCGCTGTTATGGAAATATTCATCTACGTTATTTTCATCTATTTTTACCGTGAGGTTTTTGATCTTTGCCGTTTTATAATCAATAATTCTTAGGGTCCCGTTAAGGCGGTCTATCCTGTCGATAAATCCGAAGAAAGAAATTTTGTCGTTGCCATCAAGATAAAAATCTACATTTTCGAATCTTTTTTCAATGTCCAGAATCTCCAGGGTATTACCATTTCTCACCAGTTCAAGATCATGATTCAGTACATTCTCTATCACTTTTTTAGCAATAGCCCTGTGAATAAAATTCATGCCTTTTTCATAGAATTCAGGCTGATGCTTTAGCTTTTCAATAGCAATATTAATGTATTGATCTATTTCTTTAATTGAATTTTGTAAATCCTTTTCTTTTAATACTTTACCTTTAAGTAATTCATATACTTCTTGAAGTGAATAATGAACCAGATTTCCGTAATTTTTAACAGACAGTTCTTCTTCTATTTCATCCGTTTCCGAGGTCTTCAATATCTTGGAAAGATAAAAATCTATAGGATTATAAAGATAGCTGGTCAGGTGTGATGCAGATACTTTTTCCTTCCATTTCTGCAACCTTTCCATCACGATTTCCGTCTTCAGAATTTCTATTGGTTGCGAAGCAATAGGTTCGGAAGAATTCTCAATAATAAGGTGCTCTATCTTATGGGAGCTCTCCATTTCTATCTGTGTGATAAATCTGCTCTTCTCTCCAGTATTCACTCCGGAACTGAGTGCATTGTACAGAAGATGGACATTTCGGGAATCCTGGATCAGCCTGTAAAAGTGATAGGCATAAATACTGTCATTTTCCAGGAACGTATGCATATCAAAATACCTTCTGATATCAAACGGAATATAAGTATTCTGTGAATTTCCTAAAGGCAGCTTCCCTTCATTCACAGAAAGCATGATTACATTTTCAAAATTCAGAAGACGGGTTTCCAAAAGACCCATAATCTGAAGTCCGCGGAGCGGTTCCCCCTGGAAATCTATACTTTCGGAATTGACATGCTGGTTGATCAGGATTTCCAGTGTTTCCATTTTGATTTCAAAATCATATGGACTGAGCTGGTTTTTAATAATTCTGAACGCATTTTCAAAATGGGAAACGTTTTCATATTGGATATCATCTATTTCCAGCCATTTGATCCGTTTACAGAAAGCGATAAGCATATCCAGGTAAACACCTGTATGATCAGCTTTTCTAAGAAGTCCATAATAAGAAAGCCCACCCAGAAGCTCTTCTAAAAGCTTTTTTGATATATAAACGATATTCCTCTCCTCTATTTTCGTCCTGAAATTACCGATAATCAACTCATCTTCAGAAGACTTCGGAAGCTCTTCAAGGATCGGGAAAATATCTCTGTAGTAATAGGAAGATTTATTTTTCTCCAGCTGTTTCTGAAGATAGAAAAGCTGTTTTACGGCATTGGAAAAAGAAAGATTCTTCAAAGGAAAACCCATGGTAATATTCAGGTTTTCAACACCGTACATCACATCCAGACTTGCAGGAAGAAGATTTTCATCCAATAATACCACTGCGGTGTTGGAATAGGTCTTATTTTCAATTTCCTTAAATATTTCAGGTAGAACTTTAGTCTGCGTTACATTTCCGGAAACCTCATAAACTTTTATATTTTTTGGCTGATTAAAATCATCTTCTATCCACTGAAAAATCCTGTTGTCATCAAATTCTTTCCATGTTTTATGGTTCCTGAGGAATTTTCCCGCTTCCTGTCTTTCATCATCAAAATAATAATGATCCGCCTGAAAGAAACACTGTGCCTTATTCCAACGCAGTAAGCTCCTTACGAGCTTTTCTTCCACCGGTGTGAAAGCATTGAAGCCACAGAATACAAAATGTTCGGAAGTATTTTCGGCAAAAGCTGAGATCTTGGCCTTCGCAGTTTCATGAATCATCCCGGAAGTCGCCCAGTTTCTTTCCTGTAGTTTTTTCTTTAGAATTGGAAGAAAAACGTTCATATTCCGCCAGAAATTAAGGAATTTTTTACGGGGAACATCATCATCTTCACCCAGATCCTGAGCCCATTCTTTGATCCTTTCTTCATCAAACATATACTGTAAAACAGCTTCATCACTTTCAGAGAACTTCAGGATATCGTCCCAGTCCTTCTGAAGGGTCGGAAACCACTTTAAAAAGTCTGCAAAATCATCTTTCGGGATTAGACCAAGACTCCGGTAGACATCAAAGGCAAAAAGCCAAAGAGAGATTCCCTGAACAGGCTGTTTGCCTGCAATCCTGTCGATCAGCTCTTCTATGGTAAAGAAATTGGGAAGAAATCCTGAGTAATTGTTTTCTTCCAGGATCTGCCTGATGAATACGATGGGACGTTTTCCGGGCAGAACAATATTGAACTCCGAAAGATCCTGGTTTTGGGCCAGCAGTTCGTGGATGATTTTATTGAGAAATTTCAAGAGGCTTTATAGCTTTTTAAATGGTCCAGTTCTTCAGCAATGAGAGCATTGTATTCTGCCTGCTTTTCTTTATTCATTCCATGTTCCGTAACCCTGTCGTAAGACATCTGGAAATTTTTGTAATCGTTTGATATTTTGCTGTAAACTGCATTAAAATTTTTATTGTAATCACCGGAAGTTTTGATCTTCTCTCCTATCTCTTTCCTGAATTTTCTGACAAACAATTCTGCAATATCAAAATGCATTTGCTCATGCAGCAGGATATAATCATTTATTTTTTTGACATCTTTCCAGGATCTGTCTTCATTAAAAATAGCAGTGACCTCAATTTTAACGGGAGATTTAGGATTGGTGGATTTCACTACAGAATATTCCCAGCCGCAGTGTGTATAGGCAGCTACATCGGGATGATTTTTTCTGTTTATGGGGCTTTTAAAGTTATCCCAGACCAGCTTATGATCTTCCTGCCAGATAATTTTCTGCCCAAAAAGAGCATTGGCAAAAAGAAAAAAGCAAAGTGAAATCCATTTCATTATTATTCTACTACAATTTTTTTGGTGATCCAGCTGTTACCACCATTCCAGAATTTAAAGGTATACGTTCCTGTCTGACGCGGACTGAAGTTGATCTGGTTGGCTCCCACATGGGCTTCCTGTGTACAGGGACCGTCCGTAGTATATTTATAAGCGGTAACAGATCTTTCCAGGCTGCTGTCATGAATGTAATCATATCCATAAAAACCCTCACATTGGGACGAATAGGTAGAATACGTCTTAATACTCTGTATTGAATATACATCCATAGTATCCTGCATGATCTTTACACTGTCGATTTTGATCTTACCTATAGATTGTACAGTCTGGTAATCATCGTCTTCGCAGGAAACAAAAACCATTCCTGAAAACAATACAGAAAATCCAATATTTAAAAGTTTTTTCATAACCTTAAATTTACTGATTATTAATAAAAATTCAGCAAAAATTATTCCTTAATTCACTAAAATTAAGAATTAAAATTACCTTTTGATACATAAATCACTTTTTTAGTATCAAAAAATTCTTCATCAAAATAGTTTTTAAGATTGAAGATTTCACATTTAATTCCGGCTAATTCTTCTGCAAGGTCGCCGCCTTTTAAATATAAAACCCCGTTATGTTTGGGATTAAACTGTTCTTTCTCAAACTTTCCTTTCAGCCATCTGAGGAATTCCGGCATCTGGGTTACAGCGCGGCTTACCACAAAATGAAACTTTTCTTTTACTTTTTCCGCTCTTCCGTGAATGGCCGTTAAATTAGTTAGCCCGATTCCTTCTGCCACTGCTTTCACTACAGTAATTTTTTTTCCGATAGAATCAACTAAAGTAAATTCCGTTTCCGGAAATAAAATTGCCAGGGGAATCCCCGGAAAACCTCCTCCTGTTCCTATATCCAGCACTTTTGTTCCGGGTGCAAATTCCATTATTTTTGCAATTCCTAAGGAGTGAAGAACATGCTTCTCATACAGCGATTCCATATCTTTTCTTGAGATCACATTGATTTTTTCATTCCACTCATTATACAGTTTCTCCAACTGGGAAAACTGCTCGATCTGCTTCTCCGTAAGATCAGGAAAGTATTTTAATAGTAACGATGCTGCCATATGAATTATTATAATCTACAAAAATAAGTTTTATTTCTGTTGTATTCAAATGAAGTTGTCCGGATCAGATTTTAAATTTCAGCTTCCTTAGTCGATATTATTTCGCAATCCCCGGAATAACAGGTACACTTAAATTTCCGGCCTGATTAATCGTCTGAACGGCAAAAATATAATTGTCTTTTGAAAGTGGGATTTTAATGGAAAGCTCTTTAGTAAATATCTTTTTTTGCCAAACGGGACTATCCGTTTCTCTTACAAGAATATAATACCCCGCTGGTGTTCCGGATTTTGGCTTTTCCCATCTTAGTGAGGTGGAGTTGGTAAGCTCTTTAACCATTACTTCTACCCGGTCAGGCTTTGAAGCAGCTTTGGCAAGACTTGCCAGAACAGCAATATTTGCCGCAACGTTTCTTTTCAGATAATTAAAATCTATAAATTCAGGAAGATCTCCGTACTGCTTATTATTTTCAACTCTTATATCCTGATGTTGATGATCGTAGTTTTCATAATATTCAGTGAGCCTTACGGAAGGAAATCCCTGACTGACAAAACTGGAATGATCTCCGCCACGTAAAAACCTGTCGTTCCTGTAGATCAGCTTCACTTCTAGTCCTTTTACATATTGTTCTGCAATTTCTTTAATATACCGGGCCAGTTGCCGGGATTCACTGTCGTTTTCAAGTCCCAGGTTCCTTATACCCATTGCTTTTTTATCGAGTTCTGCATAAGGCAGCCCTTCGCTAAAAACCCTTAATGTATGGTTATTGATCTCTCCTGTTTCTCCTGCTTTAGAATTTCCGATCATGTCGTTGTTCAGGACTGCTTCTATCTGCAGGTTTTCTTTTTTGGCTTTATCTGCCAGAAGCTTAGATCCAAGCAAAGACTGTTCTTCTCCGGAAAAAGTAACGAAAATAACGGATGCCGGAAAAGAAGATCTGCTCAAAATTCGCGCAGCTTCTATAACAGCACTCACTCCGCTCCCATCATCGTTGGCACCCGGCGCGTATGAAATTCTGTTCATTACATCGGTAACCCGCGAATCCAGGTGTGCAGAAATCAGGAAAATTCTTTTATCATTAGGATCTGTACCTTTTAAAAAGGCTATAGGATTTCCCAGGTTGGTAACCCTGTCTATCCGTTTTCCATCCGGCTGAATGTTTTCCTTCTGTAAGTAAACATCCATTCTTCCTCCGGAGTTCTTTGCATAGTCTTTAAATTTTCCAAGCACCCAGTTCCTTGCCGCTCCTATTCCCTGATTTTTATCATCAACAGAACTTAAAGTATGCCTGGTATGAAAGCTTACAAGCTTGCCGATATAGGATTTTAAAGAATCCGAACTTACTTCAGAAACGTATTTTTTTATTTCATCATCTTTTGTTTTTGTTTGGGAAAAACTTACAAAAGGAACCAACAATAAAAGGAGAGAATATTTCATACCTACTGAATATTTAGATAGTTAAATATACAAAAACATAATATTGGGTACCGCTTTTCATTTCCATGTTCTTAGGAACTGAATATTTCGGCAGAAAAGTATAAAAGACTATACTTTAATGATTAAAATTTAAAAAACCTGACAAAAATCTTTTTTCCTGCCCTACTTTTATTTCCCGGCAAAACGTTTTTATTATATATTTGTTAAAATTCAAAAAGACCCACATGGATAAACTTTCAGATAGAGTAAAGAGATTAGGTTACTCACAGACTTTCGTAATGTCAAACAAAGCAAGAGAAATGAAGGCCGCCGGCATTGATGTGATCAGTCTGACACTTGGCGAACCGGATTTCGATGTTCCGGACAATATCAAACAGGCAGCTTTTGACGCGATTAACCAAAACTACAGCCATTACTCTCCTGTTCCCGGGTTTCTTGAACTTCGTGAAGCGGTTGCCCACAAATTAAAAAGAGACAACAATCTTGATTATAAGCCAACCCAGATCTGTGTTTCCAACGGAGCTAAACAAGCTATTTTAAATGTATTGGCCTCCGTGGTCAATGATGGTGACGAAGTTCTTCTTCCAGCACCTTATTGGGTAAGCTATGATGAAATGGTAAAAATGATGGGGGGAACTTCAGTAATGCTGCCGACTTCTTATGTTACAGATTTCAAGATCACTGCCGAACAACTTGAAGAATCCATTACAGATAAAACAAAAGCTATTCTTTTCAGTTCTCCTTGTAACCCTTCCGGCGGATATTATACCTATGATGAGTTAAAATCGATGGCGAAAGTTATTGCCAAATATCCTCATGTAACGGTTATTTCGGATGAGATCTACGAGTACATCAATTACGAAACAAAAACAACATCCATCGCTCAATTCCCTGAAGTATATGAGCAGACTGCTGTGATTAACGGAATGTCTAAAGCATTTGCCATGACAGGATGGAGAATCGGGTATTCTGCCTGTCCGGAATGGCTGGCTAAAGCCTGCGAAAAGGTTCAGGGACAAATGACCAGCGGAGCCAATACAGTGGCTCAGAGAGCTTCTATTACTGCTCTAAAAACAGATCCTTCCGAGTACAAATACATGATTGATGCGTTCCAGAAAAGAAGAGATCTGGTGTATGACCTGATGAAAGAAATTCCAGGATTCAAAGTATTACTTCCAAAAGCTGCATTTTATTTCTTCCCGGATATCTCCCACTATATCGGAAAAACACTGAATGGCACTGAAATCAAAGACTCTGATGATTTCGCTATGTTTTTATTGGAAAGTGCTCATGTAGGATGTGTAGGCGGTGTTTCCTTCGGAAGCCCGGAATGTATCAGATTTTCTTATGCAGCTTCTGAAGAGGATCTTAGAGAAGCGATGAAACGAATTAAAGATGCTTTAGCTCCATTTAATTCATAAATTAGACTGAATAAAAATTAGTATAAAGTAAACAAAAAAGCTCTGATTTCAGGGCTTTTTTCTTATAGTTCCATTAAAAACAATTATAGATTTTATTTATCAATATTGATTTGTTTGATAGATGAAATATTTATATATTTGCACAAGAAAATTTAATATAAAAACAGAAAATTATGTCTTTAGTAGGAAAAAAATTCCCAAATGTAACAATCGATGCTATGTCTGAAATGGGTGATGATCTTAGAATCAACATCCTTGAAGAAGCTACTTCTAACCAGCAAAAAGTAATTTTATTCTGGTATCCGAAAGATTTCACTTTCGTATGTCCTACAGAGCTTCATGCTTTCCAGGATGCTTTAGGTGAATTCGAAAAAAGAAACACCAAAGTAATCGGTGCTTCTTGTGATACTAACGAGGTACACTTTGCATGGTTGAACACTCCAAAAGATAACGGAGGTATTGAAGGAGTAACTTACCCACTTTTAGCTGATACTCACAGACAATTGGCAAACATCCTAGGAATTGTAGATCAGGATTTCGAATACAATGAAGATGGAGAGGAAACTTTCACAGGTTCTAATGTAACGTACAGAGCAACATACCTAATCGACGAAACTGGAAAAATTTTCCATGAGTCTGTAAACGATATGCCTCTTGGTAGAAACGTGAAAGAATATTTAAGACTTATCGACGCTTACACGCACGTTCAAAAACATGGTGAAGTATGTCCTGCCAACTGGGAAGAAGGAAAAGATGCTATGAAAGCAGACAGAACTTCTACAGCAGAATACTTAGCTAAGAACTAATTTTAATATAACAATGTAGCAATCTAACAGTATAACAATTTTAAGATTCGTTTTTTAATTGTTAGATTGGTAAATTATTAGATTGCTACATTGTTTATTTTTTCTAAAAATAAACTTATGTACACAGAATTAACAGAAGATACTTTACAGAATATCGTGAACGACAATGAAAAAGTAGTTGTTCAGTACGGTGCCACATGGTGCGGAAACTGCAGAATCATGAAGCCTAAATTTAAAAAATTAGCATCAGAAAATGAAGAAATTCCTTTCTTATATGTAGATGCTGAAAAGCTTCCTGAAAGCAGAAAATTAGCAACCGTTGATAACCTTCCTACTTTTGCAGTTTTTAAAAACGGTGAATTGGTAAACCAGGTACAGAGCAACCAGGCTGAAAGTTTAATTAATCTTTTTAAAGAAATACAGTAATGAAGTTACCCGTAATCCGACAGTTTTATCAGAATCAGACGCCTGAAAATCTTGAAAAAACATTAGAGGTTTTAGAAAGCTTCTGCGAATTCAGAGGAACCAGCGAAGAAGATCTGAATGTAGCAGGAGAGCTGATCACAAATATCTGCGGCGCTTTGGAAGTACACGCCAGCGTTCAGAACGGAATGAGCGAAAAAGACGCTTTAAATTCTTTTGCACAGAAGGTCTTAGGATCCATTGACAAGTAATTTTTTCATTCGATCGATCATTTAAGATTAATAGTAAAAAATTACAACAAAAACACAGTACTACTGAGGCTTTCCTCGATACTATATTTTCTCAATTCTTTAGTTTTTAATTTAAACACACGCTTCAAAGCTTCTGTAATATGCCATTGCTGACGCTGTTGCTTCTGTTTATATAGATTAAAGAATCCACTAAAATCCCAGTGATATTTTCACCGGGATTTTTTGGTTAAATGGCTGAATTAAAATTAAAGTGTTTTTTTTGAAAACATTTGTAGCATTTGTGTAAAAAAATTCAAAAAAATAATCCCGGTGAAAATATCACCAGGATTATTTATAAGATAGAATCCGAATTTACAATTCTTCTCCTTTCATTTTTAAATTAACTAGCTTCTTCTGCTCATTAAGATTCTCAGAATATACCAGAACAAAAGCATAATGGATGCAAAAAGCTGCAATGAAGCACCTACATACTGCCCTGTAGAATAAACATCTTTAAGCTTACTTGTTTCATAAAGAATACTTGCAGAAGCCAAAAGCACCATTCCTACCGAGAACCAAAGTCCCAGATTGAACCCAAAAATTGCTCCGGCTACAATAAGCCCTATCGAAAGAAAACCTCCGATAACAATAATATTTCTTAGGAACGAAAAATCTTTTTTTGAAGTAAATGCCACTGCCGAAAGTCCGGCAAACATGGCAATCGTAAGCATGGCAGCCTGGAATATAATATTTCCTCCACCCTGCATTCCTGCTGCGATATAGATCATAGGCATGAAAATCACAGCTTCCAGAATAATATAGAAGCCTAATCCGAAATACTGTGTTGTTCTGCTCTGCGAAAGTGACCATTTAGAAGCCAGCATCGAAGCCAGCCAGAAAACACCGATAATCAGTAGCCATGTGTATTTCTGTCCGAACATCATAGCAATGATCTCCACAGGAACCGTTTTCAGTAAAATAGTTTCAACCCCGATAAATGCCAGGATTGATAAAGCGACATGCAGGTAAGTTTTTCTGTAAAAAGCTGCTTTTTCCACATCGGAGGAATGAGCAACTAAAACATCTGTCATCATAGTTAGTATTTTTATTGTTTTAAATTATTTATCTTTTTTTGCCGGCATTACCCCAATAATTTTTCCATCCTCTTCAAAAACAGCCATAATTACCTCTTTTGAAGAAGAATCTCCTGCATATTTGTAGTTGATGCTTGGCAAACTGGAACCATCCATCAATCTGTGGTATCCCGTTTTTAAAATTTCCAGCTTTTTATTCACATCAAAGCCTTCTTTTACTTTTTTAAGAACATCATCCGTAACGATATCTTTTACCTTATCGGAAAGAAGTGCATCAACGCCTGAACGATCCGAAGATTTAAGTGCTTCAACAAACTTAAGAAAGTTGTCATTATACAGATTAATCTTCTCTTTGCTTAACTGCACAGGAATTTCTTTCTGAACTTTTTCAACCTTCACGCCTGTTACTTTCTGAGCAAACATCAGCTGTGCGGCAAGAACTGTAAGTCCTAAAAATATTTTTTTCATAATCTTTTTTGTTATTGGTAAAATAGTGAGTTAAGATACGAAAATCAGACCACTTCCAAAAATTTCATCGTATCTACATTATCGGCATACGTATCCAAAGCAGGGTGCTGCGCTTCTCCGAAAGGAATTGAATCCAATCCCAGCTCATCTTTTGCCACAATACACTGGATATTCTCTTCATTTTCGGCAATGAAATTTTTAACATCATCCAAAGATGAATACCTGCTGAAATGGATCACGGAAAGCGGGCTGAAAAGCTTATCATCCTCTTTCAGCATAACAAAATTATTATCCCAGAATTTATCCTGGTTCAGGAGATAAACTGCCCTGTTATAATCATAGTTATTTGCATATTTATTATGATTAATGATGTCCTGGAAACCGATAAAACTTTCAAATAGCCTGTCGATAAGAAAGTCTTCAGGAATAAAAATTCTGGTTACATTTCTGCATCCCAAACCGAAATACCTGAAAATATCTTCCGCCATAAGCTGAAGTTCTTCAGGAGTCTCATCACCTTTCAGAACCGCCGCAGAGGTTCTGTTTTTTCTAATAATGCTTAAATGGTCCTTGAAATAATATTCCAAGTACCTTGCAGTATTATTGCTTCCTGTTGCAATCACAGCATCAAAATTCTCCAGTCTTTCAACAAATTCAAACTGGACAGCTCCATCTGACAACTCATTCCATTTTTTCAGCAGGAATGGGACCATCTGCTTATCTTTTGAAGACAGCTTAATCAAAGGAATGTGTCCGCTTAAAACAACAGATATCACATCATGCAGTCCTACCAATGGAATATTTCCGGCCAGGATCAATCCTACTCTTTTTGAAGTTTTGGAAACGGAATAATTTCTGAGCCAATTGTTTATATTTTCCTGAGTAAGCAAATGAGTCCATTCTGTAAGAGCAAATTTCTGATTCTCAAGGGTAAACCAGGGATTCTCTATTTCGGATCTTCTCAGCAATAACTCAAACTCCGTATCATGATCATTATAATCCGCAGGATTCTTTGCTAAAAACTCTTTTATATATACACTTAACTTAATAAGTCCTAAAACTTTATTTTCGATATTCATAATTACTTTTAAATTGGGGAATATTTTGTAATTTTGTGCAAATTTAAAAAAAATTAGCGATGGCTATTAAAATAACTGATGAATGCATTAATTGCGGAGCCTGCGAACCGGAATGCCCAAATAATGCAATATATGAAGGGGCCGTAGATTGGAAAGCTTCTGAAGGTACTGCCCTTACAGGTACTGTGACCATGCCGTCAGGACTTACTGTAGATGCAGATTCGCCGCAGGAACCGGTAAGTGATGATGTATATTTCATTGTAACAGATAAATGTACGGAATGTAAGGGCTTCCATGAAGAACCTCAGTGTGCAGCTGTCTGCCCGGTAGACTGTTGTGTTCCGGACGAAGACCACGTAGAATCTGAAGAAACCCTGCTTAATAAAAAAGCATTCTTACACGGTGAATAATAAAAGCTCCGTCTCAGCATAATGAGGCGGTTTTTTTAACCATAAACTTAAAGGAATCTAGTAAAATATCAATAATAAACCGCAAGTCCATAAAATTCTTGCACAACCAAAAAAGTAAAAATATGAGCAAAAAGCACAACTTCAGCGCAGGACCATGCATCTTACCTCAGGAGGTATTTGAAAAATCAGCAGAAGCTATTTTAGATTTTAACGGAATCGGACTGTCTCTCCTTGAAATTTCGCACAGAAGCAAGGATTTTGTTGCTGTAATGGACGAAGCACGTGCCATTGTGAAAAGACTGATGAACCTTGGTGATGATTATGAAGTGCTTTATTTAGGTGGCGGTGCAAGCCTGCAGTTTGCGATGGTTCCCTACAATCTGCTAAAAGTAGGCGGTAAAGCAGCTTACCTGGATACAGGAACATGGGCGGCAGGAGCTATTAAAGAAGCTAAGAAATTAGGAAATGTGGATGTGGTAGGCTCTTCCAAAGAAGAAAACTATTCTTTTATTCCTAAAAATTATACGGTAGGTTCAGAATACGATTATTTCCACTGCACGTCGAACAATACAATCTACGGAACTCAGATGAAATCTTTCCCCGAAGTAGATACTTTGATGGTTTGTGATATGAGTTCTGATATTTTCTCAAGACAACTTGATTTTTCAAAATTTGATCTTATCTATGCCGGAGCTCAGAAAAATATGGGACCTGCAGGAGTTACCCTGGTGGTCATTAAAAAAGAAATTCTTGGGAAAACAGGAAGAGAGAACATGCTTTCTATTCTGGATTATTCCCAACATATTTCAAAAGAATCCATGTACAACACCCCTCCGGTTTTCCCTGTCTATGCTTCCCTTCTTACTTTACAGTATCTTGAAAAGAACGGAGGAATTGCAGCAGCAGAAGCCAGAAATGAGGCAAAGGCAAAACTTTTATATGATGAGATCGACAGCAATCCTCTGTTTGAAACATTCTGTGTAAAAGAAGACCGTTCTTTAATGAATGTTTCTTTCAACATCACAGATGAGAGCAAAAAAGAAGCATTCGACACTGCATGGAAAGCCGCAGGAATAAGCGGGCTGAACGGACACAGAAGCCTGGGTGGTTACAGAGCAAGTTTATACAATGCTTTACCAATTGAAAGTGTGCAGGTTCTTGTTGATGTTATGAAATCTATTAAATAATTGAGCATTAAAAATTCAAAGATTGAAAAATTTAGAGCAGTTAATTAAAATTTATTAATTTGCGCCCCGATTTAAAATTTTTAAATAATTAAATTTTTCAATCTTTAAATCTAAATAACACATGAAAGTTTTAGCAAACGACGGAATCTCGAAAACAGGAGAACTGGCCCTTACGGAAGCAGGATTTGAAGTCCTGCCGAACAGAGTGGCACAGAATCACGTGATCAATTTCATTAATGAAAATAACGTGGATATTCTTTTGGTAAGGAGCGCGACGAAAGTAAGACAGGACATAATCGATGCTTGCCCAAGCCTGAAAATCATTGGACGCGGCGGTATCGGAATGGATAATATTGATGTTGATTATGCTAAAAGCAAAGGTATAAAAGTGATCAACACGCCTACAGCATCTTCAAAATCAGTAGCTGAGCTTGTTTTCGGACACTTTTTTGCACTGGCAAGATTCCTTCACGAATCGAACCGGCTGATGCCATTGGAGGGGGAAACCCATTTCGATGCTATGAAAAAGTCATTCAGCAAAGCGTATGAACTTTCAGGAAAAACACTTGGAGTAATCGGCTTTGGAAGTATTGGGCAGGAAGTTGTAAAAATGGGGATAGCATTGGGAATGAAAATTAAGGTGCTGACAAAAAATCCTAAGACAAGAGTTCTTACCCTGGACTTTTTCGATGGACAGAGTCTGAACTTTGAGATCACTTCCACCAATGATATGGATGCTTTCCTTAAAGATACAGATTTCATCAGCATCAATACTCCAAAAACGAATGAATATATTATAGACACACCTCAGTTTGAAAAAATGAAAGATGGAGTCTACATAGTAAATACTGCAAGAGGCGGTGTAATCAATGAGGTAACCCTTATAGATTTCATTGAATCTGAAAAAGTAGCGGGTGCCGCACTGGATGTATTCGAAAACGAACCGACTCCGGAACTCCCTTTACTGATGAATCCTGCATTATCTCTTTCGCCTCACGTAGGTGGAAACACCATAGATGCACAGGAGAAAATCGGAGCAGAACTTGCAGAACAAATTATTAAGCTACAAAAAGAAACCATAAGATAAAATATGCCTGTTTTTAAACCTTTCCGTGGAATAAGACCTCATAAAGACTTTGAGAGCACTTTCCCTACCCATCCGCTGGACAATTTCACCCAAGAGGAGATTGCAGAGAAAGCTCAAGTTGAAAATACTTACATCAATATGATTAAACCTTATGTTGTAAGTAAATCCAAAGATATTGACCGGAATTTAAGGAAGATCCGTTCAACATTTGAAGAACTTCTGGAAGAAAAGAAACTGATCCAGGACAGTTCATCATATTACCTTTATGAGCAAATCTATCCCAACAAACAGGTTTTCAGAGGCTTGCTGGGATTAGCAAGTATTGAAGATTTCTGGAACGGAAAGATCAAAAGACACGAAAGTACCATTCCACAGAAAAAAGAAAAGCTGGCTCATTATCTGGACAAAGTAAGTCTTCAGGCTGAACCTGTGCTTCTTACCTACCCTTCCAATTCCAAGATTGAGCTTCTGATGAATCATGAAGAGAAGAATGTTCCTATTTTCAATCATGTGGATTCTATCGGGATCAGGCATAAGATCTGGAGAATAGATAACCGTCTGAAACTTCAGCAATTCAAAGAGGTAATCGATCAAATTGACTCGTTTTACATTGCAGATGGTCACCACAGGATCGGATCTACTGCTCTGAATGCTAAATATCACAAGGAAAAAAATAAAAGACACAACGGTACGGAAGCCTATAATTTTGTCTATAGTTTTATCGTCTCCAACCAGTCGATCAAGATTCATGATTACAACAGAATTCTGTCCGATCTTAACGGGCTTTCCAGCGAAGAGTTTTTAAAAGAGCTGGACCAGTATTTCCTGATTCATGAAAAAGGTGAAACTTCTTATTTCCCTTCACAGAAATTCCACATCTCGATGTACCTGGATGGTAAATTCTATTCACTTCACGTGAAGCATGACCTACGTTCAACGGAAATGTCCCTTGACAACCTTGACCACCATCTTTTAGATAAATACATTTTCAAAAATATCCTTAAAATAGAAAATTCAGACAGTTCTGAGAAAATATCATACGCCAAAGGAACATCCAATATCCAGGGAATCAACTATTTAAAAGAAAAAATAGACAATGGTGAGGGCAAAGTAGGGTTCGGAATCTATCCAGTGAGTTTCAATGATATGATCAAAATTTCTGATCTTAAGCTCAGTATGCCTCCAAAATGTACATTCATTGAACCAAAATTGGTTACAGCACTGTTAATGTACGATATGAAACCTTAATAAATTCCTAATTTTTCCCTACTTTTATCTTCGGAAAAAGAAAGGTAAATAAAAAATGAAAAAAATCTTCATTATACTTCCACTCTTTTTGAGTGGATTTTTATTTTCTCAAAAAAAGCCACAGAAAAAACCGGTAAAAAAAACAACCGTGGCTAAGTTCAACTATCATGATGAATTCAAAAGAATCTCAGACGAGGTAATGACCAATGGTACCGCTTACGAAAATCTTGGGGAACTTACCAAAGGGATCGGTCCCCGTTTCAGTGCTACTCCCGGTTATATGAAAGCGGTGGAATGGGCAGAAAAAAAACTCAAATCTATCGGTATTGAGATGATCTGGAGAATGGAAGCCAAAGCTCCGGTCTGGATAAGAGGAAGAGAATCTTTGCAAATAAAAACAGCGAATGGAGATTGGAAAAATATCAGAATGCTGTCTTTCGGGAATTCTGAAGGAACTGGCGGGAAAGATCTTACAGGCGAAATTGTTTTAATTAATTCAACTTCTGAGCTTAATGCTATGTCGGTTGGACAATTGAAAGATAAAATCGTTTTCGTCAATCTTCCGATGGATCCGAAGATCATTAATACAAATGATTCTTATTTAATTACCGCAAAATCTAAATTAATTTCCGCTTCCGTGATTGCTAAAACAGGAGCAAAAGCTTTAATTATAAGATCTTTAACAACAGCTATGGACGATACACCACATGCAAAAATGGTATATTACGAACCTGATGACAAAGTAAGAATTCCTGCCGTGTCCATTGGAGTAAAATCCGCTGATGAATTAGAAAAATTATTAAAAAATCAGAAAGTTGCCGCCAAACTGAATATGACGGCGCAATCAAAAGGCGATACTACCAATCCGAATATTATTGCTGAAATTCAGGGTAAAAAAGATTCTAAAGTGATTGTTTTAGGAGCTCAATTAGATTCGTGGGATTTCGGTGAAGGGGCTATTGATGACGGAACCGGTGTTGCACAATGCATTGAAGTTTTAAGAACATTCAAAGCTCTTGGGATCGAAAATAATCATACGATAAGAATTGTTTTTTATGCAAACAGCGAAAACGGGGGACAAGGACGTGAAATGTATGCAGCCTATGTAAAAAAGAAAGGAGAAAAACATGTTTTTGCTTTAGGAACAGACGCAGGAGGATATTCTCCAAGAGGATTTTCCTTAGATATGTCACCACAAAGACGAAGACAGATCTTCGAATGGAAAAATTATTTCCTTCCTTACGGTATTTATGATTTTGACCAAACTGAAGCTATTCAGGATATTTCTCCGCTGAAAAAATTGGATATTCCTTTAGCTGAACTGGTTGTAGATACACAAAGATATTTTGATTACCACCACTCTGAACAGGATACTTTCGATAAGGTGAACAAAAGAGAGCTACTGTTAGGGGCTACAGCAATGACGCAACTTATTTTTATCATCGATAAAAACTGGTAAAATGAAAAAAACCGTCACTCTTTCACTTTTAATGGTAAGCATGGCTGTTTTCGGGCAGACTAAAGAGGATTCAATACAGTTCAGTAAAATTTCTACAGAAATACTGAATAATGGGAAAGCTTACAATGAACTGAAAGACCTTACCAAAAACATCGGAAACCGTTTAAGCGGTACCGAAGCGTATGAAAAATCTGTGAAATGGGCAGAACAGAAGCTCCGTGATGCCGGCGCCGATAAAGTTTGGCTTCAGGAAGTAATGGTTCCGGTCTGGGTCAGGGGTAAAGAATCCCTGCAGATTAAAACAGCAGACGGGCAGTGGAAGAAGCTGAAGATGCTTTCTCTCGGAAACTCTGAAGGAACGGGCGGAAAAGATGTTTCCGGCGAGATCATTATGGTAAGATCATTAGAGGAATACAACAGGCTTCCCGCAGATCAAGTAAAGGATAAGATCGTGTTCTTTAACTACCCTTTTAATCAATCACATGTGCAAACTTTCATTTCATACCGGGAAGCCGGAGCATACAGAAGGTCTGCAGCCAATTTAACAGCTCAGAAAGGAGGAAAATTTGCCATGATCAGATCTTTATCTTCTGCTTTTGATGATGTTCCTCATACAGGTAATATGCGGTATGACGACAACGTCTCCAAAGTACCTGCAGTGACTATCGGAAATACAACCGCAGATGAACTGGAAACATTGTTAAAAAACAAAAAGATTATTGCCAAGCTCAATTCCAACTGCGGAATGAAAGGGGAGAAACTCTCCCATTCTGTGATTGGTGAGATTACCGGGGAAAAAGACCAGAGCGTCATCGTAGTCGGTGGACATCTGGATTCATGGGATGTGGGTGAAGGTGCACATGATGACGGTGCCGGAATTGTACAAAGCATTGAAGTTCTGAGAACATTTAAAAAACTTGGAATTAAAAATAACCATACCATCAGGGCTGTTTGTTTCGCCAATGAAGAAAACGGGACCAAAGGCGGAAAGCAATATGGAAAAGCAGCAAAAGAAAACAATGAAAAACATCTTTTTGCGATAGAAACGGATGCGGGAGGCTTCTCTCCAAGAGGCATTTCCCTCGAAATGGATGATAAAAACAGAAATCAGATCAAAAGCTGGGTAAATCTGTTCCTGCCTTACGGAGTATACAATTTTGAAGGCAAATATTCCGGATCAGATATCGCTCCACTGCATGAGATGGGTGTTCCTACCGCAGAACTGGTTCCAGATCCGCAACGTTATTTCGACATTCACCATACAGAAGAAGATACTTTTGAGAAAGTAAACCGCAGAGAATTACTTCTCGGTGCTGCGGTAATGACACAACTTATTTATATGATCGATAAAAATTGGTAAACTATGAAAAAGATAATTGGAACTTCATTATTATTCCTGGGAATGGCTGCTTTTGGCCAGTCAAAGGAAGATTCTGTCCAGTTCAGCAAAATCTCCACAGAAATCCTGAACAACGGAAAAGGCTATACAGACCTTAAAGATTTGACTAAAAATATTGGACATCGCTTAAGTGGTTCTCCCGCTTATGAAAAATCTGTAAAATGGGCAGAACAGAAGCTCCGTGATGCCGGCGCCGATAAAGTTTGGCTTCAGGAAGTAATGGTTCCGGTCTGGACCCGCGGAAAAGAATCCCTGCAGATCAGAACCTCTGAAGGCAAATGGAAGAACCTGAAGATGCTTTCTCTCGGAAATTCTGAAGGTACCGGCGGAAAAGATGTTTCCGGCGAGATCATCATCGTAAAATCTATGGAAGAATATGACAGACTTCCGGCAGATCAAGTAAAAGATAAGATTGTATTCTTTAACTACCCTTTCAGTCAGTCTTTTGTAGAAACATTCAGAGGCTACAGCGATGCTGCAAAATACAGGGTAACGGCTGCTGCTTTAACGGCTAAAAAAGGAGGTAAATTTGCCATCATCAGATCTCTTTCTTCTGCTTTTGACGATGTTCCGCATACCGGAGCCATGCGCTATGAAGATAAAGTTTCAAAAATTCCTGCCGTAGCCATTGGAGCAACAACTGCGGATGAACTTGAAGCTCTTTTAAAGACACAGAAAGTCACTGCAAAGCTTAATTCCAACTGCGGGATGAAAGGAGAAAAGCTCTCCCACTCTGTCATTGGCGAAATCACCGGCAAGAAAGATCAAAATGTGATTGTAGTCGGTGGACATCTGGATTCATGGGATGTGGGTGAAGGTGCTCATGACGACGGAGCAGGAATTGTACAAAGTATTGAGGTTTTAAGAACATTCAAAAAAGTAGGGATTAAAAATAATCATACGATCAGGGTTGTTTGCTTTGCCAATGAAGAAAATGGCGTAAAAGGAGGCATTCAATATGGAAAAACGGCCAAGGAAAAGAACGAGAAGCACCTTTTCGCCATAGAATCCGATGCGGGCGGCTTTGCTCCAAGGGGAATTGCCCTGGAAATGGATGATGTGAAAAGAAACCAGATCAAGAGCTGGGCTGGTTTATTCATTCCATACGGAGTATATAATTTTGAAGGAAAATATTCAGGGACTGATATCTATCCGCTTCATGATATGGGAGTCCCTACGGCAGAGCTGGTACCGGATTCCCAAAGGTATTTTGACATCCATCACACGGAAGAAGATACCTTTGATAAGGTGAACAGAAGAGAGCTTCTGTTGGGCGCTGCAGCTATGACACAGATCATTTATATGATTGATAAGAACTGGTAAAGTATTGTTCTAAGCCAGCTTTTTACCGCAAAATTACGTCAACAAGTTGATTCAAAGGGGAAGTTTTATTTTCTTTCCTAATCAACTTGTTGACTTCTTATATAGGGACCCAATTTTTGCATACCTCCCATAGGTCTCTCAGATTACACATACTTTTTATCAAATCTTTGATTTTTTTAAGCTTTTGTGATAATTCTATGTTAAGCTTTGAACCTGAAAATTCTAAAGTACTCCACAATTTTTGTAATCTTTGTTGCTTTAAAAAAATTGAATTCAATTCTTTTGTCTTTCAATTTCTATATTTCTCTGTTAATCATCTACAAACTTAAACCTACTTAATGCTAAAAACAAGCAGGAAAATTCACTTTGGCATGAAATTCGCAAGCTAAATCATTGAAAAAAAATTATTTAAAACACAGACGATGAGAAAAGGTTTCCGTGGGAGCTTCAGTTTCCATTGAGTCGAATAAAGGTTTCATATTTTAATATGGCCTTTTCTTTAGATACCGTATGCATCGGAAAAGATAGTCCCTTATCAATTCCATTTACGATGATGATTGTGTACGGTGTCATAAAGCTCATGAATTCCTTCCGGAATTCAATACTGTTTTTTAATTAAAACTTTCTGGGCAGCTTAAAGCATACCCTGATGTAAACAATCAAACGGCCATAAGATCATAACCTTAGCCAAGTTTAACTATGATCCGTATGCCATTTAATTTATATCGGAAAATGATTCCGGACCGTTCTATTGGAGAACGGAAAACAGATGTATAACCCTTAAAAAGTGATTAATGATGAGAGACTTTTTTGAAATGATTTTTAAGAGAAATGAAGATGCTGCAAAAATGAATATCTGGAGCCTGATGCTCCTGTTGAGTTTTGCTGTTTTTTCCGTGCTGGTGTATTTTATATATGCCTCAAAACCAGATTTTAACAGCTTAATTGTATACCTTACCGCGTTTGCGGCATACCTCGGCTTTGGAATTGTATTTATCAGCTCCCTTGCCGGAAAAATGAATTCTTCCGATACAAGGAAGAAATCGAGACACGCATAACTTTAATTTCTACTTTACTAGAAAGCCGTTCAATGTATTGAACGGCTTTTTCTTTATTAAAATTACTTTAAATAAAAACCTATAATCAACTGTTATTCAAAGTATATAGGATTAATAGTAAAAAAAATAAAAGCTCTTACACTGAAACAGTATCTATACACTTCCTGTTCTCAATTCTAAAAATTCTCTAACACTCAAATTTAAACCCCTACTTTCAAAAACTCTTTTCTATCCAGCTTCACCTGCATTTCCTTTCCGTCTCTCCTGATTTTAAGATCAATTGAATTCTGCCTGTTTTCTACTCTATTAAGAAAATAATGACAGGCACTTTCTTTGTTAAGGTTATCCAGATTAATGTTATTGATGCTGATAATAGCATCTCCAACTTTCAATGGAAAATTTTCTTCCTGAAATACAAAGGCCACTGTTGGTTTTGAATCTATAAAACGGTAACCGAAACCGAAAGACTCCAGTTTAGCAGGCTCATTTTTGATCCGTTTCATATAGATCTTATTTCCTGACCAGTCGAGGATGAATACAAAATTTTTAAAGAAATCATTCCCAATCAGGTTGGTACCCCCTGTGGCAATTATTTCATTAAAGAAGCTTTTATTACCTAATGACAGAGCTGCGGTCCGGAAAATATATCCCGGTGCAGGTTTTCCGGCCCCATAAGCGCCGATAGAGTTTGTTCCATAGACTTCTATACTCTTTAATGCCTTTTGAGCCTCATATGCACCATCTGTGATCTTCATCCTTCCGGAAAATCCGGTATCGAAGGTAAGCTCTATTTTTTTTCCCTGCAGATCAGTTTCTACAACGGGTGTTTTTTGTGTTCTGGGGCTGAAAGGAATGACAATATCATAATCTGCCGGGTTAAACTGCGCAAGATCTTTTGAAGCTTCAAGTAAGTTTTCCGAATAATTAATTTTCCAGAAAAGTTTTGCCATCTGATTGGCTCCAAGAATACCATCGATTTTGAAGCAGCTCAACTCAGAAACACTGAAATCCATCACGACAACTCCCACATCTTTGAAAACAGCTTTATCAACGGTCATTTCCGGCAGAATAGTGAAGATCTGTTCCTGTTTGTTTTTCTGTGAATCCTTTACGTTACTTTTATGTTTTTTCTCCAATCCCAGCTCAGTGTATACTGCTGTAGAGATCACCGTTGGCGCTCCGGTATCAAACAGAAAATTGTAAGGCTTCCCATTAATGCTGACCTGTACAAAAGGCAGATCATTGGCATATCTCAGGTTGATCTTTTCTACTGAATTCTGAAGCTGTACCTCACCGCTTTTGAAGAATTTTTTTCCCTGTGCGGAAAAAGTGGTTGTGGAAAGAATAAGAAGGGTGTAGAGGATTTTTTTCATAAAATTACTTTACACGAAAATAGAGAAATTACATTAAACTAAAAGTATAAGCTTTTACTTTAACTGAATCTTTATATAATTTTAAATCTCCAGCGAACAAAAAAAGCCGTCCTCACGGACGGCTTCAGTATATTTTAAAACTTCAATTACTGTACTTTCACAAGCTCAACATCGAAGATTAACCAGGCATTTGGCGGGATAACCCCTCCTGCTCCTCTTTCTCCGTAAGCCATTGCCGGCGGGATCAATAAAGTAGCCGTTTCGCCTTCTTTAAGTAACAGGATCCCTTCATCCCATCCTTTGATTACTCTTCCCATTCCGATTGGAATTTCGATAGGCTCATTTCTTTTGAATGAAGAATCGAATTCTGTACCGTCGATTAATTTACCTGCATAGTGTACAGATACATTGTCACCAGCTTTAGGAGCCTTTCCAGCCGGAGCTGTTTTAGTGATCTTGTAATATAATCCTGATTCAGTTTTCTGCATTCCGGCTTTCAGGTCTTCAACCATTTTCTCCTGGTTAGCTTTGAATTCCTCTTCTTTTTTCTTTCTGTCAGCTTCTTCTTTAGCAATGTAAGCTTTATTGTTTTCTGCGATTTTAGCTTTTCCTTCCGTGAAAGTTTTTGCTGCATCGTAGTTTTTGTATTCATCTCCTTTGCTGAAAACAGAAACTTTTTCTAAAACGATATCTGTTTTAGGCTTATCCTGAGCTCCTTTTTCTACGTTAGCAATGGCATCGATCACATCATTACCTTTAACTACTTTTCCGAAGATGGTGTGTCTTCCGTCTAACCAAGGTGTAGCCACTTCAGTGATGAAGAACTGAGAACCGTTTGTGTTAGGTCCGGAATTCGCCATAGAAAGGATTCCTTTTCCTGTATGCTTAAGATCGTTTTTCTCGTCCTCGAATTTATATCCAGGATCTCCCATTCCTGTTCCCTGAGGATCACCTCCCTGGATCATGAAATCTTTGATCACTCTGTGGAAAATAGTCCCGTCATAATAAGGAACTCCTTTCGCCTTAGCTTTGTTGTCTATTTTTCCTTCTGCAAGACCAATAAAATTGGCTACAGTTACCGGTGCTTTTTTGTCTTCGAACTGCACGATCAGGTTTCCTTTAGAAGTCTGAAGATTTGCATAAAGTCCGTCATGAAGACCTTCGTAAGTTTCTTTGTCTACGTTCATTTTTTTATAGATTGGGGTACAACTCATCAGCGAGATACTTGCCGCTGCCAGAATTATATTCTTGTTAAACAATTTCATTATTTATAGCGCTTTTAATTTTATGATTAATGGTATATCGTTGTCTATATTCTTTTCGTCTCCAAAGGTTCCATAGGCCAGTGAAGAAGGTACCAAAAGCGTCACTTCCTCTCCATCATGCATAAAACGCAAAGCATTCTCTACCGCTTTCAGTTCATCAAAATGCCCGAATCTGGCATCTCTTCTTTCAAAAGGTTTGTCATAGATTTTGGTTTCATCAAAATCATAGAGATCATAAGAATAAGAGATGGGTGTATTATCCGCTCTTCTTTCTCTCTGATCAAAACCTTCAACACTTACCCAGTAATTAAGCTGTGTAGGATAATATTTTACAGGCTGACCACTAATCCAATTCTGAATCTGGCCACGCTCTATCGTATTGAGATTTCTCATTCTCTCCTTGGAAACATCCAGGTCTTTCTGGCTCAATACTCCACCTACGGGAGGATGCGCCGTGGGTGCATTCCGGTTACAGCTTAGCAGGCTTACTGCTGATATGAAGAGTAATTTTTTCATAAACTTTTGCGAAAATACGCATTTCGGGGAAATATTGTTCAATAGGTTTTAAAAAATTTTGGAGAAAATAGTGAAGTATTTCCAGGGAATGGAATTATGGGGATTTAAAATTTAAAAATTCAAGGATTTAAAAATTTCAACCACAAAAGTCACAAAAGATTTGAAACACTTAAGTGCATTTAAAGTTTAAAATCCAACTGCAAAAAGTACATTTAAATTCTTATGAAAATCTTTGATTTTCTGCTTATGTGATCTTATTGTTTCCGGGATGGCAAGACTTTTATAACTAAAAAAGCTTTTGTGACTTTTGTGGTTAAACAGATGGGGATTTAAAACAGAAATCACCCCGAAAAGAGGTGATCCTATATTTTGATATTCAAATATTATTGAATCGTCACTTTAATCATCTGTGGAAGTGATGGAAGTGTATTGAACTGGTTCGGGTTGGCAAGCTGCTGTACCGGCTGGCTTTCAGCCTCAGCCGGCTCCGACCCTATGTGGGCACCAGGAAAAGAGCTTTGTAAGGTTCCACTGTCAAAAAGCCCAATGATCGAAGAGATATCGCCACGCGTTGAGCCGTCTACCCCGTTATTCATGGCTGCAATAAACCAGTCATTGGATTGTCCGTACATTGTTGCCAGTGCAATACGGTCTCCTTTACGTGCAGATATTACCTGTGAAGCCTTACCGCCGTTATTTCCGTTTATTCTAGGTCGTAAAACACCTGTAGCCGGATCTTTAAGGACGAATACTTCTTTTATTCCCGGCTTGCCTTTAAGGAAAGCTGCCAAAACATCAGCATTACCCTGCTGAGAAAGCTCCTTCAAACCTTCTCCACGGTCATTCTCCCCGGTTTTAAAGATAGGATTATCGTTACCGCTGTATACTACGACCAGTACCGGTGAAAATGCAGAATTAGGACCTGTTATACCTGTAAGGTATTGTTCCAGAGGCGTCGTTTTTCCGGTTTCAGCAAGGTCTGTCAATCCGTTAGCTGACGGCTTTCCTGGTGAAAAAATAGGATCTTCCTTCAAAAGTGTTGTCCCTGAAATATGGGAAACAGCCCAGACTCCGGCACTTATTGGCGTTTCATTGGCTGTACTGCCTGAAGTATTGGTTAATTTCAAAGTAAATTTGGTTCCTCCCTCATGAGTCAATTCCGCTTTCAGCAATTGTGAAGCGGGTGTTGCCACTGCAATTTCTGTAACATTCAACGGAGTACCTTCTGCTACACCGGGATGAGTAACACCAGGGCCCGTAGGTTCATTTTTACGTGTCCCGTTATCCCAAAGCTTGATCTGTGAAGAAACATTTCCTGTTACCGGATCTCCGTTATCCTGATACAGTTTCAGTCCCGGGTTGGCCGGGGCAAAAAATAAATCGTTACTGTTTCCATACATGGCAGCAAAACTTACCGTCTGTCCTTTTCCTGCATAAAATGTAAATGAGGCTGATTCCCCGGGATTAATGACAGGCGATGACCCTGCATTCCGGAAAGTTCCGAATTGTGTCAATGCTTTACTTTCAATTATATTTTCTACAGTTATTGTGGCCGCATCGTTTACCAACATTTCTCCGTCATCATCTTTACTGCAGGAGGAAACAGCTAAAAGACTGATCACAGAAAGCAGACCAAGAGGTAATTTGAACTTTAGGAATTGCATAGTATTCTAAATTTTGTGAAAAATTACCAATAATTGGCGAGAAAATAAAAAAACCGGCAGAAATAAATTTCTGCCGGTCGTATCATGAATCAAATAATATTGAAATTAAACAGTTTCCAGAACGTCTTTTTCAACCATAACTCTCCATCCGAAAGGATCTTCGCTAAGGTTGTTCTGAAGGTCTGTAAGATCTTTTTTAAGAAGAGCTGCAAAGCTTTCTTCATCCGACAATTTAGGAAGTTCAAGCTTTACGCCCTGATATCCTAAGGCTTGGAATACAGTAGTTACAACAGCTGTTCCCACTCCCCAAACTTCTTTCAGCGTTCCGTTCTTCTGAGCTTCTATAACTGTTTTCACAGCTACAGGCTCTATTTTTACCTCGATTCCTCTTTTGTTGGCAAGCTGGATGAAGCTGTCTCTTGTTACCCCGTCAAGGATTTTTTCGGAAGTAGGCGGCGTATAGATCGTATCGTTAATTCTTACGAATACGTTCATTGTTCCACTTTCTTCAAAATATTCATGAGTAGAATCATCAGTCCAGATGATCTGCTCATACCCTTCTTCAATAGCAAGCTGTGTAGGATAGAAAGAAGCGGCATAATTTCCTGCTGCTTTAGCAGAACCTACTCCTCCGTTGGCAGCTCTTGAATAATGATCTGAAATTTTCACAGAAACCGGTTCTGAATAATAACTTTTCGCTGGTGTCGCAACAATTGCAAACATATATTTATTAGCAACTCTTGCTTTCAAAGCTTCCTCTGTGGCAAAAATCAATGGTCTGATATATAATGACATCCCTTCTCCCTGCGGGATCCAATTTCTGTCGATATCTACTAATGCCTTCAATCCGTCTAAAAACATTTCTTCAGTCACTTCAGGCATTGCCAGACGTTTTGCTGATTTATTGATACGTTCAAAATTCTTTTCCGGCCTGAAAAGGAAAACCTGCCCGTCTTTGTCTTTATAAGCTTTCATACCTTCAAAACAAGCTTGCCCGTAGTTTACACCCATCATGGCTGGCGTAAATGGTATTGGACCATAAGGAACCAATTTCACATCACCCCATTTTCCATTTTCATACTCACATATAACCATATGGTCGATAAAAGTATTTCCAAATGAAAAATTGTCCGGATCAAAGTCCGAAAGTCTGGAGTTTTCAGTTTTTTGAATTATCATTTTTTAAAATTTTTACGATGTTCTACAAATTTAATATAATTTTCTAAATATAAAAATTTTAGAGTAAATTTGACAAAAAAATAGCTTGAAAAGAGAGATTAAGACCACAAACGACGGTAGTAAAACATTGTTTATCAACGATTTAAATGAAAACTATCATTCTCATCATGGGGCGCTTCAGGAAGCAGAACATGTGTTTATTAAAAATGGACTAAATCAATTAAATGATTACGAAATTAATATTTTAGAACTCGGTTTTGGAACAGGTTTGAATGTTTTGGTGACAATTAATGAATATTTAAAAACTGACAAAAATCATGTCATCAATTATTTTTCTCTTGAAAAATACCCGATAAATGAAGCTGAAATGAATGACCTTGCCTATTTTGAGCATTTTGATAATCCGGAATTCAAAAATATTTATCAAAAAATTCATCAGGCAGAATGGGAAAAACCATCTGAAATCATTAAAGGCTTTACCCTAAAAAAGATCAAATGTGACTTTTTCGAGCTGAAAGACATAGACTTACCTAAAATCAACCTGGTTTATTACGATTGCTTTGGTGCGAGAGTACAGCCTGATCTGTGGGAAAAACCGCTTTTTGAAATGGTTTCCGACAAAATGTCCGTTAACGGATTGTTAACAACTTATTCTTCTAAAGGAAGCGTAAGAAGGATTCTTCAGGAACTGAATTTTAAAGTAGAGAAAAAGCAGGGCCCTCCCGGAAAGAGAGAAATGATTAATGCGGTAAAGATGGAAAGTGAGGAAAACAGAGAAAATTAGAAAAGGGAAACAACAGATTATATAAGAGTTAATTTGCAAATGGGTTTATTGGCTCTTTCTACTAAATTCCTTATTTTAGCTATACAAAATATTACATATGATTGATAAGATCAACATTCGGGTGTATGCCTGTGCAGTAAAGGATAAAAAAGTACTGACGCTGTTTGAAGAGTATGCCGGTGAACAATTAATGAAATTTCCGGGAGGAGGCCTGGAATTTGGCGAAGGGCTTATAGAATGTCTTCACCGCGAATTTGATGAAGAGCTGAATGTAAAAATTGAAGTTGTGGAACATTTTTATACTCAGGAAGATTTTCTGGTTTCACGTTTCAGAGAAAATGAGCAGCTGCTTACCATATATTATATAGTCAATATTACAACAGAGGAAGATTTTCTGATCCTTGATCCATGCATTGAGAAAATAGAATGGATCGATATCAATAGACCCGATAATCCTTTTCCGCTTCCAATAGATCAAATTGTATTCGATAAATTAAAAGAAAAATTCCTGTAAAAATTTACAGGAATTTTATATTTAAAGTCTGTTCAGATTTATTTTTTAATAAGCTTAAACCGGTTCTTATTTTCTTACCTTAAAATCGGAGGCACCGGGATAAGGCTGTAAATAACCGGAATTCCAGTTGGACTGAAGCAGGGATTCTATAAATTCATCCGTTCTGTTTTTGTGCGGGTTGTATTGGTCTTTCAGGTCTATATCTGCCACCTTCCCTTTTACATTCCACCAGAAAGCGATCCATCCGCCTCTCATCTCTTTAATAATCTCATAAACATTTTTTCCCGTTGCTCTGTTCATCAGCTTGGCAAAAACCTGGCCTTCTGTTGTGGTAAGATCTCTCAGCTGTTTTTCATACTGATCCGCAAGTATATTCTGCCTTTCTCTTATAAATTTCCTTTTGGCTTTGCTGTCCATATCTGTCATATCCGCCTGGATACCTCTATATTGCTCAAGCGCAGTGACAAATAACGGATAAACCCTGTTCAGCTTTTTATTAAGAAAATAATAGTAATTTTTATCCAGCTGATTATTAAACCGCGGTTTATTAACCAGGACCAGCTCATCCAGCACTACCACAGGCTCACCGTTAATTTCATAAATCTTTACCTTTTGACGTTCGTCATAATAGTACTTATTACCGAACTCATCCGTTTTTAAAGATTCAGCAGGATATTGGTTGAGGGGTTTTGCAATGATAGAATCCTTCTGACCAAAAACACTGACTCCAAAAAAGAGGATAAAAAGACAGACAATCTTGCTAAAATTCATTATTTTTACACTTCTAATAACAAAAATTACCCGCAAAAATCATTCCCTTTTATGAAATTTGAAAAGAAATCTTTGAAATTTTTAGAAAAATACTTAAACACCTCTTCACCAACAGGTTACGAGCACAAAGGCCAGGAAATCTGGATGGATTATATCAGACCGTATGTAGATAAAATAGAAATAGATCATTACGGAACTTGCTATGGGATAATCAATCCCGATGCTGAATTTAAAGTAGTTATTGAAGCCCATGCTGACGAGATCTCATGGTATGTGAATTACATTACAGATGAAGGATTGATCTACGTGATTAGAAACGGAGGTTCAGATCAAACGATAGCTCCTTCAAAAGTTGTTCATATTCATGGTGAAAAAGGAATAGTAAAGGGCGTATTCGGATGGCCTGCAATCCATACAAGAACCAACCAGAACGAACCGGCCCCGAAAATTGAGAATATCTTTATCGACTGTGGAGCCATTTCCAAAAAAGAAGTTGAGGAAATGGGAATTTATGTAGGATGCATGATCACTTACCCGGATGAATTCTTTGAAATGAACGACAGGTATTTTGTCTGCAGAGCACTGGATAACAGAGTCGGGGGCTTTATGATTGCGGAAGTAGCAAGACTTTTAAAAGAAAACAAAAAAACAATTCCATTCGGATTGTATATCACGAATTCTGTACAGGAAGAAGTAGGACTTTATGGGGCAGATATGATCGCTGACACCATTAAACCTAATATCGCCATCGTAACAGATGTTACCCACGACACCACCACTCCAATGATTGAAAAGAAAAAAGAAGGCGATCAGAAATGTGGTGACGGACCTGTGGTCTTCTTTGCTCCAAGCATTCATCATACCATCAGAGAACTGATCATTGATACAGCAAAAGCTAAAAAGATTCCTTTCCAAAGAGCTGCCTCAAGCAGAGCAACAGGAACAGATACCGATGCTTTTGCGCATTCTAACGGCGGAGTACCAAGTGCATTAATTTCCTTACCTTTGCGCTATATGCATACCACGGTAGAAATGGTGTCTAAAGAAGATGTAGGCAATGTAATCCAGCTGATCTATGAAACCCTTCTGAAGATTAAGCCGGAAATGAAATTGAAGTATCATTAAGAGAATCAAGATGCAAGACACAAGATTCAAGACGCTTAAAATCAAGCAATAAGGATAGCTAATATCCGCTTAGTTCCGATCTTGGCTCCTGGTTCTTGGCTCTAAATATCTAATAAAAAGTAAAAATGAAAACTAAGCTTATTGCTCCTTCCCTTTTATCCGCAGACTTCGGGAACCTGCAAAGAGACATTGAAATGCTGAACAATTCCCAGGCAGACTGGTTCCACATTGACGTGATGGACGGAAGATTTGTTCCCAACATTTCATTTGGCTTTCCTGTAATGAAAACGGTACAGCAGCATGCCAAAAAATTTGTGGATGTCCATTTGATGATCGTAGAGCCTGAAAAATATGTGGATGAATTCATCAATCATGGTGCAGACCTTATTTCTGTACATTATGAAGCATGCACACATCTTCACAGAACGATTCACCATATCCAGAGCAGAGGGGCAAAGGCAGGGGTTGTTTTAAATCCTTCCACTCCTGTACTGATGCTTGAAGATATCATTGCTGATGTAGATCTTGTTCTTTTAATGAGTGTAAACCCTGGATTTGGGGGTCAGAAATTTATTGAAAATACATACAAAAAGATTGCGGAGACTAAAGATCTTATCCTGAGCAATAATTCCACAGCGCTTATCCAAATTGATGGCGGAGTTAATCTAGACAACGCTTCAAAACTTTTCGAAGCGGGAGCAGACGTCCTGGTAGCAGGAAATGCTGTTTTCTCTGCAGAAAGTCCTGAAAGAACAATCGAATTGCTGAAGATCTAATCTCTTCAGATTGATCTCACATAAAAGGCAGCTTCATCCGCTGCCTTTCTTCTTTAAGACGAGTCTGGATCTTTTATTACATTAAGTAGAGCATCAATAAAATACTCCTTTGAGGTAACAGTCTAAAAAATAAAAGGCAGCCCTTGGGAGACTGCCTTCTTCTTGCGGAATTTGAGCTTATGTGGTTATTAGTTTTTGTCTTAAAACTTTAAATGCTTAATATTCCTTGTGCTATTGCTGATGTAAATTTGCAAATAAAATCATATATAAGACATCCGTATAAATACTGAATTTCACCATTAAGTATTTCTACGCATAGATCAAATTATTTGGGTAATTCCCCGTTCCAGATACATGCGCAGATGACCAGAACAATACTTATTACCGAAAATGCAGTTCTGATGTTATTTAAAAGGTTCCATCTGTTCTCAAAACTTTCCCGCATCTGTTTAACTGCTTCTGCTGTTGAGTTACTGATATCAAATTGATCCAGCATATCATTCAAAGGGACATTTCCAACAACCGTCACTCCAAAAACACCTATCAGATAAGCGGCAGTTGCCAGCAAAAGAAAAAGAAACCCCGGCTGCTCTCCCCTATACAGAAAAGTAGTTAACGGAAGCAATACAGCAGTTCCCATAAAGCTCATAAAAAACACAGGATTAAGGATTTCGCGGTTGATACTCTGCATGGCCCTTAAATATTCCGTATCAGAAAGTTTTCCCAATCCCAGAACCACAGAACATGAATAGGCATAGAAGAGCCCGGCGATCAAAGCCGTAAGCACGGCCGTAATTAGTAAAAATACCGTTGTCATTTCATATATTTTGATTTGTGATGTATTGAAAAAAGTCATTAGTAAGGGTTCCATTTTTTGATAATTTGCTGTGCAGTCGTAATCATTTCTTCATCCCAGTTTTCAGGTTTAAAATAATGAAAATCATGTTTCTTTACAGAATGAATCTGGATTCCATCAAACAGCATTTTAGTTAGCTCAGTCTGCTCATCATACAACAGCAGATCTTCAAGAGGTACTGAAGATTCTTCATTTTTTTTATGCCAAACCCTTTTATTCCCTGGGAGAGAATCTGAAGCTTGGATGATCTTTTTTACACGGTTAAAATCATCAAAAAAAGCATCTTTCTCTGAATCTGTATTTAACGTATGCCCCAGTCTTTCAATAATGATGTATTCCAGATTGTGGCATTGGGATAAAACTTCAGGAAGTATATTTAGTATTTCTTCTGGAATGCTTTCATCATGAGTATCTCTTCTTACCGGTTTTTTTCCGTAAGCACTGTCCTGCCAGCTTCCACCTGAAAGATGAATTTCCCTCACCTTTTCCAAAGGATACAGTCTGATAATTTCTTGCATACTGATCTCAAAGTTCCATGACTGGCAGTAGATATTATGAAGATCAAGAATAAGAAAACCGTCAATATCTTCTATAAGTTTATCAAGAAAATCTCCCTGCTCTTTCACATCATCTATGGAAAACGAAAAGGCAAGATTTTCTACTCCGACAGGAATTTCTACAGCATCCTGAAGCCTTTTGAGCCTGTCCTTCCCTATTTGAAGTGTTTTAGGATGAAGTGGTACGGGCAATGGAACCCCCTGATGAAAATTTTCAGTATTCATAAATCCGAAGTGCTCGGTAATATGATTGTATTTTCTATGTCTGAACTCCTCTTTTAATTTTTTAAGCCAGCCTTCCTGTCTTTCAGTCCATTTGGCATCAAAAAGAGAATAATAAACACCGTGACCAAGAAGCCTGTTATTTGCTGAATAAAAATCCAAGAGTCCGGAAAGCCATTCCGGTTCCTGTGCATCATAAAATGTATCGAAAGACCATTCCAATACATCTACAGAATTATTTTGCAGAATAGGAAGGATAGCGGAAACAAAATCTGCTTCCGGCATCATAGATAATCCGAACAACGGTTTTTTCATATCTTATCCCATTCCACAGGCCGGACAGTAACCACCGCCTCTAAGAATAGTATCTTTCTTCGGAACAAACTTAGTCTCGGCTGTTTTTATCGGCTTGGGAGATTCTGTTTTTTTAATTTTACTTACCGGTTTTTTCGCTTTCTTAACCGGCTTCGTAGCCTGTCCTGATACACTTACGGCTAATAAACTGGCCATTACTAATGCTGGAATTTTCATAACATTTCTTTTCAAGGAGTTTACAATAAGTATTCCGTTTATGATAATGCTAAAAATACAACAATTTATTAGAGATTATTTCAGAATTTATATCAAAATTTTCCTCTTTTACTATCGTATTCGAATTTAATCCATTTCGCTAAAATTAGACCTTCTTATTATTATATCTCAAAAAGATATTGCAACGATTTACAATCTGCCATTTCAGACATTTTGGCATAAAAAAACCAGAGAATCTTCTCTGGTTTTATATTTTTTGAGGTGGGTTTTCTTAGAAAATCTCTCTTCCTGAAAAATGGAATTGAGCTTCGATAAGAGCGTTCTCGTCAGAATCTGAACCATGAACTGCATTTTCACCGATGCTTCTTGCAAACATTTTTCTGATTGTTCCTTCTGCTGCATCTGCAGGATTTGTAGAACCAATCAATGTTCTGAAGTCTTCTACTGCATTGTCTTTTTCTAAAACTGCAGCTACGATAGGACCTGAACTCATGAATTCTACCAACTCACCATAAAATGGTCTTTCAGCATGTACTTCATAGAACTTTTTAGCATCAGCAACCGTAAGTTGAGTTAATTTTAATGCTTTGATCTTAAAACCTCCTTCAGCGATCTTACCTAATATAGCACCGATATGTCCGTCTGCTACTGCATCAGGCTTAATCATAGTGAATGTAATGTTAGACATAAATGTATATTTTTTTAATGCCGCAAAATTACAAAAAATATCTTTCATTTTTATTTTAATTTTTTTTTAACATAAAAATAACTTTTATTAAGAATTGGCGTAAAAGTTTTGGCACAGTAATTGTTAATTCTATTACGATTCTCATGTTTAATTTGAGTTTTCATGGTTATTAGTTTTTACCCAGCCTCGGCTGGGTTTTTTATTTACAATAAAATCAAGTTTATATTGCGAATTTAATAATTTAAAAACCACATTAAAATCATATTAATATCTTATTGCTTCAATTGCAATCAATGAAATAAAATTAATTTTTTGATATTTTTTCATGACTGATTTTTGAACAGAATTCAAATTCCTCAAAATAGTCATATTTGACAAAAATAATTAAGACAAAAAGTAGAGTTATTGTAAAAGTGGAAGCATTTTTATTCTAAGGAAATATTATTCTAAGAAAAAAAATCATTTTTTGACAGCTGTAAAAAATGTAAATTTTATTATAAATGCTTAAGCTTTATGCTAAAGTATCTGGTCGGGATTACCTCAAAAGTTTATATTATTAAAAATCAGGGTTACAGACATAAAAAACCTGAGGAAGTTCTATTTTTGGGAAGCTTCTTCAGCCTCTTCCATCAGCTTTACATAGTTGGCATAGCGGGAATATTGGATTTCTCCGGTTTCAAGGGAAGCAAGAACCGCACATTTCGGCTCATTAATATGAAGACAGTTATGAAATTTACATTCTTCCCTTTTTTTGAAGATCTCAGGAAAATAATGCTGCACCTCTTCTTTTTCAATATCTATCATGGCAAACTCGCGTACACCGGGAGTATCAATAACGTTACCACCAAAATCCCAAAAATGCATCTGGGCAAAAGTTGTAGTATGTTTTCCTTTGAGGTGAGAGTCTGAAATTTCAGAAGTTTTTAAATTTAAACCGGGCTGTAATGCATTAACCAGTGTAGACTTTCCGCATCCTGAATGCCCGAAAAAAACAGAAGTTTTATCTTTAAGAAGTTCCTGAAGCTGATCAAAATTGAGTTTGGAGTAGGATGAAATTTCCAAAGTATCATAACCAATTTCCTGATAAAGAAATTCAATATCTTTCACAAGCTCTATTTCCTCTTCGTTCAGAACGTCAATTTTATTGAAAAGAATCAATGGAGTAATATTGTAAGCTTCACAGCATGCCAAAAAGCGGTCAAGGAATCCAAGTGAAGTTTCCGGGTGCTTCAGGGTAAAAATAAAACAGGCCAGATCTATATTGGAAGCAATGATATGAGCCTCTTTTGAAAGGTTAACGGATTTTCTGATCAGGTAATTGGTACGCGGCTCTATTTTAGTGATCCAAGCGATGTCATCCTGTTCTAACTGAAATTCCACAAAATCTCCTACAGCAAGCGGATTGGTAAGTCTGGTCTTGATCAATTTAAATTTGCCGCGGATTCTGGCCTCGAAAATTTTGTCTGTTTCGAATTCCATAACCTGGTACCAGCTGCCTGTAGATTTAATGATTTTTCCTTTCATAGATAATATGGATGCAAATATAAGGAATTAGGGAGTAGGGTTCAGGATATAGTTGAAAACATATTAACAATTCTCCTCTGACCATGAAATTTCAAGCTCCATTATTTATATATGTTATATATGGGTAAAAACTTTAAGAAAGTTTCTCCAGCTCCTAATCCCTAATCCCTAATTTCTATTATTATCCTATTATCTATCAATCATGATACTATTTTGTACTTCAATAGATTCTTCGTGGATTGCTTTGAAAACTTTCTCAATAAATTCCTGAGACATCCCAGTTTCCCTGGCTTTCTGCGTAGCATATTCTGTGATCACTTTCCATCTTTCAGGCTGGAAGATCGCAATATCATTTTCTTTTTTAAGCTTACCGATCTTTTCGGAGATCTTCATTCTTTGGGAAAGAAGCTCGATCAGCTGGAAGTCAAGATCAGAAATCAGTGTTCTGTGTCTTCCCATCTCATTGTCGAAGCCTGCCAAACCTGAATTTCTTACTTTTAAGTTTCCGATCAGTTCTGCCAATACCTCAGGAGTGATCTGCTGTGAAGCATCGCTCCACGCTTCATCAGGATTGCAGTGGGTTTCAATAATTGCTCCCTGGTATCCTACGTTGAATGCTTCCTGTGTAATATCAGCCAGACCTGTTCTGTTTCCGCAGATGTGGGAAGGATCTATCAGCATTGGAATATTAGGAAACTGGCTTTTGAAGTCAAGGGCAATCTGCCAGTTCGGGTTATTTCTGTATTTTGTTTTCTGGTACGTTGAAAATCCTCTGTGAATTACCCCCAGATTTTTAATATCCTGTCCTAAAAGTCTCTCTAACGCACCGATCCATAAAGCAAGATCCGGGTTTACAGGGTTTTTAACAAATACAGGCTTATCAGTCCCCCTTAAAGCCATTGCAATTTCCTGAACGGTAAAAGGGTTTACTGTAGAACGCGCGCCGATCCAAAGGACATCTACATCTGCTTCTAAAGCTGCAAATACGTGGTGGGCGTTGGCTACTTCTGTAGCAGTCTTGAATCCGTATTCTTCCTTTACTTTTTTCAGCCAGTTCAGACCGATAACCCCTACTCCTTCAAATCCGTTCGGTTTGGTACGCGGCTTCCAGATCCCTGCACGGAAAATAGGTACCTGAGCATTGGTTTCTTTTATCCTTCTAGCAGTTTCAAGCATCTGAGCTTCACTTTCCGCACTGCATGGCCCTGCGATCATTAATGGCTGCGAAAGCTCGTTGATCCACTCGTTTTTTACATCTTTTAAATTCATATTTTTAAATTTATTGTTTTTATTTTTCTTGAATTAACAGCAATAGTCCTTTGATTATAAAATTGATTTTTTATAATTCTTTTCAAAAAATGCCGTTCAAAGTTTTTTAAAGGAATCAGGAAAATAAAAGGACTTTAATTCTCCTGTATTTTTTGGAAAGAAATTCAGTTAGCAGTACCAATAAAATCGATAATACGTTCTGAAATTTCTATAATAGAAAGCAGAAAAACTAAAATAACCGCTAAAGAAATCAGCGGGTACAAAATGAGACAGATATGGGATGAATAATTTTTCCACTTTGGGTCTGAAACTTCTGTTGTCTAGTTTTTTAAATCTAATTTGTTTTTGTCAAAAACTTATTTTTTACAAAAATCTTTGACAAAGATATAAAAAAAGTCAATCTAACAAAAAAAAACTGTGATAAATACAATAATTTATGTCAGGTCAAATTTCATTAAATCATCAAGGTCTTTTAAAAGCGGGTTTTTTTCGATAAACTTTTCGAATATTTTTCTTTTGGTAACCACTTCAATTTTGAGGTTGTCAAAGTCCCGCTGGTAATCTATTTCAATAGCATGGTTGTGAACCTTAGTTTTAAAATGATTGAAAAATTCTCCGGCGATCTTATCAAACTCAACTTTGGCAGAATCTGAAGGGTACAGAACTTTAATGGTATTTTCTCCTGCCTTGATCAGTTTGAATGTTTTTACAGCATTAAAGATAAAGCTGTTTTTTTTCTGAAGCTGTTTGAGCATCAGATTCCATTCCATCTGCAGGTCCGTATCTGTGAAATGGTTTTGGGGAAGATGTTCTGTTTTTACAGCTACTGTTTCTTCTTTCTCTACTTTTTCTTCTTTATTGAGGAAAGAGTTGATGCTGAAACCTGAAGAGATTCCCTGTCTTGATAAAGGTTTTGTTGTTTTTACAGTGGTTTCCTGAACGGTTTCAAGCCGTTGAACGGGTTGTTCTGCTACGGGTTCTTTCTTTTCGGGAGCCTTCTCCTGTATTTTTACTTCCTGCTTCTCACTGAGAAACGGAGCCAATATTAAGAACTTTTTTTTTTAGTATCACCTAAATTGGCTGTCAGGGAAGACAGCTGCATCAGTGCAATTTCTACTGTAAGTCTTGGGTTTTTGGAGTTCTTATAATTAATATCCGCATGGTTACAGATCTCGACGGCGTCAATGAGCTGCTGGGCATTCCATTTCTGGCTTTGCTCTACGAATTTCACCTTGGTCCTCTCACCGACTTCAATAAGTTCTATTGTTCTGGCGTTCTGGGCCATCATAAGGTCTCTGAAATGATTTCCCAATCCTGCAATAAAAATATGCGGATCAAAGCCTTTTTTTACAATTTCATTGAAAGCGAAAAGCGTTTCTGGAATTTTGTTCTCCTTGGCCAGGTCCACTATATTGAGGTACTGATCATAATCAAGGATATTAAGCACTTCGGCAGCTTTGGCCAATGTAATGTTCTTCTGGGAAAATGTAGAAAGCCTGTCAAAGATAGAAAGCGCATCTCTTAGGGCACCATCGGCTTTTTGGGCAATAAGATACAGGGCATCATCTTCATACTGGATATTTTCCTTTTGAGCGATGTTTCTTAAATGTCCCTGGATATCTTCAATGGTAATTCTCTTGAAGTCATAAATTTGGCAACGTGATAAAATAGTAGGGATTATTTTATGCTTCTCTGTAGTCGCCAAAATAAAAATAGCATGTGCCGGCGGTTCCTCAAGGGTTTTAAGGAAAGCATTAAACGCTGCAGAAGACAGCATGTGCACCTCATCGATAATATAGACTTTATATTTACCTACCTGAGGCGCAAAGCGGACCTGGTCTATCAGCTCCCTGATATCATCCACGGAATTGTTGGATGCCGCATCTAATTCATAGATGTTATAAGCAAAGCCGTCTTCTGAAACTGAACCATCCTTTTCATTGATCTTTCTGGCCAGGATTCTGGCACATGTGGTTTTACCCACACCCCTAGGACCGCAGAACAGTAAGGCCTGAGCCAGCTGATTTTCTCCAATAGCATGTTCTAAGGTATCTGTAATATGAGATTGCCCTACTACAGTATCAAACTGCTGGGGGCGGTATTTTCTTGCAGATACGATAAAATTTTCCATTGGTCAAAAATAAGAAATATAGTTTTAATCTGAAAATTAAAAGTTTTCAAATTATCAACAAAAATTTATTTTCGGAAAATTGGAAAACTTTTAATCATTATTCTTTTGCTTTTTTCGTTTTGTAGTAGTGTTCTATAATCTCAACGATCACTTTCTCCACTTCGGCTCTTCCTTCATCAGTTCTCATATCAATACCGCAGAATTCTGTTCCATTGTATGCAGGAAACAAGTTCAGGTAATAAACTCCAGCCGCTATTAAAGCTAACATAGCTCTTACGTTTTTAGCGTTTTCCCCGAAATAAGGATCCGTAACATTTTCAAATAGATTGGCCGCTACATCTTCTCTTTGCTTTAGTATATTTTTAAGTATCGGCTTGCTTTCGGAAAGCTCCCAAAGAATAATTTTCTGTAATTCTTTATTTTTCTTCAGACTTTCAAACTGCATAAGAATCCCCTGAATTAGGACTTCTTTACCTTTTCCAACCTGTACTTCTTCCTCAATATCCGGGCTGAACTTGCTCCAGTAATCCTGGGATTTTATATACTCATCAATAAGTTTATCTGTACTTCCAAAGTACTCATAGATGAGTTTCTTGTCGAACCCGGCTACTGCTGCAATTTTACTTACTTTTAAACCGGAGTAACCTTTTACTCTCAAAATTTTACCAACTGCTGCCAGCAGTTTTTGTTTTGTTTTTTCTTTGTCCCTAATAGGGCCTTGGACTACTTTTCTGGGCATAATTTATTATTTTTTTGCAATATGCAATTTTTTATTTATATCATCAAAAACATTCAGTGTTTTGTCAAGATGTTCTTTTTCGTGTCGTGCTGTTACAGTCATCCTGATACGTGCATCTTTTCTGGCTACGGCGGGATACATAATAGGGTTTGTATAGACTCCTTCTTCAAGCAGTATTCTCCCAATATCCCACATTTTATTCTGATCTCCAATTTTCACAGGAATAATAGCTGAGCAGGTAATACCGGTATCTAAGCCTAGATCATTAAGCCCTGTTTTAAAATAATTGATATTATCCCATAGTTTATCTTTCCAGAAAGGTTCTTCATCAATCAAATCAATTGCTTTTAAAATTCCGAAGGAAGAAGGTGGTGCTGTTACTGAGAAAATATGCTGTCTGGACTGGAACTTAAGAAATGATGTTATTTTTTTGTTAGCAATCACATATCCTCCGAGGTTGCCAAAAGTCTTGCTGCATGTTCCTGTTATAAAATCTATCTTATCCAATAAACCGTCGTCTTCAAGAGCTCCTCTTCCGGTTTTTCCCATCACTCCTACCCCATGTGCATCATCTACCATGAGATAAGCATTATACTTTTTCACAAGATCGTATATTTCTTTAGCCCGTGAAGTGTCCCCTTCCTGAGAGTAAACTCCATCTAAGATAACCAGCTTTGTACGGTACGTATTCTCACATACCTTCAAAACATGTTCCAAAGCTTCCAAATTATTGTGCGGAAATGTTTTTTTATTGGTAAAAGCACATCCCTCATGTACACTGGCATGTACTCCCATGTCTAAAATAGCGATATCTTCCTTCTGCATTAAAATCTGTAAAGTAGCGCTATTAGCGGCGTATCCAGTTGTAAACAAAATGACCTCCTCCTCATCTCTTCCAAAAAAATCAGCAATCTTTTTTTCTATCGCATTATGATAATCAAAATATCCACCTATCAGAGGTGATGCTCCTGTACCTGTTCCATATTTTTCAATTCCTTCAATTGCTGCCTCTTTAACTTTAGGATGCTGTGTAAATCCTAAATAATCGCTGGAGACAAAACTTACATAATTTTTATTTTGGTTTGCAATATCTATATTTAATGTTGCATTGCTTCCTGAAGTATTTTTCAGTCTGTAATTCATATGACCTCTGGATTTCATATGGTCAAGGAATTCATAAAAATAATTAGCTCTTTGAGCAATATCATAATCTGAAATATTCTCAAAATCTTTAAAAGTTGCTGTTTCAAAATCGATACTCATCCTTAATGTTGTTAGTGTTAATTGTTAGTGTTTAGTGTATGTTTTAGTTGTTTGAAGAAACAAATATATGATTATTTAAAGCTTGTAAAATCTATCAATTATATTAAATATTATACATCATATAAGACGTTTTACTTTATGATCTGATAATCAAATCACTTTATTATCCATATAGCTGTTGAGTATTTCAAGGGTTAGTTATTTTTTTTAATGAATCTAAATTTAACAAAAAAAATACAACAATAAATCACTATTTTCAAATAAATCACAAAAAAAGGACAAATATTTCACAATTGTCTCATTATTAAAATCTTATTTTTCAGATATGTTTTTTGGATGTTAAAATTCATTAAAATCCAGGAATTATAAAAAGGAATTTTTTTATGCTATTTTGTCCTGTCACGGAAAAAATACTGAATCTTAATCACTGTAATCTACTCTTATTTCTGAATGCTCCCGGTGTAATTCCTGTCATCTTTTTAAAGAACTTGGAGAAGTTGGACGGGTCATAGGTAAACATTCTTGCAATTTCTGCAATAGACCGATCTGAGTTTGCTATTATCTCCTTGGCTTCGTTTATGATTTTCTCATCATAAAAATAGCACGGATGCTGTCCTTTTTCTTTTTTTATAGTATCCGTGAGGTGCTGATGTGAAACAGCAAGCTGGCCGGCAATTTCATTGAGTTCCATAAATTCCTGAACAGCTCCGGTAATTACATCCTGAATATGCTTTTCAAGAAAATCAAAATATTGCCTGGTGATCTCTTCACTTCTTTTCATTTGTTATCATCATTTGTTTATAGTAAAAATTTAATCTATAAAATTAAGCATAAGAATAAAAAAGGCATGGTGAACTTTCCGGAGTTTGCCCTATAAAAGAACCACCGTTAATAAAAGCCGTCTTTAAATGCCTGTACAGAATTTTTCACTTTCAGTTTTTCGAGGATATTCTGGCGGTGCCTGCTTACTGTATTGATGCTTATAGACAGAAAATCTGCTATTTCTTTACTGGCATAGCCTTGGCCTACATATTTTAAAACTTCCAGCTCTCTTTTTGAGAGAATATTCTGATAGTTGAGCTTATCTTTTACAATAATTTCACCTTTAGCTGTATTAATGATCATAAAATCGGAAACCTGAAGCTGCGTCTGATCCAGCGCAATATGATAAAGACAAAATGCAAATCTCAACTTTCCGTTATCCGGAGAATAAATATAGAACATCCGGTGCTTTACAAACCTGTATTCATCATTTTTATCTTTCATTCTGATTTTAGAAAGTACAGAATAATCCGCCCGAAGCTCTGTATCCATAGAATCCATCATTTCATAAAACCGCAGTTCATGGATATATTTTTTGAGCCGGTCATCCGGATGTATCTTTTTAATGATCTCTTCTTCCCAGATAGAATTGATCTCTGACGGGTTTTCCTCCATACTTAAACCTAATTCCCATGCAGCTTTAGATTTATACACATAACTTTTATCTGCCTGCATGTCGCTCAAAACAGATATGGCACCTTCCATCTGGGAATATATCGATGCTCTCTGTTTATACTCTTCTATATCAAGCCTGCATTTCTGAGATGATCTGTCCAAAAGCCGGCTGTTCAGTTTTTCTACGATTTCCATAAATGGTTATTTATAAGTATTGATGAAATATGGGTATAATTATACTTTTGCTAAAATAATAATTTACACCCAGCTAAGAGGATGAAGAGATTGATTTTAAGTTTTTGCGCTGTTCTTATGGCCGAGAAAACGCTTTCACAGACTTTGGAAAAGATGAACTGGTTTAATGAGCCTGAAAAATGGGAAATTAAAAACAACAGCCTGCTAATGAATGTTACGCCACAAAGTGATTATTGGAGGATTTCCCATTATGGATTTACAGTAGATGATGCTCCTTTTTATTATACGACCTATGGCGGAGAATTTGAAGCGAAGGTAAAGATCAGTGGAAACTATAAGACAAGATTTGACCAGACAGGGCTTATGCTAAGGACTGATAAAGAGAACTACATAAAGGCGGGTATTGAATTCGTAGATGGTAAATACAACCTCAGTACTGTAGTTACGCATGGAACAAGCGACTGGAGTGTTATTACACTAAACACCACTCCTTCTGCAGTCTGGATAAAAGCCGTAAGAAGACTGGATGCTGTAGAAATATTTTATTCTTTTGATGACAAGAATTATACAATGATGCGCAATGCATATTTACAGGACAATACTCCTGTAATGGTGGGCTTAATGGCTGCCTGTCCGGATGGAAACGGCTTTACTGCAGCCTTTGAAAACTTCACGGTAAAACATCTTCCCGATCAGCGCAGGCTGAAATGGCTTGAAAATAACAAATAGCGATTGAATTTTATTCAATATACAGTCAATTTTTATTCGCCTCCCTTTTTCGGGGAGGCTTTTGTTTTAATTTTTTTCTGAGCAGCATTATGATTAAAAAAATCATACTATTTCACTGCATGAAGATAAAAAAAATATAAAATTATGCTTAATGTGTCTGGTTATTAGATAAAATTCATATCAAATACATCTCGCTATGGTAATTTATGTTTATAAAATTACTAATTTTACAGTCCAAATTCAACTTGTTTTAACGGCAAGACATCAAACACAAAAAAATTAATGAAAAGAAATGCATTCAGTATTCCCAACACTTAAAAAACTTCGGCTTGTATAATGACTATTATTAATAAATTTTCGCCCTAATCAAGCGGAAAGCATAGATCATTTATGTATTTATGAAAGCCCGGACTTTGTTTTTTGTAATTATGTTTTCAAGCATTTACAAACAGCGTCATATTTTCACGAGGTTTATTACTGACAACGGATTTCTGCATAATGATGCAAAAGCCATTGTCAAGGATGATCATGATTTTACAGGGCTCGTTGCTGAAGCTGTTCAAAAAAAAATTACAGCTATTATAGCAACCGCAAGCACAACCTTCCGCTTTCATACCTTTCAAAATAATCAAAAACTAACCCCGATAACCACCGGTACGGAATTGAAATATCCGCTAACATCAAATTCAAATGCAGGTATTTCAAAGGAAGTATTCGTTGAAACAACTCCTATTAAAAATTTTATATGAATGAAAGAATTTTAATCGCTGATGATCACTATGTAGTAAGAGCAGGAGCTGCTCTGGTCTTAGAGTCTGCCTATCCGAAGCTCAAAATAGATTTTGCAGAAAATTATGACCAGGTAAAAGAACAGATATCTGAGACCCTTTATGATCTCCTTCTTCTTGATATTGATATGCCGGGAACACAATATAAAAAAATGATTTCTGAGCTTAAAAGTATCCAGGAAAATCTTAAAATCCTTGTTTTTTCCGGACATGGTAAGGATGTGGCGATACAATATATTCGGGAAGGTGCTGAAGGTTATCTCAGCAAACAGGGTTGTGAAGAAGAAATCCGGGAAGCTGTAAGATCAGTCATTCAGAAGGGTTATTACTATCCCAGTGAACTGATCGGGCTTATTATCCAGAATAAAAAAAGTAATCCTGCAGAAAAGCTGTCTTCAAGGGAATATGAAATCTTTAAACTTCTGGCCAAAGGATCCGGAAATCTTGAAATCGGGAATAAACTGGACATTCAGATGTCTACCGTAAGTACCTACAAAAAAAGAATCTTTAAAAAACTTAATGTTTCGAATATCGCCGAGCTCATCAAAGTACATGAAATGATGCATTAGGATACGGGAAAACATCCAATTTAACCGAAATTGAATGTATAATATATCCGGCCTCGGATTTTGCTGCTTTGAAAATGGCAATATTCTTATTCTCCAGTATTCATTTTATTTATAATGGTTTATTTTGAGATAAATGTGAAATTTTATTTCAGATCTGCTTGGAACAGAAGATTAAGAGATATTAAAACTCTTTAACGAAACAATAGATACCACATAGGTACCACACAAAATATTCTATTTTTCTACCAATTCAGTTAATTTCCGTATTATTTTAACATATAATTAATTATTTATGTTAAAAATTAATAAAAACATTAACAATACAGGATATTTACTATTAGTCAGGGCATAATATTTGCAATTAAATATTCACAAACACACCTTTCTAAACTCAAAATATTATGAATGCAGCAGATCTTAAAATTAAAAACTTAGTTGAGTACAAAAATCAGATTTACACCATCACTGAAATATTTCAGGGTAGAGGTCACGATTATTTTGTAAAAATAGAAAATGACATCCACAGCATTTCAGTTCCGGCAGATTCTCTTAAACCCATTTGCATAACAGAGGAATGGCTTGAAAAATTTGGGTTCCTGAGAACCTACAGCTCAAATGAAAGAATCCGTTATGAAAGACCCGAACCATTTATTAAATATGATATTGATTTAAGTTCAAGGAAAATCCTTGAGGGTTTGAAAATATATGGAAACTCCATTAAATGCAAATATATTCATGAGTTTCAGAATATTTTCTCGTGTCTTTTCGGAAAGGAACCTGCAGCTTTTAATTTAGGACTGTTAAAGACAGAGTCTTAGTTTATTATTATGTTGATTATAAGGAAACCGCTGCTCTTTTTTGCAGCGGTTTCTTATTTTATACCGTCTTATTATTCCCGAAGCCCTGTTCTTTTTCTTTTTGTGCCTGATGTTCCAGCAGTTGTTTTTGAAGCCGTTTTTTTTTAGCATTTTCGCGCTGTTCTTTACGGAAATCCCAGGGAGAGACTGCTTTTTTATCCTGCCAGAGTCCTAGCTTTTTATTTTTTGCCGTTTCCTGCATTTTTCCCAGATCAGCATTTTTAGAATAGGAATAGTACCACCATCCATACCCGGCTTTTATAATTTCTGCGGAAAGATATTTTCCATTGTCATAGTATATTTTAGCTACTGAACGTCCATAGCGGTCTTTATTGGTTTCTATAAACCTGATCTGCTTTGCAAAAACCTGATCTGAGGTAAACTTTTTCGCATTTTTTCCAAATGGCTGCCGGTTTTCGGGGCAGTCTACCTCTGCCAGCCGAAGTTTTTTCTGTACATTTCCGTCCAGTAAGACCGTAATTGTATCTCCGTCTGAAATCCCAACTACTTTAGCTGTTGTTTGTGAGAAGAATAAAAGAGGAAAGCACAGTAGTGCCGAAAGAAATATTCTCATGATGCGAAATTATGTAATTTATTTCCAAATCCCCTTACCAGACGAAGTTTTTTTATTTAATCCACTCTGAAAAAACAAAAAGTATATGAAGTGCTCAGAATTACCGCTCAATAAAAAAGGAGGCTAATTGCCTCCCTTTTTCTGTATCAATGATCTATAAACTTCTTTATATTAATTTTGTGTTTTTTTAAGTCGAGTTTAAGAAGTTACTTAAAGATCATTCATACCTAATATTGTTTCATCATTTGTGTTCTAATAAAGCCTACCGTTTGTATTAAAAAACTTTTTCAGTTAATATATTCCGTTTGGTAAATTTTATTAGGACAAAGTAACAACATTAAGGAATAATATTCTCTGTAATTAGCGTCGATATATATCGATAAAGCCATAGATATTTTTCAAATAAAAGTTTATCCCGGGTGTAATTCTATCCTGGCATTACCCCAATAAAAAAAGGAGACTATTGTCTCCCTTTTTTATGTATAAAATGACCTACAAAGACCAAGCCTGCTTCTCTATATTAATTTGTGTTTTTAATAATCAGCTTTCGAGAAGTTTCTTCAAGGCCATGCATACACTTATATTTATCTCATCATTTATGTGTGTGTTATAAAACTTACCGTTGTACTAAAATCAGAAAGTATCTTTGGTTAATTTTACTGAGACAAAGTAACAACATTAGGAGGAAATATTTCTTATAGTTGACATCGATATATATCGATAAAGCCATAGATGTTTATCGATAAAACGCTTTAACGGGGAAGAAATGAGGAACGGATCTTAGAAAATCCTATATTTTGTGATGAGTATTGATGAGATCGATCAATTCGACAAGGTTTTCTATTTTTAATTTATCAAAAATATTCTTCTTTATGGTGCTCACAGTATTCTGTTTTATATCCAGATCATTTGCAATTTCCAGGTTGCCATAACCTTCTGCATACATTTCTGCAATCTGCAGCTCTCTTTTGGTTAAACGGCTAAGCGGGTTGATTAAATCCGGATTCTGAACCAGCTGCAGCATCAAGTTACGAGAAAGCGGAGAGAAATATTCTCCCTTATGTACAATATCTGAAATTGCCTGTCTTATTTCTTCTTCCTCACTTAATTTGCTTACATATCCGCTGGCTCCGGCTTTAATAAATTTCAGCACATGCAGATCTTCTTCCAGACCCGTGAAGACTAAAATTTTAATATCCGGATTCACAGCTTTCATCAATGGTAAAACATGGAGACTGTTGCCGTCCGGAAAATGAGCATCAATAATAGCTATTTCCACTCCTTTTGACTGTACCAGCTCTACGATCTGCTGTGATGATGAGGTTTGATAAACTTTAGAATTTGGAACAATTTCATCGATGAGAATCGCAATTCCCTGGCGAACGATACTGTGATCATCCGCTAAAAGAAATATAATCTCTTTATTTTCAGTTGGTGCTTCCATGATGATTAATGCTTAAATTTATTCTGAATGTTACCTTTGTCCCTTTATGCAGCTTACTTGAAACTGATATTTCTCCATTAAACAGCTCTATGATTTCTTTGCATAAATTCAATCCCAATCCGGCCCCGAAATTATCAATCTTATCAGAGATCATCCCCTGATAATAAGGTTCAAAAATTTTCTCCAGATCAGAATCTGAAATTCCCACACCGGTATCCCCTACTGTTGTGATCAGAGAAATGGTATTTTCATCTACTTTCTCAGTTGCCATAGAAAGATCGATCTGTCCGTTTTCTGTAAACTTGTTGGCATTTCCCAGGATATTCATAAATATCTGGTTAATTTTTATATTATCTGAATTTACAACTAAATCCGCAGGAATTCTGTCTGTTACCAGAAATTTATTGTTCCTTGTTTCTATATAAGGCGTAATAGCTGTTACAATAGACCCTATCTCATCCTTAAGATTAAAGACGGTTTTTACCAGTTTTTTCTCAACTTCCTGGTTTTTTGTGTATTCAAGAATTTGGTTGGACTGTATAAGCAAGGTACTGTTGGTGAACTTTATTGATTTAAGGTAGTCTTTGGTGGTCTCATCTTTTGTGGTCCTGTTGATCTTATCAATAAAGATATTGATAATCTTCAGAGGCGACATCAGCTCGTGGCTCAGCATTCCAAGAATTCTGTTTTTGAAATTAAGACTCTTTTTAATCTCCTTATTCGCGGCATTAAGCTTCATTTCGTATATGAATGCTATTCTTGTAAAATACATAATCAGAATGGATACAATAAACATTAAGACCATTAATCCCAGTACGAGATAGGTCCTGATTCTGTTGTTCCTGGAGCTCTGCTTGTTATATTCTTTTTCTAAATCGGATTTAAATTCTTTAATAGCTTTTTCATAAACATTGATCAGTCCGTTGCTGTATACCAATAATTTACTGAAATTACCGTAGAACTTTATATTTTCACGCTGGCTTTCTGCCATGGATTGCTGCTTCTGAACTGTAGAACGCTGGATTTTTTTAACCTCGGTGGTATAATATTTATCCATAGATTTCGCCAGGCTATCCATCCTAAGTTTTATTTTAGAAAGATTAGCCGGCTTTTTATTGGTCATGGTAATCACGGTACTTTCCTTTTGTACATCTACCTTACCTGATATTGCGTCTTTTAAACGCCCCATGAGGCCTTTCTTTTTGATGGTATCTGAATAGGTTTGGGTTTGTATGTTCAGATCTTCAAAGTCGTCCATGTTTTTATACCTTTCCAGCTCGCAATGCTGATCCGGGATGATTGTTACAGGCGGTTTCAAAGAATATTGATATACAGAGTCTATAATCGTCTGTAGCTTTACAATTTTCAGAGTATCTTTTTTTTGCTTTGCCAGTTTATTTTTCAGTCCCAGATTTGTATCTCCATAATCATTTATTTTTTCGAAATTGCTATTTAATCTTTTAAGAGATTCAAAGTATAGCTTCAGATCTTTGTCATCCTGGCTGATCACATACTTTTGAAAGTAATTCTGTGCATCCATGAAATCTTTCCTCGAATTATCCGTTAAACCGCCCAATGCTTTACTTTCGTCCAGTTGATTTTTAATAAACTGAAGCTTTTTTTCATTGACAAATTCGTTGTAAAAAAATATGGCTATAATAACCTGTATCAACAATATACACAGGATTAATGAGTAATGAACAACTTTTCTCAATTTAAAATCTAAGAATTTATATTTCATATCTTTTTATCAGCTAAAATAGTTTTCTGATTATCTAAGTCTGCAGGTATTAGTTTTTAACGCCATCATCACATTACCAAAATCATGCTAATGTCTATATCATTCCTTTGGCAAAGTTAAAGTAATTTTTGTCTTCTCATAACAGTAAACAGGTGATAAATACAGAGAACTAATTTTATTTGAAATTACAAAAATCTAAGAAAACTCCAGGATTTCATTCAGTGTAAGTATATTTTCCTGTTCAGACACACATATTGAAAACAATAATCGTTAGTTTTTTCTAAGTACATAATTTTTCATGGTAAAAAAAATGTCAATTTCCATGTTATACATAATTTTAATAGGCTTTACAACCCCTGAAATGAAAATCAATCTCAAGATGGGCAATATACATTATAATTCGGAATAATTATTCTAACTTAACATAAATTTCTGCTATGAAAATTCTGTCATTTGTGTTTTTTTTATTTTGCTTTTTATATGTTCCGGCACAAAAGCAATACAGTTTGGAACTCAGTTTTGTGACTGACAGCAATCAACATGCGCCCAATGTTAGCGTGATCTTCATTAAAGACACCAAAGAAGGCGGTATTATAGTTGAGAAGGCTACCGCTGACAATAAAGGTGTTTTAAAGCATACAATTTCTGAAGATTATTTTGATGAAAACGGCTTACTGATTATCGAAGCCTCATATTATAATCAAGATGTCTATTATTTTGATTATCATGAGAAGCTTTCAAAAAAACAGTTTCCTTTCAGGAAAACGGTTGTCCTGGAACATATTGTTCCGCCGACCCTAGAAGAGATCAACAAGATGAATCCGCCGCCTCCACCACCTCCCAAAGCTAATTAACAAGAATAGAAAACTGTTAAATACCTGAAACCAAAAAACTTAAATTTCTGTCAACCGAAAAATAATACAGACAATACTCTATTTTATTTTTTTTTGCCAAATGTTAAAAAAAAACCTTTTATTGATATTGTTTTTACAAATTCAGTAATAACTTTGCCGTACCATTAAAATAAAAAGATTTGTGCAAAAATATACTTCCGCTTTTCTGTTCTTCTTTTTTTTCATTATTTACAGCCAACAATATAACATTCAGTCATATAATACAGACAACGGGCTTCCACAGAACAGTGTAAAAGATATTATTAAAGACAGATATGGTTTTATATGGCTGACCACTGAAAACGGAATTGTAAGGTATGATGGAATGAAATTCCTGGTTTACAGGAATCTTCCGCTAAACAGTCAACGGTTTAGGTATTTCTACGGCTCCCCCGAAAAAGACAGCATCTATACTACAGCAGATTACGCAAAAACCGTGCTTATACACCAAAAGTCCCCTAAGGTAATACGCTCCATAAAAAAGAATTCGCATTTTATATTTAAAGACCACATGAATTACTTTTTATATAGCTCCAATTACACTTACACTACATCGCCAGGCATGAATCTGTATTTTCCCCTTAAAGAAGGTACCTATTTTATAAAGCAGAACTCTCTTCAATATATAGATGCCACTTCTAAAAAAGAAGAGAATCTAAATATCAAGGCATTCTATAAGAACATTGCCAGAATCTTTGTAATTGATAAATCAGTGTTCTTTATTGATTATCAGTCAAAAAACATTCAAAAAATAGAAAAGGGAAAAATCGCTGATTATTACCATGAGCCATTACTGACGGACATCCATAGCAAGGTGTACTGGAGCCTGATTAATAATCAGGTTTTTATCATCAATAAAAACAGCATTTACAGGTGCCAATATGAAGGAAAAACATTAAAAGTAACAAAACTTGTACAGCTTGATGATATTGCAAAAAATATCATCAGCATATATTATGATACAGTTTACAAGAAGCTTTATCTGGGAAGCAGTACCAACGGCCTGCAGATTATCAGTTTTCCAGATTTTGTTACCATCCAGAGACCCCCTTCAAAACCTGAATCTGTTTTTTATAATACTTTACCTTACAGTCATTCTTCAGTTATTACCACTTTCGGAGAGATCTATGACCGTAACGGACTTGTAGAAGACAAAAAATTTAACAGTATCGTTCCATTCTTCATGGCTTATGATGAGAAAGAAAACATCATTGCGCGTAAGGCAAGCGATCTGATAACCTATCAGAAAAAATCTTATTATACGAAAAGTACTTTTAAAAAAAAATTCGATTTAGTAGACTTCTTCTCGGACGCCCAGAGGTATTATGCCCTAGAGCTGCAGCCTAAAAAAAGTGGAACTCCCGCCTACAGCGGATTCCTTCTGATCTATAAGGACCTGTCTTTCAATTCACTGAAAAAAAAGTTTTTTTTTAATAATGAGCCTGTCAAAGCCTTGAAGTTTGATGAAGAACATATATTGGTAGGCACCACGAAAGAACTGTACAAAGTATCATTAAAAACCAATAAAATACTCCAGCTAAATCCCGGCAACGAGCTGTCAATCCGCAGTATTATACAGTCAAAAGACGGTAATTTCTGGATCACCACTTTAGGGAAAGGCTTTTATCTGCTGAAAAACAACCGCCTGATCAAAATGCCTTATGATACCAACAACAATATTTCTTCTTCACATACCATTTTAGAGGATTCACGCGGATTTTTCTGGATCCCTACCAACAACGGACTTTACAGAGTTCCGGAAAGCCAGTTGCTTCAGTATGTTCGGAATAGGAAATTAAAAGTCAATTATTACCGTTTTTCAAAAGATTCAGGTTTCAAAACCAACGAATTCAATGGCGGTAGTAATGTATGTGGTAACAGGCTAAAAAATGGAGAATTTGTACTTCCTTCTTTAGATGGTCTGGTTTTCTTCGATCCATTGAAAGTAAAAAGCTATTATCCCGGAAACGTTTATATAGAAAGGGCCGTTATTGATAACAAAGAACAATATTTCGATAAAGTACTCAATTTAAAACCAGAATCCAATCGTATTGATATTTTTATTGATGTTCCCTATTATTCAAATCCCGACAATCTAATTATAGAAGCAAAGCTGAGCGGAATACCCAACGCCAACTGGGAGCCTATAGGAAAAGACGGAAAATTTTCCATTTCAAACCTATCTTACGGAAATCATTCTTTCGTAGTGAGAACACTCATTTCCGATAAGGGAGAATACATTTATAAAAAAATACATATTATCATTCCGCCTTATTTTTATCAGACGGTATGGTTTAAAATATTTCTTTCGTCCATAATCCTGCTGCTGCTGTACTTTTTGGTCAAGTGGAGAATACATTTCCTGGAAAAGAAAAACCATGAACTGGAAGAAATTATAAACTCCCGCACAAAAAGCCTCTCTGATACTGTAGAAAAACTAGAGATTACAAAAATAAAACTCCATAAAGAAATTGAACAGCAAAAAAAACTCATCGGAACGATTACCCATGACATTACAACTCCGGTAAAGTTTATTGCGCTCACCGCAAAGGAAGCTTTGAACAGGAATGGCTTTAATGAACAGCATCGTGAAAAGATCCTTAACTCTATTTACAAATCTTCGGATCAGTTATATAATTTTACTATTACCCTGAAAGAATATGCGGATATCTATACGCATCACCGGTCTGATAAAACAGAGCTTTACTCTTTGCATAAGCTGATAGAGGAAAAGAAAATACTTTTCAATGCTATCGCAGAGAACAATAACACCCTCATCATCAATAATGTAGACAAAACGCTATGGGTCTGGATCAGTAAGAATATCCTGTCTGCAATTGTTCATAATCTACTGGATAATTCTGTAAAGTTCACAAAAGACGGCTTCATCACAATAGAGAGCCATGCGGAAGGAAACACCATTACCCTGTTGATAAGAGATACCGGAATTGGGATGGACGAAAAGAAGATAGAATATTATACAAAGCTTCAGGACAATATTGAGAATGAAAAATTATTGCTGCAAAAATACGGGATGGGACTTCACCTTGTTTTACAGCTTCTGCAAATGATAGAAGGGAAAATTGTCTTTAAAAAAAATAAATTAAAAGGAACTTCATTCAAACTGATTTTAACGAATAAAAAAAATGATTAAGAATATTCTTATTGCTGATGATCACGACATTGTTCTGGTAGGTACAAGCATGATTTTAGAGTCACGGATTCCGGGGGTCGTTATAGACCAGGCTGAAGATTATCCTCAAGCCCTTGGAAAAATTTCAGAACGGAAATACGATCTTGTTATTCTGGATATCAATATGCCGGAAAGCAAAAATAAAAAAATGATCACCGAAATTAAGGCGTTGGATCCTGCAATAAAAATACTGATATTTTCGGCTTATGAAGAAGAAGTGGCCGTACAGTATATCAAAGAAGGCGCTAACGGATACATCAGCAAGCTCAGCAAATCTGAGGAAATCTCGGATGCCGTAAACAAAATATTTTCTGAAGGCTTTTATTATCCTCCATCTATTGTACGGCAATTGCTTCAGAAATCTCCATTAGATTCTATAAAAAATCTATCCACGAGAGAGTACGAAATTTTTATTTTAATGGTAGAGGGCAACGGCAATTTAGAAATTTCCAATAAGATGGGGATACAGATGCCAACGATCAGCACGTATAAAAAAAGGATCCACAATAAATTAAAAACCAAGAACCTAGCCGACCTTATCAAATTATATCAAACTTATATTTCCTGATTCATAAGCCTTTTATAAATCACAGCATGTAGAAAATTTTCTACATGCTTCTTTATTTTATTCTACGAAACACCCTGTTTTCTGTAGTAATATTTCTATATTTTTACATTATGAATAAAGATGTTCAAAATTTTTAAGCAAAAAACATTCAAATTCATAATTTTTTAAACATTAAGTAACATATAATTAACCCATTATAAAATAATTTCATTATGTAATACATAGCAAATTAAGATAAAAGCTAATCTGTAAAACTGAAATAAAACTGAAAATAATGCTAAAAAAAATTACAAAATTAGGACAAATAGTGGGGCTGGTGACTTCATCTGTCATTTTTGCACAATCTGGAAATGTAGGAATAAATACTCCAAATCCGGGATCTACAATGGATGTCAATGGTTCTATAGCTGCCCATTATCTTGCAGTAACTGCAGCCGTTTACAATTTAAATTCGTCGGATTTTCATGTCTCTTATAATGGTACCGCCAATGCGGTATTCAATCTTCCGGCAGCCATCAGCGGAGTGGGAAATTTTAAGGGACGAATGTATACGGTCAAGAATAATACAAACTTTACCATAACGGTAAATTCTGCTGCCCCGGAAACCATTAATGGAAGTGCGAGTATTACAGTACCAGCGAATCAAAGTGTTCAGCTAATTAATACAGGACTTACAGGAGCTACAAGCACTTGGGAAGTTACAACAGCCAATAGTGCAATAACAGCGAGTAATGGTCTTAATCTGTCGGGCACAGATGTTAAATTAGGAGGTACTCTATCCCAACCCACTAATATTGCTACTGCCGGAAATAACCTGAGCGTCAACGGAACCGGAAAAGTTTTGATCGGAACCAATACGGTACCTGCCGGAGCCGCCAATTCTAAAATCGTTATAGATAATGGAACCACCAATGGTGCGCTACAGATTAAAGACGGTACCCAGCAGCTGGGCTACGTGCTGACCAGTGACGCCAATGGTTTAGCCACCTGGTCATCAACTGTTACTACTGCGTTTGCCGACAACTGGACTTCATATTCAGGAACACTCGTAAATCCTTTTACCGGAAGCCAAGGAGGCCTTCTTCCAACGGGAATTTCAGTAACTATTCCTGCAAAAGGATGGTATTTTTTCCGTTGTGGGGTGACAATACAATCAAACTGTAATGATTATGGATTTTATATTGATGGAATCGGTGAGATTTGGAGGACTTACTGTAACGTTGCAGATGTTCAGATGATGTCACCAAGAGATCAAAACCGAGTACTTTATTTTTCTACTCCCGGTACTTATTCCATTGTCGCTGTAAAAACTAATGCAAATGTACCAGCAGGATTCAACATAGGTAACCCTGCATTTTACTTAAGTTTTGTAAAATTCCAAAATTAAGGAAACGATAATAACCATGATTCTAAATACATAAAGCTGAAAAATTGAACTGCTGCAAAATTCCCTCATTCCTGCAGCAGTTCATTTAAAATCAACTCTCCCTTATCAAACTAATAATTATTTATTTACCTGCTATTTATTCATTTAATCTTATTAATATGAAAAAAATGTTTTTCCTGCCATTAATGGCCCTTTTAAACAGTAGTCTGATGTATTCTCAATCCGGAAATATAGGCATTAATACCAGCGATCCGGGCAGTAAGCTAACCGTTAATGGCTCATTTGCTGCAACGTATAAAACTACTGGAGCAAGCGGTCCTGTTGACGCCAATGATTACTATATAGCCTACACTGGCAACAGCAATGGTACTTTAACTCTACCCGCCGCTGTAAGCGGATCCGGCAATTTTATTGGAAGAACCTACCATTTCAAAAATACCGGTACCGCAACATTATCTATTGCCGCCAGCGGAACAGAGCTCATTGACAATCAAAGCGGTGCAGGAGTAGCTTCTGTCAGCGTACCTCCGGGTTACTATGCCTTTTTTATAAGTAAAGGAACAGTTACCGATACAACATGGGAGCTTATTTTACTCTCAAGCTCCAGCAGTCTGCCCGCAGCAGCGTCCACTTATGCTTTTTCCACCATAAGCACTACAACAAGACAGTCACTTCCTGCTACAGCCAGCGGACCCTTTATCAATGCTGAAATTAATTATCCTCAAGGAACGGTCATCAATACAGGAAATGTAATGAATACAGCCAATGGAAGGTTTACAGCTGCTACCAGCGGATATTATATGTTCTACGGCTCCACCCAGTTTGATAATGGTGCGCTTGCAGGTGCTCCCAATTTTGCATGGGCTATATTATATCTTGTAAAAAACTTCAGTACCACTCCCAATAATATATTGGTCCAGTCTTACCAGTCGAGCCCCGGCATATTGGTAGGAACCAATGTTTCATGCATCACCTATCTGAATGCCGGAGAAACCGTGAGTATGGCTTCAGCAGCAGCTGTAACCAGCGGGACGACTTACCAGGTAGTGGTAAGTTCATTTTACGGTTACAAAATTGCTAATTAAACTGCACAATATTATATAAATTAGTTAATCCCCCTCCTATCATTACATGACGCCATACATGATGAGAAAGAAAACAATTTGTTCCCAAACAAAAGGGGGATTCTAATTTATATTTATGGTTGAAGGATGTTATCAATAAATTGTTACTCAGGCATTGGAATTAAGAATCTACTTATCTGGAGACTTTAGAATCAGGCTTAGAGACTATCTTCATTATTTTTTGTCCTGCCCAATACCGGACATAGTTATTTTTCATAAATGTTTAACCGTAAGCGAAAAAGCTATTGATTAGTAGTTATTAAAAAGTTAAATTTCTATTTTACTTTGATTGTTTTAAGCTTCTGAGTAAATTTGTAAAAAATAAAAATAAATGAACTATACACTTGAGCTTAATACTCAGGATGCTTACTCTACAATTGTTTTTAACACAATCGTATTTGACTCGTTCAAGGTTAATATAGTTGAAAGATATACAGGGCGAATGAATTTCCAGCCAAAACTATCATATGCTTTATTTAAAGTCAGAACCCTGGATAATGAAATTATTAAAACAAGAGACGGCAATGGAAGAGTCAAAATTAAAGGAGACCATTTTGAAACTTACCAGAAACTGACAAAGGTCCTGAATTCTTATGCCTATAAAAACAAACTGATGAATGTAAAAGAAGCTCAGGAGGATTATGTCCATTTCATTTTGAGCTTAGTCATCGTTAATTATCAGCTTAATTAAATCTTTTATTTCCAAATGATTATCCCGGATACTGATAATCATTATTGATTTATATACTTTTTAATACCTGCCTCATGGATAATAAAACTGTTCTGGAGAAAGCCAATGCTGCCATATCAATGGGGGATCATGAAACCTTTCTTTCGTATTGCAGCGAAAATACAAAGTGGGTATTTATAGGAGATCAGGTTCTTTCCGGGAAGGAAGAGGTATGGAAGTATCTGGCAGATGCCTACAGAGAGCCTCCAAAGTTTGATGTAGAATATATGATAAGTGAAGGAGACTATGTAACGGCAGTAGGTGTAATAAGCCTGCTGAACAAAGACAACCAATGGACAGACTATGATTACTGTGATGTATGGAGATTCCAGGACGGAAAAATGGCAGAGCTGAGAGGCTTTGTTATCCAGAGATAATTCTTCAGCCATTCCAATGAATTTTGATAGCATTCTGAAAAATAAAAGCTCCTCTAATGACAGAGGAGCTTATTCTATACGTACTATATATTATTTTACGGCATTCTTTGCTTTTTCAGATTCCATTAAATGATGCTCCAAAGTGGGCAGTGTTTTGCTCGCAAAAGATTTTAATGATGCCTCCTTACCTTCTGAGGCCTGTTTTTTAAATTCTTCTACGTCTTTTTTATGATCACTCACCATCAGATCGGTATATTTCTTATCAAATTCAGCACCTTTTTTTGCTTTCAGATCATCATATTCCTTCTGTTTGTCGGCATCCAGGCCAGTTGGCAGTGTGTAGCCTGCTGTTCCAGCCCATTTTTTGAGCTCGTCATTGGCTTTACTGTGATCTTTTACCATCATTTCTCCCAATGCTTTTACTTTTGCATTAGTAGCATTAGTGGCTGCAAGCTGACCCATCATTACTTCCATCAGGCCTCCTTTTGCTGCGGCATCTGCAAATTTCTTGTCCTGATCACTCAGAGAATTTGTAGTAACCTCAGAAACTTTGGTAGAATCAGTAACCGTCATTCCAGATTCAGCAGGGGCAGATACAATTTGCTCATCTGTAGATTCATTTACAGATTTGGTTTCAGTTTTTTTGCAGGCTATCAGTGCAGCAGCTGCAAAAAGTGTTAAAACAAAATTTTTCATAATAATAATTTTAAAGTGATGATCAATAAATACAACAATTTATTTGCCAAAATTCATATTTCTGCGATGCCAATCCGTTTATAAACAGCACTTAATAAGTCTTTTATAATCAAACTGAACTTACGATCTTCTACAAATACAGTTTATAATTAAACTGAATCTTGCGGTAGATAAACTTCCAACCCTGAATGATAAATTAGCTGACCAAAAGCTTTGAATAAAGGATATAAATTTTTTGTTTAATATTAATATCCAGATTTTTAGCTATTTAATATCGGTGTTTGTATTTTTGATATATTTGTCATGTACAACCTATCAGTTTTAAACCTAAAATATTATTGTTATGAAAAAACATTACTATATCATAGCTTTTTTTCTGCTTTCTTCTATCGCTGGTGCCCAGTCATTCACCGTTGAGCAGAAAGCCCAATTTAACAAAAGTGAAACCATACAGTTGATGACAGGCGGCAAATCAACAATTAAAGGGCAGGCTTTTGCTAAAGATAATCAATCGGGCATCAGAGGAATTGCAGTTCTTAACATCAACAAAAGACAATATGCACCTAAAGGAACGTCTATTATTGTAATGCCACAAACTGCCTATTTTAAAGAATGGCAGGAAGTAAGCAAAAAGTATGAAAAGGAAGGTAAGATAGTAGAATTGCACAAAGAGGCCAGAGCCTGCATTAAAGTAATACAGGTAAAGGATGATAAAGGCAGCTTCGAGATCAATAATCTTATGCCCGGACAATATTTACTGATCACAGGGTTCAACTACATACAGGATAAGCAGCAGACTTATACCTTGGGTTATGAGAATACCTATATCAATAATACTCTTCAAAGCTCAAGAGAAATAGAGGGGCATCATTACTTTAAGATTCTTAGTGAGGCAAACATCCGAAAATCCGTTACCATTAAAAAAGATGGCGATGTGGAAGACGTCAATTTAAGAATGACTCTTTAGCCAATATTAAGTCAGTAAGCTGGAATCTAAACTTTCACCCACACACTTACAGATTGTGAATTGACCACAAATCTGGCTTTGCCATTTTCATCTGTTTCAATTGGGTCTTTTCTTTGCCCGGTAAAATCCCGGTATACGGAATTTGCGTTTTCTTTTCCAAGCTCAATATCTTTATAGCCGTCTTCGCTGTTAGATAGGATCACAATACAGCCGGGATATTCATTATTCCCTTTTCTGACCCACGCAATGCAGTTGGGATGATCAAAATAGCTAACCTGCTCGCCATAAGCAAACTGCCGCCGCGCTTCAAGCAATTTAGGCAGAACTTCCACCTTTGGCATAATGATTTTTATTTCTTCACCATCTTTCGAATCCGTATATTCTGTTCCGAAAAGATCGGGATAAAAAACACAGGGATATGCCTCTTCTGACAATAAAATAACAGCGTAAGCCAGAGGCTTGAACCAATCCTGTACAGCTGATTCTAAAGCCTGTAACTTCTGCGTATCATGATTTTCAACAAATGAAACGGAAAAGACCGGTTTTTTCTCCAGAAAACTGCCTTTTAAAATCTGGCTGAGATCATAATTTTTCCCCTCCTTTGATGCTTCAAAAAAATTGTAATGGAGAGGTGCATCAAAACAGGAGATCATATCATTAATCTTATCAGAAAAATCAGATATTTTTCCAGATTCCGACTTCCAGAATTCGCCCAAAATATAACAATCCGGATTCAATTCGGTTTTTATATAGGTAATCCATTCCTGTAAGAAATCAACGGAAATATGCTTCAGGGCATCCAGGCGCAATCCATCCACATGGGTAGTTTCCAGATACCATTTGATCCAGTTTTTCATTTCTTCGACGACGTAAGGATTACGGTATTCTACATCAGCTCCCATCAGATAATCATAATTTCCGAACTGGTGGCTTACCGCCTGGTTCCATTCTGTTCCGTATTCGTTATGGATTTTGAAAATTCCTTTTATTTCTTCATGATCTTTCTGAATAATGTCTATTCCGCTAAAACAAGTATAATCCCAGATAAAATCCGAATACTTTCTGTTCCGTCCCGGGAAAAGGAATTTCGTAAATACCTTTGCACTGAAAGGTTCACCAATGGTTTCATTCCGGTTTTCCTCATTGACTTGCTGTACGGTAACAGTCTCACCCTCGTCTCCCCCCATTCTGTGATTCAGTACAATATCAGCGTAAACGGATATGCCAGCTTCGTGGGCTTTTTTAATAGCGGACAGGTATTCATCTTTGGTTCCGTATCTTGTGGGAATACCTCCTTTCTGATCAAATTCTCCCAGGTCATACAAATCATAGATATCATATCCTCTGCCCTCCTGCCCTAACACACATTTTGTTGCGGGTGGAAACCACACTGCTGTAAATCCCAGATTCCTAAGATACTCACACTTTTCCGTAAATTCATTCCATAAATTTCCTTTATGATACCAATGAAAGAATTGTATAATAACTCCATTCATATTTTAATTCGGTTTTCTGTTAAACATTAAAAGCTTTATTTATACTGATAATTGCTCAAAATAGATCAGGAATATGATGCACCATAGTTTGCATCCTGTCTGTTCCAGCAATACTAAAAAACCTCTCAAAGGATGAAAGGCAAAGTGTAGCATTTTAGATAGTATACATGCATAATCATTTACAAATCTAAGGTGTATCCTTCACTGCCATCATGATTAAGATCATAAAACATCATATTTCGGTGAATTTTAATTAATATTTTTATGATTATAATCATAATTCAATAATTTGGGATTTATTAAATTTACTTATCAATTCTTACTGCTATTATTTATTAAAATTTAACTGATCAACTAAGTATACAGCTCGAATCCATCACTGAAACATTTTCGGCCCATACCGGGACCAATCCTATTATTAATAACTTAATTAATTCACCATGAAAAAAAAATTTACCCTCCACTATTACAAGAATTTTTTCCTGCTGTTTTTCATATTTCTGTTTTATGCAGGGAAAGGTCAGATTGGAATTGGAACTCCCACTCCCAATGCAAGTGCTATGCTGGACGTAAGTTCCACAACCAGAGGAATGCTGGCTCCAAGAATGACAACAGCCGAAAGAAATGCGATAGTAGCTCCCGCCGATGGACTCCTGGTTTACGATACTACATTGAAGCTATTCTATTATTACATAAATTCTACATCATCATGGGCTCCGTTGGCAAGCAGTGTGACCGAGAGAATTAACTTTAAACGCATAAAATCTACTGATGTACTGAATACAGTTTTAGCTGAAGAACTTGCTGCCGGAGGCGGTGGGAAATATCTTATGGATGCTAATACACTGTATGAGATCAATGGACAGGTAACATTTGATCTGCCCATTGATATTAATAATTCTTACATAACCGGCCATGACAGCAATAATGACATTATCCGGAGAACTTCGGGCAATATTTTTGAGGGAGCCACGGGCGGGAGCATCAGAAGCTTAACTCTTACAGCACCAGGCGGAAATGTTTTCAATTTAAACGGATCTCCTGCTCAAAACCTTATATTCCGGGACTGTGTTGTTGCTAATTCCAATACTGTTGGAACTGTTTCTGGCTTTGGGCTGGTATTTTTGAGCATCATTCAATTTACAGGAAACAGCAACGGTATCACCTATAACAATATAACACAGCTGTTACTCAGTAATATAGGTTGGTTTGGCAATAATTCCGGGACTTATGAGCGTTTGACGGGTACTTTTACATTGATAGAAAAACAAGGCGGATTCAGCCAGGTAAATGGATCTGCCACAGGATTTGATGTATCAACATCCGGTCTTACAATAACCGGTGATGCTGTTATGGAATCTGTCGTTTTTACGGGAACCAATACTGCAGGTTATATCAGGCCATATGCTACAGGAACCTATCCCGGGTATAATTTTAACAATAGCTGGACGGTAAGAGCTGCCGGAATACCTACTGAAGCTGACACCAATGCTGTTGGAGATTTTTCTGTAGACTATCCTGTAGGAACCGGCATTGGTGTCAGTTTTACCAACAATGCAAACCCCAGCAATATCGTAAAGATCGGTACTGCATCTTCAGTTTCCACCTCATCCAATTTATTCAGGTTTTCAACAGACGGTGTTCCCAACAGATTAAGATATCTGGGCAAAAAGAAAAGAATTTTTCAAATAACAGGATCAGTTTCTTTTCAGGTTCCCGCAGCAGGAACTTATATCATATATATTGCCAAGAACGGAACTGTTTTAAGTCAATATAAAGTGTACGGAAGAGGATCATCTACCAATGATATTGTTGTACTGCCAATAAACGGAACTACTGAGCTTCTCAATAATGATTATGTTGAAATATTTGCTCAGCGGTATTCAGGCTCTAATGGCGACATTGTGGTTCCGAATATGACGATCACAATCAAGTAATTGAAATCAATTCTATGGTGAATTTCAGTCTATAAAAACGGTCATTATTCTGCAAATAATTAAGAGTATAAAAAATTACATTTCAATAGGATACAAAAAAGCTGCAATCAGTCAGATTACAGCTTTTTTATTACTCCGGAGTTTCCTGTAGATTAAAAACTGTGCCTGCCGGGTCAGTAATCCAGTGCATATTTTCAGGAAGCTCCTCAATTTCGTCACAGGTTTCCACACCATTTGACTGCAAATATTTTGTCGCTTCATCTATATTGGGAACGGTAAGCTGTAACCAAGTTTCAGAATGGGTATAGTTGTCCACACAATCCAGCCATATAATATTGTTGCCGAATTTTACTTCATGCGTCCGGGAAACGGTAGGATTGTTAATTGGCTTTTCTTCAACATCCAGCTTTAGAATATCCCTGTAAAAAGCAACTGTTTTTTCATATTTATTTTTCGGAATTTTTATGGCTATATTAATTCCTGCTTCAAATTTTGTATTCATTTTAGAGTCTCCAAGAGTTGTAAAGTTATTCTTTGATCAAAAATTTACAGTTCAATATCACCTGTTATAATCTCCCCATTACGCTTGTAATTGGCTATAATCACTCCTTTTGATGTCACATGGCTTTCTGTTAAGGCAAAGGCTGCCGGAACCGTATCACTGTCAAATAATCTTTTCCCTTTACCCAGGACCAACGGATAAATTTTGAGTCGAAGCACATCTACAAGATCATGCTTTAGCAACAGGTGAATAAGCTCACTGCTACCCCAAACCTGAAGATCAGGCCCTTCCGATTGCTTTAGCGTCTGTATATCTGCCAGGCTTTTGAGGAAAGCTGTATTTTTCCAATCTGAATTTTCCGTGGTTTGAGACAGGACATATTTTGTCCCCTCATTAACAGCCGGCCAAAAATCAGCATGGTCCGGCCAGTAAGATGAAAAAATATCAAATGTCTTTCTCCCCAAAAGATAGTCGGCGGGCTTCATCTCTTCCTGCATGATCCGTCCAAAAAGCTCATCACCATAAGATACTGTCCAGCCACCATATTTAAAGTCTCCGGAAACATCTTCATCAGGACCGCCAGGTGCCTGCATAACACCATCCAGCGTAATCATTGATAAAACAGTTATTTTTCTCATTTTGATAAATTTATTATTTCAGTTATGGTATTACTTTAAAAAACTGTCCAGGTAGCTCAGGATCGTTGCATTCTGCATCATCAGGCTGACATGTCCCTGCCCGGGAACGATTGCCAGCTGAGATTTTGGCATAGAGCCAAGGTCGGCAGAAATGCCACCTCCCAATAATGTATAGGTTTTTGCCAGCTCAACTTTATCCAGTCCGTCATTGTCACCGGAAATGATTAAAACGGGTGCCGAAATTTTAGAAATATTGGAATCACCTAAGTCAAAAGGCTGTTTGGCAGTAGCAATCATCTGCTCCAAAAATTTTGTCCATTTTGTTTTATCTGGTGCCACAGCGTCATAGGCCAGCTGCATAGGGCTGTTTATAAAAAGATCAGGTTTCATCCCTTTAAAGGCATTATTTACTTCGGGTATCCAACCGGTACTTTTATAGGTTGCAGAAATAATCACCATCTTGTTTAATCTTTCAGGGCTTTGTATAGCAAACTGGTAAGCTACAGCACCACCAAAACTATATCCTATTACATCTGCTTTATCAATTTTCAGCTCATCCATGACTCCTTTTACATCACCGGCTAATGTAGTGTGTGATAATTTGCGGTCTGAAAACGGCGTGTGTCCGTGTCCCTGCAATTCTATGGCAATTACCTTCCGGTTCTTCGACAGCTCCGGAATCAATTGGCCCCAATTCATATCAATGGTCATAAAAGCACCATGCAACAATACAACAGGTTTACCTTCTCCGTAGACTTCATAATATACTTTGATGCCGTTAACAGGTACATAGCCACTAGCAGAAGGTTTTACTTTCTGGCCGTATAACGGTGATGCTGTAAGCATAATAATCACTAACGTTAGTAATGGCTTTAGGATTCTGAATAAATTTTTCATAATGTTATCTGGATTTAGGTTGATTAAAACTTTTATCCAAAATTAATAAGTCATCACGAAAGCTAACTTGCCACAAGACAAGATTTTATCTGATGAAGTCATTTTGGGTGGATACATTAAAAAATTATTTCTAAACATCTTCATAAGCCTTATATTTCACCTGGCTTAAAAAGCTTAAAGTAAAAATATTAACACCAAAACACTTATTGAAGATAAACATTTTATAAATAATTACACCGAATTGAAGAAAATTTATTAATTTCGGACAGAACTAAACCTTATTTTTATGAAAAATTTAAAGAAAATCGAAAGACAGGAAATGAAGTCAATTACAGGAGGGATTAACTGCCCGGGTGGTCAGCTATGCTTAATCAGCGGAAAATGGCAATGTATGCCATACGATGGATGTGGCGGTGGAAACCAGCCTTAAGTTTAACCCAAATTACTTTATTATGAAAAATTTTAAGAAAATTTCAAGAGAGCAGCTGAAAAATATTAATGGCGGAGCATTAAGCTGCTCCCAAGCATGCTGCCCACCTCCGGGAATAAAAAGATGTCCGTGGGTTATTTGTGTAGCACCGTGTGATATATTGAGTTAAAAAGTAAACTACTTTCTGAATACTATACTTTTCAGAAATAAGAAAAAAGCCTTAGAATCGTTGATCCTAAGGTTTTTTTGTAGGAGAAGGCCTCTATAATTAAAGCTCCTGCCCTATTGTATTTATCTTTCTACAGATATTTTTAATAAAGGTTTGTGTATAATTTTTTTAAGTACTGCAATCCATATTGTAGAAAATAAAAGTGTAAGGCAAGTGATGTCATGTTTTACCTTAAAAAATATATAGTATCGATATGCAGGTATGTCTGCTTTATACTGATTTGATGATTTTCGCAGGAGTGCCGGCCACAACTGTGCCTGCGGGTACATCTTTAGTTACGACAGCACCGGCAGCAACGACAGAATTCTCCCCTATGGTTATTCCCGGAAGAATGATGGCACCGGCACCAATCCAGGCATTTTGTTTAATATGAATTTTCCCCGGCACTAAGGAATGTCTTTCAGCTGAAGGTAAAGGATGGCCTTCGGATAGCATGCTTACTTTAGGTCCTATCATTACATTGTCTTCTATAACAATACCGCCTAACGTTAGAAAAGTACAATCAAAATTGATAAATACATTTTTACCAATCTCCAAATGTTTGCCATAGTTGATATAGATTGGCGGAAATATCGCTACAGTCTCATCAATGGCTGTATTGGTAATTTCGCTCAATATTTTTCTTATTTCTTCAGGATTGGAAGAAGCATTAAGCTTTTGTAACCAACTGATCGTAGCATAAGAGTTATCTCTTAAATCTTTTATCTGTGGATGCTGAGGGGTTACGGTCGTTCCGTTTTTTAACTCATCAAAAATTGTATTGCTCATATTTTTTCTAATTAACTGACCGTGTAAAGGTACGATCATCATTATTCTCAATGATTACATTATGTACTCGAAAAATGTCAAATATTACCTTTTTTAGTCGATAATTGCGGTGTCAGCCTATAAATGCAAATGGTCAGCCTCAAAAATGTATGCAATTCCGCTAAAATTACACTTATTTATTAGTCATGAGCTATTCAGCTATCAATCCGGGTTTTCCATGTTGTCTTAATTCATAACCATAACAAAAAAGAGAAACCTTTCAGTTTCTCTTTAATCACATCTTATCCTGTAAATTTTGATATAAATACTACCATGGACTTATTTCTGTCCCATCTTCTATATCATGACTAAAATACTGTCCTGTAGGTGCATTTTCATCCGTCAGTGTGTGTTTAATAATAAACGCTGCTGCACTTTCTACAGATCCTGGCCCGCTGTGGTGGTTAAAATCTGTTGCAGTATAGCCGGGATCAATGGCATTCACTTTAAAAGGCGAATCTTTCAATTCATAAGCCAATACAATGGTGTATGCATTTAAAGCTGACTTTGAAGGACCATAGGCCGCCCCTTTCACACCATAATACTTCCAAGTAGCATCGCTGTGCAATGTTAGTGATCCAAGTCCGGAAGTTATATTGCTGATTCTGGGAGTGTCCGATTTTTTGAGCAGTTCTAAAAATGCCTGTGTCACGCTGATTACCCCAAAGAAATTGGTGTCAAACACCTCCTGAATATGTTCAATGGAAGTATCCGATGCCGTTTGAGGGTTTACGCCCAAGATCCCTGCGTTGTTAATCAGAACATCAAGCTTTCCCTGTTCTTTCGCGATGATATTCCTTGCTTCAGAAATTGAATGAGGTTTGGTAACATCTATTTCAACCGCTTTGATATTTTGAAATCCTTTTTCGGCCAATTCTTTTACGGTCTCTTCACCTTTTGCAAGATCACGGCTTCCCAAATAAACGAAATACCCTCTCTCTGAAAGTTGCTTTGCTGTTTCCAGGCCAATACTTCTGTTGGCTCCTGTAATTAATGCTGAATTCATTATTCTTTTGTTTTAATTGATGATGTAAAATTCCGCCAATTAAAAATAAAACCGTTTGCCATTTGGCAAAAAGCAACTTTAGCGGATATTTTTTCTTATTCTACTCAGTGAAGACTGTGTAACACCCAGATAAGAGGCAATATATGACAATGGGACACGGTTGACAACAGTAGGATAGATTTCCAAAAATTTAAGATAACGGGTTGTTGCATCTTCGGAAACCAACGGACTTCTTCTCTCCACTTTCTGGATCAGCGCCCTTGAAATAATTTTATGTACAATTGCATCCCATCCAACAATGGTCTGTAAAAGCTCCATCCAGTCTTTTCTTGAAAAAACGATTATTTTGGTATCGGTTATTGCCTGTACATAAGTGCTTGAGCAAATTTCATTATCAAAGCTTTCCAGATCCACCACCAGATTATTTTCTTCAATAAAGTATTTGGTGATTTCTTCGCCTTCATTATTATAATAGCAAACCCGTAATATCCCGTCTACAATAAATCCAACCTGACGAGCAATTTTACCTGCCTCTGAAAAGTATTCATCTTTCGGAAGGTGTATTTCCTGGGCTTTACTTGAAATAAAATCAATCTGTTGCTGATTAAGATTTCCAAACCTTAAAATAAAGTCAAATAGTTGTTTCATAAGTGCAAGTTAACTAAAGTCAGTTTCACAGTATTTGTCATTTGGTAAAATAAATGAAAAATGATGATTATAGTTTTGTCACATGAATATTTTGAAACTTCATGCAACAAGAAAGCAAAAAAGCTGTTATTAATTTAAGTGAGTAACTCAGACCGACATTTTAAAGTAGACTAATTATATTGATTATCCTCAAATTGCCGCATGAAATGAGTTTCAAAATATTCTTTATATGTTGTGTACGGATTTATTAACGTCTGATAGCATTTAATAATTTATGAGCTAATGCATTAGTTCTCTAAGCATTATTTTTTTCCAGCACTTAATAATTTTGTATTTTTATTAAGAAATCATTTAATACTAACCCATATGAAGGGCAAGATCACCTATAAGACTTTTTTATTATCTTAAAATAATTAATTATGAAAAATATTTTTGCCCTACCAGCATTGTTCTTTATTATATTCCTTCAATCACAGACGCATAGATTTGTTTATGAACTACAGTACAAAATGGATTCGGCCGAAGCAGGATATGAAAAACTGAATATGCTTCTTGACATTAGCCCTAAGGAGGTCAAATTTTATGGCCATAATTTACTGGTAACCGATTCTTTAAATAAAAAGTTCGGAACCAACAACAGCCATACCGACATGTCCGGACAGATCGTGAAAAGAAAGATCAACACGTATGACAATACTAATTTCATTGCGATTAAAGAAGGATATTATTCATTTAAAACAACAGATAAAATAAGCTGGGTAATTTCGGATGAGACAAAAAAAGTGGAAAATTATACCCTGCAGAAAGCTTTTACCCGATTTGGAGGCAGGAATTGGACGGCTTGGTTCTGTAAGGATATTCCTTTTAATGAAGGTCCTTATAAATTCCGTGGACTTCCGGGACTGATTTTTGAGCTTTCGGATTCAAAAAAGAATTTTATTTATAATCTGATAAAAAGCCAGGAGCTTTCAGGTACTTTTCCAACTGATAATTTTGTAGAATCTAACTTCGGAAACAAGGCAATCCCTATCAATGAAAAACAGAAAGTGAAGCTGACCCTAGATTTTTACAATGATCCTTTTGCCTTTGAAAGAAATAATTTCAGCAAAGCAAATACTAATCTGAAGATCAATATCAATGGAAAAGAGATCCATACTGTAGACGAGTTGAATACTCAGACAAAAAGTATGCAGCAAATCATCAGAAAATATAACAATCCTATTGAGATTGATAAAGCGGTTCATTACAAAGAATACTAGTGTAATATGCATAAAACACTATTTTTACGTTCTTAAAAAAAAATAATCATCGAAAATGGAATTCAATCCCAACAATCCCGTTATACAGCTCTGTATGCAAGGTATGCATATGGAAGAAACTGCAAATCTGGAAGAAGCCGGTAAATTATTTCTTCAGGCCTGGAACAAGGCAACAAACGACTTTGAAAAGTTCCTTGCCGCCTGGTATGTTGCCCGAAGTCAGGCAAAGGTTGCTGACAAATTAAGTTGGTATGAAACTGCTCTGGAATTTGCCTTAAAAGCTGATAATGAAGCGGTAAAAGGAGCTTTTATTGCTCTTTACACAAACATTGCTGAATGCTATGAAAATGTTGGCGACATGAATAATGCAAAAAGATATCATGAACTAGCGTTAGCATCCGTAAGCCAGCCTTCGGATAAAGGTCCCTTTTACCATGGTACAAAAGCGGACCTAAAAGCAGGTGATCTATTGACCGGCGGGCGTACTTCCAATTATCAGTCGGAACTAGTCATGAATCATATTTATTTTACTGCACTGGTTAACGGGGCGGGTCTTGCTGCAGCTTTGGCCAAAGGCGATGGTACTGAACATGTATATATTGTTGAGCCCAGTGGTCGTTTTGAGGATGATCCCAATGTCACCAACAAAAAATTTCCCGGCAATCCGACACGTTCTTACCGCACCAGCGAACCGTTAAAAATAGTTGGTGAAATAAGAGACTGGCAAAGACTAACACCTGAGCAATTACAGCAATGGCGGGAAAAATTAGCTAATAATAAAGGAGAGATTATTAATTAAATCATGACCATTTTCTAAAATGACAGCATAAAAAGCAAATAGTTCGTTCACAATTTCAATTTAGCTAAATTCAAGTATTCTATTAAATAAAACCTGATCCAAGTAATTGAACTAAAAGAAAATCTTTCTAAATTCTTAGGATTAGATTTTTAAATATTCGCTGATGGTTTCTAAGACACCAAAATCATCATTTGAAAGTGTAGAAAAGCTGGCAGCCACCTTTACAGAAGGATGAGCATTTTCCATTGCATAAGAATATTTTGACCTTTCCAGCATCGTAATATCATTCATATAATCTCCAAAAGACATGGTTTGGGACGGCGTAATATTCAGAAGATTCTGTAATTTTTCCAGTGCATTACCCTTGTTAATATCTTTATTCATAATATCAAGCCAGTATTTTCCAGATACAACGACTTCCAGATTATTTTCCCGGAATTTTTTCAGGAAAGGGTAAAGATTCTTTTCAGAACCCTCTGGATGATAAACGGCGATCTTGAACGCATCATCATCCACTTCTCCTCCCAAATCATTTACTTTTTGATTTTCAGTATAATATTTTGTAAAATAATCAATAAATTGCTGATCATCACTTTCATAATACGCTTTCTTTTTTGCAGACAGAACTGCTCTGGCACCGGGAATTTCCCGGACAGCTGCTGTAATATCAACAATAAACTGATGGTCTAATTTATCTGCAAAAAGCTCTTTATTCTTGTAAATAACATATCCTCCATTTTCTGCAATAAAACCGATCTCATTTTTAATGTCCTCAAAATATTGGGTAATACCCGGCATTTGCCTGCCGCTTGCAGGAACAAACAGGATATTCCTTTTTTTCAGTTCTTTAAATACGGAAGGAAAGTTGGGACTTACTTCATAATCTGAATTGAGAAAAGTACCGTCCATATCTGTGACAATCAGTTTAATATCTGTCATAATAGTATTCTTTACAAAAATTCCATTTGGATTTTTTGATGGTAATTCAATTAAAATTTACAATGCAAAGGTAAGCTCTTTTATTTATACATTTTTGTAATGTAACCCTGAAAGATGCTGTAATATTTCCGCACTTTGTTCCGGTGTGAGATCGCGCTGTGGTTCTGCCAGCATTTCATAGCCTACCATAAATTTTTTCACTTCAGCATTTCGGAGTAAAGGAGGGTAAAAATGCATGTGAAAATGCCATTCCGGATGCGGTTTTCCATCCGTTGGTGCTTGATGAATTCCCGCTGAATATGGAAAAGAAATTTCAAAAAGATTGTCGTATAAAATTGTTAAATCCTTTATTATTGACGCTAATGAATACTTCTCTGAATCAGAAAACTGCAGAATATTTTCAGCTTTTCTTTTGCTTACAATCATTGTTTCGTAAGGCCATACTGCCCAGAATGGAACAACAGCTACAAAATCCTCATTTTCAAGAATGACTCTTTCTTCGATTTCCAATTCTTTTTTGATATAATCTTCCAGCAGAGAACTTTCATTTTTTTCAAAATATTGTTTCAGATTTTCCTGCGTTCTCAAGACCGTCGAAGGAATAGAAGATTGTGCCCATATTTGTCCGTGAGGATGCGGATTACTACATCCCATCACACTTCCTTTATTTTCAAAAATCTGAACATGATTGATGTAATCTTCAGCTCCCAATTCCTCATATTGCTGTTGCCACACATCAACTACTTTTTTGATGTCACCGACTTCCATTTCCGGTAAAGTAAGACTGTGATTTTCTGAAAAACAAATCACCCTGTTAATTCCCAGCTCCGGCTTCAATGTAAAGAAATCTGAATTTTCATCAGAGAATTCAACATCATCTCTCATCAAAGAGCCAAAATCATTTTCAAAAACATAAACACCTTTGTAATTGGGGTTTCTTTCTCCATTTACACGGAGATTTCCGGAACATAAATAGCAATCAGGGTCGTGAACCGGGAGTTTTTCTTCGGCTATTTTTTCGGTTTGTCCCTGCCAAGGCCGGCTTGCCCGTTGCGGAGACACCAGAATCCATTCATTCAAAAGCGGATTATACCTTCGGTGAGGATGCTTTTTCTGATTAAATGACGAATTCATTTCTTTTATATTCTTTAATTCCATCCGATATTTTTACATGGTACACTTTCATTTCGATGCCAAAACCGGCTTTGTACGCTGCACTGATTTTTTTGATTACTTCATTTACATTTTTATCTTTAATCAAATTGATGCTGCATCCACCGAAGCCGCCGCCCATTATTCTTGCACCTAAAACGCCATTTTCTTTTACCGTTTTCTCTACCAGAAAATCGAGCTCTCCGCAGCTCACTTCAAACTCAGTAGAAAGTCCGGAATGGGTTTCGGTAAGAAGTTTACCAAGATATTCTACATCGCCTTCTGATAAAGCTTTGGCAGCCTTTTCGACTCTTTTGATTTCCTTTAAAAGATACCGGCATCTTTTGTATGAGGTCTCTCCTATTTCCGATCTGACTGCATCCAGCATTGAAAAACTGAAATCTCTGAACTTCTCGATTTCAGGGAATTTTTCCCACAATATCCTTTTTCCTTGATCCACATCTTTTCTTCTGTTGTTGTAGCCGGAAGTGAGATGGGTATGTTTTACGCAGCTATCGAAAAGCACCAGGCTGTAACCTTCCAGATTAGCTTCGAAATACTGGTGTTCCAGAGAATGGCAGTCCAGTATGATCACCTGATGTTCTTTACCGAAAACAGAGGCAAACTGGTCCATAATTCCGCATTGTACTCCAACAAAGGTATGTTCGGATTTCTGACCTATAAGAGCCAGATCTTTTCTGCTTAAATTTAAATCAAAAATCTGGTTCAGAATAAAGGCGAATCCACATTCCAGCGCTGCTGATGAAGATAAGCCGGAACCCATCGGAATGGTACTGCTAAAAGCAATTTGTAAACCACCGGTCTTTTTCCCACTTTCCTGAACAGCATTAAATACACCCAGTAAATAATTGACCCAGGTCTGCGAAACAGGATTTTGCTTTTGGTTGATATTAAAACTAAAAGAATCATCAAAGTCTTTAGCAAAAAAGGTACAGGTTTCCGAGTCCTCAACTTTTTTTACAGCAAAGCAAATGTATTTGTCAATAGCTGCTGGAAGTACGAAACCATCGCTGTAATCAACATGTTCACCAATAATATTAATTCTTCCCGGAGCCAGAAAAATATTTTCCGGATCTGAATGAAAGAAAGCCTGGAATGCTTCTGTTGTATCATTAACTAATTTCTCCTTCATAAATAACTGCAATTTATACTTTTAGGTGAATTGAGCATAATTTAAAAAGCATTCAATTCTTTCTTTTTATAACTTTTTTTGCTGCTTCCACAATATCATTGGCCGTTAACCCATATTTTTCCATCAGTTGATCAGGTGTTCCGCTTTCACCAAAACTGTCGTTTACGGCAACATATTCCTGTGGCGCAAGATGTTCCGTGATCAGAAGTTGTGCAACGCTGGCGCCCAGACCTCCTAATCTGTTATGTTCTTCAGCAGTAACCACACATCCTGTTTTTTTAACCGAATTAAGAATGGCCTCAGCATCTAAAGGTTTGATGGTGTGGATATTGATAATTTCAGCATCAATTCCCTGCTCTTCCAGGATTTCTCCGGCTTTTATCGCTTCCCAAACCAAATGTCCTGTTGCAATGACTGTCACATCTTTTCCTTCGTTTATCATCCAGGCTTTCCCGATTTCAAAAGTTTGATTTTCATCGGTAAAAACAGGAATTACAGGTCTTCCGAAACGCAGATAAACCGGACCTTCATAATCTGCAATAGCAATGGTTGCTGCTTTGGTCTGGTTGTAGTCGCAGGTATTGATAACAGTCATTCCCGGAAGCATTTTCATCAGCCCAATATCTTCCAGAATCTGGTGTGTTGCGCCGTCTTCGCCTAAGGTAAGACCCGCATGCGAAGCACAGATTTTCACGTTTTTGCCGGAATAAGCCACCGACTGACGAATCTGGTCGTACACTCTTCCGGTAGAAAAATTGGCAAAGGTTCCCGTAAATGGAATTTTGCCTTCTGTGGCCAAACCTGCTGCAATACCAATCATATTGGCTTCTGCAATTCCGATCTGGAAAAAACGCTCCGGTGCCTTTTCAATAAATTTTTCCATTTTCAGGGAACCGATAAGATCTGCACAAAGAGCTACGACATCAGAATTCTTGTCCGCCAATTCTGCAAGACCGGCTCCAAAACCGCTTCTGGTATCTTTTTTTTCTGTATAAGTATATTTTTTCATTTGATATCTGTTTAATAATCTCCCAAAGTTTCTTCAAGCTGGTCTAATGCTTTTGCCAATTGCTCATCATTAGGCGCTTTTCCGTGCCAGGCGTGGCTTCCCATCATATAATCTACACCATAGCCCATTCCGGTTTTTAGCAGAATACAAATAGGCTGTCCTTGTCCTGTCAACGACTTCGCTTCATATAAAACTCTAAGAATTTCGTCCATATCATTTCCATTTTCCACTTCAAGAACTTTCCAGTCAAAGGCTTCAAATTTGGCTTTAAGGTTGCCTAGAGAAAGGACTTTTGAAGTGGGTCCGTCGATCTGTTGGCCGTTGTAATCTATTGTCGCAATGAGATTATCTACTTTATTGTGAGAAGCGTACATAATGGCTTCCCAGTTCTGCCCCTCCTGCAGTTCGCCGTCACCGTGGAGCGTGAACACTAAATTTTCATCTTTGTCCAGCTTTTTACCAACTGCGTGACCAATGGCCACTGACATGCCCTGCCCAAGAGAGCCTGATGCAACACGGACCCCGGGAAGATGTTCGTGTGTGGTGGGGTGTCCCTGCAGTCTTGAATTCAGCTTTCTGAAAGTGGCTAATTCTGACTTATCAAAATAACCCGCATGTGCCAAAACACTATAAAAAACCGGAGAAATATGGCCGTTGGAAAGATAAAATACGTCTTCACCTTTTCCATTCATATCAAATCCTTCCTTTCTTTTCATCGCATCAAAATAAAGAGCAACCAAAAAGTCGGCACACCCGAGCGAACCTCCGGGATGACCGGATTGGCAGGCGTGAACCATTCTTACAATATCTCTTCTTACCTGGGAAGCGATATTTTTGAGTTTTGAAATATCGTGCTGCATATATTTATTTCATTTTTTGTGAATCTTTGATAAACTGTTCCAAACCGCTGTCTGTTAACGGATGTTTTAGCAATGACAAAATGGGTGGCAAAGGACAGGTAACAACATCTGCACCTATTTTTGCACAATTGATGATGTGCATACTGTGTCTTACGGAAGCCGCTAAAATCTGCGTTTCGAATCCGAAATTATCATAAATGGTTCTGATTTCTTCAATTAAATTCAGACCGTCCGTAGAAACATCATCCAGCCTGCCCAAGAATGGTGAAACATACGTTGCTCCTGCTTTCGCAGCTAAAAGTGCCTGTCCGGCGGAAAAAATTAAAGTACAATTTGTTCTGATTCCTTTTTGTGAAAAATATTTGATCGCTTTAATTCCGTCTTTAGTAACAGGAACTTTTACCACGATCTGCGGGTGCAGGGCTGCCAGCTCCTCTCCTTCCTGAATCATTTCGTCATAAGCAATTCCGATAACTTCGGCACTTATATCGCCATCAACGATATCACAGATTTTAAGGTAATGGTTAAGAATATTTTCTTTTCCGGAAATCCCTTCTTTTGCCATCAGAGACGGATTGGTTGTAACGCCATCCAGAATACCCAAAGCATTGGCTTCTTCAATCATAGCAAGATTCGCCGTGTCTATAAAAAATTTCATAAAATAAATTGTTAAGGTTATAAGTGTTAAAATTACACTTAATTAAATAAATGAGCAAATTTTGCTCATTATAATCAAGATGAGATTTAGTTTAATGATAAATTGAATACTGGGAATTTAACTAGCCATTCTAATTATGATGTCCCATATTGAGCTTAATTTTCTTTAAATCTTCCAGTTCGTGAACCGGTCGCTCGATGTCATAAGGAATCGGCATTTTCGAAAAGGTCTGAAAATACAGCAGACACGCGTCTTTCCACCAAACGGCATCTTTTGCCTGAATTTTTAATTTTGATTGAACGTTCTGGAATCGTTCTTCATCAACATAAGGCTGCATTTTGTCCCAGACTTTTTGATATTCGCGTACATTTTTAACGCCTGTATCGTATTTATAAGATAATTCTTCCCACAAAGTTTTGCCATCTTTCATCTGATAATTCCACGGAACATGATGAAACCAGAGAATCAGGTTTTCGGGGCAGGTTTTGATATTTCCATACACTTCATTCAAAGGAGGAAAATAATCTGAAACTGCATTACTTCCGGTTTTAGTTCTGTCAAAACCTACTCCATTTGCATCAGCTTTGTGGTAATAAACTGGCGACCAATCTGCTCTAGTTCCTTTGTAATCGCCCCAAGGTTCAGGTCCATAATGGTGCATTCCTGCAAAGATATGGTGCAAACCAAGAGGCATCATATAATCCACCGCCGTTTCCCTTGATGTCAGCATCATTTCTTTCACAGGACTGAGGAATTTGTCATTATCGGTAAACGTCATTTTAATCCATTCTTCAGCAATCTGTTCAGAAGTCAGATCGTGGTTCCACGCCAGACGTCCGAAAGTGTACCAATTGGCCTGTGCAAAATGATGACCCGTCCAGTTTTTATCTTCCCCGATATTGGAAACCGCAGAAATAGCCGTAATTTTCGCAGGTCTTAGCGTTCCGTCCGTAATTTTAGCAATCGTAGAACCTTTTCCGTCAGAATAAGTATCGCTGTCCAGTGTTTCCTTAAACAATGGAGCGAGATAAACCAGATGATTGGCTTGCCCTAAATATTCCTGAGTAATCTGAAACTCAACCATTTCAGAAGTTTTCTTCAGTGCTCCAAAAAGTGGGTTAAACGCTTCACGGGGCTGAAAATCAACAGGTCCGTTTTTAATCTGAACAATAACATTATCTCTGAATTTCCCGTCAAGGGGAACGAATTCCAGATAGGCTTGTTTTGCGCGGTCTTCTTTGCTGGGACTATACACAAAAGCTCTCCACATTACGATTCCTCCGTAAGGCTTCAGAACGTCTGCCATCATATTGGCTCCATCTGCATGTGTTCTTCCATAATCCTGAGGTCCGGGTTGTCCCTCGGAATTGGCTTTCACCAAAAAACCTCCAAAATCCGGAATTAATTTGTAAATCTCTGAGGCTTTATCTTTCCACCATTTCTGAACATCTTTGTTTAAAGGGTCGGAGTTCTGAAGTCCGCCTAAAACTTTTGGAGACGAAAAATTAACTGAGAGGTATACCTTGATGCCGTAAGGTCTGAAAATGTCTGCGAGAATTTTTATTTTTTCAAGATAGTCTTTACGGAGCATATTGGGTGATGCATTCACATTATTGAGAACAGTTGCATTAATTCCTATTGAGGCATTGGCTCTTGCATATTCTTCATATCTCGGGGAAATTGTATCCGGTAAATCTTCCCATTTCCAAAGTGAATGTCCTGCATAACCACGCTCAATCGTCCCGTCCAGATTATCCCAATGGTTGAGAATTCTGACATCATACGAAGGTTTTTCGGTAATATTAAGATTTGTCAATGCAGATTTTGTCTGTTGTAAACGTAAAATATGATACACTCCATACAACAATCCGATTTCTTTTTCAGCAGAAATGACCAATTTGTTCTGAACTGATTTTATTGTATAACCACCTTTCAGATTTTTTAATGATTTATCTGTACGAAGTTCCACAGCCTGTCCCTGCCAATGATTCATCAATTCTTTTTTGGCAATATTTAAAGTCGGATTGTTTCCTTTGGAAATAATTTTGTCTGAGGACACTCCATTTTTTGCCGGAAACCGAAGCCAAAGCTGACTTCCGTCTTCTGCGAAAATCGTTAATGGAATCATTAGAAATAATAGGATGTACAGTCGGAAATAGCGCATTAGATTTTCTTTTAATTTTTGTTTAAATAAGTTTTGGCTAAAGCCAAATTGTATCTCTTCATCTTTAAACGGGCTAAAGCCCGTTCCTATTGATAATAGGATTTCATCCTATCCTTCGTTAAATCGTCTCTTCGGGACTTTTTATAGATTATTCTTCTAAACCTTCAATGGTTTTAATTTTACCATTGCTGTCATATTCAAGTTCGATTACCTTCATACTTCTGAGCCATGTTTTTCCTTCACTCGGAACAGAATCGTGGAAAAAGAGATACCATTTTCCTTTAAATTCAACTATACTGTGATGGGTTGTCCATCCAACAACAGGCGTCAGAATTTCTCCCTGAAAAGTAAATGGCCCATAAGGATTGTCTCCCGTTGCATAACATATCAAATGCGTATCGCCGGTAGAATATGAAAAATAATAGGTGCCATTGTATTTGTGCATCCATGAAGCTTCAAAGAAACGGTGTCTGTCACCGTGAAGCAAAGGATTACCGTCTTTATCAAGAATCAGAACATCTTTTGGTTCTTCCCCGAATTCCAGCATATTGTCACTCAACAAAGCTACTTTTGAAGGAATTGCCGGTTCATTTTCATTGGGAAGAACCGCGGATTCAAGGGCTTTGTTGTTTCTATAACGTTGCAGCTGCCCGCCCCAGATTCCACCAAAATACATATAATATTTTCCATCTTCTTCAAAAATACAAGGGTCGATGCTGTAACTTCCCATCATCGGGTGTTTCTCCGGAATAAACGGTCCGTAAGGTTTGTCGCTTACGGCAACCCCAATTCTGAAGATGTCATTTTTATCTTTTAACGGAAAGTACATATAATATTTACCGTTTTTGAACGCCACATCGCAATCCCACAACTGTCTTCCTGACCACGGAATATCTTTTACAGAAAGGACAACACCATGGTCTGTAATTTCGCCGTTTTCTACATCATCGAGAGAAAAAACGTGGTAATCATTCATATCAAAATGATCTCCGTTGTCATTTTCTTCCATTCCGCTTTCCCAGTCGTGGGACGGGTAAATGTACAATTTGCCTTCAAAAACGTGCACAGAAGGGTCTGCCATATAATCTTTCGGGAATAGATATTTTGATTTTTTCATTGCTTTAATTAGAAGTTAGATTTTAGAAACTAGATATTAGATTTATTTTTCTTTTGTTAACTGAATGATTTTTTCCACCACAGGTTTTGTCTGATCGTTCCGGTCGAAAAGTAATGGATAATCGGTTCTTCCTTTTACCGGGAAATCATTTTTCCAAGATTGGGCATCAGTAACGCCCCACAAGGTCACTCTTCTGATTTTATCCTGATGCTTCAGGAATAATCTGAAAAAATCCAGATAACGGTTTTCCCATTCTGCTTTTATATTTTCGGGAAGCCCTGCCTTATAGGGATTCATTTTTGCCTGATATTCCACGGTATCTGAAACGTTGGCAGAAGTTCCCCAAGGTGACGGAAGTGCGCTGATCTCCATTTCGGTAACATTAACCTTCACTCCGTTTGCTGCATAAGCTACAATTGCTTTTTCATATTCGTCAAGTGTTGGCGTATCGAGACCCACGTGAGTCTGCATCCCAACACCATCAATGCGGATCCCTCTGGATTTCAGGTTCTGTACCATTTTGCTGACGGTCTGAACTTTTCCGGGATACCATTCGTTGTAATCATTGTAATACAATTCCGCATTCGGATCAGCTTCCTGCGCGTACTGAAATGCCAGCGGAATGAATTCTTCGCCTAGTATTTCGTAAAATTTACTTTTCCGGTAAGAACCGTCTTCCATGATAGCTTCGTTAACCACATCCCAGCCTTTCACGCGGCCTTTGTATCTGCTTATAACCGTGGTGATGTGATTTTTCATCCTCTGCTTAAGGACTTCCTGAGAAACGTCTTTCCCGTCTTTATCAACGAAAAACCATTTTGGCAGCTGAGAATGCCAGATCAACGTATGGCCGATGACAAACATTTTATTTTTCTTTCCAAAAGCCACAAACTGGTCAGCATCATCAAAAAAGAATTTACCTTCCTGTGGTTGCAGGAACATAGATTTCATACAGTTTTCCGCTACAATGGAACTGAACTGATTTTTAATGATCTCAACAGATTTTACTTCTGTTTCGTGAATCTGCGGAAGGTTCATTGCTGTTCCGATGTAGAATTTATTTTTGAATGCGTTTTTCAGAGAATCATTTGAAGTTGCCGTATTTGCTGTCTTGCACGAGACAGTCAAAGTTAAAATTCCTAATAATGCTACTATTTTTTTCATAAAATTTTTATTTTCATTTGGCTTTTAGCCGAAACTTATTATAAATTTTGGCTAAAGCCTTTTTCCTTGTCTTGTATTAAACGGGCTAAAGCCCGTTCCTATTGATTCCAATTAATCTTGTCAAGATTTTTGAATACGAATCACTCGCAGCCCGGCTTGAACGGAGCTCTTTTTGTGAAGCAAGCGGAACAAAAAAGCGGGAGTGGAAGCCGGATCAGCTGTCCAAAAAATATAATTGATTAATCTGTTGATTTTCTTCTTTCTTTCAAATCCTGCTCGATTTTGATTTCCATTTTTTTGTTGATTTCATAGAACATCAGTAACCCGCACGCTAAAAAGAACGGAATGGAAGGAAATACACTGACCAGCATTTTTGCTCCTGCGGAAACAGTTTCCGGCTGTATCACGCTTATCGTACCTTCTGACGAAATGTAACCGTATTTTCCGATAATCAATGCAACCAAAGAACTTCCGATACTCAAGCCGACCTTTAAGCCGACCATCATCGCAGAGAAAATAATGGCTGTTGCGCGCCTGTTATTTTTCCACTCGGAATAATCTGCCACATCTGCAATCATCGCCCAAAGTAAAGGGGTTCCGATTCCGTAAAAGAAACCGTGTAAAATCTGTGACAGGAACATCAACCCTACCGATTTTGGCGGATAAAATATAAATGCCAGTACGAATAACGTTGAAATAAATAATGAGGCGATGAATGCGTCTTTCTTACCATATTTGTCAGCAAATTTTTTGGAAAAAGCAATCCCTACAATCATCATGATAATCCCGCCTGCATTGAAGAGCCCGAAACCTGCTGACCGTGGATCTTCTCCAAAGAAATTCATCCCAATGGAATTGAAGAAATTCGTAATTGGTGATATAAATTGCTGAAGTGATGCTTCATCTACATAGTTGTTAAAATAATAGACATATGAGCCACCTTTCATCGCGAGTGTAATGAAAATCAATGCGGTAACTATCAACATGATAATCCATGGCTTATTTTTCTTTAAATCTTTTAAATCAGCGCCCAAAGTCGATTCCTGTTCCGGTTTTGGAATCACCCTTTCTTTGGTTGTAAAAAACGTTATCAGCAACATGACCGTTCCTATAATGGCGAGCCAGGTCATTACAACTTCGATTCCGGCTGCTTTATCACCATGTCCTGCAGATAAAATAATGGGCAGCATAAATACCTGAACAAAAAACTGTGCAAACATAACGGCAACAAAACGGTAGGAAGAAATACTATTTCTTTCACCCATATCTCCCGTTATCACGCCACTCAAAGCAGCATAAGGTAAATTATTAGCGGCATAAAGCAATAGTAAAAGAGAGTAAGTAACTGCCGCATAAATCATTTTTCCCTTATACGAAAAATCGGGTGTGCTAAATGCAAAAAGTGCCGCTGCACCCAGTGGAATTGCGGACAGTACAATCCAAGGACGGAATTTCCCCCATTTTGTCCGTGTTCTGTCTGCCAAAGCACCAATCACCGGGTTGAATACAAAACCTGCCAATAAGCCTACAGTAAGGGTGATAATGGATGCATCTTCCGCTTTTAATCCGTAAATATCTGTGTAAAAATAAGCTAAATACGTTACAAGCGTCTGAAAAACCAGATTGGCCGCTAAATCTCCTAAACTGTAGCCGATTTTCTCAACAACGGATATTTTCTGGGATGGATTGTTCATATGAATTAGATAAAAAGATTTATAGACTGACAGATCATAGAATAAAATCCGCCTTTATTATATGTTTGGTTTAGTAATTATTCAGTAGTAAATGGTGATGCAGGAAGTCCTGTTTTGTTTTTCAAATTTCCGTCGGGATTATCTGCCCAGTCGTAGCGAACAGCGAAAGGTTCTTTTACATCATCGTTCCAAACCATTATTTTATTACCTTCCACTTTGGCCTTTGCCCACTCATATTTACCGTTTTCACTTTTGACAGCAAAACCTTTCAGCTCTGAAACAGGCTCAAAATCATCTGTTCCGGGTCTGAAAGAGAGCATAATTTTATTTCCTTCCACTTTCCTTGACTGGTACACCGGTCCGTCTGCCGTGATATTTTTTCTGTATGCCACTTTTAATGCCTGTAAAGCCAGTCTGTCTCCCACTGTTTTCTTATCAAGCGGATGAATGTCGTTCCACTCTCCTAAATCAATAATTACGGCAAGTCCTGTGTTTGGAACTTTCAGCGAAACTTGACGTTGCTGGTCTCTGAGCTCTGCCCAATTACTTTCGACAGGCTGGTTTTTCGGTTCCATAAAATTGGCCAGCTGTACGGTGAAAAATGGCAAATCTTTTTGGTTCCATTTGTTTCGCCAGTCCAGAATCATTGTGGTCAGCAAGTCCCCGTATTCTTTTGGTTTTCCGGTATTGCTTTCGCCCTGATACCAAATCGCCCCTTTGATATTATAATTGATTAAAGGGTGAATCATTGCATTGTATAACCCTGTCGGTTTCCAACGGATGAAGGTCTGTCCGGGAGCCATTTTTTCCATTTTAGCCCCGATTTTATATTTCCATTCGGTTTTTAAATCGATTTTATTTCCATCAATATCAAGATAGTAAGGCTTGTCAGCAATGAACTGCCCTTTTCCGCTTCCGTTTGTAATTCTTACGGCAATGACATTTTTGCCTTCTTTTAAAATACCTGCCGGAATATTGTACCAGCGAGGCGGATATTCATAGGTTACATTTCCGACTTTTGTTCCGTTGATGTAGGTGACATCAGCATCTTTTATTCTTCCTAAATTTAAAAAGGCGGCTTTTCCTGCCTGATTTTTGGTTAAATTAATTTCTTTTCTAAACCAAACCGAACCTTCAAAAGAACCCTCTTTATCTTCCCAAGAACCGGGGATCTGCATCGTCTTCCAATCAGAATCGTTTAGGTCGAAGTTTTCCCAATGTTGATTAAATCCGATATCGCTTTGGTCGAGTTCTGTGTACCAAGCTTTGCTTAACGCTTGTTCGGTAGATTCTGTAGATTTTATTAAACCGTCATTCTGCCATTTTTTGGCTTCGTCAAGATATTCAGGATATTTTTTCAGGGAATTTTCATCCATCCAGGCCTGGATTGGTGAACCACCCAAACTGGTGTGGATAATTCCAACGGCAACTTTGTTTTTTTCACTTAATTCTTTCGCAAAAAAATAGGCAACTCCGGAAAAATTAAGAATCGTCTGTGGATTGGTTGCTTCCCACCTGCCGCCATCAAGCTCGGTCTGAGGTGATTTAAAATTATATTTTTGTGGAACAGTGAAAAATCTGATGTTCCGATTATTTGCATTTTTAATCTCATCTGCATAAAGCGGTGTCAGTCTGCGCATCGGAAGTTCCATATTCGATTGTCCTGAAGCCAGCCAGACATCGCCGATAAGAATATCCTTCAATGTCATTTCATTAATGGTCATTGTATAAGGACCGCCTGCTTTCTGCTCCGGAAGCTGAATTTTCCAGTTTCCGGCCTGGTCGGCGGTTGTGCTATATTTTTTATTGATGAATTTAATTTCTACTTTTTCTCCGGCATCAGCCTTTCCCCAAACATTCAGCTTTTGGTTTCTCTGCAGAACCATTCCGTCTGAAACCAATGCGGGAAGCCTGATTTTAGCTTCAATGAAAATGCAGAATATACAGAGCAGCAAGCTTAAAATTTTGTTAAATCTATTGTTCATATGGATTGGAATATTTTGTAGTTTTCTCAAGGTTTAAAAACTTGACAAGACTTGTTTAGTTTTTATTTGGTATTTGATTCAGCAATCTGACTTCGATGATTTTCGGGGTAAGGGATTTTTCACCTGAATTCAATTTTACTGTCAGAACTTCCTTACGACTTTCAGATTCGGGAATTGGAATTAATAATGATTGTGGAGAGCTGCCTAGTTTTCCGTCGAAATTTTTAGAAATTACCTTGATTCCGTTAATTTCCGCATTCAACGTTCGGTTGGTATTGGCATCGAAATAAAGAAGATAAAGATACTTTGCCTTTTTATCTTTGTTTCTCATCTGATAGCTGAACCAGCCTTTTGCCTCACGGAAATGGCGGTCCTCCATATAACCGGTATTGGAATTTTTGCTGTCGATGAAATGATCTGATTCCGGTTGTTGCTCACCCAGCTGAACTTTATCTGAAGTGATGCTGTCAAGCTTTCGGATTTCCTCTTCTTCTTTAGCTTTCTGCTTCTGAATCTTTTCAATCTTATCCTGATCTGCCTGAGGAAAATAAATGATGTAGCGCTCTTCATGAATCTTATAAAATGGAACTAATTCCAGTCCGTTACTGAATTTATTCTGGGGATACAGACCACTCAATCTGAAGGTCAAATCTTTTCCCTTAACCGTTTCCAAATGATTTAAAACCGAAGCGGAAGTACCTAAAATAGTTGGAATTTCATTTAAAGGAATCTGTGGACCATGCGCGATATGTCCACCCCTGCTGTCATCGGCGAAAAGTCCGTCCTGGTTTTCTTTTCCGTATCTGGCAGCTAAAACAACCGGGCCATATTTAAACGCAAAATAATCTGAATGATCGGGAAGCTGTTCTGCGGCAAGATGCATCGGCATTTTCATCTCGACCACGTCTCCTTTTTTCCATTTTCTTTTGATACTAAAATACCCTTCAGCATTCACAGGCACATTGATGTGTTTACCATTTACTGAAATGTTGATTTGAGAGGCATCTGACCATTCCGGCGCTCTTAATTTTAAATTGATATTTGAGGCTGATACAACATCAAAGATTAGTTTCGTAGATGGTGATTCCGGGAAATTATTTTCCTGTCTCAGAATTATTTTCTTTTCAGACCATTTTAAAACGGAAGGAATAAACAGGTTTACATACAGATCTTCATCAGAATACGCATAGATCATTTCACCATATTTGGCATGGTTCTCCATTCCGGAACCTACGCAGCACCAAAAGCTGGTTTCCGGCTGGGAATACACTCTGTAATGACCGGGACGCATCGGTGTAAAATAGACAAAACCACCTTTTCCGGGATTTTGTGTGGAAAGAATATGATTGTACAGAGCCTTTTCGTAATAATCCACATAAGATGATTTTGGATTGGCTGCGTACAATTCTTTGGAGAGTTTAAGCATATTATAGGTGTTGCAGGTTTCGGGACCTTCAATACTTTTAATCATTCCGCTGAAATCACTGGTCGGATTGAAATGCTCGCTGACACTGTTTCCTCCGATAACAGCTGATCTTTTCTGCGTAACATTGTTCCAGAAAAAATCGGCGGCATTGCTCCACTCTTTATTGTTTTCCAAATCGGCAATGCGTTTAAATCCAATCACTTTCGGAATCTGTGTATTGGCGTGGATGCCGGTGAGTTTATCTTCGCCATTCAGCAGTGGATTCAGAATCGCAAGATGAGAAAAACGGCGGGCAAGCTTTAGATATTTTTCATTTTTTGTAATGTCGTAAACATCAGCAAAAACTTCATTCAGACCGCCGTGTTCACTTTGCAGCATGTCCTGAATCTGTGCATCGGAAAGTCCGGAAACTTCTTCAGCCATCCAATCCGTGAGCCTGATGAGCATTTGTTTTGCTTTCCCACTGTCCGCATACCAATAGGCATCACGTAAACCCGAATATATCTTGTGAATGTTATATAAAGGAACCCAACGGTCATTCAAACCGAAAGTTGCTGCCCGGATATTTCCGCCGGCAATTTCCTTCCAGATTTTTTTACCATTCGGAACTCCCGAAAGATAACCGTCTCCTGAAAGATTCTGACAACGCTCCAGCTCATCAATCATATAATCCAGACGCTGCTTTATTTTTGAATCACCTGTAGAAGCATACATTAATGCCAAAGCAGACACATAATGACCGCCGATATGACCATCCAATCCTGTATTTTCCCAATTGGGATAGTTCTCTTTGCCGGGTTTAAGTCCAGCTTCTTTCTGATAGGGTGCCAGAAGCCGGTCTGCATCCATTGCCAGGATATATTTCTCATCCGTGAGCATCGCCCGGCTGAAAATACTTTCGGACAAATGAACCTTGTTGAGCGGAAAGTAGCTAACATTTTTCTTTACTTGTCCAAAAGCCGTAGTAAAGCCCAGAAGTACTATCAGTGATTTTTTGTTCATTAATAAATGTTATTTCTACATTTCTAAAATAAAAGAAAGTATCCAGATAGCAAACAGTTTTCCCCGTTTAGCAATATGTCCTTTTGAAAACGCATTTTGAAATAAGTAAAAAAACTTTTACAAACCTTTACCTTATCATAAAAAACAAGAATAGACAAACTATAGAATATCAATTAAATAAATGTAATCCTGTCATTATCAAAATACATATCGTGTGTTTATAAAAACCGGAAAAAAATTATATCCGGGCTTATCGTATTTTAATAATAACCCTGAAAAAAAGCAGAATGAAATACCGGATCAAAATTTTAACATATTTTTAACATTGCATTCATATAGGATTTACCATTATTTCAACAAATAATTCATTTAAATGATGAAAATAATTCCCCAAAATACTATTTGAAACTACAAATCATCAAAATGAGTATTAAGAAAAATATAAAGTGTTTAACATACATTTATTAATTTTTCATATTAAATCTACATTAAAAGAATTAACTTTGTTTAAAATCATTTTGATGGAAGAAAATTATCTTACTTATCCCAAACATCTTGTCGCAGTAGACTGTATTATCTTTGGTTTTGGTGGAGAAAACCTTAAAATTCTTCTGGTAAAAAGAAATTTCGAGCCCAAAAAGGGAGAATGGTCACTGATGGGAGGATTTGTTGATGATAAAGAAAATTCCGATCAGGCTGCCAACCGTGTTCTGAATGCTCTGACCGGACTTGAAAACATCTACCTTGAACAACTGAAAGCTTACACAGAAGTTGACCGGGAGCCTACTGCCAGAATTATGTCGATTTCATACTATGCTTTAATCAATATCCAGGACAATATTCAGATCAACGAAAAATACAGTGCGAAATGGTTTGATCTGAAAGACCGTCCCGATCTTATTTTTGATCATAACGCAATGGTAAAAGATGCTGTTTTGAGACTGAGAAGAAGAGCAACGACAAGGCCGATTGGCTTTGAGCTTCTCCCTGAAAAATTCACCATGAAAGACCTTCAGAATCTTTACGAAGCTATTTTTGATGAAAAATATGACAAACGGAATTTTACCAGCAAAATCAATGCTTTGGATGTTCTTGTAAAAACTAATGAAAAAGATATGAACTCGTCTAAAAAAGGATCTTTTCTCTACACTTTTGATGAAGAGAAATACAGTAAGAAGATCTCGGAAGGCTTTATGTTTAAAATTTAGTCTTAGAAATTTCCGGTAAATTTCACTTTGATTCCCAATTGAAAATTGGCAATGGTCTTGAAAATTTCGATCAGTGTTACTCTTTCTATTTTAGTAAGTTTACTAATTTCCACATAATTATCAGGGCGCTTTTTATCTATATTGATTTGATTGGCCTGGTTTTTAAGCCGGAGCGCCATCAGATAATAATATGACTGATGCATCTCATTATACTGCTGCTGTGTGAAAATTCCGATTTCCTTTAATTTTTTCATTCTTTCCCCAGTATTTTCAATTTCGAGCTGATTTTCCAGCGCGTAGACCCGAACCAGATCTACAATTGGAGACATCGCCGTTTTAATGTCGAAGACTTCTGATTTTCCGATAGTCTGGGTCTTTATTCTTTTAAAAAAGGTCAATGGTGGTTCATACTGCAGTGCATTTTTAGCAATATGGGCAAAAAACAGCTGATTGGGCGAAGCCAGTTTTTCTTTGATAAAAGTTTTCAGCTCACGGACAATAGCGTCATCACCGTAAATAAAACGGAAATCAAAAAATGTGGAAAAATTCATCGCACTTTCAGGCAGAGATTTTTCAATCCATTGGGTATAATTTCTTTTCCAGTGAGAAAGAGAATGCGTCCACTTGGGATTGCTCGCCATGAAGCCACCTTTGCAGTATTCAAAACCAATGGTATTGAGGTCGTCGGAAACTTTTCTGGCAAAATCCAGGAAATATTCCCTTACCATTTCCCGGTCTTCGTTGGCTTTGTCTTCATAGATAATTCCATTGTCCTGGTCGGTATTCAGCGTCTGCTCTTTTCTTCCTTCGCTTCCTGTGACAATAAAGGCAAATTTGGCAGGCGGCTCTCCTATCTGTCTGATGACCTTTTCTATCACTTTTCCTGTAATTGTATCTGCAATGGTGGTAATAACCTGACTGGCAATTTCACCGTGAACTCCCCTACCCAAAAGCTGATTGATGATATCAGGTACCTGGTTCCATTTTTTGCGGAGCTCTTCCGTATTTTCTGCCTGCTTTACAGACTGGATAAACACCAACGGGCTCTGCGCCTGCTCGCTCAGCAAACGGTTTCTGCTAAGGAAGCCTACATATTCATCTTTATTTTTTACCAGAAGATATCTTGTTTTGGTTTTAAACATCATCAGAACCGCTTCATACAGGTAAGCATCACTGGAAATACTGACAATTGGATTATCCATTACCTCCAAAATGGCTGTTCTTGAATCCAGGCAGCGGGCGATGACGTTATCCCGTAAAGTAATATCTGTCGCATAACCGATAATCTCGTCACTCTGTGACTTCCTGATAAAAATACAGCTCACTTTGTTGGCTGCCATCATTTTAGCGGCTTCAAAAACGGGTGTGCTTTCTTCACATGACACAATACTTTTGTAAGCGATGCCTTCTATTTTTCTGGAATACAGCTGATCGGCAGCAAAATAACTTTCTTCAAAAGTAGCCGGGGTTTTCACAAAGTGCGAAAACTCTTCATCCAGCATTTTTATACCAAAATCTGAAGTGAAATAATGAAAAAAGCTGTCGTAGGCATTGCATAATTCATAAAACTCCTTTCTGGGTAAGGTGTAAACCACAGTTCCTTTTTTAGCTATCGCAGATTTTAGTGCACGGACCCGGTTCAGAACAACTGAAATTCCGCCGAAACAGTAAGGCGGATAATGTCTGGTCAGACATCTTTTGTTTTCTGCAGCATCGAAAAAGAAAGTTTCGTATTCTCCAGATGAAATAATATCAACCCCTCTCATCTCGGTTACTTCCTGACGAAACACCAATGTATCTTTAGAAAACTCAGTTTTTGTAAGCGATTCAGAGATTTCGACAAGAACCGTTTCAGGCAGAAGATTAAAAGGTTTTGTTACTTTTAATAGCGAAATAATTTTTTCTTCCATAATGATTAAATAGGTGGCATATATTCAGATTAATAAATTATTTCATTTACTTATTGATTTTATCTAAAAATTTCAATTTACTTTCAATTTTGTGATGGATATTCTGAAGTTCATCTTTTGAAATTTCTCCACGGGAACGAATCTCAAAAAAGCATTTTGCTGTCATTTCTACATCAATCACAGCATCGTGAGAGCGTTCCATCTTTTCATTAAAAAGAAACTCGTAAAGCTGTGGTAGCCGGAAGTAATCTGCTTCAGGATTCAAAGCATAGCCTTTGCTTTTGAGCATCGTACAGTAAAAATAACTTTTTTGAAAAGGATTTTCCAAACCTGCCCTGTAATAATCACAGCTTAGCGTGTGAATATCAAATTCTGTGAAATGTCCGGTTATGAGCGGCTGATATTGCTGTATATCTTGCGAAAGCTTTTCTAAAACCAATTTCCGGTTCTGTCCGTTTTTACTCAAAAACGTTTTGGTAATCCCGTGTACTTTAACCGACTGTGCACTGATTTTTAAATTTTCATCATAAATATAAAAATTCTCCCATTTAATTTTGTTCCCGGTTTCATCGTACAAGATCCATGCAACCTGAACTGCTGATGGCCAGTTGTCTGTTTCAGAATAAGGAAGATTCCAACGTTTCGGAATTCCTGTTGTTTCGGTATCGATAAAAAGGAGATATTTTTTCAAAACTTTATTTAAAATTACAAAATCATCAGACTCTTTAACAAAAATAGGATGCCAATCATGACATCCTATTTATAAATTATTTATTAATTACCAGAATCTCACATAAAGTGCAGTCAGTAAAAGAACTGTTACTACAATCATAACCAATGTTCTGGAATCTACTTTAAACATGGTTGCATCTATAGCGAAAGCTTTAGGATTTACTTTCGGACCTGCCAAACTGATCAGAACCATAACAACAACTGTAATAAAGAATGACCAACCCATATTAATCAAAAATGGAATTTCCGTGATCGTATGAACGACTCCGTTTTCTAATTTTTCATAGGTAAAAGCAGTGTATAGCCAGGTTTCTTTCCCGAAAATATCTACTGCAAAACTGTTGAAGAAAATAGCCAGTAAAAAGCCAAGAAGAACGCCTACCAAAGCTGCCGTTCCTGTTGTTCTTTTCCAGAACATTCCCAAGAGGAACATAGCAAAAACTCCGGGACTGATAAATCCGGTATATTTCTGGATGAATGTGAAACCACCTTCTCCTCCAATTCCCAGGACATCTGTCCATGTAAATGCCAGAGCCACAAACATGGCGATAATGATTGCCCAGCGTCCTGTTCTTACCATCTGGATTTCGGTAGCATCTGCTTTCAGATATTTTTTATAGATATCCAAAGTAAAAATGGTCGAAATACTGTTTACTTTTCCTGCCAAAGATGCTACAATTGCTGCAGTAAGCGCTGCAACCGCAAGTCCTTTCAGCCCTGTTGGCAAGAAGCCTAAAATGGCTGAATAGGCGCCATCTTTTACACCGTTGAAACCTGGCAGATGCCCTTTCGTATATAAAACATAGGCTGCAATTCCCGGAAGCATCACGATAATCGGCATAAATAATTTTAAAAATCCCGCGAACAAAATTCCGGTTCTTGCCGTTTTTAGATCTGCTCCCAAAGCACGCTGCGTAATGTACTGGTTACATCCCCAATAATTCAGGTTAACAATCCACTGACCAGCAAAGTACATTGCCAATCCAGGTAAAACCACATATTTCTGAACATTCACGTTCTCCGGCATTGCCAGAGTTGTGGTGGTTGTAGTCGGTTTATCAAGAATGAGCTTAAAATGCTGTGGTGCTTCTTTAATTAATGTCTGGAAACCTGCGAAAGCATTTCCTACAGCGGCTCCGTTAATTCTCTGGTCAACAATCTGAAGAGCCATATAAACCGTGGCAAAACCTCCGATAATTAAAACCGCTACCTGAATAACGTCGGTGTACCCGATTACTTTCATTCCTCCCAGACCAATCAGCAAGGCCATGAGCAGTAACCCAATCATAATGATATGAAGATTATCTCCGCCCAGCAATGTATCAATGGCCAAAGCTCCCAGATAAAGAATGGAGGTCAGGTTTACAATCACATACAGAAACAGCCAGAAAACCGCCATAATCAGTGAAACCGATTTGTTGTAACGGGTTTCAAGGAATTGGGGCATCGTATAAATCTTATTTTTAAGGTAAATAGGAATGAACCAGACCGCAATAATAATCAATGCAATGGCTGCAATCCATTCGTAAGCTGCGACAGCAATGCCTACGAAGAATCCTTCACCACTCATTCCTATAAACTGTTCGGCCGAAATATTGGACGCAATCAGGCTGGCACCAATCGCCCACCAGGTAAGTGAACCTTCTGCCAGGAAATAATCTTTACTGCCTGTAGCTGCAGATTTTTTCCTGTTGTAGATCCAAATTCCGTAACCGGCTACCACCACAAAATAAATCAGAAATATGATGATATCAATAGTTGCTAAGTTTCCCATAATTTATTTTTTAACTGAGAATTTATAAATCGTTTTAGTCTGATATTTCTGTCCCGGCTTAAGTTCTGTTGAAGGGAAAGAAGGTTGATTTGGAGAATCCGGAAAATGTTGGGTTTCTAAACAAAAGCCTGTTCGGAATTCATTTTTCCCTCCTGTTTTCGTGTCAAACTTTCCATCAAGAAAATTTCCGGAATAGAACTGAACACCCGGTTCATCCGTAAGAACTTCCATCACTCTTCCTGACTCAGGATGATAGACTTTTGCGATGCTCCTCATTCCGTTTCCATTCAGAATCCAGTTATGGTCGTAACCTTTTCCTTTTTTCAGCTGATCATCATTTGTAACATTGATGTCTTTTCCGATTGGTTTTGAAACCGTGAAATCAAACGGACTTCCCTTTACAGGTTTTTGTTCACCGGTTGGAATCAACGTTTCACTGACAGGTAAAAATTTATCTGCATTAATTTGCAGTTCGTGATCAGTAATCGTTTTTGTAAAATTCCCTGAAAGGTTGAAATATGAATGTTGAGTAAGGTTAACAAATGTTGCTTTATCCGTCGTTGCTTCGTAAGAAATCTCCAATGCATTGTCCTCTGTCAATGTGTAGAATACCGTTGTAGATAATTTTCCCGGATAGCCTTCTTCGCCGTCTGCACTCGTGTAAGTCAGCTTTATAGTTGGAAATTTCGCACCTTTAACAGGTTCAATGTTCCAGAATTTGGTGTGAAAACCCTCTTTTCCACCGTGAAGACTGTTTGGTCCGTCATTTTTATCAATATCATAGGTTTTGCCTTCCAAAATGAATTTCGCGTTGGCTATTCTATTTCCAAAACGTCCGATCAATGCTCCAAAATAATACGGATTTCCGTTGAAATAATCTTCAGGCTTTGTAAAGCCTAAAACGACATCTTCATAGTGACCATCTTTATCAGGAGCTGTCAATGAGGTGATAATTCCTCCAAAATTGATGACTTCCACTTTCATCCCGTTTTTATTGGTTAAGGTGTATTTTTTAATGGAATCGCCTTTTGCAGTCACTCCATAATCTGAAACCTGTATCTTTTCCATATTTTCTTTTTGAGGCTGATTAATGTTTTCTTTTTTGCTGCATCCGAGAATACATAAAACTGCAACAATAATCAGATTATAGTTTATTATTTTCATAGTTTGAATAGTATTGCAAGATTAACGATAATAAATTTCATTCCAGCGAAGACTGTTCTTAAAATCACGGATTTTTGTATCTTCATCAATAACCAGGGATTCAATTCCTGCAATCTCCGCAAAATCTTCCAACTGCTCTGCACTGATGTTTTCACTATAGCACGTATGATGTGCTCCACCAGCCAGAATCCATGCTTCTGCAGCTGTATACAAATCCGGAAGTGGTTTCCAAAGAACTCTTGCTACAGGAAGTTTTGGTAATTCTTCGGTAATTTCCAATGCTTTTGTTTTATTGATTAACAGTCTGAAATGATTTCCGAAATCCATAAGAGCAGCATTCAGAGAATCAATATTTCCTCTGGAATTGAAAACCAGACGGACAGGATCTGCTTTGCCTCCAATTCCCAACGGATGAATTTCGCAGGATGGTTTATCAACCGCTAAAACAGGGTCAATTTCCAGCATATGGGAACCTAAAACTGAGGGATTTGCAGGATTGAGATGATAAGTATAGTCTTCCATAAATGCGTTTCCGCCTTCCAGACCTTGTCCCATTGTTTTCATTGCACGGACTAAAGCTGCTGTTTTCCAGTCGCCCTCTCCGGCAAAACCGTAGCCTTTTTCCATTAACCTTTGAACAGCAATTCCAGGAAGCTGCTCCAATCCGTGAAGGTCTTCAAAAGTATCTGAAAAACCTTTGAAATTTCCGTCTTTCAGGAACTTTTCCAGTCCTAATTCTATCCTCGCAGCAGTTTCAAGTGATTTTCTGTTGCTTCCTCCCGAAAGCAGAGAATCTGCCATTTTGTAAGAAGCTTCATATTCTTCAATTAAAGTTTTTACTTCACCTTCACCAATAGCATTGACAACGCTCACTAAATCTCCGATTCCCCAGGTATTTACTGAAAATCCGAATTTTGTTTCCGCTTCTACTTTGTCACCATCTGTAACGGCTACATACCTCATATTGTCTCCAAAACGGGCAAATTTCGCTCCCTGCCAATCGTTCCAGCCTGCTGCAACACGGCTCCACTCTCCGATTTGTTTCTGAACTCTTTCCTCTGCCCAGTGTCCTACAACTACTTTCCTGTTTTTACGAAGACGGCTTACCATAAACCCAAATTCACGGTCACCGTGAGCAGCCTGGTTCAGGTTCATAAAATACATATCCATTGTAGACCAGGGAATATCCTGATTGAACTGTGTATGTAGATGCAGCATTGGCTTTTGTAAAGCCGTCAATCCGCGAATCCACATTTTTGCAGGTGAAAATGTGTGCATCCAGGTCACTATTCCAATACAATCTTTTGCAAAATTGGCAGCTGTAAGCGTTTCAAAAATTTCTTCTGTAGTTTTTACGGTTGGCTTCAGAACCACTTTTACAGGAATTGATGAAGATCTATTGAGCGCTTCAACAATTTTTCCTGAGTGTTCAGAAACCTGCGCTAATGTTTCAGGTCCGTATAAATGCTGGCTTCCTGTGATGAACCAGATTTCTTTGGTATTGAGAGGTGTTAACATATAATATAAATGATAATTGATAAATAATTGTTATATATTTTACCATAGGTTTTACCTACGGCTATTGATATTAAACCCTTCGGGTTCTGTTTAAATAATTTGTTTTATTAAACCTTATAGGTTTGCTTTCCGTTAATAAAAAAATTTTCATGACTAATGTCATTTACTGTCCGTAGTAGGCATTTTTTCCGTGTTTTCGTTCGTAATGTTTTTTGATGAGGGAATCTTTCAACCGAACTGCATTGGGATTGATCTGCCGGGTGAGATAGGCCATTTCCGCAACTGTTTCCAGAACTTTACTGTTATAAACCGCTTTATCAGCATTTTTGCCCCAGGTAAAAGGTCCGTGATTTCCAACGAGTATCATTTCCACTTCTTCGTAAGACAATTTTTTTTCTCTGAAACAATCGAGAATCTGGATTCCGGTATTGTATTCGTAGTTTCCCTCGATCAAATCATCGTGCATTGGCGGTGCACAGGGAATATCTGCTGTTAAATGATCTGCATGTGTGGTTCCGAAAACCGGAATATCCAGCTGTGCCTGGGCCCAAGCTACCGAATAGATCGCGTGAGTATGAGAAATTCCGCCAATGCTTTCCCAGTTTTGGTAGAGGTAAGCGTGGGTTTTGGTATCGGATGACGGCCTTAATTTTCCTTCCACCACATTGGCATCGTAATCTAAAATCACAATGTCTTCAGGCTTTAGAATCTCATAAGGAACACCGCTTGGTTTGATCGCAAAAATTCCTTTTTCACGGTCAACGGCACTTACATTTCCGAAGGTATACACGACAAGCTTCAAAGCATCCAACTGCATATTGGCTTCGTAACACTCTCTCTGAAGTTCTTTATAGATGCTCATTTTATTTTTATTAAATGATTAAATAATTTTAAAATTACAGGTCTTTGTTTCGGGCTAAAGCCCATTCCTATTGATTTCCGTCAGCCTTGTCAAGGTTTTGAACCTTGACAAGGCTGTCCTGTTGAATTATCCCTTATTTATTTTTATTTGAATCGATGAATCTAGTCCCTCGTTTCACGCAGTGCACTCCTAGGTTAAAAATTTCTATCAACTATAAACTGCCAGCGATCACCTTCTTTTTTGATTTCATATTGTTTTCAGTAAAGTCGGCGAGAATCTGATACTGGTTCATTAATTCTGCATACTTTTCAACCTGATCTGCCTGAGGAAAATATTCAGCTTCGAAATCGGAGCCCATTTTACGGCTTGCTTCCTGAACAGTCGGATAAATACCTGCCGAAACTGCCGCATAAATCGCGGCTCCCAAAGCCGGAGCCTGATCAGATGCCGCTATGACGATCGGCTTATTCAGGACATTTGCCAATGTCTGCATAATAAACGGGGATTTTCTGGCGACGCCGCCAATTCCGATTACTTTATTGATTTTAACGCCTTCTTCTTCAAAACGGTCGACAATTTTTTTGGATCCGAAACAGATGGCGTTCACCAAAGCCTTGAAAATATGAGGTGCTTTTGTTCCCAAAGAGAGCCCGGAAATTACTGATTTCAACTGCTGATCCGCATCTGGTGTTCTTCTTCCGTTGATCCAATCCAGGGCAACAGGAATTGTTTCGGAAAGTGGAATTTTTTCAGCTTCCAAAGTAAGATTGCGGATGAGATTATTTTCTATTTCTTCTTTTAAGCGTTGCTTTTGATCTTCATCGATACTATCAGAATCCATAAGCACATTATAAATTGGCCAAGTGAGAATGTCTTTATACCATGCCAAAAGATCTCCAAATGCGGACTGACCGGCTTCCAGACCAATCAGTCCTGGAATAACAGAACCGTTCACCTGTCCGCAAATACCTTTTACGGTTTTATCCAGGATGATTTCGTTGGGAGCAACCATAATATCACAGGTGGACGTGCCCATAATCCTAATGAGGGTGTTCTCTTCAACTTTTGCGCCGACGGCTCCTGAATGGGCATCGAAAGTTCCTACGGCAATCACAGTATTGGTTGTCAGTCCCAGCTTAGCCGCCCATTCTTCGTTTAAACTGCCTGCAATCTCATCGGAAGTATAGGTTTTATCATATAATCTGTCCCGAAGCTCAGCTAAAGACGGATCCAGCTGCCCAAGGAAATCCTTAGACGGAAGTCCATTCCACGACTCGTGCCACATTGCTTTATGACCCGCTGCGCAACGGCTTCTTTTGAATGTCGCCAGATCCTGATGATCGGAAAGCAGAAAAGTAATATAATCACAGTGTTCCATCCAGCTGTAAGCGGAATTTTTCACTTTTTCATCCTGTCTGTTGATATGCAGAATTTTTGCCCAAAACCATTCGGAAGAATAAATTCCGCCCTCGAATCTGGTGTAATCTTCACCGCCCCAGCTTCTTGCCAAATGATTAATTTCTTCAGCCTCATGAATAGAGGTATGATCTTTCCATAAAACCATCATTGCATTGGGATTTTCTTCAAATCCGGGTATTAAAGCCAGTGCTATTCCTTCTTTGTTTACAGGAAGTGGTGATGAACCTGTAGTATCAATGCAGATGCTTACAACAGTTTCCGGTGCCACTCCGCTTTCTTTTACTACATTAGAAATGGTTTGTTCCAAACCTTCAATATGGTCTAAAGGATGTTGGCGAAACTGATTTTTTTCCGGCAAACAGAATTTTCCCTGCTTCCATCGTTGATAGTAGCTGACTGATGTAGACAGTTCTGCACCGTTTTCTGTATCAATCAGTACAGCACGAACGGAATCTGTACCATAATCCAGTCCGATAACATATTTCTTCATTTATATAATGAGTTAAGTTTTAACAATATTTTGATAGACCCCTTCGACAAGCTCTGGGTGAGATTTCTAATGCTAAATGTTTAAGCTTAGGTTTAATTTGATGACTAAAAAGAATCATTTTTAATTAAGCCTTAATAAATCCATTACATTTCTGTTCTTGAGATAAAACAAATATAAGATTCTATTTTAAATAAATGTATAAAATACACTTAATTTTATTTTTTATTTCTATGTTCGTATCTGAGGCTTATTTAATCTTTAAAACAACCAGCGAATAAGCAGGAATTTCCATTGAAAATATCCCTTTTTTTATGACTGAATTATCTTCAACAGGCTGTATATTTTCTGTTTTAAAATTATTCTCGGCAGAAAGTGTAGGAGCTTTTAAGACCGTTTTTGTCAGTTTTTGTCCCAGTTTTATATTTTTAGGATTAATTTCTATTAATGCCGTCTTGTTGTCTGTATTGACAATTTTAATGATCACCTCATTATTTTCACTGTCTTTTACTGCGGTTGCATAGAGTTTATCCTGTCCACTGACCGGGGTCTTATTGTGGTAAATCTTCAGTAAATCAGTCCCTTTATTATTCGAAAATAACTTCTGAACATAATAATTGGGAGTTGCGTATGACTGCAGATTATTGAACCAAATCAAATCCGGAGTCCATTGCCAGCCATCGGCGTGTGCAAAAAGCGGCGCATAAGAAGTCATGGTTACCACATCCGCATTTCTTTCCAGCCCTGTCATAAAAGCGGCTTCCGAAAATGCCGATTCCCAGTTATTTTTATTGTCCGGACTTACTGTTTTTACCGACTGAACTGCGTATTCACCTGCAAAAACTTTAGGCCCGTTTCTATCATATTTATCGTATCTCGCAGCATTTTCCTGAAACCATTTTGCTGAATTGTAATAATGCTCATCGACAATCTGTGCATTGAGCTTTTTAAGCTCTTTCCAGCCGTATTCGAAAAATTCTCCGTCAGGCAATGGTCCGCTTCCGGAAATGATTGTAATATCGGGGTATTTTGAATGAATGGCTTTTTCAAAAATTTTGTACCGTTCGATATAGTCTTCACCCCACTGTTCGTTTCCGACGCCAATATATTTCATATTAAAAGCCTTGGGATGTCCCATTTCTGAACGTATTTTTCCCCATTTCGTATTGACATCACCGTTGGCAAATTCAATTAAATCCAAAGCATCCTGAACAAAAGGGTTTAATTCTTCAAGGTTTACCAGCTCACCTGTGTTAAACTGGCAGGCCATTCCACAGCTAAGAATCGGTAAAGGCTCGGCTCCCAAATCTTCAGAAAGCTGGAAATATTCATAAAAACCTAATCCGAACGATTGGTAATAATCGGGAGTCAGGCGATGCGGGAAACCTGAACTCCATTTGTTGATGAGATATTCTCTGTCTGCTACATTTCCCAATGTTTTTTTCCACTGATACCTTTCAGCAAGTGTTCTGCCTTCCACAATGCAACCTCCCGGAAAACGCAGAAATCCAGGCTGTAAATCGTATAATTTCTGAACTAAATCTTTTCTTAAGCCACCTTTTCTTCCTTTCCAGGTATTTTGCGGGAAGAGGGAAATCATATCCATATTTATAACGCCGTTTCCTGTAAAAGTGATCTGCAGTTTTGCTTTTTCTACCGTTCCTAAAGGAGAAAAAACAGCCGAATATTTGTGCCATCCTTTTCCTTTGATGATTATCGGAACTGTAGAAATTACCATTCCTTTTTCGTCAACCAAATTCGCATTGACCGCAGAAATATTTCCAGATACATTTTCTAAATCAAAGCTGAAATCATATTTAGCATCTTTATGAAGTCCGATTCCCCGGAAGCCTTCATTTTCCAGTATATACTTTTTATCGTTGTGAACGGTAATTCTAGCGTAGTTTTTATTGGTTTTGGAATGATCAGAATAAATGGTCAAAAACCCGGAATCCAGATTATGAGAAAGGGTTTGTGTATTTTGCTGTTTCCAGCCCGTCAAGGGTTCATCGAATTCAAAGCTTCGGTTTTTGATTAATTCGGCATAAATACCGCCATCGGCTGCAAAATTGATATCTTCAAAGAAAATCCCATACATTGTCGGCTGGATTTTAATGTTGGTAGGAGTTCCATCAAGATCTAAAGTAAATTTTGAGTTTTGCGCTGATGAAAATGCAACGCAACTTGAAAGAAGAATGGTGAAAATTTTATTTTTTGTTTTCATTGATACTATTTTTGATTGTCCAGATAAACACTTCGACTACAGTCAGTGGGGCATCTATAATCGTGAACTTTTAAATTGAATGTATTATTCTTCTATTTATTGATAAACCTTAGGTTTTAAAAATCTATAAGGTTTCCTACATTGAGAATAGTTTACTTGACTTTCAACTGGATACTTTTTAAATCTGAATTTTTTGAAGTTCCTCCGTAGAAAATGGTATAATCTCCTGATTTTGAAACTAGATCATCTGCTTTTTCATCATAAAATTTAAAAGATTCTTCAGAGATGTTTAGCTGGATGTTTTTTGTTTCTTTAGATTTAATCAATTTTTTTTCAAAAGCTCTCAGCGTTTTTACGGGCGCTAAAGGATCATTATTTCTTCTGACATACACCTGCACCACTTCTTCGCCATCTCTTTCTGAAGTATTGGTAACCGGAATTGTTATCGTGATTTTCTCATTAGAATTAATGCTGTTTTTGCTCAATTTAGCATTGCCATAGGCAAATTTTGAATAGCTTAAACCATGACCAAATGCATATAAAGGATCTTCGGTCATATAGCGATAGGTTCTGCCTTTCATATCATAATTCTCAAAACCCTGATGCTTACTCGTTGTCGAAAGTGCATTATCCAATTGCTCAAGATTCCTGTAAAAAGTAATTGGTAATTTTCCGGAAGGGTTGTAATCTCCCGCTAAAACATTGGCAACAGCAGTTCCGCTGGATTGACCGCCGTACCAGGCATTCAGCAGAGCGTCATAATTTTTTTCATCCTGCTCCAAACCAAGCGCACTTCCCGTGCACAGTACGAAGACAACAGGTTTTCCTGTTTTTCTTAATTCTGCTAACAGTTCACGCTGAACTTTCGGAAGCTCTATTGAAGTTTTATCACCACCTTTAAAACCTTCTGCATTAACCATCATTTCTTCCCCTTCAAGGCTCGGGGACAATCCGCCGACAAAAACAATTACCTCAGCGTCTTTTACTTTTTCTTTTACTGAATTAAAATTCACCGGATCTTTTCGGTACACTTCGAAATCAATGCTTACATATTTTCCTTTCTGGCTGTGTCGAAATTCTATCTGATACTCCTTCCCTTTCTCCATTTTCACCGGAAATTCAGAAGGATGTCTTGCATCCGGCCCTTTTCTGGTAGCGATCTCTTTACCGTCAATCAAAAGCGTGTACATATCCGATGTTGCAGCAGAAAATATCACTTCACCAGAATAACTGCTTTTAAAAATACCTGATATTTTTGCTGACGTATTTTCTCTGGACACTCCCGGCGCAAGTTGAGTTCCCCCAAAACTGCTGTAGGAAATCCTCGTTGTATTGACCGAAGTATTGACCGGTTTTTCTTTGAATTCATTATTATTAAAAAATTCAACCTTCATTCCCTTCTCACCGTTTTTCTGGCTTACAAAATTCTGGTAAAGAGTTGTTCTGGACGACGGATCTACTATTTCGCTTCCTTTTTCATAGATGATTTCAGCATTTGGAAATTTAGCTTTAATTCCATCTAAAATTGTCACCGTTGAAGAAGGTGTTCCGTTGTAATTTCCGAGCTGCATAATTCCATCATCGGCATTGGGACCGACAACAGCAATTTTTTTAATATTCTTATTTAAAGGCAGAACATTTTTCTCATTTTTCATCAGTACAATAGATTTTTGAGCCATTTTCAATGCCTGTTCTTTATGTTCTTTAGAATCTACCGTAGAATAAGGAATATTGTTCCAGTGAACAGACGATTTGGGATTGAGCATCCCTAATTCAAACCACCCTTTGAGGATTCTGCGCATCGAAATGTCGAGGTCTTTTTCGGTAATTAATCCGCTTGCCAGAGATTTGTTAAGATTATTGTAAGTATCTCCGCATTCCAAATCTGTTGAATGTTTTAATGCATCTGCAGCGGTTGTTTTTTCGTCAGGATGTGTTCCGTGGTATTTTTCCTGATAGAAATCGGCCAAAGCCCAACAATCTGAAACCACCATTCCGTCGTATTTCCATTTACCACGAAGAATTTCATTAAGCAACGTATTGTTGGCACAACAAGGCTGGCCGTCAAAAGCATTATAGGCACACATCACTTCTCTCACATTTCCTTCTAAAACCAGTGCTTTAAAAGCCGGAAGATAGGTTTCATAAAGATCTCTCCTGGAAATTTCAGCATTATAGGAATGCCGGTTCCATTCCGGACCGCTGTGAACGGCAAAATGCTTGGCACAGGCATGGGTTTTAAAGTATTTAGGATCATTTCCTTGCAAACCTTTTACAGCAGCAACGCCCAAAACAGAGGTTAAATAAGGATCTTCTCCATAGGTTTCCTGACCTCTTCCCCATCTTGGATCTCGGAAAATATTGATATTGGGGGTCCAGAATGTAAGACCTTCATAACGTCCGGTTTTATGAGCTTCATCGAAAGATTTATTGTATTTTGCCCTGGCTTCGTCAGAAATCATTTCAAAAGTTTTGAAATGCTCTGAAACATCCCAGGTTGCTGCCATACCGATTGCCTGCGGGAAAACAGTAGCCGTTCCTGCTCTGGCAACACCGTGAAGCGCCTCGTTCCACCAACCGTAAGCGGGAATTTCAAGTCTTGGGACAGCCCTGGAATTGTCCATCATCATTCCAATCTTTTCGTCAACCGTTAATAACCCTAAAAGATTTTCAATCCTTTGCTCAACCGGAAGACCGGGGTTTTGAAACGAATATTTGAAATTCTGAGCGTAACTAAAGGTACAGACTACAACTGACAGGGTTAATAAAATTTTGTTCATATGGTTAATTTTAAAGCAATATTCTGTTAAAACATTTTGATTATTACCATTGAATATTGTTTTTCAATGTGATAAAGACAAAGATAAGATTCTATTTTAATAAATGTATATAGTACACTTAATTTAAAGTAAAAAGGTTACCTGAAAAGGCGGTAACCTTTTTAAAGGAATTTTTAATATAATCTCTTTGGGATTATTGTTTTATAAATTTACTTTTAATACTTTTTCCTGAGTCGGATATTTCAATAAAATAAAGCCCTGCCGGAAGTTTTGAAACATCAATTCTGTTTCTTCCTTTGGTTAGCTTTACCTTATTAGTTATGCTTCCTCTCGAATTATTGATAGAATAGAATGCATCATCCGATTTCCAGTCAATGAAAATTTCTGTTTTGGCAGGATTTGGATAGAGGAAAATCTCTTCTTTTGCTGTGATTACGTCATCAGTCTTAAGTGTAGCAAAACTTAACGGAAGAACGTTGTTGGTATAGGTATTATTTTCAGTAAGATATCCCTGGAAAGGACTGACTGAGGGCTCGTTACCCGCCGTTACCTTATAAAAACCTGTCACTCCGCTTTCTGTTTTCAGCACATATCCTCCTGCAGCTACTTTTACAGACTGATAAACGCCGTTTATCTGGTTGACCGTAATTGCTTTTGGTGTAGATACAGCACCTGATCCTGTGAATGTCTTGCTTCCTGTAGCATTGATCAACACAGGAGTATTTGCAGGAATTATCCCGTTGGAAATCTGTGAACAAACCACATTTCCGGAACCGGGCTGCATCATGTATGCGGTAACTCCGGAAGGAATGGCTGACTGGAAAGGTAAAAGAACGATCCCGTACCCATTAAAAGTTCTTGTGTACGTAGCAGAACTTGCTGTAAAGCCAAAAGGCACCTGAAAATCTTTGCCCAAATCCGAAAGAGTCAGATTCTGACAGGAATTGCCTGAAATTACATTTATATTATTATTGCTAACGCTTCCGTTAACATAAAAAATACTGTTCCGGTTGGCAGAAGCATTGCTCCAGGTGTCTGTAGAAGTATTTCCTGTAACGTCTCTGAAATCAATAGATGTATAATATTCATTTTCGAGGGCATCCATAAGACTGCTGTCTGTAAGAGAGTAAGCCGCTGCAAATTTTGAAGCTCTTTCATTACCAACATTGAAATAAACATCACCCAAAGTCAGGGTGAGAATTGAGCTGTAATTTCCGCTTCGAAGCCCGATAATCCCTTTGCAGCCATACGGAAGAACCGTTCTGGAAATATCAAATACCAGATTGAAACTTCCGGAACCCGGAGCAGGAAATGCTACACTGCCATAATTATGAGATCTTACCGTTCCGTTGCTATCAACATAATACAATGTCGTATTGGATGAAGTCGGCAAGTTGCTTGTTGTATAATTTAGTACATTAAAAATTAACTTGTTGTAACGGTCATCCAAATTTAAATATCCGCTGTTGGCATCTGTATTTGAGCTTATTAGCGGCGTGGAATTGTAGAATGTAACCGTTTTTCCGCTCAGTTGATAATTAGTACCAAACGATGAATTGGTTGGAACCTGAGTTTCAATTTTATTATAATGAACATCACCTCCCGTCATGAATGATACCGGTCTGTCGCCACTTTTATTAAACACAAAAGTCATTACACTCGAAGGGCTCACCTGAACTGTGGGGCGGAAACTCGCCGTACTGAAAGAGAAAGGTGATGAAGCTATATTCACAGATTGTGAAGTGGTTGTCTGTATTCCTGAAGTTGTAAAGAATGGCAGATCAACTTTAAGATCATATGTGCTGGAAGAAGAATTGATAACAACAAGGGTGATCTGGTTTCCGTCCAGCGAAATATAAGAAGAGCCTTCCAAAGTTCCGCTTGAGGTTTCCCATTTGGCATCAATTCTGGTTTTTCCCGTAGTATTTTTGGCATATTGGGATAAAATATATCCTCTTTTGGTCATATCTCCGGCAACAGTTCCGTATGAGCCATCCCCCATCAGCCCATAAAATCTTTTTGAGGCATAATGAATCCACGCATTTACATTTCCAAGCAATGCATTATTTACACTTCTTGCAAAAGTGAAACCATCCGTATTCCAGACGAAATCCCGTGGAGCCGAACTACTTGAAGAATTCCAGTTGATCAGATATTCTGTCTGCCATATTTCTTTATTATAATTCTGAAACTGCTTGTACACAGACTGCATCGAACCGTATTGATGTCCTCCGTACACCTCAAAATTCGCCATTACCGCGGGATCTAAGAATGCATTGGCAAAATTATCTGTAAAACCAACACTTTCGGGTGCTATTACCTTACAGTTGATAAGGTGGCCATAATTTTTAACAAAGGTGGCTATTTGTGTTGGCGTCCAGATACAGCCTTGATACTGCGCCATTTCATCGGGTTCATTTTGTATAGATATGTAATCTAATGTTACCCCATTATTTTGCATATAAGTTACAAAACTGTTGAGATACAAAGCATAATCCTGATAATTTTCAGGTTTCAGATAGCCGATTTGCTGAACACCGTTCGTATCAGTATACACAGCATTGACATGGTTATTGGTTTTCCATGCTGCCGGCATTGTCCACGGGCTTGCGAATATAGTCAGTCCCATAGATTTGGCGAGCTGAGCTGTTGCCAGAGCTGCACTCCAATTACTGCTTTGTTCGGGAATATAAAGGCGCATGATATTATACCCTCCTTCACTGCCTGCACCCCAAAGTTTTTGGATCTCTGTGGTAGTCATATGGTTGTATCCAAACTGTGGACTGCAGACAAAGCCGCCGAAGCCTGTTATTTTCTGATAAGCAATATTCTTATCAATTTTTACTTTTGCCTGTAGATTTTGTGCATTCAGCTGTACTGAAATTGCAATACCCGTAATCATTACAAGTATTAATTTGAAGATTTTTTTCATAGTAATAAGTTTTAATTCTGATGTTAAATGTGTCTAATGAATAGATTTATGATGATCGCTAAGTAGTTATTTCAGCTTCTCTCTGAAAATTATCCTTTCATAAAATTCACCATCATCAATTTTCAACAATTACCCTCTTCATTTATTTTTCTGAATAATCACTTTGAGGAGCTCCCAGATAACTTGGTTTAAGGCCTCCCGTATCAATTAGTATTTTCTCTAAAACAATTCCCGGCTCCAGAATCCTGAATCTTAACGTATGTTTGCCTGGTTGTGAAATCTGATGCTTTGTCACCGATTTAATGATGTGTTCCGACTGCCATTTTCCCAATTCTCCACGGTAATGTCCATTGAAATTGACAGTCTCAGGTTTTCCTCCATCGAAGGAAATCTCATAACGCAATCCTTTGTTATGGTTGAAATTTAAAGTCGGAGCTAAAAGCAGCTGAACTTCAACTTCACCTTTAGATTTAAAATTAATATCATATTCCAGATAGATATTTTCATCGGATTTCGGGTAAGCATTCTGGGGAAAAGTCGTTATCCCGGATTTTGTTTTCCCGAAATCAGGAATCACTTCCCAATGAATCCTGTCCGAATTATTCATTCTCGCAAAATTTTCCGCTTCTATGGAAACATAGCCGTTTTCTTCTGCAAATATTTTATCTTTCGGAGTGTCTGCTTCAGAAACATAGATCACTTCAGGCATTACATTTACTTTTCCGTCGAACCAGGCTTTGTATCCTATCTTCATTTGATCCATCATATGCGTCCATTTTCCTTTGGCAATTTCATTGTTATATTTATTGTCGAGATAAGCATTTCTTTCAAAACATTCCTTCACTTTATCTGCGTAAAAATTTGCCTGAATATCATTTTTGGCAGCCAGTTCTTTATTTTTAGCCACTGCATAATACATTTCATATAAATTGCTGCACGCATCGATTGGGTATAGAACCAACTGATAATAGGCATCCTGATATTCTGCCGGAATCTGGTCTTTTAAACGTAAAGCATCCACTGCTAATGATCTGTAGTCATTCAGTACTGTTTCAAATTCATTATAATTTTCGAGGCTGAATGTTTTACTGTCAAGCGTTTCAGGGGTAACTCTTCGATTATATTTGGCATAGAGATTAATCATTCGGGCAATTTCCTTTGAATGTTTCTCACCAAACTGCTGTGCTGCCCATTTTTCGGTATAGTCAAGAAGATTTTTAGCGTTAAACTGTTTGGGATTCCAGGCCATTTCAAGGAAAAAACTGATCGGAAATTCCATTGGCTTTAAATCGCCCACATTGACTACCCAGACTTTGTCGACTTTATGTTCGTACGAAAGATTCATCTGCTCCCAAACTCTCTGTATGGGACTGATATTGATCCATTTAGAATTTCTCGGTCCACCTACGTAATCAAAATGATAATATATTCCGTAACCGCCTTTATGCAAGGGTTTTGAAAGATCCGGAAGCTTTCTCACGTTGCCCCAGTTATCATCGCAAAACAGCAAAATAACATCATCCGGAACCCTCATGCCTTTATCGTAATAATCCTGAACCTCTTTGTACAAAGCCCAAATCTGAGGTGTTTTATCCGCTTTTTTACCGGTTACCTCAGCAATAATTTTGCGTTGATCTTTTACGATTTTTTCAAGTAAAGAAATATTGGTTCCCTCTCCCATTGCTTCATCACCATCGCCACGCATTCCAACAGTAATGAGTTTTTCCCAGCTTTTGCTTCTCACAATTCCGGCTTTCCAGAATTCCTGCAAAACTTTAGAATTTTTGGAATAATCCCAGACATTCGGGAGGTTATTTCTTTTGATATACCGGTGCCAATCGGTCTGCGCCTGCGCCATCGGCTCGTGGTGAGAAGTTCCCATTACGATTCCCATTTCGTTGGCTAATGGCCCGCTCAAAGCATCATCGTCATAAAATGCTTTTCCCCACATGGCTGGCCAAATGTAGTTGCCTTTCAGGCGAAGGATCAATTCAAAAACTTTTTCGTAAAATTTTGAATTAATACCTCCAAAAGTGGCTCTAGCCCAACTGCCAAGAGATGGTTCTTCATCATTCAGGAAAATCCCGCGGTACTCTACAGCAGGTTCTCCATCGGTATATATTCCTTTTTTGAAATATAAATTTTCTTTCGTTTCAACCGGAACATCCGCCCAGTAATGCCAGGGTGAAACGCCAATCTGCTGCGAAACTTCATAAATTCCGTAGATGGTTCCTCTTTTGTCACTTCCGGCAATCACAATAGCTTCCGAAACTCCGGGAAATGGATTGCTGATATTCTGGATGACGTATTTTTCTGTTTTCCCGATTAATGATTTCCCGTCGATCTTTTTTTGTCTGATTAAATCATCGATCACAGATTTTGTTCCGACTGTTCCGATGATAATTAAAGGAGAAGTCGTTCCGGAAATCTGATTCAGAATGTTGGGTTGTTCGCCTGTGACTTTCTGAAAATCTGTTTGGAGGTTCTTTACGGCTCTCATAATTCCTGCATCCATCTGAGCATCTGCATACAGGGAAATTCTGACTGATTTGTCTTTCAGAAGAATAACATCATTAGTTTTTTCTGTCGTGATAAACCGTTCGGTTGCCTGTATATTACCAAAAGCACCCAACAACAGTACAAAGAAAAATAGTATAGGTAATCTGTTCATAATCTTATCTTTATCTGATTGAAACCTTATAGGTTTTAAAAACCTATAAGGTTTATTTTGATTATTATTTTCCACAGGTTGTACCTATGGCTATTCATATTGAACCCTCTGGGTTCTTTTGTAGCGAATCGCATGCAGCCCGACCTGAGTGGAGCTCTTTTTGTGGAGCGAAGCGGAACAAAAAAGCGGGAACGGAGGGCGGATAAAGCTGCCCAAATTATTCCTAAATTAATTCTTCAACACAAAACCGCCATTCGGCTGAATTTCAATTTCGTATACTCCTTTTTTATTGATAGAAATCTGTTTTGTAAATGTGGTTCCGGATTTATCATCATTAATAAGTTCGACATTTTTGCCTGCTAACATCGGGAGATTAAGTTTAAGTTTTCTAACCGTTTTTTCTGCATTCACCCCGACAACATACCATTTATCCTGATGCCTTCTTGCAATGACAGAATATTTCCCGGGATAGCCGTCGATAAAAACCGTCTCATCCCAAAGTGTCGGAACATCTTTCATAAAATCAATCTGGAATTTTGGGGCATCAGCCAGGTTATTCGGCATTACTGCAAACATCTGAACGGGATTTTGAAACAAAACCGCTGTCGCCAACTGAAATCCGTCTGTTGTATGTCTTTTATTTTTATCCTTGTTTGATTGGGTTAAAAATTTATTGAGAAAAGTGCCGCCAAACTCCATACTTCCCACCGTATTCCTGATAAACGGATGCAAGGTTGCAAAGAACGCTTCCTGCTTACGGACATCTTCTGAGAAATAGAGCATTTCCGAAGCTAAAACGGCTTCACTTCCCGCATAATTCGGGTACATCACTTCCCAGCCTCGCGGTAAAGTGGCGCCGTGGAAAATAATCGTTAATCCGAAATCATTAGCATCAGACAAAATATCTTCGTACAGACGCATGGTTTCCTGTTTGTCTCCGCCGAAGAAATCGACTTTCAGGCCTTTTACTCCGACTTCCTTTAGCCATCTCATTTCTTTTTTCCTTTCTACGGCATTGCTCATTTTGTTTCTTGGGCCCATCGGTGCATCGTTGGCAGCTCCGTTGGAATTGTACCAGAGCATCACACCCACATTTTTGGATTTCGCATACTGAACGAGTTGTTTCATCCGCTCTTTCCCTATATTTTTATCCCAAAGTGCATCGATCAAAATAAATTCATATTGTAAAGAAGAGGCAAGATCTATGAATTTCACCTGATCATCATAGTTCATGCTTGCATCCTGCCATAATATCCAGCTCCAGGTAGAACGCCCAAACTGATATTCCTGCGAAGGCTCGTAAAGCGGTTCTACCACATCAAAAGGAATTGTAGTTTCTACGATCGGTTTCAATGAATCTCCAATGCTAATGGTTCTCCACGGTGTTTTTCCCGGAAGTGAAATCGCTGCTCCGGAACTTCCGAAACCGTTGTTTTCCGCCATATTTGGATACGCTACCTGATAAAGATTTTTTTCTGAGGTGGTGCTGAGATGTGAAGCGCAGTACAAACTCGTCACGCCAGTCTCCGAAAGCAAAACCCAGCCGTCATTTCCGATATGGAAAAGTCCGGGGAAAACATAACCATAGTCGGCTTTTGTTCCCAATTCTGCATCCGCTTTGTATCCGCTTTCGTAGCTTGGTGCTGTTCGGGCAAATCCACTCATCGGCTTCATCATCGGTGAGAGAAATGTCGTGGTTTTTGTCGGGAATCTATAGCCGGTAACTTCCGACTCTACAACCGCACTAAAATGGTCTTTCATGGACGGAATCTCATAACGGAAAGCAATATTATTATCGCTAACCTGAAACTCAATTTCAAGATCGAACTGATCTGCATTCATAAAGCTGACCATCAAAGTATTGGCTTTATACTCAATTTCAGATTTTTTTATCTTTTTGTTGCTGTATTTTTTAGAAACAACATCTTTTTTGCTGTTGATGAATTTTAAATTTTTAGAAAAATCAGATTCATTGGTGATCAACCCCAACGGAGACTTGTCGAGTATTGTTTCTCCCTGAGAACTTACAGAGTATAATGCTTTTCCTTCTTCTGAAAATACATTCAGCTTCAATTTGCCGTCCGGACTGGAAATTTCAGCAACTTGTGCTTTAACTTCTGATAAAAGACAGAAAATTATTAATGACAGAAATATAAGTGTTGCTTTTTTCATTTTAAATTATTTTGAAAACATCCAATAATCGAAAAACATGATATCTTTTTCCGCTTTACCATTACACACGAAATAAAGATTGTGAATGCCTGTAATTTTGTTGGATAGATTAGTCGTAACTGTCTCGAATCGATCGTCTCCACCGGTAAGAGGAACTTTTATGGTGGCAGCAACCGGCCCGTTTAAACCGTCTAAATGAACATCCATTGTGACACCGCTGTTATGCGTAGTTCCAACACGGGCAGAAAAAGATGATGCGCCATCTTTTCCAAAATCAACATTCTTTACACTGGTGTAAGCGCCATTTTTCTTTGCTTTAATGAAAACTCCCGCTGCTTTGTTCTGATAAGATTTTACGTTCTCTGACCACGCAATCATTTCTGCCTGATTGAATGCGTAAGGATTGACGTTTGCAATGGCATCCGTAATACCGTTGGTCATTTTAAAAGGCGAAATAGAGCCGTCTTTATTAAAATTAAGTTCCTGCACGCTTACCGATCTTGTAAATCCACTTCCGCCCGGCAATGCACCGTTGTGGTAGAAGAAATACGTTTTCCCTCTGAAATCAATAACTCCGGGATGATTGGTAAAGGATTTTCCTTCCGCAGGCATTATGATTCCGCCATATTTCCAAGGACCTTGTGGACTTTTACTCGTCGAATAGCCGATAAACTCGGGAAGCGGACCGCCCGGCCAGAAAAGATAATATAAATTTTTGCGTTTGTACAGCCACGGACCTTCTTCGTATTTGGTAGGTCTTTCGGGATTTCCTTCTCTTTTACCAAAAGATTCTTCGGTCATTGGAACCTCAACAATTTCGCCGGAATAGGAAATCATATTTTCATTTAATTTTACATATTTAAGCTTTGGATTCCCCCAGTACATATGGGCCTGACCATTGTCATCAATAAAAACCGTAGGATCGATGTCCCCCCATTCGCTCTGAACCAATGGCTTTCCCAACGGATCATGAAACGGACCAAAGGGACTGTCGGCAACAGCAACTCCAATTGCGCCTTTGTTATTGGTTTTGGAAATCATCGGTACGTACATAAAAAACTTTCCGTTTCTTTCGATGCACTGTGCTGCCCATGCATCACGTTTTGCCCAATCGAAATCGTTGTAGGAAAGGATAACGCCGTGGTCTGTCCAGTTGACCATGTCGTTGGTGGAAAATACCTTCCAGTTGTTCATGGTAAACCATGTAGAATCATCTTCATCGTGACTGGTGTAAACATATAAACGGTCATTGAACACCATCGGAGCCGGGTCCGCGGTATAAGCGGTTTGAATGATGGGATTTTGGGCAGAGAGCGATAATCCTGTTAAAACTAATCCGATATTCAGAACATACTTTAAAACCTTTTCCTTCATGACTTTGATTTTAGATTAGTTCTTTACTGATTGGGGCACAATGGTAAACTCAGAAAATTTGCTTTTGTCAACAGGCTTAAACAACAACTGCGAAAAAATATATAAATCATTTTTCCAGACTTTGAAATCGTGACCACCCGGTTCCACATAAAAAATGTGAGGAATATTATTTTGCGTCAGATAATCACTTGTTCTTTTACTAAAAGGCATCAGCCTGTCCTGATCGCCGCAGGAAATCCAAAGGAGTTTTAATTCTTTAGCTTTGGCAGGATCTGAAAGCAACTGTTGAGGTTCTTTGGTATTCGGAGCGGAAGAAAAACCGCCTACCCAAGCAAATTTGTCTATATTTCCTAATCCAAAATTCAGGGATTGTCCACCACCCATGGACAGTCCGGCTATTGCTCTGTTTTCTCTGTCCTTTTTTACAGGATATTTTTTTTCAATGAAAGGAATAAGATCGTTCAGCAAATCTTTTTCAAATGTTGCAAAAGCTTCGACTTTATCTTTTGCCATAATATCACCCTTGGCTCTGTCGTCTTTCATCGCCCTCCCATTGGGTAAAACAACGATCATTGGAGTCAACTTTCCCTGTGCATACAGATTCTCAAGAATAATTTGGGGGGTTCCGTTCCTGAACCATTCTTTTTCATCTCCGCCAATGCCGTGAAGCAGGTACAAAACCGGATATTGAGCTTTTTTTTCAAAACCCGGAGGTGTATATACCAAAGCTTTTCTTTGGGTTCCTACCGTTTTTGATTCATAGGTTACGGTATCAATTTTCCCGTGGGAAATTTCTTTCTTTTCAATATCAAAACCTTGCGGTACCTGTTTATCAAAAGTTTGTGCAGAAATAAATATTCCTGACAAGATAAAACCTAAGGCTAATACAACTGATTTATTCATGAATTTTTTATTTGTATTTTTAACACTTATTAATTGGGATAAAAAAATATTACGATTAGTAATTATTTCACCATTTATATGATCTTATCTAACGTATATATTTTATGTTTAATGAATCCGTTATTCTGAAAAAATCAACATCTACAAAACCTCCTGTACTTTTTGTGGCATAATTAAAAACCGCGAATTTAGAACCCATAAATAATCTTCTGTAATCGAAAATCATTTTATATTCTTTTTCCATAACCATCCAGTTTTTTTGATCGGTGCTGTAAGAAAAATCCGCCAGATCTTTTCCAAGGTTAAAATCAGCTTCAATACGAAGATAAACGGTGTCTGAAGTGAGAGGAAAACGCTTCTTTTCTTCTTTTCTCACTCCTAAAATGGCTTTTGTTTTGTTATCAAGACTGACATCACTGGTAGAAAATGTGATAAATTTCTGATTGCCTTCTTTTATAACTGAAAGCAAGCCGGAATCGCCGTTAAATGCACTGAAACCTGTAACATCACCATCCTTCATTCCTCTTAAATCTAAAGCAACCACAGCGCTGGATTTCGGGCCTGTCATTCTTTGCGTTAATGTATTCGGAGCAGCGTAAACATTATCCACTACCCGACTCGTTTTCAACCTTATAAATCCTTTCCTTTCAGATAAAGACCAGGCTTCGTTTACAGGATTATGGTTCCACTGCCACTGGATTTTCAATTTTTCACCAGAAAATTCGTCACTTTCTACAATGTTATTTTTGGGTTTAAACGGAGGAAGCGGAACTTCACCATTCAAAGGGATTTTTCCATTATTTCCCAAAACCGGCCAGTCGTTTTCCCATCGTACAGGAATCAAAATCGGGACACGCCCCACTCCACCTCTGTCCTGAAAAATAAGCGAATACCAGTTACCGTTCTTATCATCAATCAAAGCCCCTTGTCCGGCATATGAAAATCCTAAAAAATTATCTTCCAGAATGATTTTTTTCTCATAAGGTCCGGTCACTTTATCTGCTCTGTAAACTTCCTGACGGCGCTTTTCACCTTTAGGCCAGGAAATCATCATCATATAATATTTTCCGTTTCTTTTAATAATCTGATTACCTTCTAAAAGTCCGGTTTCCGTAGAGTCTTTCTGAAAAACAACAGTTCCGTCAGAATTTCCGATGACTTCTTTAAAATCAGGACTTAATTCAAAAACTTTATTGGAAGTAAAAACATATACCTTGTCATCATCAAAAAACAAAGAAGCATCGTGAAAATGTCGGGTTCTGGTAATGAGTTTCCAATTGCCTTTTTCAGGATTATCTGTTACATAGAAATAGGATTTGAAAGGCTCATCGTTCGGAGAAAACAAAACGTAATATTTCCCTTTGTGATAGCGGATGGAAGATGCCCATTGCCCTCGACCGTAAACTGTTCCGTTAAGTAAATCATACTTAGAATTATCATTCAGCGTATTAAAAACATAGCTTGCCATTTCCCAATGTACAAGATCTTTGGAATGCATGACCGGAGCTCCCGGCATCAGGTGCATGGTGGTACTGATAAGATAAAAATCATCCCCGTTTCTGGTCACTGATAAATCCGGAGCGTCTGCCCAGATAATGGGATTGGTAAATGCTGTCGTCTGCGGCTTCTGAGCAGGATTTACCTGGGCTGAACAATAATTCAGCCCGATAAACCCCAAAAAAGAAACTATATAAAACGATTTTTTAGTTTTCAAAACTTTAATAATTTTGCTTGGTTATTTAAATTTTTTCTCTCGCCGATTTTATGGATTTGGCAGATGATTGTGTTATTAAAATCGGCTTAATCCGGAGCTTATCATTTTTAATGTTAATTAGGTACAATATCATTAGACGAAGTGCTGTACAAACCAATCAAACTTCCGGTAAATCCGCCTGCAACATCGGTAGAAAGAATATCTCCGGAAACAGAACCTCCAAGGTTTTTGAAGTTTTTGCCATCCAAAGAATAATTAAATTGATGTTCATCTTTTTCACCAACGACTTGTAATCTGACCGTTTTAGAAAGCGAAATCTTTTCGCTGGCCACCAGTTTTGATTCTCCTTTTTCTGTTCTTTCCAAAACAATGTAAAAATCTTTGTCTTTTTTTGTGATTCCGAATACATAGTTAAATCGTTCACTTTGGTAACAGGTAATTCCTGCTAATTCTTTTTCAGATTTCGGTTTGAAATCCAGTGTTACAGAAGTTTCAAAGTCTTCGTGCTGCAATCTGTGAAATAATGCTGAAACCGGTGCCAATGCTTTAATATTGGTCTCAAAAGGAGTTACTTTTAGTCCGTTCTTAGTAGCAGTGATAAAATTCTCACGGGGTCCGCGCATCGCAATCCATCTGTAATCCAGTTTTTTTTCGGTCAGTTTATCATTATACGTGAAATTTCCGTTCGGGAAAAATCCATTTTGTCCGGTCTGATTTTTTACACCTTCCGGCAATTTTAATTTTGGTTTCATTGGTACCAGTCCGTTTTGGAAAACAGGATACGTTCCGCTCCAGTCAACAGGAAGAATGAAAGTTTCGCGGCCACTGTTCACCCTGTTATTTACATTCGGACGAATAGCTAAAAAGACACCGTAATATTTACCATCCGGAGTTTCCACCAAATCGGCATGGCCCGCCCAATCCACTTTATCTTTTCTATCTTTCGGAAAATACCGCTGTGTCAAAATGGGATTATTCATTGCAGGAACAAATGGGCCTTTCGGAGAATCTGACATAAAAATAACTTCGCTGTGATTACCTCCTGTTCCGCCTTCTGCACACATCAGAAAGTATTTTCCATTCTTTTTATATAAATGTGGCCCTTCTATCCAGATCGGTTTTTGGGAAAGATCGACTCCTCCATTCACAATAATTTTATCTGAACCTGCTACAACCTGGTCTTTTTCCAAATCATAATCCCACATTTTGATCACACGGTGACCGTTGTACTGCTCAGTTCCTTTCGGCGGTGCATCATTGTGAACGATATAAGCTTTGCCATCGTCATCAAAGAAAATCGAAGGATCGATACCATCAAAATTCAACTTTTGCACCTCACTCCAGCCTTTTGCAGGATCTTTGGTTTTCACAACCATATTTCCGATTCCACTGGCAATCTGCGTGGTGATCATATAAAAAGTATCGTTGTGCTTATTATATTTGATATCCGGAGCATAAATTCCTTGTGAAACACCTGATTTTTCCACTTTCAATTGGGAAGGTCTGTCCAAAACGTGCCCTAACTGTTTCCAGTTGACCAAATCTTTTGAAGTGAAAATAGGAACACCAGGAAACATTGAAAATGAAGAATTGACCAAATAATAATCGTCTCCTTTTCTGGTAATACTCGGGTCGGGATAGCACCCCTGAAGAATCGGAGAATAAAATTCATTTTCTTTCAGTGGGTTGTTTGTGTAAATTTTATCATTTCCACGATAGGAAAAGTCTGAGAAAGTCTGTGCTGACACGTTGGCAAAAGATAATAAGGCAACAGCAGCCATCAACGTTGTTTTCTTTTTCAAAAATATCGGATTCATTGTTCTCTGTCTCATAGTATATTTTTTAGTTTATTATTTAGTTTTTAATGTGTTACGTTTTTTTCCAAAATGAATTTTGATCTTTACATTGGTTTTCTTCTGTTGATCAACCAGATAATTCCCCAAGCCGCAACGTAAGAAACCCCGGCAATAAAAAATATGATGTTGTATCCGCCGTTGATGTTTCCTGCTTTTTTGAAGGTATCCAAGACAATTCCGATGAAAAGCGGAAAAATAATTCCTGCTGCCGAACCGAGCATTCCGCCAAAACCGATAACCGAACTTACATAGTTGTTAGGTAATTTATCTCCAACTGTTGTCATCAGATTGGCTCCCCAACCTTGGTGCGCTGCAGTGGCGAAAGCAATGATGATGGTAATCAGCCACATATTGTCTACATATTTTGAGAACATCACCGGAACGACCATCAACGCAAACAAGAGCATTGTCAAACTTCTGGCTCTTCCGATGGCCCAGCCTATTTTAATTAAAAATGAGGAAAGATAGCCACCCCCGATGCTTCCAATCGTGGTTCCGCTGTAAATGATAATCAACGGAATAGAAGGTTTTGTCATATCCATCTTGAATACGTCTGAAAAATAAGCCGGCAGCCAGAACATAAAGAAATACCAGATTGGATCGGTCAGGATTTTTCCGATGGCAAATGACCAGGTGACTTTGTATTTTAATATTTCAGACAACGGAACTTTAGACTGTTCTTGTGTTTTTCCGTCCTGATCACTTTTAATATACTGTAATTCTTCCTTACTCAGCTTTTTTGTTTTTTCCGGAATGCTGTAGAATCTCCACCAAAGGACAATCCATAACAAACCTAAAGCCCCGATCCAGACGAAGGTTTCCCGCCATCCGTAATGTCCCAGAATGAACGGCACAAGAAGCGGTGCTAAAATGGCTCCAACCGTTGCTCCGGAGTTGAAAATCCCTGTTGCCAAAGCTCTTTCTTTTTTCGGAAACCATTCTGCAACAGATTTTATCGCTGCCGGAAAATTTCCTGCCTCACTGATTCCGAGTGTACTTCTCGCAATGATAAATCCAACGGTGCTTTTCACAAAACCGTGTCCTATGGAAGCCAGACTCCAGACAATCAACGAAACGGCATACCCTATTTTGGTTCCTACCCTGTCTATAAATCTTCCCATCGCAAGATATCCGATGGCATAAGTGGTCGTGAATGCCATTACAATGTAGCTGTAATCTTTTTCGTCCCAGCTGAACTCTTTTTCAAGAACAGGTTTCAGTAAACCCATTACCTGACGGTCAAGATAATTGATCGTGGTGGCGAGAAAGACCAAAGACAGCATCAACCATCTTATGTTACGGTTTTTAGGAGCCTGCATTTAGTTTTGATTAAGTTGTTGCAATAGGTTCTGAACTTTTTCTGTGAGCTGTTCTGATGTAAAATCTGTTCTGACGAGTGAACTTCCTAAACCGACAGCAACAGCGCCACCTTTCATCCATTCTGTAATGTCATCAAAGTCAGCATTGATGCCTCCGGTCGGCATAAAATTCATTCCCGGAAAAACAGGTTGAATGGATCTGATATAATTTTTGCCTAAAGCATCTGCCGGAAAAATCTTCACTAACCGAAGTCCGTTCTGAAAGGCTACATTGACATCGGAAGGAGTAAAACATCCTGGAATTAAATTGATATTTTTTGCAACAGAATGTTTTACCAGTTCTTCGCTAATAACAGGTGTAATGATGAAATCTGCTTTTGCATCGGCATAATCATCCATTTCCTTTATATTTTTCACGGTTCCGATTCCCAGTAAAAGTTCTGGAAATTCGTTGGCTGAGATCTCTTTTAATTTAGTAAAATTCTCCAATGCCTGAATACCTCGGTTGGTATATTCTATCACACGGATTCCTACCTCGTACAAAGCTTTTACGGTATTTTTTGAAACCTCAAACGATTCATTGTAAAACAACGGAACTATTTTCTGGTCTTTTATTTTTTGTAGCATTCCTTTCATAATTTTTCAATATTAATACTGTCATTAATGGTATCGCCCTTTACAAAAAGTTTTTTGAAAGCGACTTTTGTAGCATCTTCTAAAATCTGCTGTAAGGAATTTCCTTTTAAAGTTCCATGAATCAAAGCAGCCATAAAGGAATCGCCGCTTCCTATTCTTTCCTCAATTGTTGTTGAATGATAATGTTCAGAAATCAAAAGTTTTTCATCAGCAAATAAAGTCGCAAAATAATTAACCTCTTCACCCTTCGTAAACCGAAATGTATTGGCAATCATCTTTACATTTGGATATATTTTCTGAATTTCTAATGCTGATTTTTCAGCCTGTTTCAGAAGATTTCTGTCTTCAAAATTCCCATTTAATTCATATTCAATCGGAATTTCCAAAAATTGTTGAATGGACCAGATATTTCCCATCAGAACATTGACAAAAGGCATCAATGCAATAATTTTTGCAGACGGATTTCCGTTCTGCCAAAGGGCGGAACGGTAATTCAAATCAAGAGAAACCGTGATGTTTCTTGTCGCTGCCTCTTTCATTAAATCCATACATTTCTGATAGGCATTTTCACTCAATGCTGGCGTAATGGTGCTGATGTGAAGCCACTTTACCTCTGAAAATATTTCATCGAAACTAAATGTTTTAAAATCCGACTGTGTGAAAACCGAAGGAAAACGGTCATAAACCACCGAAGCGTTCTGCATATCGCCATCCGAAGAGAGGTAAAACGTTCCGATTCTGCCGTTACTTTTTTCAGCAAGCACCTCAATTCCTTTATTTTTGAGCTGTGATTCCAATTGATTTCCCAGAAAATTTTCAGGCAAAGCTGAAAGAAGTTTTACAGGATTGTTCCATTGTGCAAGAGCTGCAGCTACATTATATTCTGCACCACCCACGAAAATCTTCAGAAGTTGGTCATTGAGCCAGTTTCCTTCGGAATCCGGAGCGAAATGCAAAAGCAATTCCCCGAAACATACTATTTTATTGGAAAATGAATCTTGCATTCTCTTAAATTTCAAAATAATTTTTCGTGTTGTGATAACAGATGTCCTGAATGATTTTCCCAACCCATTCTTCGTCATCGGGAAGCAATCCTCTTTCGATCTCGCTGCCGAACATATTGCACAAAAGCCTTCTGAAATAATCGTGTCTTGAGAACGACAGGAGACTTCGGGAATCGGTCAGCATCCCGACAAAAGTGCTGATGAGACCAATGTTGGAAAGTGTGTTCATCTGTTTTTTCATTCCGTCTAATTGGTCGAGAAACCACCAGGCTGCACCAAACTGTACTTTGGACTTCATTCCACCTTCATTAAAATTTCCTGTAAGTGTCGCTAAAACTTCATTGAAGGTGGGATTAAGATTGTAAATAATGGTTTTGGTAAGTTGTCCGGTAGAATTCAGTTCGTCCAGAAGCATGCTCAATCTTTGTGCAAAATATTGTTCACCGATTGCGTCATAACCAGCATTAATACCAATCTTACTAAGCATTAAAGAATTATTATTTCTGGTTGCTCCCACGTGAAACTGCTGTACCCAGTCTTTTTCAGCGTACATTTTGCAAAGCTCTTTTAGTAAGTAGCCACACAATGCTTCCGGATTGGAGAATCTTGGATTATTTCCTTTTAAAAATTCTGAAAATTCGTTTTCTAATTCTATATCCCATTTTGTGGTATCGGGAAAATATTCAAACCCGTGATCGGCAACCTTGGCTCCTACTTCTGCAAAATAATTAATTCTGGATTGAAGCGCATTTAATAAATCGGAAACTGATTCGATTGAAATTCCACAAACATTTTCAAGTTTTTTTATTCCTGAAAGATATTGTTCCGGATTGTTGATATTGATGTAAGAATCCGGTCGGAAAGCAGGTAAAACCTGGGCTTTAAAACGGCTATTCTTTAATGCTTGATGATAAGCCAAATCATCAGCAGGATCATCAGTTGTGCAAAGTGCTTCCACTTTGAAATTCTGAATGATAGATTGTGGCAAAAAATCTGAAGTCTGCAAACTTTCATTCATCTGTTGATAAACAGAATCTGCATTGTTCGGGGAAAGATATTCTTTGATTCCGAATGGATTTTTAAGTTCCAGATGGGTCCAGTGAAATAAAGGATTTCGAAGGGTGTACGGTACCACTTCCGACCATTTTCTGAACTTTTCCAAGTCTGAAGCTTTGCCGGAAATGAATTGCTCATCAATACCGAAATTTCTCATTGCCCGCCATTTGTAATGATCACCATCCAGCCAAATTGCTGTCGGGGAACGGAAATTCTGATTATTTGAAATCACGTCAGGCTCAAGATGATTATGATAATCAATAATCGGCATTTCTTTCGCAAAGCCGAAATAGAGATTTTCTGCCTTTGCCGATTCCAGCAAAAACGATTCTCCGAAAACTTCTTTATTTTTAAGGGAATGAGCCATTATTCAATTTAAAAGTGATTTGATTTTGTCAAAATCTTTAAAAACAAGACCTTAATTGAAATCTATAAAATCATCTAAGGCCTTGTAACTACTGTATGAAGAAAAATAATATTAATATTAAACACCACTGAATGCACTGAAACCACCGTCAATAGGCAATAATGCACCCGTGATAAAACTTGCAGCATCTGAACAAAGAAACTGGACAGCTCCGTTGAGTTCATCTGCATTTCCAAAGCGTCCCATTGGTGTTTTGGCGATGACTTTTTTGCTTCGATCAGTTAAAGAACCATCCGGATTCAATAAAATCGCCCGGTTTTGATCTCCTATAAAAAATCCGGGAGCAATTGCGTTGACACGGATTTTATCGCCAAATTTCAACGCTACATCCGAAGCGAGCCATTGGGTAAAATTGGTAATTGCAGATTTTGCCGCTGAATAACCGGCAACTCTTGTGATTGCAGAATAAGCTGCCATTGAGGAGATATTCACAATACTTCCATTTCCTTGCTCTGCCATCACTTTTCCGAAAACATAGCTTGGATAAACGGTTCCGTTGATATTCAAATCGGTTACTTCGTTCCAGGCTTCCATTTTCAGGTCGAAAAAAGATTGGTCGGGAGCTAATGTTGCAGAAGGTATATTTCCTCCGGCAATATTGAGCAAAATATCAATTCTACCGTATTTTTCAAGGATTGTCTTTGAAGCAGCTTCAAGACTTTCCACATTCATTACATTGGCTTCTACGGCAAATGCATCACCACCCGATTCTGTCAGTTCTTTAACACGAGCGTCCAGAGTTTCCTGGTTTCTTCCCAATGCTACAACTTTGGCTCCGGCTTCTATGAAACTTTTAGCCAGACTTCCACCCAACACCCCTGAGGCGCCTGTAATTACGGCTACTTTATCTTTTATGCTGAATATTTCGTTCATTTTTACTTTTTATAATAATTTATTGCAAACCTTAGATTTAATTTCTTTGCAATTCTGACTGTACGGTTGCCATTACTCCTTCGATTTGCCCTAATGCAAGCATTCTTCCGAGAAATGAATATCCGGGATTGTAACCTTTATCAATATCGTCTGTCAGTAATCTTCCATGATCTATACGCATAGGCAAGTCCGGATTTTCTTTTTCAAATATCCGGATGACCTCTATCAATTTTCCTCTTCCACCCAAGTGATGGGCTTCGATGAAATCTCCGTTTTCAAAAACATTAGTGCTTCTTAAATGGACAAATTTTGTGCGGTGGGCATATTTTTGGGCAAGTTTCGGAACATCATTCTGAAGACCCGCACTTAAAGAACCTGTACAGAATGTGAGCCCGTTGTGAGGATTATCGACAGCATTTAAGAGCCAGTCGATATCTTCTTCGTTGGTCACGATTCTCGGTAAGCCTAACAATGAAAACGGCGGATCATCGGGATGTACACACATCTGGATATTCCATTTTTCGCAAACGGGCATTATTTTTTCAAGGAAATATTTCATATTCTGACGGAGTTGGTTTTTATCAATACCATCATATAATGCCAGTAAACTTTTGAAAATAGCTACCGGATTCTGGTCTCCTTCCTTGATGTTTCCGTTAACAAAACCCTGTGTTTTTACAATGATCGAGTCTATCAGATCATTGTTATCTTCTTCCGTTAAAGTATTTTTTAATTGTTCTACTTTTTGAAGAATCTCTGAATTATAATCGTTTTCTGCACCTTTTCTTTGCAGAATATGAATTTCAAAATAAGCAAATTTAGCTTTATCAAAATATAATGATGACGAGCCGTCTTCCCACTGATAAAACAAATCTGTACGGGCCCAGTCTAGAACCGGCATAAAGTTGTAGCAAACCGTTGTTACTCCAGATTTTCCCAGATTTTCAAGACTCTGGATATAATTTTCTATTAATTGATCTCTGTTTTCGCCTCCGTATTTTATGGCCTCACTTACGGCCAAACTTTCTACAACAGACCAGCGAAGTCCGAAACTTTCTATATAATTTTTATAATCATTAATTGCGTTCAACGGCCAAACTTCTCCGTTCGGAATATCGTGAAGCGCAGAAACAATACCTTCTACCCCAATTTGACGGAGCATATCTAATTTTATTTTGTCTTTCTTACCGAACCAACGCCAGGTTTTTTCCATAAATTTTATTTTTTTCATTAAAGCAAAGCAGGTGTAATAGAACACCTACTTTGCTTCTGTTAACATGAATGCATATAATATTAATTGTAACCAGGATTCTGATATTTGTCCTTGATATCTGCAGAGACTTCCATAGCATCCAATTGCCCCCGAGGGATTGGTCTCAGATAATGAAATTTCTGAATATTACGCGTTACAGTCTGCGGGGTATGATCTCCGTAAGCAGTTCCTGCAATTTTATAAGTAGCTGCATATTCTTCCCACTTCTGTGTACGTACCAGATCATACCATCTGTATCCTTCGCCATAATACTCACGGGATCTTTCTGCCAGAATGTAATCTATGGTAATGGTATTGGGTGTAGCAGCAATCATTGCAGCACTGTTATCCTGTACTTTTGCAACATTTCCGCTAACACTCCAAACCCATTTTCCTGCTCTGGCTCTGATTACATTAATAAGATCTCTAGGACTCATAGATCCGGAAGCTCCTTTAACTGCTGCCTCAGCTGCCAGGAAATAAAATTCTGAAAATTTAGCGGCTACAAACGGACGGGTTAAACTTGGATTTGGATAGCCTAAACCGTTACCGTTATCTGTACGGTAAGTTCCTATTTTCCATATACCAGGATATACCACTCTGCTGATTCCATTTGGTGCCACTACCCAGTCTGCTCTTCCCGGAAGCGTTCCTGCTCCAATATTACTATTCCCTGCATTGGAACTATAAGCCGGCACTGCAGAATCATCATTGAGAAACGTTAAAATAGGGTCACCAGGATGCACGGGAAGACTGTTGGCATTATACAGGGTAGTCTGAGTCATCCCTGCTTTGTCCCAGTTACCACGGTAGGTCGTAACGAATGTACCGTCATATCTGGAATCATTGGTTTTATCAGCAAACGTATTTTTAATAACTTCAATGGTAGGAGCCATACGTGTCCAGGGACGCCCTAGATCTTGTGTAGCTGCTCTTTGTACAGAACTGACAGCAGACCAGGATGTACTGGAAGTACTGCTTCTGATATTAGGGTAATTCCAGGTCATCATCCAGGCAGCAAAATTATTTGGAGACCAGCCATCGCCGTAACTTGCCTGAATAACCCCTTCATTATAATAAGCACTTGTCTCTGTATGGTCTGCATACAGCATACATTCCTTGTTACGGTCATTTGATCCTACATTTAAATTATAATAGGTAGGCTGTAAAGCATACGGTCCGGGACTGTTGATCCCATCTAATGCAATATCATAAGCTTTTTGGAAGTACCATTGTGCATTGTGACCATCAGGATCTATTCTTGTTGCCTCCGGATAGGTTGGAATGTTGTTTGGATTTTGCAGCCACCATGCATACGTTAAATAGGCTTTTGAAAGATATAATCTTGCAACATTTTTGGTAACACCGCCGGTTACTCTTGGGCTTGCAGGAAGATTTTCAATGGCTTTGATCAAATCAGGGAAAATGGCCTTTGTGTAAACTTCTGAAACCGTATTTCTAACTGAAGTGGTGGTTGGCGAAATATTGAAGGCCAGTTCTCCTGAACCTAAATCAAGGGGTGCGCCACCGTACGTCTGAACCAGTAAGAAATAATAAAATGACCTGAAAAATCTTGCTTCTGAAATCAGTGATTCGGATACATTAATTAACGGACCATTTTGTATAACTCCATTTGCAGAATTGATGGCAGGAAAAACAGATCCCCACACCATACTTGTTGGGAAAGTTGAACTGTCAATATTCCCGTTATTGGACATATCCATAGCTTTAAAGTTGCCATCGGCATCTTTTCCCCAGGTTGCCTCATCAGTACCCGTCATGGTAGAATTTAAGAAGTAGCCGTTTCCATACAGCATTCTCAGTTGTCTATACAAAGACGTAACCCCTTGTGTAATTCCTCTTTCTGTAGTAAAATCTTCCGGTGTATAAATACCTCTTGGCTGTTCATCCAATATCTCATTACATCCTGTACTGAATGTTAATGATGCTAAAAACAGAGCAGCGATAAATTTTTTATTTAAATTGATCATGATTTTTTCTTTTAAAAGGTTAGATTTAGCCCCATCATATAGTTTCTTGTAGAAGGATTATTCGTACCAATTACCAGCTGATTGCTTTTGTATGAGTTTACAGCCTGATTTTCATTCCCTCTCGAATTCGGTTCAGGATCCATCCCTGATTCTCTGTAATAAGGAGAACCGAAAACAAATGGATTCTGTACTGTTACATACAGTCTCAGACTGCTTACGCCTAAATCATCCAGGGTATTTTTATTAAAATTGTACCCCAATGTGATGGTTCTTATTTTTACGTATGAGCCATCAAATAAACCTAAAGTTGAACCGTATTTCGGGTTATCTCCGCTCATCATTCCACCTGGTTTCGGATAGCGCACGTCTGGATTTTCTTCAGTCCAGTAATCAACATCCACGTTATTTCCTCTTCCCGATAATCTGTTGAGATATCCTGAAGAGCCGTATAGTGTACTGATTAACACTCCCCCTTTCTGAAATGCTCCAACCACACTAAGATCAATATTTTTATATGCTAACCTTGTATTGAAACCTCCCATAAAATCCGGATTGGTATCGATAATCTGTCTGTCAGCCGGCCCGATAGCTCTGGTCGGAGTTCCGTCTGCATTGTATCCACCTGTATATAAAACTTTGATCATTCCCACATTTCCTCCAGGTTCCAATACGCTCAGATAAGGATCTCCATGCTGCCACAAACCTATATACTGGTAATCATATAATGCATTGATATTATGACCTACAAACCATAAATTCCCCTCGTTTCTGTCAGTTCCGGAAGCTAATGCTGTAATTTTATTTCTGTTGGCATATAAATTACCTCCAACTTCCCAGCTAAACCCATCAGGATTATTGAAAATAGTACCATTAAGAGATATTTCGAAACCTTTATTCTCTGATGCTCCCACGTTCTCGGTCACAGATCCCAAACCGCTGGATGATGGCAACCCTTTACTTAACAATAACTGTTCTGTCTTCGTAACATAATATTCTACGGTACCGCTGATGATTCTGTTGAATAAAGTAAAATCTAATCCATAATTCCAGGTTTTTGAAAACTCCCAGCCCAAATTTGCATTTGAAGCTGTATTTACATAATTCCCGATGACAAATTCATTTCCAAAATTATAAGGCACCGTACTTAAACTCCCAAAAGTGGTATAAGGCCCGACAGACTGGTTGGAAGTCTGTCCAAAACCGGCTCTCAGCTTAAGCACATTGATATATTTTGAATCTTTAAGAAAGTTTTCATTGGCAATATTCCAACCCACAGAAATTGCAGGATAGGTATGCCACTGGTGCCCTTTCGCTAAAACTGAGGCTCCGTCTGAACGGACAGTAGCCGTAAGCATATAACGGTTATCATATTGATATAAGGCTCTTCCCATAAAAGACATAAGGCCTCTTTTATAATATCCCTGATTATTTGGGTCAATGGTTACCTCACCTTGTGCATGGCCTAAATTAAAGTATTGAAAGGCATCGATAGGAACATCTCTCGCTGATATGTAAGAGCTGTTATACTTGGTCTGTTCCGCAGAATATAATGCCGTTGCACTAATTTTGTGTTTACCAAAAGTTCGGTCATAAGACAGGATATTTTCCAAAACCCACTGCGTCGTCAACGAGTTTCCGATTCCAGCCGAAGACTCAGTAGCAGGATTTACATTGAGTATACCGGTTCCTGTATAGGTTCCGCTATTTGAATTTCTATAGGTAAGACCAACATTAAGCCTGTATTTAAGACCTTCAACTCCTGGTATTTTTAATTCTCCATAAAGGTTATTGTATGAGCTAAAAGCATTCGTACGGTCAGCATAGGTATCACCTAGATTTTCGAGAATACCTCTGGTCTGGAGAGCCGTCTGATCGATGGCACTATACATGACAGTTTTAGGACTCCCGTCAGCCTTATAGGGACTAACCAATGGCGAATACCCTAACATAGGGGCACCGCTAACGCCGTTAAAGTCGTTGATAGAAAAGTTTGAGTTGGTAGAGAAGCCTATTTTTATGAACTTACTTACTTCCTGATCTAAGGAACCCCTAATAGAAAGTCTTTTATAACTTTGCAAAGGGACAACTCCATTTTGCTGAAAATACGCGACACCAAAGTTGTAATTCCCTTTTTCGCTTCCTCCTGTAACCCCTACATCATGGTTCATCATCAGCCCCACACCGTAATATTTATCCTGCCAGTCTGTATTTATATCATTGAATTCATCTTGCGCGTTGGTAAACATTTTGGCATCTGCACGTAATTTGGCAAACTTAGGCCCATCCATCACCGGATATTTAGAGAAAATAGTCTGAAATCCAGTATATCCGTTATAGGTAAATCTTGCTTTCTGACCTTTTGATCCTCTGTTTGTTGTTATTAAAATGACTCCGTTTGCACCACGTGATCCATAAATCGCTGTGGCAGAAGCATCTTTAAGAATATCCAAGCTTTTAATATCTGATGGGCTGATATCTCCTAAAGAACCTACAAAAGGAATTCCATCCAATACAATCAAGGGGTCATTAGAGCCTGTTAATGAACGTTCTCCTCTAATACGGATCTGTTGTACAGCGCCGGGTTTTGTAGAGGTTCTGCCAATATCAACTCCCGGAAGACGTCCCTGTATCGCATCGGTTATATTGGCTGAAGGAACTTCTTTGAGAGCAGTACCACCCAGGGACGATACTGACCCGGTAACCGCTTCTTTTTTCTGTGTCCCATATCCAATTACAATAACTTCTTCTATCTTATTTTCTTTGGCAACAGTATCTTTTTTACTTTGAGAATAAGCTAAGCTTGACGGTAACAGAGCCATGGCGAAAAATATCGCAGCCCTGTTGGTTTTAGCAAAATGAAATCTGTTCATAATTATTATTTTTAATATTACATTAATAGAAAGGCTATTAATAAATCCTTAGTGTTATAATGAAAGCCTTCTATAATTATTAGATATACATGTTCACGATTGCTTCAAACAATTCCTGTTTTCCGCTTTTGGCCTGAGGTTCACCCAACTCATGAGCAATTCTCTGAAGGTCTTCCAGTGTAAGATTCCCTTCTTCAAAAGCTTTTCCGTTACCGCTATCAAAAGAAGCATAGCGCTCTGTCCGTAATTTTTTATAATCAGAGTTTTCCAGTATATCTGCAGCAACTAATAATCCTTTGGCAAAAACATCCATTCCAGAAATATGGGAGATAAATAAATCTTCCGGATCGGTAGAATTTCTTCTGATTTTCGCATCAAAATTAACTCCGCCATTTCCTAATCCTCCTGCAGGAAGAAGTACCAGCCAAGCCTGAGCCAGGTCACGATAATCCACAGGGAACTGGTCTGTATCCCATCCGTTTTGGTAATCTCCCCTATTGGCATCAATACTTCCTAATAATCCTGCGTCAACTGCTACCTGAAGTTCATGCTCGAAGGTATGTCCCGCCAGGGTAGCATGATTAACTTCAATATTAAGTTTAAAATCTTTGTCTAAACCGTAATGTCTCAGGAAGCCAATCACTGTTTCAGAATCGTAATCGTACTGATGTTTAGTTGGCTCCATTGGTTTTGGCTCAATAAGGAATGTTCCCTTGAAGCCCTGACTACGGGCATAATCACGGGACATTGAAAGGAAGCGGGCCAGATGGTCTTTTTCTCTTTTCATTTCAGTATTCAGCAGACTCATATAACCTTCTCTACCGCCCCAGAACACATAGTTTTCGCCACCGAGAGCAATCGTTGCATCAATAGAATTTTTCACCTGAGTTCCTGCACAGGCTACCACATCAAAATTTGGATTGGTAGAAGCTCCGTTCATGTATCTTTCATGCGTGAAAACATTGGCTGTTCCCCACAGAAGCTTAATCCCAGATTCTTTTTGCTTTTCTTTGGCATATTCCACAACAGCCTGAAGGTTTTTTTCATAGTCTTTCCAGTTATCTGCCGGGGCAACTAAGTCTACATCATGAAAACAGTAATACTGGAATCCAATTTTAGACATGAATTCAAAACCTGCATCCATTTTATGTTTAGCTCTGGAAACCGCATCATTGCCAATATCCCAAGGATGGTGGATCGTTGCTCCGCCAAACGGATCACTTCCGTCTGCACACAGAGTATGCCACCATGCCATTGCAAAACGCATCCATTCTTTCATTGGTTTTCCCATCACGATCCTATCTGCATCATAATAACGGAATGCCATAGGGTTTCTACTTTCTTTACCTTCGAATCTGATGTTTTCAATACCTGGAAAAAATGCTTTTGTTTCTGTTAAAATGTTCATATTATTTGATTTTATTTTTAGTTTGTTCTTTATAATTTAATATAGGAATCCCCTGCCTGCTGATTTAATAGGTCCGCAGGTACAATGAATAGCTTCGTTGCAGGATGATTAAATGATTTCGTTAAGATGCTGTTTCCACCTTGAGTATGCTTCTAAATATTGTTCTCTTTTTTCTGGTTCAGGTTCTATAACTGCTATTTTTTCGAGGGATGAAAATGCCTCTGTTGAATCTGCATAAAAACCGATTCCCATTCCGGCAGCTCTGGCAGCTCCTACCGCTCCGTCTGTGTCGTAAAGCTCAATCACTGCATTGCTTACACTGGCAAGCGACTGTCGGAAAATTGAACTTAAAAACATATTGGCATTGCCTGCCCGGATCACCTGGATGTCCATTCCCATATTTCTCATAATATCCATTCCATATTCATATGAAAAGACAATTCCTTCCTGTGCCGCACGCAGAATATCTCCTTTTGTATGGATGTTGAAATTAATCCCGTGCATAGAACAGCTGGTATCTTTGTTTTCCAAGACTCTTTCTGCCCCGTTTCCAAAAGGGATGATACTTAATCCTTTTGATCCTATCGGGGAAAGGGATGCTAGATCATTCATATCACCATAGGAAGACAGTGAGGTTGCAAAATTATGCTTTAGCCAGGAATTTAAAATTCCTGTTCCGTTAATACACAGCAAAACTCCCAATCTGGTTTGCTCAGGACTGTAGTTGACATGGGCAAATGTATTTACCCGTGACAGGGTATCATATTCCAATTTATCCAACACCCCATATACCACTCCCGAAGTGCCGGCTGTTGAAGCAATTTCTCCGGGATTGAAAACATTCAGAGAGAGCGCATTATTGGGTTGATCTCCTGCCCTGTATGAAATTGGGGTTCCTTCTTTTAATCCTAATTCCTGAGCCGCCGGTGCAGAAACCGTTGACTGGATACCGAAAGTAGGAATGATTTCAGGGAAAAAGCTTTTAGGGATTCCATAATAATTAATCACGTCCTCAGAAATACAGTTGTTTTTAAAGTCCCAGAATATGCCTTCAGAAAGTCCTTCAATCGTCATTCCTATTTCACCGGAAAGCCTCATGGCAATATAATCTCCCGGCAGCATTATTTTATCAATCTTTTCAAAAATTTCAGGTTCATTTTCCTTTACCCAGGCTAGTTTTGATGCTGTAAAATTTCCGGGAGAATTAAGAAGATGGGATAAGCATTTCTCAGTTCCAATTTCCTGAAAAGCTTTTTCACCATAAGGCACAGCACGGCTGTCACACCAGATAATCGAAGGACGAAGCAAATTCTGGTCTTTATCGACCAGGATCAGTCCATGCATCTGCCAGGTAATACCAATTCCTCTGATATCTTCAGGATTGATTCCGGATTCATGCATTACAGATTCATGTGCCAGCTTTAAATTCAGCCACCATTCTGCAGGGTTCTGTTCTGCCCAGCCTGGGTTGACTGCCATGATTTTCATTTCCTTTTTTGGAGAAAAGTCTGATGCAATAATTTTTCCACTGGATGCCTCAATGAGACAAACTTTAACAGAAGAACTGCCTATGTCATATCCTAGCAAATACATAATTTGAAAAGGGGGATTTATTTAATTAGTTTAGTGTTGTTTTTCTTATAGATCTTGGCATCGAACCGATAGTATCTTGCTGCCCGGTGCGATACGTTTTGCTCTATCTCTTCTAAAGGAATGATATAATTAAATGATGAAATTTTTTTATGAAAATTCTTGATATCGATCTGTTTTTCACTTAACGCGCTGTACAGCTGGTACAGCTGTCTTATCGTAAATTTTTTCGGCAGCAATTCAAAAATAATAGAAAAATCGGTCTCAATCCATCTTCTTATTTCTGTTAAAGATTCATTAATGATCTTATTATGATCAAAGGGTAATGCCGGGACCTGATCTACAGGATACCAGTCGACTGTTTCATATTTGGTGCTGTTAATTTTATGATCGATTTTACATAGAGAAAGGTAGGCCACCGTAATAATCCTGTCGATATTATGCATATACTCGGTCCCCATCCACTTGATATCAATCTGATTGCTTGCGCGAAATGGATCAGCAAAGCATTTGAACTGCTTGAGAACCATTTTTTTTATTCCTGTTAACTCATGAAGAACCCTATGGGCTGCATCATCCACATCTTCATTACTGAAAATCAAGCTACCCGGCAATTTTCTTTGCCTATCCACTGGTACATCATCTACATGACGTTGCACAAGTAAGATATTGAGTCTGTTGTCATGGTCAAATCCAAATACCACACAATCAACAGAAACATAGGTATGAATAAAATCCTGGTTCATCTTTTATTAACATTAGCGTAACATCACAAATATAAAAATTCAATTGAGAAAAAAAAATAAAATCTACATTACAGGCTATATATCAATAGATTATATATCATTTTTTTATGATAAGAATGATGTAAAAAATATGATAAGGTTATCATTAATTTCATGATTATTATTTCAGAATACCTTAATATATAGCTATTTAAATGTTAAATTGACACTTAAAAAATTAATATTTATTTTTATCTAATTTATGATAAGAAAATTTTAAATTTTATTGATATTTTTTAAAAAAGTTATAAGAAAAATGTCCATTTTCTGTTTAAACCCATATATTTAAGACGTGTATTTTTTACAATTATTCAACCTAAAAGGTAAAAAGTTATCATATCATAGGATTTTTCTATACACAGCTAAGGAA